>NZ_JBHSMF010000006.1:0-1374914 GCF_042655405.1 Caenimonas terrae | reverse complement strand
TTCTTCCTGCAGCTGCGCCGCACCAGGAACGCCATCGTGCCGGTGGCACTGCCGGAAGGTTGAGCGCTCCATCGCTCGCATCCGCAAAGGGGCTTCGGCCCCTTCTTGCTTTGCTGCTGCCGCCGGCTGCGCGTGCGGGTTTGCCTCGTTGACGGCGGCGCGGGCGGTCTGTGCAATACCGCATCCCCCAGGAGGCAGCATGAACAACGGCAACCGGTTCCTTTTGGCCAGCGCGTTGGTCGCCGGCGCACTGCTGGCGGGCTGCGCGCAGACCAGCGCGCTGCAGGGCTGGCAGACGCTCATCGACGGCGGCCAGGGCATGGACAACTTCGTCTCGCTGGGCGGTGCCAACTGGCATGCTGAGGCCGATGCGATCGCGGCCGACCGCCGGCCCGACGCGCTCCCCACCCACTACCTCACCACCCGGCAGGCCTACAAGGACTTCGAGCTGCGCGCGGAATTCTGGGTCAGCCCGGACGCCAACAGCGGCATCTACCTGCGCTGCACGGAGGCCCGGCCGATGACTGACCGCACTTGCCACGAGGCCAACATCTTCGACCAGCGCCCCGACCCGAGCTACGCCACCGGCGCGATCGTGTGGCTGGCGAAGGCGCCCGTGCCCGTGCCGAAGACGGGCGGCCAGTGGAACACCATGGAGATCACCGCGCGCGGCAGCCGGCTCACGGTGGTCCTCAACGGCGTGAAGACGGCCGAGACCGGCGAGGCCCGCGACATCGCCGGCGTGATCGGGCTGCAGTACGCCGGCGGCGTGGTGCGGTTCCGCAAGCTGCAGATCCGGCCGCTCTGAGCGCCGCCTCGCGCCAGCGCCGGCGTGCGCTGCCGCACAATCGCGCATGGCCCAAGGCAAACGCATCTCGCCGGACATCGACGGCGCCGCCCTGCAGGCGATCCGCGCCATGGGCGCGGCCGCCAGGCAGGCGCGCACCGGCGCCGGCGAGGGCCAGGCCGCCGCGGCCGCGCGCCTGGGCGTGCACGTGCAGACCATCGCGCGGATCGAGGCCGGCGAGCCCGGCGTCGCGATCGGCCACGTGCTGGGCCTGCTCGCGCTCTACGGCATCCATGCGGCGCTGCAGGGACCGCAGCAGGCTTAGTCCGGGCTGCACGTAATGATCGTCCACCTCGTCGACGGCACCTACGAGCTGTTCCGGCATTTCTACGGCCTGCGCCGCGCCACCAAGGGAGAGGATCGGCCGTTCGGTGCGGTGGTCGGCGTCCTGAACGGGGTGCTGGAGCTGATCGAGAACGACGCCACCCATCTCGGGGTGGCGACCGACCACGTGATCGAGTCCTTCCGCAACCTGCTGTGGCCCGGCTACAAGACCGGCGAGGGCATCGAGCCCGCGCTGCGGGCCCAGTTCCACCCGCTGGAGCAGGCGCTTGCGGCGATGGGGGTGGCGGTCTGGCCGATGGTGGAACTGGAGGCCGACGATGCGCTGGCGTCCGCCGCGCGGCTGGCCGATGCAGACGAGCGGGTCCGGAAGGTGCTGATCTGGACGCCCGACAAGGACCTGGCCCAATGCGTGCGGGATGAGCGCGTGCTGCAGGTCGACCGCCGCGGCAAGCAGATCCGCGGCGCCGGCGAAGTGCGCGCGAAATTCGGCGTCGAGCCGGCCCTGATCCCGGACTACCTCGCGCTGGTGGGCGACGCCGCCGACGGCTACCCAGGCATTGCCGGGATCGGGGCGGTCGGCGCGGCGCGGCTGCTGAACCAGTACGGGCCGATCGACTCCTTTCCCGCCACGGTGCTGGGCAAGCAGCGCGAAGCCGCGTTGCTGTTCAAGCGGCTGGCCACGCTCAGGACCGACGCCGACCTCTTCGGCGACGTCGAGGAGCTCCGGTGGGCCGGCCCCACCAAGTCCTTCGCCGCCTGGACCGAACGGGTCGAGGCACCGAAGCTGCTGGAGCGCTGCCTGGCGGCGCAGGCGAAGGTGCGGTCCGTCAGGCCGGCAAGCCCTCGTTCGCCTCGCGCCGGTTGACCTCGTGGAACAGCCCGCGCAGCCACTTGTTGGCCGGGTCGTGCTGCAGCCGGCGGTGCCAGAACTGCTGGACCTCGATCGGGGGCGGGCGCAGGGGCAGGGCGATGCGCCTGATCTTGATGTGCCGCTCCACGGCGGTGGCGATGTCGTCGGGCACCGTGGCGATCAGCTCGCTGCCAGGCAGGATCGACAGCAGGCTCATGAAGTGGGACAGCTCCAGCATCACGCGCCGGTGGTGCCCCTTCTCTTCCAGCAGCCGGTCGAAGGTGTGCTCGCGCCCTTCGGGCCGCACCACGACGTGCCGGGCGGCCAGGAACTGCCTGAGCGTCATGCGCTCGCGCACCGTGGTGTTGCGCGCGCAGGCGATGCAGGCATAGGAGGTCTTGAACAGCCCCTGCTGGAAGTAGCCCGCCTTCTGCAGGTCGGGGAAGAAGCCCACCGCCAGTTCGGCGGCGCCGGTCTCGAGCGCCTCGGCGGCGGCCTTGCGCGGCAGCGACAGCGCCTGCAGCCGCACGTTGGGCGCCTCCTGCCGCAGCCGCTGCAGCACCCGGGGGAAGAACGCGATCTCGCCGATGTCCGGCGTCAGGATGGTGAAGCGCCGGTGCGCCAGCGCCGGGTCGAAGGCCGCCTGCTGCAGGATCTCGGTGCTGATGGTCTCGACCACCTGGTGCACCGGCCCGGCCAGTTCCAGCGCCCGCGGCGTCGGCTTCATGCCGGCGCCCGTGCGCACGAACAGCGCATCCCCGAACAGCAGCCGCAGCCGCGCCAGCGCCGCGCTGGTGGCCGGCTGGCTCAGTCCCACGGCTTCGGCGGCGCGGTTGACGCTGCGCAGGCGCGCCATCGCGTCGAACACCACGAGCAGGTTGAGGTCGACTTTTCGAATATCCATGGCATGGATTTTAAGTATCCGCCGCATCCCCTGGGCAGATCGGCCGGCGGCACCCAGAATGCGCTCTCCGAACAGACCCGCCAGAGCCAGGAGACAAGGTGAGCCAGCCATCCGCGACGCGCCTGCGTTGCCAGTGCGGCATCGACGCGCACGCCCACGTCGTGCCCGAGAACTTCCCGCGCTACCTCGGCGCGGCCGCGCCGGCCGACTGGCCGTCGATGGCACCCGCGCACGCGTGCCACCGCAGCGTGATGATCGCCGGCAAGAACTACCGCACCGTCTCCGACAAATGCTGGGACACGGCCAAGCGGCTGCAGGACCTGCAGGCGATGGGGCTGGAGCTGCAGGCGGTGTCGCCGATGCCGGAGCTGCTGTCCTACTGGATGGAGGCGGCCGACGCCCAGCAGCTGCTGCGCTTCCTCAACGAGGAGATCGCGCGGATGGTGGCGGACTCCGGCGGCAAGCTGGTGGGCCTGGGCGCGGTGCCGCTGCAGGACATGGCGCTGGCACTGCGCGAGCTCGATTACTGCGTGAACACGCTGGGCATGGCCGGCGTCGAGGTCGGCAGCAACATCAACGGCACGCCGGTCGGCGCGCCGCAGTTCGATCCCTTCTTCGAGGCCTGCGAGCAGCTGGGCGCCGCGGTGTTCGTCCACGCGATCCGGCCCGCCGGCATGGAGCGGCTGGTGGGCCCGGCGCCGCTGCAGCAGGTGCTGGGCTATCCCACCGACGTGGGGCTGGCGGCCGCCTCGGTGCTCACCACCAACCTGATCGAACGCCGGCCCGGGCTGCGGATCGCCTTCAGCCACGGCGGCGGCACGCTCGGCCTGCTGCTGCCGCGGCTGCAGCAGGGCTGGGGCGTGTTCCCGGCGCTGCAGGAGGGCATCGCGGCCTCGCCGCGCGAGCAGGCGCGCAAGCTGTTCTACGACACGCTGGTGTTCGACGCGCCGACGCTGGCGCACCTGGTCTCGCTGTACGGCGCCAGCCAGATGCTGATCGGCACCGACTATCCCTTCAACTTCCACGAGCACGCGCCGGTCGAAGCGATCGAGGCCGCCGGCTTCGACGCCGCGACCTGCGAGCTGCTGGTGCGCGCCAACGCCGAACGCTTCCTGGGACTCCAGCAATGACACTGCACCACGCCGCCGCCATCGGCCGCCGCCATCTCACGGCCGCGGTCGCCCTGCTGGCCTGTGCGCCGGCCGCCTTCGCGCAGGCACCCGGCCCTTACCCGGCGCACCCGATCAAGCTGATCGTCGCCAACGCACCCGGCAGTTCGGTGGACACCATCGGCCGCATCGTCGCCGCGCAGCTGGGGTCCGTGCTGGGCCAGCCGCTGGTGGTGGACAACCGGGCCGGCGCGGCGGGCGCGCTCGGCATCGAGGCCGGCAGGGCGGCTCCGGCGGACGGCTACACGCTGATCGTCGCGTCGAGCAGCTCGCTCACCGTGGCGCCGCTGCTGCAGAAGGCGGTGCGCTACGACCCGCTGCAGGACCTGGACTTCGTCTCGCTGGTCGCGGTGCTGCCCAACGTGCTGGTGGTCAACACGGCGCTGCCGGTCAACAGCGTGGCGGAATTCGTCGCCTACGGCAAGGCGCAGGGCGGCAAGTTCAACATGGCCTCGGCCGGCATCGGCTCGGTCAGCCACCTGGCGGGCGCGGCGCTGGCGTCGGCCGCCGGCTTCGAGGTGCTGCACGTGCCGTACAAGGGCGGCAGCCAGTCGGTCGGCTCGGTCGTGTCCGGCGAGACGCAATGGACGCTGACGCCGGCGCCGGCCGCGATGGGCCTGGTCAAGGGCGGCCGGCTCAAGGCCCTGGGCCACAGCATGGCCAGGGGCACGCAGCCGCTGGGCCCGCTGCCGGCGATCGGCGACACCGTGACCGGCTTCGAATTCGCCGGCTGGATCGGCATCGTCGCGCCCCGCGGCCTGCCGCCGGCCGTGGCGCAGCAACTGCGGCGGGCGCTGGCGACTGCGCTGCAGCAGCCGGCGCTGCGCGATTCCTTCGCGCTCAGCGGCGCCGTGCCCACCGCCAGCAGCGCGGAGGAATTCCGCGCGTTCCTGGCGCGCGACATCGAGCAGAACCGCAAGGCCATCCGCGCCGCCGGCGTGCAACCCGAATGAGCGAATCCGCCATGGCCAAGACCGCAGCTCCCCTGGTGTCCTCCCTGCGCAGCGTCGAGATCGGCCTGCCCGACGTGCCCGCCGCCGAACAATTCTTCACCAGGGTGTGGAACCTCTCGGTCGCCGCCCGCCAGGGCGATGCGGTGTACCTGCGCGGCACCGGCGCCGACCATCACCTGCTGTCGCTGCATCCCTCGGACAAGCCCGAGGTCCGCATGGTGACGCTGCGGGCGCCGTCCGTGGCCGATCTCGATCGCGTCGCCGCCGCCGTGCCGCCCCATGGCGGCGAAGTGCTGGCGCCGCGGGCGCCGGTGACCGAACCCGGCGGCGGCGAGGCTGTCGTCGTGCGCGATCCGCAGGGCCGCATCCTGCGCATCGTCGCCGGCGACGCGCGCCATGCCGACGTCGCAGGCCACAGGGACAAGCCGATCCGGCTGGCCCATGCCGTCCTGAACAGCCATGACGTCGCGCAGGGCCTGAAGTTCTACGAGGACGCGCTGGGCATGCGGCTGTCGGACCGCACCAGGATCATGGCCTTCATCCGCATCCCGACGCAGCCGCGCGGCGACCACCACAGCATCGCGCTGGCCGACGCCGACAACGATTGCCTCAACCACATCGCCTTCGTCATGCCGGACCTGGAATCGGTGATGCGCGGCGGCGGCCGGATGAAGGACGCCGGCTACGGCATCGAATGGGGACCCGGCCGCCACGGCCCGGGCAACAACAGCTTCAACTATTTCGTCGGCCCGGCCGGCTTCGTGATCGAGTACACGGCCGACGTCGAACAGATCGACGACAGCTACCCGGTGCGTGGGCCGCAGGACTGGAAGTGGCCCGAAGGCCGGGTCGACCACTGGGGCATCTCGGCCCCGCCGTCGGCGCGGCTGAAGGACGCGCAACGGCAGATCAACTTTTCGTCGGGCCTGAAGGCCTGACCCATCCACAGGAGAGAACGATGAAACTGGTGAGTTACCGCAAGCAGGGCGCGCTGCACGTTGGCGTGGTCGACGGCAAGGGCGTGGTGGAGCTGCCCGGCGTGTCCGACCTCGGCGCCGCACTGATGCAGGGCGTGGACGTGATGGCGGCCGCCAAGGCGGCACTGGCCTCGCCGGCCGCGCGCACGCCGCTGGAGGGCATCGAGTACGCCGCCCCCGTCACCCGGCCCAACAAGGTGGTCTGCCTGGGCCTGAACTACTACGACCACGCCAAGGAAGGCGGGCGCGAGAAGCCGGACTATCCGTGGTTCTTCTACCGCGGGTCGTCGTCGCTGATCGCGCAGGGCGAGCCCGGCATCAAGCCGCGCGTCTCCGACAAGCTCGATTACGAGGCGGAGCTGGCGGTGGTGATCGGCAAGAAGGCGCGCCACATGACGCACGAGAACGCGTTGAGTTGCGTGTTCGGCTACAGCTGCTTCAACGACATCTCGGTGCGCGACTACCAGAAGAAGACCGGCCAGTGGACCATCGGCAAGAACTTCGACGGCACCGGCCCCTTCGGCCCGCTGCTGGTGACGGCCGACGAACTGCCGCCGGGCGCCACCGGGCTGCGGATCCAGAGCCGGCTCAACGGCCAGGTGATGCAGGACGCGAACACCGACGACATGATCTGGGGCGTGGCGGAAACGATCGTCCTGCTGACCGAGTGCATGACGCTGGAGCCGGGCGACGTGATCGCCATGGGCACGCCGGCCGGCGTCGGCCAGGCCCGCACGCCGCCGGTGTGGATGAAGGACGGCGACGTCGTCGAGATCGACATCGAGAAGATCGGCGTGCTGCGCACCCCGATCCGCAACGAAGGCTGATGGGTTGAGCACCGCCGGGCCGCCCCAAGGTGCGAAGGCCCCCTCGGGGGGCAGCGCAGTACACGAAGTGACAAGCGTGGGGGCCAACTATGTTTTCGACGTCGCCGTCGTCGGCTACGGGCCGACCGGCGCGGTCGCTGCCGGCCTGCTGGGAGGCATGGGGCTGAAGGTCTTCGTCTGCGACCGCAGCCGCGAGATCTACGACAAGCCGCGCGCCTTCGCGCTGGACCACGAGATCATGCGGGTGTTCCAGCAGCTGGGCATCGCCGAGCAGGTGCTGGAGTTCACCGAGCCGTTCACGCCCTCGGAGTTCTACGGCGTCGACGGCCAGTTGATCAAGCGCTTCACCACGGCCGATCCGCCCTATCCGCTTGGGTTCAACCCGGCGCTGGTGTTCAGCCAGCCGGAGGTGGAACGGGTGCTGCGCGAGCACGTCGGCTCGCTCAGGACTGTCGACGTGGTGCTGGGCACGACGCTGACCGGCATGGAGCAGGACGGCGCCGGCGTTCGCCTGCAGCTGCAGGATGAACACGGCGCGCAGCGCGAGCTGAAGGCGCGCTACGCGATCGGCTGCGACGGCGCCTCGAGCACGGTGCGCGCGCTGGCCGGCATCGACTTGCAGGACCTGGGCTTCGACCAGCCCTGGCTGGTGGTGGACGTGCTGGCCAACGAGCGCGGGCTGGCGAAGCTGCCCAAGGTGAGCATGCAGGTGTGCGAGCCGCAGCGGCCCACCACCTACCTGGTCGGCCCGAAGAACCACCGGCGCTGGGAGATCGCCCTGAACGAGGACGAGGACCCGAAGCAGGTCGCCACGCCCGAGGGCACCTGGAAGCTGCTGGCGCGCTGGCTCACGCCGGACGACGCCGTGCTGTGGCGCCAGGCCAGCTACCGCTTCCATGCGCTGGTGGCGGACCGCTGGCGCGCCGGCCGCGTCTTCATCGCCGGCGATGCCGCGCACCAGCAGCCGCCGTTCCTGGGCCAGGGCATGTGCCAGGGCATCCGCGACGCCGCCAACCTGGCCTGGAAGCTGGAAGCGGTGCTGCACGGCAAGGCCGGCGACGCGCTGCTGGAGACCTACGGCGTCGAACGCAAGGCGCATGTGACCGAGCTGACGACGCGGATCAAGGCGATCGGCCAGATCGTCGGCCAGCGCGACCTGGCCAGGGCGCGCGAGCGCGATGCCCGCCTGCTGCAGGAATGCGGCGGGCAGGTGCA
The DNA here is from genome assembly GCF_042655405.1 of Caenimonas terrae. Lineage (NCBI taxonomy): Bacteria > Pseudomonadati > Pseudomonadota > Betaproteobacteria > Burkholderiales > Comamonadaceae > Caenimonas > Caenimonas terrae. The sequence continues at coordinate 1,366,887 of NZ_JBHSMF010000006.1, read as the reverse complement.
GTCGCAGCCGCGCCAGAACGTGCAGCCGGCGCTGGCGCAGGGACTGCTGTCGCCGGAAGCGCATCCGGCGGTGGGCACGATCTTCCCGCAGCCGTGGATCCTGCGCGACGGCCGCAAGCAACGGATGGACGAACTGGCCGGCCGCGGCTGGCGCGTGGTGACTGCCGGAGCCGGCAGCGCCAGCGCGCCGGGCCTGCGCTTCGTGCCGATCGGCTCGGCCGAATTCCGCGAGGCCGACGGCGTCGCCGCGCGCTGGTTCGCGCACCACGACTGCAACGCCGCCATCGTGCGGCCCGACCACTATGTCTGGGGCGTGGCGCAGGACGCCGCTTCCCTGGCGCGCCAGATGCAGGCGCTGGCGGCACAGATCAACTCAGGAGACAAGGCATGAAACGCAGGACATTCACCCTTTCGGCCGCCGGCGCGGCGCTGGCCGGCTGGCACGGACTCGGGCAGGCCCAGGGCTGGCCGGAACGGCCGATCAAGCTGGTGCTGTCGCAGCCTTCGGGCTCCGGGCCCGACGCCATGGCGCGCATGATCACCGAGCCGCTGTCCAGGAAGTGGGGCCAGGGCATCGTGATCGAGAACCGGCCGGGCGGCCAGAACGCCATCGGCGCCCAGGCCGCGGCGCGGGCACCGGCCGACGGCTACACCTTCTATTTCGCGACGGCCGCGGCGCTGGTGACCAACGCCTATCTGTTCAAGAACCTGCCTTACGACCCGAAGCGGGACTTCGTGCCGGTCGGGATGATCGGCAAGGTGCCGTTCGCGCTGTGCGTGAACGCCAGTTCGCCGCTCAAGACCCTGCAGGACTTCATCGCTGCGGCCAAGGCCAATCCGGGCCGGCTGGCGGTGGCCAACGAAGGACCCAAGACCTTCAGCGGGATGATGACGCGCCTGCTCAGCTCGCAGCTGGGCATCCAGGTCAATTCGGTGCCCTACGTCTCGGTCGGCGCCGCCGTCACCGACACGGTCGGCGGCCAGACCGAGGCCATCATCAGCGACGTGCCCTCGGTGGCGCAGATGGTCAAGGCCGGACGGCTGCGGCCGCTGGCCGTCACCACGGCCAAGCGGGTCGCGGGCTGGGAGAGCGTGCCGCCGATCGCCGACGTGCTGCCCAATTTCGACTACGCCGGCTGGGTCGGCATCGTCGCGCCGGTGGGCACGCCGGCGGCGGCAATCCAGCGCTTCAACCGCGACCTCGACGCGGTGCTGCTGGACAAGGAGATGGCGGCGCGGCTGCTGGCGATCGGTCCGATCACCGAGGGCGCGGGCACGTCCGAGCAGATGGGCGCCTTCCTGCAGGCGGAGCACACGCGCTGGGCGGCGTTGACGCGAGACATCGGCATCCTGCCGGAGTGAGGGGCGTTGGGAGGGGAGGCTCCGGCGCGTAGTGAGCCATCGGCCATCCTCCGAATAGAGGAGGCCCGTGGCTCATCATGGCGAAAAGTTCGTAGGACAAGGGCTTGACTTCAGGAACTCGCTGCCTGAAGAGCAACATGAGGAGCGGCCGATCACGTAACTTCCATCTCAAATTGCTTTGGTCAGTTTGCGTTAAGGGAGTGAAGTGGAGTCTTCAACCGGTCGGTTGCCTGTGTCACCAGGCAACACCCCAACCAACACCGCGGCGGAGCCGACAGTGCAGCCGCCTGCTGCACTGGCATCGCTCTGCCTGATTGCGCGCTTTCACCAGGTTGCTGCCGACCCGGCAACCCTGGCCCACCAGCTTGGCCTGGCGCCGGCAGAGCGCGTGAGCAAGGACGACATCCTGCGCGCCGCCAAGACGCTCGGCCTGAAGGCGAGGCTGTCGCGCACGACGCAGGACCGCCTTGCCCTCACACCCCTTCCCGCCATCGCGGTCCTGCGCGACGGCGCCGGCGAGGAAACGATGGTGGTGCTGGCCCAGTGCGACGGCAGCCGTGTCCTGCTGCAGCGGCCCGGCAGCGCACAGCCGCAGCCCGTCATCGAGTCCGTCGAAGTCTTCGCGTCGCAATGGACAGGCGAGATGATCCTGGTTACCAGCCGGGCCAACCTGGTCGGCGAGCTGGCGAAGTTCGACTTCTCCTGGTTCGTCCCCAGCATGGTCAAGTACCGCAGGTTGCTGGGCGAAGTGCTCCTGATCTCGCTGTTCCTCCAGCTGTTCGCCCTGGTGAGCCCGCTGTTCTTCCAGGTGGTGATGGACAAGGTGCTGGTCCACCGCGGCCTGACCACGCTGGATGTCCTGGTGACGGGACTTGTTGTTGTCGTGGTGTTCGAGAGCGTGCTGAACGCTTTGCGCAGCTACGTGTTCAGCCACACCACCAGCCGCATCGATGTGGAGCTGGGGTCTCGCCTGTTCCGCCACCTGGTGCAGCTTCCGCTGGCGTACTTCCAGGCTCGGCGGGTTGGCGACTCCGTGGCCCGGGTGAGGGAGCTGGAGAACATCCGCAGCTTCCCGCAACGGTGACGCTGCAGGATAGGGCCATCAGTGTCGACGGCAAAGAGATCCGCCTGGGCCCGGGAATGAACTTGACGGCCGAGATCAAGACCGGAAACCTTCAGGCCGCGAACTCGAGACGAATCGAACGTCCGTTTGGAGGACTCCACCGATGAAAACCGCCAAATTTAGCGTGGTGGGAATCTTCTTGATCTATCTCGCCACTTTGGGATTGACAGTGTTGTTGACCAACAGCTATCCCGAGTCGGTCGACCATGTCCTGCGGGCGTTCTTTCCGGCGGACGAATCTGGCTCTGCCTTCGTCCGATATCGGATGGCACTGTTCCTAACTGCCACCTGCGTCTTTCTTCTCGTAGCGCCTGCACTGGCGCTTTTCGGTACGAGCACGGAGGACCGTGAGCGTATCAACCGCACTCCCACCTGGCAGTTCGTCGTAGCTCTTCTTTTCATACCGGTTGGCTGGGCGGCGTTTCCAGTGATCGCGTTGTGTGACGGGTGCTGGACACAAAACGACATTTTTTACTTCTTTCTGACCTTGCTCTTCTTTGTCGGACTACAGCTGCTTCTTCAAGCAATTTGGCTAAAACTTAAATCCAGAATGGGAGATTGACATGTCATCCGCACTGACCATTAACGATCAAGAAATTATCTCGAGCTACGCGAACCAGCTCTCCGGATATTTGTTCGGCACGAGCTTGAACATGACTCCGGACTTCTGGGACAATCAGACGCAGGACAGCCGCGTCGGCAACGACATGGTGTTCACGCTCAACGGCGGCGCCGACAGCGTCACGGTGAAGAACTGGTTCGACGGCACGATCTTCAACAAGATCGAGAAGGTGGTGTTCGCCGATGGCACACAGTGGACCGCGGCTCAAGTGGAGCAGGGCGTGGGAACAGCCGGTGCCGACAGCCTCACCGGCACTGCAGGTGCGGACTTGCTCGAAGGCGGGGCGGGCAATGACGTGCTGGACGGGCTCCTCGGCGACGACCGGCTCATCGGCGGCGCGGGCTCCGACACCTATACGTTCACCCGGGGCGACGGCCATGACACCGTGGTGGAGAACGACGCAGCCACGGAGACGGATGTGGCAATCTTCGACGGCGGTGTGGCATCGGGCCAGCTGTGGTTCCAGCGGATTGGCGACAACCTGGAAGTCAAGGTAATCGGCACGTCTGATGCGATGACGGTCACCGACTGGTATCTCGGCTCGTCGCACCAGCTGGAGCAGTTCAAGGTGGATGGCAACAAGACGCTGCTTGCGAGCGACGTGCAGAACCTGGTGCAGGCGATGGCCAGTTTCGCGCCGCCCGCCGCTGGCCAGACCACGCTGCCGCAGAACTACCAGGACAGCCTGAACAGCGTGATCGCGGCCAACTGGCATTGAGCGGAAGAGGTGCTGCCGGCGCTGGACTACCATCTGGCTTTCGGCGCGCCGGCGCCGCCCCCAGGAGCACCGCAATGAGAGAGAACCGCCTTCGCCACATCTGGACCTCGGGCGGCACCGCCGTCAACGGCTGGCTGGCTATCCCGAACGGCTTTGCTGCCGAGACCATGGCCCACCAGGGCTGGGACTCGCTGACCATCGACATGCAGCACGGCGTGGTCGACTACCAGCAGATGGTCGGCATGCTGCAGGCCATCTCCACCACCGACACGGTGCCGGTGGTGCGCGTCCCCTGGCTGGAGCCGGGCATCCTGATGAAGGCGCTGGACGCCGGCGCCTACGGCATCATCTGCCCGATGGTCAACACCCGCGAGGACGCGCAGAAGCTGGTGGCGTGGACGCACTACGCGCCGCGCGGCGTGCGCAGTTTCGGCCCGGTCCGCGCGCTGCTGTACGGCGGCGCCGACTATCCGCAGAAGGCCAACGACACCATCGTCACCTTCGCCATGATCGAGACGGCGCAGGCGCTGGACAACCTGGACGACATCCTGTCGGTCGAGGGGCTGGACGCGATCTACATCGGCCCGTCGGACCTGTCGCTGTCGCTGGGCTGCACGCCGACGCTGGACGACGTGGACCCGAAGGCGGCGCAGGCCATCGAGCACATCATCGCGCGGGCCAGGCACCACGGCGTGGTGGCCGGCATCCACAACGCCGGCACCGATTCCGCCATCCGGCGCCAGGCCATGGGCTACCAGTTCATCACCGTGAGTTCCGATGCGCGCCTGATCGCGGCCGGCGCCCAGCAGATCATGGCGAAGATGCGTTCCGGCCAGGTGCCCAAGGCCGCCGGCGGCAGTTACTGAACCTGGCCGCGCGGCCGGCCGGTGCCGCCGTCGACTCATCCGGCATCACGGGCCGGCGTCCACCACCAGCGCCGCATCCAGCGGCCGGATCCGCTCCTCGATGTAATAGCCGCCGTATTCGGTGTAGCGCAGGAACGGCCGCCCGCAGCCCGCGCATTCCCACACCTCGCAGCGGTTGTAGGGGAAGAACGCCGGCGCGACCGGCGCATCGGGCGACCAGGCGTTGGTGCCGGCGGGATGGTGCTCCTGCAGCGTCGGGTCCTCGTCGCCGGGACGGCGCAGGGTGCCCACCGGCCTGAGGGCATTGCGGTCGAAGCCGCCGGGCAGGGACTCCCAGCCGCGCGCCGAAATCGCGGCGCAGCGCGGGCAGGGGGAGGGCGCAGCGGCAGCGGCCAGCCGCAGCAGGCCGGCGGCGTCCAGCAGGGGAAGGGATGAATCGCTCATGCGCCATTGTCGGCCGTCGACGCCGACGATAATCGGAAGCCCCACATCCTGCGTCTCAGCGGGACACCAACCGATGACACCCGCCAAGATCGCCCTGGCCGTGGCCGCCGCCATGGCCTGCCCCGCCGCATTCGCCCAGCCCCAGCCCCAGCCCGAACCCGCGACCACAAGTGCCCTGGCGCCGGTGTTGATCCAGGGCTCGCGCAGCAGCCTGCTGGAAAGTGCCGAGACCGCCAACACCGGCATCGTCACGCGCGCGCAGCTTGAAGCACGCACGGTCTACCGGCCAGGCGAGGTGCTGGAGGCGACGCCAGGACTGGTGGTGAGCCAGCACAGCGGCGAGGGCAAGGCCAACCAGTTCTACCTGCGCGGTTTCAACCTCGACCACGGCACGGACCTGCGCACCAGCATCGACGCCATGCCGGTGAACCAGCGCAGCCACGCCCACGGCCAGGGCTGGAGCGACCTGAACTTCCTGATGCCGGAGCTGGTGGACCTGCTGGAGTATCGCAAGGGTCCGTTCTATGCGGCGGAGGGCGACTTCGCCGCCGCCGGCGCCGTCCACGTCTCGTATGTCAACAAGCTGGAGCAGGGCGTTGCCAGCATCGGCCTGGGCGGCAACGGCTACGCCCGCAGCTTCATTGCCGACTCGCCCAGGCTCGGGGATGGCAACCTGCTGTACGCGCTGGAGCTGTTCCACAACGACGGTCCCTTCGTGGTGCCAGACGCCTACCGCAAGCTCAATGGCGTGCTGCGCTACAGCGAAGGCAGTCGGGGCAACGGCTTCAATGTCACGGCGATGGCGTACAGCGCCCGCTGGCACGCGACGGACCAGATTCCGCAGCGCGCGCTGGCCGACGGCACGCTGGCGAGCCGCTTCGACGCGATCGACCAGACCGACGGCGGCGCGTCGCAGCGCTACAGCCTGTCGGGCGCGTGGGCGCGCAGCCAGGGCACGTCCTCCACGCAGGTCAACGCCTACGTGATCCGCAACACGCTCAGGCTGTTTTCCGACTTCACCTATTTCATGGACGACCCGGTCAACGGCGACCAGTTCGCCCAGCCCGACGCCCGCGTCACCACCGGGCTGGACGCCAGCCACACCTGGGACACGCCCTGGTTCGGCAAGGAGTCCGAGAGCACGGTCGGCCTGCAGCTGCAGCACGACAACATCTTCAACGCCCTGCAGCACACCCGGGCGCAGCAGCTGCTGTCCACCGCGCGGCAGGACCACATCCTGGAAAGCAGCGTCGGCGCCTACCTGCAGAACACCACCCGCTGGACGCCGAAGTTCCGCACTGTGGCCGGCGCCCGCGCCGATTTCTTCCGCTTCGACGTGCGCAGCGACCTCGCGGCCAATTCCGGCCGCAGCACGGACGGCCGGGTCAGCCCCAAGCTCAACCTGATCTTCGGGCCCTGGAACAAGACCGAGTTCTACGCCAGCGCCGGCAGCGGCTTCCACAGCAACGATGCGCGCGGCACGACCATCTCGGTCGAACCCGGCACCGGCGCGCCGGCCGACAAGGTGACGCCGCTGGTGGGATCGCGCGGCATCGAGCTGGGCGTGCGCAGCGAATTCATTCCGGGCGTGCAGTCGACGTTCTCGCTGTACCGGCTGGACGTCGCCTCCGAGCTGGTGTTTGTCGGCGACGCCGGCACCACGGAAGCGGGCCGCGCCAGCCGGCGGGTCGGCTTCGAGTTGAGCAACTACTACCGCGCCAGCCGGTGGCTGACGATCGACGCCGACCTGGCGTTCGCGAGGGCGCGCTTTCGCGGCGGCGAGGCGGCCGGCGACCGCATTCCCGGCGCGGTGGAGGGTGTCGCTTCGCTGGCGCTGGCGCTCGACAAGTTGGGGCCGTACTTCGGCGCGCTCCAGCTGCGCTATTTCGGCCCGCGGCCGCTGGTCGAGGACAACAGCGTGCGCTCTGCCAGCACGCTGACCTGGAACGGCCGCATCGGCTACCGGGTCGGCAAGAACACGACGATCGAGCTGGAAGGCTACAACCTCACGAACCGCAAGACCTCCGCGATCGACTACTTCTACGCCTCGCAGCTGCGCGGCGAGGCCGCTCCGGTGGCCGACGTCCACTTCCACCCGATCGAGGCGCGCACGTTCCGCTTCAGCCTGTCGCAGCGCTTCTAGTCCGACTCGATGGTCCGGCCGTTGCGCGGCTGGATCGGCCGCGCGTTCATGGGATAGAGCCGGCGGAAGGCGTGCAGCTGCGCCGCGGAGATTTCCACCGGCTGCTTGAGCACCTGCCAGCTCACCTCCTCGCTGCACGGCGGGGTGGTGAGCGAGCCGGTGAAGCGGTAGTAGCCGCGGTCCGGCGGCAGCATCGCGATCGGGTTGAGCAGGGGCAGCGTCACCTTGTCGCCGGGCCTGGCGGGCAGCCTGGCGAACAGCGGCTTGAGCGCCTGGTTCTCCTTGCCCAGGCGCATCAGCACCGCGACGACCGCCAGCTTGCCCTGCGCGTCGCGATGGACCAGGTGGACCCCCATCGCATAGCGCCGGCCGTTGATCCTCTCTTCGCTGGGAGCGTGGAAGTGGTACTGCGTCAGCTGGTACTCGCCGTCGGCCAGGCCGATGCCGCCGGCCGGCGGCATGTTGACCTGGATGGTGTGGCCGTTGTTGACCATCCGGCCGCGCGCCGGCATGTACCCGAACCGGATCTCGGGCAAGGCTGCCTTGGTGGTATCGGCATCGCGGATGTCGATCGGCGCCTGATGCCGGCCGGTCTTGCAGGTGGCGAAGCCGGGCGCCAGGTCGCCCCAGGCCTGGGCGCCATGCCGGCCCTGGTAGCCCCACTGCGGCTGGTCCGCCCTGGCGGCGCCGGTGAGGGCAGCCGCGGCGAGCAGGCAACAGGCGATCGATCGGCGCACGCGGGACGGACGGGCCATGGAGTTCCCCCGAAGTGGATGCTCCATCCTAGGCAAGCCGGCCGCGAATTGAAAGCCGTCAGTGCTGCGGCACCTCGAACATCGTGCGCCGGGTGTTGGTGAAGTGCGGCCGCGTGATGTCGCTCCAGGCGCTGCCGCGTACCGCCAGCCAGGCCGGCACGGCGAGCGCCGCAGGCGTCACCAGGTCGTAGCAGGCCAGCGACAGCGGGCCGTGGCCCTTGTTGAGGAAGCGCAGCGCCCGGATGCAGCCCGGCACGGCGGCCAGGCCGGGCATGTGCTCCACGTCATACCAGCGGCTGATCTCGTCCATCCAGCCGGCCTCGGGATCCATCTCGACCACGTAGTGGAAGCCGGGCGCCTCGCCCGCCGATGCGCCGGGAACGTCGAACACCGGTTCCAGCGGCGACAGCCGCACCTGGCTGGCGCCGCTGCAGTGGCGGGCAAAGGCGTCGGCCGCCGCCGCCGTCGCGGCCGTGCCGGCCGGCGTGCGGGCATACACATGGGCCAGGCGCTGCCCGGCCGACCAGGCGGCCCGGTGCAGCGTCCATCCCTGCTGCGCGCAGAAGGCGCTGGCGCCCGCCAGCAGGCCGCTGCCATCGTCAAGGCCGGCTTGCACCAGCATCCAGTCGGAGACGTCGTTCATGTTCAATGTCCAATCTGCAGCGCTTCGAGGAAGCGCGAAACCATGTTGTAGGCAGCCACCGTGGCCGTCAGGTCCACCAGTTGCTGGCCCTGGTAGTGCTGCCGCACGCGGGCGAACAGCGCATCGGGCACCGCAATGGCGCCGGTCATCGCGTCGGCGTAGTCGAGCGCGGCGCGCTCGGCCTCGCTCAGCGCCAGCTGCGCTGGCAGCGGCTGCTCGCGCATCGCGGCGATGGTCTGCTGCGCAACGCCGGCCTGCAGCGCGTGCGGCACGTGGGCCTCGAATTCATAGGGGGCGTCGTTGAGCACCGCCACCCGCAGGATCAGCAGCTCGCGCAGTCCGGCCGGCAGGCTGTTGCGGTTGCGCACGGCCGACAGCATCTGCTCCCAGCCATGGGCCAGCGGCGGGCTGTGCAGCAGCACCTGGTACAGCGGCGAGATCCGGCCGCGCTCGGCCACGATCTGCGCTTCCAGGGCGGCCAGCTCGGGCCGGCTGCCGGGGACGATAGGCTCGATGCGCATGCTAGTCCGGCTTGATCTTGTTGGCCTTGATCACGCGCGTCCACTTGGCCAGGTCCGACTTCATCAGTGCCGACAATTCCGCCGGCGAGGAGGCGGCCGGCTGCGCACCGGAGGCCAGCAGCTTGGCCTTCACGCCCTCGTCGTCCAGCGCCTTGCGCAGCGCCCGGTTGACGCGCTCCACCTCGGCGGCCGGCGTGCCCTTGGCGGCGAACAGTCCATACCAGTTGTCCGAGTCGACACCCGGCATGCCCATCTCGTCGAAGGTCTTGACGTCCGGCAGCAGCGGATGGCGGTGCGCCGCGGCGATGCCGATCGGCTTGAGCTTGCCGGCCTTGATGAAGGACACCAGGCCCGGGATGTCGCCGAAGAAGCCGTTGACATGGCCGGCGATCACGTCGGTGATGGCCGGCGCCGCGCCCTTGTACGGCACGTGCAGCAAGGGCGTCTTCGAGACCTCGCCCAGCAGCTCCATCGCCAGGTGCGGCACGCTGCCGGTGCCCGAGGAGGCCAGCGTCAGCGGCTGCGGGCTGCGCCTGGCGGCGGCGATGAACTCGGCGCCGGTGTTGTACGGCGCGTTGGCCGGCACCACCAGCACCTCCACGTTGCGCACCACCAGGGAGACCGGCGTGAGGTCGCGCGCCGGGTCGTAGGGCAGCTTGTCGTACAGCGCCGGGTTGATCGCCACCGCGCCCACGCTGCTGAGCCACAGCACCTGGCCGTCGGGCGCCGAGCGCGACACGTATTCCGCAGCGATCGCGCCGTTGGCGCCGGCCCGGTTCTCGACGATCACCTGCTGGCCCAGCTCGCGGCCCAGCGCCTCGCCGATGGTGCGGCCGACGAAGTCCACCGGCCCGCCGGGCGGGAAGGCGATCACCAGCCGGGTGGTCTTGCCGCCCTGCGCGAACGCGGGCGTGGCCAGGGCGCAGCCGATGGCGATGGCGCCCAGCAGCAGGCGGCGGGAAAGGGAAGTTGTTGTCATGGGGGTCCTTTGGTTCGCGTTCTTCAGTCGCAGCGCACCGACATGCCGCCGTCGACCACCAGTTCGGCGCCGGTGATGAAGCGCGCCTCGTCCGAGGCCAGGAACAGGGCGGCCGCCGCGGTGTCGCGGCCGTCGCCCATGAACGGCAGCGGGATGCGCGACTGCCGCTGCTTGAGCAGTGCGTCCACGTCGCCGCCGGCACGCTGGCCGGCCAGCCGCGCCTCCACCATCGGCGTGTGCAGCTGGCCGGGCACCACGGTGTTGACGCGGATGCCCTGGCCCGCGTACTGCACGGCCAGCGCGCGCGAGAACTGGATCACGCCGGCCTTGGTCGACGCGTACGCGATCTGGGCGGCGCCGGTCCAGCGCAGCCCCGAGGTCGATGAGATGTTGACGATGGCGCCGCCGCCCTGGGCCAGCATGTGCGGCAGCACGTGCTTGCAGGCCAGGAACACGCTCTTGAGGTTCTGGTCCACCTGGTTGTCCCAGACCGCTTCGTCCATCTCCACCGGGCCGCCCCGGGCCGAGCCGCCGACGTTGTTGACCAGCACGTCGATCCGGCCGAAGCGCTCGATGCACTGTGCCACCATCGCGGCGACCGAGTCGCTGCTGGTGACGTCGCAGCCGGCCGTGGCGATCGTGCCGCCGGCGGCGCCGATGCGGTCGGTGGTTTCCACCAGGCGGGCGGGATCGCGGTCGGTGCCGAACACCAGCGCGCCTTCCTCGGCAAAGCGCACCGCGATCGCGCGGCCGTTGCCCCAGCCGGGGCCGACCGAGCCGGCGCCGGTGACCAGCGCGACGCGGCCCCGCAGCCGGCCGCAGGCGCTGTAGTGGAAGTCGGGCGCTGTCATGCGGGAAAGCGGTAGAGCGCCTGCGGGTTGTCGACCAGCAGCCGTTGGCGCGCCGCCGGATCGGGCGCGATCTCCTGCAGCAGGTCCACCAGTTGCGCGTCGTCGGGAACGTGCGTGTGGTTGGGATGGGGCCAGTCGGTGCCCCAGACGCAGCGGGTCGGGAAATCCTGCAGCAGCAGCCGCGCCAGGGCGACGCCGTCCGCATAGGGCGGCGGGCTGGCCACCCGGTCGCAGCCGCTGACCTTCACGTGGCAGTGCGGGTGCTGCAGCAGCGCATGCAGCGCGGCGAAGTCGCGGTGGTGCGGCCCCAGCGCGGCATCGACCCGGCCCATGTGGTCGATCACCACGCTGACCGCGCATTGCGCCAGCGGCGCCGCCAGCGTGTGGACCAGCACACTGTCGAAATGGACCTGCAGGTGCAGGCGGTGGGCCGCCAGCCGGCGGCTGAAGTCCGGCAGCTGCGCCGGATGCGCAGTGGCCGGCAGGTGGGCGGAGAAATTGAAGCGCACCCCGCGAAAGCCGGCCGCCGCCAGCCGGGCCAGCTCCTCGTCCGGCACGTCGACCGGCACCAGCGCCACCCCCAGGTAGCGGCCGCCGCCGGCGGCGATCGCGTCCTCCACCACCCGGTTGTCCAGGCCGTGCATGGTGGACTGGACGATCACGCAGCGCTCGATGCCCAGCAGCCGGTGCAGCGCGAACAGCTTTTCCTTGGGCGCGTCGACCGGCGTGTAGGGACGGTTGGCCGCATACGGGAAGCGCGTGGCCGGCCCGAACACGTGGACGTGGGCGTCGCAGGCACCGGCCGGCAGCTTGAGCTGCGGCGGCCGCGGCTCGGGATCGTAGGTGAGGATGGTGTCCATGGGCAGGGTCCATTCTCGGCGCCGCCGCCCGTTGGTTGGCGCATACCAGCTATTCGTAGAATGCATCGCATGGACCTTGCCCGGCTGCGCTATTTCGTCTCGGTGGTGGAAGCCGGCAGCTTCAGCCGGGCGGCCGCGGTGCTGCACATGTCGCAGCCGGCGCTCAGCCGCCAGGTGCTGCTGCTGGAGGAAGAGGTCGGCCAGCGCCTGCTGGTGCGCACCGGCCGCGGTGCCGAGGCCAACGAGGCCGGGCTGGGCCTGCTGACGCACGCCCGCGCGATCTTCGAGCTGGCCGACCGCGCCCACGCCGAACTGCGCGAGCGCCAGGCCAGCCCGGCCGGGCGCGTCACCATCGGCCTGCCGCCGCGGGTGGCGCACGTGCTGAGCGCCGACCTGGTGGAGCAGTTCCGCGCCCGCTTTCCGGATGCGCAGGTCACGGTGGTGGAGGCGCTCAGCATCCGGCTGCGCGAATGGCTGGTGGCCGGCTCGCTGGACATGGCGATCCTGTTCGACCCGGCGCCGTCGCCGCAGCTGGTGCAGGAGACGCTGGCGCGCGAGCCGCTGGTGGTGGTCGGCCCCGCGCCGCTGCCGGCGCGGCTGAAGCTGGCCGATGTCGCGGCCCTGCCGCTGGTGATGCCCAGCTCGCCCAACGCGCTGCGCCAGCTGCTGGAGCAGCAGGCGCGCCCGCGCGGCCTGCGCCTGAACATCGTGGCCGAGGTCGATTCGGTGCAGACGGTGCTGTCGCTGGTGGCACGCGGCGTCTCGCACAGCGTGCTGCCGGTCAGCGCGACGCGCCTGTGGACCTACGCGCAGCCGCTGTATACGGCGCCGATCCACTCGCCCGCCATCCGCAACCGGGTGGTGCTGGTGCAGCCGAAGGCGCGGCCGGCGACCCGGCCGACCCGCCACGCGGCCGACCTGCTGCGCCGGCTGGCGCTGCAGGAATACGGCAGCGGCTGACGCCCCTCAGATCTGCACCCGCGTCCCCAGCTCGATCACGCAGTTGTTCGGCAGCCGCAGGAAACCGGCGATGCTGCCGGCGTTGCGCGACATGAAGGCGAACAGGGCCTCGCGCCAGTCGGCCATGCCGGTGCCCCGGGTCGGCACCACGGTCTCGCGGCTGAGGAAGTACGAGGTCTCGAACAGGTTCAGCGGCAGCTCCGGCGACTTGCACTGTTCCAGCGCCTGCGGAATGTCGGGCGTGTCCATGAAGCCGTAGTTGACAGTCACCTGCCAGAAGCCCGGCGCCAGCGGCTTTACCTGCACCCGCTCCGTCGCCGCGATCCAGGGCACGTCGTGGAACACCACGGTGAGCACCAGGTTGCGCTCGTGCAGCACCTGGTTGTGCTTGAGGTTGTGCATCAGCGCCTGCGGCACGGTGGCGGGGTTGGCCACCGCATAGACGGCGGTGCGGCTGACCCGGTGCACGTCGTCGGCGGCGATTGCCTGCACGAAGGGCAGCAGCGCGGGGTCGCCGACGGCGATGGTCTCCAGCAGCAGCGCCCGGCCGCGGCGCCAGGTCGCCATGATGCCGAAGATGGCGGCGCCCAGCAGCAGCGGGAACCAGCCGCCCTGCACGAACTTCAGCGAGCAGGCGATCACCAGCAGCAGGTCCAGCACCAGGAACAGCGCGGTGGCGGCGACCGCGACCCAGAGCGGATAGCGCCAGGCATAGCGCACCACGAAGAAGGTGAGCAGGGTGGTGGTGAACATGGTGACGGTGACGGCGATGCCGTAGGCCGACGCCAGGGCCGAGGAGCTGCCGAAGCCGATCACCGCCAGCAGCACCGCGGCCAGCAGCAGCCAGTTCACCAGCGGCACGTAGATCTGGCCGACCTCCTTGGCCGAGGTGTAAAGCACAAGCATGCGCGGCAGCAGGCCCAGCTGCACCGCCTGCTTGGTCATCGAGTAGGCGCCGGTGATCACCGCCTGCGAGGCGATCACGGTGGCGACGGTGGCCAGCACCACCGCCGGGATCAGCCAGCCCGCCGGGAACAGGCGGAAGAACGGATTGGCCAGCGCCGACGGATCGCGCATCAGCAGCGCGCCCTGGCCCATGTAGTTCAGCGCCAGGCAGGGCAGCACCATGCCGGCCCAGGCCAGCTGGATCGGCCGCTTGCCGAAGTGGCCCAGGTCGGCGTACAGCGCCTCGGCGCCGGTGAAGGCCAGCACGATGGCGCCGAGCACCACGAACATGTGCCAGCCCTGCGCCCGCAGGAAGCCCAGCGCCTGCAGCGGATCGAGCGCCCGCAGGATGGCCGGCTGCTGCGCGATCTCGACGATGCCGGTGCCGCCCAGCACCAGGAACCAGACCGCGATCACGGGGCCGAACAGCTTGCCCACCAGCCCGGTGCCGAAGCGCTGCACCGCGAACAATCCCACCAGGATGCCCAGCGACAGCGGCAGCACGTAGGGCTTGAGCGCCGGCGTCACCTGCTCCAGGCCCTCGACCGCGCTCAGCACCGAGATGGCCGGCGTGATGATGCTGTCGCCGTAGAACAGGGCCGCGCCCAGCACGCCCACCATCAGCAGCGCGATCCGGCGCCGCTCGGTGCTGCCGGCCGCCTTGGAAGCCAGCGCCGTCAGCGCCATGATGCCGCCCTCGCCGCGGTTGTCGGCGCGCAGGATCAGCAGCACGTACTTCAGCGACACCACCAGCATCAGGCCCCAGAAGATCACCGACACCGCGCCGATCAGGTGGTGCGGGTCCAGCGGGATGCCGATGTCGGGATTGAAGACCTCCTTGATCGTGTACAGCGGGCTGGTGCCGATGTCGCCGTAGACCACGCCCAGGGCGCCGAGGGTGAGGGCGGCGCGGCTGTCGCGCTGGTGGGATTCGGGCATTGCGGTTCGCTGGAGTGGACGGACCGCCACTGTCGGGGATCGCGCATCAGGAACGCATAAGGAGGCGCCTCACTCTGCTGCCAGCCGGTAGCCCACCCCCGCCTCGGTCAGCAGGTAGCGCGGCTCGGCTGGATCGGCCTCGATCTTGGCGCGCAGCTGGCCCATGTACAGGCGCAGGTAATGCGTGTGTTCGGTGAAGTCGGGGCCCCAGACGTCGGCCAGCAGCTGGCGGTGGGTGACGACCCGGCCGGCGCTGCGCACCAGCCGGGCCAGCAGCTTGAACTCGGTGGGCGTCAGGTGCAGCGGCTGGCCGTTGACTTCCACCAGCCGCAGGTTCAGGTCCACCTTCAGTCCGGCCACGGCGTACTGGGTCGACGCCGGCGCCAGCGCGGTGCCGCGGTGCCGCAGCGCGACCCGGATGCGCGCCAGCAGCTCGCCGACGCTGAACGGCTTGGTGAGGTAGTCGTCGGCGCCGGCATCCAGCAGCGCGATCTTCTGCGCCTCCTGGTGGCGCGCCGACACCACCAGGATCGGAAGCGAATGGCGCTTGCGCACCGCGTGCACCAGCTCGATGCCGTCGCCGTCGGGCAACCCCAGGTCCAGCACCACCACGTCGGGCGGGGAATGCTGCAGCAGCGCCTTGGCCTCGCTGACCGAGACGGCGGTGCGCACGTCGAAGCCTTCGACGGCCAGCGACGACTGCATCAGCGTGCGGATCTCGCGGTCGTCTTCCACCACCAGCACGGACAGGCTCATGCCAGGCTCCGTTGCGGCTGCCGCGGATCCACCGGCAGGCTCAGGCGAAAGCTGCTGCCCCCGCCGTCGCGCCGCCGCAAGCACAGGGTGCCGCCGTGCGCCTGCGCGATCGCCCGGCACAGCGCCAGCCCGAGCCCGGCGCCGCGCTGGCCCGAGCTGTCGTTGCGCCGGTAGGGCTCGAAGATCAGCGCCTCGTCTTCCGCCGCGATGCCGGGGCCGCGGTCCTTCACGCACACCTGCAGCCGGTCGCCGGCCAGCGCCACGACCAGGTCGATGGCGTCGTCGCTGTACTTCAGCGCGTTGTCCAGCAGGTTCTCCAGCAGCTGCGCCAGCAGCACCGGGTCGGCCCGCAGCAGCGGCAGGCCGGCCGGCACGCTGGAGCGGATGCGCCGCGCCGGGTCGCGCTGGCGCACCCGCGCCAGCACCGCGCCGACGATCTCCTCGATCGACTCCCAGTCGCGCCGCAGCTCGCCGGCATTGCCCAGGCGCACCAGCTGCAAGGTGTTCTCGGTGACGGTGGACAGGTAGCCGGCCTCGCTGACGATGCTGGCCAGCAGGCGCTCCTGTTCGGCCGGCGCCAGCTTGTCGCGCTGGGTCTGAAGGGCGGACGCCGCGCCCACCACCGCCGCCAGCGGCGTACGCAGGTCGTGCGAGATCGCGGCCAGCAGGGTGCTTTGCAGGTGCTGGCGCTGCGCCTCCTCGCGGGCCGCCTGCATCGATTGCGTCAGCTTCGCGCGCAGCAGCGCCTGCGAGATCAGGCTGCACAGCGCCTGCGCATGTTCGCGCCCGCTGTCGTCGGCCGCCGCGATGTTCTGGATGCAGGCGACGCCGTTCATCGCGGCCTTGTCGCCCAGCGGCAGGTACCACGCGTCCAGCCCCGGCCAGCGGCCGGTGCCGGGCCCGAGCACGGCGGCTTCCCGCATGCAGCACAGCATGCCGTCGCGCAGGGCGGCGGCGGATGACGGCAGGTCGAGCCGGCCGTCGGTATTCACGGCCGCCACCACGCAGGGCCCGGGGAAGGCCGCATCCAGCGCGCGTTGCGCGGCGGACAGGATCTCGCCCGGGCCGGCCGCTGCCGCCAGCTCGGTGGCCAGGCCCTGCAGCTGGCGCGCCCGCCGCTCGTTGAGCTGCGCGGTGGCAGTCTGCCAGCGCAGTGCCCGCGCCAGATGGCTGATCACCACCGCCACCGCCAGCATCGTGCCCAGCGCGATCAGGTGTTCGCGGCTCTCCACCTCGAAGGTGAAGCGCGGCGGCACGAAGAAGAAGTCGAATGCCGTCACCGCGCCGGTCGCGCCGACGATCGAGGGCAGCCACGGCAGCCGGTAGGCCGCGATCACCACCGCCAGCATGTACAGCATCGCCTGGCTGGTCGCCGACACATAGCGGTCCAGCGCGAAGCCGGCGCCGGTGGCGGCCGCCAGCAACAGCGCCACCTCCAGCCAGTCGCGCTGGCTGGCGTGGCTTGGACCCGGTGCGGATGGGGCGTTCATGCTGGCGGCAGGGTAGCACCCGCCCCATCAGGATCGCATCAGGATCGGGGGCGCAGCGGCGCGGGAGCCGACCACAAGGCTTTCAGGCGGGTCCTACAGCCGCCTGCCGGCGGCGGGGCCAAGATGGGCAGGCCCTACAGTCGGAACATTGCTGTCCCGACCACGATCCCATTCCTCATGACGCCTCCCAAGCCGAACAGTCCCCAGGCCCAGCCGGACGACCTGCGCCTGACCGAGCAGCGCAATCCGCGCAGTGCCGGCATCGACCGCATGTCGGCGCTGGAGATCGTGGACCTGATCAACGCCGAGGACCGCACCGTCGCCGCCGCCGTCGGCGAGCAGCGCGAGCCGATCGCGCGGGCCATCGCGATGGTGGTGGAGTGCCTCGGCAAGGGCGGACGGCTGGTCTACGTCGGGGCCGGCACCTCGGGACGGCTGGGCGTGCTCGATGCCTCCGAGATGCCGCCCACCTACGGCACCCAGCCCGAGACGGTGCAGGGCGTGATCGCCGGCGGCTACGAGGCGCTGCTGCGGGCCCAGGAAGGCGCCGAGGACCGGCCGGAAGACGGCGCGGCCGCGATGGACGACCGCGGCATCGGCGCCGACGACTTCGTGCTGGGCATCGCGACGTCCGGCACCACGCCTTACGTGCACGGCGCGCTCAGGCGCGCGCGCGAACTGGGCGCCCGCACCGGGCTGCTGCTGTGCACCCATGCGTCGGACGAGATGCGCCGCGACAACGACGTGGTGATCGCCCCGCTGGTCGGCCCGGAAGTGATCACCGGCTCGACGCGGATGAAGGCCGGCACCGCCACCAAGATGGTCCTGAACACCATCAGCACGGCGGCGATGGTGCAGACCGGCAAGGTCTACGGCAACCTGATGGTGGACCTGACGGTCACCTGCCAGAAGCTGCAGGACCGCGGCGAGCGCATCCTGATGGACACGCTGGGCCTGCCGCGCGAGCAGGCCGTGGCCCTGCTCGATGCCGCCGGCGGCCACGTCAAGACGGCCATCGTCATGGCGCGCCTGTCGCTGGATGCCGCCCAGGCGCGGCGCCGGCTCGAGGCCGCGGGCGGCTCGGTCGCCGACGTCCTGCGCACCCCGGGCGGCTGAGTCAGGCGCTGCCCCGCAGCAGCCTCATCAGC
The DNA here is from genome assembly GCF_042655405.1 of Caenimonas terrae. Lineage (NCBI taxonomy): Bacteria > Pseudomonadati > Pseudomonadota > Betaproteobacteria > Burkholderiales > Comamonadaceae > Caenimonas > Caenimonas terrae. Next base: position 1,348,762 of record NZ_JBHSMF010000006.1, on the reverse strand, counting down.
GCGCGCTTGTCGGCCGCGTTGGCGCAGCGCCAGTAGCTGCGCGCCGCCTTGAGCATCCGCTCCTCGGCGGCATCGGCCACCTGCAGTTCCTCGTGCTCCTCGTCCAGCCAGCCCGCGGGTTTGCCCGCGTGCTGCTCGATCTGGCGCGCCAGCTTGTCGCCGATCGGCCGCGCGCTCTTGATCTGGCTCCACATGCTCGGCGAGACCTCCAGGCCGGCGGCGAAGCCCTGGTCCAGTCCCTTGGGCGCCTGCCCGGCGGCGATGCTGCGTTGCAGGAACTCCTGGTACAGGGCGACGGTGTTGAGGCGGCGGGTGACGGTGATGTTGGGCACGTGTGGACAAACTGCGACAGCAAGGAAAAATTCATTGTGCGTGCCGTTGACGCCGCAGTAAAGACTATTTACAGTCGCTTCACTGCCTCCCAAAAGGCAGCCATTCCAGCAACCCATCCAACCCAAAGGAACCCATCGTGAGTCAACGGCCCAACGCAACAACCAGCCCCCGCTTCGCGGTCCGTGCTGCGTTCGCGTCCGCCGCCTCCATGGGCGCGTGCGCGCACGCGATCCGCGGCATGCGACTGCCCGCTTATGGCGGCATCGGTGGCTCAGGACATCCGGGAATGGAAGACGTATAGACGCCCTTCCATCGACTCTCTTTCCAGAGAGGCCCGGATTCCGAAAGGATCCGGGCCTTTTTGTTTCTTGTCTTCGTTTCTTTTTCCACTTCGGGTGTGCCCAGGCAACACCACCAGCGCGCAGCCGCGGGAACGGCATGGCGGGATGTGCACGGGGTCGCTCCCCATGTGCAGCGAGAGCACCTCGCCGGCCGCAGGGCCGGCGACTCGCGACTGGACACAGCCGAAGTGGAAAACCAGCCATGCCAACCACCTACCTCACTGCCAGGGAAGCGCCATGCGTACCTTCAAGATCGCCATTCCAGTGGCTCGGCCGCGCAACCGCGTGGTGCAAGCCCTCGTCCGGGGCTTTCTCCGTGCCGGGACCCGTGTCCATTCCGCGGGCCCGCGGCGACCCCGCGACCTCGACAAGCTCGACCTCGACCAGCGGGTGCGCGAAACCGGCGAGTGGTAGCCGGCGCCGGCTCTACATCGAGTGGCTGCTTTAGGCCTCGACGTACTTGGCCCGCTGGACCTTCTCCATGTTGGTCCCCTCGATGCGGATCAGCCGGGTCGGTCCGGCGCGGCTGGGCGAGTGCAGGTCGCCCTCGTTGTAGACGTGGACCGCGCCGGGGGTGAGCTTGTAGCTCAGGGTCTTGCGCACCTGGCCCGGCTCCGTGGCCGTGGCCGGCTTGAGCAGCGCGTAGTCGGACATCGCGGTCTCGCCCGTCGCCTGGCCGTAGATCGCCCAGGACGGGCCGTGGTCGTGCGGTCCGCTGTCCTTGGCGCCGCTGTAGTTGTGCGCGAGGATGCAGAAGCCGAGCTGGGCGTCTTCGTACAGGATCTTGCGTTCGGGCGAGCCGGCATCGAACTGGGCGGCGACGAAGTCCGGGTCGGCCAGCAGTTCGGCCAGCAGGGCGGCGACCTGGCGGCGGCCGGCGGGGTTGTCGCTGGCCGCGAGGATCTCGTGGCAGCTGGCGGCAAACGATTGAAGGGTGTGGCGCATGGGGGCTCTCCTGCATTGGCAGGGCCCGAGCGTACACCGGCGCAAGGCCCTCAATCCAGCCCGAGCACCTGCACCTCCGGCACCGCCAGCTCGCGCCCGATCATGGCGCGGGCATACAGGTAGTTGTTGCGTGCGTCCTCGCTCAGGCCGTCGAGGTCGACCCGGCCGTTGCCGTCGCAGGGGAAAGCGTAGCCGCGTCCGGGCTCGAACAGCGACCGGAAACAGAGCTGGAACAGGATGGTCCTGGACTCGATCATCGGGCGACTCCCCCGCAGTAACTGCCCGCGGTGATCCCACAACGGCTGGCTGGGCAGTGCGGAGGACAGCCGGCGTTGCAAAGAGCGCGTGAAGACTGTGACCGGACGCGACCGGCCTCAGGCCTGCGCCGCCTCCACCGGCCTGGCGTGCAGGTACAAGGGCGAGCTGCTGCCCGGGCGCAGCACCTTGAGCATGCAGTCCCGGCCGACCCGCTCCGGATGCAGGGCCTGGTACAGCGCGTCGACCGAGGCGATGTCCTGGCCGTCGATGCCCAGCAGCAGGTCGCCGGACAGCAGGCCCGCCTGTTCCGCCGGGCTGCCCGGCTCCACGCTCATCACCCGCACCGCGTGGCTTTGCTGCAGTCCCAGCGGCACGATGATCCGCCGGTCCAGCGCCATGGTGCTTCCGCCCACGCCGAGCCAGCCGCGCCGCACCCGGCCGTGCCGCAGCAGCTGCGGGATCACCACCGCCGCGATGTCGATCGCCACCGCGAAACAGATCGCCTGCGCCTGCGCGATGATGGCGGTGTTGACGCCGATCACCTCGCCGCGCGAGTCGAGCAGTGGGCCGCCGGAGTTGCCCGGATTGAGCGCCGCATCGGTCTGGATCACGTCCGGGATCATCCGGCCGGTGGAGGCCCGCATGCTGCGCCCGAGCGCGCTGACGATGCCGGCCGTCACCGTGTGCTCGAAGCCCAGCGGGTTGCCGATGGCGATCGCGATCTCGCCGCGCCGCACCTGCGCCGAGCGGCCCAGCGGCGCCGGCGTCAGCGCGCCCTGCGACAGGCCGTCCACCTGCAGCACGGCCAGGTCGGTGTGCGGGTCGTCGCCGACCCAGCGCGCCGAGAAGCGCCGGCCGTCGCTGAAGGAAGCATGGATGGCGGCGCCGTCCGGGCGCCTGGCCTGGCCGGCGCGCACCACGTGCGAGTTGGACAGCAGGTAGCCGTCGGGCGTGAACAGGAAGCCCGAGCCGCTGCCGGCCGGCTTGCCCTGGCGGTCGTGCAGCTGCACCGCCGCCACGCTGGGACCGACCCGCTCGGCGACCTGGCTGACGGTCTGCGAGTAGGCATCTAGAAGTTCGAAATCGCGTGCGCCCATGGGATGCTCCTGGCGCGAAAGATGGGGAGCGGGCGCGGGGATTGCAAGCCTTGGCGCCAGCGGCGCTCCGCTTCACCCGGCGGCGCCGCGCCAGAACGCCTCGGCGGCGCTGCCGGCCGGGGCGCGGTGCCGGTAAAGGCGGACCTCCAGCGGGATGTTCCAGCCCTCGTCGCCGGCCGCCACCAGCCGGCCCGCAGCGATGTCGTCCTCCACCAGCGTGTACGGCAGCCAGGCGACGCCGCGGCCGTCCAGCGCCATGGTCCGCAGCACCGAGGCCAGGTGCGCGGTGAAGGCGGCCCGCAGCGCGCTCGGTTCCAGCCGGCGGCCGACCACCGCCCGGACGATCCGGCCCAGCCCCGATTCCGCCGTGTAGCCCAGCACCGGCACGGCGGCGCCGGCGCGCGCCGCCAGGCGGTGCTGCGGCTTGCCCTGCCGGTTGGGCGCCGACAGCGGGACCAGCGTGTCCTGGCCGATCAGCGCGGACAGGTAGGTCTCCACGTCCAGCGCGCCCGGCGCCTGCGGGTGGGCATGGGCCAGCACGAACTGCACCTTGCTCTGGAGCATCAGCGCCTCGCAGCGCTGCAGCACGTCCGAGACCAGCTGCACCGGCCCCAGCGCGGTGGTCGACTCCAGCCCGCGCAGCCAGCGCGGCAAAAAGGTGAACGACAGCGCATGGGTGGACGCGATGCGCAGCGTCTCCGAGCTCGATTCGGCCACGATGCGGGCCTCGCCCGGCACCCGCAGCACCCGCGCCAGCAGTTCGTCGGCGACGCCGCGGAACCATTCGCCGACCTCGGTGAGGCGGGCCGGCTGGGTGCTGCGGTCGAACAGCTCGGCGCCCAGCCATTCCTCCAGCGCCCGGACCCGGCGGCTGAATGCCGGCTGCGTCATGTGGCGTTCCTCCGCCGCCCGCGAGAAATTGCCCGTCGCCGCCAGGGTGCGGAAATCCTCCAGCCAGACGAAATTCAGCATCGGTGCTTCCAGGGCATTGAACAAGACAAAAGCAGCATTGGCCTTCAGCGCCGGATTTGCCGACCATGGCGGCTTCCCCAGCCACCAGGAGCACCCGTGAAGATCGTCGACATCCGCGAGAAGACCATTCCGATCAGCTCGCCCATCCGCAACGCCTACATCGACTTTAGCAAGATGACGCTCAGCCTCGTGGCCGTCGTCACCGACGTGATCCAGGGCGGCAAGCCGGTGGTGGGCTACGGCTTCAACTCCAACGGCCGCTACGGCCAGGGCAAGCTGATGCGCGAGCGCTTCATCCCCCGCATCCTGGAGGCGGCGCCGGACTCGCTGGTGGACGCCGGCGGCAAGAACCTCGATCCGCACAAGATCTGGAACGCGATGTTCACCAACGAGAAGCCGGGCGGCCATGGCGAGCGCTCGGTGGCGATCGGCACCATCGACATGGCGGTGTGGGACGCGGTGGCCAAGGTCGAGGGCAAGCCGCTGTTCCAGCTGCTGGCCGACCGCTACGGCGACGGCAAGCCCGATCGCAGGATCTTCGTGTATGCCGCCGGCGGCTACTACTACCCCGGCCAAGACCACGACAAGCTCAAGGACGAGATGCGCAGCTACATCGACCGCGGCTACACGGTGGTCAAGAAGAAGATCGGCGGCGCCTCGCTGGACGAGGACCTGCGCCGCATCGATTCGATCCTGAGCGTGCTGCAGGACGGCCAGAAGCTGTGCGTGGACGCCAACGGCCGCTTCGACCTGGACACGGCGATCGCCTATGCCAAGGCGCTGTCGCAATACGACCTGTTCTGGTACGAGGAGCCGGGCGACCCGCTGGACTTCGAGTTGCAGGCCACGCTGCGCAATTACTACAGGAACCCGATGGCCACCGGCGAGAACCTGTTCTCGATGCAGGACGCGCGCAACCTGATCCGCTACGGCGGCATGCGGCCGGACCGCGACTGGCTGCAGTTCGACTGCGCCCTGAGCTACGGCCTGGTCGAGTACCTGCGCACGCTGGACATGCTGAAGGAACACGGCTGGTCGGCCAGCCGCTGCATCCCGCACGGCGGCCACCAGATGTCGCTGAACATCGCGGCCGGCCTGGGCCTGGGCGGCAACGAGTCCTATCCGGACCTGTTCCAGCCCTTCGGCGGCTTCCCCGACGGCGTCAAGGTGCAGGGCGGCTACGTCACCCTGCCGGACCTGCCGGGCATCGGCTTCGAAGGCAAGGCCGACCTGTACCGCGAGATGCAGGCGCTGTCGGCCTGATCGAACAACCACACGAGCCGCCGGCGAGTACGCGGATCGATCCCGCCCCCGGCGCGCGGCGGGTCGCGGCGGGTCGGCGCCGGCCGTGGTCCGGCCGCGCCGGCCGTCATCCGTCCGAAGCCGCTTGGCGGCCGGCGCGCCATGGGCCAGACTCGCGGCGATGAGCACAACCTCGGCGACCGCCCCCGCTTCCCCACCTCCGCAGGGCCTGGCGCGGGTGCTCTCCTGGCCGCGGCTGCGCTTCACGCTGCTGGCATCCGTGGCCTTCGGGCTGCTGCACGACACCACCATCACGCCGGCGTCGGTGTGGATCCTGCGCACGGTGGTGGTCGCGTTGCTGGCGCTGCTCGCCTTCGGCCTGTTCGAGGCCTGGCCCGCCAGGCTGCCAGCCTGGCTGCCGCGCTGGGTGCTGCAGCTGGTCGGCGTGATCGCGGTCATCCCGTTCGGTGTGCTGCTGGCCTATGGTGTGCGCGACGGCGCCGACCTCGACGCCCTGATGGCCGACCCGCTGCGCATGAACGGCTTCTATTCGATGCTGGGGCCGGCCCTGGTGTTCGCCCCGTGGATCGCCTTCGGCACGCTGGTGCGCCAGCGCGAGGCGCTGGCCCGCGACCAGGCCATGACCTTCCAGCTGGAACGCAGCGAGCTGGAGCGCAAGGCGGTCGACGCCCGCCTGCGGCTGCTGCAGGCGCAGGTGCAGCCGCACTTCCTGTTCAACACGCTGGCCAACGTGCGGGCGCTGGTGAAGGCCGGCTCGCCGCAGGCGCCGGCGGTGCTGGACAGCCTGATCGCCTACCTGCGCGCCGCCGTGCCCAGCCTGGGCGACTCGCACGGCAGCGTGGCCCGGGAAATCGAGCTGGTGCGCGCCTACCTGGACCTGATGCACATGCGGATGCCGGACCGGCTGCAGTTTTCGGTGCACGCCGACACCGGGGCGCTGGACCTGCTCTGCCCACCGATGGCGCTGCTGACGCTGGTGGAGAACTCGGTGCGGCACGGCATCGATCCGGGCGAGCAGGGCGGGCGCATCGACGTCAGCGTGCTGCTGCGCGACGGCCGCTGCATCGCCCGGGTGGCGGACACCGGGGTCGGCCTGCGTGACGCCGGCGGCGGCCATGGCACCGGCCTGGAGTCGCTGCGCGAACGCATGCAGCTGGCCTTCGGCGGCGGCGCGCAGTTGCGCCTGACCGGCAACGTCCCGCACGGCGTCTGCGCCGAGCTCGAGTTCCCGGCGCAGCGGAGCGGCGCATGAAGGCCCGTCCCACCGCCCTGATCGCGGACGACGAGCCGCTGCTGCGCGAGGAACTGGCGCAGATGCTGGCGCAGGCCTGGCCGCAGCTGGAGGTGGTCGCCCACGCGCGCAACGGGCGCGAGGCGGTGGAGCGCTTCGAGGCGCTGCGCCCGGACGTCTGCTTCCTGGACGTGCACATGCCGGGCGTTTCCGGCGTCGAGGCGGCGCGCCAGATCGGCACCCGCGCCCACCTGGTGTTCGTCACCGCCTTCGAGCAATATGCGCTGCAGGCCTTCGAGCACGGCGCGCTCGACTACGTGGTCAAGCCGGTCGATGCGGCGCGGCTGGCGACCACGGTGGCGCGCCTGCAGGCCAGGCTGCAGGCGTCGCAGCCCTCGCAGGTGACCGAGGAACTGCTGGCGCAGCTGGCGGCCCGCCTGCAGCCGCGCGCCGCCGCGCCGGCGCCGCTGCGCTGGCTGCGGGCCAGCTGCGGCGGCACGGTGCGCATGATCCACGTCGACGAGGTCGATTTCCTGCGCTCGGACGAGAAGTACACGCTGGTTGCCTGGCGCGCCGGCGACGGCAGCAGCGCCGAGGCCCTGATCAGCACGCCGCTGAAGGCGCTGGCCGCGCAACTGGACGAGGCGCAGTTCGCGCAGGTGCACCGTTCGGTGGTGGTGAACCTGCGGGCCATCAGCCACGTCACCCGCGGCGACAACGAGACCGCCAGCGTGCACCTCAAAGGGCGTAGCGAGGTGCTGCCTGTCAGCCGCAGCTACCTGCATCTGTTCCGCCAGATGTGAGCGCTGCCCGGCCGGGCCAACTGTTACATGCCGGAACCCCGGCAGCGCGCCGGCTCCCAGCTCGTCCGCTACCATGGACCGGCAACGAAAGCCGCACCATGTCCCTCACCCTGTCCTTTATCCGTCGTTCTTCCGCCGCCGGGGCCCTCGCCCTGGCAGCCCTCGCCGCCGCCGCTCCGCTGGCTGCCCACGCGCAGGCCCGCAATGGCGCCGCCGCGTCCGACTGCCGCAACTGCGGCACCGTGGAGGCGGTGAACCCGGTCCAGCGCGCGGGCCGGGCCAACGGCATCGCCGGAACGCCCGTCACGCCGGGGATGGCGATCGGCGGCGTGGTCGGCGGTATCCTGGGCAACCAGGTCGGCTCGGGCAACGGTCGCACCGCCGCGACGGTGGTCGGCGCTGCCGGCGGCGCCTATGCCGGCCATGCGATCGAGAACAGCCAGAACCGCTACACCGCGTACGTCATGCACATCCGCATGAACGACGGCACCCGCCGCACGGTGGAACAGCGCACCGCGCTGCCCCGCGGCGCCAAGGTGATCGTGCGGGGCCACACCGCGCACTTGCGCTGAGCCTTCGCGCGCGCAGCAGCCGGCGCGCGCGTGGCGCCGGGCCCGCATGTGCCTATGATGCGTCAGGGCATCTGCCCGGCACAGGAGAACACCATGACCCTCGACGAGTACAACGCATCCGTGAAGCAGATCCTGGGCGAGCAGCAAGAGATCGCGCAGATGACCGGCCAGCTGGCGATGTCCGGCCAGGCCAGCCCGGCCAATCCGCAATTCGCCCAGATCATGACCAAGCAGTGGTCGGTGGTGCAGAAGATGGCCAAGCTCAATACCGACCTGATGCTCGGCATCATGACGCCCAAGAAGTGAGCGCCGCCCTCAGCTGAACGCGCGCAGCAGGGCGCGGATGCCGTAGCCTGCCGCCACCAGCAGCACGAACCCGATGCACAGGGTGGCCACCAGGCCGAGCAGCGCCATCCAGTCGAATGCCGACTGGCGCCGGTCCATTTCCTCGGCTTCCTGCTCCTGGAGGTCGTCGCTCGTCGCCATCGGCCCATTTTCCGTCATGGAGGCACGCCATGCCAAGCAAAGTATTCACCGGCGGGCGCATCCGCAAGGCCGAGTACGACACCGCCTCGCGCACGCTCGAGCTGCACTGGGACGACAAGTCCGTGCTGGCTTACAAGCACGTGCCCGAAGAGGTATACCGCCGGCTGTGCAGTGCGCCCAACCCGGCCACCTACTGGGAAGACCGGATCGCGGAGGAATATCCCAAGGGCCGGCCGAGCCGGCCCCCGGCCTCCGGCAAGAGCCTGAGCGACCTGTTCGGCGAGGCCGATGACGCAGGAACTTGAGGCGCTGTTGCGCAGTGGCGTCCGGCCGCGCGCGCTGCGCGACCTGGTGTCTGCGCGGCCGCTGTCGATCCTGGTGGCGGCGCCCCACCCGGACGACTTCGACGCCATCGCCCTGAGCCTGCGGCACCTGCACGGCCAGGGCCACCAGCTGCAGGTGGCGGTGCTCACCAGCGGCGCCAGCGGCGTCGACGACGGCTTCGGTGGCGCGGATGGGGAGGCGGCCAAGGCCGCGTTGCGCGAGGCGGAGCAGCGTGAGAGCTGCGCGTTCTTCGGCCTGGCGCCGCAACGACTGCACTTCCTGAGCCTGTGGGCGGCCGGCGCCGACGAGGCGGCCGACGCCGCGCGACTGCAAGCGTGGATGGCGCGGCACCGGGCCGACATCGTCTTCATGCCGCACGGCAACGACAGCAACGCCACCCACCGCCGCACCTACGCGACCGTCTGTGCGGCGGCCGCCGGGCTGGGGTGGAACGACAGCTGGGCCTGCCTCAACCAGGATGCCAAGACGCTGGAGATGCGCGTGGACCTGTTCCTCGACTACGACCAACCGGAAGCGGAATGGAAGGCCGCGCTGCTGCGCCATCATCGCTCGCAGCAGGCGCGCAACCTGCGCACGCGCGGCAGCGGCTTCGACCAGCGCGTGCTGCAGGTCAACCGGCAGGCGGCCGAGGCGCTGGGAACGCCGCGGCCCTATGCGGAGGTCTTCCAGCTGATGCGGCTGGGCGCCGGCCAATGAAGGCGTGCGCCTATTGCGCCAGCTGGTAGCGGGGCGGCTCCTTGGTGCCCACCATCGTGTAGTCGATCACGCCCATCACGTCGTCCACCAGGCCGATCGCGCGCTCCAGCGCCTGCGCCTGCTCACGCGACTGCACACAGCCCATCACCGTGATCAGCCGGCGCTCGCCCAGGATCCACAGGCTGGTGTCGTCGAAGCGGCCGTCCCGCTGCAGGTACTGCGCCACCCGCGGCACCAGCTCCTTGTCGTAGAGATAGGAGTTGGGCAGCCGGCAGCGTCCCGCGAGGTAGCAGCTGGTGCCATGCTGGGCCCGCACGTGGGCCGCCTTCTTGAGCTCCTCCTCGGTCATGCCGGGCGGCGCCGGCACCGGGCAGCCGGCAATCGCGGACGTGACGGGCAGGAAAGGATCCTCGAAGTAGTTCTTGCGCTCCTGCGCGCCGGCCAGGACCGGCAATGCAGCCAGGACCAGCAGCCAGCGCGCGCGCATCAGCGCCGACCCCAGCCGAAGGGCGCCTGGCCGCGCCAGTAGCGGATCACCAGCCAGCCGCCGAGCAGGCCGCCCAGGTGGGCGAAGTGGGCCACGCCGGCCTGGGTGCCGGTGACGCCGAGCGTCAGCTCGATCACGCCGTACACCAGCACGAACACCCAGGCCGGCATCGGGATCGGCGGGATCAGCAGCACGATGCGCCGCTGCGGAAACAGCATCGCGAATCCCATCAGCAGGCCGAACAGGCCGCCGGAGGCGCCCACGGTCGGCGAGAGGTTGCCGATCACGCTGGACACCAGCAGCTCCGCCAGCGCCGCCGCCAGCACGCTGGCCGCGTAGAACACCGCCAGCCGGCGCGGGCCCCAGACCCGCTCCAGCTCCGAACCGAACATCCACAGCCCGTACATGTTGAACGCCAGGTGCATCAGGCCGCCGTGCAGGAACGCGTAGGTGGCGAGCTGCCAGGGCATGAACTGGCCGGAGGCCAGCGGCCAGAGCGCGAACATGGCGGAGAAGCCGTCGCCCAGCGCCTCCTGCAGCAGGAAGGCCAGCACGTTGGCGGTGATCAGCAGCTTGGTCAGTGACATGTGCACACGATGGTTGTTGCCCCCACTTTATCCTGCGGGCGCGGACCGCGCAGTACAGTGCGTTCCACGGCATTTCCAGGAGCGAACATGGTCAAGGCGGTCGCCGTCACCCTTCTTCTTGCGCTGGCGGGCTGCTCCGGCCTGCCCCGGTACCAGTCCGCAGTCTCGGCCTGCGCGGCCGGCGAAGCCAGCTACGCCTGCCAGGTCGAGCGCTACCACAACGTCAACGTGGATTGACGAGCGGCTCGCAATCTTCGTTTCATTCAGCTGACGTTCATCGCGGGGGTCGCAGACTCGCCTTCATCCCAACTTGCTCCGTGAGGTGAAACCATGAAGACGAGCCTACGCTCCACCGGCACCGCAGCCGCGCTGCTGCTGTTGTCCATCGGCGCCACGCTGGCGTCCCAGTCCGCCTCCGCGCAATACGTGGATGGCCCCGGCCGGCCGGCCGTGGTGGCGCCGGGCGAGTTCCGCGGCGACCGCGACCGCGACCGCGACCGCCGGGAGCACCGCCGCGACGACCGCGGCCCCTGGATCTCGGACCTGACGCCGGCCCAGGGCGAGCGCGTCGGCGGCCGCGGCTTCACCCGGATTTCCGCGCGCTTCGGCGACGAGCGCAGCGGCGTCGATCCGGCTTCGGTGCTGCTGCGCATCGACGGCCGCGACGTGACCCGCCGGGCCCGGGTGGACGGCGACGACATCCGCTATGTCGACGACCTGCGGCCCGGCCGCCACGTGGCCGAACTGGTGGTGCGCGACCGAGCCGGCAACCCCACCCGCCGGGCCTGGGCCTTCGACGTGGTCGACCACGGCCGCCACGACCGCGACCACGGCGGCGAGCGGTGGTAACAGCGCAACAAGCCGGACGGCTGCCTGCCAACCGTTCAGCTTGCGTTCATCTGGCCGCGCTACGCTGACCCCATAACCAACCCACAGGAGTGATTCCATGAAACGTGCTGCCCTTCTCGCCCTGATCGCCACCGCGGCCGTCGCGGCCCAGGCCCAGCCGCAATTCCAGCAACCGGGCTTCGTCGACCGGGCCCGCGTCCAGTCGGTCGAGCCCCAGTACGAGAACGTCGCGTTGCCGCGCCAGGAATGCACCAGCCAGTGGGTCAGCGATGCGCGGCCGCCGGTCGGCAGCAGCGGCTACGGCGGCGCCCTCGTCGGCGGCCTGGCCGGCGGCATCCTGGGCAACCAGGTCGGCGGCGGCCACGGTCGCGAGGCCGCCACCGCTGCCGGCGCCGTGATCGGCGCCATCACCGGCGACCGCCTGGCGGCCAACAACCAGCCGCAGTACGAACAGGCCCAGCGCGAAGTGCGCAGCTGCCGCACGGTGCAGGACGTCCAGCAGCGCCTGACCGGCTACCGCGTCACCTACAGCTACGCGGGCCGCCAGTACGCCGCCTTCATGCGCGAGCAGCCGGGCGACACGCTGCCGGTGCGCGTCTCGGTCACGCCGGTGCAGGAGCGCTAGGCCTTTCGCTGCGGCCGGACGAGGGCGCTACATGCCGTGATGGCAGTGTCCCGCGCCGGCGTTCGCCACATCCGTGGCAGCCGGAACGCCGTCGTCCGCCAGGCCCGGTCCCACTTCGACCACGCCGGCCGTGGGCACAAGCGACGCCTTCGAGGTCAGGCCAGCGGTCACTGCGGACTTTTCGATCGACCCGGGCGGCGTTGCCGGCGCCACCGATATGGCTGCCAGGGCCAGGCCGCCGATCAGCGCGGCCCCCAGCGCGGCTGCGGTCCGCGGCCGCAGCCGCTCCGGGTTGCGCGCCGGCGCCGCGATGCCGCTTTCCATGTCGGCTTGGTGCTGGTGAACGAGGTAGCACATCTCAGGCTCCTTCACGAATCCTGCTGCCAGTATGGTTCGCCGGCGCGGCGATGCAAGGACCGGCCGCTACGCCCCGCGCGGCGCCTGCGCCAGCGCCAGCGCGAGCCGGGCGCCGACCTGCGCGTTGTGCCGCACCAGCGCGATGTTGGTGGCCAGGCTGCGGCCGCCGGTCAGCGCCTTGATCCGGTCCAGCAGGAAGGGCGTGAGCGCCTTGCCGCCGATGCCCTGCGTCTTGGCCTCGGCCAGCGCCTGCGCCGTGATGCCATCGATCTCCTCGCGCGCCATTGCATCCGCCGCCGGCACCGGCGTGCTCAGCACCACGCCACCGGCCAGCCCCAGGTCCCACTTGGTGCGGATGAAGCGGGCCTGGTCGGCCGGTGCGTCCAGCCGGTAGTCGGCCCGGTGGCCGCTGTCGCGGGTGTAGAACGCGGCGAAGTTGTCCTGTTCGCAGCTGAGCACCGGCACGCCGTGCGTCTCCAGGTATTCCAGCGTCAGCGCGATGTCCAGCACCGACTTGGCGCCGGCGCAGACCACCGCCACCGAAGTCTTCGCCAGTTCCTGCAGGTCGGCCGAGATGTCGAAGGTCTCCGGCGCGCCGCGGTGCACGCCGCCGATGCCGCCGGTGACGAACACCTCGATGCCGGCCAGCGCCGCGCAGATCATGGTGCCGGCCACCGTGGTGGCGCCCAGGCCGCCGCCGGCCAGCAGCGCCGGCAGGTCGCGCCGGCTCACCTTGGCGGCCTGGCCGGAGCGCCCCAGCAGTTCCAGTTCGTCGTCGGCCAGCCCGATGCGGATGCGCCCGCCGATGACGGCGATGGTGGCCGGTTCGGCGCCCAGCGCGCGGATCTCGGCTTCGACCGCGCGGGCGGTCTGCACGTTCTGCGGGTACGGCATGCCGTGGGCAATGATGGTGGACTCGAGCGCCACCAGCGGCCGGCCGGCCGCCTGCGCGGCTGCCACCGGCGCACTGTGCACCAGCCACGATCGGGACAGGTCGGAATGCATGGCGGCGACGGTAGCACGCGCGGCCTTGAAATCGCCGGGCCGGCCGCCAGATTCGGCACGCATCGGGACGAGCTGATGGAGGACGGTTGTGCAAGCCCGTGACAACAAGGCACCCCCGCTGCGGGGCTCGGAGGCGATCGAGGACGCGATCGAGGACGCGATCGCGCTGTATCTTGGCAATTTCGAGCTGCTGCTGGCCGCCCGCACGCCGGTGGTGGCGCGGCAGGTGCGCGACGACTTCGATGCGCTGGAGGCGGCGGTGGCGGCGCATGCGCCCTGGGCGCAGGCCGAACTGGCGCGTGTGCTGGCCGCGCACCTGCGGCTGTGCGAATCGCTGGGCGGCGACGCCGGCGAGCTGCTGCGCCTGCACGAGGGCCACACGCGGGTCGTCGGCAGTTTGCGCGCCGTCATCGTGGAGCGCCGACGGCCGCCCGACTGAGCCGCCGCTTCAGGCCGGCCGGTCCTGCGTTTCGGGCGGCGCCGGCAGCGGCCCGCCGGCGGCCAGCAGCAACAGGCGCATGCGCAACGGCCGGGCCCGCGCGCTGGTGCGGGAAACGGATGGCGTCGTCAAAGGTGGGCAATCCGGCCGGCTGGCGCTGGAGCGCGGGGCTCGGCCCCCGGCGCGTGGGCTTGACAGGCGCTGCGATCCGATATTAAAGTGATATCACTTTTACCGGAGGCACCATGACCGACTCCATCCACCCCGCGGCCCGCGCCGTCCGCCGCGAACTGCGCTACCGGTCCCTCAACGGCTACGCCGTGACGCTGGTCGCCGTGCTGCTGATCGGGCTCGGCGCCTACCTGCTGGTCCGGGTGCTGGCGCCGCCGCCGCTGGCGATCGTGCTGGTCATCGCCGGCGCGGTGCTGCTGCCCGGGCTGTACATGCTGCAGCCCAACGAAGGGATCATCCTCACGCTGTTCGGCCAGTACCTGGGCACGGACCGTAGCGAAGGCCTGCGCTGGACCAACCCGCTGCAAAGCGGCAAGAAGATCTCGCTGCGGGCGCGCAACCTCAACACGACGCCGCTGAAGGTCAACGACAAGCGCGGCAATCCGGTGGAGATCGGCGCCGCCGTGGTCTGGCGGGTGCGCGACACCGCGCAGGCGGTGTTCGAGATCGACGACTACACCAATTTCGTTGGCATCCAGGCCGAGGCCGCCATCCGCCACCTGGCGACGCTCTACGCCTACGACAGCGGCGAAGACCTGGAGCCGGACGAGACCACGCTGCGCGCCGGTCTGGACATCGTGGCCAACGCGCTCAAGGCCGAACTGAACCAGCGCTTCGCCAGCGCCGGCGTCGAGGTGCTGGACGCCAAGCTCACGCACCTGGCCTACGCGCCCGAGATCGCGCAGGTGATGCTGCGGCGCCAGCAGGCCACCGCCATCGTCAGCGCGCGCCACCAGATCGTCGCCGGCGCGGTCGGCATGGTCGAGGCGGCGCTCAACGGCCTGTCCGAGCGCAACCTGGTGGTGCTGGACGACGAGCGCAAGGCGGCCATGGTGTCCAACCTGCTGGTGGTGCTGTGCTCGGACAACGACGCCCAGCCGGTGATCAACACCGGCACGCTCTACACCTGAGGCCGCGCGCGGCGTCCCGGTCCCGAGATGGCCAGTCCCGGCAAGAAGGCCTTTCCGCTGCGCATCGATCCCGAGCTGTGGGCCGAGATCGAGCGGCTGGCCGCGCAGGACCTGCGCAGCGCCAATGCCGAGGTCGAGTTCCTGCTGCGCGAGGCGCTGGCGCGCCGCGGCCGGCTGCCCGCGCGCCCGGCCAACCCGGTCAGGAAGGAGAAGCCGACATGACGCATGCGGGATTGGCCGCGGCGTCGTCCGCAGCCTCGGCGCGGCCGGGCTTCCTGGCGAGCGGTGATGCGGGGCAGATGGTCTGGGTCGATCCGGCGCTGGAGATGGTGGTGGCCGTGACGTCGACGGTGTCGGCGGACAGCCAGCGGCGCGGGCAGGCGATCGGGCTGCTGCGCGCCGGGCTCGTCCCGGCCGCGCGCCGGCAGGCCGGGGACGAGCCGCGCTGATCAGATGCGGCTGGCGCTGGCGGCGTCGCGGCGGTTGGCGATCTCCACGGCCGGCTGGGCGGCCGGCACGGTGCCGCGCGAGATCGCGGCCGTCGCCGTCTGCACGGCGCGGTGGCTCTCGTGCTCGGCGCCGATCCAGGCCAGGGCCAGGATGGCGGCGATCGCGACGGCGGTGGCGAAGCGCACGCTCGCGGACACTTGCGACGGAACGGTGCGGCGGCTGGTTTGGGTCGTGTTCATCTTGTTCTCCGGCGAACCGACGTGGTTCGATGGAGTGGACTGTAGGGACCGGCCCGGCCCGGCGCGAGCGGTATGTGACGAACTGCAGGTTGGCGCGACGAACTGCAGAAAAAGGGGCGGCAACTGCGCCGGCTGGCGCCGCCCGGCCTGCAGCCGGGGTCGGCGGCGAGGCCCCTTGCTACTTACTGCAGCTTGATCTCGCCGTCGAAGGGCACGTTCAGCTTCAGGCCGGCGACCTCCAGCGTCATCCTGGCCGGGAAGCTCTCGCTGCCCTTGATCGCGCCGTCAGCGACCGCCTTGGCGACGGCCTGCTCGATCTCGCGCTGCGAGCTGACCCCCACCATCTTGAGGAACTTGCGGATGCTGATGTTGAAGACTTCTTCGTCCATGGGAACTCCTTCGCCGGAACCGGCGCATGGGCTCATTCTGCAACCTCGGCAGCATCGTCGTCGCCCTCGAGCTGCTGCAGCAGGTAAAGCCGCTGGTACAGGCCGTTGTCGATCTGCATCAGCTCGCCGTGCCTGCCGGCTTCGGCGATCCGGCCCTGGTTCAGCACCACGATCCGGTCGGCTTCGCGCACCGTCGACAGCCGGTGGGCGATCGCCACGATGGTGACCTGGCCGCGCAGCGCAGCCAGCGCGCGCTGCACCACCTGCTCGGTCTCCGAATCGATGTGGGATGTCGCTTCGTCCAGAAACAGGATGCGCGGCTGGCCGGCCAGCGCGCGGGCGATCGCCAGCAGCTGCTTCTGGCCGACCGACAGCCGGGCGCCGCCTTCGCCCAGCGGCGTGTCGTAGCCCTGCTCCAGCGCAACGATGAAGTCATGCGCATGGGCGGCCCTTGCGGCGGTCTCGATCTGCTGCTGGTCCAGCGGCCGGCCCATGGCGATGTTCTCGCGCGCGCTGGCCGCCAGCAGGAACGGCTCCTGCGGCACCAGCCCGACCCGTGCGCGGAAATGGCCCTCGGCGATCGCCTCCACCGGCGTGCCGTCCAGGCGGATCGCGCCCGGCCGCGCCGGATAGAAGCGCAGCAGCAGCGACAGCAGCGTGCTCTTGCCGCTGCCGGTGTGGCCGACGATGCCATAGAAGCTGCCGGGCGCGATCTTCAGGTCGATGTCGTGCAGCACCCGGCGCCCGGGCAGGTATTCGAAGTCCAGGTGGTCGATGGCGATGCCGCCGGCCGTCACCTCGCCGCGGTCGGCCGCCAGCGGCGCCTCCGCTTCCTTGAGCAGCACGTTGACCCGCGCGGCGCTCACCATCGCCTGCTGCAGCTGCGAGAACTGCATCGTGATCTGGGTCAGCGGTTCCACCACCCGGCCGATGTAGTTGATGAAGGCATAGAGCACGCCCACCTCCAGCGCGCTCAGCGCCGCGCCCTGGCCGCGGCTGCCGAACACCCAGATCACGATCGCCGTCAGCAGCACGTTCATGAAGTCCAGCACCGGCCGCAGCAGCCAGGCGTTGGCGCGCAGCGCGCTGTGGCGGGCCTGGTAGTGCGCCTCGTTGAGGTCGGCGAAGCGGCGGTTGAAGCGGCCGGCCGCGTTGCTGGCCTGCAGCACCGGCATGCCGTTGATCGATTCGGCCATCTGCGCGTTCAGCTCGCTGCGCAGCTCGCGGGTGCGCGCCACCGCCGGCGCCGACAGGCCCTGGTAGAGCACGATCACCAGCACCACCACCGGCACCAGCGTGGCCACGATCAGCATCAGCCGCCAGTCCAGCCACAGCATCGCCGCCAGCGCGCCCAGCAGCACGATCACGCTGTCCAGCATCACGAACAGCACCTGCACGTAGAGCGTCTTGACGGCTTCGGTGTCGTTGGTGACGCGGCTCACCAGCTGCCCGGTGATCGCCCGGTCGAAGAAGCTCATGGGCAGGCGCAGCACGTGGCCGTAGACGGTTTCGCGGATGCGCCGCACCGAGCGCATGGCCAGCCCGGCCAGCCGCGACAGCTGCAGGTAGCGCAGCCAGCTGGCCGCCATGCCGGCCGCCAGCGCGCCCGCCAGCAGGGCGGCGATGGCGGGCAGCTGCGGGTTGCGCGGCAGCAGGTAGTTGTCGATCAGGTACTTGCCGGCCAGCGGGCCAAAGGCTTCCAGCAGTGCGGCCAGCACCAGCCAGGCGACGCCGATGAAGACGTGCCGGCGCTCCGGCGCGGCGGCGCGCAGCAGCAGGCTGGCGGCGTCGCCGAAGGGCGCGCGGCGCGGCGGCTTGGGCACCGGCAGGACCGGCGTGGCGAGCGAATCAACCGGCATCGAGGCTGGCCTCCAGTTGCTGGTAGCGCCACTGGCGGGCATACCAGCCGTTGCCCGCGACCAGCGCGGCGTGGGTGCCGTGCTCGATGACGTGGCCGTCCCGCAGCACGACCGTCTCGTCGGCATCGGCCACGGTGCTCAGGCGGTGGCTGACGATGATCACCGTGCGGCCGACCCGGGCGTCGCGCAGATGCGCCAGGATCCGCGCCTCGGTGTCCGTGTCCACCGCGGACAGGGAGTCGTCCAGCAGCAGCAGCGGGGCGCCGGTGAGCAGCGCGCGGGCGATGGCCACCCGCTGGCGCTGGCCGCCCGAGAGCGTGACGCCGCGCTCGCCGACCGGCGTGTCGTAGCCCTGCGGCAGCAGCAGGATGTCGTCGTGCACCGCGGCCAGCCGGGCGGCGCGCTCGATCTCTTCGCGCCACGCCTGCGGGCGGGCCAGCGCGATGTTCTCCGCCACCGAGGCCGAGAACAGGAAGGCCTCCTGCGGCACCCAGGCGATGCCGGCGCGCAGCGCCTCCAGCGTGTAGTCGGGCAGGGCCACGCCGTTCCAGGTGAGCGTGCCGGCCGCCGGCGCGTCGTGCCGCATCAGCAGCTTGAGCAGCGTGGACTTGCCGGCGCCGGTGGGGCCGACCAGGCCCAGCGTGCGGCCCGGCTGCAACGCGATGGTCACGCCGTCCAGCGCAGGCTTGGGCTGGCCCGGATAGGAAAAGCGCACGCCCTCGGCGGCCAGCGGTCCCGGCGTGACCGCCGCCACCGTGCCGTGGTCGTCCACGCTCAGCGGCGTGTCCAGCACCGGCCGCAGCCGGCCCCATGCCGCCTTGCCGCGCTCCAGCAGCGAGAGCACCCATCCGGCCGCGAACATCGGCCAGATCAGGTGGCCCAGGTACAGGCTGAAGGCAGTGAGCTGGCCGACGGTGAGCTGGTCGTGCCAGACCAGCCAGCCGCCTACGCCCAGCGTCAATGCCGTGGCCGCGGCCAGCGTGAAGCCGACGGCCGGCTCGTAGGCCGCCTCCCAGCGCTGGGCGTCGAAGCTGGCGTCGGCAGCGGCGCCGGCCAGGCTGGAGAACTGCGCCTCGCTGCGTGCCAGCAGTCCCAGCGCGCGCACCGTGCGCACGCCGGCCAGCGTCTCCTGCACGTGGTCGTTGAGCGCGCCGAAGCGCTCCAGCGACAGGCGCGAGGCGTCGTGCACGTGGCGCGAGATCCGCCAGAAGCCCAGCGCCATCAGCGGGAACGGCAGCAGCGCGATCGCCGTCAGCCGCGCGTCCACGCCCAGCGACATCATCGCCACGATCAGCACCAGCGTCAGGCTGCCGTCGAAGCCGGCCAGCATGGCCTCGCCGGCCGCCATCTCCACCGCGTCGACGTCGTTGGTGGCCAGCGCCATCAGGTTGCCGGTGCGGCTGGTCTGGAAGAAGGCCGGCCCCTGCTCGGCCAGCCGCGCATAGAGGCGCTGGCGCAGTTCGAGGCCGAGCCGGTATGAGGCGGCGAACAGCCGCAGCCGCCAGCCGGCGCGCAGGAAGTAGACGATCACGCCTGCCACCAGCAGCCAGGCCAGCTCCTGCAGCAGCGCGGCGCCGTGCAGGCGGTTGGCCACCAGCGCGTCGATGACGCGGCCGATCTGGCGCGGGATCAGCACGATCAGCACCGCGATGCCGGCCAGCATTGCGCCCGACGACGCATAGGCGGACGAGTGGCGACGCAGGAACTGGCCGATCAGGCGGTAGAGGGTCACTGTGCGGATGGCGCGGCGCGCCTCGTGAGCGCGCCGCGTCGGGAAGGGAAAGCGGCGATTCTAGGCGGACCGGGCGCTGCGCGCTTCGCACGCCTGGCCGACGGGAGACGCAGCGGCGCGGAGATCCAGTCTTGAACTTAGAGACGCAGAAGAAGCGCAGAAGTCGCAGAAGTCTGTCAACGCAATGCCCGCAACACGTTCTCCGCGGTGGCCGGCGCGTCCAGCGCCACCGGCTGGCCGGGAGGGCGGGCGGAGGCGACGGCATCGCGCAGCGCCTCCCAGACGCTGATCGCCAGCATGAAGGGCGGCTCGCCGACGGCCTTGCTGCCGAACACGTTGTCCTCGCGGTTCGCTTCGGGCCACAGCGCGATCTTGAAGTGCGCCGGGATGTCGCCGGTGGCCGGGATCTTGTAGGTGCTGGGCGCGTGGGTGGAAAGATGGCCCTTGTCGTTCCACACCAGCTGCTCGGTCGTCAGCCAGCCCATGCCCTGCACGAAGCCGCCCTCGATCTGGCCGATGTCGATCGCCGGGTTGATGCTGGTGCCGACGTCGTGCAGGATGTCCACCTTCAGCACCCGGCTCTCGCCGGTCAGCGTGTCGATCGCCACTTCCGAGCAGGCGGCGCCGTACGCGAAATAGAAGAACGGCCGGCCGGTCAGCGTCACCTTGTCGTAGTGGATCTTGGGTGTTCGGTAGAAGCCGTCGCTCCACAGCTGGATGCGGTTGGCGTAGGCCGCCTTCACCACCTCGTCGAAGCTGCGGGTCGACTTGGGCGAGATCACCGAGCCGTTCTGGAAGCGCACGGCGCCGGCGCCGCAGCCGTCCAGCCCGCTGACGAAGGCCGCCAGGTTGTCGCGCACGTTGCGGGCGGCGTATTGCGCGGCGCGGCCGTTCAGGTCGGTGCCGCTGGAGGCCGCGGTGGCGGAGGCGTTGGGCACCTTGCTGGTGTCGGCCGCGGTGCTGCGCACCCGCTCGAAGGGCACGCCCAGCTCGTTGGCGACGATCTGCGCCACCTTGGTGTTCAGGCCCTGGCCCATCTCGGTGCCGCCGTGGTTCACCTGCACGCTGCCGTCGGTATAGACATGGACCAGCGCGCCGGCCTGGTTGAAGAAGGTGGCGGTGAAGCTGATGCCGAACTTGACCGGCGTGATGGCGATGCCGCGCTTGATGACGGGACTGGCGGCGTTCCACTGCGCGACGGCGGCGCGCCGCGTTGCGTAATCGCTGGTCTGCGCCAGCTGCGTGATCAGCGGCTCCAGGATGTTGTCCTCCACCTTCATCTGGTAGTGGGTGGTGTTGCGCTCCTCGATGCCGTACAGGTTGCGCATCCGCACCGCCAGCGGGTCCAGCCCCAGCGTGCGCGCGATGTCGCCCAGGATGGCCTCGATCACGATCACGCCCTGAGGGCCGCCGAAGCCGCGGAAGGCCGTGTGGCTCTGGGTGTTGGTCTTGCAGCGATAGGAGGCGATCTCGACGTCGCTGAGGTAATAGGCGTTGTCGGTGTGGAAGACCGCGCGGTCCGCCACCGGGCCCGACAGGTCCGCCGAGAAGCCGCAGTTGGCCAGCATGGCGAGCTTGAGCGCCGTGATGCGGCCGCTGTCGTCGAAGCCGACGCTGTAGTCATACGCGAACGGGTGGCGCTTGCCGGTGATCATGAAATCGTCGTCGCGGTCCAGCCGCATCTTGACCGGCCGGCCGAACTTCTTCGCCGCCAGCGCGGCCCAGACCGCGAGGTGGCCGGCCTGCGTCTCCTTGCCGCCGAAGCCGCCGCCCATGCGCCGGCACTGCACCGTGATGGCGTTGTTCTCCAGGCCCAGCGCGTGGGCGACCCAGTGCTGCACCTCGCCCGGGTGCTGGGTGCTGGAATGGATCCACCACTGGTTCTGCTCCAGCGGCAGCGCGTACGCCACCTGGCCTTCCAGGTAGAAATGTTCCTGGCCGCCGACTTCCAGTTGGCCCGTCAGCGTGTGCGGTGAATTCTCCAGCGCCGACTCGGGCTCGCCGCGCCGCACGATCACCGGCGGCAGCACGTAGCTCCTGGCGGCGTGGGCCGCGCGCGGCGTCAGCACCGGCGGCAGCGGGTCGATCTTGACCTGCACCTTGCGGGCCGCGCGGCGAGCCTGCATCACCGTGTCGGCGACCACCAGGCCGATCACCTGGCCGATGTGCTGCACGCTGTCCGTGGCGAACACCGGTTCGTCGTGGACGAAAGTCGCCAGCAGCCTGTCGCCGGGAATGTCCGCGCCGAGCACGACCCCGCGCACGCCGGGCATGGTGAGTGCGGCCTTGGCGTCGACGCCGAGCAGCTTGCCGTGGGCGACGGTGGAGAGGATGGGCGCCGCGTGCAGCGTCCCCTTCACCTCCGGAATGTCGTCGACGTAGGTCGCTGCGCCGGATACCTGCGCGCGCGCGCTCTCATGGGCGCGCGAGACGCCGGCCGGCGGGCCGCCGAGCGCCGGTGCGTGCGGCGAGAGCGTCGCCGGCGCGAGGTTGCGCTCGCCCGCGTCCGCCGCGCCGCCGGGGCCGCCGCCGGTGGCGGCGTCGAATTCCTTGTCGCGGGCGGTCATGCGCCGGCCCCGATGTTGTCATGCCGGGTCAAGCCCGGAATGACGGCCAGTTCCAGGTTGATGTTCTCCACCCCCTGGCTCTCCAGCCAGAAGCGCCGCATCAGGTTGCCCAGCACCTCGGTGCGGTAGCCGGCCGAAGCGCGCATGTCGGAGATCGGGCGGAACTCGGCGCGCAGCACCACCGCCGCTTCCTGCGCCGCCGCCTGCGTCCAGGGCTTGCCGAGCAGCAGCGATTCGGTGGCGGCGGCGCGGATGGGCGTGGCAGCGACGCCGCCGGCGCCGATGCCGATCGACGCGACCACATCGCCTTCCAGCCGCATGTTGACCACCAGGCAGACGGCTGAGATGTCGTCGTCGAAGCGCTTGGAGATCTTGTAGGCGCGCAGGAACTCGCCGGCTTGCGGCCGCGGCACCTTGATCCAGGCCACCACCTCGTCGGGCGCCAGCACGGTCTTGCGGTAGCCGCTGTAGAACTGCTCCAGCGGCAGCTCGCGGTGACCGCGCGCGCTCATGAGGACGACGTTGGCACCTAGCGCGATCAGCAGCGGCATCGAGTCGCCGATCGGCGAACCGTTGGCGACGTTGCCGCCCAGCGTGCCCGAGTTGCGCACCGGCAGGCCGGCAAAGCGCTGGGCGAAAGTCTTGAGCTGGGGCCGCTCCTGCACCAGCGCGTCGAAGGCATCCGTCAGCGTGGCGGCGGCGCCGATCGCGATGTGCCTGTCGTAGTGCTCGACGCGCTTGAGTTCCCGGACCTGCGTGACGTCCAGGACGCTGTCGAAGGTCATGTGCAGCTTGGTCCCCCACAGCCCGACGTCGGTGCAGCCGGCGACGATCTGGGCCTGGGGGTGCGAGGCGCGCAGGGCGAGCAACTGCTGCAAGGACTTGGGCAACAGATAGGCCGTTCGGGCTGAAAAACCCGTTCGCGCTGAGCTTGTCGAAGTGCTCGCGAGGGCTTCGACAGGCTCAGCCCGAACGCAGGCGAGGGCGCGGAGCTGCCGCACCAGCGCTTTCTCGTCCACCTTCACCGCCGGCAGTGTTTCCATCTGCTGGGCGGCGTCGAAGATCGGCCGGTAGCCGGTGCAGCGGCACAGGTTGCCCGACAGTTCCTCCTGCGCCACCTCCCGGGTGATGGCGGGAGGACTGGCACTGAGCGCCGCTGGGCTGCCCCGAGGCGCGAAGGCCCCCTCAGGGGGCAGCGAAGTACACGTAGTGACGAGCGTGGGGGCAATGTACTTCTGGTATATGCCGAACAGGCTCATGACGAAGCCCGGCGTGCAGAAACCGCATTGCGAGCCGTGGCAGCGCACCATCGCCTCCTGCGCCGGATGCAGGGTGCCGTCGGCGCCGGCGATGTCCTCCACCGCCCACACCGCCATGCCCTGCACCGAATGGGCGAGCCTGATGCAGCTGTTGATGGCGCGGTACCTGATGCAGTCGCCCTCGAGCTCACCGATCACCACCGTGCACGCACCACAGTCGCCCTCGCCGCAACCCTCCTTGGTGCCGGTGGCCCCCAGGTCCTCGCGCAGCACTTCCAGCAGCGTCCGCCCGGGTGGTACATTGCCCAGCGTCACCGGCTGGCCGCGGCGGATGAAGGCGAGAGGGCTGGTTTCCATGGGTGGCTTGGTCGAGAAGGGTCCGGCGTGGTCCGCCTGGGTAGCAAGGGTAGTGCTGCCCCGCGCACTGCAGCATAAGCAATGCCATATGGGAAGAATGCAGCCCCCGGTATGAGAGATCAAGCACTTTTCGACAAGATCGACCTCCACCTCATCAGGGTCTTGCACACCGTGCTCACCGAACGCAGTGTCTCCCGCGCCGCCTTGCGGCTCGGCATGCATCAGCCGGCCGTCTCCGCCGCGCTCAAGCGCCTGCGCGAGCTGGCCGGCGACCCCTTGCTGGTGCGCTCGGGCGCCGGCATGGTGCCCACCGACGCCGGGCTGCGGATGGTGGAGCCGGCCGCCGGCATCCTGCGCGGCGCCGAGGTGCTGTTCAGCGACGCGCGCGGCTTCGACCCGCTGACGGCGACGCAGACCTTCCGCCTCGCGGCCAGCGACTACCTCGATCCGCAGTTCCTGCCGCAGCTGGTGGCGCGGCTCAAGGCCAGCGCGCCGCTGACCCGCATCGAGATCCATCCGCTGTCGGCCGATTCGAACTACGCGGCGCAGCTGGCGCAGGGCGACATCGACGTGGTGATCGGCAACTGGCTGCGCCCGCCCGAGGAACTGCACCGCGGCGAGCTGTTCACCGACGACGTGGTCTGCCTGGTGGCCAGGGACCATCCGGCCGTGCGCCGCCGCTGGAGCGAGCAGGACTGGCTGGAGGCGGAGCACGTCGCGCCGACGCCCACCCATCCCGGCGCGCTGGGCGTGATCGACGAGCACCTGGCGGGCCTGGGCCTGGCGCGCAACATCATGGCCCGCTGCGCCCATTTCGGCCTGATCCCGTCGATGGTGGCCTCCAGCCTGCTGGTGCTGACCACCGGCCGCCATTTCTGCGCCCGCTATGTCGGACGGCTGCCGGTGGCGGTGCTCGAATGCCCGATCGCATTTCCCAAGCTCACGTACTACCAGCTGTGGCACGAGCGCAGCCATGCGTCGCAGGCCGCGAAGTGGCTGCGCTTGCAGGTGCGGACGGTGGCGCAGGGGCTCAGGGCAGAATAGCGCCGCAAGAACAACAACAAGCGATGACTGCTCCCCGCCTCCAGCTCACTGGCATCACCAAGCGCTATCCGGCGGTCGTCGCCAATGACGGCGTGTCGCTGGCGGTGCAGCCGGGCGAAACCCACGCGGTGCTGGGCGAGAACGGCGCCGGCAAGTCGACGCTGATGAAGATCATCTACGGCTCGGTCAAGCCCGACGAGGGCAGCGTGCTGTGGAACGGCCGGCCGGTGGCGGTGCGCAATCCCCAGGAGGCGCGCGCGCTGGGCATCGCGATGGTGTTCCAGCACTTCAGCCTGTTCGACACGCTGACCGTGGCGCAGAACGTGTGGCTGGGCCTGGACAAGAGCCTGTCGCTGGCCGAGGTGACGGCGCGCATCACGGCCAAGGCAGCGGAATACGGGCTGGACATCGACCCGGCGCGGCCGGTGCACACGCTGTCGGTCGGCGAGATGCAGCGGGTGGAGATCATCCGCGCGCTGCTCACCGACCCGCAGCTGCTGATCCTGGACGAGCCGACCTCGGTGCTGACGCCGCAGGCGGTGGACAAGCTGTTCGTCGTGCTCAAGATGCTGGCCTCCCAGGGCTGCAGCATCCTGTACATCAGCCACAAGCTGCACGAGATCCGCGAGCTGTGCAACGCCTGCACCGTGCTGCGCGGCGGCAAGGTCACGGGCGTGTGCAATCCGCAGCAGGAGACCAATGCCTCGCTGTCGCGCATGATGATCGGCGCCGAGCCGCCGGCGCTGGAGCACCACAACGTCGTCACCGGCGGCACCGTGCTGCAGGTCAGGCACCTGCACCTGCGCAAGGCCGACCCGTTCGGCGTCGACCTGGAAGAAGTGTCGCTGGAGGTGAAGGCCGGCGAGGTGGTCGGCATCGCCGGCGTCTCCGGCAACGGCCAGCAGGAGCTGCTCTATGCCCTGTCGGGCGAGGACACGCGCGCCGAGCCGGCGATGGTCCAGGTGTTCGGGCAGGACGTGGGCCGCTTCGGCCCGGCCCACCGGCGCCATCTGGGGCTGCATTTCGTGCCGGAGGAGCGGCTGGGCCGCGGCGCCGTGCCGACGCTGGGGCTGGCCCACAACCTGATGCTGACGCGTACCGACGCGGTCGGCCGCAGCGGCTGGATCGACGTCAGGGCGTTGCAGCAGCAGGCCGCCGGCATCATCGCGCGCTTCAACGTCAAGGCCGGCGGCCCGAACGCCGCGGCCAAGTCGCTGTCGGGCGGCAACCTGCAGAAGTTCATCGTCGGCCGCGAGATCGACGCCAACCCCAAGCTGCTGATCATCTCGCAGCCGACCTGGGGCGTGGACGTCGGCGCCGCCGCCCAGATCCGCGGCGAGATCCTGGCGCTGCGCGACGCCGGCTGCGCGGTGCTGGTGGTGAGCGAGGAGCTCGACGAGCTGTTCGAGATCTGCGACCGCCTGCACGTGATCGCCAAGGGCCGGCTCTCGCCGTCGGTGCACCGGCGCGACGCGACGGTGGGGCAGATCGGGGAGTGGATGAGCGGCCTCTGGTCCAGCGAGATCGATCGGGACATCCATGCTCAAGCTTGAACCGCGTCCCGAACCGTCCAGGGGCTGGAGCATCGGCTCGCCGCTGCTGGCGCTGGCCATCACGGTGGTGCTGGGCGTGCTGCTGTTCCTGGCGCTGGGCAAGGACCCGGTGCGCGGCCTGCTGGTGTTCTTCTGGGAGCCGGTCCGCACGCCCTACCAGGTCGGCGAGCTGATGGTCAAGGCCACGCCGCTGCTGGTGATCGCGCTGGGGCTGGCCGTGTGCTTCCGCTCCAACGTCTGGAACATCGGCGCCGAGGGCCAGTTCGTGATCGGCGCGCTGGCGGCCGGCGGCGTGGCGCTGCTGGCCGACAAGGACACCGGCCGCTGGATCGTGCTGGCGATCCTGCTGGCCGGCGTGGCCGGCGGCATGTTCTGGGCGGCGATCGTCGCCTTCCTGCGCGACCGCTTCAACGCCAGCGAGATCCTGGTCAGCCTGATGCTGGTCTACGTGGCCGACCAGGTCCTGAGCTACATGGTGTTCGGCCCCTGGAAGGACCCGGCCGGCTACAACTTCCCGCAGTCCAAGACCTTCGCCGCGGTCACGCAGATCCCGCGCCTGATGGCCGGCTCGCGCGTGAGCATCGGCCTGCTGGTGGCACTCGCCGGCGTGGCGGCGCTGTGGGTGTTCCTGTTCCGCACCCGCGCCGGCTTCGCCCAGCAGGTCGGCGGGCTGGCGCCGGCGGCGGCGCGCTATGCGGGCTTTTCGTCGCGGCGCGCGCTGTGGACCGCGCTGATGATTTCCGGCGGCGCCGCCGGCCTGGCCGGCGCGCTGGAAGTGGCCGGCCCGATCGGCCAGCTCAACCCGTACGTTCCGGCCGGCTACGGCTTCGCCGCCATCATCGTCGCCTTCGTCGGCCGCCTGCATCCGGTGGGCATGGTGTTCTCGGCCGTCCTCATGAGCATGTTCTACATCGGCGGCGAACTGGCGCAGTCGCGCCTGGGGCTGCCCAAGTCGCTGACCGGCGTGTTCCAGGGCCTGCTGCTGTTCACGCTGCTGGCCTGCGACACGCTGATCGCCTACCGGGTGCGCTGGCGCCGGGCCGTGCCCGCGGTGGGGGTGCACTGATGGAGTCCTATTCGCTGCTGCTGGCCGCCACGCTCAACGCCGGCACCGTGCTGGCGCTGGCCGCGCTGGGACTCCTGATCAACGAGAAGGCCGGCATCGTCAACCTCGGCGCCGAGGGCATGCTGCTGTGCTCGGCGCTGGCCGGCTTCGTCACCGTGGTCCACACCGGCAACGACTGGCTGGGCTTTGCCGCCGGCATCGGCGCCGGCGCGCTGCTGGCCGCGATGTTCGGACTGCTCGTGATCTGGCTGAACACCAACCAGTACGCCACCGGCCTGGCGCTGAGCCTGTTCGGCGCCGGCTTCTCGGCCTTCGCCGGGGTCAGGTACGTGCAGGAGAAGCTGCCCGAGCGGCCGCACTTCTCCATCCCGGTGCTGGGCGACATTCCACTGGTGGGGCCGGCGCTGTTCCGCCAGCATCCGCTGGTGTACTTCACGATCGCGCTGGCCGGCTGGCTGATCTGGTTTTTGTACCGCTCCCGCACCGGGCTGGTGCTGCGCTCGGTCGGCGAATCGCCCGAGTCGGCCCATGCGCTGGGCTATCCGGTGCGGCGCATCCGGCTGATGGCGGTGATCGCCGGCGGCGCGCTGTGCGGCCTGGCCGGCGCCTATGTCTCGGTGATCTACACGCCGCTGTGGGTGGAGGGCATGGTGGCCGGCAAGGGCTGGATCGCGCTGGCCCTCACCACCTTTGCCACCTGGCGGCCGGCACGCGTGTTGCTTGGTGCCTACCTGTTCGGCGGCGTCACCATGCTGCAGTTCCACCTGCAGGGAATCGGCGTCGAGGTGCCCAGCCAGTTCCTCACCATGCTGCCCTACATCGCGACCGTGGTCGTGCTGGCGCTGATCTCGCGCAACCCCGCGTGGATCCGCGCCAACATGCCGGCGTCGCTCGGAAAGCCGTTTTACCCCGGTTCATAATTGAACTTTTGCCAACCTGCGAGAAGAAGAGGACACCATGACTGACCTGAAGAAACGTACCCTGTTGAAGGCCGCGACCCTGATGTCGGCCGTGGCGGCAGCGGCCCTGGCCGGCTGCGGCAAGAAGGAAGAACCGGCTCCCGCGCCGGCCCCGGCGCCGGTCGCCGCGGCTTCGGCCCCGGCCGCGCCCAAGCCCGAGCCGCTGAAGGTCGCCTTCGCCTACGTCGGCCCGGTGGGCGACGGCGGCTGGACCTTCGCCCACGACAACGGCCGCAAGGCGGTGGAGAAGGAATTCGGCGACAAGGTCGTCACCAGCTTCGTCGAGAAGGTGCCGGAGAACCAGGACGCCGAGCGCGTGCTGCGCGACATGGCCACCCAGGGCAACAAGCTGATCTTCGGCACCACCTTCGGCTACATGGAGCCGATGCTCAAGGTGGCCGCCGACTTCAAGGACGTCAAATTCGAGCACGCCACCGGCTACAAGAGCGCCGAGAACCTGCGCGCCTATGACAGCCGCACCTACGAAGGCGCGTACATGGCCGGCGTGGTGGCCGGCAAGATGACCAAGACCAACACGCTGGGCGTGGTCGGCTCGGTGCCGATCCCCGAGGTGATCCGCAACATCAACAGCTTCACCATGGGCGCGCAGTCGGTCAACCCGAAGGTCAAGACCCGCGTGGTCTGGGTCGGCGAGTGGTTCAACCCGCCGAAGGAAACCGAAGCGGCCACGTCGCTGATCAACGGCGGCGCCGACATCCTGATGCAGAACACCGACTCGTCGGCCGTGCTGCAGACCGCCGAGAAGATGGGCAAGCGCGCCTTCGGCTGGGACAGCGACATGACCGCCTACGGCCCCAAGGCCCACCTGGGCTCCGCCGTCATCAACTGGGCGCCGTACTACATCTCCACAGTGCGTGAAGTGCTGGACGGCAAGTGGAAGACCTCCGACACCAAGATCTGGTGGGGCGTGAAGGAAGGCGCGATCGACTTCGTGTCCGTCGCCGCCGACGTGCCGGACGACGCCAAGAAGAAGCTGGACGACGTGAAGGCCGGGCTGAAGGACGGCAGCTTCTCGATCTGGAAGGGCCCGATCGCCGACAACACCGGCAAGGTGCAGGTCGCCAAGGACACGGTCGCCGACGACAAGTTCCTGGGCGGCATCAACTTCTACGTCAAGGGCGTCGAAGGCAAGGTGCCGGGCGGCGACAAGAAGTAAGCCGCCCGCGTCGCGGGGACAAGAAGCTGCCTGCGGGCAGCTTTTTTTTTGCCGGTTGCATCTGCTGACGCGCGTCCCGCGCCGGCTCCCTAGAATCCGGCGCAGGTGCACCTCCGGAAGGAGTCGTCGATGAAGTTCAGCCTTGCCGGGTCCGTCGCGGCCCGATCGTTCGCAGCCGCCGTTGCCGCGCTGCTGGTCGCGTGCGGAGGCGGGGGCGGCGGCTCCATCGCGCCGCCGCCGGCGCCGGTGCTGTCGGTGTTCGCCGGCCTGCTGCAAAGCGCGGGCAGCAGCGATGGCGTGGGCGTGGCGGCGCGCCTGAACCAGCCGGGCGGCGCGGTGCTCGACAGTGCCGGCGTCGTCTACGTCGCCGATACCGGCAACCACACGATCCGCCGGATCACGCCGCTGGGCGTCGTCACGACGATCGCCGGCACGGCGGGCCAATCCGGAAATGCCGACGGCACCGGCACGACGGCGCGCCTGTCGTCGCCGGTCGGGCTGGCGCTCGACGCCGGCGGCAACCTGTACGTCGCCGACAGCGGCAACAAGGCGGTCCGCAGGATCAGCACGGGCGGCGTCGTGACGACGGTCGCCACGCTGCCGGACGCTCCGACCCGGCTGGCGCTGGACCGCGCCGGCGGCATCTACGTGCTGTCGGACCAGGCGCTGCGGCGGCTGGCGCCGGACGGCAGCCTCACGACCCTGCCGATCCAGCCCGGCGCCGGCGCCGCCGCACAGGCGCCTTTCGGGCTGCGCTTTTCGGGCATTGCGGTGGATGGCGACGGCAACCTGCTGGTGGCCGACACCGCCGCGTCGGGCGTCTTCAGCGGCGTCGGGACGGTGCGCAAGGTGGACGCGCAGGGGCGTTCCCTGCCCTACGGCCCGGCAGCCGACGGCCTGGTGCGGATCGCCTTTCCGCAGGACATCGCCATCGATGGCGCCGGCAACCTGCTGGTTGCCAACGACGGCAGCTTCGGCGTGTCGGCGTCGATCAGCTTCATCTTCCGGACGCTGGTGCGCGTCGCGCCCGACGGCACGCAGACCGTCATCGCCGGTGCCGAAGAGGCCGGGCGCACGGTCGATGGCGCCGCCGCCCTGGCCCGCTTCACCGACCCGCGCGCCATCGCCGCCGGGCCGAACGGCCAGGTGGTGGTGGTCGAAACCGGCAGCAACGCGGTCCGGCTGCTGGACCCGCTGGGGACGGTGCGCACCCTGGCCGGCGGCAATGGCGCCGGGCATGTCGACGGCGCCGGACCACAGGCCCGCTTCGACGGGCCGCAGGGGATTGCCGCGGCGGCCGACGGCAGCCTGTATGTCGCCGAGCTGGTCGGGCGCAGCATCCGCAAGATCAGCCCGGCCGGCATCGTCACGACCTGGATGCCGGCCGGTTCGCCGCCGGGCCAACGGCCGGTCAGCGTCGCCGTCAACCGCGCCGGCACCGTCTACGCCAGCGACCTGGCGATCAGCATTGTCGGACGCCCGGTCTATACGGTCGCGGCCGGCGGGTCGACCACCTTCGTCCTGACGGCCCGCAGCAGCGGGCTGTCGGACGCGATCGCAACCGATGCCGCGGGCAACCTGGTCCTGAGCGAGCCGGACGGAATCAAGAGCGTGGCGCCCGATGGCAGCAAGCGCGTGCTGGCCAGCGGCATCGAGGCCGTTGCATTGGCCGCCGACGGCTCCGGCACGGTCTACTTCGCCACCAGCGACGGCACCGTCGGGACGGTGGACGCCTCGGGCCAGGCCGTGGTGCGGGCGGGCGTGGCCGGCCAGATCGGGGACCAGGATGGCGTCGGCGCCCTCGCGCGTTTCCGCCGGCCCGCGGCGCTGGCGGTGGATGCGGCCGGCACGCTGTATGTCGCCGACGGACTGCGCATCCGGCGCGTCGCGGCGGACGGCACGGTGATGTCGATCGCCGATCTGGCCACCATGGACGGTGCCGATCCGGCGCGCTCGATCGCCGGCCTGGCCTGGGCGAACGGCACGCTGTTCGCGACGCTGCAGAACGCGGTGGTGCGGATCGGCCCGGTGAGCTGAGCGGACGCAGGCCGCCCCACCCCCGCCCGCCCCGTGTGAAATGGTTCCGGCGGGGCGGGCCCGCATTTCGCTTATGCTTTTGCCAAACCTGCCGACCCATGGAACGACCGATCCCCTCGCTGCCCCCGATCCACCCCGACCGCCTGCCGGAGCTGCTGCGGCGCATGCCCAAGGCGGAACTGCACGTGCACATCGAGGGGACGCTGGAGCCGGAGCTGATCCTCGCGCTGGCCCGGCGCAACCAGGTGGACGTGGGCTACGACAGCGTGGAGGCGCTGCGCCAGGCCTACAACTTCACCGACCTGCAAAGCTTCCTTGACATCTATTACGCCGGCGCCTGCGTGCTGCGGGAGGCGCGGGACTTCGAGGACATGGCGCGCGCCTACCTGGAGCGGGCCGCCGCCGACAACGTGGTGCACGCCGAAATCTTCTTCGACCCGCAGACCCACACGGCGCGCGGCGTGTCGATGGAGAAGGTGATCACCGGCCTGCACCGCGCCTGCGAACGGGCGCGCGACGAGCAGGGCGTCAACGCCACGCTGATCCTGTGCTTCCTGCGCCACCTGAGCGAGGAGGAAGCCTTCGAGACGCTGGAGCAGGCGCTGCCCTTTCGCGACAAGTTCATCGGCATCGGCCTCGATTCCAGCGAGGTGGGCCATCCGCCGGAAAAATTCGCGCGCCTGTTCGCTCGCTGCCGCGAGCTCGGCCTGCACCTGGTGGCGCATGCGGGCGAGGAAGGCCCGCCGGCCTACGTGTGGACCGCGCTGAACCTGCTGCGGGTGGAGCGGATCGACCACGGGGTGCAGTCGGCCAAGGACCCGATGCTGATGCAGCGGCTGGCGCAGGACCAGATCCCGCTGACGGTCTGCCCGCTGTCCAACCTCAAGCTCAAGGTGTTTCCCGACCTGGCCGCGCACAACATCGGCCGGCTGCTGGGCGCCGGCCTGTGCGTGACGGTCAACTCGGACGACCCGGCCTATTTCGGCGGCTACATGAACGACAACTTCGTGCAGACCTTCGCCGCCACCGGCCTGGGCGCGCGCCAGGCCTACCAGCTGGCCCTCAACAGCTTCAACGCCAGCTTCGTTTCCGAGCGGGTGAAGCGCAACTACGGCGAGATGCTGGCCGGGACCTTCGCCTCCTTCGAGTAGGGGCCGGCCGCGCCGGGTAAAATCGCGCCTGCCGCTGTGCCCCGCAGCGGCATTTTTCATTGTCGGGGCCATGTAGAGGACCACCATGTACAAAAACCTCGCTGCCGCGCTCGCGGCCGCCTGTTGCATTTTCCATTTCGCATCGCCCACCGCCCAGGCCGCCGAGCCGCTGAAGGTGGGTTTCGTCTATGTCACGCCGGTGAGCGACGCCGGCTGGGTCCACCAGCACGAAGAGGGCCGCAAGGCCGTCGAGGCGGCCTTCGGCTCCAGGGTCAAGACCACCTACGTGGAGAACGTCGCCGAGGGCCCGGACGCCGAGCGCGTGATCCGCGACCTGGCCGCCACCGGCCACAAGCTGATCTTCACGCCCAGCTTCGGCTATATGGAGCCGACGCTGAAGGTGGCGAAGGACTTCCCGGACGTGAAGTTCGAATCCATCACCGGCTACAAGACCGCGCCCAACGTCGCCACCGCCAACGCGCGCTACTACGAGGGCCGCTACCTGTCCGGCGTGGCGGCGGGCCACATGACCAGGAGCAACGTCACCGGCTATGTCGCCGGCTTCCCGATCCCCGAGGTGCTGCAGGGCATCAATGCGTTCACGCTGGGGCTGCGCTCGGTGGCGCCCAAGGCGGTGGTCAAGGTGATCTGGCTCAACACCTGGTTCGACCCGGCCAAGGAGCGGGAAGCGGCCAACACGCTGTTCAACCAGGATGCCGACGTCGTCGCCTTCCACACCGCGTCCACCGCGGTGATGGCTGCCGCGCAGGAGAGCGGCAAGCTGGCCATCGCCTACCACTCCGACATGCGCAAGGTGGCGCCCGACGCGCAGCTGGTGGCCGTCACCCACCACTGGGGCGACTACTACAAGCGCCGGGTGCAGGCGGTGCTGGACGGCAGCTGGAAGAGCGGCGACACCTGGGGCGGCGTGAAGGAAGGGATGATCCGGGTCGGCGACTTCGGCAGCCGCGTGCCCAAGGCGGTGCAGGACGACGTGCTGGCGCGCCAGAAGCAGATCGCGGCCGGACGGCTCAAGCCGTTCGCCGGCCCGATCTCCGACAACGAGGGCCGGCTGGTCGTGGCCCAGGGCCAGTCGCTGACGGATGCGCAGATACTGGGTATGGACTATCTCGTATCCGGCGTGCAGGGAAAGATCGCAAAATGACGCGCAGTGTCCCCCCGGGCCGGGCCCGGGATCCAGCGCCTTAACGATTTCCCGAGCCGACCTCCATGCACGCCTACCGGGCCGCCCTGCTGCGCTTCGCCGACGATGGCTCGGCCATCTATGACGCGGACGGACTGCTGGTGGTGGGGCCGGATGCCCAGGGCCGGCAGGTGGTGCGCGCCGCCGGCGCCCATTCGCGGCTGGCCGCCAACTACCCCGGCGTGGCGACCGAGCACCTGCCGGGCCGCATCATCGCGCCGGGCTTCATCGACCTGCACATCCACTTTCCGCAGACCGACGTGATCGGCTCGCCCTCGGCCGGGCTGCTGCCGTGGCTGCAGGATTACACCTTCCCGCAGGAGGCGCGCTTCGCGGACCCGACGCATTCGGACGCGATGGCCACCGTGTTCCTGGACGAACTGGCGCGCCACGGCGTCACCACCGCGCTGGCCTTCTGCACCTCGCATCCGGGCTCGGTGGACTCGCTGATGCAGGAAGCGCAGCGGCGCGGCCTGCGGATGATCGCCGGCAAGGTGCTGCAGGACCGCCACTCGCCCGACGGCGTGCGCGACGAGACGCAGCAGTCGCTGGAAGACACCGAGTCCCTGATCCGGCGCTGGCACGGCACCGACCGCCTGGGCTACGCCATCACGCCGCGCTTCGCCCCCAGCTGCAGCGAGGCGCAGCTGCGCGGCGCCGGCGAGCTGGCGGCCAAGTACCCGGGCGTCTGGATCCAGTCGCACGTGGCCGAGAACAAGGACGAGATCGCCTGGGCCCGCCAGCTGTTTCCCGGCTCCCGCAGCTACCTGTCGGTGTACGACGACTTCGGCCTGATGCGCGAGCGCGCGATCTACGCCCACTGCATCCACTTCGACGACGAGGACCGGGCGCTGATGCGTTCCACCGGCGCCGCCGCGGCGGTCAGCCCCACCAGCAACCTGTTCCTGGGCAGCGGCTTCTTCGACTTCGAGGGCGCCGACCGGATCGGCTTCAGGTACGGGCTGGCCAGCGACGTCGGCGGCGGCACCAGCTTCAGCCCCTTCCACACCATGCTGGCGGCGTACTACGTGGGGCGCGAGGGCCAGACCAAGCCGGGCGTCTCGCTGTCGCCGCAGCACCTGTGGTGGCAGCACACCGCCGGCGGCGCGCGGGCGCTGGGGCTGGAGGGCACCGTGGGCAACCTGCAGCCCGGCTGCGAGGCCGACTTCATCGTGCTGGACCCGCGGGCGATGCCGCTGCTGGCGCGCAAGGTGGGCCACGCCACCAGCATCGACGAACTGCTGTTCGCGATGATCGTGCTGGGCGACGACCGGATCGTCGAGCGGGTCGTGATCGCCGGCGCCTGACTGGCATGGCGGGCTCGCCCCGGCATCCAGACCTTGGCGCCCCGGGGAAGGCGACCTGGCCCTTCACTAGAATGGCCTGCCAGGAGCAGAACATGACGATCAAGAGCGACAAGTGGATCCGCAG
Organism: Caenimonas terrae; assembly: GCF_042655405.1. NCBI lineage: Bacteria > Pseudomonadati > Pseudomonadota > Betaproteobacteria > Burkholderiales > Comamonadaceae > Caenimonas > Caenimonas terrae. The sequence continues at coordinate 1,313,455 of NZ_JBHSMF010000006.1, read as the reverse complement.
GATGTGCGAGCAGCACGGCCTCATCGAGCCTTTCGAGCCGCAGCAGGTGCGCGAGGTGGAGGGCCGGCGCGTCATCAGCTATGGCACGTCCAGCTACGGCTACGACATCCGCTGCGCGCCCGAGTTCAAGGTGTTCACCAACATCCACAGCACGGTGGTGGACCCGAAGAACTTCGACGAGAAGAGCTTCGTGGACTTCCACGACGACGTCTGCATCATCCCGCCCAACAGCTTCGCGCTGGCCCGCACGCTGGAGTACTTCCGCATCCCGCGCAACGTGCTGACCATCTGCCTGGGCAAGAGCACCTATGCGCGCTGCGGCATCATCGTCAACGTGACGCCCTTCGAGCCGGAGTGGGAAGGCTACGTGACGCTGGAGTTCTCCAACACCACGCCGCTGCCGGCCAAGATCTATGCCGGCGAGGGCTGCGCCCAGGTGCTGTTCTTCGAGAGCGACGAGGTCTGCGAGACCAGCTACAAGGACCGCGGCGGCAAGTACCAGGGCCAGCGGGGCGTGACGCTGCCCAGGGCCTGACAATCATGCTCACGAGACTGCGCCTCAAAGGGTTCAAGAATCTCATTGATTGTGAGGTGAGGTTTGGTCCGTTCACGTGTGTGGCTGGACCGAACGGTGCGGGCAAATCAAATCTATTTGATGCGATTGCATTTTTGAGCGACCTTGCCACCTATCCAATTATCGAAGCCGCTCATCGAGTAAGGCGTACAGGGCGCACGAGTGGGAGTTTGGTGGAACTTTTCGCGGCAACGCCGGAAGGTACTGCAAGGGAAATGTTGCTTGAAGCCGATTTCCTTGTTCCGAAAGTTGTCAGGGACGACTTTGACCGTGAGGCAGTGCCAAGTTCAACCTTTCTTACTTACATTGTTGGATTGAGATTCTTGTCTGAAACGACCGGCAGCGAACGCATTGAAATTTTCAAAGAAGAGTTGACCTACGTTCCCAAATCTGACGCCAAACGCAGGCTTGGGTTTCTTACCTCGCGTGCCTTTTTGGATTCGGTATTAGGAGGGAGTAAGCGAAGCGAGTACATAAGTACAGAGGTGCGAGATGGAGGAGACTCAGTAATACTTTTGCGACAGGACCGGGTTCAAGGTCCGCCCTCGCGAGTGCCGGCGCGCTCCACGCCACGTACGGTCCTAAGCACGGTGAACACTGAAGACAAGCCAACGGCGCTTGCCGCGCGACGAGAAATGCAGAATTGGGCGCAATTGCAGTTAGAACCTTCCAAGTTGCGTCAACCCGATGACTTTGACGCGCCTTCCAGGCTTGATTCTGATGGCGCGCATCTTCCCGCTACACTTCATCGGCTGGGCCGTTACGACGCCGTCGCCAATACTTTGGCGAATCTGCTTCCGGATGTCGGAGGGATACGCGTGGATTTGGACGAATCGCGACGTTCAAAGACCCTGTACCTAAAAACAAGGTTTGGCGGTGAGTACCCGGCTAGATCTCTTTCTGATGGAACGTTGCGATTTCTCGCCCTATCGGTTCTTGCCGCTGATGAAACCTCCATGGGCGTCATTTGCATGGAAGAGCCGGAAAACGGCATACATCCTGCCCGCATTCCCGCAATAGTTGAATTGCTAAAAGGGATTGCGGTTGACACATCGGTTCCGGTGGGCGAGGGGAATCCGCTAAGACAAGTAATCGTCAACACTCACTCCCCTCGTGTCGTCACTGCATTAGCGGTGGAGGAACTGATTGTTGCTACTCTCGTACGAGTCGGATCGGCGACTGCAACGACGTTTGGGTCTTTGGAAGGAACTTGGCGTGCCTCGCTTACGACTGAAGGCATCAAGGCTCCGCCGGTTACGCGCGGTATGTTGATCGACTATCTTGAGACGGTTAGTTCCGTCGCGACGATGAACGAAACTGAGGTCGGCTCTGAAACGATCGGCGAATGGGCCCAACAGCCACTTGAGTTTCTAGAGTGAAAACGATTGTCTTCACGCTTGTTTCTGATGGAAGTTCCGATCGAGCGTTAGTTCCAGTCGTTGAATGGGTACTGCAACATCGATTGCAGATTCAATACGCGTTTCAGATAAATATTGCCAATACGGGCCTTCCTCCCATGAGCGCGGGGCTGCAGGAGCGCCTTCTGCGTGCGCATGCCCTTTATCCTTGTGACATACTGTTAATCCACAGAGACGCGGAGGCCATGCCGCACCAAGACAGGGTTGACGAAGTTATTGCCGCGGCTGCCCCTTTGCAAGGAATGGGTGCCGTGCCTGTCGTCCCTGTCAGAATGCTTGAGGCTTGGCTGTTAGCCGATGAAGTAGCAATTCGCCGTGCGGCAGGTAACTTGCATGGGGCGGTTAACCTGGTATTGCCGGCTCGAGCTCAGTGGGCAACGAATCCCAATCCTAAACAGACCTTGTTTGCTCTGCTTAAGGCAGCTACAGAGCTGCATGGACGCCGCTTAGCTAAATTCAGTCCGCACGCCGCCAGATATCGCATCGCGGAGTTGATTTCGGATTTTTCCTATCTCGAAGGGATAGCCGCTTTTGACGCTATGGTGAATGCATTGCGTGCGCAGCTCGTTGCTCACAACCTGCTGGAAGTCTGAACGAGATTTCGCTCAGCTCGTTTGACTCGGCGCGCCCCACGGATCGTTGCTGCGGGTGTACCCTAGTTGCCCTCTCAACGATCCGACGAAAGCGCAAATGAACGTCCTCATGGTCCTGACCTCGCACGACCAACTCGGCGACACCGGCAAGAAAACCGGTTTCTGGCTGGAAGAATTCGCCGCCCCCTACTACGTCCTGAAGGACGCCGGCGCCAAGGTCACCCTGGCTTCGCCCCACGGCGGCCAGCCGCCGCTGGACCCCAAGAGCGACGCCGCCGACGCCCAGACCGACGCCACCCGCCGCTTCAAGCAGGACAAGGCGGCGCAGGCGGAACTGGCAAGCACCAGGAAGCTGGCCGACGTCGCCGCCACCGAGTTCGACGCGGTGTTCTATCCCGGCGGCCACGGGCCGCTGTGGGACCTGGCCGGCGACAAATCCTCGATCGCGCTGATCGAGGCGATGCAGGCGGCCGGCAAGCCGGTGGCGGCGGTCTGCCATGCGCCGGCGGTGCTGCGCGACGCCAAGGGCCCGGACGGCAAGCCGCTGGTGGCGGGCAAGAAGGTGACCGGCTTCACCAACACCGAGGAGGAAGCGGCCGGCCTGACGGCGGTGGTGCCCTTCCTGGTGGAGGACATGCTCAAGAGCAAGGGCGGCAACTATTCGAAGGGCGGCGACTGGCAGTCCTACGTGCTGACCGACGGCATCCTGATCACCGGCCAGAACCCGGCGTCGTCCGAAGGCGCGGCCAAGGCGCTGCTGGAGCTGCTCGCGCGCAAGCGCTAGGCCGCGGGCCGGCGCGCGACCAGCGTGACGAAGGACTTGATGCGGTCATCCGGCGCCGGGAAATCCTGCTGCTCGCACAGCAGCAGGTCCCAGCCCTCGAACCGGCGTTGCAGCGCGTCGCGCTCGAACAGGCAGTGGCCGCCGGCGTCGAACATGTCCATGTAGGTCGTTCCTTCGACCAGCACGTTGACGACGGCGATTCCACCCGGGCGCACGTGCGCCTGCAGGCTGGCGAGCTGGCGCAGGGCCGTCGGGCAGTCGAAGAACATCAGCAGGCCGATCGACACCACGGTGTCGAAGTCCTCCGCCAGCGCATAGCTGCGCAGGTCCGCTTCGATGGCCTCGATCGGCAGCTGGCCGGCCCCCGCCACGGCGCGCAGGTGGCCGATGGCGGCAGGGCTGGCGTCCAGCGCCACGACCTGGCAGCCGCGCCGTGCGGCGGCGACAGCCAGGTTGCCCAGGCCGCAGCCGAAGTCCAGCACCCGGCCCTGCAGATAGGGCAGGGCGGCCAGCTCGAACGGGTTGAGCTCGGCACCGCCCTGCTGCAGCTGGCGGCGGAACTGCTGATCGAAGAATTCGACGCTCTTGGAACTCATGGGCCTCTCCCAGCGGTCAGGGTGCCAGGAAGCCGGTGGCGCGGAACTGCGCCGCCGCCGCCGGCGTCGCCATGAACTGCAGCAGCAACTGCGCCGCCGGCTTGTGGCTGGTGACGGCGGCCGAATAGCCGGTGGTCAGTGCATAAGGCGGTGGCAGCGGGCCGGCCATCGCGATGCCTTCGTGCTGCAGGATCTCGCTGGACTGGCTCACGCCGAGCGCGAACTTGCCGGCCGCGACATCCTTGATCACGTCCACGCCGAAGGGCAGCAGGTGCAGCTTCGGCTGCAGCGCCGAGCGCAGGCCCAGCTGCACCAGCACCTTGTCGAAGTGGGTGCCGGCAGTCGCGCCGCGGGCCGGATCGGCATAGGCGATCGACGGCGCCTGCTGCAGCGCCTGCTTCAATGCCTCCGGGGTCGAGATGTCCGGCACCGGCGCGCCGGCGGGCACGGCCAGCGAGACCGCCACGCTGCCGATGAACTGGCGCTGTTCGCCGGTCAGGCGGCCGGCGCTGGCGAGCTGCGCGATCGCGCCGTCGCTCAGGACGACGAGGTCGCACTGCTGGCCGTGCAGCACCCGGTCGCGCTGGGCGCCCACGGTGTCGTACGCCGCCGCCACCGTGTGGCCGGTGGCGCGCTGGAACTCCGGGCCGATCTTCTCCAATGCCGCTTTGGCCGCGCCGGCCGCCAGCACGCACACCTCGTCGGCGAGTGCGGCTGCGGGGGCGCCCAGGGCCAGGGCCAGGCAAACCATCCAGGAAAGGCGAGTTTTCATGATTGCTCCAATTGATCGACGGCGCAGCGGGCGGCGGCCAGGTCCCAGCCGGCCCAGCCGCAGCTCTTGAACAGGACCGGACCCGGGGACGGGCGGGCCGGGCCCAGCACCACCGCCCGCAGATCCGGCAAGCGTGCCACGTCCAGCCCCGCCTGCAGCAGGTCGCCCGCTTCGTGCTGCGCATCGGGGGTGTCGACGACGATGGTGCCGCGCGCGGCGACGTCGCGGCACAGCTGCGGCGCCAGTTCCACCATCGCCGGGGTGAAGGCGCCGACGGCGGCGACGAATGCGTCGTCGCGCAGCCGGCCCCGCAGCACCACGCCGGCGGCCGGCGTGCAGGTCACGGCCAGGGGGCAGTCGGCCAGCTGGCGCTCCGGATCGTCGGCCACGCTCGCCTGCAGCCCCAGTGTGCGGGCGTGCGCCGCCAGCGCGCTGGCACTGGCGGCGCTGCGCGATGCGATCCGCACCTCGCGGATGCCCAGGCCCTGGGCGAATGCTTCCAGGTGCGCGCGGCCCTGCGCGCCGGCGCCGACCACCAGCAGCGGGCCGGCGTTGCCGGGCGCCAGCCGCTGCGCCGCCAGCAGCGACACCGCCGCCGTCCGCCGCGCCGTCACCGTCGGTCCGTCCAGCTGCAGCCGGCGCGCGCCGCTGGCGACGTCGAACACCAGCACGTCGCCCTGGATCGCCGGCCGGCCGCTGCCGGCATTGGCGGGCGTGAAGGTGATCAGCTTGGCGATCGCCAGCCGGGCGTCGAAGGCCGGCATCACGAACAGGCTGGCGCCGCCCGGCAGCGCCTGCACCAGCCGCGCCGGCACCCGCACCAAGGCGTCGGCCAGCAGGGCGGCGATCTCCCGCGCCAGCGCCGGGTAGGGCAGCAGGGCGGCGGTCTGGCTGGCGGCAAGCAGGGTGGTCATGGAGCGGTCGAGTCGCCGCAAGTGCGGCCCAGCCGCGATTCTGTCCTACGCGACGACGGGGCATTGGCGCTAGCTTGCCCCAGGGGCCGGTCCTAGCATCGACCCAACACCCCAAGGAGCCGCTGCCATGTTGTCCCGCACCCTGAACCAGATCAACCAGTCCCCTTGGGCCAAGCTGGTGTGGGCCGGTGTCTGCGTGCTGGCGCTGCTGCAGATGGTGGCGTTCTACAAGCTTTGCTCCAGCCAGGTCGACCGGGCCCACGCGCGCGAAAGCGTCGCGGTGGAACAGCGCAACGCGCTGACCGATTGCCTCGATTACATGAACAGCTCCACGATTTCCAGCTGCGTGCGCCACGCGGCCGGCAGCCGCAGCGCCGCCGACGATGCCGGCTCGCTGGCCTCGCGCGACATGCCGCACGTGCGGCCGGCCCAGGCCGTCCTGGGCAGCGTGGTGCCGGTGAGCTACGTGTTTCACTGAAGCGGCTTTCCCCTCTCCATAGTTCGGGGTGCGCAGTCACCCCGTTTTTTTTTGCCTGCGTGCGGCTTCCGCTTTCGCGCACCCGTGCTGAGCATGTGTCCGACAGTATCAGGGCCTGGCCGCCGACTGGATGCGCCCGCGGCCCCGCCTACGATCACTTCACAGCATCAAGGACAGGGAGACCTCCATGTACCAAGCCTACCAAGCCACCGCCCAGCGCACCGACACGTCGATCGACGCCTCGGACGACTATGTGGAGCCGGATGCCTCGCGCTACTGTCCGACCGACCTGCTCGGCACCTTCACGCTGCTGATGGCCGGCCAGGGCCGCTGCGTCAGCGCCGACATGATGCTGGGCGACCGCGAATACGCGATGTGGCAGCTGGCCCGGGCCCACGCCATGGCCGACGACCACCTGCGCTCGGTGGCGGTGCGGCTGTTCTCCTATTTCGATGATCCGCGCGGCTGGGGTACGGCCCTGCACGCGTAACTTGGTCAGTGGGACTGCGCTGAAGGCCTGTCCCGCAAGCTTGATCAGTTGGGGACAGAGCCGAAGGTCTGTCCCGCAAGCTTGATCAGTTGGGGACGGAGCCGAAGGTCTGTCCCGCAAGCTTGATCAGTTGGGGACAAGAGCTGAAGGTCTGTCCCGCAAGAGGTCAGACTTCCGCGCCTTCCACCAGGAAGCGCACCCGCCGCACCCCCTGCCATTCGTCGGCGTCGAGCCGGAACGCCAGCACCACCCGCGCCGGCAGCGGCTCGGTGCGGCCGAACCAGATGCCGTCCACCGGCGTTCCCTGGTGCTTCAACTTCAGCGCCAGGTGCTTCTCGCCCACCAGCCGCTGCGACAGCACTTCCACTTCCTCGCTGAACACCGGTGGCGCAAAGCCCTGGCCCCATACCTCGTGGTGCAGCGTGTCCACCAGCTCCGGCCGCCGGTATTCCGGCAGCAGCGGGCCGTCGGTGTCCAGCCGGCGCGACAGCGTGGCGGCGTCCAGCCACTCCTGCGCCACCAGGCCCAGGGCCTGCTCGAACACGTCGATGTTCTCCTCGCCCACGGTGCAGCCGGCCGCCATCGCATGGCCCCCGAAGCGCAGCAGCACGCCGGGATGGCGCTTGGCCACCAGGTCCAGCGCATCGCGCAGGTGGAAGCCCGGGATCGAGCGGCCCGAGCCCTTGAGCTCGTGTTCCTTGCCGGGCGCCTGGCTGGCGGCGAACACGAAGGTCGGGCGGTGCAGCTTGTCCTTGATGCGCGAGGCGACGATGCCGACCACGCCCTCGTGGAAGTCGGGGTCGAACACGCAGATCGCCGGCGGCGGCTCGTCGCCTTCGTCGAACAGCGATTCGGCGATCAGCATCGCCTGCTCGCGCATGTCGCCCTCGATCTCGCGCCGCTCGCGGTTGATGCCGTCCAGCGTGCGCGCCAGTTCGTCGGCCCGCGCCGCGTCGTCGGTCAGCAGGCACTCGATGCCCAGCGTCATGTCCGAGAGGCGGCCGGCGGCGTTGATGCGCGGCCCCAGCGCGAAGCCGAAGTCGAAGGTGGTGGCCACCTTGGCCTGCCGCGCCGCCGCCGTGAACAGGCTGGCCAGCCCGCAGGGAAACTGTCCGGCGCGCACCCGCTTCAGGCCCTGCGCCACCAGCCGGCGGTTGTTGGCATCGAGCTTGACCACGTCGGCCACCGTGCCAAGGGCGACCAGCGGGAGCAGCGAGTCCAGCTTTGGCTCCGTTCGCAGTGAGCTTGGCCTGTCCTGAGCTTGTCGAAGGGTCGAAGTGCCCGAATCCCGATCGTCCTGAGCTTGTCGAAGGACAGGCTCAGCCCGAACGGAAAAGCATCCGCGCCTTCTCATCTCCGCGCGCAGCGCCAGCAGCACGTAGAACATCACGCCCACCCCGGCGATCGACTTGCTCTCGAAACCGCATCCCGGCTGGTTGGGATTGACGATCACGGCCGCGTCGGGCAGCTGCGGGCCGGGCAGGTGGTGGTCCGTCACCAGCACCTGCAGGCCCAGCGCGTTGGCCTTGGCCACGCCCTCCACGCTGGCGATGCCGTTGTCCACCGTGATCAGGATGTCGGCGCCGCTGTCCTTGACCCGCTGCGCGATCGGCGCCGTCAGGCCGTAGCCGTCCACTACCCGGTCCGGCACGATGTAGCCGACGTGCTGCGCGCCCAGCAGCCGCAGGCCGCGCACGGCCACGGCGCAGGCGGTGGCGCCGTCGCAGTCGTAGTCGGCCACGATGCACAGCCTCTTGCCGGCGGCGATCGCGTCGGCAAGAAGCACGGCCGCCTCCTGCGTGCCCTTCATGCCCGAGGGCGGCAACAGGCGCGCCAGGGCGTCGTCCAGTTCCTCCTTGCCCAGCACGCCGCGGGCCGCATACAGGCGCGCCAGCAGCGGGTGGATGCCGGCTTGTTCCAGCGCCCAGGCGGCGCGCGGCGGGATGTCCCTGACCAGGATTTTCATAGTGTCTCGAAGATTGTCGTCAGGGGCTGGCGGTCCAGGGCGCCGCGCAGCCGCCGCAACCAGCCCGATGCCTGGCCCGACCAGCTGCGCGCCCGCGCTTCGCCGCACAGGCTCAGTGTCACCGCAGCGCCGCGGTCCAGGCTGTCATTGAGCTGCCGGCACTGGGCCGCGTCCACCTGCTGCCAGGCGGCGCTCCAGGCGCTCCAGTCCTGCAGCAGCGCGGCATCGCGCAGCGTGTGGGGCAGCAGCAGGCCGGCCGGCGGCCCCGCCCGGTGATCGGCCGGCAGCGCACCGGTGCCGCTGGCCCAGAAGGAGTTGACCGGCAGCAGTCCGCCGCGCACCCGCGCGTCGTTCACCGGATGCGTGTAAAGCAGCATCTGCATCTCCTGCTGCAGCCGGCGCAGCGGCGCCGCGGCGGCGGCGCGCGGCACCCAGTCGTCGATGTCGCGGTTCAGCACCCGGTCCAGCGAGGCGGTCGCCAGCCCGCGGAACAGCTCCCCGCGCGCCAGCCAGCGGGTGGGCGCGTGGTATTCCAGCGTGATGCCGTCCTGGGCGAAGAAGGGCTGCATCGCGGCCAGCAGCAGGCTGGAATCTTCCCCGTCCAGCCCCAGCTCGCGCGGATGCTTCATCACGATGTGGTCGGTCGCCACGTGCCAGTGGCAGGGCGTGATCCAGGCCCAGGCCTGGCCGGCCGGGTCGCCGCCGTCCTGCAGCACCTGCCACGCCGCCCAGGGGATCGCGCCGTCGGGCGCCGACAGCCCGCAGGCGCGGGCCAGCACCCGCTCGTGCGGCGGCGACAGGTCGCGTTCGTCGCCGTCGTCCAGCGGACCCGGCGCGAGCCGCTGCAGCAGCCGTTTCAACTGGGGCAGCTGCAGCTGCTGCAGCGCCTCGCGGCAGCCCGGCGCCGGCGACGCGGCGAAGGGGATCAACAAGTGGGCGCCGTCTGACATGGGCCCTATTGTCCGGGATGCCACAATCGCTGACCCAACAAGACGGCTCCATGCGACTTCCCTACGAACTGGCCCTGGGCTGGCGCTACACGCGGGCCGGCCGCTCCACCCGCCGCAACGGCTTCATTTCCTTCATCTCCGGTGTCTCGATGCTCGGCATCGCGCTGGGCGTGGCCGCCCTGATCATCGTGCTGTCGGTGATGAACGGCTTCCAGAAGGAAGTGCGCGACCGCATGCTGGGCGTGGTGTCGCACATCGAGATCTACGGTCCCGGCGGCGGCGTGCTGGACGACCTGCCCAAGACCATGGCCGAAGCGCGCCGCAACCCGCAGGTGATCGGCGCGGCGCCCTTCGTCGCCGCGCAGGCGCTGCTGGCGCGCGGCGAGGACATGCGCGGCACGCTGGTGCGCGGCATCGACCCGGCGCACGAGAGCGAGGTGACGGACATCGCCGCCACCATGCAGCAGTCGGCGCTGCGCAAACTGGTGCCGGGCGAATTCAACATCGTGCTGGGCGCCGAACTGGCGCGCAACCTGGGCGTGCGCGAGGGCGACCCGGTGACGCTGATCGCGCCCAGCGGCCAGGTGACGCCGGCCGGCATCGTGCCGCGCCTCAAGCAGATGACGGTGGTGGGCACCTTCGACTCCGGCCACTACGAATACGACAACGGCCTGGTGCTGATGCACATGGACGACGCCCAGAAGATCTTCCGGCTGGAGGGGCCGACCGGCATCCGCCTGAAGCTCAAGGACCTGCACCAGGCGCCCGAAGTGGCGCAGGAGCTGTCCGCTTCCATCAGCAGCCCGGTGCTGATCAAGGACTGGACCCGCCAGAACCGCACCTGGTTCGCCGCGGTGCAGGTGGAAAAACGCATGATGTTCATCATCCTGACGCTGATCGTCGCCGTCGCCGCCTTCAACCTGGTGAGCACGCTGGTGATGACCGTCACCGACAAGCGCGCCGACATCGCCATCCTGCGCACGCTGGGCGCCAGCCCGGGCAGCATCATGGGCATCTTCGTGGTGCAGGGCGCGATGGTGGGCGTGATCGGCACCCTGGCCGGGCTGCTGCTCGGGCTGGGCATCGCGCTGAACATCGACGTGATCGTGCCGGCGCTGGAGCACGCGCTCAACGCCAGCTTCCTGCCCAAGGACATCTACCTGATCAGCCGGATGCCCAGCGAGCCGCAGCAGTCCGACATCGTGCCGATCGCCGTCATCTCGCTGGTGCTGTCCTTCGTGGCCACCATCTACCCGAGCTGGCGCGCCAGCCGCGTCAATCCGGCCGAGGCGCTGCGCTATGAGTGAAAGCATGACTCCCGCGCCCGGCACTGGGCGGCCCTTCGCCGATGGAGACATCGTCCTGCAGTGCCAGGGCCTGACCAAGCGCTTCACCGAAGGGCCGCTGGACGTGGAGGTGCTGCACGGCATCGACCTGCAGGTGCGCGCCGGCGAGACGCTGGCCATCGTCGGGGCCTCGGGCTCCGGCAAGAGCACGCTGCTGCACCTGCTGGGCGGGCTCGACGCGCCGACCGCGGGCGCGGTGCAGCTGATGGGGCAGGAGATGTCGCGGCTGTCGGCCGCCGAACAGGGCCGGCTGCGCAACCGGCACCTGGGCTTCGTCTACCAGTTCCATCACCTGCTGCCGGAGTTCAGCGCGCTGGACAACGTCGGCATGCCGCTGCGCATCCGCCGGATGACGACCGAAGCCTGCCACGCGCAGGCGCAGCAGACGCTGGCTTCGGTCGGCCTGGCCGAGCGCGTCAGGCACCGGCCGGCCGAACTGTCCGGCGGCGAGCGCCAGCGGGTGGCGATCGCGCGGGCCCTGGTGACGCGGCCGGCCTGCGTGCTGGCCGACGAGCCCACCGGCAACCTGGACCGCAGCACTGCCGACGGCGTGTTCGACCTGATGCTGCAGCTGGCGCGCGACCAGGGCACGGCCTTCGTGCTGGTCACGCACGACGACACGCTGGCGGCGCGCTGCGGGCGGCAACTGCGGCTGACGTCGGGGCGGCTCGGGTAGCGAGGCTGTCGTCCCGGGCCGACCCGGGACGCCACGAACCAATCGATGCGCCACAGCCGCTCGATCGTCGGGTGTCGTTGCCTGATCAACCCTGCGTTGCGCCGATCGGAACTTCCAGGGTGAAGGTCGCGCCCTGGCCGATCCCGGCGCTGCGGGCGGTCAGGCTGCCGCCCATTTCCTGCGCAGCCAGGACGCAGCTGTGCAGGCCGAAGCCGTGCCCGTTGCTGCGTGTCGTGAAGCCGTGCGAAAAGACGAGCGCAAGGTTTTCCGGCGCAATGCCCTCGCCGTTGTCGGCCACCGTGATGCGCAGGGAATGCTCGGGCGTGAGCACTGCGGAGAGCGTGATGCACGGCGTGCGGCCGGCCGCGTCGCGCAGCGCCTGCTTGGCGTTGTCGATCAGGTTCACCAGGATCTGCAGCAAGCGGTTGCGGTCCAGCGGCAGCGCGGGCGACTCGGCCAGGTTCCTGACGATCTCCACCTTGTGGCGCGTCAACGCACTCGCGTTCATGCGCAAGGCGTCGTCCACCAGGTCGCTCAAGCGCACAAACTCCATGAAACGCGGCTTGCCCGCGTGCGATTGCTGCGCGGCGATGACTTCCTTGATATGGTCCACGCTCTTGCAGAGGGCCCCGAGTTCCGCGGCCATGGCCTCGTGTTCGAGTTCCAGCGCAGGGGCCAGCTCGCGCAGGTACGAGGGCAGCAGCTTGCCGCGGGTGTCATGCGCCAGGAATGCGCCCAGATCGTCGCCATGCTCGTCCATCAGGTGCACGGCGCGTGCCAGCCCCTTGAGCTTGGAGGTGCGCAACCAGGTATCGATCACGCCTGCCGAGACGTTGACGCTGTTGAGAACATTGCCCACGTTGTGCAGGACGTTGGTGGCGATTTCGGCCATGCCGGCCAGCCGTGCGTTGGACAGCAACTGGGTGCGGGATTTCTGGAGCTGGCGGCTCAGGTAGCCCAGCAAGGCAACGACCAGGATCACCAGGAGGCTTGCCCGGACGGCGCGCCACGAGTAGGTTTCCATGTTCTGCCGCGTCTGTGCCAGCTGTTCTTCCGCCGACAGCCCGACGACCACGGCCAGCGGGAAATCATTGAGCTGGCGTGCACTGGTATAGCGCTGCACTCCATCCCAGGCGCTGGTCGACAGCGTGGCTACGCCCTGGGCGTCATCCGCGACGGGCACCGTCGCTGCATAGTTGACCGCGTCGCCGGCCGTCAACGTGTCGCCGGTGCGCCGGACGCGAAAGACGCCGTCGGTGCCCAGGACGCCCAGAACACCCTGCGCACCCATTCTGGAGCTTTCATACACGCTGACGAAATAAGCGGCGTCGACCGTGATCATCACGACGCCGGAAAAGCCGCCACCCGCTGCGTTCAACCGCCGGCTGAATTGCAGTTTCCATTCGCCCGGCTCCTTGCCGGGCCGCGCAGGGCCAACCGCAAAGGTGTCGTGCAGGCGTTGTTCCTGGAAGATGCTCTGGCCGGCGATATTGGGCAGCTCGGGGGCCCGGGTGCTGGCCACCACGTTGCCCGCGCTGTCCGCGATACTGACGGCAAACAACAGGTCCGGGGGCAGCAAGCTGCGAGCCTTCAGCTTGTGCAGCACGTCCTGCCCACCGCCGAGTTCATGGGCGTACTTGATGAATTTCAGGCTTTGATCGACTTCGCGCAGCGCGCGCACCACCTGTCCTTCGTAGGTTTCGGCGAATTCGCGGCTGGCCACCGCTGCGGCACGCTCGGCGGCGGCGCGCTCCACGCGGATCATGTTGAGGGTTACCCCCCAGATCAGGGCCAATCCGACAACCGCGATGGCGGGAAACAGGAGCCGCGGCGCCCTTGCATACGAAGCGCGCTTGAGTGCCGCCGCCGCCGTTGTCAGGTGGCCCTTGGGTGATTTGGAACTGGAGGCGGCTGGTCCAGTGTTCATGGTCCGCCTTTCCAGGCAAGCGTGAGTGGTGTGCAATGAGACCACCGCGCTGCGCCCGCCGCTTAGGCCAAGCGGCCGGTGGGGCCGCAGGAAATGGCCTAGGGCTTGCGGCGGTCCAGCGCGCATATTGCTGACGTTGCCCGGCTCTGCATCCAGAACTCCTCGGAGACCCTTCATGTCAATTCGGAAAGCGGACCCAGGGGGTGCGCGAAGTTGCTGTGGGCGCCTGCCACGCAAGCTGGTGCCGGCCGCCCTGGCCGCGGCAACGTTGTTGGCCACCGGCGCGCGCGCCGACGAGCCAGCCAGGCCGATGTTCTCCTTCAGCGGTTTCGGAACGCTGGGGCTGGTCCACTCGAGCGAGAAGAACGCGGACTTCGTTTCAAGCAGCCTCAAACCCAACGGCGCCGGTTTCACCCGCAGCTGGAGCGCCGACGTTGACAGCCGGGTGGCCGCGCAAGTCACGGCCAATTTCACGCCACAGCTATCGGGCGTTCTGCAGGTCATCTCTGAGCAGAACTACGACAACAGCTACCGGCCGCACGTGGAGTGGGCAAACATCAGGTACCAGCTCACGCCGGATTTCAGTGTGCGCGCAGGGCGCGCCGTGCTGCCCACATTCCTTCTTTCCGACACCCGAAAGGTCGCCTATACGTACCCGTGGGTGCGTCCGCCGTCCGAAGTCTACGAGCTCGTGCCGCTCAGCTCCAGCGATGGCGTGGAGGCCAGGTACCAGGCCCATTTCGGCGAACTGGTGAACACCGTGCAGGTGAATCTCGGCCAGAGAAGCGCAAGACTTGTTGGCGGCGGCGACGAGGTCACAGCCAGGGATGCATGGTCCATCACCAATACCGCCGAATCCGGTCCGCTGCTGCTGCGGATCACCTACCAGAAGGCCAGGCTGAACCTGTCGTCGGTCAATGCCCTGTTCGGCGGTTTCCGGCAGTTCGGGCCGCAGGGGATCGCGATTGCCAACCAATACGATCCCAACGGCAAGCCGTTTTCCTTCGCCGGGCTCGGCGCCAGCTACGATCCGGGCAAGTGGTTCGTGATGAGCGAATGGGCCCGTAGCGAGAGCAGCTCCGTGCTGGGCACGCGCGTTGGCTGGTATGCCAGCGGCGGCTACCGGCTCGGGGAGTTCACGCCCTATGTCCTCTATGCCCGGGTGAGGGCGGGCAAGGTCTCCGATCCGGGACTGGCGGTCGCAGGGCTGCCGCCCGCCCTGGCGGGGCCGGCCACCGCCCTTAACGGCGGCCTCAATGCGGCTTTGGCACAGTCCGCCCCCGTTCAGAGCACTGTTTCCATCGGCGCACGCTGGGATTTCGCCAAGAGTGCCGCCCTCAAGCTGCAGTTCGATCACACCCACCTGGGCCCCGGCTCATCCGGTGCGTTGCGGAACATGCAGCCGGGATTCCAGCCCGGCGGCCAGCTCAACGTGTTCAGCGCCAGCGTTGATGTCGTCTTCTGAGCAAGACCACCATGTTGCACCTCAAGCGCGCCGGGCTGGTCGTCACTGGATGGGGCCTGTGCCTGTGCGCCGGCATGGCTGCAGCGGATGTGGTGCCCGTGGTCTCGGCCAGGAACCCGGTGGCCACGATGAGCAAGAACCAGATCGCGGACATTTTCCTGGGCAAGACCGGCCGCTTTCCCGAAGGCGGCCAGGCCGTGCCGATCGACCAGGCGGAGGGGACCGCCGCGCGCGCCGAGTTCTACCTCAACTTCACCGGCAAGTCCCCCTCGCAACTCAAGGCCCATTGGGCAAAGATCATCTTCACCGGACGCGGGCAACCGCCGCTGGAAGTCGCGAACGGCGCGGAATTGAAGAGGCGCGTCGCCGACAATACGCATGCCCTGGGCTACATCGAGCGCAGCATGGTCGATGACAGCGTGAAGGTGGTGCTCGTCCCCTAGAGTCTCAGGGACTGGCGCGCCCGGGACGACAGCGATCCGGTCGCCGGCCTCAGAGGATCCGGTTGAACCAGAGCAGCGACAGCCCGGCGGACAGCAGCGAGAGCGCGGCGGCGGCGAGGGCGAGCAGTCCGGAAACCTCGGTTTCCTTCTTCTCCACCGTCAACCGCGAGCTGAGCGTGTTGTAGACCTTCTTCAGGTCGTGGGCGCTGCCGGCGTAGAAGTATTCGGCGTTGGTCTTGGCGGCGATCGCCTTGAGCGTTTCCTCGTCCAGCCGCACCCGCATCGACCAGCCCTCGAAGCCGATGGTCTCGCCGTCCACCGTGCCGATCCCCACGGTGTAGACGCGCACGCCGCGGTCGGCCGCCAGCTTGGCCGCTTCCAGCGGGTCGACGCCGGTGGTGCGCTGGCCGTCGGTCAGCATGATGATGGCCGCCGAGGCGTAGGAGCCGGGCGCCACCGGGGTGAACGGCTTCTGCTCCTTCCTTTCCTGGTCCAGCGAGAAGCCGCGCTGCCGGTCGCGTCCGGTCTGCAGCGACTCCAGTTCGATGCCGGCGTCCGGGAACAGCGTGGCCAGCGAAATCACGATGGCGTTGCCGGTGGCGGTGGCGCGCTGCAGCTGGAAGCGGTCGATCGCGGTCACCAGGTCTTCCCGGTTGATGGTGGGCAGCTGCGCGACCTGCGCCGACCCGGCGAAGGCGACGATGCCCACCTTGACGTGGCGCGGCAGGTCGGCCAGGAAGGCCTTGGCGGCGTTCTGGGCGGCCACCAGCCGGCTGGGCTGGACGTCGGTGGCGCGCATGCTGCCCGAGACGTCCATCGCCAGGATGATGGTCTGCTGGTTGGACGGCAGCGTGATCACCGCCATCGGCCGGGCGGCCGCCAGCAGCATCGCGATCAGCGCCAGCAGGAACAGCGCCGGCGGGATGTGGCGGCGGATGGTCTGGCCCGGCCCCATCGCCTCCTTGACGATCGACAGCGAGGCGTAGCGCAGCGCCGTCTTCTTCTTGCGCCGCAGCAGCCACAGGTACAGCAGCACCAGCAGCGGCATCGCCAGCATCAGCCACAGGAATTCAGGCCATTGGAAGTACATGGAGGGCCTCTTGGGTTCAGGCAGCCTGCTTCAGGTGCGCCGGCAGGCCGCCGGAAGTCAGCCGCGAGCGGCGCTTGCGCATGTCGGTAAAGCGCACGATCGCCTCCACCAGGTCGGCGTCCGTGGACAGTTCCAGCGCGTCGACGCCGGCGCGCACCAGCGCCACCCGCAGCTGCGCCTCGCGCTGGGCGGCGATGCTGGCAAAGCGCTTGCGAAAGCCGGCGTCGTGCGTGTCCACCAGCAGTTGCTCGCCGGTCTCGGCGTCGCGGATGGTCAGCAGGCCCAGGTCCGGCAGCTGCAGCTCCATCGGGTCCAGCAACCGCACCGCCACCACCTCGTGGCGCTGCGCCAGCTGGCCCAGCGGCTTTTCCCAGCCGGGCTCGGAGATGAAGTCCGACACCACGAACACGGTGGAGCGGCGCTTGAGCATGGCGCCGGCCGACTCCAGCAGTTCGTGCAGCCGGGTCGTGCCCGCTTCCACCGCCGCCGGCCGCGCCCGCATCGTGTTGAGCAGGTTCAGCACGTGGCGCCGCCCGCCGCGGGTGGGCAGCACGTGGTCCACCCCCGCGCCGTACAGCATGGCGCCGACCCGGTTGCCGTGGCGCGTCAGCATCCGCGCCAGCACGGTGACGAATTCGGACGAGACCTGGCGCTTGCGCTGCTCGCCCGAGCCGAAGTCCACCGAGGGGCTCAGGTCCAGCAGGAACCACGCCGCCATCTCGCGGTCTTCGGTGAACACGCGCACATGCGGCACGCCGGTGCGCGCGGTGACGTTCCAGTCGATGTGGCGCACGTCGTCGTGGTGCTGGTATTCGCGCAGGTCCGCCAGGTCCAGCCCGGCGCCGCGCAGCAGCGTGCGGTAGTCGCCCTGCAGCAGGCCGTCCAGCCGGCGGATCACCGTCCATTCCAGCCGGCGCAGCACGTGCTCGGCGCTCTCCGACTGAGATGCCGTTCGGTCTGAGCTTGTCGAAGACCCCGCGGGCACTTCGACAGGCCTGTCCTGAGCCTTGTCGAAGGGCTCAGTGCGAACGGGACTTCTACGCAGCCAGTTTTTCATGTTCCAGCGGCCGCGGCGGGGCGGCGATGCGGCTCATGATCTTGCCGACCAGCGCGTCGGCCGACAGGCCTTCGGACAGCGCCTCGTACGACAGCACCAGCCGGTGCCGCAGCACGTCCGGCACCAGGTCGGTCATGTCTTCCGGCAGGGCATAGGTGCGGCCGCGCATCATCGCCAGCGCCCGGGCGCCCTCGGTGAGGTTGATGGTGGCGCGCGGGCTGGCGCCGAAGCTGAGGTACTTGCCCAGTTCCTTCAGGCCGTGCTTTTCCGGCGTGCGGGTGGCCGAGACCAGCTTGACCGCGTACTGCACCAGCGAGGGGTCCACGTACACGCGCCGGCATTCCTGCTGCAGCATGGCCAGCTGCTCGGTGGTGGCCACCGAGGAGACGGCGACGGCCGGGCCGGTGACGCGCTCCACGATCACGAATTCCTCTTCGTCGGTCGGGTAGTCCACCAGCACCTTCATCATGAAGCGGTCCACCTGCGCCTCGGGCAGCGGATAGGTGCCTTCGGTCTCGATCGGGTTCTGCGTCGCCATCACCAGGAACGGGCTGGGCACCTTGTGGGTCTCGCCGGCGATCGTGACCTGCCGCTCCTGCATCACTTCGAGCAATGCGCTCTGCACCTTGGCCGGCGCCCGGTTGATTTCGTCGGCCAGCAGCAGGTTGGTGAACACCGGGCCGAGCGCGGTGGAGAAATCGCCGGTCTTCTGGTTGTAGATGCGCGTGCCCACCAGGTCCGAGGGCACCAGGTCGGGCGTGAACTGGATCCGCTTGAACTGGCCGCGGATGGTGTTGGCCAGGGTCTTGATGGTCAGCGTCTTGGCCAGGCCGGGAACGCCCTCCACCAGCAGGTGGCCCTGCGCCAGCATCGCGACCATCACCCGTTCCAGGAAGCGGTCTTGCCCGACCACCACCCGCTTGACCTCGTAGAGGATCTGTTCCATCAGCTGCGCGGTGGCGGTGTCCTGGCGGGTGGTTTCGTTCATGGAGGAGGGCTTGAGGTGGTGTCAGAAGGGGGGCAGGCCGGCGGCGGCGGCGGCGTTCTCGATCGGCACCGCGAAGCCGATGCCCAGGAAGGTGCGGGCCGAGGTCGGGTTCAGGATGGCGGTGACGATGCCCACCACCTCGCCGTCCATGGTCACCAGCGGGCCGCCGGAATTGCCGGGGTTGGCGGCGGCGTCGAACTGGATCAGGTTGTTCATTTCCTGCTTGCCTTCGGGCGAGCGGAACACGCGCTTGAGGCCGGACACGATGCCGCCCGATGCCGAGGGGCCGATGCCGAACGGGAAGCCCACCGCCAGCACCTTGTCGCCGGGCAGCAGGTCGCTGGTGGAGCGCATGGTGGCGGCGATCATGTCGTCGGGAATCTTGCTGGCCTGCAGCACCGCCAGGTCGTTCTCCGGCTGCACGCCGCTGATCGAGGCGCTCGATTCCATGCCGTCGAAGAAGATCACCTTGATGCGGTCGGCGCCCGAGACCACGTGCAGGTTGGTCAGGATCACGCCCTTGTCGATGATCACCACGCCGGTGCCCACGCCCTGCTCGACGTCTTCGTCGTCCGCGCCGGGCTGGGTGCCGGGCTGCGCGGGACCGAGCGACTTGGGCCGCGGGGCCAGCCGCGCGTTCTTGATCGGCTCATCCTTCTTCAGCCGGCTGCGCTTGACGTAGCTGACGACGCGCACCACCGAGGGGCTGATCTTGTCGTAGGCCCGCGCGTATTCGGACGGCATGACCTGCGTTTCCATGGTCTTGAGCACCGCGGCGTTGATGTCGTCCTGCGTCAGGCGACGCTGGGCCGGGCGCAGCGCCAGCGACAGGCTCAGGGCGAGCAGGGCCGCCAGCAACAGGATGGCGGCCCAGAGCAACCGGGGGCTGGAAGCGGACATGCGGGAGGTGCGGGTGGCGCCCGCGGGTGGGGCTGCCGGCGCTGTGTCGGTGGCGGGCTGCGCCTGCGGGACACGGCCGGAGCGGCTGGAGCTGTAAAGGGCTGGCCTGCGCATCCGTTCACCTATGAAACTGCGGGGAAAACGAGAATTGCACGGTATCACGGTTTCGGCGGCACTGCACGCGCTTGCGGCATCATCGAGGGGACATGGCGCCATGGATCGACACCCACTGCCACCTGGACGCGCCGGAGTTCGCGCGGGACCGCGACCAGGTCCGCGCCAGGGCGGGCGAGGCCGGTGTCGGACTGTGCGTGCTGCCGGCCGTGGAGGTCGGCAACTTCGACACCGTGCGCGCGCTGGCGCAGCGCCACGGCGACGCCTACGCTCTTGGCATCCACCCGCTGTGCACCGGCACTGCCGCTGACGATGACCTGACGACGCTCGATCGGGCGCTGGCGCAGCACCGCGGCGATCCGCGCCTGCTGGCGGTCGGCGAGATCGGGCTGGACTTCTTCGTGCCGGGCCTGGACCCGGCGCGCCAGGAGCACTTCTACCGCCAGCAGCTGGCGCTGGCGCGCCAGCACCGGCTGCCGGTGATCCTGCATGTGCGGCGTTCGGCCGACCGGCTGCTCAAGGGCCTGCGCGGCGCCGGCGTCACCGGCATCGCCCATGCCTTCAACGGCAGCGAGCAGCAGGCGCGCCAGTTCCTGGACCTGGGTTTCAAGCTGGGTTTCGGCGGCAATCTCACCTACGAGCGGGCGCAGCAGATCCGGCGGCTGGCCGCGGCATTGCCGCTGGACGCGCTGGTGATGGAAACCGATTCGCCCGACATCCCGCCGCACTGGCTCTATGCCACTGCGCAGCAGCGCGATCAGGGCCAGCCGCAGGGCCGCAACGAGCCGGCCGAACTGCCGCGCATCGCTGCGGTGCTGGCGCAGCTGCGCGGCTTGGCCGTCGACGAACTGGCGCAGGCCACCACCGCCAATGCCTGTCAGGCCTTGCCGGGGCTGGCGGCGCTGATCGGGGGGTCCTGAATCATGCGCTGCGCGGTGCGCACTTCCGGCACCGGGTAGCCGGCGGCGGCGAAGGTGTCGGCGATGGCCCGGTTGGTGTCGAAATACACCTGCCAGTAGTTGTCGGTATGGGCGTACGGCCGCACCGCGAGCAGCGGGCCTTCGGGGGTGAACTGCAGGATCTCCACGTCCGGCCGCGGCTCCTTGGCGATGTTGGGCACCTTGGCCACCGCCTCGCGCAGCTTGTCCATCGCCTCGCGCACGTTGACGCTGTTGTCCACCTTGGCCGTGAGGTCGACCCGCCGCGAGGGCAGCGTGCTGAAGTTCTGGATGTTGTCCGAGAGCACCTTGTTGTTGCCCACCAGCGCGGTGATGCCGTCGCCGGTGACCAGCGTGGTGCCGAACAGGCCGATCTCCTTGACGATGCCGTTGACGCCGCCGACGCTGACATGGTCGCCGACCCGGAACGGCCGCAGCACCTGCAGGAACACGCCGGCGGCGAAGTGGGTCAGCAGGCCGCCCCAGGCGGTGCCGATCGCCAGGCCGGCGCCGGCCAGCAGCGCGGCGAACGAGGTGGTGCGCACGCCGAAGATGTCCAGGATGACCAGCAGCAGCAGCACGTTGAGCACCACGCCGATCACAGCGCTCATGTAGACCGTCAGCGTGGGGTCGATCTTGTGGCCGCGCTGCAGCGCCGCGCCGAACAGCCGGCGGGCGATGCGGATGACCCAGCGGCCGACGATCCACACCACCAGGGCGCCAAGCAGCTTCAGGCCGAGATCCATCCCCTGCGTGCTCAGAAAAGTCCAGATCACGTCCTTGTCGACCATCGCGTCACTCCATTGCGGGCAAGCGGACGATTCTGCCGCAGCGGGCATGGCTTGTGGGGCGACTTGCCCGGCCGTGGATAATCCGCCCACCTTGAAAGCCGCCGCGCCCCAACTCCCCGATGTCAGCTTTTCCGACCACGGCGACATCCGCTATCTCCACCTGGGCAGCACCGACTGGGTCCAGGGCTCGATGCGGCTGGACGAGCCGTTCGAGCTCCACCTGGAGTACATCCAGCGGATGATGGCCTGGCTGCTGTTCACCGATCCGGCCGGCGTCTCCAAGCGCCACGCGATGCAGCTGGGGCTGGGCGCCGCCTCGCTGACCAAGTTCTGCCGGCGCAAGCTGCGCATGAAGACCACCGCCATCGAGCTGAACCCGCAGGTGGTTGCGGCCTGCCGGCTCTGGTTCAAGCTGCCGGCCGACGACGACAAGCTGTCGGTGGTGCTGGGCGACGCCGCCGAGGTCGCGGCCCATGCGCACTGGCGCGGCACCGTCGACGCGCTGCAGGTGGACCTGTACGACCACGAGGCGGCCGCGCCGGTGGTGGACAGCGCCGCCTTCTACGCCGACTGCCGGCGGCTGCTGACCGAGGACGGCTGCATGACGGTCAACCTGTTCGGCCGCTCCTCCAGCTACGAGCAGAGCCTCAAGAAGATCGTCGCCGCCTTCGGCGCCGATTGCGTCTGGGCCTTCAAGCCGACGCGCGAGGGCAACACCATCGTGCTGGCCCTGCGCGAAGCGCAACACCCGGTCCGCAGCGTGCTTGCCGAACGCGCCGAAACCATCCAGACTCGATGGGGACTCCCCGCGCCGAAGTGGCTGCGCGTCTTCAAACCCGTCGCCTGATCCCGCCTCTCATTCAAATGCGCGCCGCCGCCAGCCCCACCTCCCTCGCCAGAACGCCGCACCTGGGCCCGATCGACTGGCGCAACATGGTGGAGTGGCTGAGCCAGGACGGCATCATTTCGCCGGAAGAAGCGCGCCGCACGGTGGCGCGCTGCTCGCAGGCCGAGAGCGCCCAGCACCCGCTGGTGCGGCTGGCGTCGGTGGCGATGGAGCGCCAGAGCGACGGCAAGCCGCTGGACATCGAGATGCTGACCCAGTACCTGGCCGGCCGCGCCGGCCTGGATTACCTGCGGATCGACCCGCTCAAGGTCGACGTCGGCAAGGTGGCGGACACCATGAGCGCCGCCTATGCCGAGCGGCACCGGGTGCTGCCGGTGCAGGTGACGACGCGCGAGGTGGTGGTGGCCACCGCCGAGCCCTTCATCACCGACTGGATCGACGAGGTGGAGCGCCAGTCCAAGCGCAGCGTGCGCCGGGTGGTCGCCAATCCGCTGGACATCCACCGCTACACGGCGGAGTTCTTCGCGCTGGCCAAGTCGGTGCGCGCCGCGGTCAAGGCCGGCGGCAACGCCGGCTCGGCCAGCTTCGAGCAGCTGGTGGAACTGGGCAAGAGCAACAAGCAGCTGGACGCCAACGACCAGAGCGTGGTGCAGGTGGTGGACTGGCTGTGGACCTACGCCTTCGACCAGCGCGCCAGCGACATCCACCTGGAGCCGCGGCGCGAGCAGGGCGTGATCCGCTTCCGCATCGACGGCCTGCTGCACCCGGTCTACCAGATGCCGATGGGCGTGCTCAACGCCATGACGGCCCGCATCAAGCTGCTGGGGCGGATGGACGTGGTGGAAAAGCGCCGGCCGCAGGACGGCCGCATCAAGACCCGCAACCCGCGCGGCGACGAGATCGAGATGCGGCTGTCGACCCTGCCCACCGCCTTCGGCGAGAAGATGGTGATGCGGATCTTCGACCCGGACACCGCGGTCAAGGACCTGGACGCGCTGGGCTTCTCCCAGCACGACTCGGCCCGCTGGGAGGCGCTGGTCAAGCGCCCGCACGGCATCATCCTGGTGACCGGGCCGACCGGCTCGGGCAAGACCACCACGCTGTACTCGACGCTCAAGCGGGTCGCCACCGAGGAGGTGAACGTCAGCACGGTGGAAGACCCGATCGAGATGATCGAGCCCTCGTTCAACCAGACCCAGGTCCAGCCGCAGCTCGACTTCAATTTCGCCGAGGGGCTGCGGGCGCTGATGCGGCAGGACCCGGACATCATCATGGTCGGCGAGATCCGCGACCTGCAGACCGCCGAGATGGCGGTGCAGGCGGCGCTGACCGGCCACCTGGTGTTCTCCACGCTGCACACCAACGACGCGCCCTCGGCCATCACGCGGCTGATGGAGCTGGGCGTTCCCTCCTACCTCATCAACGCCACCATGCTGGGCGTGCTGGCGCAGCGGCTGGTGCGCACGCTGTGCAAGCAGTGCCGCGAGCGGGACACCACCGACGGCCGCGCCGCGATCGACGAGGTGATCAAGCCCTGGAAGATCAGCGGCAGCTACAAGCCGATGAAGCCGGTGGGCTGCGTGGACTGCCGCATGACCGGCTTCCTGGGCCGCACCGGCCTGTACGAGCTGCTCACCGTCACCGAGGCCTTCAAGGACAAGGTCGCCTCGGGGGCCACCAACGACGCCCTGCGGCGCCAGGCCATCGCCGACGGCATGCGGCCGCTGCGCCTGGCCGGCGCCCTGCGCGTGGCCGAGGGTGTCACCACCCTCGACGAAGTCCTCACCACCACGCCTTCCCTGGATTAGGGCTCTATGTTCCCGCCCGCCGCCGCCATCGGCGGCGCCGCCGCATGGCTCCAGGCCGAGCCCAACCTGACTCGATCTGAGTCGTGGCTGACAGATTCTGAGCCCAAACTGACCGTTTATAGGTGGAACCCACAACAGGGACGGCCCCGCTGGGCACCCACAATCGGCCCTCGGATTTCAATTTCGAGGAGAGAAAACGTGCATATCAAGAGCCAGAAGGACTTCTTCTCGGGCCTGCTGTTCATCGGCATCGGCATCGCGTTCTCCTGGGGCGCGACCACCTACAACGTGGGCGAGGGCGCGCGCATGGGGCCGGGCTACTTCCCGTTGATGCTGGGAATCGTGCTGGCACTGATCGGCGCGGTGGTGCTGTTCACCTCGCTGGTGGTGGAAGTCGAAGGCGGCGAGCGGATCGGCAAATGGGCCTGGCGGCCGCTGTTCTTCATCATCGCGGCCAACCTCGCGTTCGGCGTGCTGCTGGGGGGCCTTCCTTCCATCGGCCTGCCCGGCATGGGCCTGATCGCGGCCATCTTCGGCCTGACCATCATCGCCAGCATGGCGGACGGCAAGTTCCACACGCGCGACATCCTGATCCTGGCGACGGTGCTGGCGGTGGGCAGCTACCTGGCCTTCATCGTGCTGCTCAAGCTGCAGATCCCGGTCTGGCCGGCCTTCATCAGCGGCTAAAGGAAACAAGAACATGGACCTGATTGCCAATCTCTCGCTCGGTTTCGGCGTCGCCTTCACGCCGATCAACCTGCTGTATGCCTTCATCGGCTGCATGCTGGGCACGCTGATCGGCGTGCTGCCCGGCATCGGCCCGGTGGCGACCATCGCGATGCTGCTGCCGGCCACCTATGCGCTGCCTCCCGTCTCCGCGCTGATCATGCTGGCCGGCATCTATTACGGTGCGCAGTACGGCGGTTCCACCACCGCCATCCTGGTGAACCTGCCGGGCGAATCGTCCTCGGTGGTCACCTGCATCGACGGCTACCAGATGGCGCGGCAGGGCAGGGCCGGGCCTGCGCTGGCCGCTGCCGGCCTGGGATCGTTCTTTGCCGGCTCGGTCGGCACGCTGATCCTGGCGGCATTCGCGCCGCCGCTGACGGAGCTGGCCTTCAAGTTCGGCCCGGCCGAATACTTTTCGCTGATGATCCTGGGCCTGATCGGCGCGGTGGTGCTCGCTTCCGGTTCGCTGCTCAAGGCGATCGGCATGATCGTGCTGGGCCTGCTGCTGGGACTGATCGGCACCGACGTCAATTCGGGCGTGGCGCGCTACAGCTTCGACATCCCGGAGCTCACGGACGGCATCGGCTTCGTGGTGATCGCCATGGGCGTGTTCGGCTACGGCGAGATCATCTCCAACCTGTCGCAGCCCAGCGACGAGCGCGAGGTCTTCACGTCCAAGGTGACGGGCCTGTGGCCGACCAAGGACGACTTCAAGCACATGCTGCCGGCGGTGCTGCGCGGGACCTCGCTGGGGTCGGCGCTGGGCATCCTGCCTGGTGGCGGCGCGCTGCTGGCCGCGTTCGCAGCCTATGCGCTGGAGAAGAAGGTGAAGCTCGCCCCCGGCGAGATCGCCTTCGGCAAGGGCAACATCCGCGGCGTGGCCGGTCCCGAGTCGGCCAACAACGCCGGCGCCCAGACCTCCTTCATCCCGCTGCTGACGCTGGGCATTCCACCGAACGCGGTGATGGCGCTGATGGTGGGTGCGATGACCATCCACAACATCCAGCCCGGCCCGCAGGTGATGACCAGCAACCCGCAGCTGTTCTGGGGCCTGATCGCCTCCATGTGGATCGGCAACGCGATGCTGGTGATCCTGAACCTGCCGCTGATCGGCATGTGGATCAAGCTGCTGACGGTGCCCTACCGCTTCCTGTTCCCGGCCATCGTGCTGTTCTGCGCCGTCGGGGTCTATTCGACCAACAACAACACCTTCGACGTCTGGATGGTCGCGGCCTTCGGCGTGATCGGCTACCTGTTCGTGAAGCTGGGCATGGAGCCGGCGCCGCTGCTGCTCGGCTTCATCCTGGGCCCGATGATGGAGGAGAACCTGCGGCGGGCGCTGCTGCTGTCGCGCGGCGACTGGAGCGTGTTCGTCACCCGCGGCCTGTCGGCCGGGCTGCTGGCCGCCGCCGTGCTGCTGCTGGTGATCGTGCTGTTGCCGGCGGTCAAGAACAAGCGGCAGGAAGCCTTCGTCGAGGAGTGATCGGCGGTTGCCCCTAGCCAGCGGCGCCCACGGGCGCCGCTTTCCTTGGTGCGGCCGCACTGCGCCACAATTGCGCCGGAGGACCGAATGCAAACCACCAGCCGCCTGCCGCCGGCGCATCCGCAGCGCACGGCCCTGCACAACGAAATCCATGCCCGCCCGCCGCAGGAGCTGAGCGCGCCGCTGGCGATCTCGCACGTGGTGATGGCGTGCGACGCCGACCAGCGCATCGCCAGCCGCGAGCACCTGGCGGCGCTGCTGCGCGACCACCACCTGCCCGGACCGGATGCGGCGTCCACCCACCTGCGCACCGAACTGGCCCGGTTCGGCCTGCGCTGGGAGATGCACACCGAATTCGTCACCTGGACCTTCCTGCGGCCCTTCGACGCCACCGGCTTCGGCGAGCGCAACCCGGATGCGGCGATCGCGTCGGTGCCGCAGGAGTGGCTGGGGCAGTTGCCCGGCCAGCTGCTCGCCGGCGTCCACCTGTGGGTGCTGCCGGCGCGCGAGATGCCGGCGGCCACGCTGGTGCGCCACGTGCTCAACGAGGAGACGCTGGTCGGTTCGGCCGTCGTTCAGGGCCAGGGCGAGGTCTTCACCGACTTCGCGATGCATGCCGACGGCTTCTCGCGCATGGTGCTGCTGGCCGGCCAGGTCGGCGCCCGGCGCCTGGGCCGGCTGGTGCAGCAGCTGCTGGAGATCGACACTTACCGGATGGCGGCGCTGCTGGGCCTGCCGGCCGCGCGCGAGGCGAGCTCGGTGCTCGGGTATGCCGAGCGCGAGCTGGCCGAACTGGCCGAATCGATCCGGCTGGCGGCCAAGGACCAGGAGCGGGTGCTGCTGGACCGGCTGACCCGGCTGGCCGGCAAGGTGGAGAGCCAGTACGCCGCCACCCATTCGCGCTTTTCCGCCAGCGCCGCCTATTTCGAGCTGATCGACCGCCGGATCGCCGACATCGGCGAGACGCGGATCGACGGACTGCAGACCATCGGCGCATTCATGGAGCGGCGCCTGTCGCCGGCGCGCAGCACCTGCGCCTGGGCGACGCGGCGCCAAGATGCGCTGTCGCAACGGGTGTCCCGCATGAGCGCCCTGCTGCGCACCCGGGTGGAGATCGAGCAGCAGCAAAGCAGCCAGGCGGTGCTGGACGCGATGAACCGGCGCCAGGGCCTGCAGCTGCAGCTGCAGGCGACGGTGGAGGGGCTGTCGGTCGCGGCCATCACCTATTACATCGTCGGCCTGGTGAGCTACCTGGCCAAGGCGGCCCACGCCATCGGCTGGCCCTGGAGCGCCGAGAGCACCGCCGCCTGCGCGATCCCGGTGGTGGCGCTGGCGGTCTGGGGCTCGCTGCGCCGGCTGCACCACAAGGTGTTTTCTTCTTGACCGCGCCCGCGGGCGCACCCGCCACGCAGGCGCTGCTGCCCGGGCTGGCGCTGGCCGTCACCGGCGCCATCACCTTCAGCGGCAAGGCCATCATCGTCAAGCTCGCGTACCGCTACGGCGTCGACGCGGTGACGGTGATCATGCTGCGCATGCTGTTCGCGCTGCCCATCTTCCTCGCGATGGCCTGGTGGGCCGGACGCGGCCAGCCGCCGCTGGCGCCGCGCGACTGGCTGGGTGCGATCGGCCTGGGTTTTTGCGGCTACTACCTCTCGAGCTTCCTGGACTTCGCCGGCCTGCAATACATCAGCGCCTCGCTGGAGCGGCTGATCCTGTACCTCAACCCCACCGTGGTGATGCTGCTGGCCTTCCTGCTGCACGGCAAGCGGTTCTCGCGGCTGCAGCTGGCCGGCATGGCGCTGAGCTACTGCGGGGTGGTGCTGGTGTTCGGCCACGAGATCCAGGCCGCCGGCCGCCAGGCGGTGCTGGGCGCCGCGCTAATCTTCGGCAGCGCCGTCAGCTATGCGGTCTACCTGGTCTACAGCGGGCAGATGGTCAAACGGCTGGGCGCCCTGCGGCTGGTCGGGCTGGCCACCTCCGCGGCCTGCCTGTTCTGCATCCTGCAGTACGCGCTGCTGCGTCCGCTCGGCGCCATCGCCGCAATCCCGTTGCCGGTGGTCTGGCTGTCCGTGCTCAATGCGACGCTGTGCACCGCCGTGCCGGTGCTGCTGGTGATGATGGCGATCGAGCGCATCGGGCCGGCGCTGTCGGCGCAAAGCGGGATGGTCGGCCCGCTGGCCACCATCCTGATGAGCGTGTGGATCCTGGGCGAGCCCTTCACCGCCTGGATCGCTGCCGGCACCGTGCTGGTGGTGGCCGGGATCTTCGTGTTCAGCCGGGCTTCGCGCTAAAGTCAATCGCGATAATCGGTACATCCTTTCTGAAAGAAGCGCGATGAAGTTAGTCATTCTGGCCGGAGGCCTGGGCACCCGGATCAGCGAAGAAACGTCGGTGCGTCCCAAGCCGATGGTGGAGATCGGCGGGCGTCCCATCCTCTGGCACATCATGAAGATGTACTCGTGCCATGGCGTGAACGAGTTCATCCTCTGCCTGGGCTACAAGGGCTACCTGATCAAGGAATTCTTTGCCAACTACTTCCTCCACACCTCCGACGTCACCATCGATCTGTCCAGCAACGCGATCGAGGTGCACCAGCGGACGGCCGAGCCGTGGAAGGTGACCATGGTCGAGACCGGCGAATCGACCATGACCGGCGGGCGCCTCAAGCGCGTTGCCCCCTATCTGGGCGACGAGGATTTCTGTTTCACCTATGGCGACGGCGTGGCCGACGTGGACATCACGAAGTTGATCGCCTATCACCGCAGCAGCAGCCGGCTGGCGACGCTCACGGCGGTTCAACCGCCGGGGCGCTTCGGCGCGCTGAACCTGGAAGGGGACCTGATCCGGGGCTTCCAGGAAAAGCCGCAGGGCGACGGGGGCTGGGTCAACGGCGGCTTCTTCGTACTGTCGCCGCGCGTGCTCGACTACATTGCCGGCGACGACACGACCTGGGAGCGCGAACCGCTGCAGCGGCTGGCGCAGGAGGGCCAGCTGTCGGCTCATTTCCACCACGGATTCTGGCAGCCGATGGACACGCTGCGCGACAAGATCCATCTGGACGAACTCTGGGCCGGCGGCAGCGCGCCCTGGAAATCATGGTGACACCGGCCGCCATCGACCCGGCCTTCTGGCGCGGGCGGCGGGTCTTCCTGACCGGCCACACCGGCTTCAAGGGCAGCTGGCTGGCCTTGTGGCTGCAGCGGCTGGGCGCCGACGTGACCGGCTATGCGCTGGCGCCGGAGCCGGGCCCCAACCTGTTCGACGTGCTGCACCGGCAGCAGCCGCTGCGGTCCTTGATCGCCGACGTGCGCGACGGCGCGGCGCTGCGGCAGGCGCTGGCCGACAGCCGAAGCGAGGTGGTGCTGCACCTGGCCGCCCAGCCGCTGGTGCGCCGCTCGTACCAGGACCCGGTGGAAACCTATTCCACCAACGTCATGGGCACGGTGAACCTGCTGGAGGCGGTCAGGAGCACGCCCGAAGTGCGTTCGGTGGTGGTGGTCACCAGCGACAAGTGCTACGAGAACCGCGAATGGGACCGCGGTTACCGCGAGACCGACGCGATGGGCGGCCACGATCCCTACAGCAGCAGCAAGGGCTGCGCCGAGCTGGTGTCGGCCGCGTACCGCTCCTCATTTTTCAATGCGCGTGGCCAGCAACAGCCCGGCGTCGCGCTGGCAAGCGCCCGCGCCGGCAACGTCATCGGCGGCGGCGACTGGGCGGTGGACCGGCTGGTGCCGGACCTGTTGCG
Source organism: Caenimonas terrae (assembly GCF_042655405.1). Classification (NCBI taxonomy): domain Bacteria; kingdom Pseudomonadati; phylum Pseudomonadota; class Betaproteobacteria; order Burkholderiales; family Comamonadaceae; genus Caenimonas; species Caenimonas terrae. The sequence goes on along the minus strand of NZ_JBHSMF010000006.1, from coordinate 1,283,570 downwards.
GGCCTTCGCGCAGGGCGAGCCGGCGTCGATCCGCAACCCGTCGGCGGTGCGGCCCTGGCAGCACGTGCTGGAGCCGCTGCGCGGCTACCTGCTGCTGGCGCAGCAGCTCGCGATCGACGGCCAGCGCTGGGCGCAGGCCTGGAACTTCGGCCCCGCCGACACGGATGCGCTGACCGTCGGCGAGATCGCAGACCGGCTGTGCGCCCTCTGGGGGCCGCCGGCGGCCTGGGCCACCGACGGCCAGCAGCATCCGCACGAAGCGCGCTGGCTCAGGCTCGATTGCTCCAAGGCGCGCGAGGAGCTCGGCTGGAGCCCGCGCTGGGACCTGGAGCGCGCCCTGCGCGAGATCGTGCGCTGGCACCGCGCCAGCGCTGCCGGGGCGGACATGCGGGCGCTTTCCCTGCAGCAGATTGACGACTTCGAAACCACTTCCCACCATGCCTGATCCCGACCTGTCCCTGAAGAAGAACGAGCTGCGCCGCAAGATCGCGGACCTGGTGGCGCAATACGGCGAACTGGCCGGCGTGCCGGTGCCGTTCGAGCCCGGTGTCACCGTGATTCCGCCGTCCGGCAAGGTCGTCGGTGCGCCCGAGATGCAGCTGATGGTGGAGGCCTCGCTGGACGCCTGGCTGACCACCGGCCGCTTCAACACGCTGTTCGAATCCCGCCTCGCGCAGTACCTGGGCGTCAAGCACCTGATGACCGTCAACTCCGGGTCGTCGGCCAACCTGGTGGCATTCAGCACGCTGACCTCGCCCAACCTGGGCGACCGCGCGATCCGGCCCGGCGACGAAGTGATCGGCGTGGCCGCCGGCTTTCCCACCACCGTCAACCCGATCCTGCAATGCGGCGCCGTGCCGGTTCTGGTGGACGTCGACATCCCGACCTACAACGTCGATCCCAGCCTGCTGGAAGCCGCCATCGGCCCGCGCACCAAGGCCATCATGCTGGCCCATACGCTGGGCAACCCGTACAACCTGAAGGTGGTGCAGCAACTGTGCCGCAAGCACCAGCTCTGGCTGATCGAGGACTGCTGCGATGCGCTGGGATCGCGCTACGAGGGCAAGCTGGTCGGCACCTTCGGCGACATCGGCACCCTGAGCTTCTATCCGGCGCACCACATCACCATGGGCGAGGGCGGCGCCGTCTTCACCAACAACGACGAACTGCGGCTGATCGCCGAGTCGATCCGCGACTGGGGCCGCGACTGCTATTGCCCGCCGGGCAAGGACAACACCTGCGGCAAGCGCTTCTGCTGGAAGCTGGGCGACCTGCCGCAGGGCTACGACCACAAGTACACCTATTCGCACCTGGGCTACAACCTCAAGATCACCGACATGCAGGCGGCCTGCGCGCTGGCCCAGATGGACCGGCTGGACGGCTTCGTGCAGGCACGCAAGGACAACTTCGCCTACCTGAAGGACCGGCTGCGCAGCTGCGAGGAATTCCTCGAGCTGCCGGAGCCGACCGCGGGCGCCGAGCCCTCGTGGTTCGGCTTCCCGATCACGCTGCGCGCGGGGGCCAACACGCAGCGGGTGGACCTGCTGACCTACCTCGACCAGCGCAAGGTCGGCACCCGGCTGCTGTTCGCCGGCAACCTGACCCGCCAGCCCTACATGCTGGGCCGCAACTTCCGGGTGAGCGGCGAACTGCGCCGGACCGACCGGATCATGAACGACACCTTCTGGCTGGGCGTGTACCCGGGGCTGAGCCGCACCATGCTGGACTACGCGGCGGAACAGGTCGAGACCTTCTTCGGCCTGCACTTTGACTGAGGCCATGGCCGCCTTGCCCCCGCTTGCCGACCCGCAAGGCAGCGTGGCGCTCGGCGGCCTGAAGGGACAGTCGATCTTCGTCACGGGGGGCACCGGATTCCTGGGCAGCTGGCTGGTGGAGTCGCTGCTGCAGCAAAACAGGATCCACGCACTGGGGTTGCGGGTGACGGTCCTGAGCCGCAACCCCGCAGCCTTCTCTGCGGCTTATCCGGATCTGGCGCAGGACGCCGCCTTGACGCTGCACCAGGGAGACATCGCATCCTTCGAGTTTCCCGCGGGCCGGTTCGGGTTGGCGGTGCATGCCGCCTTGCCGGTGGCCTCGGCCACGCCCGATCTGGTCGAGACCGCCCGCCTGGGGGCGCGGCGAATGGCCGATTTCGTGCGGCACGCCGGTGTCGGCCGGCTGCTGCACGTGAGTTCGGGGGCGGTGTACGGTCCCCACCCGCCCGGCGTCGAGCGCCTGGCCGAGGACACCGCATGGGACACCGCTGCTGCCGCCAACGACTACACGCTGGCCAAGCGCGCCGAAGAACAGGTGTTCGCCGACGCTGTGGATGGCTGCATCACCGCGCGCTGCTTCGCGCTGATCGGCCCGCGGCAATCGCCGGACTCCGGGACGGCATCGGCCCAGTTCATCGACCGCGCCGCCAACGGGCTTGGCATCCGGATCGAGGGCGATGGCCAGGCCGTGCGCAGCTACCAGTACGCGTCCGACACGGCCGCGTGGCTGGTCGCGCTGCTGGCGCGCGGCCGGCCGGACCGCGCCTACAACGTCGGCAGCGAGGAAGCGCTCAGCATCGCCGCCCTGGCGCAGAAGGTCCGGGCGATCGCCGGCGGCCCGCCGGTGGAGGTGCTGGGACGGGCCGCGCCCGGGCGGGCCGGTGCCCGTTATGTGCCCGACACGGCGCGGGCCCGCCAGGAGCTGGGGCTGGCCAACCAGGTGGGCCTGGACGAGGCCATCGCCCGCACCCTGCGCTGGCGGCAGGGCTGTCCTTTACCATCGCCCCATGAGTGAAGTTGCTTTTGAACCGGCGGCCCTGCGCCGGACGGTCGTGGAAATGGCCTATGCCGGCAGTTCGGTCCATCTGGGTTGCGCCTTTTCCATCGTGGAGCTGCTGGCCTGCCTGTACGGCCGCCACATGCGCTACCACCGCACCGACCCCAGGGACCCGGGGCGCGACTACCTGGTCCTGAGCAAGGGACACGGCGTGATGGCCCAGTACGCCTGCACGCTGGCGCTGGGATGGATCGAGCAGTCCGACGTGGACAATTATTTCAAGGACGGATCGCGCCTGAAGGGCCTGTCCGACTCGCACGTGCCCGGCTGCGAGGTCACCTCCGGCACCCTGGGCCATGGCCTGTCGGTGGGCGTCGGCCTGGCGCTGGCGGCCCAGCGGCGCGGCACCGGCCAGCGCTGCTATGCCATCGTCGGCGACGGCGAGCTCGACGAGGGGGCGATCTGGGAAGCCGTGATGTTCGCGGCCCACGCCCGCCTGGACAACCTGATGGTGATCGTCGATGCCAACGGCTTCCAGGCGATGGGGCGCACCGACGACATCATGGCGCTGGGCGACATCGCGGCGCGCTTCACGGCCTTCGGCTTCGACGCGGCGACGGTGGACGGGCATGACATGGCGGCCATCTCCGCGGCGATCGACCAGCTGCAGTCCCGGGCCGACGGCAAGCCCAAGGCGCTGGTGGCCAACACGGTGAAGGGCAAGGGCGTGTCGTACATGGAAAACGACAACGCCTGGCACTACCTGCGGCTCACGCCCCCGCTGTACGAGCAGGCCCTGGCCGAACTCGGGGGCCGGCCTTGAGGGCCGCCTTCTCGCGCGAACTGGCGAACGCCGCTGCGCGCGACGAGCGCGTGCTGTTGCTGACGGGCGACCACGGCTACGCGCTGTTCGACGAGTTCCGCAAGGCCTGCCCGGGCCAGTACATCAACGCCGGCGTCGCCGAGCAGAACATGGTGGGCGTCGCCGCCGGCCTGGCGAAGGCCGGCTTTCGGCCGGTGGTCTACGGCCTGAGCGCCTTCGTGCCGGTGCGCGTGCTCGAGCAGATCAAGATCGACGTCTGCTACGAGCAGCTGCCCGTCACCTTCATCGGCGACGGCGCCGGCCTGGTCTACAGCACGCTCGGGGCGAGCCACCAGAGCTTCGAGGACATCGCCTGCCTGCGGCCGATCCCGCACATCGACATCCTGTCGCCCGGCGACGCCGGCGAGATGGCGGCCGCGATGAACTTCGCACTGGGCCACGATGCCCCGGTCTACCTGCGCATGGGCAAGGCCGACCTCGGCAACGTCCACCGGCAGCCGCCCGTGCTCAGGCGCGGCGAACTGCTGCAGTTGCGGCGTGGGCGGCACGCGGTCGGCCTGGTTGCGACCGGCTCGATGCTCAAGACGGCGCTGGCGATCGCCGACGAAATCGATGCGTCGGTATGGAGCGCGCCGTGGATCAAGCCGCTCGACGAGCAGGCATTGGCCGCTGCGGTTGGCCGCTGCAAGGCCCTGGTCAGCCTGGAGGAGCATTCGGTGGCGGCGGGCCTCGGTTCCGCGCTGCTGGAGGCGCTGTCGCTGACGCATCCGCTGCCGCTGCTGCGCATCGGGATCGGCCAGCGCTTTTCCAGCACCTGCGGCAGCCACGCCCACGCGTTGCGCGAGCACGGCCTGGACCTGGCGAGCGTGCGCGAACGCGTCCTGCCCTTCGCCGCCCGGTGGAGTGCAGCCTGAGGTGCTGTCCCCGCGGTTCATGCGCTTCCTGCTGGTCGGCGGCCTCAATACGCTGGTCGGCTATGGGCTGTTCGCCCTGTTCACCTGGACCGGGCTGTCCTATCCGCTGGCGATCGCCCTGGCGACGGTGCTGGGCGTGGCGTTCAATTTCCAGAGCACCGGGCGCCTGGTGTTCGGGGGCGCACCGCTGGGCCGGCTGGGTCGCTTTGTCGGCGCGTACGTCGTAACCTACCTGCTGAACGTCGCTGCCGTCGCCGGCCTGCTGGCGTTGGGATTGAACGTCTACCTGGCCAATGCGGCCGTCATCGTTCCGTTGGCCATCGTCACCTATTTTCTCCAACGCACCTTCGTCTTCCTGCCGCCATGAACAAGATCACCATCGTCACCCCTTGCTACAACGAAGAAGAAAACGTCGAGGAGGTGTGGCGGCAGGCCCGCGCGGTGATGGAACAGATCGAGGGTGTGAGCTACGAGCACCTGTTCATCGACAACCGCTCGACCGACCGGACGGCGGTGCTGTTGCGGCAGATGGCGAGCGCCGATCCGCGGGTGAAGGTGATCCTGAACGCGCGCAACTTCGGCCACATCCGCTCGCCGTTCCACGGATTGATGCAGGCGCAGGGCGATGCGGCGATCCTGCTGGTGTGCGACCTGCAGGACCCGCCGGAGCTGATGCGCACCTTTGTCCAGCACTGGCTGGAGGGCGCAAAGATGGTGATCGGGGTGAAGCCCAGCGCCGACGAGTCGCGCCTGATGTTCATGGTGCGGCGGCTCTATTACCGGATGGTCACGCGCATCGCGGATGTCAAGCTGATCCAGAACTTCACCGGCTTCGGGCTCTATGACCGGCAGGTGCTGGACGCCCTGCGCCAGCTCGACGACCCCTATCCCTATCTGCGCGGGCTGATTTCCGAGATCGGCTTCGACCCGGTCGAGATCCCGTACAACCAGCCGCGGCGCGTGCGCGGGATCACCAAGAACAATTTCTACTCGCTCTACGACATCGCGATGCTGGGCATCACCTCCCACTCGCGGGTGCCGCTGCGGCTGGCGACGATGGCGGGATTCGCCCTGTCGGGATTGAGCGTCCTGGTGTCGCTCGGCTACCTGGCCGCCAAGCTGCTGTTCTGGGACCAGTTCAGCCTGGGGACTGCGCCGCTGCTGATCGGCCTGTTCTTCTTCGCCTCCATCCAGCTGTTCTTCATCGGCTTGCTCGGCGAATACGTCGGGGCCATCTTGACGCAGGTCGCGCGCCGGCCGCTGGTGATCGAGCGCGAACGGATCAACTTCTAGCTGCTGCCGGCTGCCGATCCGCTAGCGCCCCACCAGCCGCTGCGACAGCGGCACCGCCGGCTTGCCGGCATAGGCGTCCAGCCGGTTGCCCATCGCCAGTTCCAGCTGGTCCAGCCGCAGCTGCGGCGCCGGATGGGTGCGCAGGGACAGCGAGAACAGCGGATTGTCCGGCGCCGCGCTGCGCAGCTGCTGCAGCACCGAGGGCAGGCCGTAGGGATCGAAGCCGGCGCGGGCCGCCAGCGTGACGCCGTTGCGGTCGGCGGCGAACTCGTCGCCCTGGTCCAGCCCGCTGGAGTACAGGTCCTTGCCCAGCGCCAGCAGCTGCGCCGACACGGCGCCGCCCAGGTTGCTGTTCAACTGCGAGCCGATCGCCTGGGTGGCCAGCCCGGCGCGCGCCTTGGTGCGCAGGGCCTGCAGGTGGTGCTTGTCGGTGACATGGGTGATCTCGTGCGCCAGGATGCCCGCCAGCTCCGCCTCGTCGACCCGGTCCACCAGTCCCTTGGTGACGAACACGTAGCCGCCCGGCGCGGCAAAGGCGTTCACGCCCGGGTCGTTGAGCACGCCGAAGGTCCAGGGCAGCTGCGGCCGGGCCGACTGCAGGCTGATCCAGCGACCGAGCCGGTTCACGTAGCGCTGCAGCGCCATGTCCGGATGCAGGGGCTTGCTGCCAAGCAGCACTGCCGCCAGCTGGCGGCCGATCTCGATCTCGTGCGCCTCGTCCACATGGTCCACCGACTGCATCAGCAGCTGGATCAGCTCGCCGCCGGCAGCGCCGCGGTTGCCGGCGGCGGGCGCCAGCAGGTTGCCCAGGCTGGCCGGCGCCGACGGCAGCTGCTGCTGCCGGATGATGTTGTTGAAGATGCCGATGCCCTGCGCCGTGGCCGGCGCCTGCAGGCCGGCCGCGAGGGCAGCGGCGATCGCGATGCGGGCGAGGAAGCTGTTGTTCATGGCGACTGGTTGCCGCCCGGCGGCGTGGAGGTGCGCGCCGGCGCCGGCAATTCGGGCACGGTGGCCGCGACCAGCGACGCCTCGGCGGCGAATTGGCGGGCGCCCGCCTCGCCCTGGCGCAGCTGCTCCATCCGCCCGACCGCATTCAGGTCGGGCTGGGCGCGGGCCAGGTCTTCCGCTTCCAGGCCGCGGATGCCGATGGTGGAGGTGGCCACCCGCGGCGGCGCAGCGGAGCCGCCGCCAAGCAGGCTGCTCAGGCCGCGCAGGCCGCCGGCCAGCGCATTGCCGCCGGAGGAGGCGCTGGTGCCGGCACCACCGCCGAAGCCGGCCGGACCGACGTCGAACATGTGGACCCAGCCGGCGACGCCGGCCGCGCTCTGCACCCGGATCCAGGGCCCCTCGCGCTCGCCCAGCCGCGTCACCGGCGCCTGGGCCGGCAGCGCGACCAGGCTGCGGGCGCCGTCGCCCGGCGCGTCGCGCAGGTCGGCCGCCCGCTTGAGCGCAGCCGACTCGCCCTGCTGGGCCGATGCCGCGCCCGGCAGCGATGCCAGCGCCGCCAGCAGCAGCGCTGCGCAGGCGTCGGGCAGCCGCACCGCACGTATCATCCTGTGTTCTTTCAATCGCACAGGGGCATTTTATGGATCTCGGTATCGCCGGCAAATGGGCGCTGGTCTGCGGCGCCAGCAAGGGCCTGGGCTTCGGCTGCGCGCAAGCGCTGGTGCGCGAAGGCGTCAACGTGGTGATGGTGGCGCGCGGCGCCGAGGCGCTGGAGGCGGCGGTGCAACGGCTGATCGACGATCCGGCCCGTCCCAAGGACACGGCGGTCCAGCACGTTGCCGCCGACATCACCACCCCCGAGGGCCGCGCCGCCGCGTTCGCCAAGCACAAGGAATATGACATCGTGGTCACCAACGCCGGCGGCCCGCCGCCCGGCGACTTCCGCGACTGGGACCGCGATGCCTGGGTCAAGGCGCTGGACGCCAACATGCTGACGCCGATCGAACTGATCAAGGCCACGGTCGACGGCATGGCCGCGCGCGGCTTCGGGCGGATCATCAACATCACCTCCAGTTCGGTGAAGGCGCCGATCGACGTGCTGGGCCTGTCCAACGGCGCGCGCAGCGGCCTGACCGGCTTCGTCGCCGGCGTCGCCCGCACCACCAAGCTGGCCTCGGCCAACGTCACGATCAACAACCTGCTGCCTGGCGTGTTCGACACCGACCGCGTCCGCAGCATGGCGGCCGGCCAGTCGCAAAAGACCGGCAAGGCGGTCGACGAGATCCTGGAAGGCCGCCGCGCCGCGGTGCCGGCCAAGCGGCTGGGCACGCCCGACGAGTTCGGCGCCACCTGCGCCTTCCTGTGCAGCCAGTACGGCGCCTACATCACCGGCCAGAACATCCTGATGGACGGCGGCGCTTACCCGGGCACCTACTGAAAGCGGAAGGCCGAAAGCGGGAGCGGGGGCAAGGACGCGGAAATCGCAGAAACAACGCAGAAAGCGCAGAAGGAAGCCAGGTTGAGTGTTGGATTCAATCCTTCCACTGTCTTTTCGCGTCTTCCGCGTTGCTTCGGCGTCTTCTGCGTCCGGCTGTCTTCTCATCCCCTGCGTGACGACACCACGATCCCGCCGACGATGAGGAGGAAGGCGACGCCGTGATAGAGGTGCGGCAGTTCGCGCAGGAAGGCGGCCGACATCAGGGCGGCGAATAGCGGCGTGAGGTTGGAGAAGAAGCCGGCCACCGTCGGCCCGGCACGCTGCACGCCCATGCCCCAGCAGCGGTACGCAATGATCGCCGGACCGACTGCCACATAGGCCAGCGCTGCGGCCACCGGCCAGCCCCAGTGGATCTGCGCGTCGGTCAGCGCCCACTCACCGGCCGCGAACAGGCCGGACCAGCCCAGCCCGAACACCATCTGCGCCAGCAGGAAGGCCGCCCAGTCGGCGCGGATCGCCGGCGGGTCGCCCGGCCGCACCAGCAGCCAGCTGTAGACGGCCCAGGCGGCGGTGGCCAGCAGCACGTAGAGGTCGCCCGGCACCAGCCGCACCGCCAGCAGCAACTGCCAGTCGCCGCGCGCCAGCACCACCAGCACGCCGGCGATGGACAGCACCGCGCCGAGCAGCTGCCGCCCGGCCACGCGCTGGCCGAAGAACAGGGCGCCGACGCCCAGCATGAAGACCGGCGAGCTGGCCGCCACCAGCGTGACGTTCAACGGCGTGGAGGTCTTCAGCGCCAGGTACTGCAGCGCGTTGTAGCAGCCCACCCCCAGCAGGCCGAGCACCGCGTAGCGCCTCCAGCTGCGCCACAGGCCGCTGTCCCTGCGCAGCACCCATGCCGCCAGCGGTAGCAGCAGGGCGAAGGCCAGCGCCCAGCGCAGGAAGTTCAGGGTGATCGGCGGCACCAGCGTGTTGACCAGCCGGCCGACGACGGCGTTGCCGGCCCACAGGATCGGGGCGATGGACAGCAGGAGGGCGGTGGAGGGGGTCAGGCGCTGGGTCATGGGGTCCCCGACTGTAGCCGCGCCGGCAGTGGGTTTCGGCCGGCAGGGCCGCACGATTCATGGCAGCATGGCGCAGCTTTCCAACCCGAGGAGAACAGCATGAGCAAGGCAGTGCGCATCGACCGCCACGGCGGTCCCGAGGAAATGAAGATCGTCGAGGTGACGGTGGGCGAGCCCGGCCCCGGCGAGATCCGCATCCGCCACAAGGCGGTGGGCCTGAACTTCATCGATGTCTACCAGCGCAGCGGCGTGTACCAGCTGCCGATGCCGCTGAGCCTGGGCATGGAAGCCTCGGGCGTGGTCGAGGCGGTCGGCGCCGGCGTGACGCACCTGAAGGCGGGCGACCGCGCCGCCTACGCCAGCCAGCCGCCCGGCAGCTACTGCGAGGTCCGGGTGATGCCGGCCAAGTGCGTCTGCAAGCTGCCCGACGCGATCGACTTCGACACCGGCGCCGCGATGATGCTCAAGGGCCTGACGGCGCAGTACCTGCTCAAGAAGACGCTGCCCCAGGGCGGCCTGGCCAAGGGCGACTTCGTGCTGTTCCACGCCGCCGCCGGCGGGGTCGGCCTGATCGCCTGCCAGTGGGCCAAGGCGCTGGGGCTGCAGCTGATCGGCACGGCCGGCTCGGACCAGAAGTGCGCGCTGGCCAAGGAGCTGGGCGCCGCCCACGTGATCAACTACAGCAAGGAAGACTTCCTGCCGCGGGTCAAGGAGATCACCGGCGGCAAGGGCGTGAAGGTGGTCTACGACTCGGTCGGCAAGGACACCTGGGACAAGTCGCTGGACTGCCTGCAGCCGTTCGGCCTGATGGCCAGCTTCGGCAATTCGTCCGGCCCGCCGACGCCGTTCGCGCCCGGCATCCTGGGCGCCAAGGGCTCGCTCTACGTCACCCGCCAGACCCTGTTCACCCACATTTCCAGCCGCGAAAGCACCCAGGCGATGGCGGACGACCTGTTCGAGGCCGTGACCAGCGGCAAGGTGAAGATCCGCATCGACCAGCGCTACCCGCTGGAGCAGGTGCAGCAGGCCCACCGGGACCTGGAGGCGCGCAAGACCACGGGCTGCACCGTCCTGACCCTGTAACCGCTGCTTACTTGGGAGCTGAGCGCAACCTCCTACAGGGGCTTGGCTAAGGTACTGGCAGCGGCGCGCCGGGCCGGGCTTTACAGTGGATTAACTTTACAAATTCGGGCCGCACCGCGGGGCGCCCCGACAACCACTGGAGCAAGCCATGAAGTTCAGGGCTTATATCGTCGAGGACAGTCCGATGATCCGGGAGAACCTGATCGAGACGCTGCAGGAGCTGGCGCTGGTCGAACCGGTGGGCGTGGCCGATACCGAACAGGAAGGCAAGCGCTGGCTGGCGCAGAACGACGGCTACTGGGATCTGGCGATCGTCGACCTGTTCCTGCGCGAAGGCAGCGGGCTGAACATCCTGGAAGCCTGCCGCGACCGCAAGCCGAACCAGAAGATCATCGTGCTGAGCAACCACGCCACCACCGACGTGCGCTGGCGCTGTGCCCAGCTGGGCGCCGACGCCGTGTTCGACAAGTCCACCGAGATCGATGCGCTGGTCGACTACTGCATGACCGAGCGCAGCAAGGCGGAAAGCGCCTCCGAGGCCTTCGTCGGCTGAGGCCGCTACGGTCCCTCGGCCAGCGGCAGCTGCCGCAGCCGGCTGGGCGCCAGCGCCCCGGCCGAATCCAGGATCGGATAGGCGATCGAGCAGATGTGGGAGTTGATCCGCTTCAGGTCGCTGATCAGGTCGATGTGCAGCGAACTGGTCTCGATGCTCTGCACCGTGTTGTCCGTCAGCCGCACCAGATGGCTCTGGGCGTAGGCCCGCTCCAGGTCACGGAACCGCGCCTTCTCCTCCAGCAGCTTCTGGGCATCGCGCACGTTGCCATTGAGGAACACGCTCATGCCCAGCCGCAGGTTGTCCGTCAGCCGCGCGTGCAGCTCGCAGATCTCCGCCATGCCGGCCTCCGAGAAGCTGCGACCCTTGCGGATCTTCTTGTCCTCGATGTCCAGCACGATGCGCTCGATGATGTCGCCCACCTGCTCCATGTTGATGGTGAAGCTGATGATGTCGGTCCAGCGCCGGCTCTCCGCCTCGGATAACGCCTCGCGCGAGATCTTGGTGAGGTAATACTTGATCGCCGAATAGAGCTCGTCGACCGAGTCGTCGAGCTTGCGCAGCTCCTCGGCCAGCCGCAGGTCGTTGTTCTTGATGACCGTCAGCATGCCGGTCATCATGGTCTCCACCAGGTCGGCCTGGTGCAGGGCCTCGCGCGCGGCGCAGGAGATCGCCAGCGAGGGCGTGGCCAGCGCCGACGGGTCCAGGTGGTGCGGCCGGCCCGCCACCAGCGGCTTCTGCGGCTTGGGCAGCCAGCGCTGCACCATGCGCGCCACCGGCGAGGTCAGGCCGATGAAGATCAGGGCGACCAGGATGTTGAAGCACAGGTGGAACAGCACCACCACCCGCGTCGGCTCGTTCAGGTAGGGCCGCGCGTACTTCAGCCACAGGCCGATCAGCGGCATCGCGATCACCACCCCCAGGATCTTGAACACCAGGTTGCCCAGCGGCACCTGGCGCGCCTCGATCGTCGCCCGGGTGGTGGTGAGCACGGCCAGCAGGCCGCTGCCCAGGTTGGCGCCCAGCACCAGGCCGAGCGCCACGTCCAGCGGGATCACGCCGGTGGTGGCCAGCGTGGCGGTGAGCAGCACGATCGCCAGGCTGGAATAGGAAATGACCGAGAGCAGCGCGCCGACGAAGATCTCCAGCATCAGGTCGCTGGACAGGGACGACAGCAGCGTCTTGATGGCGGGCGCCTTGGTCAGCACGCCGGTGGCTTCGCTCACCAGCCGCAGCGCCAGCAGCATCAGGCCCAGGCCGATCAGCACCCGGCCGAAGCGGCCGGCCGGACTGGACTGGCGCGAGATGAACAGCACCACGCCGACGAAGATGAACAGCGGCGACAGCCAGGACAGGTCGAACGAGAACACCACCGCCATCAGGCTGGTGCCCATGTCGGCGCCCAGCATCATGGCCAGCGCCAGCGGCAGGCCGACCAGGCCCTGGGCGACGAACGCGGAGACGATCAATGCGGTGGCCGTGCTCGATTGCACCAGCGCCGTGACGCCCAGGCCCGACAGGGCGGCCGTGTAGCGGTTGCTCAGGCTGTGCGCCAGCACGCGGCGAAGGTTGGCACCGAACACCCGCAGGATGCCGGTTCGAACGAGTTGGGTGCCCCAGACAAGCAGCGCGATCGCTGCCAGAAGATTCAACAGATGCTTCATTGGTCGAACTTCACTATACGCCTGACGCACTGCAGCAAGAACGGAGCCCGCCGGCGCGCGGGCCCGGCGGCGGCTAGCGGGCGCGCCGCACGCGCAGCAGTTCGTCCAGGATCAGGCAGGCGGCGCCGACCGTGATCGCGCTGTCGGCCACGTTGAAGGCCGGGAAGTACCAGCGGTTGTTCCAGTGGACCTGCAGGAAGTCCACCACGTAGCCGTGCATCAGCCGGTCCAGCACGTTGCCGATGGCGCCGCCCAGGATGCAGGCCAGCGAGAAGCAGAACAGCTTCTGGCCGGCGTGCGAACGCAGCATCCAGACGATGAACACCGTGGCGCCGACGCCGATGGCGGTGAACAGCCAGCGCTGCCAGCCCGAGGCCGCCGCTAGGAAGGAGAAGGCCGCCCCGGTGTTGTGGGCGCGAACGATGTTGAAGAAGCTGGTGACGGTGGTGGAGTCGCCCAGCTGGTAGGCGCCCAGGATCAGCGCCTTGGTGAACTGGTCGACGATCAGGATGATGAGGGCCAGTCCCAGCCAGGGCAGCATGCCGCCCGGGGTCGCGGGGCGGGCCATCAGGCGAACACCCGCTCTTCGCCGGCGCCGAACAGGTTGCTGACGCAACGGCCGCACAGCGTCGGGTGCGCCTCGTCGGCGCCGACGTCGGCGCGCCAGTGCCAGCAGCGCTCGCACTTGGTGTCCTCCGAGGCCGTCACCCTGACGGCCATGGCGTCCCCGGCAACGATGCGCATGGCGGAGGTGATGAAGACGAACTTGAGGTCGTCGCCCAGGCTGGCCAGCGCCTCCCACAGCTCGCCGTGGCTGGCCATCGGCACCGTCAGTTCCACGTTGGCCTGCAGCGAGGAGCCGACCTTGCCGTCGGTGCGCAGGGCCTCGATCTCCTTGTTCACCAGTTCGCGGGCGGCGCGGATGCGGGTCCACTTCTCCAGCAGCGCGGCGTCCGGACCGCCGATCTCGGCATAGGTCTCCAGGAAGATCGACTCCGAGTCGCCGAAGATCTTCCAGGCTTCTTCCGCCGTGAAGCTCAGGAACGGCGCCATCCAGCGCAGCATCGCGTGGGTGATGTTCCACAGCGCGGTCTGCGCGCTGCGGCGGGCCAGCGACTTGGGTGCCGTCGTGTACAGGCGGTCCTTGAGAACGTCCAGGTAGAACGCGCCCAGGTCCTCCGAGCAGTAGACCTGCAGCTTGGCGACCACCGGGTGGAACTCGTACACCTCGTAGTGGGCCAGCACTTCTTCCTGGAAGCGGGCGGCGCGCGACAGCGCGTAGCGGTCGATCTCCAGCATCTCGGCCAGCGGCACCGCGTCCTTGGCCGGGTCGAAGTCGCTGACGTTGGCCAGCAGGAAGCGCAGCGTGTTGCGGATCCGGCGGTAGGAATCGACCACCCGGGCCAGGATCTTGTCGTCGCCGGCGATGTCGCCGGAATAGTCCGAGGCCGCGACCCACAGCCGGATGATCTCGGCGCCCAGCTTCTGCGTCGTCACCTGCGGATCGACGCCGTTGCCCTGCGACTTGCTCATCTTGCGGCCCTGGCTGTCCACCGTGAAGCCGTGCGTCAGCAGGCCGCGGTAGGGCGCCCGGCCGTACATCGCGCAGGCGGTCAGCAGCGAGGAATGGAACCAGCCGCGGTGCTGGTCGTGGCCCTCGAGATAGAGGTCGGCCTCCGGCCCGTTCTCGTGGCCGGCGCCCGGGTGCGAGACCTTCAGCACCGTGGTGTGGGTGGTGCCGGAGTCGAACCACACCTCCAGGATGTCGGTGCTCTTGGTGTATTGCGCTGCCTCGGCGGCGGCGCCGACCTTGGCGAACACCTCCTCGGTGCTCACCTTGCTCCAGGCCTCGATGCCGCCGCGTTCCACCATGTCGGCGGCCAGGTCCAGGATCTCCATCGTCCTGGGATGCAGCTCGCCCGAGTCCTTGTGCAGGAAGAAGGGCAGGGGCACGCCCCAGCTGCGCTGGCGGCTGATGCACCAGTCCGGCCGGCCGGCGATCATGTCGCGCAGGCGGATCTGGCCGTTCTCCGGATAGAAGCCCGTTTCCTCGATCGCCGCCAGCGCCATCTGGCGCAGCGTGGCCGGCGCCTTGTCCTTGGTGAAGACGCCTTCGCCCTCGTCCATGCGGATGAACCACTGGGCGGCGGCGCGGTAGATCACCGGCGTCTTGTGGCGCCAGCAATGCGGATAGCTGTGGCTGATGGTCTGGGTCGCGAACAGGCGGCCGGCGTCCCTGATGGTCTCGATGATGACCGGCGCCGCCTTCCAGATGTTCATCCCGCCGAACAGCGGCAGCTCCGGCGCGTACGAGCCGTTGCCCTGCACCGGGTTGAGGATGTCGTCGTAGGACACGCCGTGGGCGACGCAGGAGTTGAAGTCTTCCACGCCGTAGGCGGGCGAGGAATGGACGATGCCGGTGCCGTCATCGGCCGTCGCGTAGTCGGCCAGGTACACCGGCGACAGGCGCCGGTAGCCCGCATCGACGTCGTACAGCGGATGGCGGAAGTTCAGGCCGCCCAGCTGCTCGCCCTTGACCGTCGCCAGGATGGTGCCGCTCAGGCCGTAGCGCTGCATGCAGTCTTCCACCAGCACCGAGGCCAGCACCAGCAGGCCGCGCTCGGTGTCCACCAGCGAGTAGTCCAGTTCCGGATTCAGGTTCAGGGCCTGGTTGGCCGGGATGGTCCAGGCGGTGGTGGTCCAGATGACGATGAAGACCCCACCCGTTCGGGCTGAGCTTGTCGAAGCCTTGGCGAGCCCTTCGACAAGCTCAGGGCGAACGGAATTCAGGTCCAAGCCGAAGGCCGAAAGCACATGCGCCGGATCATCCGCCTCGAACCCCACGTCCAGCGTCTGCGACTTCTTGTCGGCGTATTCGATCTCGAACTCGGCCAGCGAGGAGCCGCAGTCGAAGCACCAGTACACCGGCTTGAGCCCCCGGTAGACGAAGCCGCGCTCCACCACCCGCTTGAAGGCGCGGATCTCGGCCGCCTCGTTGACGAAGTCCATCGTGCGGTACGGATGGTCCCAGTCGCCCAGCACGCCCAGGCGCTTGAAGTCGCCCATCTGGATGCCGATCTGCTCGGTGGCGAAGGCGCGGCTCTTGGCCTGCATCTCGTCGCGCTGCAGGTTGCGGCCGTACTTCTTCTCGATCGCGTTCTCGATCGGCAGGCCGTGGCAGTCCCAGCCCGGGATGTAGGCCGCGTCCAGGCCCTTGAGCTGGCGCGCCTTGACGATCATGTCCTTGAGGATCTTGTTGACGGCGTGGCCCATGTGGATCTGGCCGTTGGCGTAGGGCGGGCCGTCGTGCAGCACGAACTTCTCGTGGCCGCAGCGGGCCGCGCGCAGCTTCTTGTACAGGCCCTGGTCTTCCCATTCCTTGACCCATTGCGGCTCGCGCTTGGGCAGGTCGCCGCGCATCGGGAACGGCGTGTCGGGCAGGTTGAGCGTGGCTCGGTAGTCGGTTTTTTCGGTCATGGAGGGCTCGAGGGCTTCGATCCTTCGACAGGCTCAGGATCAGCCCGAACGGGGCTGGGTCTGCTGGAGGGGCGCTTGAAGAACCGTTCGCCCTGAGCCTGTCGAAGGGCGGCGAGCGGAACCGCGATCTAAATTCGGTCGCGGGTCGTCTGGCGGCGGGTCGAGGAAAAATAGGCGCGAGCATCTTCGCAGTCCTTCGCGATTCCCCTGGTCAGGGCATCGAGACCGTCGTACTTGAGCTCGTCGTGCAGTTTGTGCAGCAGTTCCACCCGGATGATTTTACCGTACGCCCCCTCGGTCCCGAGGCGGGCGGGCCATTCCAGGCAATGGGTCTCCAGCAGCACCCGGCCGCCGTTGACGTCGTCGGCCTCCAGCGAGGGCCGGATGCCCAGGTTGGCGACCCCCGGCAAGGGGAAGTCGCCCAGGCCGTGCACTTCAACGGCGAAGATCCCGCTGGCCGCCGGTTTCCAGTGGGCGAAGCGCAGGTTCAGGGTCTTGAAGCCCAGTTCCCGCCCGAGCTTGCGGCCGTGCACCACGTGGCCGCTGATGCTGTACGGGCGTCCCAGCAAGGCCGCCACGTCCTGCATCCGGCCCTGGCCCAGCGCCTCGCGCACCGCGGAACTGGACACCCGCAGGCCGTGAACCTCGTAGCTGTTCATCCGGGCGACGTCGAAGCCCTTGCGGTTGCCGGCGGCATCCAGCATCGCGTAGTCGCCGGCGCGGCGCTGGCCGAAGCGGAAGTCGTCGCCCACCAGCACGTACTGCACGCCCAGCCCGCGCACCAGCACGTCGTCGATGAAGGACTCGGGAACCATGGACGACAGGCGGGCATCGAACGGGATGACGACGCACTGCCGGACGCCGCAGCGGGCCAGCTCGGTCAGCTTGTCGCGCAGCGGCGCCACCCGGGCCGGCGCCAGTTCCGGCTTGCGCTGCAGGGCGGCGAAGTAGTCCCGCGGGTGCGGCTCGAAGGTCATCACGCAGCTGGGCACGCCCCGGTGCTGCGCCTCGTTGTTCAGCAGCGCCAGCATGGCCTGGTGCCCGCGGTGCACCCCGTCGAAATTGCCGATCGTCAGGGCGCAGGCGGGCGCGATGCCGGGGTGGTGGAAGCCTCTGAAGATCTGCATGCGCGTTGGTATCGTTTTGATAGCAGGCGGCGCCCGCCCCTCAAGCGCCCGCGGGGCCGATCGTCACCAAACAAGGTATATTGTGCGGTACGTTTGCTGTTCCGTTCAGTGGTTGCCCATTGTGAAGGAGGCGTGGTTTGAAGGTCCTGAAGCTGTCCGCCCAAGGTCTGCCCCAGTCGTGGATTTCGCTGGAGCAAGCCGTGCTGCATTACGCCGCGGAGGAAGTGCGCTGGGAAGTGGGGGCCCAGGTGGCCCGCTTCCGCGGGGGCCACAACGCCACGACCGGCGAGCAATCCGTCATCACGGTCAGCAGCATCATCGGCACCAAGGGCGTGCCCAACATCAATCCCTTCGACCTCAAGCCCGGCCTGACCAACAGCAAGCTGTTCGCCCGCGACCGGAATGTGTGCGCGTACTGCGGCCAGGACCACGAGGAGGAGGAGCTGACCCGCGAGCACATCATCCCGTTCGCGCAGAACGGCAAGGACCACTGGATGAACGTGGTGACGGCCTGCCGCGCCTGCAACCACCGCAAGAGCAACCGCACGCCGGAGCAGGCCCACATGCCGCTCCTGTACGCGCCCTACGTTCCCAGCCTGTGGGAAGACTTCATCCTGCGCAACCGCCGCATCCTGGCCGACCAGATGGAGTTCCTGATGGCGCACCTGCCGAAGTCCTCCAGGCTGCACGCCTGAGGGATCCGGCGGCCGCGTCTAGTAGGTCAGTTCAAGCAGGGTGACCTCGCCGTGGCTAGCCGGCCACGGCCATCCCACGATCCGTTCCCCGTTGAATTCCGCCACCACCGGCCGCGGCTGCGCCGTCGCCAGCTTGATCTTCGAGCTGGCGACGCCGGCGCCCGGCAGCGCGCCAGGCGGCGGGCTCTGGCCGTCGAACGCCATCTTGTCGCGCGTCGGATCGAAGTAGCCGCGCGGCCGGGTCATGGTGACGATGGCGGCGGCATCCTTGTCGGCGTCGGCAATCCGTTCCGGTTTGAGGTGGACGATGCTGCTGGAGCGCGGAAACGGGCTGCGGTAGATATGGGTGGTGGCGTAGCCGCGGGCGGCGACCTCGAATTCGTACGGCGTTCCCGCCTGCGCCGCGAATGGGCCCCACAGGCCGTCGGCGCCGGTGGTCGCCGTATACGCGGCCGGACCGCGGCGCTCGCCGGTTGCGGGGTCGGTGGCGAAGATCTGCAACTGTGCGCCGGGCAGCGGCAGGTTGTTGCTGAAGTTGCCGGACTTGGAGTCGTTCGACGACACGCCCAGGCCGGTGATCTTGCCGCTCAATGCGATCGACGCCTCCGGCACCGGCGTGGTCGTGGCCGGCGGGCGGCCAGTGATGAACTGGTAGGCCGCCGCGAACGCGGCCGGCGAGTAAGCGGTCTCGCGATGGTCGATCCTGGGGATCACGACATTGGTCGCGCCGCGCAGTTCGGGTCCGGCCGCGGTGATTCCGGTGGGTGTGCCCTTCTTGCCAAGCCAGATCCCGTCGGGCTGGGCGAACTTGTCGTTGCCGTCGGAGCGGATCGTCAGCCACTTCACCGGGCCGGTGACTTCGTCGCCGGCGGCGTTCTTCGGCGCATTCAGCGCCTTGAGGAAGGGCCCGGCGCCGGCGAATTCGCTGCCGTCCGGCAGCCCCGGCACCGACACCCACACCCCGTGGTTGGGCGTGCCGCCCAGGATCGCGTGGCCGACCGTGCGCTCGCCGCCGCCGTTCTGGATGTAGTTGCGGATCGCATAGCCGCCGCGCGAGTTGCCGATCAGCACCACCTGCCGGGCGCCGGTGGCCTGCAGCACCTTCTCGACCTCCGCCTTGAGGTAGGCCATGGATTCGGCCGTCGAACTGCGGCCCGGCTGGGGCTTCGCATCGACGTCGCGCGCCAGCGGATAGGGCATGTCGAGCGCATACAGCCGGTCTCTCGGCCAGCCGTTGGACTCGAAGCGCCAGACCGTGGTCTGCCACAGCGCCGCGGTATCGCCGTTGCCGTGCACGAACACGATCGGCGGCGCCTCCTGCAGCGACGGCCCGCTGGCGCAGCCGGCGGCAAGAACGACGGCGGCAATGGCGCCAAGAAAGGAACGGCGGAGGATCATCTTGCTTGTCTCCAGGAGGGAACTGTCATTCCGGCCCCGAGCCGGAGTCCAGACGTTGGCGCGACGCGGTCTATCCGTCAGGCGAAGACGCCGGCCGTGTCCTGCATTCTTTCCGACACTTCGCCCAGCTGGTGCAGGCTATCGCCGAAGCTCAGTTCCAGCTCGGTCAGCTTCTTGAAGTAATGGCTGCCGATGTATTCGTCGGTGACGCCGATGCCGCCGTGCAATTGCACCGAGTTCTGCCCGACGAAGCGCATCGCGACGCCCAGCTGGTACTTGGCGCGCGCCATCGCGCTGCGCCGTTCCGGCGCCGGCGCATTGAGCTTGAGCGACGCGTAGTAGCTCATCGAGCGCGCCAGCTCCTGCTGCATCTTCATGTCGGCCACCCGGTGGCGCAGCGCCTGGAAGCTGGCCAGCGTGGCGCCGAACTGCTTGCGGGTGTTCATGTATTCCACCGTCACGTCCATCGTCTTGTCGATCACGCCCACGCCTTCGGCGCAGGTGGCGGCGATGCCGATGTCCACGCCGTGTTCCAGCGCTGCCAGACCGTCCTCGGTCACCAGGCTGGCCGGGCTGTCCTTGAACGAGACTTCGGCCGCGCGGCCGCCGGCCTGCGTGCCGTAGCCGCGCGCCGTGACGCCGGCCGCGGAGCGTTCCACCAGGAACATGGCGATCCTGCCCTTGACGGTGGCCGGCACCAGGAAGGCATCGGCCTGGTCGCCGGCGGGCACGATGCTCTTGGCGCCGCTGACCGTCCAGGTGTTGCCGCTTTGCGCGGCGGTGGTGGCGCAGACGTCGAGTCGGTAGCGCGCCTTGCGCTCGACCTGCGCGAGCACCACCAGTGCTGCGCCGCCGGCGATCCGGGGCAGCCACGCGGACTGCAGCGCCGCCGGCGCGTAGCCGGCCAGCAGGCCGCTCGCGATCAGCGTCTGCCCCAGCGGCTCCAGCACCATGCCGCGGCCCAGTTCCTCCATCACCACCATGGCCTCGACCGGGCCCATGCCCATGCCGCCGTGGTCTTCGGCGATGTACAGGCCCGCCAGGCCCAGGTCCGCCAGTTCGCCGTAGGCCGCGCGGTCGAAGCCGCCGGCCTTCACCGCCTTGCGGCGGCGCTCGAAGTCATAGCCCTTGTCGACCCACTTGCGCACCGCGTCGCGCAGCGATTGCTGGTCGTCGGAAAAGTCAAAGTCCATGTGGTACTCCTCTATTCGAATTCGGGGGCTGCGTCCGGTTGTCCGTCTTTTCAATTAACCAAGAACCGTCTGGGCGACGATGTTGCGCTGCACTTCATTGCTGCCGCCGTAGATGGTGGTCTTGCGCAGGTTGAAGTAGGTCGAGGCCAGCGGCGCCAGGTAAGACGCGCCGACGAACTCGCCCTGCCAGCCGGCGTCCATCGCCTCGGGCAGGAACGGGATCGCATAGGGGCCGGCAGCCAGCATCATCAGCTCGCTGTAGCGCTGCTGGATCTCGCTGCCCTTGATCTTGAGCAGGCCGGCGATGTCCAGCGAGTTCTTGCCCGACTTCTCGGCCGAGAGCACGCGCAGCACCAGCATCTCCAGCGCCACCACGTCCACTTCCAGCTTGGCGATCTCGTCGCGGAAACGCCGGTCCTCGTAGACGCCCTCGGCCTTGGCGATGCGCTTGACCCGCTCCAGCTCGCGCTTGGCGCGGTTGACGTCGGCGATGTTGGTGCGCTCGTGGGACAGCAGGTGCTTGGCGTAGGTCCAGCCCTTGTTCTCCTCGCCGATCAGGTTCTCGGCCGGCACTTCGACGTTGTCGAAGAACACCTCGTTCACCTCATGCTCGCCGTCCAGCATGATGATCGGCCGCACGCTGACGCCGGGCGACTTCATGTCGATCAGCAGGAAGGAGATGCCGGTCTGCGGCTTGCCGTCGGTGCCGGTGCGCACCAGGCAGAAGATCCAGTCGCCGTGCTGCGCCAGCGTCGTCCACGTTTTCTGCCCGTTGACGATGTACTTGTCGCCCTTGCGCTCGGCCCGGGTCTTGAGCGAGGCCAGGTCGGAGCCCGACCCCGGTTCGCTGTAGCCCTGGCTCCACCAGACCTCGCCGCTGGCGATGCCGGGCAGGAAGCGCTGCTGCTGCTCCTGGTTGCCGAAGGCCATGATCACCGGCGCCACCATGACCGGCCCGAAGGGGATGATGCGCGGCGCGCCGGCCAGTGCCGTTTCTTCTTCGAACAGGTGCTTCTGGATCGCGTTCCAGCCCGGGCCGCCGAACTGCTTGGGCCAGCCATAGCCCAGCCAGCCCTTCTTGCCCAGGATCTTGGCCCAGCGCTGCAGGTCGTCGCGCGTCAACCGCAGCGCGTTGTGGACCTTGTCCGATATCTCCTTGGGCAGGTTCTCTCGAACCCAGCCGCGGATCTCTTCGCGGAACTTCTGTTCCTCGGGGGTGAATGCCAAATCCATGATTAGTCCTCCGGTCGTCCTGTGCCTGCTGACGGATTATCGGCACGCTCGTGCTTTTCGGGCTGTCGGAGAGGCGACACGCCCAGCTGCTCGCACAGATCCTGCAGCGCCGAGCGCAGTTGCGCGACCTCGGTTTCCAGGATCTGGACCCGGGCCTCGAGTCCGCCCCGGGCGGCCGCGTCCGGCTCCCGGGAATGGCCCGCCGCCGCGCCGGCGTCGACCGGCCCGCACAGCAGATGGGCCCAGCGCTGCTCGCGCATGCCGGCGGCACGCGGCAGCTTCACCACCAGCGGGCCGCCCTTGTCCGGCGAGCGCGCCTCCAGTTCGTCCAGGAAGCCCTCGACCGAGGAGATGTCGGCGAAGCGGTACCAGCGCTCGCAGTTGATCCGCAATTCCCCCGCTGTCTGCGGGCCGCGCAGCAGCAGCAGGCCCAGCAGCACGGCGGACTGTTCCGGCACCCCGATGGCGCGCTGGAAATTGTGTTCCCAGCGGGTCACCCGGCTGCCGCTGGTTTCGAACACCAGCGCATGGCGCTTGAGCGTGTCGAGCGCTTCCTGCGCCTGGGCATCGCTGACATTCATCAGCGGCTCGCGGCTGGATTTCTGGTTGCAGCCCAGCACCAGCGAGTTCAGCGTCAGCGGATAGCTGTCCGGGACGGTGCGGGCCTTTTCCATCAGCGTGCCCAGCACGCGGGCCTCGATCGGGGAAAGGACTGGCGTCATGGCATTGATAATTGGGAGGTGAAGAACATCGTGATCCTGATCTCCGGCGGCGGCTCCAACATGGCGGCCATTGTGCGCGAGGCGCAGCGCGGCAACTGGCGCGAGACGCTGGACGCCCGGGTGGCGGCGGTGATCAGCAACCGCGCCGACGCCGGCGGGCTGGCGCTGGCCCGGGAGCAGAAGATCGCCGCCGAAGTGGTCGACCACAAGGGCTTTGAATCGCGCGAGGCCTTCGACGCCGCGCTGGCCGATGCGGTCGACCGCCACCAGCCGGCGCTGGTGGTGCTGGCCGGTTTCATGCGGATTCTGACCCCGGCCTTCGTCGGGCGCTACGCCGGCCGGCTGCTGAACATCCATCCCTCGCTGCTGCCGGCGTTCCCGGGCCTGCACACCCACCGGCGCGCCATCGAGGCCGGCTGCAGAGTCGCCGGCGCCACGGTGCACCTCGTCACCCCGGAGCTGGACCACGGCCCGATCCTGGCGCAGGCAGCTGTGCCCGTGCTGCCCGGCGACAGCGAGGAAACGCTGGCGGCGCGGGTGCTGACCCAGGAGCACCTGCTCTATCCGCGCGCCATCGCCGGCCTGCTACGCACCGTCTAGCGGCGTGAAGCGCCGCTGGCGCACCCCGTCGATCACCAGCTCCTCGTTGAACATGGCGGCCGGCCGGACCCACAGGCCGTGCTCGCCGTACAGCGCGCGGTAGAGCGTCATCGGCTCCAGCGTCTCGCTGTGGCGCACCGTGCCGACCACGTCGTACAGCATGCCCTTGTAGTGGCGGTAGCGGCCGGGCGGGGTCTCGATCAGCGGCGGCAGGTCCTTGTCGGTCATAAGTGATGGGGTGGATGGGACAATCGGGGCATGCATCCTAAAGCCCTGCTCGACGCCTGTGCCGAACTCGTCGCGCTCACCCTGAAATTCGACCATCCCGCGGACTCCATCGTCTCGCACTATTTCCGCAGCCACCGCTCGCTGGGGCCGCGCGAGCGCGCCACCCTGGCCGAGACGGTCTACGCCGTGCTGCGCAAGAAGCTGCTGTTCGACCACTTCGCCCCGTCCGGCAGCGGGCCGAAGGAGCGCCGGCTCGCCATCCTGGGCTTCTACGGTCCGCGCGACTTCCTCATGAGCGCGATGACCGACCAGGAGAAGAACTGGCTGGGCCAGATCGACACCGTCAAGACCGCCGACCTGATGGAGCGGCATCGCCACAACCTGCCCGAATGGCTGGTGCAGCCGCTCAAGGAGCAGCTGGGCGACGAGTTCTGGCCGCTGGTGGAGGCCCTGAACCAGCCGGCGCCGCTGGACCTGCGCGTCAACATCCTGAACGACAAGCGCCCGGAGGTGCAGAAGGAACTCAAGACTGCCGGCATCAAGTCGACCATCACCCCGTATTCGCCCTGGGGCCTGCGGCTGGCCGACAAGCCGCAGCTGGCCAAGGTGGACGCCTTCGCCCGTGGCGCGATCGAGGTCCAGGACGAAGGCTCGCAGCTGCTGGCGCTGATCCTGGACGCCAAGCGCGGCGAGATGGTGGTGGACTTCTGCGCCGGCGCCGGCGGCAAGACGCTGGCGATCGGCGCCACCATGCGCAACACCGGCCGCCTGTATGCCTTCGACACCGCCGCCCACCGGCTCGACGCGCTCAAGCCGCGGCTGGCCCGCAGCGGCCTGTCCAACGTCCATCCGGCGGCGATCGCGCACGAGCGGGACGAGCGGATCAAGCGCCTGGCCGGCAAGATCGACCGGGTGATCGTCGATGCGCCGTGTTCGGGGCTGGGGACGCTGCGGCGCAACCCCGACCTGAAGTGGCGGCAATCGCCCCAGTCGGTCGCCGAGATGACGGTCAAGCAGGCCGCAATCCTGCAGAGCGCGGCGCGGCTGCTCAAGCCGGGCGGCCGCCTGCTCTATGCCACCTGCAGCATCCTGCCGCAGGAGAACGAGGCGATCGCGCAGGCCTTCAGCGCCGCCAATAGTGAGTTCACTCCACTGCCGGTGGCCGAGATCCTGTCCAATCTGAAGGTCGAGGCGGCGGCCAGCCTGTGCAGCGGGCCGCAGACCGGCCAGGAATACCTGAGGTTGTGGCCGCACCGGCATGCGACCGACGGCTTTTTCGCTGCTGCCTGGCAGCGCAGCGGCACGTAAAAGTCACATTCTTTGACGCAAGTCAGACTTGCTGTTCTTATTCACAGCTTGATTTGGAACCCCGCGCCGTAAAATGGCTCTTACTTGTAGGGCCACCCTGATGGCCTTCTTTTTTGAGAGAGACAATTTCCCTATGTTGCTTCCCGATTGGGCCGTGCTGAACGCGGCGATAGACTGGCTCGGACACGGGCTGTGGAACCTGGCCTGGTGGCAGGTCGTCCTTTACACGCTGGTGACCACACACATCACCATCGCCGCAGTCACGATCTTCCTGCACCGCACCCAGACCCACAAGGCGATGGAGCTGGGCCCGATCCCCTCGCATTTCTTCCGTTTCTGGCTGTGGCTGAGCACCGGCATGGTCACCAAGGAATGGGTGGCCATCCACCGCAAGCACCACGCCAAGTGCGAAACCATCGACGATCCGCACAGCCCGCAGGTCAAGGGCATCGACGAAGTGCTGTGGCGCGGCGCCGAGCTGTACCGCAAGGAGTCCAAGAACATGGACACCATGGAGCGTTACGGCACGGGCACCCCGGATGACTGGATCGAACGCAACCTGTACACCCGCTACAGCTGGCAGGGCGTGGGCCTGATGCTGATCATCAACGTCGCCCTGTTCGGCATGGCCGGCCTGGCGGTGTGGGCGGTGCAGATGCTGTGGATCCCGATCACGGCTGCCGGCATCATCAACGGCATCGGCCACTATTGGGGCTACCGCAACTTCGAGGCGCCGGACGCCAGCCGCAACGTCTCGCCCTGGGGCCTGCTGATCGGCGGCGAGGAACTGCACAACAACCACCACACCTACCCGACGTCGGCCAAGTTCTCGGTCAAGAAGTATGAATTCGACCTCGGCTGGGTCTACATCCAGATGATGAGCGCGATCGGCTGGGCCAAGGTCAAGAAGGTACCGCCGAAGCTGCAGCTGGGCGAGATCAAGCCGGTTGCCGACGAGAAGACGCTGGAGGCGCTGATCGCCAACCGCTACGAGGTGATGGCCCGCTACGCCAGCGAGATGCGCCGCGCCTGCAAGGTGGAGATCGACCAGCTCAAGGCGCGCCAGGCCGATGTGTCGCCGCTGAAGGCCGCCAAGCGCTGGCTGCACCGCGACGACGACAAGGTGCCGGCGGCCGCCCGCGGCCAGGTGGCCCAGGCCCGCGCCGCCCACCCGGTGCTGGACAAGATGGTCACGATGCGCGAAGAGCTGCGCCAGCTGTGGCTGAGCACCAACCTGACGCGCGAACAGCTGGCCGTCAACCTGCAGTCCTGGTGCCGCCGCGCCGAGGAAAGCGGCATCGCCCAGCTCCAGCAGTTCTCCATGAAGCTGCGCTCGGCGCGCGGCTAGCCGCAAGGACCCATGCGCCCGGCCACTTGGCCTGGCGCTTCGAAGCAGCCTCCCGCACCCCCGGGAGACTTTTCTTTTTCAGCACCGCTGCCGGCCCAACCCATCATTTCGATGCGCCCCCTGCGCGATACCGCCCTGCTGGCGCTGCTGCGGCTGCGGCCCTCCGAGTGGCAGAAGACCCTGGCCTTCGCGGCCCTGATCGGCGTCACCGGCGCGCTCGCGACCATCGGCTTTCGCGGCGCCGTGCTGCTGGCCGAGCACCTGCTGTTCGGGCGCCAGGACGGCCTGGTGCGGATCGCCGAAGGGCTGGCCTGGTGGCAGCGGCTGGCGATGCCGGCCGCCGGCGGCGCCGTCGCCGGCCTGCTGCTGATGTGGGCGCGCCGGCTCGGCGCGCAGAAACCGGCCGGCGACTACATGGAAGCCATCTCGCTGGGCAGCGGCGACCTGCCGGTGCGGGTCTCGCTGGTGCGGGCGCTGTCGTCGGCAGCGACCGTCGCCACCGGCGGAGCGATCGGCCGCGAAGGTCCGATGGTGCAGCTCGCGGCGCTCACTGGATCGTTGCTGGGCCGCTGGCGCCGGTCCCCGATTCCGCGCCGCCGGCTGCTGGTGGCATGCGGCGCCGCCGCCGGCGTGGCCACGGCCTACAGCGCGCCGATCGCCGGCGCCCTGTTCGTCGCCGAGATCGTGCTGCAGTCTGTCGCCATCGAAAGCCTGGGCCCGCTGCTGGTGGCGGCCGTGATGGCCAACCTCACCCAGACCGCGCTGGTCGGCTTCTCGCCGGCCTACCGCATGCCGGGCTTCGTCCTGCCGCACGGCACCAGCACCCTGCTGCTGGCCGGGCTGGGGCTGGTCGCCGGGTTCGCGGCGCCGGCGTACCTGTGGCTGCTCGATCGCGCGCACGGGGCGTTCGGGCGCTGGCCGGCGGCGCTCTGGCTCAAGCTCGGCGCCGGCGGCCTGATCGTCGGCGCGCTGTCGATCGCCAAGCCCGAGGTCTGGGGCAACGGCTACAGCGTCGTCAACTCGATCCTGCAGGGCAACTGGCCCTGGACCGTGCTGATCGCCGTCCTGGTGTTCAAGCTGCTGGCGGTGGCGGCGACCACCGGCTCCGGCGCGGTTGGCGGCATCTTCACGCCGACCCTGTTCGTCGGCGCGGTGGCGGGCGCGCTGTTCGGCGCCGGCGTGCAGCAGCTGTGGCCGGGCCTGCTGCCCGTGCCGGCCAGCGTCGCGGTCGGCATGGGCGCCTTCCTGGCGGCCTGCACCCACGCGCCGCTGATGTCGGTGCTGATGATCTTCGAGATGACCGAGAACTACGGGGTGGTGGTACCGCTGATGCTGGCCTGCGTGGTCGGCTATTTCATCTCGCGCGCGCTGCGGCCCGAGTCGATCTATTCGGCGGTGCGCGCCTTGCTACCGGCGCCGTCCCTGGCGATCGCGGCGGACTTCCTGCGGCGCGACAGCGCCACCGTGCGCGCCGGCCAGAGCCTGCGCGAACTGGAAGAGGTGTTCCTGCGCTATCGCTGGCAGCACGTCTATGTGCTGGACGACGAGGGCAGCTTCCTGGGCGCCATTTCGCTGTACGACCTGGCCCCGCTGCTGCGCGAGGGGCACGGCGAAGCGGGCTGGCCGGCGCAGCTGCTGCGAACGGATTACCCGCGCGTCAGCAGCGTGACGCCGTCCTGGCAGGTGCTGGAGACATTTGCCGCCCATCCCGGCGAGCGGCTGCCGGTGCTGGACGGGCGCGGCCGATTGCTCGGCCACGTGACCAAGACCGACGTCGTCCTGATGTTCAGGGAACGGCTCGGCAACTAGCGGCCGCTTCGCGACCGCTGCTGGCTCAATCCTTCAGGTCGGCCGGCACCTTGCCGCCGTTGGCCGCGAGCTTGTTCATCACCTGGCGGTGCAGCCAGATGTTCATTTCGGCCGAGCCGTCCTTGGCGCCGGTGTAACCCAGCTCGGTCGCCAGGTCCTTGCGCTCCTGCAGGCTGCTGTCCAGGTCCAGCAGCTTCATCAGGTCGACGATGGACGTGCGCCAGTTGAGCTTCTGCGGGTTCTGGGCGGCCAGGCCGTTCAGGACGGCCTCCACGTCCACCGGCTGCTGGGCGGCGGCGCCTGCGGCCACGCCGGCTGCGGCGGCATCGCTGGCGCTGGGATAGGAAGGCGCTGCACTGACCTGGTCGGCCGGGGCGGATGCGGCGGCGCCGCGGTGGAAAATCTTGTCGAAAATCTTGCTGAAAACGCTCATGGGATGCTCCGGGTGCAAAGGCGGAAGTGCCTTGGCGCCATGGTCAGGCTGCGCACAGCGCGGCAGTGTCGGACAAGCGCCATTTCGCGCAAGGACGAGCAGCCGAAAAAAAGCCCCGCATCGGCGGGGCTGTCTGGATCCCCGGGGTGAGCCGGGAGAAATGAACTGCCTGCCCCTGGCGGGGCGGGCCTCACTTGAGCTTCGTTTCCTTGTACTCGACGTGCTTGCGGGCCTTGGGATCGAATTTCATGATCGCCATTTTCTCGGGCATCGTCTTCTTGTTCTTGCTGGTGGTGTAGAAGTGGCCGGTTCCCGCAGTGGATTCCAGCTTGATCTTTTCGCGTCCGCCTTTGCTCGCCATGATATTTCCTTAGTCAGTTGGGGACAGAGCTAAAGGCCTGTCCCGCAAAGTCATTCGATGATTAAGCTTGACCGCGGGCGCGCAGGTCCGCGAGCACGGCGTCGATGCCGTTCTTGTCGATCAGGCGCAGGGCCGCGCTGGAAACGCGCAGGCGAACCCAGCGGTTTTCGGTCTCGACCCAGAAACGGCGGTATTGCAGGTTCGGCAGGAACCGGCGCTTGGTTTTGTTGTTGGCGTGGGAAACGTTGTTTCCGACCATCGGGGCCTTGCCCGTGATTTCGCAGACGCGTGCCATAAGCACTCCAGTAGTTGCAAACGGCCGTCCCAGCAGGGAGAGCCTGACCTCGCCAGAAGGGTGGCGGTAACCCGAGTGCCGAACCAGCCTTCCCAGGCGAATTCAGCAAAGCCCTGGATTATAGCCTGCCGGCCGGGAACGGCTTTATTGCGCCTGTTCCAGGAAGCGCTGGGCGTCCAGCGCCGCCATGCAGCCGGTGCCGGCGCTGGTGATCGCCTGGCGGTAGACGTGGTCCTGCACGTCGCCGGCGGCGAACACGCCCGGCACGCTGGTCATGGTGGCGAAGCCCTGCAGCCCGGACCTGGTGACGATGTAGCCGTCCTTCATCTCCAGCTTGCCCTGGAAGATCTCGGTGTTGGGCGAATGGCCGATGGCGATGAAGCAGCCCTTGAGCTGCACGTCGGACTTCTCGCCGGTCCGGGTGTCCTTCAGCCGGACGCCGGTGACGCCGGTCTTGTCGCCGAGCACCTCGTCCAGGGTGTGGAACAGCTTCAGCTCGATCTTGCCGGCCGCCACCTTCTCCATCAGCTTGTCCACCAGGATCGGTTCCGCCTTGAACTTGTCGCGCCGGTGCACCAGCGTCACCTTGTTGGCGATGTTCGACAGGTACAGCGCCTCTTCGACCGCGGTATTGCCGCCGCCGATCACGCAGGTGTCCTCGCCGCGGTAGAAAAAGCCGTCGCAGGTGGCACAGCCCGAGACGCCCTTGCCCATGAAGGCCGTCTCCGATTCCAGCCCCAGGTACTTGGCCGAGGCGCCCGTTGCCAGGATCAGCGCATCGCAGGTGTAGCTGCCGCTGTCGCCCTTGAGGGTGAACGGGCGCTTGCTGAAGTCGACTTCGGAGATGTGGTCGAACAGGATCTGGGTCTTGAAGCGTTCCGCGTGTTCGAGGAAACGCTGCATCAGGTCGGGGCCCTGCACCCCGTGCACGTCGGCGGGCCAGTTGTCCACGTCGGTGGTCGTCATCAGCTGGCCGCCCTGGGCGATGCCGGTGACCAGCACCGGGCTGAGGTTTGCGCGCGCGGCGTAAATGGCCGCGGTGTAGCCTGCCGGGCCCGATCCGAGGATCAGGACTTTGGCGTGTTGGGTGGTGCTCATGGTGGAAAACCTGTGTGGAAAACGCGACAGCTCGGTGTACAGTTCGGCCCGATAACGCCAGTATCAAGTGATGATGAACGGGTGATGGCTGCCAATTTCAATCCGTGCGATTGTAAGAACCCATCGAAAGGCTCGCGCCGGAAGGGATTACAGACATGTCGATGCTCTCGAATCTGGAGCTGATCCGCAGGGTCCCGCTGTTCGCGTTGCTCACCGCCAACCAGGCGGAGGCGGTCGCCGACGCGGTCACCAAGCGTCGCTTCAAGCGCGGCGAGGTGATCGTCGAGCAAGGCGAGAAGTCCAACACGCTGTTCATCATCCTCACGGGCCGCGTGCGGGTGGTCACTTCCGACAAGCGCGGCCGCGAGGTGATCCTGGCCACGCTGCAGCCGGGCGACTACATCGGCGAGATGAGCCTGATCGACAACGAGCCGCATTCGGCCACGGTGCGCGCCGAGGTGCAGACCGACATGCTGACGCTGGGGCGCGCCGAATTCGCGCGCTGCCTGCCGGAAAACAGCTCGATGTCGTACGCCATCATGAAGGGGCTGGTGCAGCGGCTGCGGCAGGCCGACCGCAAGATCGAATCGCTGGCGCTGATGGACGTGTACGGACGCGTGGCCCGCTCGCTCCTCGAGTTCGCGCTGCCGGACCGGGAAGGCCTGCTCACCATCCGCGAGCGCATCTCGCGCCAGGACATCGCCAAGATGGTCGGCGCCTCGCGCGAGATGGTCAGCCGCGTGATGAAGGACCTGGAAGACCGCGGCTTCATCGAAACCCGGGTCGACGGCTCGATGCTGATCAAGGACAGGTTGACGACGCTTGGCTGACGCAGCGCCGTCGCGCGATGGCGGCACCGGGGACGTGCGTTAAGCTCGCCGGACGCCCATGACCTACTCGCTCAACACACTGAACAATCCGGCCCCGGGCTCGGGTCCGCAACGCGGCGTCGTCGGCCGCTTCGCCCACGAAATCGTCATCATCCTGGGCCTGGTGGCGCTGGTGTTCTGGCTGATGGCGCTGGCCAGTTATTCGATCGACGACCCCGCCTTCTCCACCTCCGGCAGCGGCGCCGCGGTGCGCAACTGGGGCGGCCGCCTCGGCGCCTGGGTGGCGGACGGCAGCCTGTTCCTGTTCGGCCTGTCGGTCTGGTGGTGCGTGGCCGCCGGCGTCCGCGCCTGGCTGTCTGCCCTGGCGCGCTGGATGCGCGCCGGCGAGGCGGAGCCCGACCAGCCCCAGGGCTTCAGCCACACGCAACTGGCGTTCTGGATCGGCCTGGCGGTGCTGCTGTGCGCCAGCACGGCGCTCGAATGGTCGCGCCTGTACCGGTTCGAGGGCCAGGGCCGGCTGCCCGACCACGCCGGTGGCGCGCTCGGCTACCTGGCCGGGCCGCTGGCGGTGACGTGGCTCGGGTTCACCGGCTCGGGGCTGGTCTGCATCGCGCTGGTGGTGCTGGGGTCGGCGCTGGTATTCCGCTTTTCCTGGAGCCATGTGGCGGAGCGGGTCGGCGCCGCCATCGTCGGCTTCATCGAGTCGCGGCGCGAGAAGCGCGAGATCGCCCAGGACCTGGCCTTCGGCCAGCAGGCGGCGCGCGAGCGCGAGGAGATCCTGATCGAGGAGCGCATCGAGATCGTCGAGCACCATCCGGTGCCGGTGCTGATCGAGCCGGAGATCGTGGAGGTTCCCAAGAGCACGCGGGTGGCCAAGGAAAAGCAGAAGCCCCTGTTCATGGAACTGCCCGATTCCAGGCTGCCGCAGGTGGACCTGCTGGACGGCCCGCAGGGCCGGCAGGAGACGGTGTCGCCGGAAACGCTGGAGATGACCAGCCGGCTGATCGAGAAGAAGCTCAAGGACTTCGGGGTCGAGGTGCGCGTGGTGCTGGCCCAGCCCGGCCCGGTAATCACCCGCTACGAGATCGAGCCGGCCACCGGCGTCAAGGGCTCGCAGATCGTGGGCCTGGCCAAGGACCTGGCGCGGTCCCTCAGCCTGGTGTCGATCCGGGTGGTGGAAACCATCCCGGGCAAGAACTACATGGCGCTGGAGCTGCCCAATGCCAAGCGGCAGTCGATCCGGCTGTCGGAGATCCTGGGCTCGCAGGTCTACCACGAGGCCAAGTCGATGCTGACCATGGGCCTGGGCAAGGACATCGGCGGCCTGCCGGTCGTGGCCGACCTGGCCCGGATGCCGCACGTGCTGGTGGCCGGCACCACCGGCTCGGGCAAGTCGGTGGGCATCAACGCGATGATCCTGTCGCTGCTGTACAAGGCCGAGGCGCGCGACGTGCGCCTGCTGATGATCGACCCCAAGATGCTGGAGATGTCGGTCTACGAGGGCATCCCGCACCTGCTGGCCCCGGTGGTGACCGACATGCGCCAGGCCGCCCACGGCCTGAACTGGTGCGTCGGCGAGATGGAGCGGCGCTACAAGTTGATGAGCAAGCTGGGGGTGCGTAACCTGGCCGGCTACAACCACAAGATCGACGAAGCCAAGGCCAGAGAGCAGTTCATCTCCAACCCCTTCAGCTTGACGCCGGACAGCCCGGAGCCGCTGGAGCGCTTGCCGCACATCGTGGTGGTGATCGACGAACTGGCCGACCTGATGATGGTGGTCGGCAAGAAGATCGAGGAGCTGATCGCGCGGCTGGCGCAGAAGGCGCGCGCCGCCGGCATCCACCTGATCCTGGCCACCCAGCGCCCCAGCGTGGACGTCATCACCGGCCTGATCAAGGCCAACATTCCCACGCGGATCGCCTTCCAGGTCTCCAGCAAGATCGACAGCCGCACCATCCTCGACCAGATGGGCGCGGAAGCGCTGCTCGGGATGGGCGACATGCTGTACATGCCCAGCGGCACCGGCCTGCCGATCCGCGTCCATGGCGCGTTCGTCAGCGACGAGGAAGTGCACCGCGTCGTGGCCTACCTCAAGGAGCAGGGCGGCGAGCCCAATTACATCGAGGGCGTGCTCGAAGGCGGCACCGTCGACGGCGAGGAGGGCGACCTGCTGGGCGGCGACGCCGGCGGCGAGAAGGATCCGATGTACGACCAGGCGGTCGAAGTGGTGCTGAAGAACAAGAAGGCCAGCATCTCGCTGGTGCAGCGGCACCTCAAGATCGGCTACAACCGGGCCGCACGGCTGGTGGAAGACATGGAGAAGGCCGGCCTGGTGAGCGCGATGAGCGGCGCCGGCCAGCGCGAGATCCTGGTTCAGCAACGGGCCGAATGAGCCCGCGTCCTACGAACTTCCTGCTTCCGCGGGGACCCAACCCGGCATGAAGAAACTCATCACCTCAGTGGCACTCCTCGCCTGCGCGCAGTTTGCGTCGTCCGCATTTGCCGGCGGCATGGAAAGCCTGGAAAACTTCGTCAAGACCGCCAAGTCCGGCCGGGCCGACTTCAGCCAGGTCGTGACGGCGCCCGGGCGCGACGGCCAGGCGCCGCGCAGCAAGACCTCGACCGGCTCCTTCGAATTTTCCCGGCCGGCGCGCTTTCGCTTCGACTACAAGAAGCCGTTCGAGCAGACCATCGTGGCCGACGGCCAGACGCTCTGGCTGTATGACGTGGACCTGAAGCAGGTCACGTCGCGCAAGCAGGCGCAGGTGCTGGGCTCGACGCCGGCGGCGCTGATCGCCTCTTCGCCGGACCTCAACGCGCTGAAGAAGGACTTCAGCCTGGAAGCGATCGCCGACCGCGACGGCCTCCAATGGGTGCAGGCGACGCCGAAGGTGAAGGACGGCCAGCTGCACAGCGTGAAGGTGGGCTTTCGCGGCAACGAGCTGGCGGCGCTCGACATCCTGGACAGCTTCGGCCAGCGCTCGGTCATCAGCTTCAGCAAGATGGAGCTCAATGCCGGCGTCTCGCCGGACAGCTTCCAGTTCAAGGCGCCGCAGGGCGTGGACGTGGTCAAGCAATAGCGCCGCCGGCAGCGCGGCCGGGGCGCCGCGTCAGCTCCCGATCAGGGCACTCACGCATTCCGCCTGGCTGCCAGTGGCGCCGCCGCCACGCCAGCGCGCTTGAAGATGGTTGGTTGACGTAGCTCAATCCGGCCAGGCACGGCGAGCGCACATTGGACTCCCCACAAAGGGAGTCTGCGCATGAAGAACCTTGACCGCGCCTGCGGATCTCCGGCCCCGCTCCGGCGATGGATGATGGCCATCGCGCTGCTCGCATTCGCGACCCTGGTGTCGCAGCCCGCGTCTGCACTGCCGCTGTTTGCGCGCCAGACCGGACAGAACTGCGTCGCCTGCCACGCCGGCGGCCAGTTCCCCGAGCTCACCCCGTACGGGCGCATCTTCAAGCTGACCGGCTACACCATCGGCAAACGGACGATCCCGCTGTCGGCGATGGCGGTGCTCTCCAATTCGAGGGTGGCCGACACGTCCAAGAGCGACAACCCGGACGACGACTTCCAGAGGAACGCACGGACCATCCTGGCGACAGGCAGCCTGTTCCTGGGCGGCAAGATCACCGACAACCTGGGCGCCTTCGCACAGATCACCCACGACCCCTACGCCACCCGGTCTGCCGACGGCCAGTTCCATGGCCACACCAGCGCCGACAACATCGACCTGCGCTACGCCGACCGCTTCATCGACCCGAAGCGCGACCTGATCGTCGGGCTGTCCGTCAACAACAACCCGTCGGTCTCCGACCCCTGGAACACCGCAGCGGCGTGGATGCAGTATGTGCCCGTTCCGAGTCCCACCAGCAGCCGGTTCATCGACGGCAACGCACCCTATCCGTCCTATGCCGCCGGCGGAAACATCGCGGGCCTGACGGCGTACGCCTTCTGGAACCGGACCATCTATGCCGAACTGGGCGGGTACGGCACGTCGCGCGGCCCGCTGGCGTTCATGCACGCCGGGCTGGCCGACGACAGCGTGACCAAGCTCAAGGGCATCAATCCCTACTGGCGCCTGGCCTGGAACCACGAGTGGGGACCGCACAGCCTGATGGTCGGGACGGCGGGCATGACGGCCAGGATCTACAACGATCCGCTGGACACCTCCGACGACTCCACCATCCACCGCACCCGGGACCTGAGCATCGACTCGCAATACCAGTACCTGCTGGATCCGCATGCGGTCACGGCGCAGCTGGTCTACCAGCACAGCCGCCACAGCTATCCCGGTGGCCTGGCCAACCAGCCGGTGCCCTTCGTCGATGCGCTTGGCAATCCGCTGGCCAACACCAGCGCCGCCGACACCACCAACCTGCTGCGGGCCAAGCTGACCTACGTGTACCGGGCGCGCTATGGCGGCAGCGTCGGCTTCTTCAACCTGACGGGCAGCACCAACACCGCCAACCAGAGCTCGGGCTTCAGTCCCGACACGCTGGCCATCACATCGGACCCGGCCGCGCTGGCCCCTTCGCAGCGGGTCGGCGGCAACCTGTCGGGCGACCCGGCCACCCGCGGCATGACCTTCGAGGCGTTCTGGGCACCGGTCCAGTACCTGCGGCTGGGCGCGCAGTACACGGCGTACAGCCGCTATAACGGCGCCGCGCAGAACTACGACGGATTCGGGCGCAACGCGCGCGACAACAACTCGCTGTTCCTTTATCTGTGGGCCGCGTATTGAGGCGGTGCCTTCCGACATCCGCAATTCCTTAAGGGACGCCATCATGAAGCTCCGACCAATCGCCCTGGCACTGCTGGGCGCCGCACTGGCGACCGGCTGCGCCCACCCGGACCGCTCGCGCGACCTGGGCAACCCTAACGTGACGGCGGTGACGCTCGCGCAGCAGGTCTGCTCCAACTGCCACGGCCTCACCGGCAACAGCGTGTCGCCCAATTTCCCGAACCTGGCCGGCCAGATGCCAGCCTATCTGGTGGAGCAGCTCAGGGGGTTCAGAAGCCACGGCCGGCAGGATCCGGCCGGCTTCGAGTACATGTGGGGCCTCAGCCGCAGCCTGACCGATGCGCAGATCGACGGCCTGGCTGCCTACTATGCGGGCCAGCCGGCGACGCCGCTGCCGCCCGAGGGAGGCGCCAGCCGCGTGGCCGCGGGCAAGGCGATCTTCCATGACGGCCTGCCGGCCCAGAACGTGCCGGCCTGTATCGCCTGCCACGGCGAAAACGGCCAGGGCAATGCAGGTTTCCCGCGGCTGGCGGGCCAGCACGCCGATTACACCGCCAAGCAGTTGCTGGTGTTCCAGCGCACCGACGAGCGGCCCGAGGGCGCGGTCATGAAGGTGGTGGCGCACGAACTGACGGCGGAGAACATCAGGAACGTCGCGGCCTACGTGCAGGCGCTGGGCAGTCCCTAGCGGCTCGCCGGCGCGGCGCTGCCTATAAACTCCGGCGGGTGAGCAAGACCGTCGCGACCGCGCACCAGCCCCTGGCCGAACGCCTGCGCCCGAAGACGCTGGGCGAGGTGATCGGCCAGCAGCACCTGCTGGGCGAGGGCATGCCGCTGCGTATCGCCTTCGAGTCCGGCCAGCCGCACAGCTGCATCCTGTGGGGACCGCCGGGCACCGGCAAGACCACCATCGCGCGCCTGATGGCCGATGCCTTCGACGCCCAGTTCATCACCATCAGCGCGGTGCTGGGCGGCGTCAAGGACATCCGCGAGGCAGTGGAGCGGGCCCAGGTGGCGCAGGGCATC
This sequence comes from Caenimonas terrae, assembly GCF_042655405.1. Lineage (NCBI taxonomy): Bacteria > Pseudomonadati > Pseudomonadota > Betaproteobacteria > Burkholderiales > Comamonadaceae > Caenimonas > Caenimonas terrae. Next base: position 1,247,095 of record NZ_JBHSMF010000006.1, on the reverse strand, counting down.
CTGGGCTCCGGCGGGCGCCGCACCATCGTGTTCGTCGACGAGGTGCACCGCTTCAACAAGAGCCAGCAGGACGCGTTCCTGCCGCACGTGGAGTCGGGCCTGTTCACCTTCATCGGCGCGACCACCGAAAACCCGTCGTTCGAGGTCAATTCGGCTCTCTTGTCGCGGGCTGCCGTCTATGTGCTGCAGCCGCTGGCCGAGGACGACCTCAAGCAGATCGTCGCCAAGGCGCAGGCGATCGGCGCCGTGCCGCCGATCGAGCAGGCCGCGCTCGACCGGCTGGTGGCCTATGCCGACGGCGACGCCAGGCGGCTGCTCAACACGCTGGAGACGCTGGCCGTCGCGGCGGAGCAGGAGAAGCTGGGCGAAGTCACCGACAGCTGGCTGCTCAAGGTGCTGGGCGAGCGCATGCGCCGCTACGACAAGGGCGGCGAACAGTTCTACGACACCATCAGCGCCCTGCACAAGTCCGTGCGCGGCTCCAACCCCGACGCCTCGCTCTACTGGTTCCTGCGCATGCTCGATGGCGGTGCCGACCCGCGCTACATGGCGCGCCGGCTGGTGCGCATGGCCAGCGAGGACATCGGGCTGGCCGACCCGCGCGCGCTGCGGCTGGCGCTGGACGCCGCCGAGACCTACGAGCGCCTGGGCACGCCGGAGGGTGAACTGGCGCTGGCCGAATGCGTGGTGTACCTGGCGATCGCGCCCAAGTCGAACGCCGTCTACAACGCCTTCAACGAGATCAAGGCCTTCATCAAGCAGGACGGCACCCGTCCGGTGCCGCTGCACCTGCGCAATGCGCCGACCAAGCTGATGAAGGACCTCGATTACGGCAAGGACTACCGCTACGCGCACGACGAAGAGGGCGGTTTCGCCGCCGGCGAAACTTATTTTCCGGACGGCATGAAGCCGCCGCAGTTCTACCGGCCGGTGGAGCGCGGCCTGGAGATCCGCATCGCGGACCGGCTGCGCGAACTGCGCCGCCTCAATGAAGACAGGCAGCGCAAGCCGTGATCGCGCGGTGACTGCACCGCGTCGCCGGCCGCGTCCCGCCTTGCTTCATCGAGGGTAAACCCCGCGTCTGCGGCGTTTTTAGCCGCTGGACCGGCTGGCTACAATCGCGCACCATCAACCCGCAGAATCGGCATCTGGCGGGTTTTTTGCTAGATGGCGTCAAACCACCGGAGAAGCGTATGGAAATCCTGCTGCAGCAGATCATCAACGGTCTGGTTCTCGGCAGCATGTATGCCCTCGTGGCCTTGGGCTACACCATGGTCTACGGCATCATCAACCTGATCAACTTCGCCCATGGCGAGGTGCTGATGGTGGGCGCGCTGACAAGCTGGTCGATCATCGTGACGATCCAGGAGTCGATGCCGTGGATGCCCGGCTGGCTGGTGCTGATCATCGCGCTGGTGATCTCCTGCGTGGTGGCCGCGATGCTGAACTTCATCATCGAGAAGGTGGCCTACCGGCCGCTGCGCAACAGCCCGAAGCTGGCGCCGCTGATCACCGCCATCGGCATGTCGATCCTGCTGCAGACGCTGGCCATGATCATCTGGAAGCCGAACTACAAGCCCTATCCCACGCTGCTGCCGCCGGTGCCGTTCCAGATCGGCGGCGCCGTCATCACCGCCACGCAGATCATGATCCTGGGCCTCACGGCAACCTCGCTGGCGGTCCTGATGTACCTGGTGAACTACACGCGGCTGGGCCGCGCGATGCGCGCCACCGCGGAGAACCCGCGGGTGGCGGCGCTGATGGGGGTGCGGCCGGACACCGTGATCTCCGCCACCTTCATCATCGGCGCGGTGCTGGCGGCGATCGCCGGCGTCATGTACGCGTCGAACTACGGCACGGTGCAGCACACCATGGGCTTCCTGCCGGGGCTGAAGGCGTTCACCGCTGCGGTGTTCGGCGGCATCGGCAACCTCGCCGGCGCCGTGGTCGGCGGCATCCTGCTGGGGCTGATCGAGTCGATCGGCTCGGGCTACATCGGCACGCTGACGGGCGGAGTGCTTGGCAGCAACTACTCCGACATCTTCGCCTTCATCGTCCTGATCATCATGCTGACGCTGCGGCCCTCCGGGCTGCTGGGCGAGCGGGTGGCGGACCGGGCCTGAAGGGAAACAACACCATGATCGATTTCATCAACCGCCAGAACAAGCATGCGGTGCGGGCCGTCTTCACGCTGGCGCTGATTCTGCTGCCGCTCCTGTTGCAGACCCAGGGCAACGCCTGGGTCCGGATCGCCGACACCGCCCTGCTCTATGTCCTCCTGGCCCTGGGCCTGAACATCGTGGTCGGTTACGCCGGCCTGCTGGACCTGGGCTATGTCGCCTTCTACGCGCTGGGCGCCTACATGTTCGGGCTGCTGGCCTCGCCGCACCTGACCGACAATTTCCCGGCGATCGCGGCGATGTTCCCGAACGGCCTGCACTTGCCGCTGTGGATCGTGATCCCGGCCGGGGCGGCGCTGGCCGGCTTCTTCGGGGTCATGCTGGGCGCGCCCACGCTCAAGCTGCGCGGCGACTACCTGGCCATCGTGACGCTGGGGTTCGGGGAAATCATCCGGGTGTTCCTCAACAACCTGGACCAGCCGGTCAACATCACCAACGGGCCCAAGGGCATCAACCAGATCGACTCGATCCATTTCTTCAACCTCAATCTCGGCAAGCCCGCCACCCTCCTGGGCTACGAGATCGCCTCGGTGAGCCTCTATTACTACCTGTTCCTGGCGCTGGTGGTGGTGAGCGTGATCGTCTGCCACCGGCTGGAGCTCTCGCGCATCGGCCGGGCCTGGATGGCGATCCGCGAGGACGAGATCGCCGCCAAGGCGATGGGCATCAACACCCGCAACATGAAGCTGCTGGCCTTCGGCATGGGGGCCACCTTCGGCGGCGTGGCGGGCTCGATGTTCGGAGCCTTCCAGGGCTTCGTCTCGCCCGAGTCCTTCAGCCTGATGGAGTCGGTGATGATCGTCGCGATGGTGGTGCTGGGCGGCATCGGCCACCTGCCCGGCGTGATCCTTGGAGCGGTGCTGCTGTCGGCCCTGCCGGAGGTGCTGCGCTATGTCGCCGGACCGCTGCAGGCGATGACCGGTGGCCGGCTGGATTCCGCCATCCTGCGCCAGCTGTTGATCGCGGTGGCGATGATTTCGGTGATGCTGCTGCGCCCGCGCGGACTGTGGCCGGCGCCCACGCACGGCAAGTCGCTGCAGAACACCAAGGCGCCGCCACCCGGCGCGCCCGGCAGCACGGCGCTCAATTGAACTTGCCTGGGGACGGGCCTTCAGCTCTGTAGGAAACATATGGCAGAAACAGTTCTTCGCGTGGCCGGCATCTCCAAGCGCTTCGGCGGGCTGCAGGCCCTGTCAGACGTGGGCATCACCATCGAGCGCGGCCAGGTCTACGGCCTGATCGGCCCCAACGGCGCCGGCAAGACCACCTTCTTCAACGTCATCACCGGCCTGTACACGCCCGACAGCGGCACCTTCGAGCTGGCCGGCAAGCCCTACAAGCCCAGCGCCGTGCATGAAGTGGCCAAGGCCGGCATCGCCCGCACCTTCCAGAACATCCGCCTGTTCGCCGACATGACGGCGCTGGAGAACGTCATGGTGGGCCGCCACATCCGCACCGGTTCCGGCCTGCTCGGCGCGATCTTCCGCACGCCCGGCTTCAAGGCGGAAGAGGCGGCGATCGCCAAGCGGGCCCACGAGCTGCTGGACTACGTGGGCATCGCCAAGTTCGCCGACTACAAGGCGCGCACGCTGTCGTATGGCGACCAGCGGCGGCTGGAGATCGCGCGGGCGCTGGCCACCGATCCGCAGCTGATCGCGCTGGACGAGCCGGCGGCGGGCATGAACGCCACCGAGAAGGTGCTGCTGCGCCAGCTGATCGACCAGATCCGCAAGGACAACCGCACCATCTTGCTGATCGAGCACGACGTCAAGCTGGTGATGGGGCTGTGCGACCGGGTGACGGTGCTCGATTACGGCAAGCAGATCGCCGAGGGCACGCCGGCCGAGGTGCAGAAGAACGACAAGGTGATCGAGGCATATCTCGGCACCAGCGGCCACTAGGCGGAGCAGGACACATGGCAGAGATTCTTCTGGAAGTGAGCGGCCTGAAGGTCGCCTACGGCGGCATCCAGGCCGTCAAGGGCGTGGACTTCAATGTGCGCGAGGGCGAACTGGTCTCGCTGATCGGCTCCAACGGCGCCGGCAAGACCACCACGATGAAGGCCATCACCGGCAGCCTTCCGTTCCTGGAGGGCGACATCAAGTACCTCGGGCAGAGCATCCGCGGCAAGGGCGCCTGGGACCTGGTCAAGCAGGGGCTGGCGATGGTGCCGGAAGGCCGCGGCGTCTTCACCCGCATGACGATCACCGAAAACCTGCAGATGGGCGCCCACATCCGCAACGACAAGCCGGAGATCGCCAAGGACATGGAGAAGGTGTTCACCACCTTCCCGCGCCTGCGCGAGCGCAAGGACCAACTGGCCGGCACCATGTCGGGCGGCGAACAGCAGATGCTGGCGATGGGCCGGGCCCTGATGAGCCGGCCCCGCGTGCTGCTGATGGACGAGCCCTCGATGGGCCTGGCGCCGATCATGGTCGACAAGATTTTCGAGGTGGTCAAGGAGGTGTACGAGCAGGGCGTCACCATCCTGCTGGTGGAGCAGAATGCCAGCCGCGCGCTTCAGGTCGCCAACCGCGCCTATGTGATGGAGTCCGGCTTGATCACCATGAGCGGCGACGCCCGGCAGATGCTCAGCGACCCGAAGGTGCGGGCGGCGTACCTGGGCGAATAAGCGGCGATCGCTAGTACTTGTACTGCAGCCCGAGGCTGGTGGAGCGCACCGGGTCGCGGCCGCTGCCGGCGAAGTGGAAGTCGTGGCTGTCCCACGCCAAGGTGGCCGACAGCTGCGGCGTGAAGTCGTAGCTGACGCCGGCGCCGTACGACAGGCCGAATCCGCGATCGGTGCCGTTGTTCACGCCGCTTCCCAGCAGGGCGCTGGTGTCGGTGCGGCCATATGTGGTCCCGATCTTGCCGAACACGCCCAGCGATTGCCACACCGGCGCCTTGCCCACCACGCTCAGGTTCAGTCCCTGGGCCTTGGTGGTGCCGCCGCCGCGGCTGATCCGGCCCATGTCGAGATAGCCCAGCTCCACGCCCCAGAAGTTGCCCAGCATGCTGCCTGCAGAGATCTGGACCGAGCTGTCGGTGCTGTCGCAATTCAGGGAGGTCACGCCGCAGGGGACCGAATAGCGGGACCGGCCCAGGCTGAGGCCGACGTAGCCGCGGCCCGCGGGCGGCACGATCGACCGGCTGGGGGAGCTGTCCTGCGCCTGCGCCGCGGGGGCGGAAGCCATCGCGGCCAGCGCTGCAGTCCACAAGAAGAGGTGTCGCACTTTCATGTCCGTCCCCTGCTGTTGTCTTTCGAAATCCAAACTTACGACCGGTCGCAAATCCCGGCTGTAGGACGAGTCCCACAGCCGGCGTAGGAGGCTCAGCAGGCGGGAATTATTCGAGCTTCAGTCCACTTTTGCGCCGGAGGCCTTGACCACTTTCTCATACTTGGCCAGCTCCGCTCGCATGAAAGCGCCGAATTCTTCCGGAGTGTTGGAAACCGGCTCCGCCAGCAGGGTGGCGAAGCGGGATTTGGCTTCCGGGGATTGCAGCGCCGCAACAAACGCGTGATTGAGCTTGACGATGACGTCGTGCGGGGTGTTGGCCGGCGCCACCAGGCCCCACCAGGTGTCGATGGAAAAGTCCTTGAGCGTGTCGGCCACCGGCGGCACGTCCGGCAGGCTGGGCGAGCGGCGCGTCGTGGTCACGGCCAGGGCCTTGAGCTTGCCGGCCCGGATGTTGGGAGCGGCGGTGGCCAGGTTGTCGAAATTGAAGTCCACCTGCCCCGACAGCAGGGCCAGCTGCGCCGGGTTGCCGCCGTTGTAGGGGATGTGCACGGCGTAGATGCCGGCGTCGCGCTTGAACATCTCGCCGGCCAGGTGGCCGGCGCTGCCATTGCCGCCGCTGCCGTAGTTGAGCCGGCCCGGATGGGCCTTGGCGTAGGCGATCAGGTCCGCCACCGAGCTGATCTTCAGGCGGGCGGCGGTGTCGGCGTTCATCACCAGCACGTTGGGCACGCGGACCATCTGCGTGATCGGCGCGAAGTCGCGGATGGGGTCGAACGGCATCTTCGAGAACAGCCACGGGTTGATCGCATGGGTGGCGACGGCGGAGATGCCGATCGTCAGGCCGTCGGGAGCCGCCTTGGCCACCGCGTCGGCACCGATGTTGCCGCCGCCGCCGGGGCGGTTCTCGATGATCACGGTGCCCAGCGAGTCCTTGACCCGTTCGGCCAGGATGCGGGCGGTGGCGTCGATCGGGCCCCCGGCCGCGTACGGCACGATGATGCGGATCGGCTTGTTCTGGGCCAGGGCCAGGGACGAGGACAGCGCGGTGGCGGCGGCCAGGGCGGAGAGGATGAGGGTTCTGCGGTTCATAGGGGGATTTTCACAGCAGTGCCACCGCGGCCCGCCATCGCATTCCCCTACATGCCCGCGAGGCGTTGTCCGACATGGCGGGCATCGACTGGGACGTTGAAGGAAGGTAGGCAGTTTTTTCAGCCTTCAACCCACAGGAGTCACCATGAAATTTCACACTCTCGCCCTTGCAGCCGCTCTGGCTTTCGGCGGCGTCGCGTTCGCCGCCTCGAACGACACGGCAACAGCGCCATCCACGCCCGTGGCATCGACCTCGGTGAAGGTGAAGCATCACGCCAGCCGCCACGCCGTGCGCCGCGTTACGAAGAAGCATCACCGCGCGATGACGACCGCCAAGCGCCACCATGGCCGCGAGTACATGGCGTCGTCGACGAATTCCGACCTCAGCAATGACACCAGCCGCGAAGCGCGGATGGACGAAGCCCTAAGAAAATTCCGTACCTCGCACAGCTGATCCGGCGCAACGCTGGTTCAAACCTCGGCCAGCTGCGACGCGCAATCCGCCGAACGGAGGATTGCGCGTTGCAGCATCTTGCCTAGAATCTGCGTAGCTAGGTTTTAGGGTCGTGTGTATTCATGGGCTACGTGCTGTCATCAGCGGCGATTTCGTTCCTGATTGCTTCCTTCTTCGTCAGGCAGAGCAGTAACGGCGTCCTGTGGGGGTCGGACAGCGACTTTGACGGCCCGCAGAAATTCCATCGCAGGCCGGTGCCGAGGCTAGGCGGCGTGGGACTCTTGGTCGCCTTGATCCTGTGCGCCGCCTACGCATACTGGTGGACGCCGATCGGTGGCCGCCTGGGCCAGCTGGTGGCCTGCGCCTTTCCGGCCCTTGCCTATGGCCTGGCCGAAGACATCACCCTGTCGGTGCGTCCTCGCACGCGGATGCTGGCGGCGGCCGTCTCGGCCCTGCTCGGAGCCCTCGTGCTCGATGCAGTGGTCGACCGCACGAACATGGTTGTCGTCGACGCCTTTCTCGCCGTCAGCGTGACCTCCATCCTGCTCACCGTGTTCGCGGTCTCAGGCCTCGCCCATTCGGTCAACATCATCGACGGCTTCAACGGGCTGGCGGCAATGGTCTGCATGATGATGTTCTGCGCCATCGGCTACGTGGCCTATTCGGTCGGCGACCAGTTCATCCTGCTGGCGGCGCTGTGCTGCCTGGGGGCGCTGGCCGGGTTCTTCCTGTGGAACTTCCCGCTCGGGATGATCTTCCTGGGCGACGGCGGGGCCTATTTCATGGGCTTCATGCTGGGGGAGCTGGCCGTGTTGCTGGTGCATCGCCATCCGGAAGTTTCGCCCTGGTTCGCCATCTTGCTGTTCCTGTATCCGACCATGGAGACGGTGTTCAGCATCTATCGACGCAAGGTGCTCAAGGGCGCGCCGATCGCCAGCCCGGACGCCTGGCACCTGCATTCGCTGATCTTCCGGCGGCTGTTGCATGCCGGCCGGGGCGAGGGCCGCACCCACAGCAACCCGGTCACTTCGCTCTACCTGTGGGTGTTGTGCTCGCTGGCGGTGGTTCCGGCCGCCCTGTTCTGGGACAACACGCCGGCGCTGTTGTTGTTCTGCGCCACCTTCATCGGCGTCTATTTGTGGCTGTACCAGTGCATCGTGCGCTTTCGCACGCCGGTGTGGCTGATCCTGCGCTGAGCGCCGCCATCAGTCCCGGTGCTTGTCGGCTTCGGTGGTGAAGGAGTCGGCGAAGAATTCTTCCGGCGGCAGCTTGCCGATGGCGCTGTAGTCGGCCCGCGCCGAATCGACCACGATGGGCGCGCCGCAGGCATAGACCTGGAACCCCGACAGGTCGGGAAAGTCCTCCAGCACCGCCTTGTGGACGAAGCCGGTGCGGCCGGTCCAGTTGTCCTGCGGCATCGCGTTGGAGATCACCGGCACGTACTTCAGGTTCGGCATATCCGCCAGCCGCGCCTGCACCCAGTCATCCAGGTACAGGTCGCCGGGGCGCCGGCCGCCCCAGTACAGCGTGGCCGGCCGGGTGATGCCCTTGAACTGCATGTGTTCGATCACCGCCTTGATCGGCGCGAATCCGGTGCCCGAAGCCAGCAGGATCATCGGCTTGTCCGAGTCCTCGCGCAGAAAGAAGCTGCCGTAGGGGCCCTCCACGCGCAGGATTTCCTTTTCCTTCATGGCGGTGAAGACGTGGTCGGTGAACTTGCCGCCCGGCATGTGGCGGATGTGCAGCTCGATGCTGGGACCCACCGGTGGCGTTGCGTCCGCCTTGACCATGGTGTGCGGCGCATTGGCCATCGAATAGCTGCGGCGGGCGCCGTCTCGCAGGATGAACTCGATGTACTGCCCGGCGTGGTAGCGCATGGTGTCGTTGGCCGGCAGCTGCAAACGGACCACCATCACGTCCCACGACTTCTTTTCCAGGGCGGTGACCCGGGACGGCATCTTCTTGATCGGGAACGCCGATTCGTCCGTCACCTGGCGCGACTCGAGCACCACGTCGCTCAGGGGCACACCGCAGCAGGTCAGGATGAAGCCCGCCGCTTCCTCCTCGGCGGACAGTGCCTTGCTCTGATGCGGCCCGTGGAACACCTGCCCCTCGAGCTTCTTGCACTTGCAGGAGCCGCAGGCGCCGTCCTTGCAGCCGTAGGGCATGCCGATGCCCTGGCGGATGGCGGCCGGCAGGATGGCCTCGTCCGGATTGACCGAGAAGGTGCGGCCGCTGGGCAGCACGCTGACCTGGAAGGTTGCCGCGGGGGGCGAAGCGCTCGTCATGTTTTGGTTATCCTCGGGCAGTCTCTAGAAGAACCCCCCGATTTTGCCCTCAATCCAGAGTCCCCTCGGCGCGCTGCCGGCGCGCTTTCGCCGCGAACGGGTGCTGATCGTCGGCTGCGGCGACATCGGCCTGCGGGTGGCGAAACTGCTGGCAAAGCGGGTGCGGCTGCTGGCGCTGACCTCCTCGCCAGACCGCATGGCCGACTTGCGCAGCGAAGGCATCACGCCGCTGCCGGGGAATCTGGACCGCCCCGCCTCGCTGGCGCGGCTGGCCGGACTGGCAACCCGCGTCGTCCACCTGGCGCCGCCGCGTGGCGACGACCAGGCGCAATGGTGGCGGGACTTTCGCACCGTGGCCTTGCTGCAGGCCTTGCGATCGAGGACGGCGCCGGCATCGCTGGTCTATGGGTCCACCAGCGGGGTCTACGGAGACTGCCGGGGCGAGCGGGTGAGCGAGACCCGGGCACTGCATCCGGCAACACCCCGGGCCCAGCGCCGGGTCGACGCCGAGACCGCGGTGCGCCACTTCGGCCGGGCCGCCCATGTCAGGACCAGCATCCTGCGCATTCCCGGCATCTACGCACCGGACCGCGAAGGCGGCACGCCCCGGGGGCGGCTGCTCAAGGGCACGCCGGTGCTGGCGCCCGATGACGACGTCTACACCAACCACATCCACGCCGACGACCTCGCACGCGCAGTGGTCGCTGCGCTGTGGCGCGGCCGGCCGCAGCGGGTCTACAACGTCAGCGACGACAGCGAGCTGAAGATGGGCGAGTACTTCGACCTGGCCGCCGACCTGTACGGCCTGCCCCGGCCGCCCCGGATCGCCCGCAGCGCAGCGCGCGACGCGTTGCCGCTGTTGGTGCTCAGTTTCATGGGCGAGTCGCGGCGGCTGCGGAACGCGAGGCTGAAATCCGAACTGCGGGTGAATTTGTTGCACCCCACTGTTGCCGCGGGCCTGCTGGCGGGATAGGCAATGCGCCGCGCCTTGCCCATAATGGCTTGGCTCGTCAATTCGCGGTCCAATCAAGAAATGGGAAACGTGGGGATCGAATCTTTCATTTTTCTCGTGACGGCAGGCGAATTCCCTGGGCATCGCCGCTTGGCTAAATTTGGCGATGCGGTCACGTCAAAGAAGGTCATGCACCCGCCGCCATGCCAGTAAGACGAAACCTGCTGGCGGGCCTGGCAAATTCGGTCTGGACCGCGCTGCTCGGCTTGGCTGTCGTTCCCCTGTACATCAGGTATTTGGGCCTTGAGGCCTATGGTTTGATCGGCTTCTTCGCTACGGCCAACGCGGTGCTCTTGCTGCTCGACATGGGCCTCGCTCCGACCATGACAAGGGAGTTGGCGCGGACGTCGGCGACAGGAGAAATGGATCAGTCGCGACGGTTGCTGCATTCCTTGGCCTACGTGTATTGGGCCGTCGCAGTGGTCCTTGGCATCACGATTGCCGGGGCGTCGTCAATCATCGCAAACGGGTGGTTGAAGGCCGGTGGCCTCACTACCGAGACCTTGAAGACTGCCGTGGCGCTCATGGGACTGGTCATTGCCTGCCGCTGGCCGGTGTCCGTCTACCAGGCTGCTTTGGTCGGAATGCAGCGCCTGACCGTCCTTGCTGCCGTCAGTCTGGTCATGGTGACGCTCGGCAGCGTCGGCGCGGTGGCGATCCTTGCCTTCGTCTCACCGACCGTTGAAGCCTTCTTCGTCTGGCAAGCGGCAGTCGCTCTCTTGCATGTCACGGTCATGCGCAGCGCTGCATGGCGCGTCATCGGCCGAGACTCCAACACGCAATTTGACATTGGCCAACTGAAAAGGATCAGGAACTTCTCTTTCGGAATGAGCGGCGTGGCGATGGCCTCGATCGTGTTGACACAACTGGACAAAGTTCTCCTGAGTCGGATGCTGACCCTGCAGGATTTCGGCCGCTACGTCCTGGCGGGCGTTGTCGCCGCCGCGCTTGCGATCGTGATTCTTCCGGTCTTCAACACAATTTTCCCGCGTTATACGAACATGATTGCGCGGGGCGACATGCACGCCCTGGGAAGATCCTATCTTCAGGAGACCCAGCTTTTTTGCGCCGTCTTGCTGCCTGTCGCGCTGACGATTGCGGTTTTCGCCGAGGATCTGTTGCGGGTATGGACGGACAATCCGGAGTTGGCTGTAAGCGTTGCGCCGATCGCCTCTTTGCTTGTAATCGGTTCGGCATTGAACGGCGTGATGCACTTTCCATATGCACTTCAGATCGCCTACGGCTCGGTCAAGCTGCCGCTGTTCTTGGTGTCGGGCCTTGCCGTTCTGATGGTGCCAGCGACAGTTGTCCTTACTGCAAACTTTGGAGCAAAAGGGGGAGCGACAGCCTGGCTTCTGATCAACGTCATTTATCTCTTCAGCGGTGCTTGGCTCACGCACCGGCGGTGGCTCAAAGGCCTGGCGTCTCGATGGCTCTTTCGATGTGTGCTGATGCCGTTGGCTCTCTCCGCCGCAATAGTGCTACTGGGAAGGTATTGGATAGATAGTCACTCCCTGTGGACCCCTCTTGTCAGGTTGGTGGCCGCCGGGATGGTGCTTCTGCTCTCGATTCTTTGGCTTGCGATCTTGACAGTCAAGTCGGGCGCCTGGATGACCCCGTTTCGGGCCGACACCGGCAAGGCATGATCGTGCGTTGCGATGCGAACTTTTTCTAACCTTTGGCGGTTGCTCCTGCGTCATCGGCGAGCTGCGAATTGACAGCATGAATTCGGGTGCACCTAGTTCGATCGGGAAAGCTTGTCCTTTTCATTTCTGGAGACATCGTTCGAGCGACGCATGGCCATGATCCAAGCACCCACACTACTTCTGATGGCTGAACTGAAGAAGAAGATCCTGACGTCTGCGCTCGAAAACGCCCTGGGAATGGCTGCCTTATACGGAAACCTGGCGTGGCACAACTTCGTGGGAATTTACAGCGCAGAGGAAATCGAAGATGCATTGTTCGAAAAGATCAATAGCCGCGAATTACAGGTGGCGCGATCAGAGAAGAATGGGAGACTGATCCACGTCCTGAGCGAAGGGTATCTGAGTGGGGGACATACGCGCGTCGTTGAAAGGCTGGTTGCGGCGGGAGCAGGCGTTTTGGGTCAGGACGTGGTCGTCACCGGTTTGCTCCCCGGTGTCATCGCCGACCGATTGCGACAGCACGGCGCGGTCGTGACGTTCGTTCGGGCGACTGGCGTGACAGCAATCGCAGAGTTGGGTCGGCTCATTGGCGCCTATACGTCGGCTGTTTTGCATATCCACCCGGACGACATCTCCGCAGTACTTGCGGCGCGGCTGGCGCGACAGGCAGGCACCAGAGTCGGACTTTACAACCATGCCGACCATGTATTTACCTTCGGCCACACCGCTTGCGACGTTGTCCTTGAGGTAAGCATTTACGGACGGGCGATATCGAAAAAATACCGGCCGGCCCATCACTGGTCATTTGCGGGCATACCACTTGACGCACCTGCAGCTCCCGCGAAGAGCGGAGCCGACGAATACATATTGTCTTCGGGGCCTGCCTACAAGTACGATTTTCGGGAAGGCGGCGTGTTTGCGTCGTTGCTAGTGAATCTGATCGCTGCGACAAACAGGAAGTGCCTGATCGTCGGTCCAGGGAAGCTACCGCCCGACGCCTCGAACGAATTGAAGGAGCTTGCGAGGGTCGGGTTGCTCCAGATGGAGGGCGAAGTCAGCAGGGATGTCTACGTCCAGTACCTGGCGGGCTGCTTCTGTTATCTCGACAGTGCACCTGTGTCTGGTGGATCGGCGTTTCCTGAAGCGGCACTGGCGGGAAAGGAATGCCTTGGATTGACCAATCCCATCATGGGATATTCGCCGGCGGACGCGATGCGGAGCACAAGCGTGGATGAACTCGTCCGGCGGGCTCGGAACCTGTCGGGGGACGGGCTCGATCCGCTGCATCGTCTGATATCTGAAGTCCATGACCCCAAGCAAGTCTTGGATCGAATCGAGCGCGCGCTGGTCGACGGCACGGTTTATGGCATTCCTTTTGACGTGCAGATTGGAGCAATTGACTCGGAATTCATGCAGAAGGGCTGGGCGCGGAATCAGCGGCTCGACTTGAGGGGACGTGCGGGCGAGTCGCTTTCCCTGGCGAATAGAGCAGCAGTTTTGCGGCTCTTATGGCGCACGGGCCTGATGGGACGGGTTCGCTGGCTCCGGTTACTGCAATTCTGCTGCGACAGTTTTGCGTTCCGGAGAATTCGTGGCGACGGGGCTGCCGATGTTCCGAAAGTTGTCCTGTCGGTGATGCGTGGCAAGAGGGGATGAGTCACCCACATAGCGCGGCGTTGACGGTGCCATCGCGCGCCAGGCGAACGATGACGGCGTGCCCCCAACGCGGCATTGACCCGGCTGCCGCAGCGGAGCGCCAAGATGGTCAAATCCGAGCTAGCGCCGCCGAGCTGACAGCGGCGAACCCAAGTGGTCAACGAGTGCGTTAACGCACCCGCGTCCGACTTCCTAGCGCAGCGAGCCGGCGGACACCATCATGTCGGTAAGCGAAGTGCAGGTAATATCCGTCCAACACAGGACTTGAATCGATGTCGGAACTTCCGGTTATTTTTGTGGCGGGTCATCAAGGCATGGTTGGGAGTTCGATCGTCCGGGCGTTAAAGCGGGCCGGAAACGAGTTGATTCTGACGCGGACCCATAGCGAATTGGATTTGACGAACCAACGTGATGTCGACGCGTTTTTTGCCACCAACAAGATCGATCAGGTTTACCTCGCGGCCGCAAAGGTCGGCGGCATTCACGCCAACAACGTCCTGCCGGCGCAATTCATTTATCAAAACCTGATGATCCAGGCAAATGTCATTCATGCGGCGCACACCAATGGTGTTGACCGCCTGTTGGCGCTCGGCAGCAGCTGTATTTACCCGCGTGATGCCATACAGCCGATTTCCGAAGGGGCGCTGCTCTCCGGGAAGCTCGAGGCGACCAATGAACCCTACGCAATTGCGAAAATCGCGGGGATCAAGCTCTGTGAGAGCTACAACCGACAGTACGGTCGCGACTATCGGTCGCTGATGCCGACCAATCTGTATGGTCCCGGAGACAACTATCACCCCGAGTACAGTCACGTCATCCCTGCCTTGCTGCGGCGTTTTCATGAGGCGAAGGTCACGGGGCAGCCCGTTGTCAGCATCTGGGGGACGGGTCAGCCGAGGCGCGAATTTCTATTCGTCGACGATCTCGCTGCTGCATGCATGCACGTGATGAGCCTCGACAGGAAAGCCATCGAGGAACATACTGAACCCCAGCTCAGCCATATCAACGTGGGGTTCGGCTCAGACATTTCGATTGCGGAACTGGCAATGGTCATCGCGCGTGTGACCGAGTTTGCCGGCGAGATCACCTTCGATCCGTCCAGGCCGGATGGAACCCCCCAGAAACTGATGGACAGTTCGCGTCTCAGGAGCCTGGGTTGGCAGCCAACAGTGGACCTGGAAGCCGGGCTCCGGCGAACCTACAGCGACTTCCTCTCTCGCCAATAACACCGTGATGATCCTGCCAGTCATTCTCTGTGGGGGCGCCGGAACCCGGCTCTGGCCGTTGTCCCGTCGGGCGTTTCCCAAGCAGTTCGTACCGTTGATTGGCGGGAAGAGCCTCCTGCAACTGACTCTGGAAAGAGTGGCAGACCTTGCGAATCAGCCAAAGCGCGAAGTGCTCTGCGTCGGTTCGGAAGAGCACAGATTCCTGATCGCCGAGGCAATGGACGCCGCTGGCGTCAAGGGCGAAGTGCTGCTGGAGCCTGCGGCGCGCAATACTGCGGCAGCGATGGCGCTTGCCGCACTGCAGGTGTCGTCGCCTGACCATCTGCTCTTGTTCTGTCCGGCGGATCACCATATCCCTGACTCCACCGCCTTTTGCGCCATGGTGCTGGATGGGGCCCCCGCTGCGCGCGCTGGCGCCATCGTCACCTTTGGTGTGAGCCCGACGTTTCCGAGCACGGCCTATGGCTACATCGAGCGCGGGCCGAAGAACCAGGATGGCAGTTTCGACGTCGCCCGATTCATCGAGAAGCCGGACCTGGCCAGTGCGCAGGAGTTGCTGTTGCAGGGGCAAGTTCTCTGGAACGCGGGCATCTTCCTTTGCACAGCTGCGACGTTGGTCAGCGCACTCGGACTTCACGCAAGCGACATCCTCGCGCAATGCCGACTGGCCATGACCAACCCCGGGCGCGACGGCGTCTTCGTGCGCCCGCAATCCAAGGCCTTTGAGGCCTGTCGTTCCGAAAGCATCGATTACGCGGTGATGGAGCGGCACAGCAAGGTCTCGGTCCTGCCGTTCAATGGGCAATGGAGCGACGTTGGCAGCTGGAACGCGGTCGCCGAACTGACGCCCCCGGACGAAAACCAGAATCGGATCGATGGTGACGGTTTCGCTGTCAGCTCCCGAAATACGTTCATTCACGCTCCCACCCGCCCGGTCGTGGCTCTAGGAACGCAAGATCTGGTGATCATCGATACGCCCGATGCGTTGTTGGTCGCTGCCAGCTCGGCGGTGGAGCAGGTGAAGAACGTCGTGGCGCAGCTCGAGGCGCGCAAGAGGCCCCAAGCCCTGAGCCACCGCAAGGTTGCGCGTCCCTGGGGCTGGTACGACAGCATCGAGGCCGGCGACCGGTTCCAGGTCAAGCTGATCTCGGTCAAACCCGGAGCCTCGCTCAGCCTGCAAAAGCACCATCACCGGGCCGAGCACTGGGTAGTGGTGAAGGGCACCGCCGAAGTGACGCGGGGCGATGCGACATTTCTGTTGACCGAGGACCAATCCACCTATATCCCGCTGGGCGAGATTCACAGGCTCCATAACCCCGGCAAGACGCAATTGGAGATGATCGAAGTCCAATCTGGAAGCTACCTCGGTGAGGACGACATCGTGCGTTTCGACGATGCCTACGGGCGGATCGTGCCGATTGGCGGCATCAAGGTGAAAGCATGACAGAAACCAACAAAGCCATGCATGCCATGTCCAACAACTCGCAGAAGGTCGCACTGATCACAGGCGTCACCGGCCAGGACGGCTCCTATCTGGCGGAGTTTCTGTTGGCCAAGGGCTATGTGGTCCATGGAATCAAGCGTCGCGCCAGTTCGTTCAACACGGCGCGCGTGGATCACATCTATCAGGACCCGCACGTCGACCACCGGAACTTCGTCCTTCACTACGGTGACTTGACGGACAGCACCAATCTGATCCGCATCGTGCAGCAGACCCAGCCCGATGAAATCTACAACCTGGGAGCCCAAAGCCACGTCGCCGTGAGCTTCGAGTCACCCGAGTACACAGCCGACGTCGACGGCCTGGGCACATTGCGGCTGCTGGAGGCGATCCGCATCCTCGGTCTGGAACAGAAGACGCGCTTTTACCAGGCGTCCACCTCAGAACTGTTCGGCCTGGTGCAGGAAGTGCCGCAGAAGGAGACGACTCCCTTCTATCCCCGCAGTCCCTATGCCGCCGCAAAGATGTACGCATACTGGATCACGGTCAACTACCGTGAGGCATACAACATGTATGCATGCAACGGCATCCTGTTCAATCATGAGAGCGCGCGCCGTGGTGAGACCTTTGTCACCCGCAAGGTCACGCGCGGATTGGCGAATATCGCACAAGGCCTGGACCGCTGCCTGTTCATGGGCAACATGGACTCGCTGCGCGATTGGGGCCATGCGCGGGACTACGTGAGGATGCAGTGGCTCATGCTGCAGCAGGAGCAGGCGGAAGACTTCGTCATTGCCACCGGCAAGCAGATCAGCGTACGGGACTTCGTCGATCGCAGCGCCGTGCGGCTCGGCATTCAGTTGCGATTTACCGGCGAGGGCGTCGACGAAATCGGAACCGTGGCAGCGGTAACGGGAGATTCAGCGCCCGGAGTGAAAGTTGGGGATGTCATCGTGCGGGTTGATCCCCGCTATTTCAGGCCGGCGGAAGTCTCCACGCTGCTGGGCGACGCAACCAAGGCGCGGGAGAAGCTGGGCTGGGTCCCCCACGTCACCGTCGACGAGATGATCGAGGAAATGGTGTCGCACGACCTTGACCTCGCGCGACAGCACGCGCTTCTCAGGCAGTCCGGCTATCAGGTTTCGATGACATCCGAATGACCGGCTTCGGCCCTTCGCGATGCGGGGCTCGCGCTCTTTTTCTATTGCTAGATTGACGTGGTCCTCGCGACCTGCGCTTACCGCAATCGTATGCGCGTTGATTTAGGCGTTGACTGCTGGAATAGGCGTGTGGGTGTGCCGGTGGGACGTGAGGTTCTTGCGCGGCTCGCCAACAGGTCGGGCATCAAATCCCCGCCGGCTTGATCATCGTCGTCATGCGGTCGATGGGGCGGATCGTCAGGGTCTTGATATTTGCGCCTTGCAGCACCGTCAACCTCACCTCGTCGTCGGGATGGGGGCGCGCCCAGAGCCTGCGGTAGAACTCTTCCAGTGTGGCCACTTTGGCGTCATCGACGGCAAGCACCACGTCGCCGGCTTCGAGGCCGGCTTCGTCCGCCGGGCTTTCCCTCGTCACGCGGACAACATTGACCCGGCCGCCCTGCTCGCTGGAAGTCACCCCGAGCCAGGGGCGGTGGCTCTGCCGGCTGGTGCCGGTCTGCTGCATCTCGGCCAGAATTGGCTTGAGCAGGTCCACCGGCACGAACATGTTGCCCGGCACGCGGGCGTTCTCGCCCGTCACGTCACTGACGAACAGGCTACCGATCCCGACCAGTTCGCCGCGCTGGTTGAACAGCGCCGCGCCACTGTGGTTGTCGATCGGCGGACTGGTGAATAGCGCCGTGTCGATGTGGTACTCCCAGTAGCCGGAGAAGGGCCGCTTGCCTACCAGCTGCGTCATCGCGACGTCAGCATCGGCACCGCCGATGGCCGCCATCACCATGTCGCCCGTGTTCAATTCCTTGTGGCTGCCGAGCGGCACAGGTGCGATGCCGCGTAGCGGCAGCAGGGAGCGGACCAGCCCGAAGCCGGTCGCCAGGTCGTAGGCCACCGGGCCGGCCGGGAGCGTCCGGTTGTCCTGGGTCACCACCTCGATGGTCTGCGCCTCCAGCACGAGATAGCCGATGGTCAGGATCAGGCCGTCAGCGCCGATCACAACGCCGGAACCCGTCCGCTGTTTGCCCAGGGTCTCGGCCGATCGCGCGCCATCCGCCGCCACCACCTGAATGCCGACAACCGCCGCGTTGGCTCTGTTGAGGGCGTCGATCTGGACGGCCGGGGGTGGAGGTGACGCGGCAATTGCGTGACCCCAATTCGCGCATGCGACAAGGGCCATCAGAACGACGCGGGACCAGTGTCTAGTGCACATGATCACTCCTTGATGCGGCAAGGCCGACAAGCAAAGAATGCTCCCGATCAAAGGCCTGGGCAAGTTGAAAGATGTTGTCAGGCGAACCTGCACTCGCTGTCTTTATGCCCGCCGAATTGCCGGCAGCCTTTGAATTGGCGTTTTTTTGCGCTATTCTTCCGTCATCAATAACGATGAGGACTTTTCAATGGCTACTTATCTGGAACTCAAGGCAAAAGCCGAAAAATTGATGGCCGAGGCGGAAGAGGTCAGGGCGAAGGAATTGAATGATGTCATTTCCGACATCAAGGAAAAGATCAGGGCCTATGGACTGACCGGCGCCGACATCGGTTTGGGCGGTGGGGTGCGACGGAAAACCCCCTCTGCCGGTTCGAAGACAACCGCTATAAAGTACCGCGGGCCGAATGGCGAAACATGGTCCGGAGGCCGGGGCCGTAAGCCCAATTGGGTGGTCGAGTTATTGGGTGCCGGCAAGTCACTGGACGATTTCCTAGTTGGCAAGCGTTGATCCGAATGAGCGCCTACGCCAATTGTTGACTTCGACCGCTGGATGGGGCGTCGGGTAAGATGCGTCCAATCAAAATTCTGACGCGAAAAATCCAGTGATGAACAGCAGTATGTCGGTGTGTGGGTTGCGGCGCGGCGGACGGCTCATTTTTTTGCTGGCGCTCTCCGCGTCGTTGGGACTTCATGCCCAGACCTTAGGCGGTGCTGCGGGGACGAGTGCGACAACCGCCCTAAGTCCGCCGGTCGCGGTTCCTCTCGCACCGTCCCCGGGGCCGACTGGCGCAACGTCGCCGGGCGGCTCGGCGACAACGATTCCCCTGCTTTCCCCGGCGCCGCTCTCATCTGCAAAGCTGAATGGGCCTGTCGTGGCGCGCTCAGCGGGCGACGCCTCCGGAGAGGTCCCCGCCGACACTTCCGGCGGTGCGCGTTCCACAGCGCGCGACGTGACGCCCTTGGCAGTCACGGAATTTCAACGCTTCGTCGCCGAAACGACGGGGCGCACCCTGCCGCTTTATGGCTATGACTTGTTTTCCGGCCCTGACTTCCAGTCCCTGAAGAACGTCCCGGTGTCCGCCGATTACGTCCTGGGCCCAGGCGATGAAGTACAGCTCAAGCTCTGGGGTTCGATTGACGGGGACATGCGGCTGATGGTGGACCGAAACGGCCAGATCAGCATCCCTCGGGTCGGAACCGTCAATGTCGCCGGCGTACGGGCCTCCCAGCTCGAATCGGTGCTCAAGGGCCAGATCAGTCGGGTGTACAACAGCTTCCAGCTGAGCGCCACGCTGGGCCAGTTGCGCTCGATCCAGGTGTTCGTGGTGGGGCAGGCGCGCCGGCCTGGCGCATACACCGTGTCCAGTTTGTCGACGCTGATTGGCGCCCTGTTTGAGAGCGGCGGCCCCGCAGCGAACGGCAGCATGCGTAGTATTCAGCTCAAGCGTGACGGCCGGACCGTGTCCACGATCGACCTGTACAAATTCATCAACGAAGGCGACAAGTCGGCCGACGCCAGGTTGCTGCCCGGGGATGTCATCGTGATACCGCCAGCGGGACCGCGGGTCGCGTTGACCGGGGCGCTGGACACCCCTGCCATCTACGAACTGGCCTCGCCTGAAGAGCCGCTGGGCAAGGTGCTCTCATACGGCGGTGGGACGCTGTCCCTGACGACGCCGCACAAGGTGCTGGTGGAACGCATCGATCCGACACGCAGCCGGGCGCCCCGCCAGGTGGAAGAGCGTGCGCTGGATGCCAAGGGCCTTCAAAGCGCCGTCCGGGACGGTGACGTCGTTACCCTGTTCAAGATCAGCCCCGAGTTCGCCAATGCCGTGACCTTGCGCGGCAACGTGGCGGCGCCACTGCGGTACCCATACAAGCCTGGCATGCGCGTCTCGGACCTGATCCCTGAGCGTGAGGCGCTGATCGCGCCCGACTACTACGTGCGGCGCAACATGCTGGTGCAGTTCGAGTCCGGTCGCCGCGTTTCCGACTCACGGGTGCAGAACGAAGTGAAGAACCTGCTGGAAGAGATCAATTGGGATTACGCAGTGGTGGAGCGACTCGACCGCGGCCAGGTCCGCTCCCAGCTCATCCCCTTCAACCTGGGGCGCGCCGTGATCGAGAAAGACCCGGCCAGCAACATCGAGCTGCTTCCTGGGGATGTTGTCACGGTGTTCGGCGTCAGCGATCTCCCGGTGCCGGTGGAAAAGCGCACGCAGTACGTACGCCTGGGCGGTGAAGTTCAGACTCCAGGTGTCTATCAGCTCACCGCGGGTGAAACGCTGGAACAAGTGATCCATCGAGCTGGCGGCTTCACTCACAATGCCTTCCCGTATGGAACCGTGTTCACGCGAGAGTCCACCCGGCTACAGCAGCAGAAGAACCTGGACCTGGCGGTGCGTCGAATGGAAGCAGATGTGAACTCGCAGGCGATCGAAGCGGTGCAGAGTGCAGGTACCCGCGAAAAGACGGATTTCCTGCAGGCCAATCTGGCAACGCAACGGACCATCATCACGAAATTGCAGAGCCTGCGCGCCAGCGGTCGCATTGCGCTGGAACTTGACCCCAAGACCAATATCCTGCCGCCGGTTGTGCTGGAAGACGGCGACCAGATCACGGTGCCCAATATTCCAAGCTTCATTGGCGTGTTCGGCGCCGTGCAGGCCGAGACGTCTTTTCTGCACCGCTTCAACTTCAGCGTGCGCGATTACCTGGAACGCGCTGGCCCGACCCGGGATGCAGACCTGGACAATGTCGCGCTGATCCGGGCCGACGGCAGCGTCGAGAGCGGGCAGAGCATCAGCCGGGGTTGGTTTGCCAGTTGGTCCGGCGACGTGCTCGACAAACGGCTGAACCCTGGCGATTCGATCTTCGTCCCGGAAAAGTTCGACAAGCGCAGCGCCTATGCGCGCTTCATCGAAGGTGCAAAGGACTGGACCTCGATCTTCTACCAATTCGGCCTCGGGGCGGCTGGCCTCAAAGTGCTGCGGAACTGAGGCGAGCATGACCGAGCCACATCTCGCGGAGGGCCGGCGTCCGGACCAGGGCGCGCAAGGATCCGAAATCAGCGTGCTTGAAATTCTGACCGCAATCGGCGAAGAAAAAAAGACGATCGGGCTGTTCGCTTTCGTTGGCGTCGGTGTCGGGTTGACAATTGCTCTGCTTCTGCCGCCGATCTACACAGCAAAGACGACGTTGCTGCCTCCGCAACAGAACCAGGGCGGGTCATCAGCGGTGCTGGCGTCGCTAGGTGCGCTGGCAGCCACGGCCGGCGTGGCCGGGACTGTGAAGGCGCCAGAAGAGCTCTATGTCGGACTCCTCAGGACCGACTCCGTCGCCAACGCTCTGATTGAACGCTTCAAATTGAAGGAGCGCTATAAGGCCAGCACCTTGGACGATACCCGAAGGGCATTGAATAACAATTCTGTAATCAGTGCGGATCGCAAGTCCACGTTGATCTCGGTCGAGGCGAGTGATCGAGATCCAGTTTTTTCCGCACAGCTTGCCAACGCCTACGCGGAAGAATTGCGCCGGTTAATGACGCGCATCGCAGTCACGGAGGCCCAGCAACGGCGCCTGTTCTTCGAGCAGCAGATGGAAAAGGCAAAGGCGGACTACGTCCGCGCGGAGCTAGCGGTGAAGCGGGCGCAAGATAAATCAGGCCTTATCAGCCTCGATTCCCAGACGCAATCGATAATAGGAGCAGCCGCTCAAGTCCGCGGCGAGATTGTTGCTCGGGAAGTACAGTTGCAGGCCACACGCCCATTCGCCGGGCCCGAAAACCCAGACCTGAAGCGGCTTCTTTCTGAGTTGGGAAGTTTGCGGGCACAACTCAGCAAAATCGAAGGCGGAGGAATAGACTCTCCCGCTAGGGGTGCGGGCGACAGCGCGCAAGCTCTCGCGAACGTCCGCATTTTTCGAGAGTTGAAGTACCAAGAGGCAATATATTCGGCCATGCTTCAACAGTTTCAGATGGCAAAGGCCGATGAAGCCAGAGACGCGCCTCTGGTGCAACAAGTCGACGTCGCGGCGCCGCCCGAGCGAAAAAGCAAGCCCCGGCGCACGCCGATTGTCTTTTTGTCGATGGCGTTGGGCTTGTTGAGTGGGTTGATTGTTTCTCTCGTCCGCCGGGTGGCCCGCAATGGGCGTAACGACCCCCGAACAGCCCATCGGTGGAACGATTTATCGAGTGCTTGGTTCTCGTGGCGAACACGGGCTCGCCCTTAACAGCAATCCCCAGTAGTCATATGGGCAGCCTCGGTGAAGCACCCGGAAGGCCCATCCGAGCGCCCGGCGCTTGTCTAGCAATCAAATTCCCTTAATTAAAATGATTAATTTTGTTTCGGGCCCACTCCCCACCGTTGGTATTGTTGGCCTAGGTTACGTCGGTTTGCCGCTGGCGATTGAATTCGGCAAGCAAATGCCAACGGCAGGCGTGGATCTTTCGCTTGAAAAAGTGGCCTCATACCGACGTCAAATGGACCCGGCCGGTGAAGTCAAAAGTGAAGATTTCCAAGCGGCTTCGCAGCTGCAATACCACACCGATGGAGCCGTGTTAAATACTGCGGACTTCATCATCATTGCGGTGCCAACACCAGTCAATTTGGCGCACCAACCGGACTTCGGTCCTCTGGAAAAAAGCAGTGAGACCGTCGGCAGAAATATGAAGCGCGGCACTACCGTGGTTTACGAATCAACGGTATACCCCGGGGCTACCGAAGAAGTATGCATTCCCATCTTGGAAAAATTTTCGGGCTTAAAGTGGAAAGAGGACTTTTGGGTTGGCTATAGCCCCGAGCGCATCAATCCCGGTGACAAGGAGCGCACGCTTACAAAGATCATCAAGGTAGTCTCCGGAGACACGCCGTCGACGTTGGAGAAGATAGCGGATTTGTACGGGGCAATAATTACTGCGGGCGTATACAAGGCCAGCAGTATCAAGGTGGCAGAAGCGGCAAAAGTGATCGAAAATACCCAGCGCGATCTCAACATCGCACTGATGAACGAACTTGCCATCATTTTCGACCGGGTAGGCATCGACACGACGGAGGTGCTTAAGGCCGCAGGTACGAAGTGGAACTTTCTCCCGTTTCGACCTGGGTTAGTGGGCGGCCACTGCATCGGTGTGGATCCATATTACCTGACCTATAAAGCGGACATGCTTGGCTACCATCCCCAGGTCATTCTGGCCGGGCGCCGCATCAATGACGGCATGGCCGCGTACATAGCGCAGCAAACAATCAAGCAAATGATCATTAACGGCGCGTCGATCAAGGGCGCCCAAGTAATCGTGCTGGGTTTGGCCTTCAAAGAAAATTGCTCGGATCTGAGAAATAGCAAGGTCGCGGATCTGGTCACGGAGTTGCGAGAATTCGGATGCGTTGTATCTGTCTACGACCCATTGGTTGATCCACGCGAAGCGCGCCATGAATATGGAATTAATTTAAGCGAATGGGGGCAATTGCCCTATGGTGCCGATGCCATGATTGCCGCTGTTTCCCACGCTGAATTTATTGAGCGGCCCGTGCAGGATTTACTGGGCCCCCTTAAAGCAGGAGGCGTGTTTATTGACATAAAGTCCGCCTATTCGACATCAGCCATTACAGAGATGGGGATGCGCTTGTGGCGCCTTTAGGAATATATGTCGGCATACGAACAACTTCAGTCCGGTTTGACGGTGCGCCGCCACGTTTGGCTCATCACCGGGGTGGCGGGATTTATCGGCAGTAATCTACTTGAAAGCCTTCTAAATCTAAATCAACGCGTGGTCGGGTTGGATAATTTCGCCACCGGTCATCGGCGTAATCTGGACGAAGTGCAAAGCCTTGTGTCCTCTGAGGCTTGGGAGAATTTCCAGTTCATCGAAGGTGATATCCGCGAACTTCAGGACTGTCATAGGGTATGCCAAGGGGTTGACTACGTACTTCATCAAGCGGCGCTCGGTAGCGTACCGCGCAGCGTCGAGGACCCTATCACGACAAATGGAGTCAATGTCACGGGTTTCTTGAACATGCTCGTGGCAGCGAGAGATGCCAAGGTTAAACGGTTCGTTTACGCCGCCAGTAGCAGCACTTACGGTGACTCCCCCAGCCTGCCGAAAGTGGAGGCGGTAATAGGCAAGCCGTTATCGCCATACGCCGTTACGAAATTCGTGAATGAGCTGTACGCGGACGTTTTTGCTAGAACCTACCATTTGGAAAGTATCGGCCTCCGCTATTTCAACGTATTCGGCCCCCGTCAGGATCCCGACGGGGCGTATGCGGCCGTCATTCCGAAGTGGATTGCCAGCATGATTAGGGACGAACCGGTCTACGTAAATGGCGACGGAGAAACCAGTCGGGATTTCTGCTTTGTTGCAAACGTGGTACAGGCCAATCTTTTAGCTGCGACCACGTCGAATTCCGCGGCTGTTAATCAAATTTACAATGTTGCGCTGGGATGTCGGACCACCTTGAATGAACTTTATTCGCAGCTTCGCCTCAGTCTACTTCCTCGTTATGGGCATTTGGAAGATGCTAAGGTCGTGAACCGGGAGTTCCGCCCGGGCGACGTGCGTCACAGCCTTGCGGACATCGGGAAAGCGGAGAAGCTCCTTGGCTACGCTCCTACACATCGTTTGGATGCGGGGCTGGCTCTAGCCATGCCTTGGTATCTTTCGAAAAACCTTTAGAAGCGAACGGACGAAGCCTGCGCGACGCGCTTGAATTGAGCCCAGCGAAGAGAGCGGGTCACACTATGAACCAAAGTATATTCGTCACACAGCCTCATTTACCGCCACTGGAAGAATTTATCCCTTTCCTTGAGGAAATTTGGGCCAACAAAATACTTACTAATGGCGGCCCGTTTCATCAACAGCTGGAACAGGCACTTTGCGACTACTTGGGTGTAGAGCACATTTCGCTGTTTACGAATGGCACCATCGCCTTGGTGACGGCGCTCCAAGCACTTGGCATTACTGGCGAAGTAATCACCACCCCGTATTCGTTTGTAGCCACTGCCCATTCGCTCTTATGGAATGGGATAAGACCAGTGTTTGTCGACGTCGATCCTGTTACGTTGAACCTGGATCCAGCCCGGATTGAGGCGGCTATCACTTCTGAAACTACCGCAATTATGCCTGTGCATTGTTACGGCCATCGATGTGACGTCGATGGAATTCGGAAAATCGCCGACAAACACGGATTGAAGGTGATCTACGACGCCGCCCATGCCTTCGGCGTGAAGGATGACCGAGGGTCTGTACTCAATCATGGTGACTTATCAGTCCTCAGTTTCCACGCGACGAAGGTATTCAACACTTTCGAAGGTGGTGCAATTGTTTGTCCTGACCTTGAGGAAAAAAGGCGGATCGACCAGTTGAAGAACTTCGGATTTGTCGATGAATTGACGGTCGTTTCTCCCGGCATCAATGGCAAGATGAGCGAAATCAACGCGGCTTTCGGACTGCTCCAACTCAAGCATATCGACGAAGCGTTAAGCCGCCGTGCAGAAGTTGATGCCGCTTATCGGGAACAGTTGGCGACTGTGAAGGGCATCCGCTGCCTGACGGGCGGTGGAGAATCCGTGCCCAATCACGCATATTTCCCGATCCTGGTTCAGCCGGAGTTCCCACTGAGCCGCGACGCTCTCTATGCGAGGTTGAAAGAGCACGGAATATACGGGCGCCGCTATTTTTACCCATTGATTTCCGATTTCCCGATGTATCGCGGAGTATTATCGGCACGCCCGGAAAATTTACCGGTTGCGACCGACGCGGCAAGGAAGATATTATGCCTACCAATCTACCCCGCCTTGACTCTGCAGCAGGTATGCAACATTGTTAGAGTTATTTCCGAGGCCGGGGCATGAAGCTAGGAATAATGCAGCCCTATTTTTTTCCGTATCTAGGCTATTACAGCTTGATTCGAAATACGGATAAGTTTATCTTATTTGATACGGTCCAATTTATTCGACATGGCTGGATTGAGCGTAACCGGGTTCTAAAGCCAAGTGAAGGTTGGCAGTATGTGGCGGCGCCGCTAAAAAAGAAGTCGCTCTCGACGCTCATTTGTGATTGTGAGATCAGACGCGACGAGCCGTGGAAAGACAAGCTCATCAGTCAGCTCGGTCATTACAAAAGAACTGCGCCATTTTTCCGTAAGACAGTGCGCGTTGTCGAAGATTCGTTAGATGTTGACACCGACAGTATCGTCAAGTTGAATCAGAACATATTGATCGAGACATGCAAATACCTTGGAATGCCGATCGACATATCGATTCTGAGTGAAATGGGTTTGGTATTGGATACGGTATCGGATCCGGGTGAGTGGGCGCTGGAAATATGCAAGTCACTCAAAGCGGATGAGTATCTAAATCCCTCTGGCGGGCGTCACTTGTTCGACCAAGCTAAGTTCACTGAGTCGGGCGTGAAATTGACTATAGTTCATAACAACTTGACGTCTTATGAGCAAGGTCGGCCCGCGTTCGAGGCCGGCCTTTCAATTATAGATGTGATGATGTTTAACGATGCGGCGAGCACCCTTAGGTTGATCGAGGACGCCAGCTTGGCGCCAATAAATGCTCAGCAATAGATCAGTTCACTAGGAGGTCCAGGAGAATGATCACAAAGGCGGCTGAGAGCAAAACCAATTTCGCTAAGAACTTGGTATTCACTAGAAACGCACGGTCCGCTTGGGGTCATTTACTCCGTGGCGTCAAGGGCGCAACGGCTCCATCGGTTCTGCTGCCCTCGTATATCGGAATTACCGACCGCGAAGGATCAGGGGTCTTTGATCCTATTTCGGAGACCGCGTCAACTTACGCATTCTACAAACTTGACGGCCAATTGCGGATTGACCTTGACGACTTTGCCCGCTGCTTGCAGACTGGAAATCTGGATGTGGTGTTGGTCATTCACTATTTCGGGTTTTGTAGAAATGACATGGATCATGTCAGCAAGATTTGTGCGGCGCATGGCGTCCTGTTGGTCGAAGATTGTGCTCATGCGCTGCAGCGTGGAATTTTAGACCGAGGGCTGGGAAGCTTCGGGGAATACAGCTTCTACTCGTTGCACAAATATATGGCAACCGACTCCGGTGGCGTTCTGAAGATCAACTCTGATCGTGTCCGGCTCCCGCAACTGCCGAGCGAAGATGGAATTTCGCTGGATTCCATGGGGCAGTATATCAAGACAAATTTCTCCGAAGTCGCAAACGCTAGAATTGATAATTTCAAAGCATATTTGAAATATTTGCCGGTGCTCGACGAAGTCAAGGTGATGTACGAGCTTGGTGAAGGTGAAGTTCCCTATAGCTTCCCGGTCCGGATAAAGGGCGGAATGCGAGAAAAGCTGTATTTCCACTTGAATAATCGTGGCATCCCGGTCACGGCTCTTTACTATCGTCTCATTGAAGAGATTAAGGAAGACCTCTTTCCGGTGTCTTATGATTTATCGAGAGAAATATTAAATTTCCCAGTGCACCAGGATATAACCCCGGTCGACGTGGAAGTGATTTGTTCCGTGGTTGATGAGTTTTATAGGACCTAGGCCGTGGCGGCAAGTGAAGAGATTTCAAGTTTATTGGAGGAAGTAGACGCGGACTTTTATCCGCGCCTA
The DNA here is from genome assembly GCF_042655405.1 of Caenimonas terrae. Lineage (NCBI taxonomy): Bacteria > Pseudomonadati > Pseudomonadota > Betaproteobacteria > Burkholderiales > Comamonadaceae > Caenimonas > Caenimonas terrae. The sequence continues at coordinate 1,218,899 of NZ_JBHSMF010000006.1, read as the reverse complement.
TCTTCCCAGGTATCGATTCCAATCTACGCTGAGAAAATAGTCAAAAATAGTACGATCTTCTCTATTCGGGAAAGCGGCCGTCTGACCGCGTTTGTCGCGTTATATTGCAATGACCGCGTGACGTGGACCGCCTACATGTCAATGTTGTGTGTTGCGAAAGGTCGCCGGAAGGACGGCCTGGCGACCGGCCTAGTAAGAAATGGTATAGATTATCTCGCCAACTTGGGCTTCCTTCGTCTTAGACTTGAGGTATACAAGAATAATAGCGCCGCCGTTAACTTTTATCGCCGCCTAGATTTCATTTCTGTCGGCGAGAACGAGAAGTCCCATTTTATGGAACTCGCATTGGTTGGAATCCGCGAACATCGCGCTGAGTGAGGTGGACCTTCGCTCAATAATGTCTATCAAACACAACATTTTAGCTAGTTATGTTAGTCAGATCTACACGACGCTAATCGGAATCGCGATGGTTCCCATGTACGTTCGGTACATGGGCGTGGAGGCGTATGGCCTCGTCGGGTTTTTCGCGATGGCCCAAGCTTGGTTTCAGCTATTAGACATGGGTCTTACTCCAACGATGGCCCGCGAGACGGCCAGGTACGGAGGGGGCGCCGGCGAGGCGGCCGATTTGCGCCTCCTGCTGCGTTCGCTTGAATTCGTTTTTGTGGCCGTCGGTATCGTTGGGGGTGCTGCAATGCTGCTAGGCTCGCAGTTGATTGCTACCCATTGGCTTAAAGTCCAGAAGCTGCCGGTCATGGAAGTACAACATTCTGTCATGCTTATGGCGGGGGTTGTTTCGCTACGCTGGATGTGCGGTCTTTACCGAGGCGCAATTACAGGCTTTGAACGGCTGGTCTGGCTCAGCGGATTCAACAGCACCATCGCGAGTGCCCGGTTCATATTGGTAATCCCGTTCTTTATTTATGTCGGCACAACCCCGACCTTGTTCTTTGGTTACCAGCTCGCTTTGGCGGCAGTGGAACTGGCCGTGCTCTTGGCTAGAACCTATCAGCTGATGCCGCATGTAAACATTCTTCAGCAAAGTAATGGGCCATGGGGGCCGCTACGGAGAACTCTTAGATTCTCGCTCACGATTGCATTCACCAGCTCTATCTGGGTGATGGTTACACAGGTAGATAAACTCCTTCTATCAACTCTACTCCCCCTTGCGGAATATGCTTACTTTACACTGGCAGTCGTGGCGGCCGGCGGTGTAATGCTAATCAGCATTCCGGTGAGTAATGCGCTGATGCCCCGGATGGCAAATCTTGAGGCCTCTCGGAGCGAGGTAGAGCTTTATCAACTTTACCATCACGCCACTCAGATCGTGAGCGTTATCGCTATTCCCACTTGTTTTGTCCTCGCATTCTTTTCGGTAACTGTCCTTTGGGCATGGACTGGCGACCTGACGGCCGCAACCAACGCGGCACCCATTCTTAGACTCTACGCGATAGGTAACGGGCTATTGGTCCTGGCTGCATTTCCTTACTATTTGCAATATGCAAAGGGGGAGCTCAGAATGCATGTGATCGGTAATATTTTATTTGCCGTTATACTGATTCCCGCTTTGTTAATTTCTACCACCCATTATGGTGGGTTTGGCGCGGCTTGTACGTGGGTCGCAGTCAACGCGTTTTCGTTTCTCATCTGGGTGCCGTTAGTCCATCGTCGATTTCTTAAGGGACTCCATTGGCAGTGGCTAAAGGGCGATATTTTCCAAGTGGCCGTATTCAGCTTGCTGTCCATCCTCCCGTTCTATATCTTCCTGCCCCGGCCTGAGACAAGGGGCGCTGCCATCATTGCTCTTATGGGTGTCGGCGCCATCGTGATCAGTGCAGGTGCACTGGGTAGCCCACTAATGAGGCAAGCGTTGCTACGTAAAGTGCGGAAGACGCCGTTCAAGCCGTAAAGCGTAGTCATGGATCCGGCGCACTAACTCGATCACATCTAATGGCAAAGATCGCATTCTTAGGCAACACCAACTGTATGCCGTTCAGGTACGCCTTGCACATGAAGAAAATGGGCCACGAGGTTGTATTTTATATAGATTCCAATCGGGATGAGCGCCTTCATAGGCCGGAGTTTCTGTTTCGGGAGATTGGATATCCGTATCCGGACTGGATTGTTGAATTGGGTTGGAAGCCGAGAGGGCGTGATTATCTTACTTGGCCGCGAAATCTGCGCAGGCTGGTTGATACTCTCAACGCCGACCGCTGGGATGGGGTCGTGCTTTGTGGTGAGTGGCTGAAACTGGCTAGCTACCTCAAACACCGCGGTGCGTTCGTAGCTCTTCTCGCGGGTTCGGATCTGGATGTAGTTGCAAGCTACAAGCAGGTGATGGCATCCAGGTATCCTGGAAGTGCTGTTGCAAGTATCGCGGCGAAAGGATTGCAGATGCTTGGGGCATTCCTGCAACGGCGAGGCATTCGTAAGTGCACTTTGGTGAACTACTACCCTGAAGGAATAAATCCGAACGGTGATTTGCTGCTGCAGGAGATTATGAAGGGCGGTACGTATGCCCGGCTGCAGAACCGCGGGCTCAGCGTGGAAAATACTCCCTACAGACAACCTTCAACCAGGACCGGCGCTTCGGTTGTCGTCTTTAGTCCAACTCGGTTCATCTGGAAATCCCCGTTGCCCATTGGATACACCGAGCAGGAAAACAAGGGTAACGACGTCATGCTGAGAGGTCTGGCGCAGTTTTACCTAAAGACGGGAATAGCAATCAAGGTTCACTTGGTTGAAAAGGGAATTCACGTTAACCAGGCAAAGGAGCTCGCAGCTGCTCTAGGCATAGCGCATTTGATTACTTGGCATCAGGAAATGTCACTTGCTGAAATTCTTGAGTGGTATGCAGCGTCGGATATTATCCTTGACCAGTTTGGCAGCCATTGGCTAGGTGCGGGGGCCGTCGACTCAATGCTCATGGGTCGTCCTGTCATTGGCAATGCTCGAAACGATGTTTTCGTCAGAGTTCTTGGGCAGGCAATACCGATGTGTAACGCCGTTAACGAGCAAGAAATATCCGATTGGTTGGAAATTCTGGTCGCCGACTGCGCGCGCCGTGACTCGATTGGTGTCGAGGGTCGAGATTATATGCTCCGACATTTTGACGCAAAAGAAACCGCTATCAGCATAATCTCCCATATCGAACAGTTCGCGCGCGGTTCAGATCCACGGAGAGGGCCTTGATATGATGCGGAGAATTGTCAATTTTGAAAATGATCCCGCATTCAAGGGGTTGGTCGCTGTTATCGCGTTGTATATTTTCGCGAATATATATTCTGCAATCTCTTCGCTCGCTAATGCGGGCGTTTTTACGGGGGGCGATTTTGAGGGGTTTCGCTCTGATGCGGTTGTCATCCTGATCAACCTGTTCTTAGTGATCCTGTTTTATCTTGCGTCCGTATTCTTGTACCGAAACCTCAAGGGTAAATTCCGCGAGGCCGAACTGTTTCCCTCGAACGTCATGAGCCTAGGTTGGTTTGTGGCAGCTATTCAGATTATCTTTTTCTTGTATTTGACTTTCGGTGAGGTCGGCTTGGACCAACTGAAAGGGCAGGCGTCGTTCGCTAGCTATTTCCAATATCTCTTCGTTCCGGACTATTTGTTCTTGACGTACTACGCCTTCGGCAGAGGGGCAAGACTCTTCTATCCGAATTTGCTGTTATATTTGGCAAGTACGTCGGTCCGTGGAGTGTCGGGTGGCTTTATATTCCTGATCTTCTTTGAAGTGGTGGCGGCGTTTCAAAAGTCAAAATGGACGTTAGTGTCGTTAGCGTTGCTAATTATAGTATTGCTGTCTCCGTTCATCTACGAGTTAAGAAACTTAGTGCGGTCCGCATCCCCGGCTTATCTCTTTTCCACCCCTTGGTCAGAGCTGGCCGCCACAGTATTCGAGAGCGCCTATCTCAACATTCATTTTCTCGATTCCTTGCATGATGTCGGCGACTTTGTTCTGATGAGGCTTCAACATCTGTCTAGTCCTGTTGCAATCTACAATCATCTCGATCTATTTTGGTTGGGAGATATAAAAGGCACATTTTTATCATTCTTGTTTGATGGTGGTCCGCAAAGATCATTGTTGGGCGAATCTTTCTATTCGTCGCCGCTGCTCTCCGAGTATCTGACGATTTCGATGTTTCCGACGCCGTATGGATCATGGTTCACGCATCCAAGCCTGGTTGGCTGGCTTTGGGTGGATCCATTTTCGTTTCCCTTGCTGGTGGTTTACTGCATTGCTTTACTGTCTTTGAATTTGTTCTTGGTTAAGAAAATAGGTGGAGATGCATACGCTCTCGCTTGTTCGTTTATTTTCTTTCTCGTCTTTATAATGAATGGATGGTTTGGTCCCTATATTTCGACCATTCAGGCATTTGTGATTTTGCTGGTCTTGTCTCGGGTCGCGCGCGCGGCCAGGAATTTTTCATCTTCCTTGGCGCGGAGCGCTTAATTTACATCCCTACTGTAGACCTTTGCGTGATCTGTGATTACCTTACTACCGATTTTATGGCTTTGACATGACGACACATTCGGCCGAAGTTCAGACTGGCGAAAGATTTGAATTTGGTGCCAACTGGGCCAATTTCTTAAAGACTCTGGATGATGAGCGCATTCTAAGGGCCGAGGCCTCCCTTTCCGAAATGCTCGGGCTGAGTAGTTTGACGGGAAAGATGTTCTTAGATGTTGGCAGCGGTTCTGGATTATTCAGCTTGGCCGCGCGGCGTTTGGGGGCGAGGGTATTTTCGTTTGATTTCGATCCGCAGTCTGTCGCTTGTACTCGTGAGTTAAGGCGGCGGTATTTTCCGGACAATTCGGACTGGACAGTGGAAGAGGGGTCCGCTTTGGATCGGGCATACCTCGACCGGCTTGGCGGATTCGACATTGTCTACAGCTGGGGCGTTTTGCACCATACTGGTTCCATGTGGGCGGCATTGAACAACATAGCGCCCCTGGTTAACATTGGCGGTCGGCTATTCATTGCTATTTATAACGATCAGGGTAATGCCAGTTTACGTTGGAAATCCTTGAAACGTCTCTACAACAGAAATCGTGTTCTCCGCCATCCTTTGGCGATGTATACCGCTATCAGGCAATGGATGCTAACGGTGATTCGTGATAGTGTGCGCGGATCTCCGCTCAGATCCTGGCGCCGCTACAAAGAACAGCGCGGCATGTCGGCGTGGCATGATGTAGTGGACTGGATTGGGGGATACCCATTTGAGGTTGCGAAGCCGGAGGAGATATTTGATTTCTTTGCGGGAAAAGGGTTTGTTTTGCTTCGACTGAAAACCTGTGCTGGCGGTTTGGGGTGCAATGAATTTGTTTTCCTACGTTCTGACGCGCTAACTGATGCATCATTTCCATTGCCACAGACGGGCGGCTCTGGAGTGGTTCCAAATGAAGGCGCGGCGACGATAACGGGTTTCTAGGCGGTGAAGATTGTTTTATTGGTGAGCTCTTTAGGAGCAGGGGGCGCCGAGCGGGTGGCTACAACGCTTTGTAGCGCATGGGCTGCGCGGGGGGACGAAGTGACGTTGGTGGCGACCTTCTCTGGAAGTGGAGAATGCGCATTTCCACTTGATGACGCCGTCCACTTGATATTTCTTTCCGATTATGTCGGAGGTTCAAAAGGGCTTGGTAAGCGCTACGGAGCTCGACTTAGGGCTCTTCGTCAATTAATTCGTGACGAAAGGCCGGATGTCGTGATCTCTTTCCTCCCCAATGTCAACATTGCCGCTTTGGCAGCGACCGCGTTTAGCGGGGTCCCCTGCATTGTGTGTGAGCGTAGCGACCCACGGGTTCAGCCCATTGGCTGGGTGTGGAGGGCAGCTTGCGGCCTGCTTTATCGTTACGCCGACGTGGTGAGCGTGCAGACCCTTGGCGTCGCGAACAGCATTCGTCGAGTCTACGGTGGACTAGGGAAGGTCGTGGCGGTGCCCAACCCCTTGCCGCTGGAACTGCTGCATTGGCACGCGGGGGCATCGTCCAAGAGTCGAAGGACGATCTTGAGTCTGGGTCGACTGTCGGGCGAAAAGCGTGTTCACGTGATTATTGAAGTCTTTTCGCAACTGGCAAAGGCGCATCCCGATTGGGATCTAGCAATTTATGGTGACGGGCCGGAGCGAGACGCACTCAGGTTACGCATCTCGGAGCTAGGTCTGCAGGACAGGGTCTTTTTGAAAGGGCGTACCAGCGAGCCCTGGCGAGTGATGTCTGAAGCAGACGTGTTTGTATTGGCTTCTTGCTATGAGGGTTTTCCGAACACTCTACTCGAGGCGATGGGCGTGGGGCTGGCCTGCATCTCGACTGATTGTCCGAGCGGTCCAAGCGAGATCACTCGGGAGGGCGCAGACGCGCTTCTGGTTGGTGTTGACGATCAAGCCGGGCTGCGAGATGCACTCGAGCGGCTGATGTGTTCTGACTCTTTGCGAAGTGAACTTGGCGAGAGGGCACGGGCCTCGGTTGTTGATCGCTACGCTCTCGATTTGATCCTATCGCATTGGGACCGTCTGTTTGCCACGGCGGGCGGGCGAGTTTGAAGGTTCTCCATGTGATTACTGGCTTAAGTGTCGGCGGGGCGGAGCTTATGCTCAAACGCTTGGTGGAATCCCATCTCGCGAACGCAAGTTATGAGCATGCCGTGGTTTCTCTCACCAACGTCGGTATCGTAGGCCAACAACTTCAGGACCTTGGCGTTGAGGTCCAAGCGTTGCGTATGCGCTCGCTGCTTGATGTTCCGCTAGTTGTAGGGAGGCTGGCACGTTTGATTCGCAGAGCTAACCCCGATGTTGTCCAAACGTGGATGTACCATGCTGATCTTATGGGAGGAGTAGCCGCAAGATTAGCTGGAAAGAACAACGTAGTCTGGGGAATACGCACTACCCGGATCGACGCGCGGGCGGCGCGGACTACTAGGTTGGTCATGAAGCTGTGTGCACGGCTTTCATATAGCGTGCCACAGATCATTGTCTGTGCTGCCGATGCCTCACGCTTGGCCCATATCGCGGCGGGTTACGACGCCTCCCGCATGGTGGTCGTGGCAAATGGCCTTGATTTTGGAGCTCTGGCCGCGACGGCGGAGCAGCGAGATGCGTTGAGGCAGCGGTGTGGTTTCGGCGCAGATGTCACAGTGATAGGTTCGGTGGGCCGTTTCCATCCCGACAAAGGGCAGGAATATTTTGTGCAAGCGGCTGGGTTGGTAGCACAGCAGCACAAGGAGGCTCGATTTCTAATGATAGGCCGCGACGTGGACACACGTAACGCCTTGCTGGCCACTTGGATAAGTGCGACGGGCTGTCCCGAGCGTTTTGTCTTGTTGGGCGAGCGGCCCGATGTGTCGGTCTGTCTGGCTGCGATGGATCTGTTTTGTCTTTCTTCCCGCACTGAAGGCTTCCCCAATGTAGTGGGAGAAGCTATGGCGATGGGACTGCCGTGCGTCGTGACCAATGTGGGAGATGCGGCTTTACTAGTGGCAGACTCGGGTGAAGTCGTGCCCGCTGAGGATGTGGCCGCCCTGGCGGGCGGGCTGCGCCGATTGTTGATGATGACACCCAATACACGGCAGCTAAAGGCCCAGAAAGCAATGTCCAGAATACGTTCGCAGTTCTCGATGGACAGGGCCCGCGAGCGGTTTGAGTCCATCTATGAACGCATAGCTAAGACTGGGCGACGCTGATGTGTGGATTCGCTGGTTTCTTGGGTGGAGTGGCCGCGCATGGGCAGCTTGGAGACGAGGCGGTGCTGCGGCGCATGGCGGATGCGATTGAGTACCGCGGACCGGACGACTCGGGTTGTTGGGTGGATCCCGCGCAGCGAGTCGGCTTGGGCCACCGCCGCTTGTCGATTGTCGACCTGTCGCCTGCCGGACATCAGCCAATGGGATCGCTGAGCGGCCGGTACGTGATCGCGTTCAACGGGGAAATTTACAATCATTTGGAGTGCCGCGCAGCGCTCGCCCGCGCGGGCCGCGTTACGCCCTGGCGGGGGCATTCTGACACTGAAACTCTGCTGGCCAGCTTTGAAGCTTGGGGAATTCAGGGAGCTCTGGAGCGCTGTGTTGGAATGTTTGCTTTCGCCGTCTGGGATAGGGACGCCCGTACTCTTACGCTTGGACGGGACCGGTTGGGAGAAAAGCCGCTTTATTACGGCTGGCAAGGGGAAGGCAGAGACGCTACATTCATTTTCGCGTCCGAACTTAAAGCTCTCAACCCCCACCCAGCTTTCAAGCCAAACATAGACCGCAACGCCATGTGTCTGCTAATGCGGCACAACTATATCCCCGCTCCTTACTCCATCTTTAAAGGTATCTCGAAATTGGAGCCTGGTTGTTTGCTGTCTGTCTCCCTGGCCCACCCCGAACCTACGATCCGTAAATATTGGGATATGGTAAATGCGGCCCAAGCTGGCCTGCTAAAGCCGTTTTCGGGCACTCCGGAGCAGGCCGTAGACGAGCTTGAATTGTTGGCGAAACGGGCGGTTCTCCAGCAGATGGCCGCGGATGTGCCCCTTGGCGCATTTTTGTCGGGAGGGATTGATTCCAGCACTGTCGTGGCGCTGATGCAAGCACAGTCATCCCGCCCTATTAGGACCTTCACCATCGGCTTTAACGAGGCGGGCTTCGACGAGGCCGTCCACGCCAAGGCCGTGGCCCGGCATTTAGGAACGGAGCATAGCGAGCTCTATGTCACGCCGTCCCAGGCAATGCAGGTGATCCCGCGTTTGCCAAGTTTGTATTGCGAGCCTTTTGCAGATTCATCACAGATACCCACATTCTTGGTCAGTCAATTGGCACGGCAGCATGTGACGGTGTCGCTCTCGGGTGATGCCGGGGATGAACTGTTTTGCGGCTATAACCGCTATCACATGACCGATAAGTTGTGGCGAAATCTGGCGCGCATCCCTTTGCCATTGCGGGCGCTAATTGCGAAAGGCATTATTACCTGTTCGCCGAGTGCGTGGGATCGATTGGCCGGGCTGATTCCTGGCGCGCCGCGGCATTCAAACGTCGGCCACAAACTGCACAAAGGTGCGGGCGTGCTGACAAGCACTTCCGTGGACGATCTTTACTTGGGAATGGTTTCGCATTTGCGCAACCCGGAGGAATGGGTCATAGACGGTAAAGAGCCACCCTCGCGTCTGTCTGGCTGCCGACCCAATCTGGAGGGCCTGGGGGCCGTGGAACGAATGATGGTGTTGGACGCGATCAGCTACTTGCCAGACGACATCTTGGTCAAACTCGACCGTGCAGGAATGGCGGTCTCCCTTGAGAGCCGTGTCCCCTTTTTAGATCACCGGGTCGTTGAATTCGCCTGCACCTTGCCGCTGACCTATAAATTGCGCGAAGGTCAGACGAAGTGGCCTTTGCGGCAGGTATTGAACCGATACGTTCCGCGTCAGTTGATTGACCGCCCCAAGATGGGATTTGGTGTGCCTTTGGACGAGTGGTTGCGCGGGGCGTTGCGCGAATGGGCCGAAGAGTTGCTGGGCGAAGCGCGCTTGGCGAGGGAGGGATTTTTTCATCCTGCGCCGATTCGCAAGATATGGGCGGAGCATTTGAGCGGGCGTCGAAATTGGATGGCGCAGCTGTGGAATGTACTCATGTTCCAGGCATGGCTTGAGGCTCAAACCGCATGAGTCGCAAGCTCTTGTTTGTAGTAAACGTAGATTGGTTCTTTCTATCTCACCGTTTGCCGATTGCGCTTGCAGCCCAGCAGCAAGGCTATCAAATCCACATCGCAACTGGCCTGACCGATCGTCTGGAGGAACTTCGGCGTTATGGTTTCGTGGTGCATCCACTGGTCCTGGATCGGAGCAGTTCGGGGTTGGGTGACGCATGGCGCACTATGGCTGAGTTGTGGCATGTGTTCACGGATGTGAAGCCGGATGTGGTGCATTTGGTGACTATCAAGCCGGTATTGTTGGGTGGTCTCATAGCGCGGCTCACTGCCATGCCGGCTGTGGTGGTGGCCATCTCGGGCCTGGGTTTTGTCTTTCTGGCTCGTGGCGGGAGAGCGGCCGTGCGCCGCTTCTTGGTCGGAGCGTTGTATCGCCTAGCGCTGGGCCACCCGAACGTCAAAGTGATATTCCAGAACGCTGGCGACTTACAGATCGTGACCCGGCTGGCGCGCCTATCTGCCTCCAAGACAGCGATGATCCGTGGCTCAGGGGTGGATTTGGCCGGCTTTGCCCACCTGCCCCTGCCGGGCGGCGTGCCTGTCGTCGTACTCGCGGCGCGCCTGATCGCGGACAAAGGCGTGCTGGAATTTGTCAACGCTGCCCGCCTCTTGAAGCAGCGCGGGTGCAACGCCCGGTTCGCTTTGGTGGGCACTGTCGATTCTGCGAACCCCAGCAGTTTCACAGACGTTGAAGTTTCGCGATGGGTCGGTGATGGGACGGTGGAATGGTGGGGCCAACGTCCCGATATGCCCCAAGTTCTTGCTGCGGCCCGGATGGTGGTGCTGCCCTCCTACCGCGAGGGTCTGCCTAAGGTGCTGATCGAGGCTGCGTCGTGTGGGCGAGCCGTCGTGACGACGGACGTGCCGGGTTGCCGCGACGCGATTGACCCTGGTATCACAGGCCTTTTGGTGCCAGTCCGCGATTTCATTTCGCTCGCCAATGCGATGGAAAGCCTGATCGAAGATCCCGCCCTGTGCCAGCGGATGGGTGATGCTGGGCGTGAGTTTGCCGTGCGGACCTTCGATATACGGCAAGTCGTACATGCGCATTTGCAGATTTACGAGGAATTGATCGGCAAGTCCCAAGGTGCGGGCGACTCGGGCCGCGCCTCTAGGAAAGGCACTCTATGAAGGGTGTGTGCTACTTTGCCAAGTACCGCGACGGTTGCTTGAGGAACTGCGCCGGCAGGCACGGTTGGCCGTAGCGAACTCCGCAAGCCATAATCCGTGAGCCATGCAGACCGAGACCAAGCCGTTTTTCCGTTGTCGGAGTGCCATCCCACAGCACCTTCGCGCTCTGCCAGCGGCGCGGTGGTTTTGGATTTTTCTCATACTTGGCGGAACGTGGACCCCAGCTACCGTTGGCGCGCAAAGCCTAGCCGTCTCCAGCCAGGGCAATACCGGCGGTCTGACGATCCCTTCCGCCTACGTGCTAGAAACAGGCACATTGGCCGTGACCTACGGCAACTTCCGCGAGCCGGGTTTTTCGCCGAACGACACGAAGAGAAACTGGAGCGGCGGAATTGGCCTGGTGCCTCATGTCGAGGTGTTTGGCCGTTTCGTTGACTACAGCAGTACAACGCCCGGTTCCGCTGTATTTACTGGCGGCATCCGCGATCTTTCACCCAATATCAAGATCCAGATCCCGTCCCTTTCCCCCAGGCTGCCGAAATTCGCAATCGGCATGAACGACTTCGCCGGCGGCGCCGTCAACTTCCGGTCGGCCTACGGGGTGGTTAGCGACCAGTATGGCCCGCTGCGGTGGTCGGCTGGCTATGCTTTGGGCAAACCGATTCAGGGTGTGGCAGCCAACGGCTCTACATTCAAGGGCGTCTTCGCGGGCGGCGAATTGTTTGTCGGCGCAACCGGCATCGCCGTCCTGGCGGAATACGACGGCCAGCAAAAGCATGCGGGCCTGCGCTACTACTCGCCACCGATGGCTGCGTTGGGCGGCGCGCAGTTGATCGGATCAGTGCAGCGGTCCTTTGGCGGCACAGACCGCCTGGGTGCGCGCGCCGACGCCAGTGCATTTACGATCAGCCTCGTCGTGCCGCTGGACAAGGCGCCGCCCAAGCCCGTGGCGGATAAGCTGGCCATGGACAAGAGCCTGCCGCCGCTTAACGCGAAGGCTACGCCCGGTATGGTGGCTACCGCGCAGGACCGCCTGGAGGGCTTGCGCAAGGCGCTGGTTGCGGTCGGCCTGGAGCGGGTGCGGGTGGGCACGCTCGCCAGCAATCTGGTGGTGGAGTACGAGAACCACCGTTACGACCATAACGAGGCGGACGCCATCGGCGTCGTGCTGGGCCTGGCTGTGGAATATGCGCCTGCCGGCCTGCGGCGGGTCTATGCCGTTACCCACAAGGCCGGTTTGCCGATCTACGAGACGTCGGTCGATATCCCGACCTTCCGTGCGTTCCTGCGCGACGGCGATGAAACGAATGTGCGCACCAGCATGGCCGTCGATCGCGCGCCGGACTATCGCAAGGCCGACGTGAAGTGGCAGGACAGCACGTCCAGTTACCGCTCGCCGGTCAGGATCGAGGTCCGGCCAGACACCAATCTCCAATTGGGAACCGAGATTGGTTCTTTTGACTATTCGGTGGCGGCTAACGTCCAGGCGATGGTGCCGTTATGGCCCGGGGCCGAGATCTATACCAGCTACATCCAGCGGTTGGCCAATTCCCGCAACACGGAGGAGGGCGCGGCGCTCCAGGGTTTACGCCAGCAAAACGGCCTGAAGGTGGTGTCGCTCCAGCAATCGTTCTGGTGGACGGACCGGGTCTTCGCCAACCTCGGCGCGGGCCGGTTCAACTATGGCGCTTGGGGGGTCCAGGGCGAGTCCACCGTTTTCCTTCCGGGCGACGATACCGTCCGGCTGCGGGCGGCGCTCCAGCAGAAGAAGACGGTGTCGACCTTCGCGCCCGAGCCGGCCTTCTCCGCAGCATATCGGAAGGCTGTGAATGCCAACACATGGGTGGAAGCTGGCCTTCAACAGTACAGCGATGGCTCACGCGGCCCGGCCTTGGCCTTCAAGCGCTGGTTTGGCGACGCAAGCGTCCAGTTGTTCCTGCGTAAGGGGGGCAGCCGCAGCTTCGTCGGAATGGAGCTTTCGTTTCCGCTCACGCCGCGCCGCGGCATGGAGCCGGGCCCGGTGCACGTCTCCGGACCATCGCAGTTCGTGCAGGGGCTGCGCACCCGGCTCACCAGCAGCAGCAGTCCGATTAATTTTGTTGAGCCGAATGGAGTGCTGGACCTGAAGCTCGACTACAACGCAGAGGTTCGCCAACTCAACGCTGGGCGGCTTGGGCAAGGGTACCTGATTGCTCAGGTCCAGCGAATGCGCGAGGCGTTTTTCGTGTACGCTCGAGACCAAATTCCGCAATAAAGAGGTTTACGACAACTCCACGAAACTGTAATCTCGGCTCTCGTGGATGCCCGGTCGGACAATCTGCATTAACCCCAACCCGCAATCAGCCCAAGGAACCAAACATGAAAATCAATTTGAAGATGGCCCTGATGGTCGCTGCCGCTGCCCTGTTGACTGCTTGTGGAAGCAGCGACAACACGACGCAGACCTTTGTCGCTGCATCTGATACCACCCTGCCCGCGAACGCAGCCACCGTTCCGGCAGTAAACGGTACCGCTTTCACCTACCCGGGTGGGGTGCCGGCGCTTTCAACCACGGGCACGACCACCGTTGCAATGACTGTCTCCCCCGCCACGTCTACATTCACGATTAGCAGCGCTGGTCAGGGCACCGCGTCTGGAAACTTGACGTTCGGTTCGTGCATTTTCGCGGTCACGAGTTCGACCTTCCCCGCCGGACACCCGTTGGCCCTCGGCCAGACTGTGACGGTTAACCCATGCAACATGAACGTCAACACCGCCGGTGCGGTGGCAAACGGGGTTGGGACGTCGCGGAGTGTGGCGTTGGTGCTGGGTGCTGCCAGCTCGGCCGGCGCCTCGGTGACCATTTCGGTCAACGCAGGGGGGCAACTGACGCTGAACGGCGTCGCCGTCGGCACGATCACTCTCACGCCAGTGTCAGGCTAACTCCTGATTCCGGAGCGTCGAAAAGGCCCCGCGCGCAAGCCCGGGGCTTTTTTGTTGCTGGAGTCCGCTTTTTTAGGCGTTGATCGTGCTGTCGGCAGCGCTGCCGACGCCGCACCGCGAGCCCCGCTGCGGTAACCGTGCCATGACCATGCACAACAGCCTGAAATTCTTCCCAGTCTGGTCGCGCACCTCCGCAACGTGAACTACTTCATGTATTGCCGGGACGGGCATTGTTAGATACCATGACACATAGTGTTTCCAATGTAACCAATAAATATCACTTACTTAGCGAGTGGGCTGATGTACCGGGTCGATTCCGAACAATATGGAGGGAAGCGGGGAGCAATGCCGATGGCGGCGCACGACCGGCTGCCGGCGCCGGTCCCGCGGTTCAGCCCGTTCGCGTTGGCCGTCAAGCGCGGCATCGACATCGTTGGCGCACTTGTCTTCTTTCTGATTTTTCTGCCCGTCTTCGTCTTCGTGGGCGTGGGTGTCCGCATGTCGTCCCCCGGCGCCGCCCTTTATCGGCAAAGTCGGGTTGGAAAAGGTGGCCGCAGATTCGGTTTCTATAAATTCCGGTCGATGCTTTGCGATTCGGAAGAAGTGTTGAGTTCATTCCTGGATACCGATCCCCGCGCGCGCGAGCAGTGGGAAAGCCACCAGAAGTTGGAACAAGACCCGCGCATCACTCGGTTCGGCCGCTTTATCCGCAGAAGCAGCCTCGACGAACTGCCGCAGTTCTGGAATGTCCTGGTTGGCGACATGAGCTTGGTGGGCCCGCGTCCCTGCATGCCGGAGCAGGAGCCCCGCTACGGCAGGTATTGGTCCATCTATTGCGCCATGCGGCCCGGATTGACGGGGCTGTGGCAGGTCAGTGGGCGCAATCACCTTTCCTATAACGACAGGGTCAGGTTGGACGTGCAGTACGCACAGCACTGGTCACTCTGGCTGGACCTCAAGATCATTTCAAAGACCTTCTGGGTGGTGGCGACCGGACACGGTTCCCAATGAGGGCACGCGCATGGACAATCTGAAAGGGCGCATTGACGTGGCCCGCCCAAGTGGTAATGGATGGCAATGCCACCCAGCCGCTTCAGGGGGCGTGTCGCCAGCGCGCGTGCGAACATCGCTGTCCGACCAATAACCATCCCTCACGGCCTGTAGATCGGGTCAGCTCCCAATGAATGTGACCATTATCGGATCCGGCTATGTAGGGCTGGTCACTGGTGCTTGCCTTGCCGACCTGGGCAACCACGTGTTCTGCCTTGACGTCGACCAGGCCAAGATCGACCTGTTGAACAGCGGCGGCATTCCCATTTTCGAGCCTGGGCTGAAGGAAGTGATCGAACGCAACGTCGAAGCCGGTCGCCTGGTTTTTTCGACCGATGTTGCTGCCAGCGTGGCACATGGCGAAGTGCAGTTCATAGCAGTCGGCACGCCTCCGGACGAGGATGGCAGTGCGGACTTGAAGTACGTGCTGGCCGCAGCCCGCAACATCGGGCGCCACATGGATGGATTCAAGGTGGTGATCGACAAGTCCACCGTGCCTGTTGGCACTGCGGACAAGGTCGCCGCTGTCATTCGCGCAGAACTCGCCCAGCGCGGTGTACAAGACATGAGCTTTTCGGTCGTCAGCAATCCCGAGTTCCTGAAAGAAGGCGCTGCGATTGAAGATTTCACCCGCCCGGATCGGATCGTGCTGGGAGTCAAGGACGACGTCGAAGGCCGGCAAGCCCTTGCGACCATGCGGGAGCTCTACGCGCCGTTCAACCGGAACCATGAGCGCACCCGCGTGATGGATGTGAAGAGTGCGGAGTTCACTAAGTACGCGGCCAACGCGATGCTAGCCACACGCATCAGTTTCATGAACGAACTCGCCAACCTGGCCGACGAAGTCGGGGCGGACATCGAACTGGTCCGGCAGGGCATTGGGTCGGACCCGCGAATCGGCTATAGCTTTCTGTACGCAGGCACCGGCTATGGCGGCAGCTGCTTTCCCAAGGACGTTCAGGCCCTGGCCAGTACCGGCCGCGAGCACGGCCAGGTCCTGCGCGTGCTGGAAGCGGTGGAGGCCGTGAACAGAGACCAGAAGCAGGTTCTGGTCAACAAGGTATTTGCAAGATTCGGCCATAACCTGCTCGGGAAAACCTTTGCCATGTGGGGCCTGGCCTTCAAGCCCAACACCGACGACATGCGCGATGCGCCCAGCCGCGTGATCATTGGCGCCCTGCTACGCGCCGGCGCCAGCATCTGCGCGCATGATCCGGTGGCCACCGAGGAAGCCCGGCGCGTGTTGGCGGTGGACTTTGCTGAAGCGCCGGCACTGCTCGATCGCATCCGCTTTGCAGGCAAGCCCATGGAAGCGGTGCAGGACGCTGACGCGTTGATCATCGTCACCGAGTGGAAGGCGTACCGAAGCCCGAACTGGACGGCCTTGAAGACGGCCATGAAGGCCCCGGTGATATTCGACGGCCGCAACTTGTATGAGCCCCACGCAATGCGCCAGAACGGCGTGCACTACATCGCCGTTGGCCGGGGTGGGCATGGTTAACCTTCTCACCCGGCAGTCCTTGCCTCTTGGTGGATCGATATGGCTCTCCGGCGTAGTCACGAAGCGGCTTGCCCTTGCAACATGCATTTTTGCCAGCCTGTGCGCTTGGCCTGCCTGGGCACAGCGCATCGTCTACGTCGCGCCCTTCGCTAAGGTGGAGACCGTTTCCGCCGGTCTCCCAAACAACGCCACCGCTCCCGTCACCCTGACACGAGCGCTCGCCATGCTCAAGGACCCGGCACTGCGTGACCCTCAGGGAACACTTAAGGAGACCGTCACTATCCGCCTTGGTCCAGGAACATATCGCCTTGAGAAGACACTGGACCTGGATGCCGCCAGCAGCGGCAGCGCCCAACACCCGGTCAACATCGAAGGGCCAAAGGACGCCAGTGCGATCATCTCGGGAGGGCGAGCAGTAGGCGGCTTCACAGCGGTGACCGATCGCGGCGTTTTGATGCGCCTGCCTGAAACAGCGCGGGCCCACGTCCTGCAGGCCAATCTTGCCAAACAGGGCATCACCGACTACGGCAAACAGGCGCGCCATGGCTGGGGTGCGATGAATGTTCCAACCGCATTGGAAGTCTTCTATCGCGGCCACCCCATGACACTGGCTCGCTGGCCCAATCAGGGCTTCGCCAAGATTGCTACGACACCGGACGGAGAAAAAGGGTCTACCTTCACTGTAGAAGCTGCAAATCTGGATGCATGGAAGGACGAACCCGATCTGCTGGCAACCGGCTATTGGTTCCAGAACTGGGCCGATGCCACCATCCCGATCAAGGCGCTGGATCTGGTCACGCGCCACGTCACTCTGGCCCCGCCGGCGCCGCCTTACGGCTTGAAGATCGGGCAGCCGGTATTTTTCCAAAACGCGCTCTCCGAGCTCGATCGGCCCGGGGAATGGTATTTGGACAACGCGAGGGGCATGCTTTACTTTTGGCCGCCCCAGCCGTTACAGGAGGGGGAGGTCCAAGTCTCCACTCTGGAAAGACTGCTGGTGATGGACAATGTCAGCCATCTGCACATCGGCGGGGTGACATTTGGAGGTGCCAGGGGTGACGCCATCACCATCCGAGGCGGGCATGACGTCTCGATCGCGAACTCGGTCATTCGCGACGTCGGTAACCGGGCCGCCGTTATCGGCGGGCAAGACAACGGCCTGACAGACATGGTCATCGAAGACATCGGAGAGGGGGGCGTCGTGCTGGCAGGCGGGGACCGTCAGACACTGACCCCCGCCAACCTCTATGTGGCGCGCAGCACAATCCGGCGGTTTGCCCGCGTTTCCCGCACCTACCAACCAGCCATCCTCATGTCTGGTGTGGGCAACCGCGCCGAAGGAAACAAGATCTACGACGCGCCGCATACGGCGATCCTGTTCACCGGCAATGACCACTTGATTTCTGGCAACGAGATCTTTGATGTCTGCAAAGAAACGGGTGACGCCGGCGCTATTTACACCGGTCGGGATTGGTCGGCACGTGGCACGGTGATTTCCGGCAACCACATCCACGACATTCCGGCGAACGTCCGACTGGGCAGAACCAAGGGCGTCTATCTGGACGACCAAGCCAGCGGCATCACTGTGCGCGGAAACTACTTCGAGCGCGTAGATGAAGCTGTCTTCATCGGTGGCGGACGGGACAACCTTATCGAAGATAACAATTTTACCGACACACCCACGGGCATCCATCTAGATGCGCGTGGAACATCTTGGCAAAAGGCAATGACAGAAGCCTCGGGTGGAACTTTGCGTGCTCAATTAACCGCCGTCCCCTACAAGTCCGCGCCGTATCGGCGCTATCTTCATCTCGCCACCATTCTTGAGGATGACCCAGGAATGCCAAAATACAATGTTGCACGAAACAATCTTTTCATCGGCGACGTCACTATTCGGATCCACAAAGATGCTGAGTCTGGAATTTCGATAACTGATGCCTCAGAAAATGTCGTAAGTGAAATACATTGATATTGCGCAAAGTAACGGATGAATCATCTTGCTTATCTACGCGGCAAAATTACCGAGCATAGAGCAAAATCAAAGTCTTTCGCGAAATCGGTTTTGAGCAGCTTGATGAATCAAGCGGTCAGCAGTGGCACCAATTTTGCGCTAACCGTTTACCTGGCTCGGACGCTCACAACTGCTGATTTTGGCTTGTATGGGATCGGCTTCGCAATAACGCTTCTTTATGCCGGTGTGTGCGATGCCCTGTTTCTGACGCAAATGGTAGTGCATGCGCCCGAAAAACTACCGGATGATCGGCTGCCCTATGCCGCGCGCATGCTGTCCGCGCTGGTGCTGTTCTGCGTGTTGACCGCTTCCCTTACTATATTATTGCTTTGCCTTGATGCAACTTCGTCACACTTGGCTGGCCAATACTTCGCTCTAGCACTATCAATAGTTGCTGCTTCCGTTTCATTTGCGCTGAAGGATTTTTTCATTCGGCATGCGTACACCGTGCGCAGGGAAAATTGGGCGCTGTGGGTAAATATCGTTGTTGCTGCAACTCTAGCAGCTGCTCTGGCAGTCAAATACATGCTCTTCGGAGGCTTTGGCCCCGCTGGCGCTTTATGGGTTTATGCACTAAGCAATCTAGCGGGAGCTGCGGTTGGATTCGTGATCGTTGGTTTACCAATGGCCTCAGTGTGTATGAAGGAAATTTATAAAGACGTTCGGCATGCGTGGGTCGGCGGACGCTGGGCATTCGTCGGAGTTGCCGTGACGTGGTCCCAAACTCAGCTCTACATGTACGTCACAGCGATGTTTGTTGGCCCCGCAGGTGTCGGACTTGCCAATGCAGCCAGGATTTTGGTTACGCCTGCGATGTTTTTAATGCCTGCCGTTACGCAAATCGTCATGCCAAGGCTCGCCACCTTGCGAACCACGAACCTCGCAAGAATGATACAAATGAGCACGATCTTTTCCGCCGGATTGGTTGCGTTTGCGGCGCTGTATTCAATCGCGTTAATAAGTACGGGCGATTTTATTGCCCCTATGCTGACGAGACACTATCGGTATGTTGACGTTGCACCATTAGTGGGCGCCTGGTGCGTCATGCTTGTGTTTCAATTTTCGCGTATTGGCGCCGTTACTTGCCTGCAGATTTTGAAGGAGTTCAGAGCCGTGACGTTGTCTAACTCTATAAGCTTACTGGCGGCAGTTCCGATTGCAGTAATACTCATGCAGATGATAGGCGTTAGCGGCGCAATTCTAGGTGGAGCGATTGGCGAGATGGTCTTCAGCGTCCTTCTCTATAAGGTAGTCAAGATGAAATACGTGGCACTACGCGTCCATATGTAAGTATGCTTCGCGACATAAGCGCCAAGCTCTGGAGGAGGTGAGAACATATGTCAATGAAAAATAGAATCCGGATGCTCTTAAGGGGCGTTGGAATAGAGGTCCATAGATACAATGCGGCGCAGTCATTGTCGGCACGAACCGGGGTCCAACTTGCTCATCATGAGGTCGACTGTGTAGTGGACGTTGGCGCTAATGATGGAGGATATGGCCGCTTTATTCGGTCCACCGGTTTCACAGGAAGCATTGTTTCATTTGAGCCTCAGATGGGGGCATATCAGAAATTGCTCCATGCCAGTCATTCAGACCGCGAATGGCATGTGCCAGCAAGAATGGCGCTGGGTGACGCGGCGGCCGAGCTGGAAATCAATGTCGCGGGAAATAGTGTAAGCAGTTCTCTTCTAAAAATGTTGCCACGCCACCTGGAGTCAGCGCCCCTGTCACAGTACGTCGGTAAGGAGAAAGTTGCCGTGAATAGACTGGATGCACTTGAGATTCCTGAGATTAAGCTCGCGCGGAGAATCTTCCTCAAGGTTGACACTCAAGGATATGAGCTTCCAGTCTTGATGGGGGCAGAGGGCATCTTAGACAAAGTTGTAGGTGTGCAACTTGAAATGTCCGTATTGCCTTTATACGACGGACAAGCTTTGTACAGGTCTCTTCTCGATTGGTTGGAAAAGACCGGCTTCGCGATGTGGGGGGTGGAGCCTGGATTTTCGGACTCCAAAACTGGGCAAATGTTGCAATTCGACGGATTATTCTTCAAGAAAAATGCATAGGTGTCAAGTTTCTTCAATGATTTAATGAGCCGCAGTTGGGTCATGTTTATATCTTTAATCGCTTCGAAGATTAACGATCCTGAAACCGGGTATTAATCAAATTAACGAGATCAGGAATGCATAACATTAATGGTTCATGGATCCGTGGCCGTCTTTTCGGTTTACTTATCGTTCTTTCGCTTATTTCTTGGCCGGCGCTGCTGGCAAGTATATTTCCCGAGATTTCGTATCAAAAACTCCCATCGCCGTTAGATCTATTTCCGGCCTTGGTTTCATGGGTTTTACTGTCGACCATTCGGTGTCCCTACTCTCGCTTGCTTGGGTATGCTTGGGTGATTTGGTATTTTGTAGGTGTGCTTAACACCCTCTCAAGCTCCATTGTGCTGGGCAGTTACTATGGTAATCTCAGACTTCAGGAAGCAACGGAAATTTATTTCTGGGGCTGTGCCTTCTATTTCGCGGGCATGCTTTTATTCGAGAAAACCGCGGGTAAAAGGAAGAAGTCCGTCTATGGGGTATCAGTATCCTCGCTTGGGATTCATCCCATTTTTCGGGCTGTTTTACTGGCGTTCCCGATCGCTTGGCTCGCGTCTATGTATTGGACTCTGGGCTATATTCCTATTCTTCGTGGCGTAAATATTGTTGATGACATGTATGAGATTGGATATGGTCCACTGTATCCTTACGGGCCGTTTCTGATTGTTTCCATATTGTTTGCCGCATATAGATGTATGAGCGCCGGCACTCACAAACGGCGGATTTCCTACGGGGTCATCGCGTTGCTGTTTATAATTATCTCAATGGCTGACGGAAAAAGAGCATTTGCAATGGTGGCATTCGGAGGTGTTTGTGGAATTTCGTTTAAGTTGTTCGGGCGCAAGACTTGGTGGCCGATTCTGCCTATATTCGCAAGTGCGATGCTGGCTTTGTATGTTGGTGTACTCCTCCTCCGGGGTGACGAGAGTGGCGTTATTAGATTTGACGCATACGAGAAGATGATGTTAGTCGGTGTGGAGTTCAGGGACTTCGTTTATACGGTTAACTATGCAAAGCCCGGGGAGATACAGAATTATTCTTGGGCAGTGAGTTCTCTGGCTTCTGTCACCAACAATCTGGCGATGAAAGTCCTTGGCTTGGACAAAACGGCGTTGGTGAACTTAGATAGCGCACATGCTTGGGCTACCATTTGGGGCTCCAATTTTGGTATTAGAACCGGAATCCTTAGTGAACTGTGGTTTTCCTACGGTGGCATGGCGATGCCGCTCCTTGTTTTATATGGATTCTTATCGGGCATTCTCATAAGGGGGCTTCGTGCAGTCAGGAGCGGCCGGGATTTGATCTTCTTTTCAAGCTTGTTCGGCCTCTTGGTATTGAACATCACCAGTCAATCGACTTTTACGTTTGGAATTTTGCCCACCTTGTTGTACCTCTATGTCGTCGTGCGGGGAGGTAGCGACCTGTTGCACCAACGCAATCTACGTCGAAATAGGATTCTTGAGTTTTACAGTGGTCTGCGCGATGTGGGGCTGGATGGGCGCTCCGAAAGGCTGCAGAGGTAGCTATGTGCGGAATTAACGGTGTTATATGTCTAGGGGGCGCTCCATCTGAAGCGTATTTGAAAGCCGAAATTGCTGAGATGAATGACGCAGTTGCTCATCGAGGGCCGGATGGGGAGGGGGCATATGTTAACGGGAATGTAGCATTGGGCCATCGTCGGCTTTCCATTATTGACCTAAGTGCTGGCGGCCATCAGCCGATGTTTAACGAGGATGATTCTCTGGTTCTAGTATTCAACGGTGAAATCTATAATTACCTAGAATTGATTCCGGTCCTTAAAGCACTTGGCCATGTATTTCGTTCTCACTCGGATTCCGAGGTGATATTGCATGCTTATGAAGCGTGGGGTCCCCAGTGTGTAGAGCGTTTTAATGGAATGTGGGCGTTTGCGATTTGGGACGTTAAACGAAAGCGGCTTTTTGCGTCACGTGATCGCTTGGGCGTCAAGCCTTTTTACTATGTCAAGGATGCCGTGAGGCTGATCTTTTCCAGTGAGATCAAGGGCATTGCTGCTGTCCGACCCTTGCATCACGCGAATTTGGCCAAGGTACATGACTACTTGCGATACGGGTATCGCACAAGCGACGGCAGTACCTTCTTTGCAGATGTACACGAGTTGATGCCGGGGCAAAATTTAGTGCTTGAGGATGGTGACGTGACGGTCACGCGCTATTGGCAACTGCCGTCGGAGCAGGGTCCGATTGAGCCAGACACAGTGCTCCGTAGCCGCTTTAGCGATTTGCTAGAAGATGCTGTGCGGCTGCGATTCCGCAGCGACGTGCCGGTGGCACTCCTGCAAAGTGGCGGGCTGGATTCGTCGGCCATTTGTCGGGTTGTAGATGATGACATTGAGTCGGGTCGGCTGGCCTGTGAATCCGTTACTGCTTTTACGGCGGTGTTCCCAGGGTTTGAGCACGATGAGCAGGCCCGCGTGCGTGAGCTGATTGGCACATGCAAGCATGTTAAATTGGTGGAGTTAAGCCCAACTGCTGCGGATCTGCTCGCCGACTTGCCCAAGTTTGTCGCCGGGATGGGCGAGCCGGTTCAGAGCACTACCAGCTTCGTGCACTGGCAAATCATGCAGGCCGTGCACGCGCGCGGCATCAAGGTGATTATTAATGGTCAGGGGGCCGATGAGGCGTTGGCAGGCTACGCTCCCTACATCGTCGGCTACCGGCTACTTGACACGCTGCTGGCCAACCCTTTGAAAATGTGGTCGCAAGCCCGTGCGATGCGGGCGCGGCTTGGGTATCCAGCTACTAAGCTAATAGCTCAAACTGCCAAGGCGATGCTGGGGCGACGCGCAGCGAGCAAATGGCGTGCGGCCCGGGTCGAGGGCACCACGCAGGTGCTCAACTCCGAGTTTTGCCAGCGCCACGATGCCCACCTGCCCGACACCAAGATGTCGATGCGCCCACGTAACCTGGACCGCCACCTTCGTGGCCAGATAGAGCACTATGGGTTCAATCAAATACTGCACTACGAAGACCATTCGGCCATGATGAGCTCGATCGAGATGCGCTCGCCATTCGTAGATTACCGGCTGATGGAATTTGCCTTCAGATTGCCAGACCGGATGAAGTTTGACCTAGGAGTGACGAAGCGCATCCAGCGCGAAGCCTTTGCGAGCCGTCTGCCAAGATCGATCGTGAACAATCACAGCAAGATTGGCTTTGCTACGCCGTTCCAAATTTGGATGACCAATCCCGCCTTGAATGCTTATCTCCGAGAGATAGTGGACAGCAGTTCATTTCAGGCGCGCAGTATTTGGAAGGGTGATGAAATCATGAAGCGCTTTGCAGAAAGCGGGCGATACCCCAACTTCCCGTTTTGGCGTTTTATCAATCTGGAGCTGTGGGCCCGTGCTTACGGCATCAGCAACTTATAATCGGCACATAGTCATGCAAACCATTGCGGTTTTAATGACCTGCCACAATCGGCGCGAAAAAACTCTGGCATGTTTGGACGCTTTGTTTGGAAGCGATCGAGTAATTGACGCCGCGTTTGAAGTCTTTCTAGTCGATGATGGCAGCACGGATGGCACGGGTGATGCCGTCAAGGCAAGCTACCCGGCGGTGCACGTGATTACTGGAGATGGCAACCTGTATTGGAACGGCGGCATGCGTGTAGCTTTTGGCGGGGCCATGCAAACCGGGTTCGATTTTTACCTTTGGCTGAATGACGACACGGTGCTCTACCCTGACGCAATGGACGCGTTGCTGGCTTTGGCAAACGCCGAGAACCGCATTCGACAGAAACCCGTCATCATTGTCGGCACCACCCAAGATGCACCTGGGGGCGGCCCCACATACGGAGGTCTCTGCCGTAAGTCTATTTGGCGGCCACTCAAGCATTCCATCACTTTCTCCCAGACGGAACCAACCCCTTGCGAAACCATGAACGGGAATTGCGTCCTTGTGCCGAGTGCAGTGGCAACACAGCTCGGAAACTTGGAGCCGGCCTTTGTCCATGCAATGGGGGATATTGATTATGGCCTTCGTGCTACAAAGGCCGGTTTTCCACTAGTGGTGTTGCCGCGTTATGTGGGTGTTTGCTCGCACAATCCAGTGACGAACACATTTCTCGACGGGCGCTTAAGCCGGCGTGATCGCTGGGCAAAGATCATGAGCCTCAAAGGCCTGCCGCCGAAGCAGTGGTATGTGTTGGTAAGGCGACACGCAGGTTTGATGTGGCCGCTCTTATTTGTATGGCCTTACATCAGAGTAGCGCTGGGAGTTGGGGGAAAAAGAAAATGACCAATGCTCCAATAGCTCTTTTCATATTCAAACGACCTGAGCATACCCGCCGCACGCTGGAGTCATTAGCGCAAAACTCCGAGTTCCACCACAGTCCGCTGTTCATTTATTGCGATGGTGCACGCAATGTAAGCGAGGTGGAGGCGGTGGAAACAACTCGCAAACTGGTGCGTGGTTGGCCTCACCCCGACAAGACGCTGATCGAGCGCGACCACAATTGGGGGCTTGCCAAATCCATCATTGAAGGCGTCACTGTCCAATGCGACTTGCACGGAAAAGTCATTGTCGTCGAGGACGATCTTGTCGTTTCGCCTCATTATCTTAGTTACATGAACGCAGCGCTGGTCAAGTATCAAGATGACGATAGAGTAATCAGTGTGCACGGCTATTCTTATCCGATCGACAATTTGCCGGAGGCATTTTTCATAAAAGGGGCAAGTTGCTGGGGGTGGGCTACGTGGAAGCGTGGTTGGGATTTGTTTGAACCTGATGGGCAGAAGCTGTACGATGAGCTCAAGCGGTTGAATCTGATGCACAGATTCAACATACTTGGCGCATTCCCCTACATGAGGATGTTGCACGATCAAATTCTTGGCAGAAATAATTCATGGGCCATTAGATGGTATGCATCGGCTTTTATCAAAGGTAAGCTCACTTTACACCCGGGCAAATCCTTGGTGTCGAACATCGGACTTGATGGTACCGGCGACCATTGCGATCCGGAAGATATGAGGCCCCCTAATTTTAGTTCTGATCCAATAAAGCTGGAAGACATTGTTGTCGCAGAGGAAGCAAACGCACTACAGGCGTGGGCCGTTCACCTAACTGTGATGAGACGAAAGAAAATGATTAAGATACTTTCTTCGTTGAACCTTCTGATGAGGGTCGTCAGGAGGCGGCTGGGACTGCTTTAGGCTCGTTTAATATGGATTCCTCCTTGAACATCAACTGTCAATGCGGCGCAGGTCAGGAGCACTTGGCCCAGTTCTTTGCCAATGGTGAGACGGATTTCCGTTTGTGTGGGGTTTGTGGTTGTGTTTTTCGTGAGCGTTTCCCTAGCCCCAGTGAGCTTGATCAAATATACCGCCAAGCCTATGGCAACGAAAATATTGGTGCCGTGAATACAAACCAAGAGTCTGGCGACCATGCGACGCTAAATTATGCTCGGCATTTGCTGCGTGAGGTTCTCCATCCGGGCGATCGCCTGCTCGATTACGGGGCCGGAACTGGTGCACTACTCCACGAACTGCGAAAGTTCGGCGTGCGTGGGGACGGGCTGGAGTTTTCGGAAAATGCACGGTCTTACTGCTTGGCGGAGCGTGGTTTTGCGCTTCGATCTAATTTGCGTGATGTGCCCGATGGGTACTTCAATGTCATTTCGATGATTGAAGTAATTGAACACCTCACTGATTTGCCCGGAACGCTGAAAGAGGTCCATCGTGTTTTGGCCCCCGGAGGTCAGATTTTTGTGACAACGCCTTGTCGAACTGGTCTTCGGGCGCGGCTCGAAAGGGGTTTTTGGCGCGAAGCGCAAAAAAAGTTTCATCTGTTTTTGTTCGATTGGCGAAGCATTAACTTTCATTTGCAGCGCGCGGGTTTTTTGGATGTGCGGCGCAAGGTGTTTAGCCCACTACAAAAACCAGGTTGGAAATTTTGGGTTTATTCGAGAATTACCCAGTCCATTGGATTATCTGGCACGCTGTGCGTATTGGCTCGCAAGTAGCATGAGGGTTCTTATCGCCCACAACGCCTATCAACACCGTGGCGGTGAGGATGCTGTCGTTGAGGCTGAAATGGCTTTGCTTCTTTCCCACGGGCACGAGGTGGCAACCTATTTTCGCCACAACGACGATATCGGAGCTATGTCACGTATGTCGGCCTCGCGGCAAGCTCTGTGGTCTTCACGCACCACGAGTGAACTGACAGAACTGATCCGCACCTTCCGCCCTGACATCATCCACGCCCATAACACCTTGCCACTGATCTCGCCGTCTCTTTATTGGGTGGCGGCCCAAGCGGGCGTTCCGGTGGTGCAGACCCTGCACAACTTTCGGCTGATGTGTCTCAATGGCTTGTTTTTGCGAGAGGGTCGCGTGTGCGAGGACTGCCAAGGCCGCTTGCCGTGGCGCGGTGTAGTGCGTAAATGTTACCGGGGTTCCGGCACTGCATCGGCGGTGTTGGCAAGCATGGTGACTTTGCACCGGGGGTTGGGGACCTATCGCCACAAGGTGGCGCGCTACATCGCGCTGAATGACTTCTGCCGCGCCAAGTTCATTGAGGGCGGGCTTCCCGAAGCGCGCGTTGTAGTGAAACCCAACTTTGTTGATTTTGCTGCGCCAGCCGCATTGCATCGCCGAGGCTTCTTGTATGTGGGGCGCCTATCTGTGGAAAAAGGCGTGCAGACGCTAGCGAGCGCAGCGGCATTGTTGCCTGATGTCTGTCTGCGTGTGGCAGGCGATGGTCCGTCGGCGACGTTACTGGACGGACTCAGAGGTATTACGCGCTTGGGAAGCCTGTCCACCGATGCGGTCCGGTTCGAGATGAATAGTGCGATGGCGCTGGTGCTGCCTAGCATCTGGTACGAGAACTTTCCCCGCACGATAGTTGAGGCATTTGCGAGTGGCCTGCCGGTAATTGCCAGCCGTATCGGCGCGCTGCCTGATTTGGTGGACGATGGCGAAACTGGCTTGTTGTTCGAGCCTGGTAACCCGGAAGACTTGGCTCAGAAGATGGCTTACGCACTGGCGCAGCCGGGAAAGTTCGCAGAGATGGGGCGTAAAGCGCGCGCGCACTATGAGGCGAATTTTTCCCCCGAGCGCAACTATGCGCAATTGATGGAAATTTATGGGGATGTTGTCAGTGAAGGAAAGGAGGATTGATCAAACCCTATGCCACCGTCAATCGCATATTCGCGAGTGCCTACGCGCGGCAGTAACTGTCTCGAAGAATGCCAAGTCAGATGACTAATATCCTCCCGAAAGCAGAAGTATTGGGTGTGCCCGTCAACGCATTGGGTTTTTCCCAAGCGCAAGACCGCGTGCTGACATGGGGCGGTGCGCGTCAAAGTCGCTATGTGGTGCTGGCCAATGTGCATGTGGTTGTCACCGCCGCGCGCGACCCCAGCTTTGGCGCAGTCGTGGCTGCTGCAGACCTCATTGCGCCCGACGGCGCGCCAGTCGCGTGGATGCTGCGCAGGCTGGGATATGCGGGACAAGAGCGCGTGAGCGGACCTGACTTGACTTTGGCACTGCTCGCGCGCTGCGCCGTTGAAGGCTTGTCGGTGTATTTTTTTGGCAGCACGCGGCAGACCCTGGTGTTGCTCGTCGAGCGCATCACTGCCGCTTTCCCCGCGCTGAATATAGTAGGTTTTGAAGCGCCATCCTTTGGCGTCAGCACTCCGCAAGAAGATGCTGAGTCAGTAGAGCGCATCAACGCGAGCGGGGCGGGCTTGGTGTTTGTGGGCCTGGGCTGCCCAAAGCAAGAGCATTGGATGCTGGCACACCGCGGCCGAGTGAACGCAGTGATGCTGGGCGTGGGCGCAGCATTCGACTTTCATGCCGGCACCGTATCCCGCGCGCCGTTGTGGATGCGCGAGCATGGGCTTGAGTGGCTGCACCGGCTGGCATCTGAGCCAAGACGCTTGTGGCGACGTTACTTCGTGACTAACACGCTATTTGTGGCCGGGGCGGTGCGGCAGTTGCTTGCTGCGCAGTGGGCCAAGATTTGGCAGTAGAAGAAGACGCTCCATCATTAGTTGGCGAGTTTCTCTGGGCTGGAATCGAGGTTCTTGCTACCGATTGTTAGCATCCAGGACCGCTAAGATGACAGTGAGCCAAAGGGCTAGGCCCACCACCAGAAAGGCTTTCTGGCCGATCCTCTTTGGCCTCTTCGCCGTAAATGCGAAGACCTTCCGACCGCATTCCCTGCAAATATACAGGCGCGTCCAAGGGAGCAACTTCATCCATGGCCGACGCCGGGTCCGCTCCAGCCTAATTGAGCCGCAGTTGCAGTGAGGTTGTGCGATCTTACGCCTCATGACTTTTCGCGAAGTCGCGCTCATGTGTCACGCATAGAGCTTTAGCAGCGACAACGAGCTGGGAATGCGCCGAGTGGCAACGGAATGACCCTGCCATTCGAGTTCAGGCTCGCGCAGTCAGCGCGCAGTTGGAGTCTCATACCGGTATTGGCGGTATTTGTAGCCGCCATACTTATATGCATAGTTACCATAATGGCGCCGACTCATATCAATGGCATTAAACAGAACGCCGGTGACATTGCGGCCTGCGTGGGCCAGGCGTTTCGCGCTCTCGTGCAATTCACCCATCTGGGTTTGGTTGGCCCGCGCTACAAGCAACAGCGTCCCCGCCTGTTGAGCCATCCCAACGGTGTCGGCCGCCACCAGCACGGGCGGTGTGTCCATGATGACCAAGTCGTATTGGCGTGAAAGTTCTTCCAATATTTGTGTAAACGCCCCACTTATCATTAACTCGGCGGGGTTGGGCGGGAGCACGCCGGTCGTCAGCAAGTCTAGATTCGGCAGCACACTGCGACGGATAGCCTCGGACAGCTTCATAGTGCCGGCCACCACTTCCGACAGCCCACCGGAGCGGCTCTTGCCAAAGTAGTGGCTAAGGTAGCCCTTCCGCAGATCGGCGTCGATCAGCAGTACGCGTTTGCCTGCGCTGGCGAGAATGGCGGCGAAGTTGACGGAGACAAAGCTCTTGCCGACCCCAGGGGTGGCTCCGGTAATCAGCACGCGGTTGTTCGGCGCCTCCAACATGGCAAATTGGAGCGCCGTGCGCAGGCTACGCAGGCTCTCCACCGCTGGGTCTTGGGGGCTTACGAGAGCCAGCACGTGGATGCCCGGCTGCTTGGCCAGAGCCTTGCCGGCTAGCACTTCCTGTGCGCCGCTCAACGGAATCGTGCTGTAGACATTCAGGCCAGTGTGCGCCTCAATTTCCTGCGCGTTGCGGATGCCGCGGAACATCGCGTTGCGGGCCAGTGCAAGCATGATGCCGCCTAACAATCCGAGCGCTGCTGCAAGCCCCAGCACAAGAACTCGCTTCGGTTTGATCGCCTGCTCTGGCACGATGGCTTGGTCGATTACCCGCACGTTCCCGATCTTGCCTTCGCGGATCAGCTGCAACTGCATTGAATTATTGCGCAACGACTGGTACAGCTCGTTGTTTACCTTGACGTCGCGCTCCAGACGAAGGGCGTCCTGCTGAACTGCGGGTAAGTTTTTCACCCGCGCGTTAAGTGCGGCGATCTCACGATTCCAGGACGCGATCTGCTGGTCCAAGGTGCGCACAACCGGATGCTCCGCAGTGAACCTGGAAACGAACTCAATCCGCTTCTGCTGCGCTTCAAGAAGCTTGCCCTGTAAGTCAATCGCGCGAGTCAGCGCCAGCTTGGCCTCCTCGTCCAGTGCAACCGTGCCCTGCTGATTGCGATAGCGGCTGTAAGCTTCTTCCGACTGATCCAACTGCTTCTTGAATTGCGGGAGTTGCGTGTCAAGGAAGGCCAGGCTCTTTTCGGCCTCTGCCGCCTTGCGCTCGATGTTCTGGCGCACGTACTGCTTGCCGATTTCGTTCAGCACGTTTGTCATCTGCTCAGGATCTGAGCTCTGCAGGGTTGCTTCGATCACACCTGATTGGCGGCCTTTCTCCGTCAGCTTCAAGTTCTCTTGCAAGGTCTCCATGGTGGAAAGGCGTGAACGTCGCACCAGATCGAACTCCGCGCCGGGCTTGCCGTCGAGTTCGCTGACCATGAGCGTGATGGTACCCAGTGGAGTAGAGCGCACCATGGGCGCATTCACCGCGCCCGCCAGGGCTTGCCGCAGTTCCGGATGGGACAGAACGAATTGCCCACCTCCTTTGGCCGTGATCCTGAAGCGTGAGTTCTCTAGCGCCTGCGGCACGTTGAATGCAGGCACCGAGATCTTTTCGCTGCCGCTGACAAAACCCGGCAGCCCCAGAGCGCCGGGTTCAGACAGGGCTGTGGCGCGGCGGCCGAGCCATTGGCCTACCACAGGGATGTAGCGCGGGCGGGCTTCGATGTACAGCAGGGTGTTGTCCACCGCCTGGCCGACGATCATCCGAGACCGGATCAGCTCGATCTCGGCCGTGGCTGGAGTTTTGACGTCGAACAGGCTGGCCGCCTCGCCCAGGAAGCTCTTGGCGGAGCTGGACGAGTCTTCGACCTGAATCAGCATGTTGGCTTCGTAAACCGGCTTGGAGAACAAGGCGTAGCCGCTACCGACTGCCAGCGCCAGCACCAGCACCAGCAGGATCAGCCAACGGTTGTCCACAAGGATGTCCCAGTATTCAACCAGGTTGATCTGGTCGTCGTCCTCCGGCGCTGGCGCGGGTTGGGTAACCAATTGGTTCTGGAGCAAGGGGTGAGGTGCGTTCATGGGGGCCTGCCTTATCTCTCAAATTCGCTGCAGACGGTGCAGCCATTCGCCGATGCCGTCGTCGATCAGGCGCAGCGCGTCGCGGAAGTTCTTTTCGGGTTTGCGGTATGGGTCCGGGATGTCGCCCTTGCTGAACTCGCCCAGCCTGAAGATGCGACCGCAAGCCTGGGGGTAACGCCCCTCCAGTTCGCGACGCTGCACGGCGTCCATCACCAGTACCAGGTCCGCTGCCAGGCAGGCCGTACGGGTGATCTGTGTGGCTCGGTGTCGGGTGATGTCGACGCCGCGACTCTGCATCAGCCGCACGGCGGTTTCATCCGCAGGCATGCCGACCAACGCGCCGGTGCCGGCGGAACTCACCTGGAAGGCCGGCAGGGCTGCGGCCAGGAGGCCCTGCGCCATCGGGCTGCGGCAGATATTCCCTTCGCAGACCACCAGGATCGAGTTCACGGCGAAATCACCTGCCTGCCGGTCATTAGCGCCTGGGCGGACGGGAGAACCAGGCTGATGATGCGGTTCCAGTTGACCAGCGGCACCGGGTCGATATAAACCACGTCGCGCGGCCGCAGGGCAAACGTATCGGCGAGGGCGAGGGCGGTGGGGGAGCTGGCATTCAGGTGATACACGGCCGGCGAGCCGCCCTGGGCGGTGTTGCGGATGACGTAGATCTGACCGGTGTTGGCCGTCAGCAGATTGGGGCCGCCGGCTTCCCCAAGCGCCTCGTTCAAGCTCATGCGACCGTTGTGCATCGGCAGGGCCGAAGGCCGCAGGATTTCGCCCATGACGTATACCTTGCTTTCGTCGCGGCCTCGCACCGTGACCATGTCGCCGTTCTGCAGCAGGATCCGGTTCGGATTGACGCCCAGCTCCTGCAATTGCATCAGGTCGATCAGCGTAGTTTCGTTGTTGCGGGTCAGGGTGACAAAGGACCGATCGCCGGCAGCGGTCACGCCGCCGGCGCGGCTGATCGCCTCGGGCAGGGTCATTGGCACGTCGGTGAAGATCTGCGTGCCGGGCATGCGTACCTCGCCTTCCACATAGGCGCGGCGGCTGCGGAACGACTGGATCCGTACCGTGACCTGCGGGTCCTTGATGACGCGGCGCAGCCGCTGCACCAGCAGCTCGGAAGCTTCGATCTCGGTCAGCCCTTCCACCTTGACGCGGCCGACGTACGGAAAGGTCACCTGCCCGTCGGCGCCGACGATGAATCCCGGCGCTGAACTGATGCCAGTTGGATCGACCTGCTGGCTGATGACAGCGCCCGCTGCAGGCAGCAGTTCCGGGTGGTCGTACACCACGATGCCGATGATGTCGCTCGGCCCGATGGTATAAGGCTTGGCTTCGGCGAACAGGCGCTGGATTTCCGGGGGCAACGCCCGCGGCCGCTTCTGCATCTGGGCCTGCACCAGCGCCGGGGTGATGGGGGTGATGACGCCCTGGGGCGGATTATCCGCATCGGCTACCACGAATTGCCCGAGCGTCACGCTGGTTCTCACCTTGGGGTCGGCGTAATCGAAGCCCGGCGCCGTGACCACGGCACAACCGTGAACCAGCAGCAATGGCGCCACCAGTAGCAGGCGTGCAATGGCGGGCAATCCGTGTTTCAGCATGTTTTTCCTTGTATCCGAAAGTTCGGCCAAATGGCTCGAACTTTATCCTAGTTGTTCGGCTAACGGGCCGCGTCGCGGATGCGCCGGATGTTGTCCTCGAAGTAGACGAGGCCAGCGCGATCTGAATTGAAGACGGCGTCCAGGGTCGGCACCGGCGGCAGCAGGCCGTAGCCGGGGCGCAATGGGTTGCTGCCGATTTCGCGCACCGTCGATTCGATGGCGTGGCTGAACCGCGGTGTGCCCGTCAGCTGCACCGGCCCGCGCGGTGCCATGTCGCGCCGCGGTCCCAGTGGAAGCGAGATCTCGAGCCCGATGAAGTTGCGCGCCACCGAGTCGCGGTAGGCGCTGCGGCGGAAATACGCATTCACCGCCACGTCGCTGAACCACTGCCGGGCGCCCAGCTGGAAGCCCCGGTCATTGTTCATGAACTGGCCGGCCGTCGCCTCCACGAAAGTCCGTGTGGGAGTGACGTTATAGCGGTAGCTGGCCAGCAGGGGCTTGGCGGTGCGAAGCGTCGGAGCGGGCGTGCCGGCGTGGCCGAACTCCGCGTTCCGGAAGAGTCCGGCCTGGCCGGTCAGTCGGTGCCGGCCTTCGCCCGGCTCCCAGCGCAGGGCCCCGTGGACGCCGTCGAAGTCCCCGCCCACTCTGCCGATGGTGGCTTGGGCCGTCAAACCCCCAAGGCCCCAGCGCAGCGCCTGCAGGTCGCTGCCGGGCGCCAGCCAGCGCTCCAGGGGCACCCGCACCGTTTGCACGAAGGCAAGGCGCTCGGTTTCGGCCCGGATGCGGCGCGGACCGAACACGCCTTCCGGGGCGTAGTCGCTGCTGTTTGCCAGTGGCAGGTTGGCCCGCCATTCGATGCTGGCACCGTGCCACAGCGGCTGCAGCACCCCGACGTTGACGCCCAGCGCGTAGTCGAAAGCGCCGAACTCGGTTCCGATGCTGGTGCGAAGCACGGGGCTGAAGGACACGCGCGCCGTCCGCCAGCTGGGCTGCCTGCCTTGCACGGCCCACTGCACTCCGGCAAGCAGGGATTCCAGTGTGCCCGTCCCCGGCGTCGAGAGTTGGCCGGCCGTGCATGGCGCATTGGAATCGGCCACCCAGCGGGCCAGGCAGTCGGCCTGGCCGGTCACTGCCACGAGCGGAACCTGCCGCTGCGTGAGCACCAGCCGGTAGCCCGTCGTGCTCGTGCCTAGTTTCCGGGCCACCGCACCCAGGGCAGCGCCCAGCGCGTCGGCGGAATTCCAGTTGTAAGTGGCGTTGTTCGCGAGCACCGCGATCGTGCGGTCAGGCATGCGCCCCACCGAGATGTCTTCCAGCCCCTTGGCTTGCAGGGCGACGGCCAGTTCTTCAAGCTGGCCGTCCGTGACGGTAGTGGCGGGCTGCTTCTCGCTCTGCGCTGATGTCGGGGGCGTCGCGACTGGGGCCGGCGGCAAACTGCGCGCTTCGTATGCGGGCATGGGCAGCTGGCCGCTCGCCAGGGCGGGTAGCGCGGCCTTGGCCCCGCCGCCGGGGAGGTCAGGCACCTTGTACAGCGGGATCGACACCCCGGCGGTGACCCAGGCCTTTCTTGTCACAGGCGAGTTGGTCAGCCGCTGGTTGACGCCGACGTACGCCTGCCAGCCTTCGGGCAACCATTGTTTTGGGCTCAGCATCCGGACGCCGGCCCAGGCGTTGCTGTCCGCGTATTCGACGTGGCCGCGCAGCCAGGGCAGCAATTGCCAGGCGACGCCAGCGAAGGGCCCGTCCAGCGGCGAACGCGAGCCGTTGATGCCGTTGTTCGATCGTTTGGCCAGCCCGACGCTGCCTTCGAGCGGCCCCTGGTTGTATGTGAGCACGCCGTAGTAGGTGCGGAAATGGGGCACAGAGCCGCCAACGTCTGCCCCACCGACGGCGATCCGATACCGGTTGGCGGTGTCCAGGCCGATGCCGAACTTGACCGATGCCGACAGGTCGCGGGTGCCGCAGCCTTCGGTGAAACAATTGCGGTTCAGGCTGTTGGTCGCCAGGCGGCCGGACAGTTCGAGGTTCGGAAACAGGCCGAAACTTCCGACGAAATTGTGGCCGCTGGTGTCGCGCACCACGCCCGACAGCTGGTTCTCGTAAGTCGCCTCGAAGCGACCCCAGTCGAGCAGATGGGCATTCGGGGTGATACCCAGACCGGTGTAACCAGCGCCCGTCATCGTCGAATCGATTGCCTTTGCGGAGAAGCTGGCTGTCGTCACAGCAGCGAAAAGGCAGATCGAAAGGCATTGGCGCATGGTGACTTATTGATACAACGCGGTAAGACAGACGATTTTCATTCGAATGGGGGACTTTCCTTTCGAGGATCTTTACGAAACTGAATGTTTCTTGTAGGCTTGTCCCGCTCAAACAACAAATGCTTACCGGGAAGCGCAAATGATCAACACGTTCAAAGGGCTGACGGCCGCTGCCGTCACTGTCGTCGTCATTCTGACTTCCGGGTGTGGCGGCGGCGGGGGCGGCCCCGAACCAGTGCTCACCGCAACCACGAATGTGAATCAGGCCGTGACGGCGAACAACATCAGCGCTATCACCGACAAGACTTTCACGTTTAGCGGCGGAATCCCGGCGCTGGGCACAACCGGCACGACGACGCTGAGTGTCACGCCCGCGGGCACGGGCACATTGCCCAAGTTCTCCGTGTCCAGCGCGACCGATGGCGTTGCGAGCGGAACCGTGGCATTCGGTTCGTGCATCTTCAGGATCGACACGTCCACGTCGAAAAATCCCAAGCTTGCCGTGGGACAAACCGTCGAAGTCACGGATTGCACCCTGCAGGCGCCCACCGCGTCCAAGCCCGTTGGCGCTGCTTTCGGCTCCGACCTGACCCTGACCCTGAACGGAACATCCAGCAAGATTCCGGTGACCATCGTGGTCAACGCGGACGGCTCAGTGACGGTGGATGGCAAGGGGCTTGGTACTGTCACAGTGACCTTGGTCACGGGCACCTGATTCTTCGCGTTCCCGGCTGGAACCCCGCGCCTATACCCGCGGGGTTTTTCATTTCTGGGCCGGGTTCGCTGTGCCACTGCGCCAGCGCCGGGCCAGTCGCAGATGAACTGCTGCCAATCCCCAGCCGAAGAAGGCGCCCGTCATTTCTGTGACCACGCCCTGCAGGCTGGGATGACGCTCGATCGCGAAAAATTGCAGCGCCTCGGTCGCGACGGAGAGCGCAAGTGCGCTGCCCAGAATCTTCCAGGCCCTGGGTGTGGTAACAGCGTGCGTGATTGAGAACGCCGTCAGGGCGAACATCAGCAAGTGCGCGGCGAGCGACATGTCGATGGGGCCGTGCCATCGATCCATCACGGCCATCTTCCAGGGATTTGGCATCAGCTTGCTCACCAGAACCGTGGCGATCAGCAGTGCGGACAGTATCTTCCAGGGAGATTTCATCGTATCCGGCGGGTGGTGAATAGAGCATGGAACTTGCGGGGCGCGATTTTGGCCGTTGTACCATTCCTGCCTTTGCTTCTCTTGCGCGCGCTGCGCCGCCGCATCTTGCCATGACCATCTTGTTGACTGGCGGAACTGGTTTTATCGGCAGTCACACGGCCTCTGTCCTCGTCGAGGCGGGTCACAACGTGGTGTTGTTGGACAATTTTTCCAACAGTTCGCCCGATGTGGCGGACCGCCTCGCGCGGATCACGGGCGAGCGGGTGGTATTGGTCAAAGGCGACGTGCGGGACACGCCATTGGTTCGAGACTGCCTCGAGCAGTACGCATGCACGTCGGTCATCCATTTCGCCGGGCTCAAGGCGGTTGGTGAGTCGGCCTCCAGGCCCCTGGACTACTACGCATCGAATGTGCAGGGGACGATCAGCCTTGTTCAGGCCATGAACATGACTGCGGTGCGAAGCCTGGTGTTCAGCTCCAGCGCCACTGTCTATGGCGTGTCGCAGTACTTGCCGTATGACGAGAAGCATCCAACAGCTGCAATCAACCCGTATGGGCGCACGAAGTTGCACGTCGAGGAGATGCTCAAGGATCTCTGCGATTCGGACCCGTCCTGGCGCATTGCCTGCCTGCGCTATTTCAATCCCGTGGGCGCGCATCCATCGGGTTTGATCGGCGAGGACCCGCAAGGCATCCCGAACAACCTGATGCCATTCATCGCCAAGGTGGCCAGCGGTGTGCTGCCTGAGGTGAACGTGTTTGGAACGGACTATGAGACGCCCGATGGCACCGGAATTCGCGACTACATCCATGTGATGGACTTGGCGGAAGGGCATCTGGCCGCGGTCGCCTATCTGGAGAGAAACGCCGGATGGCAGGCCATCAATCTGGGGACCGGTCGAGGCTATAGCGTCCTGGAGGTGCTGCGCGCTTTCGAGCGCACTTGCATGAGAACGCTCCCGTGGGTGGCTGCGTCGCGCCGGCCAGGAGACGTGCCGACGTCTTATGCAAACGCATCCAAGGCGGCGGAATTGCTTGGATGGCGTGCCCACCGAGATCTGGACGACATGTGTGCCAGCACCTGGCGCTGGCAATGCAACGTCGCGGGAAAAGCAACGTAGAGGTCCCCGCAATTTTAGGCTGGTGCCGGAGGCCGGAATCGAACCGGCACGAGTTTTACCTCGGGGGATTTTGAGTCCCCTGCGTCTACCAATTTCACCACTCCGGCGTCGGAAAAGCGAAGCCGGAAATTATGGCACAGTGACATCCATGAACTACCCAACCATCGAAGACGCCATCGGCAAGACGCCGCTGGTGGCGTTGCAGCGCATTGGTGCGGCCGATAACGCGAAACGGGGCAACGTGGTCCTCGGCAAGCTCGAGGGCAACAATCCCGCCGGCTCGGTCAAGGACCGGCCGGCGCTGTCGATGATCAAGCGTGCCGAGGAGCGCGGCGAGATCAAGCCGGGCGACACCCTGATCGAGGCGACCTCCGGCAACACCGGCATTGCCCTGGCGATGGCGGCCGCCGTGCGGGGCTACCGGATGATCCTGATCATGCCGGAGGACCTGTCGGTCGAGCGCGCCCAAACCATGAAGGCCTTCGGCGCCGAGCTGATGCTCACGCCCAAGAGCGGCGGCATGGAATATGCCCGAGACCTGGCCGAGAACATGCAGCGCGAAGGCAAGGGCCGGGTGCTCGACCAGTTCGCCAACCAGGACAACCCGCGGATCCATTACGAGACGACCGGCCCCGAGATCTGGGCCGACACCAAGGGCAAGGTCACCCACTTCGTCAGCGCCATGGGAACCACCGGCACCATCACCGGCGTCTCGCGCTTCCTGAAGGAAAAGAACCCGGCCGTCAGGATCATCGGCGCCGAACCGAGCCCGGGCTCGCGCATCCCGGGAATCCGCAAGTGGCCGGCGGAATACATGCCCAAGATCCACGATCCATCGGCCGTCGACCAGATGGTCGCTGTCGGCCAGGAGGATGCCGAGGAGATGTGCCGGCGGCTGGCGCGCGAGGAAGGCATCTTTGCCGGCATCTCCGCGGCCGGTGCCTGCTGGGTGGCGCAGCAGATCGCGGGCACGGTCGAGAACGCGACGATCGTGTTCGTGGTCTGCGACCGGGGCGACCGCTACCTGTCCACCGGCGTGTTCCCGGCATGAGCCAAGAGTATCGGTTCTGCCCCAACTGCGCCCAGCCGCTGGAGCTCATTTCCTCGCTGGAGGATGGCGGCGAGAAGCAGCGCCTGCGCTGCGTGGCCTGCGGCTGGACCCACTGGAACAATCCGACGCCGGTGCTGGCCGCCGTCATCCAGTACCGCGACCAAATCCTGCTGGCGCGCAACGCCGCATGGACGCACAAGATGTACGCGCTGATCACCGGCTTCATGGAGGCCGGCGAGTCGCCGCAGGAAGGCATCGCGCGGGAGATCAAGGAAGAAACCAACCTCGACGCGTCCGAGCTCAACCTGATCGGCGTCTACGACTTCCAGCGCATGAACCAGGTCATCATCGCCTACCACGCAGTGGCAGATGGCGAGGTCAGGCTGTCGCCGGAGCTGGTCGACTACCAGCTCTATGACTACGACAAGGTGAAATGCTGGCCCGCCGGCACCGGCTACGCGCTGGCGGACTGGCTGCGCGGCCGCGGCATCGAGCCCGAGTTCATCGAATTCAGGCGTCCCTGACCGTGCGGCGATGAAGCTTCTTCTTCTGGGCAGGAACGGCCAGGTCGGGTGGGAACTGCAGCGCAGCCTGTCGGTTCTGGGAGAAGTCGTGGCGCTGGACCGCGGCTCGTCCAACCATT
This sequence comes from Caenimonas terrae, assembly GCF_042655405.1. Lineage (NCBI taxonomy): Bacteria > Pseudomonadati > Pseudomonadota > Betaproteobacteria > Burkholderiales > Comamonadaceae > Caenimonas > Caenimonas terrae. The sequence goes on along the minus strand of NZ_JBHSMF010000006.1, from coordinate 1,179,974 downwards.
GCGGCGACCTGTCGAACCTGGAGGGCCTCGCGCGCACCGTCCGCGAGGTCCGTCCCGACGTGATCGTGAACGCAGCCGCCTATACGGCCGTCGACAGGGCCGAGAGCGAGCCGGAGCTGGCGCGCCTGGTCAATGCCGCTGCCCCCGGGGTGCTGGCGCAGGAGGCCAGGCAGCTCGGGGCGCTGCTGGTCCACTACAGCACCGATTACGTCTTTGACGGCTCCGGCAGCCGGCCCTGGACCGAAACCGACGTGCCGGCGCCGCTGAGCGTCTACGGGTCGACCAAGCTGGACGGCGAACGCGCGATCGCGGCGCACTGCGAACGGCATCTGATCCTGCGCACCAGCTGGGTCTATGCCGCCCGCGGTGGCAACTTCATCCGAACCATGCTGCGGTTGGCGCAGGAGCGCGAGCGCCTGACGGTCGTCGACGACCAATACGGCGCACCGACCTCAGCCGAACTGGTCGCTGATGTCACCGCGCATGCGATCCGGCAGCTGACGGCTCCTGCGGCCGGTCGCGCGGGCTTGGCAGGGATCTACCACCTGGCCGCCGCCGGCGAAACCACGTGGCACGGCTATGCGAGCCATCTGCTTGGCGAGGCCCGGCGGCTGCGCCCGGAATTGCCCCTGAAGGCGACCGACATCGCGCCGGTGCCGTCCGAGGCCTTCGTCACTGCCGCCCGGCGGCCTCGGAACTCCCGGCTGGACACGGCTAAACTGCGGGAAGCCTTTGGTCTGGCATTGCCGCCCTGGAAGCAGGGCGTCGACCGGATCCTGGCGGAAATCCTGTAAATTTTGCTGCGTCGGAAGACAACCGACAGAAAACGTACTCAGAAATAATGCTTCCCCGCAAAGGCATCATCCTCGCCGGCGGTTCCGGCACCCGCCTGCACCCCGCGACACTGGCGATCAGCAAGCAGTTGTTGCCGGTGTACGACAAGCCAATGATCTATTACCCGCTGAGCACGCTGATGATCGCGGGCATCCGTGACGTTCTCGTGATCAGCACGCCGCAGGACACGCCGCGCTTCCAGCAACTGCTGGGCGACGGCAGCCAGTGGGGCATGAACCTGCAGTACGCCGTCCAGCCGAAGCCGGAAGGACTTGCGCAGGCGTTCATCATCGGCGCCGACTTCGTCGGCGACTGTCCCAGCGCCCTGGTGCTTGGCGATAACGTCTTCCACGGGCATGACTTCGTGCACCTGCTGGCGCAGGCCGACAAACAGGCCAAGGGCGCCACGGTGTTCGCATACCACGTGAACGATCCCGAACGCTATGGAGTAGTGGCCTTCGATGAGCAGGGGCGCGCCAGCAGCATCGAGGAAAAGCCTGCTGCTCCCAAGAGCAACTTTGCGGTGACGGGCCTGTACTTCTACGACAACCAGATCGTCGAGATCGCCAGGTCGATCAAGCCCAGCGCGCGGGGCGAGCTGGAGATCACCGCGGTCAACCAGCATTACCTGGAAATGCGCCAGCTCAATGTGCAGATCATGACCCGCGGCTATGCCTGGCTGGACACGGGAACCCATGACAGCCTGCTCGAGGCCAGCCAGTTCATCGCCACCCTGGAGCACCGGCAGGGACTGAAGATCGCCTGTCCGGAGGAAATCGCCTGGCGCAGCGGCTTCATCAGCACCGACCAGTTCGAAGCCCTGGCGCAGCCTCTGATCAACAACACGTACGGTCAGTACCTGATGCGCATCCTGAAAGAAGAGACCGGCGGATGAAGGCCACCGCCACAGCCATCCCCGAGGTCCTGATTCTCGAGCCCACCTTCCACGGCGATGCCCGCGGTTTCTTCTACGAGAGCTACAACCAGCGCGCCTTCGAAGCCGCAACCGGTCTGCGGCCCACCTTCGTCCAGGACAACCACAGCCGCAGTCTCAAGGGTGTTTTGCGCGGCCTGCACTACCAGATCAGGCAACCGCAGGGCAAGCTGGTGCGCGTCGTGCAGGGCTGCGCCTTCGACGTCGCGGTGGACGTCCGCAAGGGCTCGCCCACCTTCGGCCGCTGGGTCGGGGTCGAACTGAGCGAAGACAACCATCGTCAGCTCTGGGTCCCGGAGGGCTTCGCCCACGGCTTCGTGGTCACCAGCGAGTCGGCGGATTTCCTGTACAAGGCCACCGACTACTACGCCCCGCAGCACGAACGCTGCATCGCATGGGATGATCCGGAGATCGGTATCGACTGGCCGCTGCAGGGGCCGCCCAGCCTGTCGGCCAAGGACGCTGCCGGTGTCCGGCTGGCCGATGCCGACGTCTTCGAACCAACGCCCAGGAGCCTCTGATGAAAATCGACAAGGAAATCGACACCCGCGGCCTGAACTGCCCGCTGCCCATCCTGAAGGCCAAGAAGGCGCTGACGGACATGCACACGGGCGAGCTGCTCAAGGTGATTGCCACCGACGCCGGGTCGGTGCGGGATTTCCAGGCTTTCGCCAAGCAGACCGGCAACGAGCTGGTGGAGCAGCAGAACGCCGGCCAGGAATACATCCACGTGCTGCGCCGCCGCTGAAGGCGCGCCGCTCAGGCCCGCAGCGGCAATTTCTTCAGATAGTCCTGGAAGCGGGCGCCGACCTCGGGGTGCCTGAGCGCCAGTTCCACGGTCGCCTCCAGGAAACCTTCCTTGCTCCCGCAGTCGTAGCGCTTGCCCAGGTACTGCAGCGCATGCACACCCTCGCTTGCGATCAGCGCGGCGATGCCGTCGGTCAGCTGGATCTCGCCGCCGGCGCCGCGGTCCTGGTTGCGGATCCGGGCGAACACGCCCGGTGTCAGGATGTAGCGGCCGGCCACGCCCATCCGTGAAGGCGCGTCGGCCGGCTTGGGCTTCTCCACCATCGCGGAGACCTTCGTCAGGCGCTCCCCGACCAGTTCGCCGGCCACGATGCCGTAGCGGTTGACATGCTCCAGCGGCACTTCCTGCACGGCCAGCAGCGAGGTCTGCACCTCCAGGAACTTGTCCACCATCTGGCTGAGGACCGACGGGCCGCCGTCCGGGCCGCACATCAGGTCGTCCGCCAGCAGCACCGCGAACGCGTCGTCGCCGACCAGCGCCTCGGCGCACAGCACCGCATGGCCCAGGCCGAGCGAGCGCGACTGCCGCACATAGGTGCAGTCCATGTCGTCCGGCTTGATCGAGCGCACCAGCGCCAGCAGGTCCTGCTTGTGGCCGGCTTCCAGCTCGGTTTCCAGCTCGTAGGCGGTGTCGAAGTGGTCCTCGATGGCGCGCTTGTTGCGGCCGGTGACGAAGATCATGTGGCGGATGCCGGCGTCGTAGGCCTCCTCGACGGCGTACTGGATCAGCGGCTTGTCGACCACCGGCAGCATTTCCTTGGGCTGGGCCTTGGTGGCCGGCAGGAAGCGGGTGCCGAGGCCGGCAACCGGAAATACTGCTTTGGTAATCTTCTTGAAGTGATTCATCGGCCGCGAAAAAAGGATATCGTTGCAGTGCGTAAGGAATTTACCTAACGGGCGAGCCAGTATGCGGTGAAGCGTGTCCGGCTACCTGTCAGACAGGATGCACTAGTTGGACATCTTACTTCTCGAACGTCTCGTTCCCGAGGCACTCGCCTGGCTCGAGGAACGGCACCATGTGACCACGCGGCTGGACCTGGGCAACGATGCCAGCGCCGTGCGCAAGGCCCTGTACAACGCCGCTGCCGTGGTGGTGCCGCGCAAGATCGCCGTCACCCGCGAGATGCTGGATTTCGCGCCGGTGCTCAAGGCGGTGGCGCGCATGCAGTCCGGGGGCGACAACACCGACCTGGAAGCCTGCCGGGAACGCAAGGTGCGGGTGATCCAGGCCACCACCGCGAGCGTGCGCGCCAACGCGGAGTACCTGCTGGCCGGCCTGCTGCTGCTGTACCGGCGCGGTTTCGGCGCCACCCTGGCCGGCGACAACCATTCCGAGATCCGCCCCGGGCGCGAGCTGCATGGCAGCACGGTCGGCATCTTCGGCCTGGCGCCGACCGCCCATACGCTGGCCCCGCTGCTCAGCGCGCTCGGCGTCAAGCTGATCGGCTATGACCCGGCGATCCACAGCACGGCGCCGATCTGGGACAAGCTGCAGATCCAGCCGGTCTCGCTGCCGGAACTGCTGTCGCAGGCCGACGGCATCTCGGTCCAGGTGATGTTCGCCTCGCGCTACCTGGGCTTCATCAACGACAAGATGCTGGCGCACTGCAAGCCGGGCCAGGTGTGGACCGGCATCAGCCGCTCCCACCTGTTCGATCCGCAGGCGCTGGCGCGAGCGCTCACTGACGGGCGGATCGAGGCTGCGGTGCTCGATGGCGCCCAGTCAAGCTTCGCGGCCAAGGGCTCGCCGCTGCACGGGCTGCCGAACCTGACGCTGACGCCGCGGCTCGGCTCCTTCACGCAGGAAGCGCGCATCCGCGCCAGCTGGTACGTGGCGCAGCGATTGCACGAGGCGCTGGCCGGCCCGCTGCACGGACCCGAACCGGGCCCCTCCGGCCCGATGGAGCTGGACGGCCCGGTCAGCAGCCTGGGGCCGCTGAGCGGCCCCGCCAGCCTCGAAGGACCCTAGGCCAGGCGCGCCAGCTGCTCGCGCAGCTTGCCCAGGGTGGCGCTGAACTCGCCGATGCGCTTGCGCTCCTGCTCGATCACGGCTGGCGGCGCCTTGGCCACGAAAGCCTCGTTCGAGAGCTTGGCGTTGGCCTTGCTGATCTGCTCTTCCAGCCGCGCCGCTTCCTTGCCCAGGCGCACCTGTTCGGCGGCGACGTCGATTTCCATGAACAGGCACAGGCGCGCCTCGCCGACCACCGCGACCGGCGCGGCCTGGGCGGCGGCGGTCCAGGCCGCTTCCTCGTCGAACACCTTCACTTCGCTCAGCTTGGCCAGGGCCTGCAGCACCGGCGCGGCCTCGCGCATGAAGGCGGCGTCGCCCACCGCGTACAGCGGCAGCCGGGTGGCGGGCGAGACGTTCATCTCGCCGCGCAGCGTGCGCGAGGCATCGACCACCGCCTTGAGCTTGGCGACGTAGGCTTGCGCCTGCGGATCGATCGCCCCCGGATTGGTGACGGGGTAGGGCGCGATGCTGACGGAGTCGCCGCTCTTGCCGGCCACCGGCGCCACCTTCTGCCACAGCTCCTCGGTGATGAACGGAATCACGGGATGGGCCAGCCGCAGGATGGCTTCCAGCACCCGGATCAGCGTGCGGCGGGTGCCGCGCTGCTGGCTGGCACCCGCTTGCGGGTCCTCGAATTTCTCGGCGGTCTGGATCTGCACCTTGGCGATCTCGAGGTACCAGTCGCAGAACTCGTCCCAGACGAACTGGTAGATGGTGTTGGCGACGTTGTCCAGCCGGTACTCGGCGAAGCCCTTGGCCACCTCGGCTTCCACCCGCTGCAGGGTGGAGACGATCCAGCGGTCGGCCGCCGTCAGCGTGGCGCCGGCCTCGGCCAGGTCCTGGCCTTCGGTGTTCATCAGCGTGAAGCGGGTGGCGTTCCAGAGCTTGTTGCAGAAGTTGCGGTAGCCCTCGCTGCGCTTGGCGTCGAAATTGATGTTGCGGCCCAGGGACGCCAGCGACGCGAAGGTGAAGCGCAGCGCATCGGCACCGAAGGCGGGGATCCCGTCCGGGAATTCCTTCTCGGTGTTCTTGCGCACCGCGGGCGCGGTCTCGGGCTTGCGCAGGCCGGTGGTGCGCTTGCCCAGCAGCTCGGGCAGGGCGATGCCGTCGATCAGGTCCACCGGGTCCAGCACGTTGCCTTCGGACTTGCTCATCTTCTTGCCGTGCGAGTCGCGCACCAGGCCGTGGATGTAGACGTCGCGAAACGGCACCCGGCCGGTGAAGTGGGTCGTCATCATGATCATCCGGGCGACCCAGAAGAAGATGATGTCGTAGCCTGTGACCAGCACGGTGGACGGCAGGTACAGGTCGTAGTCGGGCGCGCCGGTGTCCGGCCAGCCCATGGTGGAAAAGGGCACCAGCGCCGACGAATACCAGGTGTCCAGCACGTCCTCGTCGCGCCGCAGCGTCTTGCCCGGCGCCTGGGCCTGCGCGTGCGCTTCGTCGCGCGCGACGTAGACCTTGCCGTCCTCGTCATACCAGGCCGGGATCTGGTGGCCCCACCAGAGCTGGCGCGAGATGCACCAGTCCTGGATGTTGTTCATCCACTGGTTGTAGGTGTTGACCCAGTTCTCCGGCACGAACTTCACGGCTCCGCTGTCGACCGCATCGATCGCCTTCTGCGCGATGGATTTTCCGGTCGGGTCCTGCTCGCTCACCTTGCTCACGGCCACGAACCACTGGTCGGTCAGCATCGGCTCCACCACCTGGCCGGTGCGGGCGCAGCGCGGCACCATCAGCTTGTGCTTCTTGGTCTCCACCAGCAGGCCCAGCGCCTCCAGGTCCTTCACCACCTGCTTGCGGGCCGCGAAGCGGTCCAGGCCCTGGTACTTGGCCGGTGCGTTCTCGTTGATCCTGGCGTCCAGCGTCAGCACGCCGACGATCGGCAGCTTGTGGCGCTGGCCGACGGCGTAGTCGTTGAGGTCGTGGGCGGGCGTCACCTTGACCACGCCGGTGCCGAACGCGCGGTCCACGTAGTCGTCGGCAATGATGGGGATCTCGCGGTCGCAGAGCGGCAGCTTGACGCTCTTGCCGATCAGGTGCCGGTAGCGCTCGTCCTCGGGGTGCACCATCACCGCCGTGTCGCCCAGCATGGTTTCGGGCCGGGTGGTCGCCACCGTCAGCGAGCCGCTTCCGTCGGAGAGCGGATAGGCTATGTGCCACAGGAAGCCGTCCTCCTCTTCGCTTTCCACTTCCAGGTCGCTGACCGCGGTCTTGAGTTCCGGGTCCCAGTTCACCAGCCGCTTGCCGCGGTAGATCAGGCCCTGCTCGTACAGCCGCACGAAGGTTTCGGTCACCACCTTGGACAGCTTGTCGTCCATGGTGAAGTACTCGCGCGACCAGTCCACGCTGTCGCCCATGCGGCGCATCTGGGTGGTGATGGTGTTGCCGGACTGCTCCTTCCATTCCCACACCCGGGCCACGAAGTTCTTGCGGCCCAGGTCATGGCGCGACTGCCCCTGCTCCTGCAGCTGGCGCTCCACCACGATCTGGGTGGCGATGCCCGCGTGGTCGGTGCCCGGCACCCACACCGTGTTGAAGCCGCGCATCCGGTGGTAGCGCGTCAGGCTGTCCATGATGGTCTGGTTGAAAGCGTGCCCCATGTGCAGCGTGCCGGTCACGTTCGGCGGCGGCAGCTGGATCGCGAACGCCGCCTCGCCTGCGGCCGGCTGGCCGGTGCCGCGGAAGCCGGCGCGGCCGTAGCCGCGTTGCTCCCACAGCGGGCCCCACCGGGCCTCGATGGCGTGCGGTTCGAATGACTTGGAGAGGCTCTCCAGGCCGGGTTGCTTGGGCGTGTCGCTCATGGCGGGCAATCGGGAAATGAAAAGCGGCACCCATGGGTGCCGCTGGATGACCGGGTGGGGAAGCCGCGATTTTAGCGGCTGCGCCTCATTCGGACACGGGCGCCGGGTTTGCCGCCGCTTCCACGCATTCGCGCAGCACCTTGGCGTCGCCGACCTGGTTGGCCAGCAGCAGGATCAGGCGGGCGTTGAGCAGTTCGGACTGCGCCGGGCTCAGGCCCTGGTGGGCGTCCAGCAGCTGTTCATAGAAGCCGTCGGCGTCCTGCAGGTTGAGCGCGGTCTTCATGCGTTTTCTCCTTGCAGCGCGGCGCCCAGCGCCCGGCCCAGCGCATGCACCAGCGCCGCGTCGACGCTCTCGCCGGTGGCCGCGACGTAGCTGTCGGGGCGGATCAGCGCCCAGGCGTGGCCGAAGACATGGCAGGCGCCCTGCACATGGCCCTGCGGGTCGCGCACGTGCTCCAGCGCGCCGGCCCGACCCTCGGCCCCCAGCACCTGTACGCAGCGCAGTGGCGCGGTCTGCGCCAGCGTCCGCAGCCGCTCCAGGCTGGAGCGGCTGGCGTCGCCGAACAGCAGCAGCAGCAGGTTGCCGTCGGCCCATTGCAGCAGGTCGTTGATCGTGCCGCGCGAGCCGTCGGGCCAGGCGAAGGAGACGTTCTGCACCGGCAGGCCGCCGGTGCGCTCGCAGGCGCTGGAGCGCGAGTACGGATTGGCGATCGCCATCCGGCCGGTGTTGACCAGCTGGCGGGCGAACGGGTGCTGGCGCGCCAGGCCCAGCACAGCGTCGCGGAAGGTCTTCTCGATGCCGGCCAGCGGCCGCAGGAAGCGGCCGGTCCGGTTGGTGACTTGCACGTTCTGGGTGGCCGCCTCGTGCCGCTCCTCGTGGTAGCTGTCCAGCAGCGACGGCGCGGCGGTGCCACGGACCACGGCCGCCAGCTTCCAGGCCAGGTTGTCGGCGTCGGCGATGCCGGTGTTGCCGCCGCGGGCGCCGAAGGGGCTGACCACCTTGGCAGCGTCGCCCATGAAGAACAGGCGCCCGTGGCGCATCCGGTCGACGCACTCGCTCTTGTACGCATAGGGCCCGACCCAGACGATTTCCACCTCGGTCTCGGCGCCGAACTGGCGCGCCAGCCGTTCGCGCACCACCTCCTCGCGGCTCACCTGCTCGGGGTCCGCATCCGGCGGCATCTGGTAGTCGATCCGCCAGACGTCGTCGCCCATCAGGTGCTGCCAGACGGCCCGGTTCTCGTTGAAGGGCGCCTCGATCCAGGTGTGGCGCTCGGCCGGCGGATGCACGGTGAAGCGGACGTCGGCAATGCACCAGCGGTCGTCGCCCTTCCTGGCGGTGACCGAGGCGCCCACCCATTTGCGGAACGGCGTGTGCGAGCCGCTGGCGTCGATCACGTGCTCGGCCCGGATCCGGTAGTCGCCGGCCGGCGTGGAGACCGACAGCGTCGCCCCGGTGTCGTCCTGGTCGAATGCGGTGACCCGGTTGTTCCAGCGGATCTCGACGTGGCCCAGCTCCCCGATCCGGTCGACCAGGAAGCCCTCGATGTAGAACTGCTGGATGTTGATGAAGGGCGGCTGGCTCGACAGGTTGTAGGCGCTCTGCTGGCGCAGGTCGAAGGAATAGACCTCGTCCTTGCCGGCGAAGGTGCGGCCCACGCTCCACTGGATGCCCTTGGCCGCGATCGGCTCGTAGACCCCGAGCCGTTCGAAGATCTCCAGCGAGCGCTGGGTGTAGCAGATGCCGCGCGAGGAGGCGCCCTTGACGCCCACCGTGTTGTCCTCGTCCAGCAGCAGCGCCGGCACGCCGTAGCGCGCCAGCGCGCAGGCCATGGTCAGGCCCGCCAGGCCGGCGCCGACGATCACGATCGGGTGGCGGCCGACCTGGCCGGAGGCGATTTCCGGCGGCTCGACGAACGGGTATTCGGGCAGGACGTAGCCCTTGCCTTCGGTGAATTGGTAGCCGTTGCGAAACGCCGTCTCGGCGTAGCCGGGCGCAGCCATCAGCGCTTCGCCGCCACTTCCGGACGGTCGTTGCGCTGGGGCTTGAGCGGCTCGGCCACCTTGCCGGCAGCGCGGTCGGCGCGCCACTGCTCCTTGCGCGCGGTCCACTCGGCCAGCCGGGCGTGGGCGGTCTTGCTTTCCTGCAGCATCTGGAATTCGTCGGCCAGCTGGGCTGTCAGTTCGAGCCGGACGCCGTTGGGGTCGAAGAAGTAGATGCTGTGGAAGATGTGGTGGTCGGTGATGCCCAGCACCTCGATGCCGTTGGCTTCCAGCCGCTCCTTCATGTCGCGCAGCGCCTGCTGCGAATCGACCCGGAACGAGATGTGGTTCACCCAGGCCGGCGTGTTGGGCGAGGGCAGGGCCGCCTCGTCGTTGCCGAGGTCGAAGAAGGCGATGAACGAGCCGTCCTGCAGCCGGAAGAAGAAGTGCGTGTACGGGCAGTACTCGCCGGTGCTGGGGACGTGGTCGCTCTGGATGATGTGGTACAGCGGCAGGCCCAGGATGTCCTCGTAGAAGTGCCTGGTTTCCTCGGCGTCCCTGGCGCGGTACGCGTAGTGATGCAGCTGGTGGATGGGTGCCGGTGCCGGCAGCAATTTCGGGTCTTTGAGAACGGCGGCCATTGGAGTCTCCGAGAGTCGAGGACGGTGCAGGAGGATTTACCCATGCGTAACGCATTTACTATAGCGTAATTGGGCGCCGTCACGGGCCATCGCTCCGGCGCCTGGCGCGCCCCGGATGCGCTTTCCATGCTGCTATCCTCGACGCCGGCATCCGAATGGAAAAGCCCTCCGCCGTTGAATGAAGGAGAACGATGCGTCACCCCCAACTCGCGCAAGTCGCTTCCTGCGCCACGCTGCTGCTGGCCTCTACCTTCGCCACGCATGTGGGGGCGCAGGTTGTCGCGAAGACCGACCGGTTCGGCGATGCGATGGAAATCCTGCTCCCCGCGGCGGCGGCGGCACTGACCCTGGAACGCGGCGACGTCCAGGGACTGAAGGAATTTGCCTTGTCCGGCGCCCTTGCGGTGGGGACGACGGAAGTGCTCAAGCGGGCCGTCAACAGCCCCAGGCCGGACGGGAGCTCGGGCGGCTTTCCGTCAGCGCATACCTCCATCGCCTTCGTTTCGGCGGCCTATGTTCACCAGCGCTACGGCGCGCAGTGGGCGATGCCCATGTACGGACTGGCCACGCTGGCCGGCTATAGCCGGGTTAGGTCGCACGCGCACTTCACCAAGGACGTGCTGGGCGGCGCCCTGATCGGCATCAGCTCGGCCTTCTTTCTGACCCATCCGTTGAGTGCCCGGACCCAGGCGACGGTGGGCATGGAAGGGCGCACCCTGCAAGTGATCATCAGATCTCAGCTGTAGCGGGACAAGTTCCGCCAGCTGTTGCGGCGCTCGCCTCACCGGAGCCCGGCTCGAGCTCCTTGCTCCTTCCGAAAGCAGGCTCGATGCCCATTCTCAATCCTGCGCATTGACGCAGCCAATTAGACGCAGGCGTGGCGCGGGGCTACTCTCACGGGGTCTTCGACCTCGTGTTCAAGGCGTTTTTAGATTCATCAACCCACTAGGAGATTTCCACATGGCAGCACTCAAAGGCTCCAGGACGGAAGAAAACCTGAAGGCCGCCTTTGCCGGCGAATCCCAGGCCAACCGCCGTTATCTGTACTTCGCAAACAAGGCCGACGTCGAGGGCCAGAACGATGTCGCAGCCCTGTTCCGCTCCACCGCCGAAGGCGAGACCGGCCATGCGCACGGCCATCTCGAGTGGCTCGAGCAATGCGGCGACCCGGCCACCGGCATGCCGATCGGCCCGACCCGCGACAACCTGAAGTCCGCCGTCGCCGGCGAGACCCACGAGTACACCGACATGTACCCCGGCATGGCCAAGACCGCCCGTGAAGAAGGCCACGACGAAGTGGCGGACTGGTTCGAGACGCTGGCCAAGGCCGAGCGCTCGCACGCCAACCGCTATACCCGCGCGCTGAACGAGCTGGTCGACTGACTTGCGGCCTTGCGGACAGATCGGGGCGCAAGTTCCGCTCTGTCCGCAACCGGTTATTTTTGCTGGGCGCTGCCCGCAGCGCCCAGTGCAAAGCATCGATCCTGAAAGAGAAGAACATGGCAGCAGCACGCGAAGGCAACCTGGAAGCCCCCACCCGTCATCCGATCGACTGGAAGAACCCCGAGTACTACGACGAGAAGAAGACCTTCGACGAGCTGGAGCGGATCTTCGACATCTGCCATGGCTGCCGCCGCTGCGTCAGCCTGTGCGCGTCGTTTCCGACGCTGTTCGACCTGATCGACGAGAGCAAGACCGGCGAGGTGGACGGTGTGGAGCGCAAGGACTACTGGAAGGTGGTCGACCAGTGCTACATGTGCGACCTGTGCTACATGACCAAGTGCCCCTACGTGCCGCCGCACGAGTGGAACGTGGACTATCCGCACACCATGCTGCGCGCCAAGGCGATCAAGTTCAAGCAGGGCGGGGTCGGCTTCGGCGAGAAGTTCCTGTCGTCGACCGACGTGCACGGCCAGTTCGCCGGCATCCCGATCGTGACGCAGGTCGCCAACGCGGTGAACCAGACCAAGCCGGCGCGCGCGCTGATGGAAAAGACGCTGCACGTGGACGAGAACGCCTGGCTGCCGGCGCTGGCGACGCGCAAGTTCCGCTCCGGCGCGCCCAAGTCGAAGGACTTCAGCATCCGGGACGGCGCCAAGACGCCGGGCAAGGTGGCGATCTTCGCCACCTGCTACGTCAACTACAACGAGCCGGGCATCGGCCACGACCTGCTCAAGGTGCTGGAGCACAACGAGGTGCCGTACGTGCTGGTGAACAAGGAGAAGTGCTGCGGCATGCCCAAGCTGGAGCTCGGCGACCTGGAGTCGGTCGACGAGAGCAAGCGGGCCAACATCCCGGTGCTGGCGAACTATGCGAAGGAGGGCTACGCGATTCTCACCGCGGTGCCCAGCTGCACGCTGATGTTCAAGCAGGAGATCCCGCTGATGTACCCCGGCGACGCCGACGTGCAGGCGGTCAAGGAAGCGATGTGGGACCCGTTCGAATACCTGATGCAGCGCAAGCGCGACGGCCTGCTCAAGACCGACTTCAGCAAGCCGCTGGGCAAGATCAGCTACCAGATCCCCTGCCACTCGCGGGTGCAGAACATCGGCAAGAAGACCGAGGAGATGCTCAAGATGGTGCCGGACACCTATGTCCACACCAACGAGCGCTGCTCCGGCCATGCCGGCACCTACGGCGTGAAGGTCGGCTCGCACGAGGTGGCGCTGAAGATCGGCAAGCCGCTGTTCAAGAAGATGGCCGAGCACCCGCAGGGCGGACTGCCGGACTTCATCAGCTCCGACTGCCCACTGGGCGGCCACCACATCGACCAGGGCTTCGACGTCAACGCGCTCGGCACGCCGCGGCTGGAGCATCCGCTGACGCTGGTGCGGATGGCTTACGGATTGGAATGAATATGCAATTGACCGGAAAAATCACCCGCGACAGCCTGATGACGCTGGAGGCGTACAGCAAGTACCGCAAGGAGCGCAAGTCGGAGGTGATCGCCCACCGCAAGCTGCGCAGCGTGCCGCTGGGCGACCACATCAACCTGCAGTTCGAGAGCGAGCTGACGATCCGCTACCAGATCCAGGAGATGCTGCGGATCGAGAAGATCTTCGAGGAGGAGGGCATCGAGCAGGAGATCGAGGCCTATGCGCCGCTGATGCCCGACGGCAGCAACTGGAAGGCCACGATGCTGATCGAGTATCCCGACGTCAACGAGCGCAAGCGCGAGCTGGCGCGGCTGATCGGCGTGGAGGACCGGATGTTCGTCGAGGTGGAGGGCCATCCCAGGGTCTACGCGATCGCCGACGAGGACCTGGACCGCGAGAACGACGAGAAGACCTCGGCCGTCCACTTCGTGCGCTTCGAATTCACGCCGGAGATGAAGGCAGCGGTCAAGGCCGGCGCCAGCGTCAAGCTGGGCTGCGACCACACCAACTATCCGGCCCACACGATGATCGCGCCGGAAACGCTGGCCTCGCTGGCCGGCGACCTCAGGTAGCCGTCAGGCCGGCGCGAACAGGTCGACCCGGTCGGTGATGATGCCGTCGGTGCCCAGCAGCAGCAGCCGCTGCGCCGCCCATTCGTCGTTGACGGTGTAGCTCAGGCACTTCATGCCGGCGCCGTGGACCCTGGCGACGGTCGCCGCGTCCCACAGCGCGTGGTTGCAGACCACGGCCACGCAGTCCAGTGCGACGGCCTGTTCCAGCCAGCCGTCCTTGAGCGTCTCCAGCAGCAGGCCGCGCGGCAGCTGCGGCGCGGTGGACCTGGCGCCTTCCAGCGCCTCGGGCTTGAACGACGTCAGCAGCGGCGGCACCGGCGCGTTGTTCCACAGCCGGTCGGCATGCCTTGCCACGACCTCGCCGGTGCGGCGTTCCGCGCCCGGCGTCGGCTTGATCTCGATATTGAGCAGGTGGCCGTTGGCCATGCACCAGCGCGAGACGTTCTCCAGCGTCGGCAGGGGCTCGCCGGCAAAGGCGCGGCTGTGCCAGCCACCGGCGTCCAGCTTCGCCAGTTCGCTCCACGGATGGTCGCCGCCGACCGCGCTGGCGGCCGGGCCGAGGATCTCGCGCGCATTGGTGGTGCGCGTGAGCGTCGCATCGTGCATCAGGAAGGGCACGCCGTCGGCCGACAGCTTGGCGTCGCATTCGAACATCCGGTAGCCGTGGCCGGCGCCGGCGCGGAACGCCGCCAGCGTGTTTTCGGGCGCCAGCTTGCCGGCGCCGCGGTGGGCGATCCAGCGTGGGTAGGGCCAGTGCTGCATCGCCGGCCTCAAAGCCGCTTGCCGCTGCCGGCGTCGAACCAGTGCAGGCGGTCCTCGCGTGGCTGGATGTGGATCGTGGAACTAGGCGCCGGCACCGGCTGGCCTTCCTCGACGCGCACGATCAGCTGCTCGTCGTCGCCCAGGCGTGCGTAGATCAGGCGCTCGGCGCCCAGCAGCTCGGTGGTCTCCACCCGCACCGGCCAGCCGCTCTGGCCCACGTCCAGGTGCTCGGGCCGGATGCCCAGGATGGTGTTGGGCCGGCCGCCCGGCGCGTTCTTGAGCAGGTTCATCGGCGGCGAGCCGATGAAGCTTGCAACGAAGGTGGAGGCGGGCCGGTGGTAGACCTCCTCGGGGGTGCCGAACTGCTCCATCACGCCGGCGTTCATCACGATCATGCGTTCGGCCAGGGTCATCGCCTCCACCTGGTCGTGGGTGACGAACAGCGCCGTGATGCCCAGTTCGCGGTGCAGCTTCTGGATTTCCAGCCGGGTCTGGGCCCGCAGCTTGGCGTCGAGGTTGGACAGCGGTTCGTCGAACAGGAACACCTGCGGCTCGCGCACGATGGCGCGGCCCATCGCCACGCGCTGGCGCTGGCCGCCGGAGAGCTGGCGCGGCGTGCGATCCAGCAGGTGGCCCAGCTCCAGGATGGCGGCGGCCTTGTCGACCCGGGTCTTGATCTCGGCCACCGGCATCTTCTTGATCTTCAGGCCGTAGGCCATGTTGTTGAAGACGCTCATGTGCGGGTAGAGCGCGTAGTTCTGGAACACCATCGCGATGTCGCGCTCGGCCGGCTCCAGGTCGTTCACCACGCGCCCGCCGATCGAGATCTCGCCGCCGGAGATTTCCTCCAGGCCGGCGACCATGCGCAGCAGGGTGGACTTGCCGCAGCCCGAGGGGCCGACGATGACGATGAATTCCCGGTCGGCCACGTCGGCGTTGACGCCGTGGATGACCTGCAGCGCCTGCTTGCCCTTGCCGTAGCTCTTGGTGACGTTCTTGAGTTGGATGGAAGCCATGTCTCTTTCTAGTCAATCGGGGACAGAGCTGAAGGTCTGTCCCCGAGGTCTCTAATCAGTCGGGGACAGAGCTGAAGGTCTGTCCCCGAGATATTTACTTTTCGGTGTCAACCAGGCCCTTGACGAACCACTTCTGCATCCCGACCACCACGATGGCGGGCGGCAGCATGGCCAGGATCGCGGTGGCCATCACGACGTTCCAGGCGTTGGCGGCATCGCCGCCGGCGATCATCCGCTTGATGCCGATCACCACCGGGTACATGTTCTCGCTGGTGGTCGCCACCAGCGGCCAGAGGTACTGGTTCCAGCCGTAGATGAACTGGATGACGAACAGCGCCGCCATCGAGGTCTTGGACAGCGGCAGCAGGATGTCCTTGAAGAAGCGCATCGGCCCGGCGCCGTCCATCCGCGCCGCCTCCACCAGTTCGTCCGGCACCG
Organism: Caenimonas terrae; assembly: GCF_042655405.1. NCBI lineage: Bacteria > Pseudomonadati > Pseudomonadota > Betaproteobacteria > Burkholderiales > Comamonadaceae > Caenimonas > Caenimonas terrae. The sequence goes on along the minus strand of NZ_JBHSMF010000006.1, from coordinate 1,164,296 downwards.
TGAGGAAGAACTGCCGGAACAGGAAGGTGGCGGTCGCCGAAGCGATCAGCGGGATCGTCATGCCGGCGTAGCTGTTGAGCATGCCCAGGTCCGACACCACCTTGTAGGTCGGGCCGATCCGCACCTCCACCGGCAGCATCAGCGTGACGAAGATCGCCCAGAAGCACAGCGAGCGGAACGGAAAGCGGAAGTACACCACGGCGAAGGCCGACAGCAGCGAGATCGCGATCTTGCCGAAGGTGATCACCAGGGCGTTGATCAGGCTGACGGTCATCATCCGCGCCACCGGTGCGTGCGAGCCGGAGCCGCCGCTCTCCCCGAACAGGGCGGCCTTGTAGGTCTCCCAGAAATTTCCGCCGGGCAGCAGCGGCATCGGCCGCTGCACGATCTCGGCAGCCGTGTGGGTGGAGGCGATGAAGGCCAAGTAGAGCGGGAAGGCGACGATGCAGATGCCCAGCACCATCACCACGTGGGACAGCGCCCGCAGGCCGGGACGGCGTTCAACCATGGCAGCTCTCCCGCCCGTGACGACACAGATGGACCATCAGTACTGCACCTTCTTTTCCACGTAGCGGAACTGGACGACCGTGAGCGCCACGACGATCAGCATCAGGATCACCGATTGCGCGGCCGAGCCGCCCATGTCCATCGCCTTGAAGCCGTCGTGATAGACCTTGTAGACCAGGATCGAGGTCTCGGCGCCCGGTCCGCCTTCCGTGGCCGCATCGACGATCGCGAAGGTCTCGAAGAAGGCATAGACGACGTTGATCACCAGCAGGAAGAAAGTGGTGGGCGACAGCAGCGGGAACTGGATGGTCCAGAACCGGCGCCACGGCTGCGCGCCGTCGATGGCGGCCGCCTCGATCAGCGACTTGGGAATCGACTGCAGGCCGGCCAGGAAGAACAGGAAGTTGTAGGAGATCTGCTTCCACACTGCCGCCATCACGATCAGCGCCATCGCCTGCCTGCCATTGAGCAGGTGGTTCCAGTCGTAGCCGAAGTGCCCGAGCGCATAGGCCACCACACCTAGCGAGGGCGAGAACATGAAGACCCACAGCACCGCCGCGACGGCCGGCGCCACCGCGTACGGCAGGATCAGCATGGTCTTGTACGCCGTGGCGCCGCGCACGATGCGGTCGGCAAACACCGCCAGCATCAGCGACAGGCTGATGCCGCTGACGGCCACCAGCACCGAAAAGACAGCCGTGGTCTTGAACGATTCCACGTAGCTCGGGTCGTCCCACAGGCGCTGGAAATTCTCCATTCCCACCCACTGGACGGCCGACGTGCCGAAGGCGTCCTGGGCCTGCACCGATTGCAGCAGCGCCTGGCTGGCCGGCCAGAAGAAGAACACCGCGATCACGATCATCTGGGGCGCCAGCAGCGCCCAGGGCAGCCATCGCGAGCGGAAGACGACGCGTTTTTCCATGAAGCTCCGGAAAGAATTGGGACGGCCGCCTCGAGGGCGGCCGCGTCACTATATCGCCGGCGAGCGGGCCTGCGCCCGCGGCGCTCAGCCCTTGTTGGCCTTTTCGAAGCGTTCCAGCAGTTCGTTGCCGCGCTTGACGATGGCGTCCAGGCCCTCCTTGGCGGTCTTCTTGCCGGCCCAGACCTGCTCCAGTTCCTCGTCCTCGATGGTGCGGATCTGCACGTAGTTGCCCAGGCGGATGCCGCGCGACTTGTCGGTCACCTTGCGGATCATCTGGTTGACCGCCACGTCGGTGCCGGGGTGCTCCTTGTAGAAGCCCGATTGCTCGGTCAGCTTGAACGCCGCCGTGGTGATCGGCAGGTAGCCGGTGCGCTTGTGGCTGGCCGACTGCACTTCAGGCTTGGACAGGTAGTCGAAGAAAGCCGCTACGCCCTTGTAGTGGGACGCCGGCTTGCCGGCCATCACCCACAGGCTGGCGCCGCCGATGACGGTGTTCTGCGGCGCGCCGGGCACGTCCGGGTAGTAGGGCATGGGGGCCAGCGCGTAGGCGAACTTGGCGTTCTTGGCGACGTCGCCGTAGAAGCCCGCCGAGGTCTGGATCATCGCGCACTCGCCGGAGGTGAACGCCGCCTGCGGCACGCTGTTGCGGCCCTTGTAGATGAACAGGCCCTGCTTGGCCATGTTGGCCAGGTTCTCGATGTGGCGCACGTGCAGCGGCGAATTCACCTTCATCCGCGCGTCCAGGCCGGCCAGGCCGTTCTGCTTGGACGCGAACTCCACGTTGTGCCAGGCGGAGAAGCTTTCCAGCTGGGTCCAGCCCTGCCAGGCCAGCGTCAGCGGGCACTTGTGGCCGCTGGCCTTGAGCTTGGCGGCGGCCAGCGTCACTTCCGGCCAGGTTGCCGGCGGCTTGTTCGGGTCCAGGCCGGCGGCCTTGAAGGCATCCTTGTTGATGTAGAAGATGGTGGTCGAACTGTTGAACGGGAAGCTCAGCATCTGGCCGTTGGGCGCGGTGTAGTAGCCGGCGACCGCAGGCACGTAGGCGGCCGGGTCGAACTTGTAGCCGGCGTCGGTCATGACCTTGCCCACCGGCACGATCGCGCCCTTGCTGGCCATCATGGTGGCGGTGCCCACTTCGAACACCTGCAGGATGTCGGGCGCGTTGCCGGCACGGAAGGCGGCGATCGCGGCGGTCATCGATTCGTCGTACTGGCCCTTGTAGGTGGGCACGACCTTGTAGTCCTTCTGGCTGGCATTGAAGTCCTTGGCCAGGTCGTTGACCCATTCGCCGTTGACCGCGGTCATCGAGTGCCACCACTGGATCTCGGTCTGGGCCTGCGCCGTGAGGGAAAGGACTGCCGCGAGTGCGACCGCGTACCGTTTTAGTTTCATGAATGCTCCTGGATGAAAGATGCAAGCGTACGAATTTTTTGTGACAGCAGATTGAAGCGTGGCGCACCAGGCCTCACAAGCGGGGTTTCCATGAGGCGGGCGCGCCGTTCGCGCCGCAGGGCCGCACCGGCGCAGCCCATACTTCTTGCTGCACTGCGGTAACATCCCCATTCAGCCCTCCAGATGCTTTCATCCGGCTGAATACCACACCGATGAACGCACCCACAACGCTCAACCAACTCATGGCCGCGGCCCCGGGCGACGCGCCTCGCCTGCGGGAGATTCCGTACAACTACACGTCGTTCTCCGACCGCGAGATCGTGATCCGCCTGCTCGGCGCGCGGGCCTGGGAGGTGCTGAACCAGCTGCGCGAGGAGCGCAGCACGGGCCGCTCCGCGCGCATGCTGTACGAGGTGCTGGGCGACATCTGGGTGGTCCAGCGCAATCCCTACCTGCAGGACGACCTGCTGGACAACCCCAAGCGCCGCCGCATGCTGGTGGACGCCCTGCAGCACCGGCTGGCCGAAGTGGAAAAGCGCCGCACGCCGCAGGTGGACCCGACGCGCGACGCGGTGGTGGGCGAGCTGCTCAGGGGCGCGGCCCGGGCGATCCGCGCCTTCGACGCCAGCTTCACCGCGGCCGCCGACCTGCGGCGCCGCACCCAGCGCGTGCTGCGCCGCTGCACCGCCAAGGACAACATCAAGTTCGACGGCCTGTCGCGGGTGTCCCACGTGACGGATGCCACCGACTGGCGGGTCGAATATCCGTTCGTGGTGCTCACGCCCGACACCGAGGCCGAGATGGCCGGCCTGGTCAAGGGCTGCATCGAGCTGGGCCTGACCATCATCCCGCGCGGCGGCGGCACCGGCTACACCGGCGGCGCGATCCCGCTGACGTGGAAGAGCGCGGTGATCAACACCGAAAAGCTGGAGGCCATGACCGAGGTGGAGATGATCTCCATCCCGGGCCACGCGCAGCCGGTGGCTACCGTGTGGACCGAGGCAGGCGTGGTGACGCAGCGGGTGGCCGACGCCGCCGAGCGCGGCGGCTTCGTGTTCGCGGTCGACCCGACGTCGGCGGAAGCGTCCTGCATCGGCGGCAACATCGCGATGAACGCCGGCGGCAAGAAGGCCGTGCTGTGGGGCACCGCGCTGGACAACCTGGTGTCCTGGCGCATGGTGACGCCGCAGGCGCAGTGGCTGGAGGTCACGCGCCTGGACCACAACATGGGCAAGATCCATGACGCCGAGGTCGCCACCTTCGAGCTCAAGTACTTCGAGGCCGACGGCAAGACCCCGGTGCGCACCGAGCAGCTGGCGATTCCCGGCGCCACCTTCCGCAAGGAGGGCCTGGGCAAGGACGTGACGGACAAGTTCCTGTCCGGCCTGCCGGGCATCCAGAAGGAAGGCTGCGACGGCCTGATCACCAGCGGCCGCTGGGTGGTGCACCGGATGCCCAAGCACACGCGCACCGTCTGCATGGAATTCTTCGGCAACGCGCGCGACGCGGTGCCCAGCATCGTCGAGATCAAGGACTTCATGTTCGCCGAGCAGAAGCGCTCGGGCGTGCTGCTGGCCGGCCTGGAGCACCTGGACGACCGCTACCTGAAGGCGGTCGGCTATTCGACCAAGTCCAAGCGCGCCATCCTGCCCAAGATGGTGCTGGTGGGCGACATCTCCGGCGACGACGCCGACGCGGTGGCCCGCGTCACCTCGGAAGTGGTGCGGATCGCCAATTCGCGCAGCGGCGAGGGCTTCATCGCCATCAGCCCGGAGGCGCGCAAGAAGTTCTGGCTGGATCGCAAGCGCACGGCGGCGATCAGCAAGCACACCAACGCCTTCAAGATCAACGAGGACGTGGTGATTCCGCTGCCGCGGATGGCCGAATACACCGACGGCATCGAGCGCATCAACATCGAGCTGAGCCTGCGCAACAAGATCAAGCTGGCCGACGAACTGGAAGCCTTCTTCAGCCGCGGCAGCCTGCCGCTTGGCCAGCACGACGACGCCAACGAGATCCCGTCAGCCGAATTGCTGGAGGACCGGGTCGGCCAGGCGCTGCAGCTGGTGCGCGAGGTGCGCGCGCAGTGGAAGGACTGGCTGCAGAACGTGGAACCGCTGTTCCCGCAGCTGCAGGACCACAGCCTGCGCGCCAGCTGGAAGACCCAGATCCGCGCGCCGCTTCAGGTGATTTTCACCGGCGAGGCCTTCGCCGGCATCCTGGCCGAGTGCAACGCGATCCACAAGAAGGTGCTCAAGGGCCGGGTCTGGGTGGCGCTGCACATGCACGCCGGCGACGGCAACGTGCACACCAACATCCCGGTCAACAGCGACGACTACGACATGCTGCAAAGCGCCCACGGCGCCGTCAAACGCATCATGGCGCTGGCGCGCTCGCTCAACGGCGTGATCTCGGGCGAGCACGGCATCGGCATCACCAAGCTGGAATTCCTCACCGACGAGGAATTGAAGCCGTTCGCCGACTACAAGGAGCGGGTCGACCCGGAAGGGCGCTTCAACAAGGGCAAGCTGCTGCGCCACGCCCAGGCTCCTTCGACAGGCTCAGGACAGGCTCCTTCGACAGGCTCAGGAGAGGTTCCGTCGGACGGCAACGGTGCGCCGCTGCTGGGCGTCTATGCCGACCTGACCAACGCCTACACGCCCAGCTTCGGGCTCATGGGGCACGAGTCGCTGATCATGCAGCAGTCGGACATCGGCGCCATCGCCGACAGCATCAAGGACTGCCTGCGCTGCGGCAAGTGCAAGCCGGTCTGCGCCACCCACGTGCCGCGGGCCAACCTGCTGTACAGCCCGCGCAACAAGATCCTGGCGACCTCGCTGCTGGTGGAGGCGTTCCTGTACGAGGAGCAGACCCGGCGCGGGGTGTCGATCAAGCACTGGGAAGAATTCGAGGACGTGGCCGACCACTGCACCGTCTGCCACAAGTGCGAATCGCCGTGCCCGGTCAAGATCGACTTCGGCGACGTCTCGATGAACATGCGCAACCTGCTGCGCAAGATGGGGCAGAAGAGCTTCCGGCCCGGCAACTTCGCGGCGATGCTGATGCTCAACGCCACCAATCCGCAGACCATCAAGTTCATGCGCTCGGCGATGGTGGACGTCGGCTTCAAGCTGCAGCGCCTGGGCAACGACCTGCTGCGCGGGCTGGCGCGCAAGCAGGTGACCAGCCCGCCCTCGACCCACGAGCGGGCGCCGGTGAAGGAGCAGATCGTCCACTTCATCAACAAGAAGTTGCCGGGCGGGCTGCCGAAAAAGACCGCGCGGGCGCTGCTGGACATTGAGGACAAGGACTACGTCCCGATCATCCGCAACCCCAAGACCACCAACGCGGAGACCGAGGCGGTGTTCTATTTCCCGGGCTGCGGATCGGAGCGGCTGTTCTCGCAGGTCGGCCTGGCCACCCAGGCGATGCTCTGGCATGCCGGGGTGCAGACGGTGCTGCCGCCGGGCTACCTGTGCTGCGGCTATCCGCAGCGCGGCTCGGGGCAGTTCGACAAGGCCGAGAAGATCATCACCGACAACCGGGTGCTGTTCCACCGCGTCGCCAACACGCTGAACTACCTGGACATCAAGACGGTGGTGGTCAGCTGCGGCACCTGCTACGACCAGCTGCAGGGCTACGAGTTCGACAAGATCTTCCCGGGCTGCCGGATCATCGACATCCACGAGTACCTGCTGGAAAAGGGCATCACGCTGCAGGACCATGCCGGCTACCTCTATCACGATCCCTGCCACACGCCGATGAAACTGCAGGACCCGATGAAGACGGTCAAGGGGCTGATGGGCGACAACGTGCGCAAGTCGGACCGCTGCTGCGGCGAGTCGGGCACGCTCGGCGTGACGCGTCCCGACATCTCGACCCAGGTGCGCTTTCGCAAGGAAGAAGAACTGCGCAAGGACGAAGCTGCGTTGCGGGCGTCCGGCAAGGTCGGTCCGAAGGAGGACATCAAGATCCTCACCAGCTGCCCGAGCTGCCTGCAGGGGCTGACGCGTTTCGGCGCCGACCTGCAGAACGGATTGCTGGAGGCCGATTACATCGTGGTCGAAATGGCCAACAAGATCCTCGGTGCGGACTGGATGCCGCAGTACGTGGCAGCGGCCAACAGCGGCGGCATCGAACGCGTTCTCGTCTGATTGGTGGGCGAAGGGCGGGCGTGCAGCGGTTCAAACTGCAGGGGATCGTGAATTCCGGCACGTGCATCCCGCCAGGCCGCCCTGGCAGGTCGCACGGCGAAGAGCGAGCGTGTATAACTCCTTGAGTCCTGCATGTGCTGGAAAATCGGGTATCCGGAGGTAAAAGATCATGACCTTGCAACACCGTATCAAACGGCTGGTGCCTCTGGCGTTCGGCATGGGCGTGCTGCTGGCCGGCGTGTCCGCCCATGCGCAGGCAGTCGGTGAGGTCGAGTTCGCCCGTGGCGTCGGCTTCGCGCAGACCCCCGGCCAGGTGCCGCGCACGCTGGGCAAGGGCCTGAGCCTGAAGGAGGGCGACCGGCTCACCACCTCGGAAGGCGCCTCCGCGATCATCAAGCTCGATGACGGCACCCGCATGACGGTCCGCCCCAATTCCGAGATGGTGCTGCAGCAATACCACTTCAAGGAAAACGCGCCCGACAACAGCATGCTGATGCAGCTGGTGCGCGGCGGCTTTCGCGCCGTCACCGGCCTGATTTCCAAGAACGCGCCGGAGGCGGCCAAGGTGCGCACCAGCACCGCCACCATCGGCATCCGCGGCACCGATTTCGACGCGCGCCTGTGCGTGAATGAATGCGGCGCCGAATCGTCGCGCGTCCAGGAGAGCGCACGTCCCAACGCCGTGCAGGCCAGCGCCAAGGTGGTCAATGCGCAGGGCGTGCTCAATGCCACCGACACCTCCGGCACGCGCCGGCGGCTGGTCGACGGCGGCAGCGTCTATCCGGGCGACGTGGTGGAAACCAACCCGGGCACGCGCGCCGTGCTGGCCTTCCGCGACGACACGCGCATCACGCTCGGCCAGTCGACGCGCTTTCGCGTCGACAACTTCGTCTACGACAACCAGAACGCCGGCGAGGGCCGCTTCCTCGCATCCGTGCTCAAGGGCACGGTGCGCGCGCTCACCGGCCTGATCGCCAAGGCCAACAACCGCAACGTCGGCTTCAGCACCGCCACCGCGACCATCGGCATCCGCGGCACCGGCCTGGACATCGCCTGCAGCGGCCCTTGCGCCGAAGAGCCGTCGACCGGCGACGATTCCGGGCTGTCCGTCTTCACCTGGCTGGGTTCGGTCAGCGTGCAGCAGACCGGCACCACGGCACTCGAAGTGCTGCAGGCCGGCCAGGGCCTGTTCATCTCCGGCAACGGCGTGCGCCAGTTCTCCACCGAGCCGGCTTCCGACGTCCCGCGCCCGGACACCGTCACCGTGCCGCCCAAGCTGTTCTCGAGCGACAACGTGTCCGACAACGAGCAGGGCCTGTTCGTGTTCGTGCGCGACGGCCACATCGAGATCGCAACCGGCAGCGACATCCTGGAGCTGGGCCGGGGCGAAGCCGGCTTTGCCGGCAACAACGGCAACACGGCGCGGCCCGGCTTGATTCCGAAGTTCCTGGACTTCGACAAGATGCCGCTGCCGACCAGCAGGAATCCATTGCTGGTGAGCGTGCTCGCCGAGGCCGGCGTCAAGCCCTCAAATCAGTGCAAGTGACGCGGCGCGCCGTGATGACAAACACGACACGCGGGTGAGACAATCCGCCCTCATCAGCGTTGTCTGAGAGGGCGAATAAAAATGATCCAAGGGTTTTGTGCGCCCCGCGCGGCGCGTGGCCTCCCCTCGCGTGCGGCGCGCCTGGCCCTGACGATCGCGGTGGCCGCGGCGCTGCCGGCCCTGGCGCAGCAATCCGTGCCTCCCGCCCCCCAGTCCGCTGCGTCGCCGGTGTTCGCGATCAAGGGCTTCCAGGTCACCGGCGACAACCCGCTGAGCGAGGCCGAGACTGCCAGCGTCCTTGCTCCCTACCTGCGGCCCGACGCCACCATCGAGACCCTGCAGAAGGCCACGGCCGCGCTCGAAGCGGCGCTGCGCGACAGGGGCTTCGGCCTGCACCGGGTGGCGCTGCCGCCGCAGGAAGTGGGCGACAAGGTCACGCTGAACATCGTCAAGTTCACCATCAGCCGCGTCACCATGGAGCCGCTGAAGATCTACGACGAGGCCAACATCCGCCGGTCGATCCCGGAGCTGAAGGAAGGCAAGACGCCCAACTTCAAGGTGCTGGCGGTGCAGACCGCCATCGCCAACGAGAGCCCCAACAAGCAGATCCAGGTCGGCATCAAGGAATCCGACGAGCCTGACAAGATCGACGCCACCGTCAGCGTCAAGGAGAGCCGGCCCTGGACCTTCGCGGCCAGCCTGTCCAACACCGGCTCGGCCTCGTCGGGGCGCGACCGGCTGACGCTGTCGGGCGGCCACACCAACCTGTTCAACCGCGACCACACCTTCATCGGCGCCTACACCACCTCGATCGAGCGCACCAGCGACGTCAAGCAGCTCGGCCTGTCGTACAAGGTGCCGCTTTACGCGGCGGGCGGCGTGGTGGGCGTCAACTACACGCAGTCCGACGTGGTCGGCAACTTCGGGGCCTTCAGCAGCACCGGCGCCGGTCATACCTTCGGCGTGAACTACACGCACTACCTGCCGCCGGACGGCGGGCGCCGCAGCTACGTGACGGTGGCGTACGACGACAAGCTGTTTCGCGCCACGATGATCAACGACCAGACCATCGGCGTCGACCGGCGCAGCCGCCCGCTCACCCTGGGCTACGCCTCGCGCACCGAAACCGACACGGCGGTCTGGGGCTACAACGTGGACCTGGCCTTCAACCTGACCGGCGGCGCCGGCAACGACCTGGCCTCCTACCAGGCCGAAGACCCGAACATCCAGACCACCCGCTGGAAGGCGCTGCGCGGCGGCGCCAACTACTCGGCCAGCATCTGGAACAACTGGGTCTGGAGCGCACGCGGCCAGTACCAGTACAGCGCCGACGCCCTGATCTCCGGCGAGCAGTTCGGCCTGGGCGGGCTCGGCTCGGTGCGCGGCACTTCGATCGAGCGGCCGCTGTCGGGCGACAAGGGCCTGTCGGCCACGCTGGAGCTGACCACCCCCGAACTGGCGCCCGGCTTGCGCGCGCTCGGTTTCGTGGACGCCGGCTGGCTGGGCAACAACAACCCGGCGCCGCCGAAGCCGTCGACCGACCACCTGGCCAGCGCCGGCCTGGGCCTGCGCTACGGCGTCGGCGCGTATGCTGTGGCCCTGGACTACGCGTACATCCTCAGCGGCAGCCGGGTGCCGCTGTCGCTCAATTCGGCGGCGCCGCAGCGCGGCGACGACCGCTTCTACATCAACCTCTCGGTGCGCTTCTGAACGGCGCTGGACACTGACATGGCAGGCTTGCAGACGGGCGCTCCCACCCCCACGGACATCACGGTGCACAGCCAGTCGCGCGTGCTGGAGGTCGCCTTCTCCGACGGCAAGCACTTTCGCATCCCGTTCGAGCTGATGCGGATCTATTCCCCCTCGGCCGAGGTCCAGGGCCACGGGCCCGGGCAGGAGGTGCTGCAGACCGGCAAGCGCGAGGTGGACCTGGTCGGCCTGGAGCCGGTGGGCAACTACGCGGTGCAGCCCACTTTTTCCGACGGCCATGACACCGGCCTGTTTTCCTGGGATTACCTGTATTTCCTCGGCTCCGAGCAGGACCGGCTCTGGTCCGACTACGAGCAGCGGCTCAAGGCCGCCGGCGTCGAGCGCGATGCGCCGATGCCCGCCAAGGGCGGCCACGCCTGCGGCTCGCACTGAGCGTCCCCGGCGCCGCGCCCGCACCCTTTGGGGGAGAATCCCCGCACGGATCGCGATTTATTTTCGCGACCCGATGCAGTCAGCCTCCATTCAGCCTAGGATCGCCCCATGAGCAGTACCCATTTCGGCTTCGAATCCGTCGACGAGCGCGAGAAGGCGCGCCGGGTCAAGGGCGTGTTCGATTCGGTCGCGCCCAAGTACGACCTGATGAACGACCTGATGTCGCTGGGCCTGCATCGCGCCTGGAAGGCCTACACGGTGCTGGCGGCGAACGTGCGCGAGGGCCAGCAGGTGCTGGACATCGCCGGCGGCACCGGCGACCTGGCGCTGGCCTTCGCCAGGAAGGTGGGGCTGACCGGCCAGGTGGTCCACACCGACATCAACGAGGCGATGCTGCGCGGCGGGCGCGACCGGCTGCTGGACGCCGGGGTGGCCCTGCCCACCCTGGTCTGCGACGCCGAGAAGCTGCCCTTCGCCGACAACCGCTTCGACCTGGTCAGCGTGGCCTTCGGCCTGCGCAACATGACGCACAAGGACCTGGCGCTGGCCGAGATGCAGCGCGTGCTCAAGCCCGGCGGCAAGCTGCTGGTCCTTGAATTCTCCAAAGTGCCCCGACCTATGGCAAAGGCCTACGACTGGTATTCGTTCAAGGTGCTGCCGCGGCTCGGCCGGCTGGTGGCCGGCGACGAGCACAGCTACCGCTATCTGGCCGAGTCGATCCGCATGCATCCCGGCCAGGAGGAACTCAAGGCCATGATGAAGAAGGCCGGGTTCGGCCATGTCGACTATCACAACCTGACGGGCGGAGTGGTTGCACTCCACGTCGGGATCAAGTGCTGAGCAATTTGGCGAGAGCCTGGAGAAGGTCATGAAAGTCTGGTCCCTGGTGTTGGTGGTGCTGCTGGCGTTCTCCAGCATGAGCGCCGATGCGGCGCGCCGCCTCGGTGGCGGCGGTTCGTTCGGCCGGCAGTCCAGCAACGTGACGCAGCGCCAGGCCACGCCACCGGCGGCGCCGGGCAACGTGCAGAACGCGACCGGTGCCCGGCCCGCGCCGGCGCCTGGTGCAGCACCGGCGGCACCGGCCCGGCGCCCCTGGGGCGCGATGCTTGGCGGCCTGGCTGCCGGCCTGGGCCTGGCCTGGCTGGCCAGCTCGCTGGGGCTGGGCGGCGCCTTCGGCAACATCCTGATGTTCGCCCTGCTGGCGATGGTGGTGATGATGGTGATCGGCTTCATCGCCCGGCGCCGCGGCGCGCCCGCGCCGGCCGCCAGCCCGTACGCCTTCCAGGGCGCCGGCGCCGAGTCGGCCCGGCCGGCCCCAACTTACAGCCCCGACAAGGTCGGCAACGACGCCTCGGCCCGCCCCTGGGAGCGCAGCAGCATGGCCTTCGATGCCGCCAAGGCCGGCAGCGCCGGCACCGGCGTGCAGATCGGTTCGGCCCTGGCCGGCTCGCAGAGCTGGGGCGTTCCGGCCGGCTTCGACACCGAAGGCTTCATTGCCGCGGCCAAGCGCAATTTCGTGACGCTGCAGGACGCCTGGGACCGCTCGGACATCCCGTCGCTGCGGGCGATGATGACCGACGAGATGCTGGGCGAGATCCGCTCGCAGCTGGCCGAGCGCGAGGCCAGCTCCGGCGGCGCGCCGGGCAAGACCGACGTGGTGATGCTGGAGGCGCAGCTGCTCGGGATCGAGGACACGGGCGGCGACTACATGGCCAGCGTGGAGTTCTCCGGAATGATCCGCGAGGAGCCGTCGGCCGGGCCGAGCCCGTTCCGCGAGGTCTGGAACATGACCAAGCCCAAGAGCGGCCAAAGCGGCTGGCTGGTGGCCGGGGTGCAGGCGCTGCAGTAGCGCGGACCGCAGGGGCGGCCGGCGCGCGCCGCTGGCATCGTGAATAATCGGGGACTATGGCAACACAGTCCCCTTTTCCATTCCTGGACGGCCTGTTCCGCCAGCTCTCCAATGGCCTGAAGCCGCCGCCCTGGCTGGTGGAGGAGGTCCAGCGCCGCCTGGTGCTGATGCTCAATCACGTGCTGATGCAGGAGCCGGAGGCCCAAGCCCGCCTGGTGCGCCAGACCGGCCGGGTGGTCGAGGCCCGCTGGCGCAGCTTCACCATGCGGCTGGTGGCGACGCCGGCCGGCCTGCTGGACCTGGCCACGCCGTCGGCGGCGCCCGACCTGACGCTCACCCTGGTGGAGGAGTCGCCCTGGCAGCTGGCGCAGGCGGCCGCCCGCGGCGACAAGCCGCCGGTGCGCATCGCCGGTGACGTGCAGTTCGCGGCCGAGATCAACTGGCTGGTCGACCACGTGCGCTGGGACATGGAGGAAGACCTGTCGCGCCTGATCGGCGACGCGCCGGCCCACGCCGTCGGCCAGGGCATGCGCCGCATCACCGAGGCGCTGCGCAAGTTCGCGTCGGCCGCGCCGGTCGCCGGCGCCGGAAGCAGCGGTGCCGCGGGCACGCCGCCTCCGGCCGCGCCGGCGCCGCCCGGCCCGCCCGGCGCATGACCCGGTACATCCGCGGCATCGTCATCCTCTGGGTGGCCTTGCGTTATGGCCTGGACGAGCTGGTCCTGAGCAGCTTCCGCCAGCCCGGCCTGCGCACGCTGGCCCGGGTGCTGGCCTTCGGCCGCCGGCTGGATGCGCCGCGGGGCCAGCGGCTGCGGATGGCGCTGGAGCACCTGGGCCCGATCTTCGTCAAGTTCGGCCAGGTGCTGTCCACCCGCCGCGACCTGCTGCCGCCCGACATCGCCGACGAACTCGAGCGGCTGCAGGACCGCGTCCCGCCTTTCGACCCGGCCATCGCCATCGCCACCATCGAGCGCGCCTTCCGCCGGCCGCTGGCGTCGGTCTTCCTCAGCTTCGAGCGCGAGCCGGTGGCCAGCGCCTCGATCGCGCAGGTGCACTTCGCGACGCTCAAGGACCGGCACGGCAACGTCCGCGACGTCGCGGTGAAAGTGCTGCGCCCCGGCATGCTGCCGGTGATCGAGAAGGACCTGGCGCTGCTGCGGATGATGGCCGGCTGGGTGGAGGCGCTGTCGGCCGACGGCAAGCGGCTCAAGCCGCGCGAGGTGGTCTGGGAATTCGACAAGTACCTGCACGACGAGCTGGACCTGATCCGCGAGGCGGCCAACGCGGCGCAACTGCGCCGCAACATGGCGGGCCTGGACCTGGTGCTGATCCCGGAGATGCTCTGGGACTTCTGCCATCCCGACGTGCTGGTGATGGAGCGCATGGTCGGCGTTCCGATCAGCCAGGTGGAACGGCTGGTGGACGCCGGCGTCGACCTGCGCCAGCTGGCCCGCGACGGCGTGACCATCTTTTTCACCCAGGTGTTCCGCGACGGCTTCTTCCACGCCGACATGCACCCGGGCAACATCCAGGTCAGCCTGGAGCCGGCCACCTTCGGGCGCTACATCTCGCTGGACTTCGGCATCGTCGGCACCCTGACCGAGCATGACAAGGAATACCTGGCGCAGAACTTCACCGCCTTCTTCCGCCGCGACTACAAGCGGGTGGCGGAGCTGCACATCGAGTCCGGCTGGGTGCCGCCGGCGACCCGGGTCGACGAGCTGGAAGCGGCGGTGCGCACGGTCTGCGAGCCGTACTTCGACCGGCCGCTCAAGGAGATCTCGCTGGGCATGGTGCTGATGCGGCTGTTCCAGACCTCGCGCCGCTTCCAGGTGGAGATCCAGCCGCAGCTGGTGCTGCTGCAGAAGACGCTGCTGAACATCGAGGGGCTGGGGCGCCAGCTCGATCCCGAGCTGGACCTGTGGAACACCGCCAAGCCGTTCCTGGAAAAGTGGATGCTCGAACAGATCGGCCCGCAGAAGCTGCTGGAGGAACTCAAGGACCAGGCGCCGCGCTACGCCAAGATGCTGCCGGAGCTGCCGCGGTTGCTGCACGACTACCTGCAGCAGCGGCCGCGCGACCAGCGCAAGGAACTCAGCGAGCTGCTGGCCGAGCAGCGCCGCACCAACCGGCTGCTGCAGGGCATCATCTACGGCGGCATCGGCTTCGCGCTGGGGCTGCTGGCGATGCAGCTGCTGCTGCGGGTGCGGCTGTTCTGACTCAGGCCCCGGACGGGCGCGCGGCCGCCGGCGCCAGCGGGCGCTGCTGCTCCACCTGCTGCATGCCCTCCCGGTAGGCAGCCGCCTGTTCGGCGGCGCGCCGGCGCTCCTGGCGGCTCAGCCACAGGCTGCCGGCCAGCACCCCGATCGAGACCACGGCCACCGTGATGGTGGCGATCGCGTTCACCGTGGGATTGAGGCCCAGGCGGGCCCGCGACAGGATCACGATCGGCAGCGTGGTCGAGCCCGGCCCCGACAGGAAGGCGGTGGCGACGACGTCGTCCAGCGAGATCGTGAAGGTCAGCAGCCAGGCCGACACCAGCGCCTGCGCGATCATGGGCAGCGTCACCAGGTAGAACACCTGGAACGGCCGGCAGCCCAGGTCCATCGCCGCCTCCTCCAGCGACTTGTCCATCTCCAGCAGCCTGGACTGGATCACCACCGCCGCGTAGGCCATGCCCACCGAGGTGTGGCCGGCCCAGATGGTGAACATGCCGCGTTCGGGAAAGCCGAACATGCGTTCGCACATCACGAAGAACAGCAGCAGCGACAGGCCGGTGATCACCTCCGGCACCACCAGCGGCGCGTTGACGTGGGCCGCGAAGGCGGTGCGCCCGAAGAAGGACTTGTAGCGCACCAGGGCGAAGGCGGCCAGCGTGCCGAGCAGCACCGACGCGGTGGCCGTCATCAGCGCCACCTTCAGCGACAGCAGGAAGGCGTCCACCACCTCGGTGTCGTTGGCGATCACGCCGTACCACTTGAGCGTGAACCCGCCCCACAGGGTCACCATCCTGGAGTCGTTGAAGGAGAACACGACCAGCGTGACGATCGGCAGGTAGAGGAACGCGTAGCCGGCCGCCAGCCACGCCTTGCCGAGCCGGCTGTTCATACCTTGGCCCCCCGCACGCTGCCGGATTCCGCCTGGTAGCGGTTGAAGATGGCCAGCGGAATCAGGATCAGCACCACCATGCTCACGGCCACGGCGGCGGCCATCGCCCAGTCGTTGTTGCTGAAGAACTCGTCCCACAGCACCCGGCCGATCATCAGCGTGCTGGGCCCGCCCAGCAGTTCCGGAATGACGTACTCGCCGACGCTGGGGATGAACACCAGCATCGAGCCGGCGATGACGCCGTTCTTCGACAGCGGCACGGTGACCAGCCAGAACGCCGTCCAGGGCGTGGCCCCCAGGTCGTTGGCCGCCTCCAGCAGCCGCAGGTCCATCTTGACCAGGTTGGCATAGAGCGGAAGGATCATGAAGGGCAGGTAGGTGTAGACCATGCCGATGGTCATCGAGAAGCCCGTGTGCATCATCTTGATCGGCTCGTCGATGACATGCAGCCAGATCAGCAGGTTGTTGAACACGCCCTGGTCGTCCAGCAGCCCCTTCCAGGCGTAGACCCGCAGCAGGTAGGAGGTCCAGAACGGCAGCGAGACCAGCATCAGCAGGGCCGGTCGCAGGTTGGCCGGCGACCGGGCCATGAAGTAGGCGAACGGGTAGCCGATCGCCAGGCAGATCAGCGTGTTGAGCGCGGCGAACTTGACCGACGACAGGTAGGTCTTGACGTAGAGCGAGTCGGTGGTCAGGAAGATGTAGTTGGCCAGCTTGATCTTCACGGCCAGCACGCCGTCGGCATAGCTGGCCAGATCCTGGAACCGGATGCCGTCGGACTCGGACACGCTGATCTTGAGCACCACCAGGAAGGGCACGGTGAACAGCAGGACCAGGAACAGGTAGGGGATGCCGATCACGCTGCGCCGGCCCCAGCCGCGGGTGGCGGCCCGCGCCAGGCCGATCGGTTGCTTGCTCGCTGCCATGGTGCCTGCCGCCTAGTTCTTGAGGATGACCATCGCGTCGGGCTCGCAGGTGGCGTAGACGGTTTCGCCGCGCTGGAACTGCCTGCCGTGCCGCTCGCTGTGCGTGATCTGCACCTTCAGCGTGGTGCCGTCGGCCAGCGTCACGCGGTACAGGCTGAAGCTGCCGAAGTAGCCGCTGTCGCTGACCTGCCCGCGCAGGCAGTTGGTGTCGGCCGCGGCGGGCGCGTCGTGCCGCAGCGCGATCTTCTCCGGCCGCAGGGCGACGCTGACCGCCATGCCGGCGGTGCCGGTGATGCCGTGGCCGACGTAGAAGCGGCCCTGCGGCGTGGCGATCACGCAGTGGTCGGCGGCGTCCACTTCCAGCACGCCGTCCAGCAGGTTGACGTTGCCGATGAAGTCGGCGACGAAGCGGCAGTTGGGCGTCTCGTAGATCTCGTGCGGCTGCCCCACCTGCAGGAAGCTGCCCCGGCTCATCACCGCGATGCGGTCGGCCATGGTCATCGCTTCTTCCTGGTCGTGCGTCACCAGCACGCAGGTGACGCCGACGGTCTTGATGATGTTCTGCAGCTCGAACTGGGTCTGCTCGCGCAGCTTGCGGTCCAGCGCCCCCAGCGGCTCGTCCAGCAGCAGCAGCTTCGGGCTCTTGGCCAGGCAGCGCGCCAGCGCCACCCGCTGCTGCTGCCCGCCGGACAGCTGGTGCGGCTTGCGCTTCGCGTAGGGCTTGAGCTGGACGATGTTGAGCATGGTGTCCACCCGCTCGGCGATGCGGTCGGCCGGCATGCGGTCGCGCTTGAGGCCGAAGGCGATGTTGTCGGCCACCGTCAGGTGCGGAAACAGCGCGTACGACTGGAACATCATGTTGATCGGCCGCTCGTAGGGCGGGATGCCCGAGATCTCCTGGCCTTCCAGGAAGATCCGCCCCGCCGTCGGCGTCTCGAAGCCGGCCAGCATCCGCAGCAGGGTGGACTTGCCGCAGCCCGAGGAGCCGAGCAGGGCGAAGATCTCGCCCTTGCGGATGTCGATCGACACGTTGTCGACCGCCGCGACCTCATCGTAGCGCTTGGTCAGCCCCTCGATGTGCACGAAGTCCGGGCTGTGGCCGCTGCTCGCGGTGTCCGTGACGCGATCCGCCATGCATTGTTCTCCCAACGAATTCGTTGCTGGCAAGTGCCGGCGGCCGGGCCGGCCGCGGGCGGTTGCCGGTCTTTTCTTACTGGCCCGTCTTGACGCTGGTGTACATGCGCGTGCGCAGGCGCCGGATGTCCGGCGGCACCACGTCCGGCGGCACCATGCGCGCCAGGTCGGCCGGCGGCATGAACACCGCCTTGTTGGCCAGCACGTCGGGCTTGATGTACTTGGCCGACGCCTTGACCGGGTTGGCGTAGAAGATCTTGTTGACCAGGGCGGCGTTGACCTCGGGCCGGTAGATGTAGCTGATCCACTTGTAGGCGTTCTCGACGTGCTTGGCGTCGGCCGGGATGGCCATCGTGTCGAAGAACAGGATGGCGCCGGTCTTGGGCAGCAGCACCTGGATGTTGTTGCCGTTCTTGGCCTCCAGCGCCCGCGCCCGCGCGATGCTGATGTCGCCGTTCCAGCCCACCGCCAGGCAGATCGAGCCGGCCGCCATGTCGTTGATGTAGCCGGAGGAAGAGAACAGCGTGATCGAGGGCCGGATCGCCTTGAGCAGCTTCTCCGCCTCCTTGTAGTCGGCGGGATTGCGGCTGTAGGGCGGCTTGCCAAGGTAGCGCAGGGCCGCCGGCACCAGCTCGTCGGCCGAGTCCAGCACCGAGACACCGCAGGCCTTGGCCTTGCTGACGTATTCCGGCTTGAACACCAGGTCCCAGGCGTTGTCCGGCATCGGCAAGTTGCCCAGCGCCTTCTTCAGCTTGTCGACATTGATGCCGACCGTGGTGATGCCCCACAGCCAGGGAACGACGTACTGATTGCCCGGGTCGGTGGCCGCCAGCTGCTTCATCACGTAGGGATCGAGGTTGCCGTAGGTGCTGATCCGGCTCTTGTCCAGCTTCATCAGCAGGCCGCCCTCGGCCTGCAGCTTGGCCCAGTTGGCCGACGGCACCACGATGTCGTAGCCGGTCTTGCCGGCCACCAGCTTGGCGTGCAGCGCCTCGTTGCTGTCGAAGGTGTCGTAGTGCACCTTGATGCCGGTTTCCTTCTCGAAATTGGCGACCGTGTCGTCGCCGATGTAGTCGGACCAGTTGTAGATGTTCAGAATCTTTTCTTCGGCGGCCGCTGCGCCCTGCGCGCCGCCCAGCACCAGGCAGAAAGCGGCCAGCACAGCGGCGGCCACGCCGCGCGGCGCTTTCAGCTTCGATCCCACCATGTCGATCTCCTTGATGACTGCGTTCAAAGATGCCCGGCCGCCATCGCCCGGGCTGGGTGCGGTGCCGGCCGCATGGCCCCGGGCACCGCGGGGATTGTCTCTCAAACGCCGCCCGGGCCCGCCCGGGCGGCGTGCCGCGGAGCCGGAGCCGGCGGCCCAGGGCCTTGAACAGGGGCCGCCGCCTATAATTGAAGGCTTTGCTTCTCCCCAAGCCCTAGAGCGATGCCCATCTACGCGTACAAGTGCGCATCCTGCGGCCATGCCAAGGATGTCCTGCAGAAGATTTCCGATCCGCAGCTGACGGTTTGCCCGGCCTGCGGAGCCGCCGCATTCCAGAAGCAGCTGACGGCGGCCGGCTTCCAGCTCAAGGGGTCGGGCTGGTACGCGACCGACTTCAAGGGCGGGGCAGCGCCCGCGCCCGCCGGCGCTGATGGCGCCCCGGCAGCCTCGGAACCGGCCAACGCCGGCGACGCTGCCAAGCCCGCCACCGACAGCGGCGCCGCCAAGCCGGCGCCTGCCGCCACGCCGGCGGCCCCCGCCAGCGGCAAGGGCGACTGAAAGAGCGCGATGGGCCCGCTGCGCAAATGGCTGTTCGCCGGATTGCTCGTGATCGTCCCGCTGGCGATCACGATCTGGGTGCTGCAGTGGATCGTCTCCACCCTGGACCAGACCCTGCTGATCCTGCCGCAGGCCTGGCAGCCGGACCGGCTGCTGGGCTTCCACATGCCGGGCTTCGGCGTGCTGCTGGCGCTGTCCATCCTGCTGCTGGTCGGCGCCGTCACCAGCAACTTCATCGGCAAGAAACTGGTTGTCTGGGGCGACGCGATCCTGGGCCGGATCCCGGTCGTGCGCTCCATCTACACCAGCGTCAAGCAGGTCTCGGACACCCTGTTCGCGCCCGGCGGCAATGCCTTCCGGGTCGCGGTGCTGGTGCAGTGGCCGCGCCCCGACGTCTGGACCATCGGCTTCGTCACCGGCTCGCCCGGCGGCGAGGTCAACAACTACCTGCTGGGGGAATACCTCAGCGTCTACGTCCCCACCACCCCCAATCCCACGGGCGGCTATTTCGTGATGCTGCGCCGCAGCGAGTGCATCGAGCTCAAGATGAGCGTGGATGCCGCGCTCAAATACGTGGTCTCGATGGGCGTGGTGGTTCCCAACTCCTAAGAAGGACGCGCCGCCGCAAGGTGGCGCGTGATCGTGCCATATGTCCACCCAGAAAATGCGTTCCACCTATTGCGGCCTCGTCACCGAGGCCCTGCTCGGCCAGACCGTCACGCTGTGCGGCTGGGTCAATCGCCGGCGCGACCACGGCGGCGTGATCTTCGTCGACCTGCGCGACCGCGAAGGCTACGTGCAGGTGGTGTGCGACCCGGACCGCGCCGAGATGTTCAAGACGGCCGAAGGCCTGCGCAACGAGTTCTGCGTCCAGGTCAAGGGCCTGGTGCGCGCCCGCCCGGCCGGCACCGCCAACGAGAACCTCAAGAGCGGCAAGATCGAGGTGCTGTGCCAGGAGCTGACGGTGCTCAACCCCTCGGTGACGCCGCCGTTCCAGCTGGACGACGACAACCTGTCGGAGACCACCCGCCTGATGCACCGGGTGCTGGACCTGCGCCGCCCGTACATGCAGAACAACCTGATGCTGCGCTACAAGGTGACGATGGAGGTGCGCAAGTTCCTCGACGCCAACGGCTTCATCGACATCGAGACGCCGATGCTCACCAAGAGCACGCCCGAAGGCGCCCGCGACTACCTGGTGCCGTCCCGCGTCCACGAAGGCATGTTCTTCGCGCTGCCGCAGTCGCCCCAGCTGTTCAAGCAGCTGCTGATGGTGGCTGGCTTCGACCGCTACTACCAGATCACCAAGTGCTTCCGCGACGAGGACCTGCGGGCCGACCGCCAGCCCGAGTTCACCCAGATCGACGTGGAGACCTCCTTCCTGGACGAGGAAGAGATCCGCACGATGTTCGAAGGCATGATCCGCAGCACCTTCAAGAACGTGATCGGCGTGGACATGCCGGCGTTCCCGGTGATGAAGCATTCGGAGGCGATGCGCCTGTACGGCTCGGACAAGCCCGACCTGCGCGTGAAGCTGGAGTTCACCGAGATGACGGACGTCATGAAGGACGTGGACTTCAAGGTGTTCTCCGGCCCGGCCAATGCCGAAGACGGGCGCGTGGTGGCGCTGCGCGTTCCGGGCGGCGGCGAGATGAGCCGCGGCGAGATCGACGGCTACACCGAGTTCGTCAAGATCTACGGCGCCAAGGGCCTGGCCTGGATCAAGGTCAACGAGGTGGCGTCCGGCCGCGAAGGGCTGCAGTCGCCGATCGTCAAGAACCTGCACGACGCCGCCATCGCCGCCATCGTGCAGCGCACCGGCGCCGCCAACGGCGACCTGATCTTCTTCGGCGCCGACAAGGCCAAGGTGGTGAACGACGCGATCGGCGCGCTGCGGGTCAAGGTCGGCCACAGCGAGTTCGGCAAGTCGCGCGGCCTGATCGAAGGCCAGTGGAAGCCGCTGTGGGTGGTCGATTTCCCGATGTTCGAGTACGACGAGGAGGGCCAGCGCTGGAACGCGGTGCACCATCCCTTCACCTCGCCCAAGGACGGCCACGAGGACCTGCTGGAGACCGATCCGGGCAAGGCGGTGGCCAAGGCCTACGACGCGGTGCTCAACGGGATCGAGCTGGGCGGCGGTTCGGTGCGGATCCACCGCGAGGAAGTGCAGAGCAAGGTGTTCCGCGCGCTGAAGATCGACGCCGAGGAGGCGCAGCTGAAGTTCGGCTTCCTGCTGGACGCGCTGCAGTACGGTGCCCCGCCGCACGGCGGCATCGCCATCGGCCTGGACCGCTTCGTGATGCTGATGACGGGCGCCGAAAGCCTGCGCGACGTGATCGCCTTCCCCAAGACGCAGCGCGCCCAGGACCTGCTGACCCAGGCCCCCGGCCCGGTGGACGAGAAGCAGCTGCGCGAGCTGCACATCCGGCTGCGCAACGTGGAGAAGGCCTGATCCGGCGCACCCGCAGGTTGAACGGACAACAAGGGCGCTGCGGGCGCCCTTGTCATTTGGACAATGGCCCGGGATTGGCTAAAATGGCCATGTTCCAGGAGACTCCAATGCCCATCACCGCCACCGAAGCCAAGAATCGCTTCGGCTACTTCTGCAGCCAGGCCAAGAGCGGCCCTGTCATCGTCGAAAAAGACGGGCGACCGGACACGGTGCTGCTGGACTACCAGGAGTTCCAGGCCCTCAAGAACGCCGCCCAGAAGAAGACGCTTGCGCAACGCAAGAAGGAATTCAACGAGAAATACGGGGCATGGATCGCCGAACAGAATCGCATCGTGGAGGAGATGGGCGTCTTCGGCGAGGAATATCGGGTCTGGTAGCGCACGATGCCTCAGTTCGACATCTACGCCAATCCCAACGTTGCGCAGCGCGAGATCTTCCCCTACGTCGTCCAGATCCAGCACGATTTCTTCGATGCGCTGCCCACGCGGCTGGTGGTTCCGCTGCAGCGCGCACGAAACCCGGTTGGAGCTTTCCCCACGGAGACTGTCCGGGTCGGCGGCGAGGCCCTGTTCATCGCGGCCCACCTCACCGCGGCGCTGCCCGCGCGCCTGCTGCGCCACCCGGTCGCCAATGCGCACGAGCAGCATGCCTTGCTGCGCGACGCACTCGACGCGGTGGTTTCCGGTGTCTGACCCCCGGCCGTTCAAGATCCCCCAGTCGGTGCTGGTCGTGATCCACACGCCGGCACTCGACGTGCTGCTGATCGACCGGGCCGACGCCAGCGGCTTCTGGCAGTCCGTGACCGGCAGCAAGGACGACGAGGCCGAGAGCTTCGAGCAGACCGCGGTGCGCGAGGTGGCCGAAGAAACCGGCATCGACTGCGCCCCCGGCAGCCCGCTGCACGCGGGCCTGAAGGACTGGTTCCTGGAGAACGTCTACGACATCTACCCGCGCTGGCAGCACCGCTACGCGCCGGGCGTGACGCGCAACACCGAGCATGTGTTCGGGCTGTGCGTGCCGGCGGGGACGCCGGTCCTGCTCAACCCGCGCGAGCACACCGGTTACCGCTGGTTGCCATGGCGCGAGGCGGCGGACGCCTGTTTCTCTCCTTCCAACGCCGAGGCCATCCTCTTGCTGCCACAATTTGCGCGATGAGTTCCTTCCGGGTCGCAACCTACAACATCCACAAAGGCGTCCAGGGCATCGGACCGGTCCGCCGGCTCGAGATCCACAACCTGGGCCACGGCGTGGAGCAGCTGGATGCAGACGTGGTCTGCCTGCAGGAAGTGCGCAAGCACAACCGCGGCGAAGCGCAGTTCTTCAAGCACTGGCCCGAGCAGCCGCAGGCGGACTTCCTCTGCCCCGAGGGCTACCAGGCGGTTTACCAGACCAACGCCACCACCAAGCACGGCGAGCACGGCAATGCGCTGCTGTCACGCTGGCCGGTGGTGTCGCACAAGCACGAGGACATGTCGGACCACCGCTTCGAGCAGCGCGGCCTGCTGCACGTGGAAGTGAAGGTGGAGCGCAAGACCATCCACGTCATCGTGCTGCACCTGGGGCTGATCGCCGGCAGCCGGGCGCGCCAGATCGAGCAGCTGGGCGCCTACATCAAGCGCGAGATCCCGTCGCGTTCCCCCGTGATCGTGGCCGGCGACCTCAACGACTGGGGCGCCAAGCTGCGCCCGGCCATGAACGAGCTGGGCTTTCGCGACCACATCGGCGAGCGCGTCGCCACCTACCCCTCGCGGCTGCCGCTGGCGCAGCTCGATTACGTCTACTCGCGCGGCCTCAAGCCGGTGGGAATCGAGGTGCCCAAGGGGCGGGCCTGGTGGCGCATGTCGGACCACCTGCCGCTGATCGCGGAATTCAAGTTGTGACGCAGGGCGTGCCCGCGCTGCGTCCGGGCCATCGGCTCGACCTGCTCGAGGGCAGCCGCGCGATGTTCCCGGCGCTGGTCGATGCCATCGACGGCGCCCGCACCGAGGTCCGGCTGGAGACCTACATCTTCGACTTCACCGGCACCGGGTCGGACGTGGCCTGCGCACTGGAGCGGGCTGCGCGCCGGGGGGTGGCGGTGATGGTGGTGGTCGACGGCTTCGGCACCGCGCCGCTGGCGCCGGACTGGACCGGGCGTTTCGCGCAGGCCGGCGTGCAATGGCGGGTGTTCGCCGCCCCGGGCCGCATCGGCGTGCTGTGGCCGGCCAACTGGAGCCGGCTGCACCGCAAGCTGTGCGTGGTCGACAGCACGCTCGCCTTCTGCGGCGGCATCAACATCCTGGACGATTTCCACGACCCGACCCACGGCCAGCTGGAGCATCCCCGCTTCGACTTCGCCGTGCGGGTGGCGGGTCCGCTGGTGGTTCCGCTGCGCGACACGATGGTTCGGCTCTGGCAGCGGCTGGAGGCGGCGCAGAAGCTGCGCAGCGTGCGGCTGGCCGCCGCGCTCGGGTCGCTGCGCGCCGGCCGCCCCGGACGGCATGCCGCCCCGGCGCCGGCGGCCGGGGAGCCGGTCCACCTCGCGAAGGCGGCGCTGGTGCCGCGCGACAACGTGCGCAACCGCACCCGCATCGAGCGGGCCTATCGCCGCGCGATCGGGCAGGCCCGCTCGGAGGTGATCATCGCCAACGCCTACTTCGTGCCGGGCCGCAGGATGCGCAATGCGCTGGTGCAGGCGGCGCGGCGCGGCGTGACGGTGCAGATCCTGCTGCAGGGGCGCTACGAATACTTCATGCAGTACTACGCCGCGCGGCCGATCTACGGCACGCTGCTGGCCGCCGGCGTCGAGATCTACGAATACGCGCCCAGCTTCCTGCACGCCAAGGTGGCGGTGATCGACGGCGAGTGGTCCACCGTCGGCTCCTCCAACCTCGACCCGCTCAGCCTGCTGATGGCGCGCGAGGCCAACGTGATGGTGCAGGACGAAGCCTTCGCGCAGGACCTGCGCGGCCGGCTGGTGGCGGCGATGGCCGATGCCGGCAAGCGCATGGACGCGGCGGAGTTCGCGCGCCGGCCGCTGCGCCAGCGCGTCGGCGAGTGGGTGGCTTACGGCGCGATGCGGGTGGCGCTCGCGCTGCAGGGAAAGAAATACCTGTAGCGATGGCGCAGGACCTCGTCGTTCAGCGGCCGCAGGGCCTGTACTGCCCGCCGGGCGATTTCTACATCGATCCGTGGCGGCCGGTGGCGCGGGCGGTCATCACCCACGCCCACTCGGACCACGCGCGCATCGGCCACGGCCAATACCTGGCGGCGGCGCCGGCCGAGGGTGTGCTGCGCGTGCGGCTCGGGGACGTCAACCTGCAGACGCTCCGTTACGGCGAGGCGATCGAGCACCACGGCATGAAGCTGTCGCTGCACCCCGCCGGCCACGTGCTGGGCTCGGCCCAGGTGCGGCTGGAGCACGGCGGCCAGGTCTGGGTCGCCAGCGGCGACTACAAGGTGGCGCCGGACCCGACCTGCGCGCCCTTCGAGCCGGTGAAGTGCGACGTGTTCATCACCGAATCGACCTTCGGCCTGCCGATCTACCGCTGGTGCCCGGACCAGGAGCTGTTTGCCGACATCAACGGCTGGTGGCGGCGCAACGCCGAGCGCGGCGTCGCCAGCATCCTCACCTGCTACAGCTTCGGCAAGGCGCAGCGCATCCTGAGCGGCGTCGACCCCTCGATCGGCTCGATCGTCGTGCACGGCGCGGTGGAGCCGCTGAACCGGGCTTACCGCGCCGCCGGCGTGCAGCTGCCGCCGACGCGCCTGGTGACCGAGGTGAGCGACAAGGCGGACCTGCGCCAGGCGCTGGTGATCTGCCCGCCCAGCGCCGCTGCGAGCCCCTGGGTGCGGCGCTTCGGCGAGGCCAGCACCGCGTTCGCCAGCGGCTGGATGCAGCTGCGCGGCGCCCGCCGGCGCGGCGGCTACGACCGCGGCTTCGTGCTGTCGGACCACGCCGACTGGCCCGGGCTGATGAGCGCGATCGGCGCCACCGGCGCGCAACGCGTGATCGTCACCCACGGCAGCATCCCGGTCATGGTGCGCTATCTCACCGAGCAGGGCCTGCAGGCTGAGTCGTTCGAGACCGAATACGGCGGCGACGCGGTGGAGGCGGATGCGGCGCCGGAGCCAGCGCCATGAAGCAGTTCACGCGCCTGTTCGCCGAGCTGGACGCCACCACCTCCACCAATGCCAAGGTGGAGGCGCTGCAGCGCTACTTCGCCGCCGCGGCGCCCGCCGACGCGGCCTGGGCGGTGTATTTCCTGTCCGGCGGCAAGCCGCGCCAGGTGGTCTCGATGGCCAAGCTGGCGATCCTGGCCTGCGAGATCGCCGGCATCCAACCCTGGCTGTTCGACGAGTGCTACCAGGCCGTCGGCGACCTGGCCGAGACCATCGCCCACATCCTGCCGCTGGGCGCGACCACGTCCGACGTCGGCCTGGCCGAGTGGGTGGAGCAGCGCCTGCTGCCGTTGCGCGGCATGCCTGAGGAGGAGATTGCCGGGCGCATCCGCAGCTACTGGAGCGAGCTCGATTCCACCGGCCGCTTCCTGCTGTCCAAGCTGGTCGGCGGCGGCTTCCGGGTCGGCGTCAGCAAGCTGCTGGTGCAGCGCGCGCTGGCGGCCCACTCGGGAGTGGACGCCAAACGGATCGCCCAGCGGATGATGGGCTACACCGACGGCAAGACCGCGCCGACGCTGGAGCGCTACCAGGCGCTGATCGCGCAGGTGCAGGAGGGCGTGGCCGACGTGCAGGATCTGGGCCAGCCCTATCCGTTCT
Source organism: Caenimonas terrae (assembly GCF_042655405.1). Classification (NCBI taxonomy): domain Bacteria; kingdom Pseudomonadati; phylum Pseudomonadota; class Betaproteobacteria; order Burkholderiales; family Comamonadaceae; genus Caenimonas; species Caenimonas terrae. The sequence continues at coordinate 1,137,645 of NZ_JBHSMF010000006.1, read as the reverse complement.
TCCTGGCCCACCAGCTCGATGCGCCGCCGGAGCTGTTCGCCTCGATGCTGGGCCCGGTCGGCGACTGGATGGTGGAGTGGAAGTACGACGGCATCCGCGGCCAGGTGGTGCGGCGCCAGGGCCAGAGCTGGATCTGGTCGCGCGGCGAGGAGCTGGTGACGGACCGCTTTCCCGAGATCGTGGCGCTGGCGCAGGCGCTGCCCGACGGCACGGTGCTCGATGGCGAGATCATGGTCTGGACCGCTTCGACCCTTGGACAAGCTCAGGACCGGCCAAGCTCAGGGCAATCGGGAAAACCAGGCGCCTTCTCCCTGCTGCAGCAGCGCATCGGCCGCAAGACGCTGACCAGGAAGGTGCTGGCGGACGCGCCGGTCACCTTCATGGCCTACGACATCCTGGAGCAGGACGGGCAGGACATCCGCGCCCTGCCGCAACGCGAGCGGCGGGCCCGGCTGGAGGCGCTGCTGGCCGGCACGGAGTTCCGGATCTCGCCGGTGGAAAGCGACAGCAGCTGGCTGGAGTTCGCGCGCCGTCGCGAGCAGTCGCGCGAGCGCGGCGTCGAGGGCTTCATGCTCAAGCGCCTGGACGCAGCCTACGGCACGGGGCGGACCAAGGCCGATGGCCTGTGGTGGAAGTGGAAGATCGACCCGATGACGATCGACTGCGTGCTGGTCTACGCCCAGGCCGGCCACGGAAGAAGGGCGTCGCTGTACACCGACTACACCTTCGCGGTCTGGAACCGCCAGCCGAAGGACAAGGCGGAGGCCGACGCCGTGCTGGAGGCGATCGCCCGCAAGGAGCCGGCGCAGCCGGGCGCCTTGCAGCTGGTCGCCTTCGCCAAGGCCTATTCGGGCCTGACCGACGAGGAATTCAAGCAGGTGGACGCCGCCATCCGCCGGACCACGCTGGAGAAGTTCGGGCCGGTGCGCAGCGTCAGGCCCTCGATGGTGTTCGAGCTGGGCTTCGAGGGCATCAACCGCAGCCCGCGCCACAAGAGCGGCATCGCGGTGCGCTTTCCGCGCATGCTGCGGATGCGCTTCGACAAGCCCCTGCACGAGGCCAACACACTGCAGGACCTGGAGGCGCTGCTCAATGCTTAGGTGTTAGCATTTGCAATGCTCATGAAAGCTCCACCCACCACGCCCCCGCTCGACGAAGGAACGCCGGTCTCGGCCAAGATCCGCGAGCGCATCGTGGCCGCGCGCAAGCGCTTCCACTCCAACGACAACATCGCCGACTTCATCGAGCCGGGCGAACTGGCGCTGCTGCTGGACGAGGTGGAGAGCAAGATGAAGGGCGTGCTGGACTCGATGGTGATCGACACCGTGAGCGACCACAACACCGGCGACACGGCGCGCCGGGTCGCCAAGATGTACCTCAACGAGGTGTTCAAGGGCCGCTACGTCAAGGCGCCGCCGATCACCGAATTCCCGAACGTGGAGCACCTCAACGAGCTGATGATCGTCGGCCCGATCACCGTGCGCTCGGCCTGCAGCCACCATTTCTGCCCTGTCATCGGCAAGGTCTGGATCGGCGTCATGCCCAACGAGCACACCAACGTGATCGGCCTGTCCAAGTACGCGCGGCTGGCCGAATGGGTGATGGGCCGTCCGCAGATCCAGGAGGAGGCTGTGGTGCAGCTGGCCGACCTGATCATGGAGAAGACCCAGCCCGACGGCCTGGCCATCGTGATGGAGGCCACGCACTACTGCATGGCCTGGCGCGGCGTGAAGGACCTGGACAGCAAGATGATCAACTCGGTGATGCGCGGCGCCTTCCTGAAGGATTCGACGCTGCGCCGCGAATTCCTCGCCCTCATTCCCAGGAACTAGCCATGTTGGTCCGACTCCTCTATGCCAGCCGCGCGGTGGACACCAGCCCCGACGCGATCGAATCGATCCTGGCGCAGTCGCGCCAGCACAACCCCGTCACCGGCATCACCGGCATCCTGTGCTACGGCGGCGGCATCTTCCTGCAGGCGATCGAGGGCGGGCGCCAGCAGGTCAGCGACCTGTTCGGCCACATCCAGCGCGACGCCCGCCACAAGGCCGTGATCCTGCTGCATTACGACGAGATCTTCGAGCGCCGCTTCGGCGGCTGGACCATGGGCCAGGTCAACCTGTCCAAGCTCAATCACTCGATCCTGCTGAAGTACTCCGAGAAGCCGGAGCTGGACCCGTACTCGGTGTCGGGCAAGGTCTCGCTGGCGCTGCTGGAAGACCTGATGGCCACCGCCGCCATATGCGGACGGGTCTGATGACCCGGGCGGCCGGCTGATCCGGCCGTGTCGCCCACCGCGCTCGCCCTCGTCGTCCTTGCCGGACTGATCCACGCCAGCTGGAACATCGCTGCCAAGAAAGCCGGCGGCGACGTGCGCTTCGCCGCATTCACCGGCCTGGTCACCATGCTGTTCTGGGCGCCGGTCGGCATCTGGCTGGGGCTGGAGCAGGTTCCGCGCTGGGGCCTGCTGGAATGGTCGCTGGTGGTCGCCAGCGCCGCCGTCCACTGCCTGTATTTCATCGCGCTGCTGCGCGGCTACCGCAAGGCCGATCTCACCGTGGTCTATCCGCTCGCGCGCGGCTCGGGCCCGCTGCTGTCGTCACTGGTGGCAATCCTGTTCCTGGGCGAGCGGCTGTCGGCGCTGGGGGCGCTGGGCATCGCCGGCGTGGTGGGCGGCGTGTTCCTGATCGCCGGCGGCCCCGGGCTGCTGCGCGCCAGCCACGACCCGGACCGGCGCCAACGCGTCCACAAGGGCATGGCCTACGGCCTGGTTACCGGCGTCTTCATCGCCTGCTACACCGTGGTCGATGGCTACGCCGTCAAGTTCGCCCTGATGTCGCCGATCCTGGTCGACTACTTCGGCAACCTGGCGCGGATGGTGCTGCTCACGCCTGCCGTGCTGCGCGACCGCGCGGCCGCCCGCGCGCTGTGGAAGACGCAGTGGAGGTACGCGCTGTTCGTCGGCGCCATCAGCCCGGTGTCCTATGTGATGGTGCTTTACGCGATGCAGACTGCGCCGCTGTCGCACGTGGCGCCGGCGCGCGAGGTCTCGATGCTGTTCGCGGCGCTGATCGGCGGCCAGCTGCTGGGCGAGGGCGACCGCCTGCTGCGCATCGTGGGGGCGGCCTGCATCGCGGCGGGCGTGATGGCGCTGGCGCTGGGATGAACCCGCGATGAACGCACCGCTGCTGGTCGGCTGCGACTTCTCCAGCAGCCCCACCCGGCGCAAGCCGGTGGTGCTGGCGCTGGGCCACTGTACCGGCGACCGGGTCGTGCTGTCGCGGCTGGAGCGGCTCGAGTCGCTGCCGGCCTTCGGCCAGTGGCTGGCGCAGCCGCAGGCCTGGATCGGCGGCTTCGACTTCCCCTTCGGCCTGCCGCGCGAGCTGGTGGAGACGCTGGGCTGGCCGCTGCAATGGCGCGAGTGCATCGCGCACTACGCCGGCCTCACGCGCGAGGAGATCCGCAACACCTTTGCCGCCTTCTGCGACGCCCGGCCGGTCGGCGGCAAGTTCGCCCACCGCGCCTTCGACAAGCGGGCCGGCTCCAGCCCCTCGATGAAGTGGGTCAACCCGCCGGTGGCCTACATGCTGCATGCTGCGCTGCCGCTGCTGCTGGCCGCCGGCGTCCACATGCCGGGCCTGCACGACGGCGACCCGGCGCGCGTGGCCCTGGAAGCCTATCCCGGCCTGCTGGCGCGCGAGCTGATCGGCAACCGCAGCTACAAGAGCGACGACCGCGCGCGGCAAACCCCCGAGCGGCTGATCGCGCGCAAGGACCTGCTGCATGCGCTGGAGCTGGGTGCGACCCGGCTGGGCCTGCGGCTGAAGCTCACCAACGCGCAGCGCGACGCGCTGATCGCCGACGCCAGCGGCGACAGCCTGGACGCGGTGCTGTGCCTGGTGCAGGCCGCCTGGGCCGCGCGCCACGGGGCGCCCCGCTACGGCCTGCCGCAGCAGTTCGATCCGCTGGAAGGCTGGATCCTCAGCGCCTGAGGCCATGGCGACGCTGCAAATCAAGGTCAAGCCGAACGCGCGCGTGAGCCTGCTGCAGCAGGCCGCCGACGGCACGTGGCTGGCGCAGCTGAAGTCGCCGCCGGTGGAGGGCAAGGCCAACCAGGAGCTGATCGCGCTGGTGGCGCGGCAGTTCGGCTGCCGCAAGTCGGCTGTCACGATCCGCAGCGGCGCGTCCGGCCGGACCAAGCTGGTGCAGGTCGACGACGACTGAGGCGTGGCGGGCAGCGCGTCAATCCCATTGCCGGCCGGCGCGCAACCCGGCACAAACCCTGGGCGCCGGCGCTATGCAAACGGATATCCTGAGGCGACTCAAATCGAACGGTCGTTCTTTTTTCTTAGCGAGGTGATGCATGCATTCCATGACATTCAAGCGGGCGCTGCTGGCGGCGGCCTGCGCATCGGCAGCCCTGCTGTCGGCATGTGGCGGCGGCGGCGACGCCGCCGGCCCGAAGGTCGAGATCAAGCGGGTGGTGGTGGCGGGCGACAGCCTGGCTGACGCCGGCACCTTCGGCTTCAAGTTCACCGTGCAGAACGCGGCCAACCCGGCGGCCGGCTTTCCGATCTATCCGCAGCTGGTGGCACAGGACTTCGGCGTCGCCAGCCAGTGCAACTTCTACGTCTTCACCGGCACCACCTTCGTCGCCAACAGCACGCCCGGCTGCACCGACTTCGCCATCGGCGGCGGCCGCGTGGTGGTCCCCGCCAGCCAGGGCGGCGCGGCCAGCCCGCTGGGCGTTCCGCTGCAGCTGGCGACGGCTGCCAACGTGGTAGGCACTTACACCGCCACCGACCTGGTGCTGGTCGACGGCGGCGGCAACGACGCTGCCGACCTGGCCGGCGCCTACCTGGGCGCCGCGTCCGGCGGTCCCGGCCTGGTGGCCTTCCAGGGTTTCCTGTCGCAGCAGATCGACGCCGCCACGCTGGCCGCCACCCTCGGGCAGCCCAATGGCGGAGCGCTGGCCGCCGGCCTGTACATGCAGAAGCTGGCCGACACCTACTACAACGCGATCAAGGCCAGCGCGCTGGACAAGGGCGCCACCCACGTGGCCGTGCTCAACGTGCCTGACATCACCCTCACGCCGCGCTTCCAGGCGGTGCTGGGCGGCGTGGCCCAGGCCAGCGGCGGCGGCACCGCCGGCGCCACGGCGGCGGCCACCCTGCAGGGCGCGATCCGCCAGTGGATCGGCGCCTTCAACACCCAGCTCAAGACCCGCATCGGGTCCGATGCGCGCGTCGCGCTGGTGGACTTCTACACCGACAACACCGACATCATCCTGAACCCCGCCTCGTACGGCCTGACCAACGCCACCAAGGCGTCCTGCCCGGTGACCGGCATCGACTCGCAGGGCCTGCCCTCGTACACCTTCCAGACCTGCTCCTCGGCCGCGCTCGACGCCGCGCCGCCGGCCGGCGCCGGCGCCGGCTGGTGGCAGACCTGGGTGTTCTCGGACGGCTTCCATCCGACCCCGTACGCGCACCGCCTGCTCGCCGCCTCCATCGCCCGTGCCCTGGCGCGGGCCGGCTGGCTCTGATCATCACCGTCGCAGGAGACTTCCCATGCACAAGTACACGTCCATGACCCGGCTGGCCGCCGCGGTTGCCCTGGCCTGCGGCGCGTTCGGCGCGCAGGCCCAGACTGCCGGCACCTGGTCGATCAGCGCCGGCGCGATCCGCATTTCTCCCAACGTGTCCAGCGGCACGCTATCGGCGCCGTCGACGGCGGGCCTGACGGTGGGCATCGGCGGCGACACCCAGCCCACCATCTCGGTGGAACGGATGCTGACCGACCACTGGGCGGTGGAAGTGCCGATCGCCCCGGCCTTCACCCACTCCATCACCGGCGACGGCGCGATCGCCGGCGTCGGCGAGATCGGCACCGTCAAGGCCCTGCCGATCAGCGTGTTCGCCCGCTACCACTTCTTCGAGGCGACGGCGCGGGTGCGTCCGTACGCGATGCTGGGCGTGACCTACGCCAAGTTCTATGGCGCGCGCGGCAGCGCCATCCTCAATGCGCTCAACCCGATCAACCCGCCCGGCGGCACCACGCTGAGCGTCGAATCGCGCTTCGCGCTGACGCCCGGCTTCGGCGTGACGGCGATGATCAACGACCGCTGGTTCGTCGATGCGCATTACGCGCACTCGTTCCTCAAGACCACCACCACGCTGTCCACCGGCCAGAGCATCACCACCAAGATCAACCCCGACGCCTTCACGATCGGCGTCGGCTTGCACTTCTGACCGGGCGGGCGGCTAGCCGCCCAGGCGCCCGAACGCCAGCAGCGCATCGACGTCGGTGCGGTACATCTTCAGCAGCGGGCCTTCGTCCAGCGCGCCCGCGCGCTGCAACACCCGCTCCACCGGCAGCTTGATGCCGCTGATGTGCAGCACGATGCCGCGGTCGTGCAGCATGCCGCGCATCTGCGTGAACACTTCCACGCCGGTGGCGTCGATGCGGTTGACCGGCTGGGCGAACAGCACCACGTGCCGCACGCCGGGATGGGCCGCCAGGTGGTCGACCACGGCACGCTCCAGCGCGCTGGCCGAGGCGAAGTCCAGTTCGGCGTCCATCCGCAGCGCATAGGTGTCTGGCGCCAGCGGTTCGAGCTTCCACAGGTGGCGGTCGCGCAGGCTGCCGTCCGGGTGCAGGCCGACCTCGATGATGCGCGGATGCAGGCGGTGGTGCAGGAAGTGCGCCAGTCCCAGCAGCACGCCGGTCAGCACGCCCCAGTAGATGCGCGGCGCCGAGGCGATGGTGACGCCGAAGGTGGCCAGGGCGATGGCCGCTTCCACGCGGTCGATCCGTCCCAGGCGCAGGAAGGTGCGCGGCCTGAACAGGCTGGCCACCGCTGCCACCACCACCGCCGACAGCACCGCGCGCGGCACGTGGAACAGCAGCGGCGTGAGGAACAGCAGCACGATCAGCACCAGCACCGTGGCGGCCACCGTGGCCCAGCCGGTCTTCGCGCCGGCGTACAGCGTGATGGCCGAGCGCGAGAACGACGTGCTGGTCGGAAAGCTGCCGGACAGCGCCGAGGCCAGTTTGCCCATGCCCTGGCCGATCAGGTCCTGGTTGGCGTCCCAGCGCTTGCCGTCCTTCTGGCTTTCGATCTTGGCGCTGGAGGCCATCTCCAGCGAGCTGACCAGGGCGATCACCAGTGCCGGAGCCACCAGCGCGGACATCGTCTCCCACGGCAGCAGCCGCGGGATGTACAGCGAGGGCAGGCCGACCGGCAGCGCGCCGATCACCGCGCCATGGGACGAGTAGCCGCTCAGGTAGCTGATGGTGCCGGCGGCGGCCAGCACCAGCAGCACCATCGGCAGCCGGGGCACGAAGCGCTTGCCCAGCACGAACAGCGCCAGGCTGACCAGGCCGAAGGCCAGCGCCGCCAGGTCCAGGCGCGGGTGCTGCCACAGCGTCGCCAGTCCGCCTTCCAGCCCGATCAGCGCCGGCAGCTGCGACGCGATGATCAGCAGCGCGGCGGCCTGGCTGAAGCCGGTCAGCACCGGCGAACTCACCAGGTTCAGCACCCAGGAGGAGCCGGTGGCGCCCAGCGCCAGCTGGATGCCGCCGGACAGCAGCGCCAGCCACACCACCAGCGCCACCCACTGGTCGCTGGCCGGTTGCGCCATTCCCAGCACCGAGGCGCCGACCAGCACGCTGCTGAGCGCCGACGGGCCGACCGAGAGCCGGGTCGAGCCGCTGAACAGCACGGCCACCAGCATCGGCAGGAAGGTGGCGTACAGGCCGGTGATCAGCGGCATGCCGGCCAGGCCGGCATAGGCCACCGACTGCGGAATCATCACCAGGGCGACGGTGAGCGCAGCGCTGACCTCGCCGCGCAGCAACGCCGCATCGGGGCGCGGCCAGCGCAGGAACGGAAACCAGTGTCGGAGATCGGGCATTGAGCTGCGAGTATGCCAAGCCCGCGCGCGGGTTCAGCGTTGCGGCATGTCCTTGGCGCCGTAGCCCAGGCTCACCGTCGCATCCTGCGGGATCGGCGGCATGGTGGCGTTCCATGCCTGCCATGCGGAGCGCATTGCGTCGAGTCGCTGCGGCTCGCGCGGTGCCCGGTTGGCGCGCTCGCGCTCGTCGGCCGGGATGTTGAACAGGTAGTCGTTGCCGTCCACCCGCAGGTACTTCCACTCGCCCAGCCGCAGCGCGCGCTGGCCGCGGTGGTTCATGCGGAAGTACAGCGGGCGCTCGAAGCGGTGCGCCGCATCGTCCAGCACCGGCAGCAGCGAGATGCCGTCCAGCGGATAGTCCGGCGCGGCCGCCACGCCGGCGGCAGCCAGGAAGGTGGCCGACCAGTCCATGGTCATGCACTGCTGCTCGCTGACGCCGCCGGGCGCGATCCGCGCCGGCCAGTGGGCGATCCACGGCACCCGGATGCCGCCCTCGGTCAGGTCCATCTTGCCGCCCACCAGCGGCCAGTTGTCGGAGAAGCGCTCGCCGCCGTTGTCGCTTGTGAAGACGATCAGCGTGTTGTCGGCCTGGCCGTTGCGCTTCAGCGCTTCGACGATCCGGCCGATGCCTTCGTCCATGTGGTGGATCATGCGGCGGTAGCTGTGGATGTTGCCGCCATGCAGGTGGAACAGGTTGTCCTTCACTTCCTGCGCCAGCGCCTCGTCGTCGCGCGTCTCCCACGGCCAGTGCGGCGCCGTGTAGTGCAGGCTGAGGAAGAAGGGCGCGTCCTGCTTCGCCATCCGGTCCACGTAGCCGACCGAGCGCTGCGACAGCAGGTCGGTGAGGTAGCCCGGCTCGACCTTCTCCTGCTCGCCCTCCCACAGGTCGTGCGCGCCGGTGGAGGCGCAGTGGGTGAAGTAGTCGACGCCGCCCGACATCGGGCCGAAGAATTCCTCGTAGCCCGAACGCAGCGGGCCGAAGTGCGGCGGGTAGCCCAGGTGCCACTTGCCGATCAGCGCCGTGCGGTAGCCGCTGTCCTTGAGCAGCGAGGGCAGGGTGGGATGGTCCACGGGCAGGCCCAGCGTGGAACTGCCGCGGCTCTTGCTGTTGATCGGCTCCTCGGCGGCGCCGCGCAGCCGGTACTGGTAGCGGCCGGTGATCATGGCGAAGCGCGTGGGTGAGCAGACCGGCGAGTTGGAATAGCCCTGGGTGAACTTGATGCCCTCGGCGGCCAGCCGGTCCAGCACCGGCGAGACCGGCGCGCGGCCGCCGTAGCAGCCCAGGTCGGCGTAGCCGAGGTCGTCGGCGACGATGAAGATCAGGTTCGGGCGGGTCTTGTTCGTCATGGGTGGTATCCGGACTTCTGGACGACCGGCGCCCATTGGGCGCGGAAGGTCTTGAGCATGGCCGCGGTCTGGGCCTGGGTGCTGACCACCGGCGTCATGCGGGTGGCGTTGAACTGGCGCACCGTGTCCGGGTCCTGCATCACCTCGCGGATCGCCTGCGCCAGCCGCGTGGCCTTGGTCGCCGGCATGCTGGCCGGGGCGAAGAAGGCGTTCCAGCCGGTGGCCACCAGGTCCAGCCCGGCTTCCCTGAAGGTGGGCACGTCGGGCGCGAACGGCGAGCGCTTGGCGCCCGACATCGCCAGGATCCGCAGCTTGCCGGCCTCGTGCTGCGGCAGCACCACGTCGAAGGTGTCGAAGGCGATCGGCACCTGGCCGCCGATCAGGTCCGAGGTCAGCGGACCGGAGCCGCGGTAGCCCACCACCTCGGCCCGGACATGGGCCTTCTCGCCCATCATCAGGGCGAAGAAGTGCGGCAGGCTGCCGGTGGCGGGCACGCCGAAGTTGGCCTTCTCCGGGTTGGCGCGCATCCAGGCCAGCAGGTGCGACAGCTCGCGCACCGGCACCGCGGTGGCGACCGACAGCGCGAACTCGTAATCGTTGACGTGCGAGAGCGGCACGAAGTCGCGCTCGGGGTCGTACATGTTGTCCTTGAACACCAGCGGCGCGATCACCATCACCGCCGGATTGGCGACCATGATCACGTTCTGGCCGGGCGGCGCGGCCTTGACCTGCTGCGCCGCCAGCCGGCCGCCGGCACCGGTCTTGTTCTCGACGATCACCGGCACGCCCAGCCTGGCCTGCAACTTGTCGCCGACGATGCGGGCGACGCGGTCGGTGGCGCCGCCGGGGGCGTAGCCCACCACGATGTGCAGCGGGCCGTCCAGCGGCTGCGCGTGGGCCGCGAACGCCGTGGCCGTCGCCACGAGCAGTGCCGCCAGGCGGCCGATGAAGGTGGTGGCCATGGGTTCAGTCGTTGGCCTGGAAATTCACCGCCCGCATGATGCGGCCCCAGCGCGCCGTGTCCTCGCGCATGGTCTTGAGCAGCGCCTCCGGGCCGTCGCCCACCGGGTACATGCCGTTGAGAAGCAGCTGCTGGCGGACCTCGCGCGAGTTCACCGCTTTCGCGAACTCGGCGCGCAGCCTGTCGACCACCGGCTTGGGCGTCTTCGCCGGCGCGTAGTAGGAGAACCAGGCCGAGGCGACGACGTCCTTGTAGCCCAGCTCGGTGAAGGTCGGGATCGCCGGCATCGGCGGCGAGCGCTTCGCGCCGCTGGTGGCCAGCACCCTGACGCGGCCGCTGGGCACCATGGTGATGGCGCCGCCGACGGTGTCGAAATAGACCGGCACGATGCCGCCCATCACGTCCTGGCGCGCCGGCGTCGAGCCCTTGTACGGGATGTGGACCATCTGCAGCCCGGCCGCCCGGTTGAGCATCTCGCCCAGGAAGTGCGAGGGCGTGCCGGCGCCGTAGGAGGCGAAGCTGACCTTGTTGCCCTGCGCCTTCGCCCAGGCGACGAACTCCTGCAGCGTGGCGGCCGGCACGTCCTTGTGGACCACCATCGCCAGCTCGAAGCTGGCCGCGTTGATGATCGGGACGAAATCGCGGATCGGGTCGTAGTTCAGGTGCTTGTACGCGTTCGGGTACATGGTCATCATGCTGGCCGTGCCCAGCAGCAGCGTGTGGCCGTCGGGCTCGGCGTTCTTGACCAGGTCCACCGCGATGCGGCCGGCCGCGCCGGCGCGGTTGTCGACGATCAGCGGGCCCAGCGAGCCGCGCACGGCGTCGGCGATGGCGCGGGTCAGCACGTCCTGGGTGCCGCCGGCCGGCACGCCGATCAACACCCGGGTCGGCTTGCTGGCGAAGTCCTGGGCCCGGGAACGCAGCGGCGCCAGCGCAAGCGCGCCCAGCGTGGCCAGCGCGAGCCGGCGGTCGGGAAAGAGGGGAGCGGTCATTGAAAAGTCTCCGGGCAGTGCGCCCCACGGGCACTCTAACCCCGCGACAATTGATTGATCAAATCAACCATCGCCCGCGTTTACCCTGTGCCGCCGCCCGTCCGCCTCGCCGAGCCCGCATCCCTGGATGACGTCCTGCTGTACCGCCTCAACCGCCTGCTGGCAGCGGCCGGCGGCATGGTGATCCGGCTGTGCGAAGGGCGCTTCGGCATCACCCGGCGGGAGTGGCGGATCCTGGCTCTGCTGGCCCAGGAAGAAGGGCTGCTGTCCTCGCAGCTGGCGCAGCGCGCCCAGCTGGACCGGGCCCGCACCTCCAAGGCGATCACCTCGCTGGTCGGCAAGAAACTGCTGGAGCGGCGCACCGGCGCCGGCGACCGCCGCCAAGCTGCGCTGGCGCTGACGGCCGCCGGGCGGGCGCTGTACGACGAGCTGTTCCCGCTGGTGCTGCAGATCAACCGCGAACTGCTGGCCTGCCTGCCCGAAGCCGAGCTGCCGCGGCTGGATGCGGCGCTGGACGCGCTGCAGCAGCGCGCCGAGCAGATGATGGCCGCGGCCGGTCCAGCGCTGCCCAAGGCCGACCGCCGGCGCGGTGCGGCGCAGAAGGGCCGGGCAGGCTGAAGGATGGCGAGCCGCCGGCAGCCGCATTCGACCGCGGAGCAGTGGCTGCAGGGCCGCGGCTGGAAGTCCTTCCCGTTCCAGCGCGAGGCCTGGCAGGCGATCGCGCAGGGCCGCAGCGGCATGCTGCACGCCACCACCGGCTCAGGCAAGACCTATGCCGTGTGGCTCGGCATGCTGGATGCGCTGCTCAAGCGCCATTGGGCGCCGGCCGGCTCCGCTGCCCCGGCCCGCAAGTCGGTCGCCGAGCCGCTGCGGGTGATCTGGCTGACGCCGATGCGGGCCCTGGCCTCGGACACCACCCGTGCCCTGGCCGCGCCGCTGGCGGCGCTGGCACCGTCCTGGACCATCGGCCAGCGCACCGGCGATACGCCCAGCGCCGAGCGCGCCAGGCAGGACCGCCGCTTCCCCACGGTGCTGGTGACGACGCCGGAGTCGCTGACGCTGATGCTGACCCGCAGCGACCCGCGCGCCGACCTGCAGGGCGTGGAGTACGTGGTGGTCGACGAGTGGCACGAGCTGATCGGCAGCAAGCGCGGCGTGCAGGCGCAGCTGGCGTTGGCGCGGCTGCGCCGGTTCAATCCGCAGCTGGTCACCTGGGGCCTGAGCGCGACGCTGGGCAACCTGGAACAGGCGATGGAGGTGCTGTGCGGCCGCGACGCGCAGCCGGCTCCGGCGCTGGTGCGCGGGCGCATCGACAAGAAGCTGGTGATCGACACGCTGATCCCGCCCGACCCGGGCAAGTACTCCTGGGCCGGCCACCTGGGCGCGCGCATGCAGCAGCCGGTGGTGGACGAGATTGCGAGAGCGCCGGGGAGCACGCTGGTCTTCACCAATGTGCGCTCGCAGGCCGAGATCTGGTACCAGCTGCTGCTGGAAGCAAAACCCGAATGGGCCGGCGAGATCGCGCTGCACCACGGCTCGATCGACAAGGCCAGCCGCGAGTGGGTGGAGCTGGGGCTGAAGGAAGGGCGGCTGCGGGCGGTGGTGGCCACCTCCTCGCTGGACCTGGGCGTCGACTTCCTGCCGGTGGAGCGGGTGCTGCAGATCGGCTCGCCCAAGGGTGTCGCCCGCATCATGCAGCGCGCCGGACGCAGCGGCCATGCGCCGGGGCGCGCCAGCCGGCTGACACTGGTGCCGACCCACACGATGGAGCTGATCGAAGCGGCGGCGGCGCGCCGCGCCGCGTATGAAGGCCGGGTCGAAAAGCGCGAGGCGCCCGACAAGCCGCTGGACGTGCTGGTGCAGCACATCGTGACGGTGGCCCTGGGCGGGGGCTTCCGGGCCGACGCGCTGTTCGACGAGGTGCGCACCGCTTGGTCCTATCGCGACCTGACGCGGGCCGAATTCGACTGGGCGCTGCTGTTCTGCGAGCGCGGCGGCGAGAGCCTGACGGCCTATCCCGATTACCACCGCATCGCGCTCGGCGAGGACGGCGTCTACCGGGTGCGCGACGCCGCCATCGGCCGCCGCCACAAGCTGGGCATCGGCACCATCGTCAGCGACTCGGCGATGCACGTGAAGTACATGAGCGGCGCCAGCCTGGGCACCATCGAGGAAGGCTTCATCGCCCGCCTGCGCAAGGGCGACTGCTTCTTCTTCGCCGGCCGGCTGCTGGAGTTCATCCGGGTGCAGGAGATGGCCGCCTACGTGAAGAAGGCGACGCGCAGCAAGGGCACGGTGCCGACCTGGCAGGGCAGCAAGATGGCGCTGTCTACCGAGATGGGCGACGCGGTGCTGCAGATGCTGCGCAGCGCGGCGCAGGGCGACTTCGTCGAGCCGGAACTGCAGGCGGCGCGGCCGATGCTGGAGACGCAGGCGCGGCTGTCGCGGATCCCGACGCCCGAGGGCCTGCTGGTAGAAACCTTCCGCTCGCGCGAGGGCTTCCACCTGTACGTCTATCCCTTCGCCGGCCGCCACGTGCACCTGGGGCTGGCCAGCCTGCTGGCCTGGCGGCTGGCGCGCGAGCGGCCCAACACCTTCAGCATGTCGGTCAACGACTACGGCTTCGAGCTGGTCAGCCCGCAGGAGTTCGACCTGGCGCCGATCATCGACCGCAGCGCCTTCGCCACCGGCGAGCTGCTGCAGGACGTGCTGGCCTCGCTCAACTCCACCGAGCTGGCGCAGCGGCGCTTCCGCGAGATCGCGCGGGTCGCCGGCCTGATCTTCAGCGGCTATCCGGGCCAGCCCAAGAGCGCCCGGCAGCTGCAGGCCTCCAGCGGCCTGTTCTTCGAGGTGTTCCGCAAGTACGACAAGGGCAACCTGCTGCTGGGGCAGGCCGAGCGCGAGGTGCTGAGCCAGGAGCTGGAGCTCTCGCGGCTGCGCTCCACGCTCGAAGCCATGCTCGCCAAGGAGCTGTGGCTGATGGAGCTGCGGCACGTCAGCCCGATGAGCCTGCCGCTGATGGTGGAGCGCTTCCGCGAGAAGCTCACCACCGAGCAGCTGTCGACCCGGCTGGACCGGATCCTGCGCGACATGGAAGCGGACGCGCGCTGAGGCGCCGGCCGTGCGCCTGGTCCTACGGCCGGCCGCGCCGCCGGCCGCTGGCGGCAGCCGGGCCGCTCCCTACAGTGGGATCAAGCCATGCACCGAAAGGAACCCGCATGAAGGCCAATCCCACCAGGCCGGTCGCCGCGTTGACGGCGCTGGCCTTGCTGCTCGCACTGGGCGGCTGCGACCGCACCGACCTCGAGCGCACCCAGGCGCGCAACGCCACCAGGAAGGCAGTCGAAGCCACCCGCACCATGGGCGCCAGCGCCTCGGTGGAACTGAAGGACGCCAGCGCCCGGGCAGCGGCGGTCACGGAACAGGCGGTCGATGCCGCCGGCGAAGTGGCGACGCAGGTCGCCGGGCAGCTGCATGTCGACGATGCGCTGATCGCCGCCAAGGTGACCACCGGCCTGGCCGCCGACAAGAACCTCAGCGCGCTCAAGATCAGGGTGGAAGCCCACCACGGCGTGGTGACGCTGCGCGGCCCCGCGCCCAGCAGCGCGGCCCGGGCCCGGGCCGAGGAGATCGCCCGCAACGTGCAGGGCGTGACCTCGGTCGACAACCAGCTGGCCGTGCAGGCCGGCTGAGGGGCCTCAGGCCTGCGGCTGCTGCACCGGCTCGGCGGCGGGCGCGGGCGCTGGCGCTGGCGCGAATTCGGCCGGCGGCGGCGCCGGATCGCGCGCCTGCGCCGGCTCGCCGTGGCGCGACTGGATCAGGTCGTGCACGAAGCGCAGCTTGTTCAGCGAGGTGGGGCTGAGCGCGAAGGGATAGGCGTCGTTCTGCCCCAGGCTGCGGTTCAGGCTGTTGACCAGCAGCGTCAGCGGCACCCATTGCTCCACCAGCTGCTCGAAGTCGGTCTCGCCGGCGTCGAAGGGATTGATCACCGCATCGTCGGCCTCGCCCTCGTCGCCCGGCACCGCCAGCCGCGTGTTGTACGAGGACGCCGTCTCCAGCAGGTCGACCATGTGCAGGTAGTGGGCCCAGGTCTCGGCCCAGTCTTCCCACGGGTGGGCGGTGGCGTAGGCGCTGACGAAGCTGTCTTCCCAGTCCGGCGGAGCGCCGTTGGCGTAATAGGTCTGCAGGGCGGCCTGATAGTCCTGCTGCTCGTCGCCGAACACGGCGCGGAACTCCTGCTGCAGCCCGCCGTCGCGGATCAGGCTGTCCCAGTAGAAGTGGCCCGACTCGTGGCGAAAGTGGCCCAGCAGCGTGCGATAGGGCTCGCGCATCTGCAGCCGGCGCTTGACGCGCTCGTCGTCGTCGGCCTCGGCCACGTTCAGCGTGATCAGGCCGTTGGCGTGTCCGGTCATCACCTGCTGGCCCGGCAGGTCGGCCAGGAACTGGAACACCGGGCCGTCGCGCTGGCCGTCGGGCGGATTGTTGGAGACCAGGCCCAGCCGCGCCAGCGTGTAGAACAGGCGCCGCTTGGCTGCCTCGATCTGGTACCAGCGTTCGCGGTTGCCCGCCACCGAGAGGTCAGGCAGGATCTGGGTGAGGCGGCAGCACACGCACAGGGGATTGGGGTCTTGCTGCGGGACGGCGAAATTGCAGGCCTGGTGTTGGGTGTAGTTCTGGCACAGGCGGAACTGGTGCGACGACGGCGCCTTGCCCTTCTTGATCCGGCGCCACAGGCCGTCCGCTTCGGGGACCGGCTCGACGGCGGCCAGCGCCATCCGGGTGGGCAGGAAAGCGAGCTGGCTGCCGCAGTGCAGGCACTTCACGTTCTCGAAGAACAGCGCGTGGCGGCAGTTGTCGCAATGGAATAACTTCATGGTCCGCGCTCCAGTGGGACGCTCACAAACAAAAACAGGCAGGCGGGGCGATTGCGCGCCCGGCCTGCCTGCACTAAGGCGTCAGGGATTACGGACGCACGGTCAGGCTGTTGCGCACTTCGCGCACGCCGCGGGTGTTGCGGGCGATGTATTCGGCTTGCGACTTCTCGGCGTTGGACTTGGCGAAGCCCGACAGCGACACGGTGCCGTTGAGGGTTTCAACCTTGATGGCGCCGGCGTCGACGGTCTTGTCCTCGACGAACTTGGCCTTGATCGAGGTGGTGATGGCTGCGTCGTCGACGTAGGCGCCGGCGGTTTCCTGGCCGCGGATCATGGCGCAGCCGCTGGTCAGGATGGTGCTGCCGGCAAGAGCGGCCAGGGCCAGGGCCCGGATGTATTTAGCGTTCATAAATTTCTCCTTCAAGTGAATCGGTTCGTCGGTGCCTTCGTTGCCAAATGCTTGCCTGCCGTGGCACTACGCCGGCAGGCTTGCGGTCATAAGTGGGGCTCGCGGCCCCGCTGCTGTTCATGCCAGCCCTGCGCGTTCGTCAGCGCGGACATCACCACGCCCGACAGCTGCGACGACTTGACGATCGCCACCACCAGCGTGGTCAGCGAGATCAGGCGCCAGGGCCGCGTCACCACCAGCAGCGCGCCGACGCCGGCGCAGGCGCCCAGCACCGGAAACGGATGCTTGCGCATCACGCCGCGCAGCGCCGGCGTGGCCATCTCCACGGCCATCTGCGCCGGGTGATGCGACCACCAGGTGCGGGCCGCCGACGACATGCCCGACAGCCAGCGGTTGCGCGCAAACAGGCGGCTCGCAAATCCCGGGCCGCCCGCCGCCTCGTCAGCGTCGTCGAAATCCTGCGGCTCGTCGCGCCGCTCGTGCCGCTTCTCGCCCCTGGCCAGGTACTCGATGATTGCCAGCCGGCTGCGCTCCAGCTTGTCCGCGGGCGTCATGAGTCCGCTCCGGCCATGCGCAAGGCCTGGGCATCGGCCTCCAGCTGGCCGCGCAACTCCACGAAGGCCTGCGTCGGAAGGGGATTGCGGGCGATGGTCATGGCCACCAGCGCCAGGGCCAGCGCGGCGCCGGGCGCCAGCACCAGCACCCAGTGAAATTCACCCTGCATGAAGCCGAGCATCACTGCGACGCCGGCCAGCATCAGGAACACCATGAACGAGGCTGCAGCCACACCCCAGGCAACCGCCCGGCGCAGCACCTCGGCACCGATCACCGATGCCTCCTGCTGCGCCAGCGCCGCATAACCGCTCAGGTGATCGACCACCAGCTCGGGCCGGCGGATCAGGACCTTGAAGATCGGGTGGACAAGCGCCATCGGGACCGCGGGATCAGTAGCGGTTGCCGTTGCGGCGGCGCGCGGCCATCACCAGCGCGGCGATCGCGGCGCCGGCGGCGACCGCGATCAGTGCCGACTTCACCGGCTGCTGCGAGACGTAGCGGCCGGTCGCGTCGGCGTAGCGGGAGATCTGCTTTTGCGCCAGGGCGGCCGCTTCGGAAGCGGCATCGACGCCGCGGCTGGCCAGCTGGCCGGCGCCGGAACGCAGGTCGCGCACCTTGTCGCTGGCCCGGCCCAGCACCTGGCTGGCGAGCTGGCGGGTGCTGTCGAGGGCGTTTTCCGCGGTGCTCAGCGCTTCGTCGGCGTAGGCCGTGGTGGAGCTGCGCAGGGATCGGGTGGTGGGGGTGTCGTTCATGGGGAGTCCTCTTGGTTGATTGAAAACAGGGAAGACGCGCCGGCCCGGAGGCAGGCGGCGGAAAGCGCTCGCTGGCGCTTAGCCCTTGCCCTTGCGCACCAGGCTGACGATGAAGGTGACGACCGCCAGGACCACGAACACGAAGAACAGGATCTTCGCGATCTCCACGGCACCCGCCGCGATGCCGCCGAAACCGAACACGGCTGCGATCAGGGCAATGACCAGAAACACGACGGCGTAATGCAGCATCTTCTTCCTCCTTGGGGCGCGGCCGGGACATGGGCGTTCCGGCCCGGACGCTTGGCGCAAGGTTAGATCGGAAGGTCAGCCATTACCGATCAGCGGCAGGCGTGACAGCGTGTCGGTCGCCGCGACGGGACCGCGTAGGACCGGTCCGACAGCCGGACGGGAACTTCAGGCAGGCTGGGTGCTGCGCGGCAGGCTGGCGCTGATGCGCGTGCCTTCACCCGGCACCGATTCCACCGTCAGCTTGCCGCCGGCCGCTTCAACGCGGTGCTTCATGCCCGCCAGGCCGTGGGTGGAGGTGCGGACGTCGGACATGGCGAAGCCCCGGCCGTTGTCCTTGATGTCGACCTCCACCAGGCCGTCGCGGTTGCGCACGTTGATGTCCACCTGGGCCGCCTGGGCGTACTTGCCGACGTTGGTGAGCGACTCCTGCACCAGCCGGTAGACGGTCAGCTGGCTGGATTCGTCCAGTTCCACCGCCTCCAGGTTGGTCGCCACGTCGATGCCCGAGCGTTCGGCGAACTCGCGCGCCAGGATCTCCAGCGAGGCGGTCAGGCCCAGGTTGGACAGGGACGAGGGCCGCAGGTCCTCGATGATGCGGCGCTTCAGCGCGATCCCGCTGTTGAGCGTCTCGGTCAGATGCTGCAGCCGCTGGGCGAATTCCGGCGCCTGGGTACCGAGCTTGGACTTGAGCCGCGCCACGTCGAGCTTGGCCGCCGTGAGCAGGGCGCCGAGTTCGTCGTGGAGTTCGCGCGCCAGGTGGCCGCGCTCCTCCTCTCGCACCTGCTGCAGGTGGGTGGCCAGTTCGGCCAGGGTGGCGGTGCGCTCGCGTACCTGGCGCTCCAGCAGGTCGCGCTCCTGCTGCAGGATCTGCTGCTGCTGCTCGCCGGCCAGCTTCAGGGCCGTGCCCTGGCGCAGGTAGAGGTAGAAGGCCAGCAAGCCGGCCATGGCGACGGCGGCGATGCCGATCCGCGAGTACAGCAGTGCCCGCCGCACCTGGGCCTGGCTGACGTCCATGCGGTCGCTGCTGGCATTGATCAGCTTGGTGGCCTGTTCGCGGATCGCGTCCATGTGCTCCTTGCCCATGTCCGTCATCAGCACGAACTTCCAGGCCTCCTCGTTGCCCTGCTTGCGCATGCGCACCGACAGCTCCATTTCGGCCAGCTTGCGCTGTACATTGCGCCCGAGCTGGGACAAGGTGGCGTATTCGTCGGCGTTGGCGGTGTGGAGCAGCCGCAGGTTGTCCAGGGTCTGGGTGATGTTGGCCACCGCGCTGTTGTACGGCTCCAGGTAGCGGGGGTCGCCGGTCAGCAGGTAGCCGCGCGAGCCGGTTTCGGCGTCCAGGGCGTGCTGCAGCAGCAGGTTCAGCGCCCCGCGGGTGCGGGACGCATCCGCGATGTCGTTCAGGGCGGCCGTCGACCGGTTGTAGCCGGTTTCGTTGATCCCGATCAGGATCGCGGCCGCGAGAATCGCCAGAAGCAGGCTGATAGCCATCTTCGGCATTGAAAACGATCGCATGAATATCACTCCAGACTGCCTTCGTTACGAATAAAATCGCCAATAATCAATACTTGAGGGAGACGGCCCCTTCCGCTGTTGTTGTACAAACGGGCCTGTGCTTGTCATCGCGAAAGAGAATCAGACATGATCAAAGTCGGAATTGTGGATGACCATGCCATCGTGCGGTCGGGGTTGAAACAGTTTTTCTCCGAACAGGTCGATCTGCGCGTGGTCGGCGAGGCGTCCAGCGGGCGCGAGGCCATCGACCTGGTCCGCACCACCGAACTGGACGTGCTGGTCATGGATTTGTCCATGCCCGGCCAGAGCGGCATCGACGCCCTCGGAATGATCCGCGCCAAGGCGCCTGACGTCGGCATCCTGATCCTCTCGGGCTATCCGGAAGAGCATTACGCCATGAACCTGATCCGCCAGGGCGCGAGCGGCTACCTGAACAAGGAATGCGAGCCGATGGAGATCGTCAACGCGATCCGCACCATCGCCCTGGGCCGCCGCTACATCTCGCCCGCCGTGGCGGAACTGCTGGCGCAGCAGCTCAATCGCAAGGAAGGCGGCGCGCCTCACGAGCAGTTGTCCGAGCGCGAGTTCCAGGTGTTCCTCAAGCTGGCCAAGGGCGAGACGGCTGGCGACATCGCCAAGGCGCTGTCCCTCAGCGTCAAGACCGTCAGCACCTACCGCACCCGCCTGATGGAGAAGATGAGCCTGGCTTCCAACAGCGACCTGACCTACTACGCGCTGAAGAACAAGCTGATCGACTGAATCCCGCCCCGCCCGTCATTGCGCGGGCGCGGACGGCGAGCGCTGCTCCATGCAGTACTCCACCAGCGCATCGATCTCGTTGGATTTGTCGAACACGGCGTCCGCACCGAGCTGCGCGCAGCGCTTGCGCATGTCTTCGGTTGCATAGTTGCTCAGCACCACCACGCGCTGGGTGCCGCGACGGCCCTGGCAGGCCTCCAGCACGCCCAGTCCGCTGCCCTGCTTGAGGAACAGGTCGACGATCGCCAGGTCCCAGTCCTGCGGATGGCCGCCCAGCCAGCCGCGCGCCTCGCTCTCGGTTTCCGCCCAGCCCAGCGCCTTGATGCAGGCCAGTTCTTCCAGCGTCCCGATCAGGTTCTCGCGGATGGTGGCGTTGTCTTCGACGATATAGGTTCGCAGTTCCACGGTGGTCATTCTTGGCGCGCTCAAGGCCACGCGCCCACGGTCCATCGGTCGGATGGAAGCCGTTGGTGTCACTGATGTTCTCCCCCAGCCGGCGATTCTGCCAGCGCCGGCTCGCCACCAGCGTAGGAAGAATCCTACGGTTCCCGCTGTAGGTACCAGCCGACATGCCTTCAGGCCTGCTGCTGGCAGCGCGCGCACTGCACACCTTGCACACTGAGGTCAACGACGCACGCGCCTGCCGCCTGCGCAGAACAACAGCCTAGGGAAGCGCTCGCAATGAAGTTGTTGATCCAGTCCGCCATGATCTTTTTCGGAACCCTGCTGGCGGCCGCGGTGGTCGCCCTCGGCGAGCCGGCGCAGGCCGACACGCCCTTCGCCTCCAGCGCCCCGGTGCAATCCGCGAGCCTGCGCTGATCGCCATGCAGGCCAGCACCGCCCATCCCGCCGTCCACGGCCGCCCGCTATGGGTCAAGCTGCTGGCGGGGCTGGCCGTGCTGCTGCTGGCGCTGGTGCTGCTGGTGGTGTTCTTTCCCTGGGACGTGCTGCGCGGCCCGCTCAATCGCTATGTCAGCGAACGCACCGGCCGCCACTTCGAGATCACCCGCAAACTGGACGTGAAGATCGGCCGCAACACGCGCGTCATTGCCGACGGACTGGTGTTTGCCAACCCGGACTGGGCCAAGGATCCGCAGCTGGTGCAGGCGGAGGCGGCCGAGGTCGACATCCTCCTGCTGCCGCTGCTGCGCGGGCGGATCGAACTGCCGATGGTCAAGCTGACCAAGCCGCAGCTGGGGCTGCAGGTGGAGCCGGACGGCCGCCGCAGCTGGGCGCTCAGCCGCGACACCAAGGACGCCAACAGCATTCCGAAGATCGACGCGCTGGTGGTGGACCAGGGCTCGGTCCATTACATCGCCAGCAAGCACGGCGCCGACATCCACACCGACTTCGGGCTCGACGAGCGCGGCGACGCCAGGTTGCCGCTGGCGTTCAAGGCCCGCGGCACCTGGGCCAAGGAGCCGTTCACGGCGCAAGGGCGGGCCGGCGACGTGCTGCGCCTGACCAGCGGCGGCGGTTCGTTTCCGCTGGTGATCAATGCCGCGGGGGCCCACACCACGCTGAAGGCGTCCGGCACGGTGGACAACCTGGCGACGCTGGACGGCACCAAGGCCGATTTCACCCTCACCGGCGCCAACCTGTCCGAGCTGTACAAGCTGCTCGGGGTCGTGCTGCCGGAAACCCCGCGCTACCAGGTCAGCGGCCATCTGGACCGCGAAGGCGAGGTCTGGAAGGTCAGCAAGATCGACGGCAAGCTGGGCAACTCGGACCTGGCGGGGCAACTGAGCTTCGACCGCTCCCATGACGTGCCGGTCCTGTCCGGCAAGCTGCAGTCCAGGGCGCTGGACTTCGACGACCTGGCGCCGCTGGTCGGCCTGCCCGAGCAGCCGCGCAGCGCCGCGGCGCTGCCGGGCGTCGCGCCGGTCGCGGCCGGCACCGTGCCGGCCAAGGTGGCGCGCGACAAGCGGCCGCCCGGCCGGGTGCTGCCCACCGCCGAACTGGACCTGGCGCGCCTGAAGGCGATGGACGCCGACGTGCAGTACGCGGCGGCGCGCATCACCAACGTGCGCGAGTTGCCGCTGGACCGCATGAGCCTGCACGTCAAGCTCAAGGACGGCGTGCTGCTGCTCGATGGCATCGACCTGGGCATCGCCGGCGGCCAGATGACTGGGCGCCTGCGGATCGACGGCAACAGCAATCCGGCCGTCAGCAGCGCGAAGCTGGATGCCCGCTCGCTGGAGTTGAACAAGCTGTTCCCCGGCTTCAAGATCACCAAGGCCAGCTTCGGCAAGATCCACGGCGTGGTGGACCTCAAGGGCCGGGGCAATTCCGCTGCCAAGATGCTCGCCACGTCGTCGGGCAACGTCGCCTTGCTCATGGGCAAGGGCGAGATCAGCAACCTGCTGCTCGAATACGCGAACCTCAACGGCGGCGAGATCATCAAGTTCCTGGTCACGGGCGACCGCAACGCGGAGGTGCGCTGCGCCGCCGCGGCCTTCGACGTCAACGACGGCCTGATGAAGACCCGGGCCCTGCTGCTGGACACCTCGGACACCGTCATCTACGGCGACGGCAGCGTCAGCCTGGCCAACGAGTCGCTCGACCTGAGGGTGCATCCCTATCCGAAGCACAAGGGCATCCTGTCGCTGCGCTCGCCGCTGAAGGTCGGCGGCACGTTCTCCAAGCCGACCGCCGGTGTCGACAAGGGCGCCCTCACCGGCAAGGCGGGCGTGCTACTGGCGCTGGGAGCGGTCAATCCGCTGCTGGCGCTGGCCGGCAGCATCGAGTCCGGACCGGGCAAGGACGCCGATTGCCGCACGGTGCTGCAGGAGGCCCAGGCCCCTGCAGCCGCCGCCCGCGCCGCCGCCGCCGGAACCCCCGACCCTGCCAGGCCGGCCACGCCGGCCAGCGGCGCCGGCAACCCGGCCCTGATGGGCGCGCCCGGCACGACAGCCTCGCCGCAGGAAGCGGCGCGCCAGCGGCTGGAGAAGCTGGAACGGGCGCCGCAGGAGCGCGACGCCGCCGCGGCCAAGACCCGCTAGGTGCTCGCGGCGCGCGCCGCGCAGACCGGGCACTGCGGATTGCGCGGCACCTTCATCTCGTTCCATTCCATCGCGCGGCCGTCCAGCATCAGCAGGCGGCCGGCCAGCGACGGCCCGGCGCCACTGAGCAGCTTGAGCGCCTCGGCCGCCTGCATTGCGCCAATGATGCCGACCATCGGGGCGAACACGCCCATCACCGCGCACCGGGTCTCCTCGAACTCCAGGTCCGGCGGGAAGATGCAGGCGTAGCAGGGCGAGGCCGGGTCGGCCGGATCGAACACGGCGACCTGGCCGTCGAACCGGATCGCCGCCCCCGACACCAGCGGCTTGCCGTGCCGGACGCAGGCGGCGTTGATGGCCTGGCGGGTGGCGAAGTTGTCGCAGCAGTCCAGCACCACGTCGGCCTGCGCCACCAGCGCATCGAGCAGCGCGGCGTCGGCACGCGCGTTGACGGCGTGCACCTCGATCTCGGGGTTGATGGCGGCGATGGCCTGCCGGGCCGACTCCGCCTTGGGCGAGCCCACCCGCGCCAGGTTGTGCGCGATCTGGCGCTGCAGGTTGGTCAGGTCCACCGTGTCGTGGTCCACCAGCGTGATGCGCCCGACCCCGGCCGTGCCCAGGTAGAGCGCCACCGGCGAGCCCAGGCCGCCGGCGCCGATCACCAGCGCGTGCGCGGCCAGCAGCCGCTGCTGGCCCTCGATCCCCACCTCATCGAGCAGGATGTGGCGCGAGTAGCGCAGCAACTGGTCGTCGGTCATGCAGGGATTGTGTCGTGGAATGAAAAAGGCCGGCGGGAGGCCGGCCTTCGCGAGGAGAAGCATGGATCCCGGCTCGCGCCGGGATGACACGGCCGCAGCCGGGTCAATTCTCCTTCTTCTCTTCCTTGCGTTCGACCATGGTCTTGCTGATCAGGACGGGGCGGCCCTTGAGCTGGTTGATCGCCTGCACCAGCTGGAAGTCCTTGTCGGTGCCGAACTCGGGGATCTTGCGGTCCACCGGGGCCTTCCTGGCTTCCTCTTCCGCCTTCTTCAGCGCCGCCTCGCGCAGCTTCTCGCGCGCCGGGTCCTTGACCTCGGCGCCCTGGCCGCTGCCCAGGTGCTTGTCCAGGTCCGCTTCGCGGGTGCGCAGGATCGCGAACGGGCTGCCGTCCTCGGTGTCGTCCACCATCACGTCGGGCACGATGCCCTTGGCCTGGATCGACTTGCCGCTGGGCGTGTAATAGCGCGCCGTGGTCAGCTTCAGGCCGGTGTCGGGGCCGAGCGGGCGCACCGTCTGCACCGAGCCCTTGCCGAAGGTCTGGCTGCCCAGGATGGTGCCGCGGTGGTAGTCCTGCAGGGCGCCTGCGACGATCTCGCTGGCCGAGGCCGAGCCTTCGTTGACCAGCACCACCAGCGGCACGGTCTTCATGCCGGCCGGCAGCCGGCGCAGCGGGTCGCCGCCGGCACGGCGCTGGTAGAACTCCGGCGCCGCCTTGTAGGTGAACTTGCTCTCGGCCAGCTGGCCGTTGGTGGACACCACCGTCACGTTCTCCGGCAGGAAGGCAGCGGAGATGGCGACAGCGGCGTCGAGCAGGCCGCCCGGGTCGTTGCGCAGGTCCAGCACCAGGCCCTTGAGGTTGGGCTCTGCCTTGTAGATTTCTTCCATCTTGTGCACGAAGTCGTCGACCGTGCGCTCCTGGAACTGCGACAGCCGGATCCAGGCGTAGCCGGGTTCGATGACCTTGCCCTTGACCGACTGGGTCTTGATCTCTTCGCGGGTGATGGTGACCGGGAAGCTGCGGTTCTCGTCCTTGCGGAAGATGGTCAGCGTTACCTTGGTGTTGGGTTCGCCGCGCATGCGCTTGACCGCGTCGCTCAGGCTCAGGCCCTTGACCACGGTGTCGTCGATCTTGGTGATCAGGTCATTGGGCTTGAGGCCGGCGCGGAAGGCGGGCGAGCCTTCGATCGGCGACACCACCTTGACCAGGCCGTCTTCCTGCGAGATCTCGATGCCGACGCCGACGAAGCGGCCGGACGTGCCCTCGCGGAATTCCTTGAACGACTTCTTGTCGAAGTACTGCGAGTGCGGGTCCAGGCTGGCCACCATGCCTGAGATGGCGTCGGTGATCAGCTTCTTCTCGTCGACCGGCTCGACGTAGTCGGTCTTGACCATGCCGAACACGGCCGCCAGCTGCTGCAGTTCTTCCAGCGGGAGGGGGGCCATCGAGCCGCGGGCGACCGTCTGCAGCGACACGGTGGTCAGCGCGCCAGCCAATGCGCCTACGGAAATCCAGCCGGCAATCTTCAGTTTCTGGCTCATACAGTGAAAGGTCCTCGCTACCGTTGAATACTACACCTGCGAACGATGTATGAGAGGCCTGTGCCGGTGGGGTTCCCGGGGGGGCGGCGGAATTGTGGAAAAAAGTTCGACGGTTTACCGTCCGTTGACGTCGGTCAGCCCCGGCCCTGCCTGGCAACCGCCTCCGCCGCCCGGGCCGCCGCCTCGGCGTCGCCCAGGTAGTAGTGGCGGATCGGCTTGAGCTGGTCGTCCAGTTCGTAGACCAGCGGTATGCCGTTGGGGATGTTCAGGCCGACGATGTCGGTGTCCGACACCTGGTCGAGGTACTTCACCAGGGCGCGCATCGAATTGCCGTGGGCGGACACCAGCACCTGCTTGCCGGCCCGGATCGCCGGTGCCATCGATTCGTCCCAGAACGGCAGCACCCGCGCCACCGTGTCCTTCAGGCATTCGGTCAGCGGCACCTGCTGCGGCGCCAGCCTGGCGTAGCGCACGTCGGAGCGCTCGCTGCGCGGGTCCGACGGCTCCAGCGGCGGCGGCGGCACGTCGTAGCTGCGGCGCCAGGCCAGCACCTGGGCATCGCCGTACTTCTTGGCCGTCTCCGCCTTGTTCAGGCCCTGCAGCGCGCCGTAATGGCGCTCGTTCAGGCGCCAGCTGTGGGCCACCGGCAGCCAGGTGCGGTCCATCTCGTCGAGCACGTGCCACAGGGTCCGGGTGGCGCGCTTGAGCACGCTGCAGTAGCACAGGTCGAAGTCGTAGCCCTCCGCCTTGAGCAGCTTGCCGGCGGCCACGGCCTGCGCGATGCCGGTCGGCGTCAGGTCGACGTCAGTCCAGCCGGTGAAGCGGTTTTCGAGATTCCAGGTCGATTCGCCGTGGCGAACGAGCACGAGTTTGTACATGGAGTGGGCTTGGTAAAGCAGGGCGGGACCCGGCATTTTAGAATCGCGGGTTGCCTTTCATCTCCCACTTCAAGGAAAACCGTGAATTTCATCGTCGAGAACTGGATGATCATTGCCGTGGCCGTGGCCTCGGGCGCCATGCTGCTGTGGCCGCTCGTCAAGGGAGCGACCGGCGGGGCGCTCAGCACTGCCGGCGCGGTCCAGCTCATCAACCGGGAGCGCGGCGTCGTGATCGACGTCAGCGAGCCTGAGGAATTCGCCGCCGGCCACGTCGGCGGCGCCAAGAGCGTGCCGCTGGGCCAGCTGGAGCAGCGCCTGCCGGAGGTGGTCAAGAACAAGGCCCTTCCGGTGATCCTGGTGTGCGCCAGCGGCGGCCGCGCGGTGCGCGCCGAGGGCATCGCCCGGAAACTGGGCTACGAGAAGGCCCAAGCCATGGCCGGCGGGCTGAAATCATGGAAAGAGGCTAACCTCCCGATTGAAAAGGCGTGAGTCCCACCGCCTAGGAACAACAAGCATGAAACCAGTGACGATGTACACCACGGCCGTCTGCCCTTTTTGCATTCGCGCCAAGCAGATCCTCAAGGCAAAGGGCGTCGAGCAGATCGAGGAGATCCGCGTCGACATGCAGCCCGACGAACGCATGAAGATGATGGAGATCACCGGCCGGCGCACCGTGCCGCAGATCTTCATCGGCGACACCCATGTCGGCGGCTGCGACGACCTGCAGGCGCTGGACAGCCGCGGCGCCCTGATGCCGCTCCTGAACGGCGCCTGAGATAATCGTCCGCTCCCGATTGCCCGCCCGGGGCGCACCGCGCGCCGCCGGGCGACAGTTTTGAACCCCCGAAAGAAATCAGCCATGGCCGACCAGCAAGACCCCGTGTTCCAGATCCAGCGCGTCTACCTCAAGGAAGCGTCGCTCGAGCAGCCCAATTCGCCCGCCATCCTGCTGGAGCAGGAACAGCCCTCGGTGGACATCCAGCTCGGCGTCGAAGCCGCCCAGGCCGCCGACGGCATCTACGAGGTCTGCGTGACGGCCACCGTCACCACCAAGCTCAAGGACCGCACCGTGTTCCTGGTGGAGGCCAAGCAGGCCGGCATCTTTGAGATCCGCAACCTGCCGCAGGACCAGATGAACGCGATCATGGGCATCGCCTGCCCGCAGATCGTCTATCCGTACCTGCGCGCCAACGTCGCCGACATCGTGACCCGCGCCGGCTTCCCGCCGGTGCACCTGGCGGAGATCAACTTCCAGGCGATGTACGAGCAGCAGCAGTCCGAACTGGCCGCGCAGCAGCCGGCGGCACCGCAGATCATCACCACGGCCTGACCGGCCGCGGTGTCCGGGCCGCCATGAAGATCCTGCTGCTCGGCGCCGGCGCCTGGGGCACCGCGCTGGCGGCCAGCGCCGCCGCGCGGCACCAGGTCAGCCTCTGGGCGCGAAACCCGGCGCAGGCCGCTGCCCTGCGCTCGGACCGGGAAAACGTCCGCTACCTGCCGGGCATCGCGCTTCCTGCATCCCTTGCCTTGCTGGCCAGTACGCCGGCCGAACTGCCTGCGCTGTGCGCGGACGCCGACCTGGTCGTGATCGCCACGCCGATGGCCGGCCTGCGCGGCCTGCTGCAGGCGCTGCGGGGCTGCAGCGCCCCGGTCGCCTGGCTGTGCAAGGGCTTCGAGGCGCCCGTCTCCGGTCCCTACGGCCTGCTCGGCCACGAGATCCGCGCCGAGGTGGCGCCCAGCCTGCGCGCGGGCGCGCTCAGCGGGCCGAGCTTTGCGCTGGAGGTGGCGCGCGGCCAACCCACGGCGCTGGTGGCGGCCAGCCCGCAGGCGCCGGTGCGCGAGGCGCTGGTGGAGGCCTTCCACTCCCCCTCTGTGCGCGTCTATGCAAACGACGACCTGGCCGGTGTCGAGGTCGGCGGCGCGGTGAAGAACGTGCTGGCCATCGCCACCGGGCTGTGCGACGGCCTGGACCTGGGGCTGAATGCGCGCGCTGCGCTTATCACCCGCGGCCTGGCCGAGATGACGCGGCTCGGGCTTGCCCTGGGCGCGCGGGCCGACACCTTCATGGGCCTGTCGGGGCTGGGCGACCTGGTGCTGACGGCCACCGGCGACCTGAGCCGCAACCGCCAGGTCGGCCTGCAGCTGGCCTGCGGCAAGAGCCTGCAGCAGGCGGTCGATTCGCTGGGCCATGTGGCCGAGGGCGTGTACTGCGCCCGCACCGTGGTCCAGCGCGCGGCCCACCTGGGTGTTGAGATGCCGATCTCGCGGGCCGTGGTGGACCTGCTCGATGGCCGCCTGCAGCCGCGCCAGGCGGTTGCCGCGCTGATGGGGCGCGACGCCACCAGCGAACGCTGAGGCAGCTGCCTCAACCCGGCCTGGCGCGGGTCGCGATCAGGCCGCGGCGGTGGCTTGCGCCAGCGCGGCGCGGATCGCATCGGCCTGCTGCGGCCGCACCAGCCGGGCCACTTCCTTGCCGTCGCGCAGGAAGATCAGGGTCGGCCAGAGCTTGACGCGAAACGCCCGCCCCAGCGGCCGGCCGCTGCCGTCCTCGACCTTCAGGTGCCGCACGTCGGGACGGCCGGCCAGCGCTGCGCCGATCGGCGCCTGGGCGGCGCGGCAGAAGCCGCACCAGGGAGTGCCGAATTCCAGCACGGTGGGGCCTGGCATGGCCTCGACCTCCGAGGCGGTGGGGCCGGGATTCAGGTAGGTGTCCATTGCGCGATTGTCCGTCCGCGGGCGCTCCTGCGGCGTCGGCACAGGCCGCCGGCGCGGGTCAGCCGTCGCGCGTAGGCAGCACCTGCAGCACCCGCCCCTGGCCCACCAGCTGCTGCCGGGCCACGATGCGAAACGGTGTCTCCGGCGCGAAGCGCGCCAGCGCCATGCCCGGTTTGAGGAACTGGGCCTGCACCTGCACCGGCCGGCCGGCCGCCAGCCAGGCCGACAGCGGCTGCGACAGCCGCACCGTGAAGCCCTCGGTGCCGACCACCAGCGCGCAGCCGTCGCCGGCCAGCGGCTGCGCCAGCCGTGGCGGGGGCGCCAGCGGGCTGATCTCCAGCAGCAGCTCCGGCGCGAACGGCAGGTCGAAGGGCGTGCGGCGCAGCCGGACCCGGCGCACCAGGAACGCGATCACGTTGCCGATCACCGGCACCCACAGCACCAGCATCAGCGAGCCGAGGTCGCGCAACGTGGAGGGGTTGGGCGCCCAGTAGCGGATGGCGCCGCCGACCACGGCGAACGCCAGCAGCAGGACGACCACGAGCTGGCGGCGGGCGGGCGTGGTATGGAAGGGCATCGGCCAAGGCTACCCGTTTGCGCCGGCGGCCCCGCCGGCGCCGCAGCCATGGCGTTGCCGCTATGCTTGCACGATGAGTTCTGCTTTCGATTTTTCCCCCGCTGCCCTGGCCGAAGTGGCCCGCGCCGACGCCGCGCGTGCGCTGGCCGAGGACGTGGGCGCCGGCGACCTGACGGCCGCCCTGGTGCCCGACGGCCGGCGCGCGCGCGCGCGCATCCTGGCGCGCGAGAGTGCCGTGATCTGCGGCGCGCCCTGGGTGGAGTCCACCCTGCGCCAGGTCGACCCCGGCCTGCAGGTGCGGTGGCTGGTGCCGGAGGGCGGGCGCTGCCGGGCCGACGAGGTGGTGCTGGAGATCGACGGCATGGCGCGCAGCCTGCTGACGGCGGAGCGCACGGCGCTCAATTTCCTGCAGCTGCTCAGCGCCGTCGCGACCAAGACCGCCGTCTACGTGGAAGCGGTGCGCGGCACGCGCGCGAGCATCGTCGACACCCGCAAGACGCTCCCCGGCCTACGCTTGGCCGAGAAGTACGCGGTGCGCACCGGCGGCGGCGTCAACCACCGCATCGGCCTGTACGACGCGGTGCTGATCAAGGAAAACCACATCGCCGCCGCCGGCGGAGTCACGGCGGTGCTGAAGGCGGCGGCGCAGGTGGCGGCGCACGCGAGCTTCATCGAGATCGAGGTGGAAACGCTGGCGCAGCTTGAAGAGGCGCTGGCCGCCGGCGCCCGCATGGTGCTGCTGGACAACATGGAGCTGGCGACGCTGCACGAGGCGGTCCGCATCAACGCCGGCCGCGCGGTGCTGGAGATCTCCGGCGGCGTCACGCTGGACAGCGTGCGGGCGCTGGCGGAAACCGGCGTCGACCGCATTTCCATCGGCACCCTCACCAAGGACGTGAAGGCGACCGATTTCTCCATGCGTTTGAAGGAACTCTGATGAGCGCGGTGATCCCGATCTTCGACGTCGAATACGAGCATCCGCTGCCCGGCAACGCCTGCGACACCAAGCACGCCTGGGCCCGCATTCCGCCCGAGCCGGACCAACAGGAGCGCGCCGCGCTCAAGGACAAGATCCGCCGGCTGCTCAAGGAGCGCAACGCGGTGATGGTCTCGCATTACTACGTCCATCCCGACCTGCAGGACCTGGCCGAGGAAACCGGCGGGCTGGTCAGCGATTCGCTGGAGATGGCGCGCTTCGGGCGCGACCATCCGGCCCGGACCCTGGTCGTTTCCGGCGTCAAGTTCATGGGCGAAACCTCCAAGATCCTGTCGCCGGAAAAGCGCGTGCTGATGCCGGACCTGGACGCCACTTGCTCGCTGGACCTGGGCTGCCCGATCGACGAGTTCAGCGCCTTCTGCGACCAGCATCCGGACCGCACGGTGGTGGTCTACGCCAACACCAGCGCCGCCGTGAAGGCGCGCTCGGACTGGCTGGTGACATCGAGCTGCGCGCTGGACATCGTCGGCGCGCTCAAGGACAAGGGCCACAAGATCCTGTGGGCGCCCGACAAGCACCTGGGCGGCTACATCCAGCGCCAGACCGGCGCCGACATGGTGTTCTGGAACGGCTCGTGCATCGTGCACGACGAGTTCAAGGCCTTCGAGCTGGAAGCGCTGAAGAAGGAGTATCCGCAGGCCCGCGTGCTGGTGCACCCGGAGTCGCCGGCCGACGTGATCGCGCTGGCCGACGCGGTCGGCTCCACCTCCGGCATCCTGAAGGCGGCCAGCGAGATGAATGCGCGCGAGTTCATCGTCGCCACCGACAACGGCATGATGCACAAGCTGCGCAAGCTCAACCCGGGCAAGGTGTTCATCGAGGCGCCGACGGCCGGCAACAGCGCCACCTGCAAGAGCTGCGCGCATTGCCCCTGGATGGCGATGAACGGGCTGGCCGGCGTCGCCCACGTGCTGGAGACCGGCGCCAACGAGGTGCAGGTCGATCCTGCGCTCGGCCTGCGGGCCCGGCTGCCGATCGACCGCATGCTCGCCTTCACCGCCGCGCTCAAGCAGTCGGGTCAGGCGGCCGGCGCCCTGGTTCCCAACATCGGCGCGGCCTGAAGGCGGACAGCCGAACAGCCGAACAGCCGAATAGCCGAACAGCCGGACGCAGAAGACGCAGAACAAACGCAGAAGACGCAAAAAAGACAAAAGAAGGATTGGATTCAAATTCCATCCGGTTTCTTCTGCGTTTTCTGCGTTGCTTCTGCGTCTTCTGCGCCCTGTCCCCGCACCCGCTTTTTTGCGGGGATCTGTCGAAATCGGCGAACGCCAGCCGACATTGTCATGACGCAGCATGGTGCGGCGTCTGACACAAGGAGCTTTCGATGGAATACATGTTGCTGATTCATGCCGACCCGGCCGGACTGCAGGCCCTGCGCGATGCCGAACGGAGCACGGCGCTGGCCGCCTATGGCGCCTACACCGAGGCGCTGAGCAAGGCCGGGATCCTGCGCAGCGGTGAACGCCTGCGCGACGCCAGCGCCGCCACCACGGTGCGGGTGCGCGACGGCAAGACCGAGGTGCTCAACGGCCCCTTCATCGAGACCCGAGAGCAACTGGGCGGCTTCTACATGATCGAGGTGCCGGACCTGGATGCCGCCCTGTCCTGGGCGGCGCGCTGCCCCGGCGCCAGCCACGGCGCGGTGGAAGTGCGGCCGGTCTGGGCGATGGGCGCGGCCTGAGGCCTGCCGTGGCGGATGAGGCATCCGCCGCCGGGGCTGCCGCCGCCGGGGCTGCCGCCGCTGCTGCGGCCCGCCGCAGCTACGGCAAGCTGGTGGCCTTCCTGGCGGCCCGCACGCGCGACGTGGCCGGCGCGGAGGACGCGCTGGCCGAAGCCTTCGCCGCCGCGCTGGACGGCTGGCCCCGCAGCGGCATCCCCGACAACCCCGAAGCCTGGCTGCTCACCGTGGCGCGCCGCCGGCTGGCCGATGCCGGGCGCCTGCGCGGCCGGGACCAGGGGGCCGCGGAACACTTCGCGCTGCTGGCGGAACTGTCCGATGGCGAGGGCGCCGGCGAGCTGCCGGACCGGCGGCTGGAACTGCTGTTCGCCTGCGCCCACCCGGGCGTGGAGCAGGCGGCGCGGGCGCCGCTGATGCTGCAGGCGGTGTTGGGCTTCGACGCCGCCACCATCGCCTCCGCCTTCCTGGTGGCGCCGTCCACCATGGGCCAGCGGCTGGTGCGGGCCAAGGCCCGGATCCGCGAGGCCGGCATCGGGTTCCAGCTGCCGGGCCTGGCCGACTTGCCGGCGCGGCTGGAGCCGGTGCTGGAGGCGATCTACGCCGCTTATGCCGAGGGCTGGGCGGACGCGACCGGCACCGATGCGAGGCGGCGCAATCTGGCCGACGAGGCGATCTGGCTGGGACGCTTGCTGGCGGCGCTGTTGCCGGGCGAGCCGGAGGCGTTGGGCCTGCTGGCGCTGATGTTGCACGCGCATGCGCGCCGGGGCGGGCGCCGCGACGCCGATGGCGCCTACGTGCCGCTGGCGCAGCAGGACACCGCGCAGTGGGACAGGGCGATGATCGACGAAGCCGAGGCGGTGCTCTGGCAGGCCAGCAGCTTCCACCGGCCCGGGCGCTTCCAGCTGGAAGCAGCGATCCAGTCCGCGCACAACGTCCGCCGCCATGGCGGACCGCCGGACTGGCATGCAATCGCTTCCTTGTACGAGGCGTTGCATGTGCTCACCGGCTCGCCGGTCGCAGCCATCAATCGCGCCGTCGCACTGGCAGCCACCGACGGCCCGCAGTCCGGGCTCGCGGCGCTGGCCACGGTGCACGAGGATGGACGGCTCGCGGACTACCAGCCGTATTGGGCGGCGCGCGCGGACCTGCTCGCCCGCGCCGGCCAGTCGCAGCTTGCCCGCGAAGCCTACCGCTGCGCGATCGGCTTGGAACGAGACCCCGCGGTGCGCGAATTCCTGCAGCGGCAGGAGTCAATCCTCCCGGGCTCGACCCGGGATCCATAGATGACGGTTGTCAGGGCACCAGGATGGTCGGGTGCGCGACGTCTTCGAGCTGCGGATAGTCCTTGATGAAGTGGCCGCCGCGGCTTTCGTGGCGGGCTTGCGCGGAGCGGACGATCAGCTCCGCCACGGTCACCAGATTACGCAGTTCCAGCAGGTCGCGCGAGACGTGGAAGTTCGCGTAGAACTCCTGGATCTCTTCCTGCAGCAGTCGGATGCGGTGCGACGCCCGTTCCAGCCGCTTGTTGGTGCGCACGATGCCCACGTAGTCCCACATGAAGCGGCGCAGCTCGTCCCAGTTGTGCGAGATGACGATCGTCTCGTCGGCGTCGGTGACCTGGCTTTCGTCCCAGGCCGGCAGCGCCGGCGGCAAGGGCAGCGGATGCTCGATGATGTCCCGGGACGCGGCGCGCGCGAACACCATGCACTCCACCAGCGAGTTGCTGGCGAGCCGGTTGGCGCCGTGCAGGCCGGTGTAGGCGCATTCGCCCACGGCGTGCAGGCCGGCGAGGTCCGTGCGGCCGAACAGGTCGGTGTGGATGCCGCCGCAGGTGTAATGCGCTGCCGGCACCACCGGGATCGGCTGCTTGGTGATGTCGATCCCCAGCTCGAGGCAACGCGCGTAGATGTTGGGGAAGTGTTCCTTGATGAATTCCGGCGGCTGGTGCGAGATGTCCAGGTAGACGCAGTCGACGCCGTGCTTCTTCATCTCGAAGTCGATGGCTCTCGCCACGATGTCGCGCGGCGCCAGTTCGGCGCGCTCGTCGTGCTCCGGCATGAAGCGGGTTCCGTCCGGCAGCAGCAGGCGGCCGCCTTCGCCGCGCACGGCCTCGGAGATCAGGAAGGACTTGACGTTCGGATGGTAGAGGCAGGTCGGGTGGAACTGGATGAACTCCATGTTCGTCACCCGGCAGCCGGCGCGCCACGCCGCGGCGATGCCGTCGCCGGTCGACGTGTCGGGGTTGGTCGTGTACAGGTAGACCTTGCCCGCGCCGCCGGTTGCCAGGATGGTTTGCGGCGCGCGGAAGGTTTCGACCTCGTCAGTCGCTTCGTCCAGCGCGTACAGGCCCAGGCAGGTCGGCCCGTTGCTGGTGCCGGCGCCGAGCTTGGTGCTGGTGATCAGGTCCACCAGCGTGTGGCCCTCGAACAGCGTGATGTTGGGCGTGCGGCGCACCACCTCGATCAGCGTGCGCTGCACCGCGGCTCCGGTGGCGTCCGTGACGTGCACGATGCGGCGCGCGCTGTGGCCGCCTTCGCGCGTCAGGTGCAGGTGGCCGTCTTCCTGCGAGAAGGGCACGCCCATTTCGCGCAGCCACTCGACCGCCTCCGGCGCGTGTTCAACCACGAACTGCGTCGCATCCAGGTCGGACAGGCCCGCGCCGGCGACCAGCGTGTCCTCCACGTGAGACTTGAAGGTGTCGCCTTCGCCCATCACCGCGGCAATGCCGCCTTGCGCCCAGCCGGACGAGCCGTCGCTCATGGAGCGCTTGGTCAGGATGGCGACGCGGTGGGTGGCTGCGAGGTGCAACGCCGCCGTCAGGCCGGCGAGGCCGCTGCCGACGATCAGGACGTCGAAGTCACGGGAAGCGTTCGGCGTCGATGTGGTCATGTCTCTTCAGGTCTTGTTGGTCTCAGGCCGGCGAATAGGCCAGCCGCACATAGATCGGGGCGAAGGCTTCGGCCTGCGTCACCTCGATCAGCGATTCCTTGGCCAGCTCCAGCATGGCGATGAAGGTGACGATCAGCACCTGCATGCCGCGGGCGATGTCGAACAGCTGCTCGAACTCGACGAACTTGCGGCCCTGGAGCTTGCGCAGCACGATGCTCATGTGCTCGCGCACCGACAGTTCCTCGCGCGTGATCTTGTGGTGCTGGATCAGCCGGGCCCGCTTGACGATGTCGCGCCAGGCTTCCTGCAGGTCCACCACGTTCACGTCGGGAAAGCGCGGCTGCAGCGACTGCTCGATGAACACCTGGGCCCGCAGCACGTCGCGGCCGATCTGGGGCATCTCGTTGAGGCGGAAGGCGGCCGCCTTCATCTGCTCGTATTCCAGCAGCCGCCGCACCAGCTCGGCGCGCGGGTCTTCCGGCTCCTGGCCTTCGGCGGTCTTGCGCGGCGGCAGCAGCATGCGCGACTTGATCTCGATCAGCATCGCCGCCATCAGCAGGTATTCGGCCGCCAGTTCCAGGTTGCGGGTGCGGATCTCGTCGACATACACCAGGTACTGGCGCGTCACGCCGGCCATCGGGATGTCCAGGATGTTGAAGTTCTGCTTGCGGATCAGGTACAGCAGCAGGTCCAGCGGGCCTTCGAACGCTTCGAGGAAGACTTCGAGCGCATCGGGCGGGATGTACAGGTCCGTCGGCATCGCGAACAGCGGCTCGCCGTACAGGCGGGCCAGTGCTACCTGGTCGACCACCTCGGGCATGCCGGCCAGCGCCGGCAGGTCCGGATCGGACTGGGGAGCGGTGCTGGCAGCCAAACCGGTCAGCGCGTCTTGTTCTGGTAGACGTAGGGCTGCTGGGCGATCTCGCCGTCGCGGAATTCGCTCCAGGCCTCGCGGTCCACGTGCTTGTCCCACAGCAGCGCGCGGCCGGCGCGCTGGCGCGCCTCCAGGTCGGGCTGCTTTTGCTTGAGCTGCTCGATGAACTGGGTGACCTCCGAGCTGTAGTCGGGACGCCGGAAGATGTTGAGCAGGATGGACATATAGACTGGGCCTTTCCACGATTTTACTTGGACCCGGATGGACGACAGGTTTTCGGCAGTGGCGGCCCTGGCCGCGGTGGCAGCGGCGCTGCTGCTGGCGGCCTGCGATCCGCAGCGGATCAGCGAGCTGGAGGAGGGCGTCGCCACCGAGGCGGACGTGCGCGCCAGGTTCGGCCAGCCCGAGCAGATCTGGGACGGCCCGGGCGGCGCCCGCATCCTGGAATACGACCGGCAGCCGGCCGGCCAGAAGAACTACATGATCACCATCGGCCCGGACGGCCGGATGAGCGCGCTGCGCCAGGTGCTCCATCCCGGCAATTTCGCGCTGGTGCAGCCGGGCATGGCGCTGGAGGACGTGCGCAAGCTGCTGGGCCGGCCGGCGAAGATCACCCCGTACCCCTTGAAGGACGAGACCGCCTGGGACTGGCGCTACCTGGAGCCGCCCAATACCCCGATGGTGTTCAGCGTCTGGTTCAACCCCGACATGCGGGTGCTGCGCAGCGCCAGCGCGCCGGATCCGCAGGCGCCCGAGAACCGGTAGGCCCGGCCGGGCGGCTCCTGAAGGCGTGTCCGGCTGATCTGGATCAGACGGCGGGGGGGCAGGTGTCACTTACACTTTGCCGATCATGGACGGCCTCCTGTTCGGCATGCTGGGTCCGGTCGCGACGACCGGGCGGAAGCACAGGGCTGCCTGCGGCCTCATCGGCAGCCAGGCCTCATGACCCCGATTCCCGGTCCGGCGCACTGGCTCCATCTCGACTGGGTGTTGATCGCGATCTCCGCCTGGCTGGCGGTTGCCCTGCTGGGGCTGTTCACGCTGCGCCGGCTGACCCTGGTGGCACGGGTGCTGTTCCCGGCAGGCGGCGTGATTGCGCTGGTGCTGTTCGCCCTGGCCTTGGGCGCGGCGTTCGGCACGCCCGAGGTGGCGACGCTGCCGCTGGGCCTGCCCGGCCTGCCCTTCCACCTGCGCCTGGACAGCCTGTCGGCCTTCTTCCTGATGGTGATCGCGGGCGCGTCGGCGGGCGTGTCGGCTTTCGCGGCCGGCTATTTCCGCAAGGGTGAGGGCACGCCGGCCGGCCTGCTGTGTTTCGAATACCACGTGTTCCTGGCCAGCATGGCGCTGGTGGTGTTGGCCGACGACGCCTACGCCTTCATGGTGATGTGGGAGACGATGGCCTTGTCCTCGTTCTTCCTGGTCATCGCCAACCACCGGATCCCCGAGATCCGGCGCGCCGGCTATCTCTACCTGCTGGTTGCCCACATCGGCGCGATCGGCATCCTGCTGTGCTTCGGCGTGCTGCAGGCCAATACCGGCGACTACAGCTTCGCCAACATGCGGGCCCAGCAGCACACGCCGTTCTGGGCCTCCGTGGCCTTCCTGCTGGCGCTGTTCGGCTTCGGCGCCAAGGCCGGCCTGGTGCCGCTGCACGTGTGGCTGCCCGAGGCGCACCCGGCGGCGCCGTCGCCGGTGTCGGCGCTCATGAGCGGCGTGATGTTGAAAACGGCGGTATACGGCGTGCTGCGCGTGACGTTCGACCTGCTGCAGGTGCAGGTCTGGTGGTGGGGTGTGATCCTGCTTGGCCTGGGCCTGGCCAGCGCGCTGTTCGGCGTGGTGTTTGCCGCCGCCCAGGTCGACATGAAGCGGCTGCTCGCTTATTCGTCGATCGAGAACATCGGCCTGCTGTTCGCGGCCATCGGGCTGGCGGTGCTGTTCTCGGCCTATGGCATGAAGCCGATGGCGGCGCTGGCATTGACCGCGGCGTTGTACCACGCGGCCAGCCATGCGTTCTTCAAGAGCCTGCTGTTCGTCGGCACCGGCGCCGTGCTGCACGCCACCGGCGAGCGCAGCCTGGGCCGGCTGGGCGGGCTGATCCGCTACATGCCCTGGGTCGGCTGGCTGACGCTGATCGGCGCGCTGGCCTGCGCCGGCCTGCCGCCACTGGGCGGCTTCGTGTCGGAATGGCTGCTGCTGCAAAGCTTCCTGTTCACGCCCGGCCTGCCCAGTTCGTCCCTGAACATGCTGATCCCGGTGGTGGCGGCGCTGATCGCACTGGTGTCGGCGCTGTCTGGTTACGTCATGGTCAAGTTCTTCGGCGTGGTGTTCCTCGGCCGGCCGCGCGAGGAGGCGCTGGCCAACGCGCACGATGCCGGCGCCTGGGAGCGGCTGGGCATGCTGTGGCTGGTGGCCGGCTGCGTGCTGCTGGGGCTGCTGCCGATCCAGTTCATCGCCCTGATCGACCCGGTGACGCGGCAGCTGGCGGGCGCCGGCCTCGGGACCACGGTGGCCGCCGGCGGCTGGCTGCTGATTCCGGTGACCGTGGAGCGGGCCAGCTACGGGCCGGTCATCTTCCTGCTCGGGGTCGCGACCGGCTCGGTGCTGGCCTGGCTGCTGGTGCGCGGGCTCTATCACGGCCGCTCGCGCCGGTCGCCGGCGTGGGATTGCGGCTTCCCATGGCAGACCGCCCGCATGCAGGACACGGCCGAGGGCTTCGGCCAGCCGATCCGCCAGATCTTCGAGCCCTTCTTCCGGATGGAGCGGGAACTGCCGTCGCCCTTCGACGCGCAGCCGCGCTACCGGGTGGCGATCGGCGATCACTTCTGGCACTGGATCTACCTGCCGGTGGCGGCCGCCGTCGAACGCGTCTCCAGGTGGATCGGCCTGCTGCAGCAGGGCCGGATCTCGGTCTACCTGATCTACAGCTTCCTCACCCTGATCGCGGTGCTGCTGGTGGTGATGCGATGAGCCTGCTTGGTGTCCTCTCGCAACTGCTGGCGATTGCCGCGGCGCTGCTGCTGGCACCGCTGATGACGGGCTGGGTCAACATGTGCCGGGCCTGGCTGCAGAACAAGTCGGCGCCGCCGCTGCTGCAGCCGTATTCGATGCTGCACAAGCTGTTCCACAAGGACTCGGTGCTGGCCGACAACGCCTCGTCGCTGTTCCGGGCCGCGCCCTACATCGTGTTCGGCTGCATGGTGCTGGCCAGCGCCATCGTGCCGACCCTGTCGACCGACCTGCCGCTGTCGCCGGCGGCCGACGCCATCGCGCTGGTCGGCCTGTTCGCGCTGGCCCGGGTGTTCATCAGCCTGGCGGCGATGGACGTCGGCACTGCCTTCGGATCGCTGGGCGCGCGGCGCGAGATGTTCATCGGCTTCCTGGCCGAACCGGCGCTGCTGATGGTGTTCTTCTGCGCCTCGCTGATCTCCAAGTCGACCTCGCTCACCACCATCGTGGAAACGCTGGGCCATCGCGAACTGGCGATCTATCCCAGCCTGGCCTTCGCCGGCGTCGCCTTCACCATGATCTCGCTGGCTGAAAACGCCCGCATCCCGGTGGACAACCCGGCCACCCACCTGGAACTGACGATGATCCACGAGGCGCTGATCCTCGAGTACTCGGGCCGGCACCTGGCCTTGATGGAATGGGCGGCCAGCCTGAAGCTGTTCGCCTATTCCTGCATCGGGCTGGCGCTGTTCGTTCCCTGGGGCGTGGCCGAGGCCGGCTCACCGCTGGCGCTGCTGCTGGCGCTGCCGGCGCTGGTGCTCAAGCTGGCGGTCGGCTGCGCGATCCTGGCGTTCCTGGAAACCACCAGCGCCAAGATGCGGATCTTCCGCGTGCCGGAGTTCCTGGCCACCGCCTTCATGCTGGCCGTGATCGGCCTGCTGGTGAGCATCCTGCTTGGGGTGGGCGGTGTTTAGGTTCATCCCGCAACTGATCAACCTGCTGGCGGCCGGCATCCTGATGCTGTCGTTCGCGATGATCTCGCAGCGCCGGATCGCCTCGCTGATCAACCTGTTCGCGCTGCAGGGCGCGGCGCTGGTCGCCGCCTCGGTCCTGCTGGGCTACGCCGCCCACAACCAGGACCTCTATGTCTCGGCGGCGCTGACGCTGGCGCTCAAGGTGATCCTCATTCCCTTGCTGCTGTACCGCGTCATCCGCAAGCTGAAGGTGCGCTGGGACGTCGAGCCGCTGATCAACGTGCCGACGCTGATGATCGCCGGCATCGCGCTGGTGATCTTCTCCTTCAGCCTGGCGCTGCCGGTCTCGCGGCTGTCGTCCTCCATCGCCGGCGGCTCGCTGGGCATCGCCCTGGCCTGCGTGCTGCTGTCGTTCATGATGATGATCACCCGATCGCGCGCCGTGCCGCAGGTGATCGGCTTCCTGTCGATGGAGAACGGCCTGATCTTCGCCGCCACCGCCGCCACCAACGGCATGCCGATGATCGTGGAGTTCGGCATCGCGCTGGACGTGCTGGTGGGCATCCTGATCCTGGGCGTGTTCATGTTCCAGATCCGCGAGCAGTTCGACAGCCTGGACATCCACAACCTCGAGACGCTGAAAGAAGACTGAGTGATCAACGCGCTCTACTTCGTCCTGGGCATCCCGGTGCTGGGCAGCGCGGTGCTGGCCCTGACCGGCCACCAGGACCGGGCCCGCGACACCAACGTCGGCTTCAGCCTGGGCACCTTCCTGGCCGCCTGCGTGCTGACCGTGCAGGTGGTCTCCGGCGGGCCGCTGTTCGCCGCGAATCGCCAGTTCTTCATCGATCCGCTCAATGTCTTCCTGGTCACGCTGACGGCCTTCGTCGGCCTGACCACCGCCATCTTCTCGCGCCCGTACATGCGGGTGGAGCGCGACCACGGCAAGATGACGCCGCCGCGGCTGCGCCTGTACCACAGCATGTACCAGCTGTTCAGCTTCACCATGCTGGTGGCGCTGACCACCAACAACATGGGCATCCTGTGGGTGGCGATGGAGGCGGCGACGCTCACCACCGTGCTGCTGGTGAGCGTGTACCGCACGGCCGCCAGCCTGGAGGCGGCATGGAAGTACTTCATCCTGTGCGGTGTCGGCATCGCGCTGGCGCTGCTGGGCACCGTGCTGCTGCACATGGCGTCGGAGCGGGTGCTGGGGCGCGAGGGCGGCGGCCTGCTGTGGACCAACCTGGCCGCGGTGAAGGCGCAGCTGGACCCGAACATCATCACGCTGGCCTTCGCCTTCCTGTTCATCGGCTACGGCACCAAGGTCGGCCTGGTGCCGCTGCACAACTGGCTGCCCGATGCCCATGCGGAGGGCCCCACGCCGGTGTCGGCCGTGCTGTCGGGCCTGCTGCTGAACGTGGCGTTGTACGCGGTGCTGCGCTGCAAGGTGCTGACCGACGGTGCCCTGCACAGCGCGCTGGCCAGCCAGCTGATGATCGCCTTCGGCCTGCTGTCGGTGCTGGTGGCGGCGTTCTTCCTGTCGCGCCAGCGCGATGTGAAGCGCATGTTCGCCTATTCGTCGATCGAGCACATGGGGCTGATCACGTTCGCCTTCGGCCTCGGCGGCCCGGTCGCCAACTACGCCGGGCTGCTGCACATGACGGTGCATTCGCTGGTCAAGTCCGCCATCTTCTTTGCCGTCGGCCACGCCTGCCAGAAGGCGGGCACGCAGGTGATGGCCGACATCCGCGGCCTGATCAAGGTCAGTCCCACGGTGGCCTGGGGCCTGATGCTGGGGTCGCTGGCGATCCTGGGCATGCCGCCGTTCGGCGTCTTCGCCAGCGAGTTCCTGATCCTGACCACCGCCATGCGCGAGCAGCCCTGGACCACGCCGCTGCTGCTGCTGGCGCTGGCCGTGGCATTCGCGTCGGTGTTCGCCCGGGTCCTGCCGATGGTGTTCGGGGAAACCAACGTCAAGCCGCTGGCCCATTCGCCGGCGCTGCTGCCGGTGTTCGCGCATCTGGGCCTGGGCCTGATGCTGGGCCTGTACATCCCGCCCTACCTGGACACCTGGTACCGGCAGGCGGCACGGATGCTGGGGGGCTGATGGACATTCCGGAGATCTTCGCCGACGTCACCCGCCTGCCGGGCGTGCTGCCGATCTGGCACGGCGTGGTCGATGCCGCCGGCTGGCAGGCCAGCGCCGCCGCCGTGGCGCAGGCGGGCGGGCGGCTGGTTGCGGTCTGGGGCTCGGGCGGGGGTGAACCGTTGCGGCCCACCGTGTGCTGCGCCTATGCAGTGGCGCGCGGCCTGGTGTGGCTGGAACTGCCGCTGGTGCCGGACGATCCGCAGTATCCCGATTTGGCGCCGGCGTTTCCCGCGGCGTCGCGGATGCAGCGGGCGGCGCAGGACCTGTGCGGTGTGCGCGCCGCCTTCGCCACCGACACCCGTCCATGGTTGAACCATGGCGGCTGGCCGGCCGGCGCCGTGCCGCTGCGCTATCCCGGTCGGGCCAGCACCCCGGTGGATGGAGCGCCGGTGAACGACTACGCCTTCGTGCGGGTCGAGGGCGACGGCGTGCACGAGATCCCGGTCGGCCCGGTCCATGCCGGCATCATCGAGCCCGGCCATTTCCGCTTCTCCGTCGTCGGCGAAAAAGTGCTGCGGCTGGAGCAGCGACTGGGCTACACGCACAAGGGGACCGAGCAGCGCTTCACGCAACTGCCGCCGCTGCAGGGACACCGGCTGGCCGGCCGGGTGTCCGGCGATTCGACGGTGGCCTATGCGTGGGCCTGGTGCATGGCGCTGGAATCCGCGGCCCACTGCGAGGTGCCGCCCCGGGCGCAATGGCTGCGCGCGCTGATGCTGGAGCGCGAGCGGGTCGCCAACCACCTCGGCGATCTCGGCGCGGTGGGCAACGACGCCGGACTGGGGATCGCGCTGGCGCAGTTCTCCCGTTTGAAGGAAGACTGGCTGCGCCTGTCGAACGACCTGTTCGGCCACCGCTTCATGATGGACTGCGTGCTGCCCGGCGGCGTCGCCGGCGACCTCGGCGCCGCGGCGCTCGACCGGCTGCTCACCCAGTGCACGGCGATCGAGCGCGAAGTCAACGACCTGCGCAGCATGTTCGACGAGCACGCCGGACTGCAGGACCGCTTCGCCGGCGCCGGCCGGGTCGGCGCCGACCTCGCCGCCAGGCTCGGATTGACGGGCCTGGCGGCCCGCGCCAGCGGCCTGCAACGCGACCTGCGCTGCGACCAGCCCTGGCCGCCGTACGACGCCCTGGCCGTGCAGGTGGCGAGCCAGTCCCGCGGCGATGTCGCCGCGCGGGTGGCCGTGCGCTTCGACGAGGTGTTCGAGTCGCTGCGGCTGCTGCGCGCCATCGCCCTGGGATTGCCCGCCGGCCCGTTCGCGACCGAGGTGCTGCTGCAGCCGGGGCCGGCGATCGGCGCCGGCTGGGTCGAGGGCTGGCGCGGCGAGGTGCTGGTCGCGCTGGAGCTGGAATGGCAGGACGGCGCGGCGCGGGTGCGGCGCTGCCATTGCCACGACCCCTCGTGGCAGAACTGGCCGGTGCTGGAACACGCGGTGATCGGCAACATCGTCCCGGACTTCCCGCTGATCAACAAGTCCTTCAACCTCAGCTACTCGGGGCACGACCTGTGACCCCATCCCAACCCTGAACCGCCGCCATGTGGAACATCTTCAAGCAGATCGCCCGCACCGGCATGTCCACCGAGGCGCCGCCGCAGTCCAGCGACGCCTTGCGCGTCGAGTCGGAGCGCATCCAGCGCGAGCTGCTGGAGATCCTGGGCCAGGCCCTGACCATCCGCCAGGTCGACGCGGGCTCGTGCAACGGCTGCGAGCTGGAGATCCACGCGCTGGGCAACCCGTACTAC
Organism: Caenimonas terrae; assembly: GCF_042655405.1. Taxonomy (NCBI): domain Bacteria; kingdom Pseudomonadati; phylum Pseudomonadota; class Betaproteobacteria; order Burkholderiales; family Comamonadaceae; genus Caenimonas; species Caenimonas terrae. The sequence continues at coordinate 1,093,586 of NZ_JBHSMF010000006.1, read as the reverse complement.
AACATCGAGGGGCTGGGCATCAAGTTCGTGGCCAGCCCGCGCCATGCCGACATGCTGCTGGTGACCGGGCCGGTCTCGCGCAACATGGAGCAGGCGCTGCGCCGCACCTACGAGGCCACGCCCGAGCCCAAGCTGGTGGTGGCCGTGGGCGATTGCGGGCGCGACGGCGGCATCTTCGGCGAGAGCTACGCCAGCTGCGGCGGCGTCGCCAACGTCATCCCGGTGGACCTCACGGTGCCGGGCTGCCCGCCGCCGCCGATCGAGATCCTGCGCGGCATCCTGACGGCGGTGCGGCGCTGCCGTCCCGGCCCGACCTCGTCATCGACCTAAGGCGCAACACACCCCCCATGCCGATCCAGTTCCTGCACGGCCTCACCTCCAGGCATCGCACCCGCCGTGCCAACCGGCAACTCGGCGCGGTGCTGGCCTTCGTGGCCGGCGCCGTCAACGCCGGCGGCTTCCTGGCGGTGCACCGCTACACCTCGCACATGACGGGGATCATTTCGGCGGTGGCCGACGACGTGGCCACTGGCGCCATCGGCCTGGCGATCGCCGGACTGGTGTTGCTGGCTGCCTTCACCAGCGGCGCCGCGACCACCGCAGTGCTGATCAACTGGGCCCGTCGGCGCCAGCTGCGCAGCAAGTACGCGCTGGCGCTGCTGCTGGAGGCGGGGCTGCTGCTGGTGTTCGGCCTGGTGGGCGCCAACCTGGCCGCGTTCGCCTACCTGCTGGTGCCGGCGACGGTGTTGCTGCTGTGTTTCATCATGGGCCTGCAGAACGCCATCGTCACCAAGATCTCGCAGGCCGAGATCCGGACCACCCACATGACCGGCGTGGTGACCGACCTGGGGATCGAGCTGGGCCGGCTGATCTACTGGAACCGCACCCGGCACCGCAACGACATCCATTTCGTCCGGGCCAACCGCGACAAGCTGTTCATCCACGGCACCATCCTGGGCCTGTTCTTCCTGGGCGGGATCGTCGGCGCGCTGGCGTTCAAGGCGATGGGGTTCAGCGCCACCATCCCGATCGCGCTGCTGCTGGTGGCCGTCGCCAGCCCGCCGTTGTTGCTGGACATCCGTCCGGGTTGAGGCGTCAGTCCTTGCCCGGGATCACCGCGTCGGCCACCGCGCCGACGGCCTTGCCGGTGATCCGGACCGTGCCGATCGCCGCGTCTGCCGCCAGGCCCACGCCCTTGACCGCGATGGTGGCCGCGGTGTCGGCCACGGCCACCACGGCGCAGCCCGATTGAAGGGCCGCACAGGCAAGGATCGCAGGCAGCCAGCGCATGCCGCCAGCTTAGCGCACGCGCATGCCCGGCAGCGCGCCGGGCCAGGGGTTGAGCAGGTAAATCCCGCCGGCCTTGTCGTCGGCGTCGCTGGCGGCCAACACCATCCCTTCGCTGACGCCGAACTTCATCTTGCGCGGCGCCAGGTTGGCCACCATCACCGTGAGCTTGCCGACCAGGTCGGCCGGCTGGTAGGCCGAGGCGATGCCGGAAAACACGTTGCGCATCCTGCCTTCGCCCACGTCCAGCGTCAGGCGCAGCAGCTTGGTCGAGCCCTCCACCGCTTCGCAGTTGACGATCTTCGCGATCCGCAGGTCGATCTTCATGAAATCGTCGATGCCGATCGCCGGGGCGATCGCCTCGCCGCCCGGCTTGCCGCCTTCAGCCGCCTCGGAGGCAGGCTGGAGCGCGGCCACCTGCGCATCGGCCGGCGGCTCGAACAGCGCATCCAACTGCTTGGCTTCCACGCGCTGCATCAGGTGCTGGTAGGGATTGATTTCATGCCCTTCGGCCAGCTTGACGTAGCAGTTGTCCCATTGATGGACATCGGCGGCGAGCCATTTCGCGACGCTGCTGGCCAGGCTGGGGAGCACCGGAGCCAGCATGACCGTGAGGTTCTTGAACAGGCCGATGGCCGTGGTGCAGACCATGTGCAGTTCGGCGTCGCGGCTGCTGTCCTTGGCGATCAGCCAGGGGGCCTTCTGGTCGACATAGAGGTTGGCCTGGTCCGCCAGGGCCATGATGGCGCGGATCGCCTTGCCGAATTCGCGCGCCTCGTACAGCGCCTTGATCTCGTGTGCGGCCGTGAACGCGGACTCCAGCATGGCCTCGGCCTGCGGATCCTCCTTGCCCAGCTTGCCGGCGAAGCGCTTGGTGATGAAACCCGCGGTCCGGCTGGCGATGTTCACGTATTTGCCGATCAGGTCGGCGTTGACGCGGGCCATGAAATCGTCCGCATTGAAGTCGATGTCCTCGTTGTGCGAGTTGAGCTTGGCTGCCAGGTAGTAGCGCAGCCACTCCGGGTTCATGCCCAGCGACAGGTACTTCAGCGGATCCAGGCCGGTGCCGCGGCTCTTGCTCATCTTCTCGCCGTTGTTCACCGTCAGGAAGCCGTGCACGAAGATGCTGTCGGGCGTCTTGCGGCCGCTGAACTTGAGCATCGCCGGCCAGAACAGCGTGTGGAAGGTGACGATGTCCTTGCCGATGAAGTGCACCTGCTGCAGCGCCGGGTCGGCCATGTAGGCGTCGTAGTCCTGCCCGCGCTTGTCCAGCAAGTTCTTCAGCGAGGCCAGGTAGCCGATCGGCGCGTCCAGCCAGACGTAGAAGTACTTGCCCGGCGCGTCCGGGATCTCGATGCCGAAATAGGGCGCGTCGCGCGAGATGTCCCAGTCGCCCAGGCCCTCGCTCTTGCTGCCGTCGGCGTTCTCGCGCACCGAGAACCATTCCTTGACCTTGTTGGCCACTTCCGGCTGCAGCCGGCCGTCCTGGGTCCAGCGCTCCAGGAATTCCACGCAGCGCGGGTCCGACAGCGTGAAGAAGAAGTGCTCCGAGCTTTTCAGCACCGGCGTGGCGCCCGACAGCGCCGAATAGGGGTTGATCAGGTCGGTCGGCGCGTACACCGCTCCGCAGACCTCGCAGTTGTCGCCGTACTGGTCCTTGCTGTGGCAGTTGGGGCACTCGCCCTTGATGAAGCGGTCCGGCAGGAACATGCCCTTCTCGGGGTCGAAGAACTGGTCGATGGTGCGGGTCTGGATCAGGCCGCTGGCCTTCAGGTCCAGGTAGATCTGCCGCGCCAGCGCGTGGTTCTCCGGCGCGTCGGTGGAATGCCAGTTGTCGAACGCGATGTGGAAGCCGTCCAGGTATTCCTTGCGGCCGGCCGCGATGTCGGCCACGAACTGCTGCGGCGTCTTGCCGGCCTTCTCGGCCGCGATCATGATCGGGGCACCGTGGGCGTCGTCGGCGCCGACGAAGTTGACCTCGCTGCCCTGCATCCGCTGGTGCCGCACCCAGATGTCAGCCTGGATGTATTCCATGATGTGGCCGATGTGGAACTTGCCGTTGGCGTAGGGCAGGGCGGTGGTGACGAAGAGCTTGCGCGGTGCGGGCATTGGGGGCATTTCCAGAGGGGAACCGGGCATTTTAGGCGACGTCGTTACACTGCACCCCGCAACAGGAACAAGACCCATGGCGACCCAGGAACAGCTTCTGACGGCCCTCGCGGCCGTCACCGATCCCAACACCGGCAAGGATTTCGTCAGCACCAAGGTTCTGAGGAACCTGCAGGTCAACGGTGCCGACGTCTCCTTCGACGTCGAACTCGGCTACCCGGCCAAGAGCCAGATCCCGGCCCTGCGCAGCGCGCTGGTCGCGGCGGCGCGGGGCGTGCCGGGCGTGGCCAACGTCTCGGCCAACATCACGATGAAGATCGTGGCGCACTCGGCGCAGCGCGGCGTCGCCCTGCTGCCCAGCGTGAAGAACATCATCGCCGTCGCCTCCGGCAAGGGCGGGGTCGGCAAGAGCACCACCGCGGTCAACCTCGCGCTGGCGCTGGCGGCCGAGGGCGCTTCGGTCGGCCTGCTGGACGCCGACATCTACGGCCCCAGCCAGCCGATGATGATGGGCATCGACGGCCGGCCCGAGTCGTCCGACGGCAAGACCATGGAGCCGCTGGAGAACTACGGCGTGCAGGTGATGTCGATCGGCTTCCTGGTCAACCAGGACGAGGCGATGATCTGGCGCGGCCCGATGGCCACCCAGGCGCTGGAGCAGCTGCTGCGCCAGACCAACTGGAAGGACCTGGATTACCTGATCGTCGACCTGCCGCCCGGCACCGGCGACATCCAGCTGACGCTGTCGCAGCGGGTGCCGATGACCGGCGCGGTGATCGTCACCACGCCGCAGGACATCGCGCTGCTGGACGCCAAGAAGGGCATCAAGATGTTCGAGAAGGTCGGCGTGCCGATCCTGGGCATCGTGGAGAACATGGCGGTCCACATCTGCAGCAACTGCGGCCACGTGGAGCACATCTTCGGCGAGGGCGGCGGCAAGAAGATGGCGGCCGACTACGCGATGGACTACCTCGGCGCGCTGCCGCTGGACATCAAGATCCGGCTGCAGGCCGACAGCGGCAAGCCCACCGTGGTGGCCGATCCGGACGGCGAGGTGGCCGGCATCTACAAGGCCGTGGCGCGCCAGGTGGCGATCAAGATCGCGGCCAAGGCCAAGGATTTCTCCTCGAAGTTTCCGTCGATCAAGATCAGCAAGGACACCTGAGCCCCCGGCAATCGCCGTAGAGCGCAGCGGGCGAGTCGGGGGTTGCTGCGGATGCGGCCCGGCGGGAAAGCGTGGCACAGTCTGGCGTCCGGACCGAACATGCAGCAACGCGACCGACGACCATGCCAACCCTGATCTGCGACTGCCACAAGACCTTGCCGCTGCAGCCCGAGGTCTTGCACCAGCGCTTGCCGGCCGCCACCGGCTAGGCGCGCGCGATGAACCTGCAGGCTTCCATGCGCTATCTGGTGGCGCTCAGCGAGCATCGCCATTTCGGCCGCGCCGCCGCGGCCTGCCATATCACCCAGCCGGCACTGTCGAACGCCATGCGCGCGCTGGAGAACGAGTTCAAGGTCGTGATCGTCAAGCGGGGCCGCAACTATGTCGGCCTCACGCCCGAGGGCGACCGGGTGCTGGCGACGGCCCAGCGCATGCTGCACGAACACAACCTGCTGCGCCAGGAGCTGGAAAGCGAGCTGCACCGGCCGCGCGGCCCGCTGCGCATGGGCGCCGTGCCGACCGCCATCCCGGTGCTGGCGCGCTTCGCCGCCATCCTGCAGGCCAAGCACCCCGGGATCGTCCCGACCGTGCTGTCCCTCAGCTCGCAGGAGATGGAAACCGGGCTGGAGACGCTGTCGCTGGACCTGGCGCTGGGCTACACCGAGCGCATGTCGCTGCGCGACGTCCAGCTCAATGCCTGGCCGCAGTTCACCGAGCACTACTTCCTGTTGCGCCGGGCCGACAAGCCGCACGCCGACTGCCTGCAGATCGGCAGCCCGATCCGCTGGGCGGACGCGGCGCGCGAGCCGATGGCGATGCTGGGCCCGCAGATGCACAACCGGACGATCATCGACAGCGCCTTCGTCACCGCCGGCGTGCCGATCGTGCCGGCCTTCGAGACCAATTCCATTCTCACCCTGGCGTTGAGCGTGGTCGCCGGCAGCGTGTCCAGCGTGATGCCGGGCGCGTTGGTGGGCGCCGTGCGCGGCTACCGCGAACTGGAGGCGCTGCCGCTGGTGGACCCCGTCATCCGCACGCCCATCGGCTTCATGGCGCACGCCGGCGTGCGCCCGTCGCGGGCACTCGAAGCGGCGCTGGCCCTGGCGCAGGACGAAGGCTGGCTGCGCCTGACCGCCGCCCATTCCGGCCTGCTGATGGCGTAGCGGTCGGCGCGCAGAGAGCCGCTCCGGACTCCTCCCCCTCGGGGAGACCCCAGTTTCATTCAATCGCTGAATGAGGCGATGTTCAAATCGAATTTGACCGCCCAAGTTGGTGGCCCAGACACTCCTCCCGCCAGTAGAGCGATTACAGCTATTACAAGGAGACAACAGAGTGTCCAGTGTTCTTCCCCTGCCCCTCGGCGACGCCTCGCCCGGTTTCCTCGACAAGGAACGCATCATTGCCGGCGCCGGCTTCAACCGCTGGCTGGTGCCGCCGGCGGCGCTGGCAATCCACCTTTGCATCGGCATGGCCTACGGCTTCTCGGTGTTCTGGCTGCCGTTGTCCAAGACGCTGGCCACGGCCGGCGCCGGTGCGCAGTCGTGCAAGGGCATCGGCTTCTTCGCCGAGATGTTTGCCACCAACTGCGACTGGACCGTCGCCACCCTCGGGTGGATGTACACGCTGTTCTTCGTGTTCCTGGGCTGCGCCGCTGCCCTGTGGGGCGGCTGGCTGGAGCGCGCCGGCCCGCGCAAGGCCGGCGTGGTGGCGGCCCTGTGCTGGTGCGGCGGCATGCTGATCTCCGCCCTGGGCATCCACCTGCACCAGTTCTGGCTGATGATTCTCGGCTCCGGCGTGATCGGCGGCATCGGACTCGGCCTGGGCTACATCTCGCCGGTGTCGACGCTGATCAAGTGGTTTCCGGACCGCCGCGGCATGGCCACGGGCATGGCCATCATGGGCTTCGGCGGCGGCGCGATGATCGGCTCGCCCCTGGCCGTGGACCTGATGAAGCACTTCGCCACGCCCACCACCACCGGGGTGCTGGAGACCTTCGTCGTGCTGGCGCTGGTCTATTTCGTCTTCATGCTGGGCGGGGCCTTCGGCTACCGCGTGCCGGCGACGGACTGGAGGCCGGCCGGCTGGACCCCGCCGGTGACGCAACGCAACAACGCCATGATCACGCAGCGCCACGTGCACGTGAACAAGGTCTGGGGCATCCCGCAGTTCTGGCTGATCTGGCTGGCACTGACCATGAACGTCAGCGCCGGCATCGGCGTGATCGGCATGGCGTCGCCCATGCTGCAGGAAGTGTTCGGCGGCAACCTGATCGGCGTCGCCAAGAAATTCGGCGAGCTGGACAAGTCGCAGCTGCTGGCGATCGCCGCTGTCGCCGGCGGTTTCACCGCACTGGTGTCGCTGTTCAACATCGCCGGCCGCTTCTTCTGGGCCAGCATGTCCGACAAGTTCGGCCGCAAGATGACCTACAGCATCTTCTTCATGCTGGGCATGCTGCTCTACGCCAGCCTGCCGGGCTCGGCGGCGGCCGGCAGCAAGCTGGCCTTCGTGCTGGCGGTCTGCATCATCGTGTCGATGTACGGCGGCAGCTTCTCCACCGTGCCGGCCTACCTGGCCGACATCTTCGGCACGCAGTTCGTCGGCGCCATCCACGGCCGTCTGCTGACTGCCTGGTCGACCGCCGGCATCGTGGGCCCGGTGGTGGTGAACTACATGCGCGAGTACCAGCTGGGGCTGGGCCTGCCGCGTGCGCAGGTCTACAACCAGACCATGTTCATCCTGGTCGGCCTGCTGCTCGTCGGCCTCATCTGCAACCTGCTGGTGCGGCCGCTGAACGACAAGTGGTTCATGACGGATGCCGAGCTGGCCGAGGAGAAGCGCCTGGCGCACGAAAAGGCGCTGGTCCAGGAATCGGGGACGGCGGGCATGGCCCGCGACGAGCGCACGCCCACCATCAAAGTGGTGCTGGCCTGGCTGGTGGTGGGCATCCCGCTCGCCTGGGGCGTCTACCGCACGCTGTTAGGCGCGGCCAAGTTCTTCCACTGAAGCCTATTTCGGCTGCTCGTTGCCGTAGGTCTTCGCCAGGTAGTCGACGATGGCCGGCATGTCCGCGTCGTCGATCGGCGCCTTGAACACGGCCTTCATCCGCTTGACCATCGCGTCCCAGTAGGGCCGCGGTGCGTTGGGCGGCTGGTACAGCATGTACTCGGCCGAATGGCAGGCAACGCAGTTGGCCTGCGCCTTGGCGTAGCCGGGCAGGGCGCTGGCCTTGAGCTGCACCGGGTCCGGCGGCAGCTGGATGGTCTTGGCGGCGGCATTCGCGCTGCCGCCTGCGGCCAGCGCCAGTGCGGCGATGGCGGCTGCGAGGAGGACCTTGCTGTGGGTTGTCATGGCGGGCTCCTCAGGCAGCGTTGATCTTGACCGACTCGACCACGTTGCGCATGTAGCCGGCCGGCTGCCACAGCGCCTCCATCGGCTGGCTGGCGCCGGAGCGGTTCCAGGCCCGCACCCGCAGGTCGTGGGTGCCCCGGGTGGGCGTGAAGCCGAAGGTGAATTCGCGGAACGAATAGCGGCCCATGTCGGCCCCCAGCTTGGCTTCGCGCCAGCTCTGGCCGCCGTCGGCCGACCAGGCCACCTCGCGGATGCCCTGGCCGCCGTCGAAGGCGATGCCGCGCACCGCCAGCGGGCTGCCGGCCTGCACGCGGCCGCCGTCGGCCACCGAGGTGATGAACGAGCGCACCGTGAAGCGGCCGATCGGCCGGGTCGCCGCCGGCGCCGTACCCGGCTCGATGCAGGCGCAGTCGTTGTCCGGCACGCGGTAGGCCGGCTTCATCCAGAACTCCTCGAACGTGTGGTCGATCACCTCGATCTCCGACAGGTGCTTGACCCAGTAGGTGCCGTAGTAGCCCGGGACGATCAGCTTGACCGGGTAGCCGTTGAGCATCGGCAGGTCGGCGCCGTTCATCAGCCACGCCAGCATCACCTCGCCGTCCAGCGCGTGGTTGACGTCGATCGACTTGACGAAGTCGCCGCCGCCGAACACGCCGGTGTCCAGGCCGTTGAAGGTCACCTGGCGCGCGCTGTCCTTGAGCTGCGCCCGCGCCAGCACGTCCTTGAGCGCGACGCCGGTCCAGCGCGCGTTGCCCATCGCGCCGTTGCCCAGCTGGCCGCCGGTCACGCGCGGGTTGAACAGCGCGCGGCTGTTGCCGGAGCACTGGTTCACGGCCAGGTATTCCTGCGGCTTGAACTCGGTGCGCAGCTGCGCCAGCGTGAGCTCGAACGGCTTGCCGACGGCGTTGCCGCCGATCTTGATGACGTGCTTGTCGGCATCGACGGAGGTCGGGATGCCGGCGTTGTGATAGCGCACGAAGAAGGCGTCGTTGGGCGTGACGATGCCCTGGTTGAACACCTCGAACGGCGTCTCCAGCTGCGGCGGCCGGGTGGTCAGCACGATCAGCGGCCGCTTCTCCGGAAACGCGACCAGGTTGCGGTGGCCGTTGGCGAAGGGCATCTCCACGGTGGCCTGGCCGAAGCTCGGTCCGGCCGCACCGGCGGCGAGGGCGCCGGCGGACGCGGCGAGCAGGCGCCGGCGGCCGGCGTCGAATGGGTGGGTGTTGCGCATGGGTTTCTCTCCTGGACAGCGGTCGGTCTGCTGCCGGTGCAAGTGTCCTGCCGGCGGCAGAAAAAGCCAGTCCGGTATTTACCCTCAGCGCGCGGCCGCCAGCTGCCGGTAGACCTCCGCCGAGACCCGCGCCAGCTCGGACTGGCCGGCACCGGCCGAGATCGCATAGCCGAAGGGCGGGTCGACCCAGTAGAAGACGTTGACCTGGCCTTCGCGCGCGAAGCGGAACGCCACGTCCTGCCGGCCCTTGCCGGCGGCCTCGGCGCCCGGCAGTTCGCGCGAGACGTAGAGCGTCAGCCGCGCGCCCGCCGGGTCGTGGTACATGAACTGCGCCACCGGCCCCTGGCCGCCGGGCAGCAACCGGCCGCCCTCCAGCGTGTAGCCCAGCGCCTGCAGGTGCGGCGGCTTCATCGGCGCACCCATCCGCTTGGACAGCCAGGTGACCAGCTGGTCTTCCTGGTCGGCGCTGACCTCCACCGCGCGCCGCGGCTCGGGGCTGTAGACGGCATGGGCCATGGCGGCGCGCTCGGGCAGCAGCGCCACGGCGGCCCTGGTGCCGATGCTGCCGCGCAGGCCCCAGCCGATCGCGCCGCCGACGAGGGCGATCGCCAGGCCGGCCGCGGCCCGCTGCAGCGACCAGGGCCGGGGCGGCCGGGCTGCCCGCTGCAGCCGCGCCGGCAGCGCCTCGCCCAGCACCGGGTCGAACAGCGCGCGCAGTTCGTGTTTGTGCCGGCGGTAGCTCTGGACGCGGGCCGCTTCCTCCGGCCGGCCGGCCAGGTAGCTTTCCACCTCCTGCCGGCGTTCGGCCGTCAGCTGGCCGTCGACCAGCGCGTGCAGCTCCGATTCGGTCACCGGGGAATGGGGCGGCGCGGCGTTCATGGGCGAAAACTCATTTGACGACCTTCAGGCGGACCGGCCCGGGCCGCCCCTCCAGCAGGCTGCGCAGCCGCTCGCGGCCGCGCGCCAGCCGCGACATCACGGTGCCCAGCGGGATGCCGAGCGCCTGCGCCACCTCGGCATAGCTCATGTCCTCCAGCGCCACCAGCAGCAGGATCTCGCGCTGCTCCAGCGGCAACTGCTCCAGCGCCGCCTGCAGGTCCAGCAGCAGCAGCCGGTCGGCCGGCCCGCCGGCGGCCGCCGTGTCGGGCAGCTCGCCGTCGTGCGCCACCAGCTGCAGCCGGGGCCGCCGCGCGCCGTCCACGTGCAGGTTGTGCATGGTGCTGAACAGCCAGGCCCGCATGTCGGCGACCCCGCGCCACAGCGAGGACCGGGCCCAGGCGCGCTCCAGCGTGTCCTGCACCAGGTCGTCGGCGTCGTCGCGGTTGGCCGCCAGCGCGCGGGCGTAGCGGCGCAGCCGCGGCACCCAGGGCAGCAGCTGGTCTTGGTCGGCTTGCATGGGCTCGATGGCGCGCTCTCGCCGCCGGCGGCGGGAAATCAGTCTTTCACAATGTGCCAGACGTCCTTGAAGTTGTCGCCGGTGCGGTCGCCCGCCTTCTGGTCGCCCTTGTACAGGTACAGCGGCTTGCCCTTGTAAGCCAGCTGCTTGCCGCCGTCGGTGCGCGTCACCACGCTGTAGGGCGGCGACGGCTGCTCGCCCGCCGCCACCATCACCGGCGGCCACAGCGCCGCGCACGGCCCGCTGCACATGCTGGCGCCGGGCGACTTGTCGTTGTCGAAGGTGTAGACCGTCATGCCGTTGCCGGCGACCATCGCGCCGTTGACCAGCTTGACCGATGCATCGGCGGCCGCCAGGCCGCAGGCGCCGGCCAGCAGCAGGCCGGCCAGGAGTTTGGTGGTTGTCATGTTGCCCCTCAGTGTCAGTGGTTGGACCGAAGCCGTGAGCCGCACGGGCTCACAGGGGCAGACGCAAGGGCCCGGCGCTTTATTCCTAGAACCTGGCGAAAAATTTGCCGACCGCCGAGGCGCAGAACGGGAACACCGCGGCGTGGTAGTTGCGCGCCAGCGTCCAGTCCGGATCGTCGCCCGATGCCCGGGCCTGCAGCCGGGTCGCTTCCTTGAGCAGCGTGAAGTTGACCTTCTCGGTGAAGAAGGGGTCGGCGGTGGACGGCGAGCTGTCGTCCACGTCCAGCACCAGCACCCGCGGCGGCACCAGGGCGTTCCAGGACTGCGCCATTGCGCGCGTGTTGTTGTCGTACGAGACCGTCGCGTCCTGCGAGCCGCCGCACAGCAGCACCGGCGCCTTCGGGATGAAGCCGCGCAGGTCGTTGGCCTTGGCGTCGACGCGCAGGCCGAAGGCCGGGTCGGCCGGGTGCGCGATCAGGTCCTGCAGGTAGGCCAGCCGGAAGCTGTTGGTGAACAAGTTGCCGGGGCCGAAGCCGCGGGCGAAGATCGCGTCCATGCCGGTGTTGGTCGGCGGCGTCCAGGCGTTGAGCGTGGCCTGCAGGCTGGCCGGCGAGCCGGCCGGCGCCTGCGGCGGGGTGGCGCTGAACAGCGCCGACTCTGGCAGCTTGCCGGTGCGCGACAGGGTGGTGGTGTCCGTTCCCGGCAGCAGGCTCTCGATGCCGGTGACGTAGTTGCTCTCGTACAGGTCGGCCGGCGTCGCGTAGACGTTGCCGTAGGCGCGCTGGTAGCTGGTGGCCAGCAACGAGGCGAACAGCGTGGAAGCGACATGGACCCGGCCGGCGAAGTTGTCGTCCAGTTCCTTGAGCACGGCGTAGGGGCCGGACATCGGTGCCGAGGCCGTGACCCTGACGCCGGCCGCCTCCAGCGCGCGCTCGGTGGCCAGCGCGACATAGCCACCCTGCGAATAGCCGGTGAGGAACAGCTGCGTGCTGGGGACCACCTGCGGCGTGATGCCGGCCATGGCGGTGCGGGCCGCCGCCATCGCGTCCAGCATTTCCGAGGACTGCTGCTGCGCGTTGAGGAAGGGGTGGTAGCCCAGCGTGGAGCTGTCGTAGCCGGCGTCGTTGGGTGCCACCACGATGTAGCCGCGGGCCGCGAAGATCGCCGCGACGCTCAGGGCCTCGGTGTAGGCCGGATTGGTGTTGTCGGTGAGCCGCGCCAGGTTGAAGCTCTTTTCCGGATGGGTCGCGTGGGCGTACAGCAGGATCGGCCGGGCGCCGGTGCAGCGCGAATCGCTGCCGCCTGGCGTCATCAGCGCGGCCGAGGCCGTGGTGGCTTCGCCGGCGCCGCCGGTGGTCGCGTACTGGAGGTAGCGCACCTGGACGTCGCAGATCGGCTCGCCGGCCAGCAGCAGCAGCGTCTGGTCGCGCGCCGGCCCGTTGCGCATCTGCGCGCTGAGGTCGCCGGCGCTCAGGCTCGCGGTGATGGCCGGCGGATCCTGCAGCAGGGTGCCGGTGGGGCGCGGGGCCGGCGGGCCGGCCGGCGTGCCGCCGCTGCCGGCGTCGCCCGAACCGCCGCCGCAACTGGCCAGCATGAGCGCGGCCGCGCCGGCCGCGAGCAGGGAATGGAGGGACTTCATCGGCGCCACTTTACGCAAGCGGTGTCAAGAAATGTGAAGCGCGCCGGTGCTGTTACGATTTTCCCCATGGAACCCCGCCCCAGCATCGAAGTCGCCGTGGTCATGCGCCGTGAGCGCATCGACAACCGCTGGCAGCCGTGGCGCTGGATCCTGGACGACGTGGTGGCGCAGGAGCCGGGTTTCGGCAGCGAGCCGCGGCTGCTGCACAAGACCGAAAGCGAGGAGCTGTGGCTGCATCCGGGCTTCCTGGTGGAACTGTTCCGCGACGACGCCGAGGGCTATTACCTCAACGCGACGACCGACACGCCGGGCTGGTTCGTGCTGTGGCGCATGGAGGAAGAGCCGACCATCGCGCCCGAGCCATTGGCGCGCCCGACCATGGTCACGCTGAGCTACCACGACGCCGGCCGCTGGCTCGACGCCCAGGAAACGGTGGAGCAGGTGCCGGCGCCGCCAGGGGTGGTGCAATGGCTGCGCGTCTTCGTCGAGCAGCACCACGTGCTGGAGCCCAAGAAGCGCCAGCGCCCGCAGAGCTTCCAGCGGCTGGAAGACCGCTTCGGCAATCCGGCCAGCGTCAGCACGGTGAAGAAATTCGGGGGCGGCGGCAATGGCTGACGGGTTCCTGGGCCGCTGGTCCAGGCGCAAGCTCGATGCCAGGGACGGCAAGCCCTTGCCGATGGAGCCGCAACCGCCGCCGGAGGCTGCGCTTGCAGCCGCCGCCACCGAGCCGGCCGCCGTCGCGCCGCCGGCCGCCGCGCCGGCCGAAGCGCCGGCCGAAGCGCCCCCGCTCACGCTCGACGACGCGCAGGCCCTGACCGCCGAATCGGACTTCCGGCCGTTCGCCGCCCGCGGCGTCGCGCCCGAGGTGCGCAACGCCGCGATGAAGAAGCTGTTCAGCGATCCGCACTTCAACGTGATGGACCGGCTGGACACCTACATCGACGACTACTCGCAGCCCGACCCGATCCCCAAGTCCATGCTGCGCCAGCTGGCCAGCGCGAAATTCCTGGGGCTGTTCGACGAAGAGGAAAAGCAGGAGGCCGAGGAGGCCGCCCGGCGACAGGCGGCCGCCGGGAGGGAAGCTGCTGATGACCCCGGCGCCGAATCCGTGGCACAGTCGGCCGAGCCCACAGTAGTACCCCCATCGCCCGATGACGACCCTGATCTGCGACTGCAACAAGACCATGCCCCTCCAGGAAAAGACCCTGGGGGCGGCGCTGCATGAGGAGCTGACGCTCCACTCGACGTTGTGCCGGCGCGAAGCCGGCGCCTTCCAGGCCGCGATCAGGACCGGCGCCGACGTGGTGGTCGCCTGCACCCAGGAAAAGCGCCTGTTCGGCGAACTGGCGCAACAGACCGAGGGTGCGGTCTCCACCATCCGCTTCGTCAACATCCGCGAGACCGGCGGCTGGAGCCGCGATGCCGCGCAGGCCATGCCCAAGCTGGCGGCGCTGCTGGCGGCGGCCCGGCTGCCGGAGGCCGAACCGGTGCCCACCGTCACCTACCGCAGCAGCGGCCGGCTGCTGGTGATCGGCGAGCTGGCGCAGGCCGAACGTGCCGCGGCGATGGTGTCGGACGTGCTGGACGTGACGCTGTTCGCGCAGGGCGGCGCCGGCGCCCAGGAGCGGCGCTGGCCGGTGCTGGCCGGCAGCATCGACAGCCTCAGCGGCTGGCTGGGCGCGTTCGAGCTGAAGTTCTCGCAGGGCAATCCGATCGACCTGGACCTGTGCACCCGCTGCAATGCCTGCGTCACGGCCTGCCCGGAAGGCGCGATCGGGCTGGACTACCAGGTGAAGCTGGACCGCTGCACCGACCACCGGGCCTGCGTGCAGGCCTGCCAGGTGGCCGGCGCGATCGATTTCGAACGCGTTGCCCAGAGCCACGCCGAGCAGTTCGACCTGGTGCTGGACCTGCGCGGTGCGCCGGCCTTCACCCGCCATGCCTTGCCGCAGGGTTATTTCCACTGGGACGGCCAGGACCTGCAGACGCTGCTGCGGCTGCGCGAGCTGGTCGGGGAGTTCGAGAAGCCGAAGTTCTTCGTCTACAAGCAGAAGCTGTGCGCCCACAGCCGCAACGAGGTGGTGGGCTGCAACGCCTGCATCGAGATCTGCTCGGCCGAGGCGATCAGCAGCGAGAAGTCGCGCCAGCAGATCAAGGTCAATCCGAACCTGTGCGTGGGCTGCGGCGCCTGCACCACCGTGTGCCCGACCGGCGCCATCACGTACGCGTACCCGCGTGCGTCCGAGCAGGGCCTGAAGTGGCGCACGCTGCTGTCCACCTATGCGCAAGCCGGCGGCAAGGACGCCGTGCTGCTGCTGCACAGCCAGGTCAAGGGACAGGCGCTGGTGGAGGGCCTAGGGCGCTCGGCGCAGCTGAAGAAAGCCGCGGGTGTGCCGGCCAACGTGATTCCGGTGGCGCTGTGGCACACGGCCAGCACCGGCGTCGACCTGTGGCTGTCGGCCTTCGCCTTCGGCGCCAGCCAGGTGGCCGTGCTGGCCACCGACGAGGAGGCGCTGCAATACATCGACGGCCTGAAGGCGCAGATGGCGGTCGCCCAGGCGATCGTCAACGGGCTGGGCTACACCGGCACCCACTTCCAGCTGCTGTGGGCCAACACGCCGGGCGAACTCGATGCCGCATTGCAGGCGCTGGCGCGGACGCGCCAGCTGGTCGCCAGGGTGCCGGCGCGCTTTGCGGTCGCCCAGGAAAAGCGCAGCACGCTGGAGATGGCGCTGGACCACCTGCTGGAGCAGGCGCCGCAGCGGCCGGAGGCGATCGCGCTGCCGGCGGCCGGCTCGCCCTTCGGCAATGTGATTGTCGACAAGGACAAGTGCACGCTGTGCCTGTCCTGCGTCAGCGCCTGCCCGGCCAGCGCGCTGCAGGACAACCCGGAGCTGCCGCAACTGCGCTTCATCGAGAAGAACTGCGTGCAGTGCGGCCTGTGCGCCAGCACCTGCCCGGAAGACGCGATCACGCTGCAGCCGCGCCTGCTGCTCACGCCGGAACGCAAGGAGGCGCGGGTCCTGAACGAGACGCAGCCCTATGGCTGCATCCGCTGCGGCAAACCCTTCGGCACGCTCAAGGCGATCGAGGCCATGCTGGGCAAGCTGGCCGGCCATTCGATGTTCCAGGGCGCGGCCCTGGAGCGGCTGAAGATGTGCGGCGACTGCCGGGTGATCGACATCTACTCGGCCGACAACGAGGCGAAGATCGGTGACATCTAACTCCATCACGTCCATCCCGCAGTCGTCGGCGCTCGACGAGGAAACGGCGCGCGCCGAGGTCTACGGCCTGCTGGCGCAGCTCTTCTACGGGGTGCCGGCGCCCGGATTGCTGGAGGCACTGCGGGTGGCCGCCACCGAAGCGCCGGCGGCCGGCGGCTTTCTGGAGGAGCCGTGGCGCGAGGTGGTGGCCAGTGCCCGCGCGCTGGACGACGGCGCCATCGCCCGCGAGTACGACGCGCTGTTCGGCGGCGTCGGCAAGCCGGACGTGTACCTGTTCGGCTCGCACTACCTCAGCGGCTTCCTCAACGAGCGGCCGCTGGTCAAGCTGCGCTCTGACCTGGCCGCGCTGGGGCTGGCGCGCGACGAGGCGATGACCGACACGGAAGACCACATCGCCTACCTGAGCGAAGTGATGCGCTACCTGATTGCCGGCGACGACGTGGCGGTGGCGAATCTGACACGGCAGCGCGAGTTCTTCGCCGCCCATCTGCAGCCCTGGGCGCCGGCCCTGTGCGATGCCATCGGCGGCCATCCGAAGGCCGCCTTCTACGCAGCGCTGGCGCGCTTCACCCATGCCTTCCTGGAGGTCGAGGCGCAGGCCTTCGACATGCTCGATTAGCGCAGCGCAATGTTGCAGTGCAGCGAGCGCATCAGGAATTTCCCAGTGTTTGCATGCTTGCGGGGCACCATGCGGGCGGCTACATTCGATCGATATGCAATTGCGTTCCTAAGCCGGGAACATCAGGAGTCCGTATGAGCCAGAACAAATTGTCGCGCCGCTCGATGTTCGCCGGGGCCGCCACCGTCGGGGCCGCCGCAGCCGCTGTCGCGATCGTGCCTTCCGCCGTCCAGCAGATGAGTGCGCAACCGGCCGTGGCGCCCAAGCCGCCACCGGAACGCGGCGGCGGCTACCAGCTGACCGAACGCGTCAAGCAGTACTACAAGAGCACTCTCGTCTAAGTCCGTTTGCAGGAGACTTCCATGTTGCTGACCAAGAAATCGGGTGCTGCCGAGGCAGGCATGCGCCCACCCGCATCGGGCCGGTCGCCCTTCCTGCACAGCCTGCAGCGCGGGCTGTCCAACGCGCTGCCGACCATGGACCGGCGCGCCTTCCTGCGCCGCTCCGGGCTGGGCGTCGGCGTCGGCCTGGCCGCCTCGCAGCTGGTGCTGGTGAAGAAGGCCGGCGCCGCCGAAGGCCGCAGCGTCGGCGTCGGCGCCGGCAAGATCGAGGTCAAGCGCACCGTCTGCACCCACTGCTCGGTGGGCTGCGCGATCGACGCGGTGGTGGAAAACGGCGTCTGGGTCCGGCAGGAGCCGGTGTTCGATTCGCCGATCAACCTCGGCGCCCATTGCGCCAAGGGCGCTGCCGTCCGCGAGCACGGCCACGGCGAGTTCCGCCTGCGCTACCCGATGAAGCTGGTCAACGGCAAGTACGAGCGCATCAGCTGGGACACGGCGCTCAACGAGATCAGCGCCAAGATGCTGGAGCTGCGCAAGGCCAGCGGACCGGACTCGGTGTACTGGATCGGCTCGTCCAAGCACAGCAACGAACAGTCGTACCTGATGCGCAAGTTCGTCAGCTTCTGGGGCAGCAACAACTGCGACCACCAGGCCCGCATCTGCCACTCCACCACGGTGGCCGGCGTGGCCAACACATGGGGCTACGGCGCCATGACCAATTCGTACAACGACATGCAGAACAGCAAGTGCGCGTTGTACATCGGCTCCAATGCCGCCGAAGCGCACCCGGTCTCGATGCTGCACATGCTGCATTCCAAGGAGAACGGCTGCAAGATGATCGTGGTGGACCCGCGCTTCACCCGCACCGCCGCCAAGGCCGACGAATACGTGCGCATCCGCTCCGGCTCGGACATCCCGTTCCTGTTCGGCCTGCTGCACCACATCTTCAAGAACGGCTGGGAAGACAAGAAGTACATCAACGACCGCGTCTACGGCATGGAGGACGTCAGGAAGGAAGTGCTGGAGAAGTGGACCCCGGACAAGGTGGAGGAAGCCTGCGGCGTCCCGGAAGCGCAGATGTTCAAGGTCGCCCAGATGATGGCGATGAACCGGCCCTCGACCCTGGTGTGGTGCATGGGCCAGACCCAGCACTCGATCGGCAACGCGATGGTGCGGGCGTCGTGCATCGTGCAGCTGGCGCTGGGCAACGTCGGTGTCTCCGGCGGCGGCGCCAACATCTTCCGCGGCCACGACAACGTGCAGGGCGCCACCGACATCGGCCCCAACCCCGACTCGCTGCCCGGCTACTACGGCATCGTCGAAGGCTCGTGGCGCCATTTCGCCAAGGCCTGGGGCGTTGACTACGACTGGATCAAGGCCCGCTTCGCCAACGTCGGGATGATGTCCAAGCCCGGCATCACGGTCTCGCGCTGGATCGACGGCGTGATGGAAAAGAACGAGCTGATCGACCAGGACCCGAACCTGCGCGCGGTCGTCTACTGGGGCCATGCGCCCAACTCGCAGACCCGCGGCCTGGAGATGAAGCGGGCCATGGACATGCTGGACCTGCTGGTGGTGGTGGATCCCTATCCCTCGGCCACGGCGGCGATGGCGGCGATGCCCGGCCGGCCCGAGGACCTGAACAAGAACCGCGCGGTCTACCTGTTGCCGGCCGCCACGCAGTTCGAGACCAGCGGCTCGGTCACGGCCTCCAACCGCTCGCTGCAATGGCGCGAGAAGGTGATCGAGCCCCTGTGGGAAAGCCGCACCGACCACATGATCATGTACCAGCTGGCCGAGAAGCTGGGCTTCGGCAAGGAGCTGGTCAAGAACTACAAGATGCAGAAGGTCAAGGGCATGGACGAGCCCCTGCCGGAGGACATCCTGCGCGAGGTGAACAAGTCGTGCTGGAGCATCGGCTACACCGGCCAGAGCCCGGAGCGCCTGAAGAGCCACATGCGCAACATGGCCAACTTCGACGTCAAGACCCTCAAGTCCAAGGGCGGCAAGGACCCGGTCACCGGCTACGACCTGACCGGCGACTACTTCGGCCTGCCGTGGCCCTGCTACGGCACGCCGGAACTCAAGCACCCCGGCTCGCCCAACCTGTACGACACCTCCAAGCACGTGATGGAGGGCGGCGGGAATTTCCGCGCCAACTTCGGGGTCGAGCGCAACGGCGTCAACCTGCTGGCCGAGGACGGCTCGGCCTCCAAGGGCGCGGACATCCAGACCGGCTATCCGGAGTTCGACCACGTGCTGCTCAAGAAGCTGGGCTGGTGGGACGAGCTGACCGACGTCGAGAAGGCGCTGGCCGAGGGCAAGAACTGGAAGACCGACAACTCCGGCGGCATCATCCGCGTGACCATGAAGAACCACGGCTGCCACGTGTTCGGCAACGCCAAGGCGCGGGCGGTGGTCTGGAACTTCCCGGACGGCATCCCGCAGCACCGCGAGGCGCTGTACAGCACCCGGCCCGACCTGGTGGCCAAGTACCCGACGCACGACGACAAGAAGGCGTTCTGGCGGCTGCCCACGCTGTACAAGACGATTCAGGACAAGAACCTGGCCGACAAGGTGGCGACCAAGTTCCCGCTGATCCTGACCTCGGGGCGGCTGACCGAATACGAGGGCGGCGGCGACGAGACGCGCTCCAACCCCTGGCTGGCGGAACTGCAGCAGGAAGCCTTCGTCGAGATCAACCCGAAGGCCGCCGGCGAGCGCGGCATCCGCAACGGCGAGCGGGTGTGGGTGTCCACGCCCACCGGCGCCCGCATCAACGTGCAGGCCATGCTGACCGAGCGGGTCGGGCCGGACACCTGCTGGATCCCGTTCCACTTCGCCGGCCGCTGGCAGGGCGCGGACCTGCTGGCGTACTACCCCAACGGCGCGGCGCCGGTGGTGCGCGGCGAAGCGGTGAACACCGCAACCACGTACGGCTACGACAGCGTGACGATGATGCAGGAAACCAAGACGACCATCTGCAACGTCGAACGGGCAGTTGCGTGAGATCTTGGGGACAGACCTTCAGCTCTGTCCCCAACTGAATAGAGGTGACAAATGGCAAGAATGAAATTCATCTGCGACTCGGAGCGCTGCATCGAATGCAACGGCTGCGTCACCGCCTGCAAGAACGAGCATGAGATCCCCTGGGGCGTGAACCGGCGCCGGGTCGTGACGCTCAACGACGGCGTGCCGGGCGAGCGCTCGATCTCGGTGGCCTGCATGCACTGCTCGGACGCGCCCTGCATGGCGGTGTGCCCGGTCAACTGCTTCTACCGCACCGACGAGGGCGTGGTGCTGCACGACAAGGACATCTGCATCGGCTGCGGCTACTGCTCGTACGCCTGCCCGTTCGGGGCGCCGCAGTTCCCCGCGTCCGGCACCTTCGGCGTGCGCGGCAAGATGGACAAGTGCACCTTCTGCGCCGGCGGCCCCGAGGCCAACGGCAGCGAGGCGGAGTTCGAGAAGTACGGCCGCAACCGGCTGGCCGAAGGCAAGCTGCCGGCCTGCGCCGAGATGTGCTCGACCAAGGCGCTGCTGGCCGGCGACGGCGACGTGGTGGCGGACATCTTCCGCAACCGGGTGGTCAAGCGCGGCAAGGGGGCGGAGGTCTGGGGCTGGGGCACGGCCTACGGTTCCAAGCAGGCCGGCCAGCCGGGCGGAGCGAAGTCATGATGCGCGCCCTCGTTCTCGTTGCTGCAGCGCTGGCGCTGGCTGCCTGCGGCGAAAGGCCGCAGGCGATGAAGGACAACGCCAAGCAGGATGCGGCCGCCTTCCAGGGCACCGGCATGCCGTTCACCGCCCCGGGCTGGAAGCCCGGCGACAAGACCGCCTGGGAGTCGCAACTGCGCACACGCACCCAGAACGGCCAGAACGACTACACCAAGGTCAACTGAACATGCTGCGGTCCCTCCTCCTTGCCTCGACGCTGGCCTTCGGGCTGGCCGCTTCCTCCCTGGCGCAGGACAAGGGCAGGGACGACCTGCCGCCGCCCGCGCCGGCAGCCGGCGCCTCGGCCGCGCCCCAGCCCGGCGGCATCCAGGGCCAGAACATCTTCGACGTCAAGCCGGAGGTCAAGCCCGACGCCAGCTCGGACCCGAAGTACCTGGAGCAGAGCAACGGCGAACGCAACCGCGTGCAGCCGGGCAACAACGCGCCGATGTGGCGCGGCGTGGCCGCAGGCCGCGAGGGCTTCACCAACTATCCGAAGAGCGAGGCGCCGGAGGCCGGCGTGCTGATCCAGCCGCCGGTGCAGTACCCGGGCTCGCGGCTGACCACCGCCGGCGAGGCCTGGCGCCAGGTGCGCAACGTCTGGCTGATCCCGTATGGCGGCGCGCTGCTGTTGATCGTGCTGGGCGCGCTGGCGATCTTCTATTTCGCCAAGGGCCCGATCGGCAAGCACGGCGCCGGCGAGGGCCAGCTCAAGATCGAGCGCTTCACGCCCTTCGAGCGCTCGGCCCACTGGGCCAACGCCATTGCCTTCACCATCCTGATGGTCTCGGGCCTCGTGATGGCCTTCGGCAAGTTCTTCCTGCTGCCGGTGATGGGCGGGCTGCTGTTCGGCTGGCTGACCTATTTCCTCAAGACGCTGCACAACTTCACCGGTCCGCTGTTCACCGTGTCGCTGATCATCGTCTTCGTCGTCTTCCTGCGCGACAACTGGCCGCAGCGCGGCGACCTGAACTGGCTGCTCAAGGGCGGCGGCCTGGTGGGCAAGTCCACCAACCACGAGCCGCCCTCGCACCGCTTCAACGCCGGCGAGAAGATCGTGTTCTGGGGCGGCGTGCTGGTGCTGGGCTTCTTCGTGGTGTCCTCGGGCCTGGCGATGGACAAGCTGATCCCGGGCATCAACTACGACCGGCAGACCATGCAGATCATCCACATGTTCCATTACGTCTCGACGGCGCTGATGATGTGCATGTTCTTCGGCCACATCTACATCGGAACCATCGGCATGCGCGGCGCCTACACCGCGATGCGGCGCGGCTACGTCGGCGAGGAGTGGGCCAAGGAGCACCACGCCTACTGGTACGAAGACATCAGGTCCGGCAAGATCCCGGCCCAGCGCAGCCACCCGCACGCCGCGGCCGACGCCCCCATCCTCGGAGAACAACGCGCATGAAGAACCTCTGGATTGCCGGCGTGCTGGCGGCCGCCTGCGTGGCCAGCCTGGCCAAGATTCCGCCCCCGGTGCTGGACGACGCCGCCAAGGCCAAGGCCGCCGAGGCCGCCGCCAAGGCCGCCTGGCAGGCCAAGCTGGACGCCTACCACCTGTGCAAGGTGCAGGACAAGGTCGCGGCGTATTACCGCGCCCATGCCGGAACCGGCGCCGGCGCCGCCAAGGTCTCCACGGCGGCGGCAGTGGCTTCGCATCCGGCGGCCGGCGCGGCGACGCCGGCGGTGGCGGGCGCCACCGCGTCGTCCCCCAATGTCGCAGCGAAGCCGGCGGTGGCCGGTGGCACCGCCGCGGTGGCTGCCGGGCCGGCCACGCCGGTGGGCTGCGCCGACCCGGGCCCGTTCGCCGTCAACGCGCCGGCCGAGAAGCCGCTGGAAACATCCGGCGCGCACTCGCCCGCCGGCAACGCCACCAGCCCGCCCAGCAGCAAGGCAACCTCCGCGGAAATGGCGCCGGCCAAGAAATAGCGCGGCCGCGCTTTTGCGGCATCATCGCCCGATGCCGCTGCCCCATCTCACCCAAGCCCGCGCTGCGCTGACGCAGGAAATCGACGTCGTCAACGAGCACGGCGAGCGCGAGGCCGTCTCCATTCCGGCCGAGCGCGACCTCACGGTCTATGTCGACAAGCGCGAGCTGGTCACGCTGATGACCCTGGGCGCACGGCCCGAATGGCTGGTGCTGGGCTACCTGCGCAACCAGCGCCTGGTCGCCGGCGTCGACGAGGTGGAGTCCGTGACGGTGGACTGGGACACCAACGCGGCCGCCGTGAGGACCCGCGCGGGCATCGACCGGATCGAGGAGCGCACCTCGCGCCGGGTCGTCACCACCGGCTGCGGCCAGGGCAGCATGTTCGGCGGCCTGATGGACGAGATCGAGTCGATCCGCCTGCCCGCCACCGCGATCACCCAGGCGCAGCTGTATGGCATCGTCAACGCGATCCGGCTCCAGGAAAGCACCTACAAGTCGGCCGGCTCGGTGCACGGCTGCGCGCTGTTCCGCGGCGAGGAGATGCTGCTGTTCGTGGAGGACGTGGGACGCCACAACGCGATCGACACCATCGCCGGCTGGATGTGGGTCCAGCCGCCGTCCGATCCCACCGGCCTGGTGTTCTACACCACCGGGCGCCTGACCAGCGAGATGGTGATCAAGGCCGCCCAGATGGGCGTGGCGATCGTGGTCTCGCGCAGCGGCATCACCCAGATGGGCCACCAGATCGCGCAGCGGCTGGGCCTGTGCACCATCGGCCGGGCGACCAACCGGCGCTTCCTGTGCTACACGGCGCCCGAGCGGCTCGTGCTGGATCCGCAGCTGGCCGGCGCCAGGCCGACCCCACGCGCCTGAGGCAGTGCGGGCCGGTGGCATGATGGCCGCCGATGCACCCCGACGCCGATTTCGACTCCTTCGCCGCCGCCCCCGGCAGCGCCCCGCCCCTGCCGCCACCGGCGCGCGAATCGCTGGGTGGCTGGCTGCGCGGCGGCCTGCGCGCCGGCTTCCTGCTGGAGCCCCGGCTGCCGCTGGCGCCGCCGACCCCGGCGCAACTGCTGCTGCTGGTCGCCGTCACCAGCGCGCTGGAACTGCTGCTGGCGCGCTTCGAGGTGGCCGGCCCGGCGCTGTTCGACCTGCGCGGCTGGCTGGCTCCGCAGTGGGGCACCGGCCTGCTGTTGCTGCTGGCGTGGTGGGTCCTGCCGCCGCCGCGCCGGCTGGCTGCCTGGTTCGCGCTGTGGGTGGTCGCTTCGGCGCCGGCCAACACCGTGTCGCAACTGCTGTCCATCGCGCAGGCCCATGAGCGCTTGCCGTTGTGGCTCGATGGTTCCACCTGGGCCGGCTGGTCCCTGTACCTGCTGCTCTGGGTGTGGGTGCTGGCGGTCGCGGTGCGGCTGGCCGGGCGGTTCGGCGTCGACCGGCCGGGCCGGGCGGCGCTGGCGCTGCGCATGGTGGCGCTGTTCGGCGTCTCGGCCTGGCAGTTCCCGGACCGGCCCTGGCAGCAGGACGGCACGCAGGCCGAGGCCGAGCGGCCCACACTGGAGCTGAGCCAGGAAGCCTTCGAGACCCAGCAGGCGGTGTGGGACAAGGCGGTCGCCTCGCTGGCGCCGCAACGCCCCGGCGTGGTCGACGTCTACGGCCTGGTGTTCGCGCCATATGCCGACCAGGACGTGTTCCTGCGCGAGAGCTCGATGGTCGCCAGCCTGCTGGCGCAGCGCTTCGACGCCAGGGGCCGGGTGCTGCACCTGGTCAATAGCGCGAGCACCGGCGACACCTATCCGTGGGCGACCACCCTGAACCTGGAGCGCGCCATCGACGCGCTGGCGGCCAGGATGGACCGCGAGCACGACCTGCTGGTGGTGTACCTGACATCGCACGGCGCGAGCAACTACCAGCTGTCCGCCTCCAACGGGGCGCTGCGGGTGGACACGGTCAGCCCGGGCGAGCTGCGCGCGGCGCTGGACAAGGCCGGCATCCGCAACCGGGTGATCGCCGTCTCGGCCTGCTTCTCGGGCGGCTGGATCGGCCCGCTGGCCGGCGACAGCACGCTGGTGATGACCGCTGCCGATGCCACCCACACCTCCTACGGCTGCGGCGCGCTGTCCGAGCTGACCTTCTTCGGCCGCGCGATGTTCGACGAGCAGCTGCGCAAGACCCATTCCTTCGAGCAGGCCTTCGCCGCGTCGGTGCCGGTCATCAAGCAGCGCGAGGTGGACGCCGGCAAGCCCGACGGCTTCTCCAATCCGCAGATCAGCGTCGGCGACAAGATCAGGCCGGTGCTGCGCCAGCTGCAGCAGCGGCTGGACGGCCTGCCGCCGGCGCCGGGGGCGACGCCGTGAGCACCTCGGTCTGGGGACTGGGCTGGCGCACCCTGTGGCGCGACCTGCGGGCCGGCGAGCTGCGGCTGCTGATCGTGGCCGTGACGCTGGCGGTGGCGGCGCTGACCGCCGTCGGCTTTTTCGCCGACCGCTTGAACGGCGGGCTGGCGCGCGACGCGCGCCAGCTGCTGGGCGGCGACGCGGTGGTCTCCAGCGACAACCCGACGCCGCAGGCCTTCGTCGACAAGGCGCGCGCGCTGGGACTGCAGGCCGTCACCACCATCGGCTTTCCGACCATGGCGCGGGCCAGCGAGGCGCAGGGCGGCGGCAGCCGCCTGGTGGCGCTGAAGGTGGTGGGCGCCGGCTATCCGCTGCGCGGCAACCTGCAGGTGGCGGCGCAGCCCGATGGGCCCGCCAGCGCCACCCGCGAGATCCCACCGCCCGGCGAGGCCTGGGTCGACGCCTCGCTGCTGGAGGCGCTGGCGCTCAAACCCGGCGCCGCATTGCTGCTGGGCGATTCCCGGCTGCGCATCGGCCGCATCATCGTCGTCGAGCCCGATCGCGGCGCCGGCTTCATGAGCTTCGCGCCGCGCGTGATGCTCAACCAGGCCGACCTGGAGGCCACGCACCTGGTGCAGCCGGCCAGCCGCCTCACCTACCGCTTCGCGGTGGCCGGCGACGACAAGCCGGTCGCGGCCTTCGTCCGCTGGGCGCTGCAGGAAGTGAAGAACCCGGCGATCCGCGGCGTGCGCATCGAGTCGCTGGAAAGCGGGCGGCCGGAGATGCGCCAGACGCTGGACCGCGCCGGCAAGTTCCTCAACCTGGTGGCGCTGCTGGCCGCGCTGCTCAGCGCGGTGGCCGTGGCGCTGGGCGCGCGCGGCTTTGCCGCCAGCCACCTGGACGACTGCGCGATGCTGCGGGTGCTGGGCCAGAGCCAGCGCACCATCGCGCTGGCCTATGCCTTCGAATTCGCGCTGATCGGCCTGTTCGCCAGCCTGCTGGGGGTGGCCGCCGGCTTCGGCGTGCACTTCCTGTTCGTGCTGCTGCTGGCGGGGCTGGTGGAAAGCTCGCTGCCGGCGGCGACGCTGTGGCCGGCGGGCTTCGGCATCGGCATGGGGCTGACGCTGCTGTTCGCGTTCGGCCTGCCGCCGGTGCTGCAGCTGGCGCAGGTGCCGCCGCTGCGGGTGATCCGGCGCGACGTCGGCAACCTCAAGCCGGCCTCGGTCGCGGTGCTGGCCGTGGGCGTGGTCGGCTTCGCCGCGCTGCTGCTGGCAGCCAGCAGCGACCTGCTGCTGGGGCTGATCGCGGTCGGCGGTTTCGCCGGCGCGGTGCTGGTGTTCGCGGCGCTGAGCTGGCTGGCGGTGAAGCTGCTGCGGCGCAGCGTCAACGAAAGCACCGCGCCGCGCTGGATGGTGCTGGCGACGCGGCAGATCTCGGCGCGCCCGGCCTATGCGGTGGTGCAGGTGAGCGCGCTGTCGGTCGGCCTGCTGGCGCTGATGCTGCTGGTGCTGCTGCGCACCGACCTGATCGCCAGCTGGCGCCGCGCCACGCCGCCGGACGCGCCGAACCGCTTCGTCATCAACGTGATGCCCGAACAGAACGCCGCCTTCCAGAAGGCGCTGCGCGATGCCGGCGTGGCCAAGTTCGACTGGTATCCGATGATCCGCGGCCGGCTGATCGCGGTCAACGGCAAGACCGTCTCGCCCGAAGACTACGCCGAGGACCGTGCGCGCCGGCTGGTGGACCGGGAGTTCAACCTGTCGGCCACGCCGGTGCAGCCGCCGCACAACCAGGTGGTGGCCGGCCGCTGGCAGCCGGAAGAGAAGGGCGGCCTGAGCGTGGAGGAGGGCCTGGCCAAGACGCTGGGCCTGAAGCTGGGCGACAGCCTGCGCTTCGACATCGCCGGCGCGCCGACGGACGCGAAGATCACCTCGCTGCGCAAGGTGGACTGGGGCTCGATGCGGGCCAACTTCTTCGTCATCTACCCGGTCAGCGAGCTGGCCGACGTGCCGGTCACCTACATGAGCGCCTTCCATGCGCCGGACCGCAAGGGCTTCGACAACGCGCTGGTGCGGGCCTTCCCCAACATCACCAACGTCGACATGACCAGCACGCTCAACCAGGTGCAAGGCGTGCTGGACAAGGTGATCCGCGCGGTGGAATTCCTGTTCGCGTTCACGCTGGCGGCCGGCGTGGTGGTGCTGTTCGCGGCGGTGACGGCCACGCGCGAGGAGCGCGCCCGCGAATACGCGATCATGCGCGCGGTCGGCGCCCGGGGCAGCCTGCTGCGCCAGGTGCAGCGGGCGGAGCTGGTGGGCGTGGGCCTGCTGGCCGGCTTCCTGGCCAGCGTGGTGGCCGGCTGCGTCGGCTGGGCGCTGGCGAAGTATGTGTTCGATTTCGAATGGACCGCCTCGCCGCTGCTGCCGCTGTTCGGCTCGCTGGCCGGCGCGCTGCTGGCGCTGGCGGCCGGCTGGTGGGGGCTGCGCGAGGTGCTCAATCGCCCGGTGGTGGAAACCTTGCGCCGGGCGGCCGAATAGGCGCCGCCGGACAATCCGCCCATGCAGACTGAAGAGACAAGCCCCGCCGCCACGCCCTTCGAGCGGATCGGCGGGGAGGACAGGGTCAAGGCGCTGGTGGAGCGCTTCTACGACCTGATGGACCTGGAGCCGACGTACGGCGCACTGCGCGCCGCCCACGGCAGCCACCTGGAGCGGGCGCGCCAGCACCTGTTCTGGTTCCTGTGCGGCTGGCTGGGCGGGCCGCAGCATTACACCGACCGCTTCGGCCATCCGCGGCTGCGCATGCGCCACATGCCGTTTTCGATCGGCATCGTGGAGCGCGACCAGTGGCTGGCCTGCATGGACCAGGCGATGGGCGAGACCGGTGTGCCCGAGGACCTGCGGGCGCGGCTGAAGGAGAGCTTTTTCCAGACCGCCGACTGGATGCGCAACGCGCCGGGCTAGGACTGCGTCAACCCGGCGACGGCGTCAGCAGCACCACCACCGCGCCGGCGCCGCCCTCGTCGCCGCGGGCCTGGACGAAGGCCAGCACCTCGTTCTTCTGGATCAGCCAGCTCTGCACCTTGCTCTTGAGCACCGGCGTCTTGCCCGGCGACCCCAGGCCCTTGCCGTGGACCACACGCACGCAGCGCACGCCCTGCTTGACGGCCTCGCGGATGAAGGCCGCCAGCGCCTCGCGCGCGTCCTCGCGCCGCAGGCCGTGCAGGTCCAGTTCGCGCTGGATGCTCCAGTGGCCCTTGCGCAGCTTGCGCGTCACGTCCATGCCGATGCCGGGCCGGCGAAAGCTCAGCGCGTCGTCGACATCGAGCAGCGTGCTGGCGTCGAACTCGTCGCTGATCGCTTCCTGCAGCACCCGCTGCTCGTCCAGCTGCTGCTGGAACGGGATCGGCGCCGGCTGCTGCGGCGCCAGCGGCACGCGCCGCTGCTCGCGCAGCGGCTTGACGGCACCGGCCGCGCGCACGAACAGGTTCTGCTCGGCGTGGAGCTTGCGCTCGGCGTCCTTGCGGGCGCTTTCGCGCAGCGCGGCCAGCCGCTGCTGTTCGGCCAGATGCTGCTGGATCCGCTGCAGCTCCTGGAACGACTTGGCCTTCACAGGAGCCCCCTTTCGGCCATCGACAGCGCTTCGCCCTGGGTGACGATCACGTGGTCCAGCACCCGGACGTCGACCAGGGCCAGCGCGGCCTTCAGCGTCTGCGTCAGGGCTTCGTCGGCGCGCGAGGGCTGCACCGTGCCGCTCGGGTGGTTGTGCGCCAGCACCACCGAGGCGCAGGCGTGCGCCAGCGCCCGCAGCACCACCTCGCGCGGGTAGACGCTGGTCTGGGTCAGCGTGCCGCGAAACAGTTCCTCCATCGCCAGCAGCCGGTTCTGCGCGTCCAGGAACAGCACCGCGAACACCTCGTGGGCCTTGGCGGCCAGGTGCAGCTGCAGGTAGTGCTTGACGGCGCCGGGCGAGCCGAACACCTCGCGCTCCTTCAGCTGCTGGGCCAGCGCGCGGCGCGCCAGTTCCAGCACCGCGATCAGCTCGGCCCGCTTGGCCGGGCCGCCCAGTCCCCGGACCTGCTTGAGGTCGTCGGCGCTGGTGTGAAGAAGGCCG
Source organism: Caenimonas terrae (assembly GCF_042655405.1). NCBI lineage: Bacteria > Pseudomonadati > Pseudomonadota > Betaproteobacteria > Burkholderiales > Comamonadaceae > Caenimonas > Caenimonas terrae. The sequence goes on along the minus strand of NZ_JBHSMF010000006.1, from coordinate 1,064,727 downwards.
GAGATGCCGCCGAAGCGGTCCAGCAGTCCCTGCGCCATCTGCAGCACGCCTTGGTCGGGCAGGCCGGTGCGCAGCAGCAGGGCGATCAGTTCGGCGTCGCCGAGCGCCCCGGCGCCCCGGGCCAGCAGCTTCTCGCGCGGCTGGGCATCGGTTGGGAGGTCTTTGAGGGGCATCTGGGGGCCGTTCCCGCGGGGCGGAAGCAGCTTTCTACAATGGGGGCCAGTTTATCGGGACTTCCATGGCCTCCAACGCGCCCCGGGTTCAACCGGGCTCCTTCCTCACCCTGCATTACCGGCTTGCCGGGCCGGGCGGGGACATCATCAACACCTTCGCCGACAAGCCGGCCACGCTGTCGCTGGGCACGGGCGAACTGTCGCCCGCCGTGGAGAAGCGCCTGATCGGGCTGGAGGAGGGCGCGCGCACCAGCTTCCAGATCCCGGCCGGCGAAGCCTTCGGCGACCGCAACCCGGAGATGGTGCAGTGGGTGGCGCGCCGGCTGCTCAACGAGCTGGGCGACCCCGACGAGCAATACCACGTCGGCGACGTGGTGCAGTTCCCCACGCCCGACGGCATGGGCAGCTATGCCGGCTCGGTGCAGCAGGTCGGCGCCGATGGCGACGGCGACGGCAAGGCCGACGCCGTGCTGTTCGACTTCAACCATCCGCTGGCCGGCCAGCCGGTGACCTTCGAAGTCCAACTGATCGGAGTGCTATGACCGACATCGCGCAAGCGCCCCAGGAAGTGCTGCTGGCCGAGCCGCGCGGCTTTTGCGCCGGCGTCGACCGTGCCATCGAGATCGTCGAGCGGGCGCTGCTGAAATTCGGTGCGCCGATCTACGTGCGCCACGAGATCGTGCACAACACCTTCGTGGTCAACGACCTCAAGGCCAAGGGCGCGATCTTCATCGAGGACCTGGCCGACGTGCCGCCGGGCTCCACGCTGGTGTTCTCCGCCCACGGCGTGAGCAGGGCGGTGCAGGCGGAGGCGCGGGCCCGCGGCTTCGAGATCTTCGACGCCACCTGCCCGCTGGTGACCAAGGTCCACGTGGAGGTGGCCAAGCTGGCCAAGGAAGGCTACGAGTTCATCATGATCGGCCACAAGGGCCATCCCGAAGTCGAAGGCACGATGGGCCAGCTGAGCGGCGGCATCCACCTGGTGGAAGACGTCGAGGACGTGGCGACGGTGCAGCCGGCGCAGACCGAGCGGCTGGCGGTGGTGACGCAGACCACGCTGTCGGTGGACGACGCGGCGCAGATCAGCGCCGCGGTGCGCCGGCGCTTCCCCAGCGTGCGCGAGCCCAAGAAGCAGGACATCTGCTACGCCACCCAGAACCGGCAGGATGCGGTCAAGCTGATGTCGCCGCAGGTGGACGTGATGATCGTGGTGGGCAGCCCCACCAGTTCCAACAGCAACCGGCTGGCGGAACTGGCGCGCAAGCTGGGCGTGCCCAGCTACATGGTGGACAGCGCCGCGGAACTGCAGCCCGAGTGGCTGGAAGGCAGGAAGCGGGTCGGGCTGACGGCGGGCGCATCGGCGCCGGAGGTGCTGGTCAAGGCGGTGATCGACCGCATCCGCTCCTTCGGCGCGGTCTCGGTGCGCAAGATGGACGGCATCCAGGAGACGGTGAAGTTCCCGTTGCCAAAGGGCCTGAAGGCCCCGGAGGGCCTGGCGCCGCCGGCCGGCTCGCAGCTGCACGCCGGCGCCGCCGGCCGCGCGCCGGAGCAGGGCTCTTGAGCCGCGCCGAGATCGACGCCGCGATGCAGCGGCTGCGCGCGCAGCCCGGCTTCCTGCTGGAAACGCCGCTGTGGAAGCTGCCCGCATCCGCGCTCGGCGTGCCCGGCGGCGAGGTCTGGCTCAAGCTCGAACAACTGCAGGTCGCCGGCAGCTTCAAGGCGCGGGGCATGATGAACCGGCTGCTGGCCAACCCGATTCCGGCCAGCGGCGTCATCGTCGCCTCCGGCGGCAATGCCGGCATCGCAACCGCCGCCGCGGCGAAGGCGCTGGGCGTGAAGTGCGAGGTGTTCGTGCCGACCATCTCCAGCCCCGCTAAGCAGGCGCGGCTGCGCGAGCTGGGCGCAGAGGTCGTGGTCACCGGCGCCGCGTATTCGGAGGCGCTGCAGGCCTGCCTGGCGCGCCAGCAGCAGACCGGCGCGCTGCTGACCCACGCCTACGACCAGCCCGAGGTGGTGGCCGGCGCCGGCACGCTGGCGCTGGAGATCGAGGCGCAGGGCGGGGTGCCGGACAGCGTGCTGGTGAGCGTCGGCGGCGGCGGCCTGATCGCCGGCATCGCCGACTGGTTCGGCCCGCGCGCGAGGGTCGTGGCGCTGGAGCCGGAACTGGCGCCGACGCTGTTTCGCGCACGGCAGGCCGGCGAGCCGGTGGACGTCGCCGTCAGCGGCATCGCGGCCGACTCGCTGGGGGCCAAGCGCATCGGCGCCATCGCATGGGAGCTGACCCAGCGCCATGTGAAGGACGCGCTGCTGTTGCCGGACGACGCGATTCGCCAGGCCCAATTGACGCTGTGGCGGCAGTTCAAGCTGGCGGTGGAACCGGCTGCGGCGCTGGGGCTGGCCGCACTGCAAAGCGGCGCTTACCGGCCGCGAGCGGACGAGAAAGTGTGCCTGGTGCTGTGCGGCGCCAACATGGACCCGGCGACGCTCTCCTGAAACCTTGCGGGACAGACCTTCGGATCTGTCCCCAACTGATTCCGTTGCGGGACGGACCTTCGGCGCTGTCCTCGGCTGATCAGCGCGCCCGATAAAATGGGGCGATGCTAGACATCACCCTGCTTCGAAAAGACCTGGCCTCGGTTGTCGACCGGCTCCAGGCGCGCAAGACGCCGCAAGGCTTTCTGGACGTCGCCGCCTTCACCTCCCTGGAAGCCGAGCGCAAGACGATCCAGAGCCGCTCCGAGGAGCTGCAGGCGCAGCGCAACCAGCTGTCCAAGCAGATCGGCCAGCTCAAGGGCAAGGGCGAGCCGGTCGATGCGCTGATGGCGCAGGTGGCGGCGCTCAAGGAGGAACTGGAGCAATCGGCCGCGCGGCTGGAGCAGGTGCAGCGCGAGCTGCAGGCGCTGCTGCTGGCCGTTCCCAACCTGCCGCACGAGAGCGTGCCGGTGGGCGCCGACGAGACCGGCAACGTCGAAGTGCGCAGGTGGGGCGAGCCGCGCCAGCTGGATTTCGCGGTGCGGGACCACGTGGACCTGGGCGAGCCGCTGGGCCTGTCCTTCGAGCTGGGCGTCAAGCTGGCCGGGTCGCGCTTTTCGGTGATGAAGGGGCCGATCGCGCGGCTGCACCGGGCGCTGGCGCAGTTCATGCTGGACGTGCAGACCACCGAGCATGGCTACACCGAGTGCTACACCCCCTACATCGTGAACGCGGAGACGCTGCGCGGCACCGGCCAGCTGCCCAAGTTCGAGGCCGACCTGTTCGCAGTCAAGAAGGGCGGGCAGGAGGGCGACGAGATGCAGGACGAGGCCGCGCTGTACCTGATCCCGACCAGCGAGGTGACGCTGACCAATTTCGTGCGCGACGAGATCGTGGCCGAGTCGCAGCTGCCGATCCGGCTGACGGCGCACACGGCCTGCTTCCGCTCGGAGGCGGGCAGCGCCGGCCGCGACACCCGCGGGATGATCCGCCAGCACCAGTTCGACAAGGTGGAGATGGTGCAGATCGTGCACCCCGACACCAGCTATGCGACGCTGGACCAGATGGTGGGCCATGCCGAGGCCGTGCTGCAGAAGCTGGGCCTGCCGTACCGGGTGGTGCTGCTGTGCTCCGGCGACATGGGCTTCACCGCCGCCAAGACCTTCGACCTGGAGGTCTGGCTGCCGGCGCAGAACACCTACCGCGAGATCAGCTCGGTCTCCAACTGCGAGACCTTCCAGGCGCGCCGGCTGCAGGCCCGCTTCAAGACCGCCGCCGGCAAGAACGAACTGGTCCATACGCTCAACGGCTCGGGCCTGGCGGTCGGCCGGACGCTGGTGGCGGTGCTGGAGAACTACCAGAACGCCGACGGCTCGGTCACCGTGCCGGACGCCCTGCGCCCCTACCTGGGCGGGCTGGAACGGCTGGCGGCTTGAGTTAGAATTACGGCCTTCGCACCACGCGAACCGAATTCAGGAGCGGTGGCAGAGTGGTCGAATGCGCCGGACTCGAAATCCGGTGTACGGTTATGCCGTACCGTGGGTTCGAATCCCACCTGCTCCGCCACCATCAACGGTCCGACGCTATTGAATCAATAGCGCGGGCCGTTTGCTTTGGGCCCCCGGAAAGCGTATTCGCCACTGTGTTGCCAGCCTGACGGCTTGCGCCTGCCCTACGGCCGCACCTGCGCCACGTTCAGCGTCACGCCGGTGGCGCCGACCTGCACGGTCCGCACCGGCGAGATGAGGTCGCCCGCTTCCGGCATCGCCAGCCCGGAATGGGAGATGCGCGCTTCCACCTGCACCTGGCGGGCGGTGGAGATCAGCGCCTGCGGGTTCATCGCCAGCGAGTCGTCGAGCGTGAACTGCATCGGCAGCTGCGCGCCGCGCACGCGCAGCACAGCCACCGGCATGCGCGATCCCGGCAGGCGGGCGATCACCATCACGGTGTCGTCTGGTGCCATCCTGGAGCGCAGGGCGGGCGCCAGGTCCACCGTGCCGCTGACGCTGGCCGCCGCTGGGGCCGCTGGCTTGTCCTGCTTGGCCGGCTCGGCGGCCTGCGCGACCGCCGTCCCGGCGCCAGCACCGCCGGCGCGACCCCGGACGTCGTCGATGGCCGTCTGCAGCATGCGGGCGTCTTCCGATCCCGGCGGCAGCTGCTGCATCAGGCCGTTCCAGATCGTCAGCGCCTTGTCCGATTGGCCGGCCCGCATGGCCGCCGTGCCGGCCAGCCACAGCGCCATCGGATTGCGCGGATCGACCCGCAGGGCCCGCTCGATCAGCCGCGTGGGCTTGCCGGCGAAGTTGCCCCCGGCGTTGGCGGCGGCCACGTCGGCGTAGTCGGCCAGCATCTGGGCGTCGGCATCGAGGAAGGCGCCGGCCCGGTCGTAGGCCCGCTCCGCCTCCGGTCCCCGGCCCAGCACCTTGTACGAGCGTCCCAGCATCGCCCAGCCCTTGAGGTTGGACGGCTCCCGCTCCAGCTTGGCCGCCAGGTTGGCCACCATCCGCTCCACCTCCGCCTCCTGCGGGGCGGTCGCGGCGGCGACCGCCTGCGGCCTCAGGCTGGCCGGGTTGCCGATCGCGTAGTACAGGCCGAAGGCGGCGACCGGCAGCGCCAGCGCGATCGCCGCCAGCGTGCGGCGCGGCGCCCGCAGGCCGGGCGCGGCATCGGCCGGCGCCGTGTCCTGCAGCACGCGGCGCTGCAGTTCCTCGCGGGCCTGGGCGTGGTCCGGCGCGTCGATGGTGCCGTCGGCCAGGTCCTGGTCCAGCCGGGCCAGCTGTTCGCGCAGGATCGCGCTATTGAGCTGGCGGTGCGACAGCGCCGAGGCGGCGCCGATCCGCACCAGGGGCCGCAGCAGCAGGGCCAGCGTCACCAACACGGCCAGCGCCGCAGCCACGATGAATCCGGTCATTGCCCGCCCTCTTGCAGCAGCGCCTGGGCGCGGCTGCGTTCGTCGCTCGTCAACACATCCCGGCCGGCGGCACGCTCGCGCCGGCGCAGGTACACCAGCAGCACCACCACCGCCACCGCCATCAGCAGGAACGGTCCGGACCACAGCAGCCAGGTGGTGGGCTTGACCGGCGGGCGGTACAGAACGAAGTCGCCATAGCGGCTGACCATGAAATCGCGGATCTCGGCGTCGCTGCGCCCCGCGCGGATCAGCTCGCGGATCTCGCGGCGCAGGTCCAGCGCCAGGTCGGCGCGCGAGGCGGCCAGCGATTCGTTCTGGCAGACCAGGCAGCGCATCTCCTGAGAGATGTCGATCAGGCGCTGTTCCACCACCGGATCCTCGGCCAGCGGCGTGGCCTCCTTGGCCCAGCCGGGCGCGCCGGCGAGCAGCAGGACCACGAGCAGCAGCAAGGCGCCGATGTGCTTCACGATCTGTTCAGCTCCTGGATCAGCGGCAGGATGGTCTTGTCCAGCGCCTCGGCGGTGATGGGGCCGATCTGCTTGTGGCGGATCACGCCGTTCTTGTCGATCACGAAGGTCTCGGGCACGCCGTACACGCCGTAGTCGATCCCGACCCGGCCGTCGCCGTCGAAGGCCGACAGGTTGTACGGGTCGCCGTTCTTCTGCAGGAAGCTCAGCGCGTCGCTGCGCTTGTCCTTGTAGTCCAGGCCGATCACCGGCACCACCCGGGAGGCGGCAAGCTGCACCAGCAAGGGATGCTCCACCCGGCAGGCCACGCACCAGGAGGCCCAGACATTGAGCATCCAGACCTTGCCCTTCATGTCGGCCGGCGAGAAGGCCTGGCCGGCCTGCGCCAGTTGCGCCACCTGGAAGGGCGGCGCCGGCTTGTTCACCAGCGGCGAGGGCACCTCGTGCGGATCGCGCTGCAGGCCGACCGCCAGGAAGGCCAGCAGCACGCCGAACAGCGCCAGCGGCAGCAGGAACCGGACCTTCATGCGCTCGCCCCCTGCAGCGGCGTCACCGGCACCGGCACGGGAGCCGCGGCCTGGACCCGCAGCCGGTAGCGGCGGTCCGACAGCGCGCACAGGCCGCCCAGCGCCATCACCAGGCAGCCGCCCCAGATCCAGTCGACGAAGGGCTTGTAGTACACCCGCACGGCCCAGGCCTGGCCTTCCAGCGGTTCGCCCAGCGAGACGTAGACGTCGCGGGTGAGGCCCGCGTCGATCGCCGCATCGGTGATCGGCATCTGCGAGGAGAAGTAGGTCCGCTTCTCGGGATACAGGCGGATCACCCTGCCGCCCCGGCTCACCTCGAACTCGCCGCGCGCCGCACTGTAGTTGGGCCCGGCGACGCTGCGCACGCCGATGAAGCGGAAGTCGTGGCCGCCGACCCGGGTGGTGTCGCCCGGCTCCATCCGCACGTCCTGCTCCTCCTGGTAGCCGCCCACCAGGGTCACGCCCATCACGAACACGGCCACGCCCAGATGCCCCAGCTGCATGCCCCAGAAGGCCATCGGCGGCACGCCCAGCTTCAGCCGGGCGATGATCTGCAGGACCATGGAGGCGCCGATCCAGACCGACAGCAGCGTGCCCAGCCCGGTCAGCACCGTCCAGCCGCCCATCGCCAGCGGGATGGCGACCGCGCCGATGACGGCCAGCACGCCGGCCAGCCACAGCCGGCGTGCCATGGCGCGCACGTCGGCGTGCTTCCAGCGCGCCAGCGGCACGGCCGCCATCAGGAACAGCGCCGGCGCCATCAGCGGCACGAACACCGAATTGAAGTACGGCGGGCCGACCGAGATCTTGCCCAGGTTGAGCGAATCGATGATCAGCGGATAGAGCGTTCCCAGCAGCACCGAGGCGCAGGCCACCACCAGCAGCACGTTGCCCACCAGCAGCAGCGTCTCGCGCGACATCAGCGCGAAGGAGCCGCCCAGCGCCACCTTGGGCGCGCGCCAGGCGAACAGGGCCAGCGATGAGCCCACCACCAGCGCCAGCAGCAGCAGGATGAAGATGCCGCGGCGCGGGTCGGTGGCAAAGGCGTGCACCGAGGTCAGCACGCCCGAACGCACCAGGAAGGTCCCCAGCAGCGACAGCGAGAAGGCGCCGATCGCCAGCAGCACCGTCCAGCTCCTGAAGCTGCCGCGCTTGTCGGTCACCGCCAGCGAATGCAGCAGCGCGGTGCCCAGCAGCCAGGGCAGGAAGGAGGCGTTCTCCACCGGATCCCAGAACCACCAGCCGCCCCAGCCCAGCGTGTAGTACGCCCACCACGAGCCCATGGCGATGCCGACGGTGAGGAACACCCAGGCCATGGTGGTCCAGGGCCGCGACCAGCGGGCCCAGGCCGCGTCCAGCCGGCCGGACAGCAGCGCCGCGATGGCGAACGCGAACGCCACCGAGAAGCCCACGTAGCCCATGTAGAGCATCGGCGGATGGAACACCAGCCCCGGGTCCTGCAACTGCGGATTGAGGTCGCGGCCGTTCTCGGCCGCCGGCAGCAGGCGCTCGAAGGGATTGGAGGTGAGCAGGATGAACAGCAGCAGTCCGGTGGCCACCAGCCCCAGCACGCCCAGCACCCGCGCCACCATGGTCTCGTCCAGCGAGCGCGACAACTGGGCCACCGCCACCGTCCAGCCCGCCAGCATCAGCATCCACAGCAGCAGCGAGCCTTCGTGGCCGCCCCATACCGCCGCCAGCCGGTAGACCGTCGGCAGCAGCGCATTGGAGTGCTCGGCCACGTACAACACCGAGAAGTCGTTGACGTAGAAGCTCCAGGCCAGCGCGGCGAACGCCGCCGCCACCAGCACGAAGAAGGCCTGCGCCGCCGGCCGCGCCAGCACCACCCATTCGCGCCGCTGCCAGTGGACACCGGCCAGCGGCAGCGTGCCGAGCACGGCGGCCACGCACAGCGACAGGATCAGGGCGAAGTGCCCGAGTTCGGCAATCATGGCTGCGGTGCTCCTTGGGTCTTGCCGGTCTTGCTGGCCCGGTCCAGTGCGGCCTGTGCCTGCGGCGGCATGTAGTTCTCGTCGTGCTTGGCCAGCACCTCGGAGGCGGTGAACTGGCCGTCCGGGCCGAGCCGGCCCTGCACCACCGCGCCCTTGCCCTCCTTGAACAGGTCCGGCAGGATGCCGGTGTAGGCCACCGGGATCTCCCGGGCCAGGTCGGTGACGACGAAGTGCACGGTGAGGTTGTCGCGCCTGAGCGACCCTTCCTTGACCAGCCCGCCGATGCGAAACGCCTGGCCATGGGGCGACTTGCCGGCGGCGACATCGCTGGGCGTGACGTACAGCGCGATGTTGCTGTTGAGCGCGTTGAGCACCAGCGCCGCGGCGATGCCCACCGCCGCCAGTGCGGCCGCGACGATTGCGCCGCGCTTCTTCCATCCCTTCATGGCGATTGCTCCTGCAGCCGGTCGGCCATCAGTTGCTGGCGCAGGCTGCGCAGCACGGCGCCGTGGCGCTTGCCCACCAGCAGCGTTTCCAGTGCCAGCGCCAGCGCGCAGGCGCCGAAGCTGCCCCACACGTACAGCGCGTAGCCGCCCATGGCGAAGAAGTCGGCAGCCGAGCGCCAGTTCATGCGGCCGCCTGGGCGAATTCGCGCGCCCACCCGGTGTGGGCCTCGCGCTCCAGGATGATGGCGCGCAGGCGCTTGAGCGCCATCGCGATCGCGTACATCCAGAAGCACAGCGCCATCAGCAGCATGCCCCACAGCATGGTCTGCGCCATCGAGGGTGCGCGCGTCAGCGACACCGACGCGCCCTGGTGCAGCGTGTTCCACCACTTGACCGAGAAATAGATCACCGGCACGTTGACCGCCCCGACCAGCGCCAGGATGGCGCCGGCCTTGTCGGCGCGGCGCGGATCGTCGATCGCCGCCTGCAGCGCGATGAAGCCCAGGTACAGGAACAGCAGCACCAGCTCGGACGTCAGGCGCGCATCCCACACCCACCAGGTGCCCCACATCGGCTTGCCCCAGAAGGCGCCGGTCCACAGCGACAGGAAGGCCATCAGCGCGCCGGTGGGCGCCAGCGCCTGCGCCATCATGGCCGACAGCCGGGTGTTCAGCGCCAGCCCGATGCCGGCCCAGGCGGCCATCGCCAGGTAGATCACCATCGACATCCACGAGGCGGGCACGTGCACGAAGATGATGCGGTAGCCCTCGCCCTGGGTCGCATCGGTCGGCGCGACGAAGAAGCTGACCCACAGGCCGGCGACGCCAAACAGCACCGCCAGCGCCGCGAACCAGGGAATCAGCTTGCCCGCCACCGGATAGAAGCCGGCCGGGCTGGCGAAGCGGAACCAGTGGACGACGCGGTTCATTCCAGTGCGATCCTCAGGGCCGCCGTGGTCGCCAGCGGCGCGAAAAACAGCGACAGCACCAGCAGCGCGCCCAGCAGCGACAGGTGGCCCGACGCGCCCTGGCCCGAGGCCTGCGCCTGCACCGCGCCGGCGCCGAAGATCAGCGCGGGGATGTACAGGGGCAGCACCAGCAGGCTCAGGAGCACGCCGCCGCCGCGCACGCCGAGCGTGAGCGCCGCGCCGATCGAGCCGATCAGCGACAGCACCGGGGTGCCCAGCAGCAGGCCCAGCGCCAGCACCCCCAGGCCGCCGGCGTCGAGGTCGAACTGCATGCCCAGCAAGGGCGCCAGCAACACCAGCGGCAGGCCGCAGACCAGCCAGTGGGCCAGGTTCTTGCCGCCCACCAGCAGCGCCAGCGGCGTCGGCGACAGCAGCATCTGCTCCAGCGTGCCGTCGGCGTGGTCGGCCGCGAACATCCGCTGCAGGCCCAGCATGGTCGCCAGCAGGGCGGCCACCCACAGCACTCCCGGCGCGATCTTGCGCAGCAGCGCCGGCTCCGGCCCGACGCCCAGCGGGAACAGGCTGGTGACGATGACGAAGAACAGCAGTGCCGTCAGCACCTCGGTCTTGCGCCGCATGGCCAGCAACAGGTCGCGATGGATCACGGCGAGCATCGCCTTCACAGGTCGAGCGCCTTGCCGTCGGCGATCGGGATCGGCTGGTGGCTGGTGACCACCGCCATCCCGCCGTCGGCAAGATGGTCGTGCAGCAGCTCGGACAGCATGGAGACCCCCTTCGCATCCAGCGCGGTGAAGGGTTCGTCCAGCACCCAGAGCCTGGCCTTGCGCGTGAGCATGCGTGCCAGCAGCACGCGCCGCTTCTGGCCGGCCGACAGGAAGCGCACCGGCAGCTCGTCGCGGCCCTGCAGGCCGACACGGCGCAGCGCCGACACCACATCGGCGCGCGGCGGCGAAGCGCCGTCCAGCGCGCCGGCCAGCTCGATGTTCTCCAGCGCGGTGAGATCGTCCTTGAGCGCGCCCTGGTGGCCCAGGAACAGCAGATCGCTGCGGTAGGCGGCAGAACAGTCGGCGATGGGCTTGCCTTGCCAGCGGACCTCCCCCTGCGCGGGCGGCGACAGGCCGGCCAGCAGCCGCAGCAGGCTGGTCTTGCCGGCGCCGTTGGCGCCGCGCACGTGCAGCCACTGGCCCCGCTCGACCGCCAGGTCAACGCCGCTGAACAAGGGCCGTTCGCCGCGAACGCAGGCCAGTCTGATGCCACACAACATGCGCTTGATTGTGGGCAACGGCCCGGGTCCCGTCAACAAACGGCCGAGCGCTTCGGTGCGCGTCGACGCCGGGATCGCTGTGGCGCAGGAAAGTGTTGTTCCTCGCACACGGCCCAGTCGCGCAGGCCGGTTCACCAGGCCGTCGTGCTCGAAGCCGCGCCTGGCTGCGCCAGTGCTCACGACATTCCCGGCGGCGGCACCAGGTAGCTGGCGGGCTGCTGGCGCCGGATCAGCAGGTTCTTCACCTCCCACTGCACCGGCGCTTCCAGCTCCTTGAGGAAGCGGATGTCGCCGCCGCTTTGCACCGCGATCGGCACGCCGCCTTCCCACAGCAGCCGGTTGCCGGGCAGGCGCGGCACCTTGTCGTCCGGCGTCAGGATGCCGGCCAGGTTCAGCGGGTCCACCGCGGAGATGGCGACCCGCTCGCGCCCCGGCTCCCGGGCGGTCTTGCGCAGGGCGGCCGCGGCTTCGGGCAGCGCGAACTGCTCGCCCGAGAAGCCGCTGACGAAGCGGCCGCCGCGCACCTCGCCGCGCGCTTCCAGCCGGCGCAGCACGTAATACAGCTCGCGCCACGGCGGCAGGCCGTCCTCGCGCTCCAGCAGCTTGCGAAACAGCACGCCATAGCGGCGCAGCAGCACGCGGGCGATGTGCTCCACGTGCGGCTCGGCCAGCGCGCCGGGCACGTCGGCCGGCGGCCGCGAGCGCCGGGTGAGCGACCAGCGGCCCGCATCGTCCATCGGGTCGTGCGCGCTGCGCCGGCGCCGCAGCTTGTTGCGCTTGTCTTCCGGCATCACCAGCGCGCGCAGCCCGGCGAAGGAATCGCAGCTGGCCAGGCCGTGCGCGACCAGTTCGGCCAGGCCCTGTTCCACCTGCGTGCCCAGCAGCCTGGCGTCATGCTGCAGGTCGGCAAAGAAGCTCGCGCCGTGGAAGCGCAGCGCGGCAAGCACCTGGCGCGCGCTGCCGGAGAGCGCCGATTCGTCCACCGGCGCCGCGCCGGCGGCCTGCTGCCAATGGGGCAGGGCGTCGCGCTCGCACAGCAGCACCGGGGTGCCGCGGATCGGGCCGGTCTTGCGCGGCACGCGTTCCTCCTCGCCGGACCGGACGACTTGCTCGCCCGCGGCCTGGCCGACGGTGGGCCGCCACCAGGCGACGCGCCCGACGGCGCACAGCTTGTCCAGCATCGCCGGCGTGTAGTCGTCGACGCGCGCCGTCAGCAGGTCTTCTTCCCAGGCGGAGGCCGGCGCCGCATGGCCTTCCAGCTGCCGCAGCACCTCGGCCAGGCCGGCCTCGCCTTCGCGGCGCTCGTCGCCCTCGCTGGTGGCGAGCTGGTGCCAGCGGAACAGGAAGCGCATGAACTGCGCCGGCGGCACCGGCTGGAATTCGGCCCGCAGCTTGTCGCGCGTGTTGCGGTGGATGCGCGCCAGCAGCCGCCGGTCGCACCACTCGTCGGCGCCGGCGGCGCTGAAGGCGCCGCGCATCGCGGCGCCTTCGGCTTCCAGCCGCAGCAGCGCGGGCAGCACGTCGGCCGCGCCCATCCCCAGCGGCGCGGCCAGCACCTGCGCCGTCACCGGGCCCAGCAGCTCCAGCCGGCCGCGCAGGATCTCGCACAGCGCCTGCTCCGGTGACGGGCGATCGGCGCAGCTCGGCTCGATGGCCGGCACCAGCGGCGCATTCGGATACAGCGCGCGCCATTCGTGCAGCCGCTCGGCCGCGACGTACAGATCGCCCAGGCGCGTGATGCGGCGCTGCGCTTGCAGCGCCTGTACGAACTGCGGAAAGGGCGCTTCGTCGGCCGCGAGAAAGCCGTGCACCACCAATGCGTCATGCAGTTCCTCGGCGTCGCGGATGTCGGGCCAGGCGTCCTCGCGCACCTGCGCGATCACCAGCGGGTCGAGCTTGCCGATGTCCTGCGCGGTCTGCAGGTCCATCAGCGGCCGCGTGCTCACGGCCTTGGTGCGGCGTTCCTCGGCGGCGCCGTCGTCCAGGAAGGCATAGGGGCGGGCGTTGAGGATCGCGTATGCCAGCGGCGAGGGCGCGGCCAGGTCGCGGCAGCTGATGGCCACTTCGCCGCTTTCGATGCGCGCCAGCAGGCGCACCAGCCCGTCGGCGTCCATGGTCTCGTGCAGGCAGTCGTGCAGTGTCTGGTTCACCAGCGGATGGTCCGGGATCTCGCGCTCGCCCACCAGGTTTTCGCCGCACGCGAGCTGGTCCGGAAAGACGACGGTCAGCAGGTCTTCCGCATCCGAGCGCTGGAACTGCGGCGGCACCTTGCGCCCGCCGTTCATGCGCCGGATCGCCAGCGAGGCGGTGGCGTTCCAGCGCCAGCGGGTGCCGAACATCGGCGCGTCCAGCAGGGCCTGGACCAGCACCTCGCGCGCGCTGGCCGACTTCAGGTAATGCTGCACCTCGTCGAGTGCGAAGCTGTGGCTCGGGCCCAGCGACAGCACGATGCTGTCCTCCAGCGCGCTGGCCTGCAGTTCGAAGTTGAACTTGCGGCACATGCGCTTGCGCAGCGCCAGGCCCCAGGCCTTGTTGATGCGCGAGCCGTACGGCGAGTGGATCACCAGGTGGGTGTCGCCGACCTGGTCGAAGAAGCGCTCGAACACGATGTGGCTGCGGGTGGGCAGGACGCCGAGCGCGGCTTTCGCGGACGCCAGGTACAGCGCGAGCTGCTGCGCCGCCGCCGCCGGCAGCCGCAGGTCGTCGCGCAGCCATTGCTCGCAGGCGGCCACGCCGCCGGCCAGGCGGGCGTCCGCCTGCTCGCACACGCGCGACACCGCCTCGCACAGTTCGTCGGTGCGGCCCAGCGTTTCGCCCAGCCAGAACGGCATGGTCGGCGCCTGGCCCCTGGCGTCTTCCACCATCACCTTGCCGGTCTCCACCTTGGCGATGCGGTAGGACGCGTTGCCCAGCTGGAAGATGTCGCCGGGCAGGCTTTCGAAGGCGAAGTCCTCGTTGAGCGTGCCGACCTTGTGCCCTTCGGGCTGCAGCACCACCTCGTAGTCGAACTGGTCCGGGATCACGCCGGCGTTGGTCACCGCCGCCAGCCGGGCCCCGCGCCGTGCCCGCAGCATGCGGTTGACGGCGTCGTAGTGCAGGTAGGCGCCGCGCCGCCCGCGCCGGGTGCTGTAGCCGTCGGCCAGCATCTGCACCACCTGCTCGAACTCGCGCAGCGTCAGGTCACGGTATGGCTGCGCGCGCCGCAGGCATTCATACAGCGCGTCCAGCGGCCATTCGCGGCAGGCGGTCTCGGCGATGATGTGCTGCGCCAGCGCGTCCAGCGGCTTGGCCGGGACCCGGATGCGATCGAGCTCGCCGCGTTCCACGGCGTCGAGCAGCGCGGTGCATTCCAGCAGGTCGTCCAGCGCCAGCGGGAACAGGCGCCCCTTGGGGATCGCGCCGATCGCGTGGCCGGCGCGGCCGACCCGCTGCAGCAAGGCGTTGACGGCGCGCGGCGAGCCGACCTGGCACACCAGGTCGATGTCGCCGATGTCGATGCCCAGTTCCAGCGAGCTGGTGGCCACCAGCACCTTGAGCTCGCCCTGCTTGAGCCGCTGTTCGGCCTGCAGCCGGTGCTCGCGCGCCAGGCTGCCGTGGTGGGCGGTGACGTGCTCCTCGCCGAGCCGCTCGGCCAGGTGGCGTGCGACCCGCTCCGCGGTGCGGCGCTGGTTGACGAAGATCAGCGTGGTGCGGTGCTGCGCGACCAGTTCGGCCAGCCGGTCATACATCTCGGCCCAGACTTCGGTGGGCATCACCGCCGTCAAAGGCGAACGCGGCACCTCGATGGCCAGGTCGCGCTTGCGGATGTGGCCCGCGTCGACGATGGTTGCCGTTTCCTCGCGCTGGCCGACCAGGAACTGCGCCATCTCCTGCAGCGGCTTGACCGTTGCGGACAGGCCGATGCGCACCGGCGGCTGCCGGCACAGGGCGTCGAGCCGCTCCAGCGACAGCATCAGGTGCGAGCCGCGCTTGCTGCCGGCCACCGCATGCAGCTCGTCGACGATCACGCTGCGGACCGAACCCAGCATGGCGCGGCCCGACTCCGAACTGAGCAGGATGTACAGCGATTCCGGCGTCGTCACCAGGATGTGGGGTGGCTTGCGCCGCGTGCGCTCGCGTTCCGCGGTCGGCGTGTCGCCGGTGCGCACTGCGGCGCGGATGCCGGCGTCGGGCAGGCCCAGCGCCGCCAGCTGCGCGCCGATGCCGGCCAGCGGCTCCTGCAGGTTCTTGCGGATGTCGTTGGACAGGGCCTTGAGCGGCGACACGTACAGCACGTAGACCTGGTCGGCCAGCGGCGCCTGCAGTCCTGCGCGCACCAGCTCGTCGATCGCCGACAGGAATGCCGCCAGCGTCTTGCCCGAGCCGGTGGGCGCCGCGATCAGCGCATGGCGGCGCTGCGAGGTGACGGCCCAGGCCTGCACCTGGACCTCGGTGGGCGCGCCGAAGCGGCCTTTCAGCCAGGTGGAAACTGCGGGGTGGAACGGGAGCGGCGACACCCCCGTATTTTCGTTGGTTGGCACGCGCCGCGCGGGGGACGGGCCCAGTGTCCCTGCCGGGTGCCGGAAGTTCGCCCGATGGCCGCAAGGTCGCACGTGTGCTGCGATGCCGATATAGTTTGAACAGAACGACATTTTTCGTGGGGCGGTTATTGCTGCCGAGCAGGAAATCCGACACCGTGTCCGCATCAATGCCCTCCCTGACTCATTCCCGCAGCGTGACCATCGCATTCCATTGGCTGGTGGCGGCCTCGGTGGCCGGCCAGCTGGTGCTGGGCTGGTGGATGCGCACCGTGCCCAAGAGTCCGCCCGGCTTGCGGGCCGGCTGGTTCAACCTGCACAAGTCGATCGGGCTGACGATCGCGCTGGTCGTGCTGGCGTGGCTGCTGGCGCGCCGCCGCGGCGACGCAGCGGACCCGCTGCCGCGCTGGCAGCGCATCGCCGCCCGCGTCAACCACGCGCTGCTGCTGGCGACGCTGCTCGCGCTTGCCGTCTCCGGCTACCTCGGTTCGTCCTTCACTGCCTATCCGGTGCTGTACTTCGGCCGGGCGCTGCCGCAATGGGGGCATGACTGGCCGGCCGGCAAGGAAGCGATGTCGACACTGCATCTGCTGGCCGTGTGGCTGCTGATGTCCCTGCTGGTGCTGCACATCGCCGCCGCGCTGTGGCACTGGTTCAACGGCCATGCGTCGGCGCGGCGCATCGGCCTGCCGCGATTGCGAGGATCCTGACATGCGAACTGCCCTGACCGTCCTGGCCGCCTGGATGGCGCTGGCCTGCGCGAGCCCCGCCCGGGCCGCGCCCTTCGCCTACGTGAGCAAC
Source organism: Caenimonas terrae (assembly GCF_042655405.1). Classification (NCBI taxonomy): domain Bacteria; kingdom Pseudomonadati; phylum Pseudomonadota; class Betaproteobacteria; order Burkholderiales; family Comamonadaceae; genus Caenimonas; species Caenimonas terrae. The sequence continues at coordinate 1,048,269 of NZ_JBHSMF010000006.1, read as the reverse complement.
GAGAAGTCGGGGTCGATCAGCGTGATCGACGTCGCGACCGACACCACGCTGGAGCCCATCGTGCTGGGCGGCAAGCCGCGCGGCATCGTGGTGCACCCGGCGCGCGGCGTGCTGTACGTGAGCGACCAGCCCTCGGGCAGCCTGGTGGAAGTGGACCTGGCCACCCGCGCCGTGCTGCGCCGCATCGCCCTGGGCGAATCGCCCGAGGGCCTGGGCATCTCGGCCGACGGCAGCATGGTCGCGGCCGCCATCGAACTGACCAACAGCGTGCTGCTGGTGGACACGGCGCGCGGCGCCGTGATCGCGAAGATTCCCACCGAAGGCAAGAACCCGGAGCATGCGGAGTTCTCTCCCGACGGCCGCTGGATCTACGTCAGCGCCGAAGAGGCCAGCCAGGTCGACGTCATCGACGTGCAGGCGCGCCGGCAGGTGGCGTCGATCCAGGTGGGCAAGCGGCCGCGCGGTCTGGCGTTCACGCCGGACGGCAGCAAGGTGTACGTCGCATGCGAACTGGAGAGCATGGTCTATGCGATCGACGTGGCGACGCGCAAGGTGCTGGCGACGGTGCGGGCCGGCGAATTTTCCAACGGCGTCACCGTGCGGCCCGACGGCCAGCGGGTCTACGTGTCCGCCGGCCGCGGCGCCAGCGTCAGCGCGATCGACCCGGCCAGCCAGCGGGTGGTGGCCAGCATCCCGGTCGGCCAGCGGCCCTGGAACATGGCGATCTCGCCGGACGGCGGCAAGCTTTATGTCGCCAACGGCCGCTCGAATTCGGTGTCGGTGATCGACACCGCCAGCAACCGGAAGCTGGCCGACGTCGCGGTGGGCGAACTGCCCTGGGGCGTGGCGATCAGGTAACGGCGCCGGCGCCGGGCGCCAGCCGGACCCACACCGGCGCGTGGTCGCTGGGCTTGTCGCGGCCGCGGTGCGCGCTGTCCACTTCGGCCGCCTCCAGCCGGCCTGCCAGCGCCGGGCTCAGCAGCAGGAAGTCCATCCGAAAGCCCGCGTTGCGCGCAAACGCGGCGGCGTTGACCCAGAAGGTGTAGATGCGTTCGTCGGGATGCAGCTTGCGGCTGGCATCGATCCAGCCCTGGGCCAGCAGCCGCTGGTAGGCGGCGCGGGTCTGCGGTTGCAGCACGGCGTCCAGGCGCCACGGCCAGGGGTTGTAGATGTCGAAGTCGGTGGGCACCACGTTGAAGTCGCCGGCCAGCACCACCGGCAGGCCGGAGTCGACCAGCCCGCGCGCATGCTCGATCAGGCGTTCGAACCAGGCCAGCTTGTAGTCGAAGCGGGGGCCGGGCTGGGGATTGCCGTTGGGCAGGTACACCGAGGCGACCCGCAGGCCCATCACGTCCGCTTCCAGATAGCGGGCCTCGCGGTCGGCGTCGTCGCCGGGCAGGCCGCGCTGTACCTCCCTGGGCACCTGGCCGCGCGCCAGGATCGCCACGCCGTGGTGCGACGGCTGGCCATGCCAGATGGCGCCGTAGCCGGCGGCTTCGATCGCCTTGGCGGGGAAGCGGGCGTCGGCTGTCTTGATCTCCTGCAGGCAGGCAATGTCAGGCGCGCTTTCGTCCAGCCATTCGAGCAGCTGCGGCAGGCGGCCGTTGACGCCGTTGACGTTGAAGCTCGCGAGCTTCAAGGGGCTGCTGGCTTCATGCCCGGGAGCTCGTCCTCGCAGGCGCTGAAGTCCTCGACCTGCAACCGGGCGATGTGGCTGTCGTCCACCATGTTTTTGCCTTCTCAAAACATCTCGAGAATAGGCACGCGTCGCATCCGCGGGTGTAGGCCAGCGCCGGTTCCGGTGGCCGACGCGTGCAGCCTCGTTCACCTGGATGACGAATCGATACATGTCCTGCGCGTACGGCGGCGCACGAAAATTAAGATAAAAGGATGAACCAGCTGCCATCGACCCAGGAGCGGGAGATCGACATCGTGCTTGCGCGCGATGCGGGCGCGGATCCAGGCACGCCTTTCGACGCCAGCTCCACTACCGTGTTCCAGGCCAGGATGAAGCGCGCGCCGGTGTGGTTCTGTTCCTTCCTGGCCGGCAACAGCCGCGAGAAGCGCCGGCTGCAGGACGAACTGGCGCGGATGAAGGGTGCCTGGCCGCTGCTGATGAAGCAGCGCCGCGGCGGCAAGTGGACGCCCGAGGAGAAGGCCCGGCTCAAGGACATGGTGCGCTCGGCATCGGCGGTCAGTCCCTACCTGTTCATCTGGGCGCTGCCGGGCTCGGTGCTGCTGCTGCCGCTGCTGGCATGGTTCCTCGACCGGCAGCGCAAGCACCGGCTGCGCCAGCGCAAGTCCTGAGGCTCAGCGGCGGTGCCGGGCGGCGCGCTCGGCCTCGACGTCCGCGAAGTCGGTGGTTTCGGTCGGCACCCAGAATTCGTTTTTCCCGGCGTCGCGGCCGGCCTCGCGCGGCTGCTCGGTCGGGCCGCCGAACATCGTGGTGTCGCTGCCGTATTGCTGCGAGCCGGGGGCGTCTGGCGCCGGCGTGAACGCCTTGACGACGGCCCGCCAGGCGCGGGCCATGGCCGCTGCGAAGGTGCTGGGCTCGGGGTTCATGCCACGTCATTTCAGCACGAAGCCGCGCGCTTCGCCAGCAGAGGCGCCCGGATAGAATCGCCGTTTTCACGAGCAGGACCTCAGGGAGCGACATGGCGGGACGAGAAGCATCGGCATTGCGGCCCGACGGAACACCATGAGCCGCGTGATCCGCCTCGATCAGTTCCTGCCGGTTGAGAAGAGCAAGTTCCTGGCGGCGCTGGAATCGGCCGGCGTCGAGGCGGCCCGCTTCGAGGTGTCCAAGATGGAGATCTCGCCGCCCCTGATGCCGGGCAACGTCACGGCGCTGGTGACGGTCAAGCTGGCCGCCAGCGCGCTCGCCTTCAGCTACGAGGACGCCGCCGGCAGCAGCTGGGTGACGGCGTTCGAGGAAGACCTGGCCGCCGGGCGCTTCGCCGGCCACGCCGGCGGCGCCAGTGGCGCCGCGTCCGATCCCGACCTGCTGGCCAGCGACCGGGCCTGAGGCGCACCGCCCTCAGGCCAGCTGGTGCTCGTCGCGCTCCGAATGCGGCACGTGCGCCAGCGCGCGCAGCTTGAGCTGCACCCCACCGAGCGCGTAGCGGTGCTGCCGCCACAGCTCCAGGAAGCGGCTGTCGTGGTCCGATTCCATCCACTTCTCGGGGTCTCTGAAGCGCAGCAGCTGCTGGTTCCACAGGAAGTCCACCAGGCGGTTGTGGACGATCAGGATTTCCACCATGTCGCCGGCCAGCTCCGGGAACCAGCCCTGCTTGATGTGGCGCGCCTCCTCCAGCGGCGTTTCCGCATCTTCTCCTTCGCCCTGGAAGAAGGTGGCGCGCCGCTGGCCGGCGACCCACTCGGAATAGCGGTCCAGCGCGTCCAGCAATTCCACCGCCTTGAGCCGCCGCACTTCGCGCAACCGCAGGCTGCGGGCGATGGTGGCGCTGACCAGGGCGATCGCCACCAGCGCGGCCACCAGCCAGAGCGAGAAATAGACGACGGTGGACATGGTCGCGGGCCGGTCAGGCGGCGCGGCGCGCGGTGGAGCGGGCCGGCGCGGCCTTCTTGGCCGCCGGGCGGGCGGCGGCGGCCTTCTTCGCCGGCGCCTTCTTCGCCGGCGCCTTCTTCGCCGGCGCCGCGGCCGCCTTGCCGACCTGCAGGCTGCGCTTGAGCAGCTCGGTCAGGTCGATGACGTCGGCGCCGCGCTGTGGTCCGGGGTCGTCCTCCACCTTCGACACCGTCTCGGTGTCGCCGGCCTTGGCCTTGGTTTCCACCAGCTTCATGATTTCCTCGCGGAACGAATCGCGGAACTCGCCGGCGCTCCACTGGCCTGCCATGTCGTCGATCAGCTGCTTGGCCATGTTCAGTTCGCTGTCCTTCAGGCCGGCCGCCTTGGCGCCCACCGGCGGCAGGCGCAGGTCTTCCCACGAGCGGATCTCGCCGCCCCAGCGCAGCAGGTTGAGCACCAGCGCCGGGCCGCAGGGAATCAGCACGGCCAGGTGCTGCTTGGTCTGGATGACGACCTTGGCGATGCCCACCTTGTCGGTCTGCTTGAGCGCCTCGCGCAGTAGCGCGTAGACCTTCTCGCCCTTGTTGATCGGCGCGACGTAGTAGGGCCGCTCCAGGTAGACGAAGGGCACGTCGTCGGCGTCGACGAAGCTTTCGATCTCGATGGTCTGGGTGGTGCGCGGGTATGCCGCCGCGATCTCCTCGGGGCTGAGCACGACGTACTGGCCGTCGCCGTATTCGATGCCCTTGACGATGTCGTCCTTGCCGATCTCCTTGCCGGTCTTCTTGTTGACGCGCTTGTAGCCCACCGGGTCCATCGAGCGCTTGTCGAGCCAGTCGAAGTTCAGGTCCGATTCGGCCGTGGCCGAATAGAGCGCAATCGGGATGTGCACCAATCCGAAGGTGATCGCGCCCTTCCAGAGCGTGCGGGTCGACGTCTTCGCCATGCCCTGCTGGCTAGCCATGAATGCTCCCTGAAATTACAAAATTGTTTCAGGGAGTTTGCGAATGTTCACGGCGGCGCACTGTCGGACGTCGGCCGGGCGCCATGTAGGCAAGACCTCACAAGCGTTGCTGGGCGCCCGCGAGCAGTCGTTCCAGCAGGCCGGGTCCGCCGGGCAGGGTGGCCGGCCGCGCCAGTCCCTCGGCGATGCCATGCCAGCGCGAATGCAACCGGGCGAAAGCGTCGCGGCTGGCCGGCGCGAAGCTGGCCTGCTGCGACAGGGTGTCGAAGTTGGCGGCGATGCGCCGCGCCAGCAGCAGGCGGTGCGCGGGCGCCCGCTGTTGCATGTAAGCAGTCATCAGCGACAGGGTGGCGGCCCACAGGGCCAGGCAGGCGCTTTCGAGCGGGCAGGGGCTGGACGTCATCGGGCGATCCTAGGGGTGCGCCGCGGCAGCGCCTGTCGGACGCGGCTGCCGGCAACAGCCCGCACTCTCCTACAGGCGCGCCGCCGACCGCTTCACGGCTAGATGCCGTATTCCTTGAGCCGGTTGTAGAGCGTCTTCAGGCTGACGCCCAGCGCCGCGGCGGTGCGCTCCTTGTGGTTGCCGAAATGTTCCAGCGTGGCCAGGATCAGTTGCCGTTCGGCCGCGGCCAGCGGCGTGCCGACGTCGATCTGCAGCTGTGAGCCGCGCTCGCGGCGCGGCAGCGGTTCGGCCAGCTGGTTGCGCGGCAGCCAGCTGTCGCCGATCTCGCTGCCCGTGGTCATCACGTAGGCCCGCTGCAGGGCGTTGCGCAGCTCGCGCACGTTGCCCGGCCAGCTGTACTCGGCCAGCCGCGCGAGCGCCTTTGGCGATGCGTGCTTGGCGCTGCCCTCGCGGGTGCCGATCTCGCGCAGGAAATGGGACACCAGCAGCGGCAGATCCTCGCGCCGCTGGCGCAGCGGCGGCAGCTCGATCGGGAACACGTTCAGCCGGTACATCAGGTCTTCGCGCAGCGCGCCGGCCGCCACTGCCTGCGCCGGGTCCCGGTTGGTGGCGGCGATCACCCGGACGTCGGTCTCGATCGGCGTGGTGGACCCCACGCGCATGCAGGTGCCCGACTCCAGCACCCGCAGCAGCTTGACCTGCACCGCCGGCGGCATCTCCGTGATCTCGTCCAGGAACAGGGTGCCGCCGCTGGCCCGCTCGAAAAAGCCCTGGTGCTGGCGTTCGGCGCCGGCAAAGCTGCCTTGCTCGTGGCCGAAGATCTCGCTTTCGATCAGGTTGGCCGAGATCGCGCCGCAATTGACCGCCAGGAACGGCCGGCCGCGCCGGCGGCTCAGGTCGTGCACCGTGCGCGCCACCAGTTCCTTGCCGGTGCCGCTTTCGCCGGTGATGAAGACGGTGACGGAGGTGCCGGCGACGCGGGCAATCTGCTCGTAGACCAGTTTCATCTGCCCGGAGCGGCCCGCCATGTGGCCGAAGCGGCCGATGCGCTGCACCTCGTCGAGCAGCCCTTCGACTTCGGCCTGCAGCACCGACGGCTTCATCACCCGCGACAGGATGGCCTGCAGCTGCCGGGCGCTGACGGGCTTGATGAGGTAGTCGGCGGCGCCGTAGCGCAGCGCCTGGATCGAGGTTTCCAGCGAGGCGTGGCCGGTCATCAGCACCACCTCGGAGTTGCCGATCAGTGCCTGGTCGTCCAGCAGCGCCATCCCGCTGCCGTCGGGCAGCCGCAGGTCGAGCAGCACGAGGTCCGGCGGCTGCAGCGCGAGCTGGCGGCGCGCGTCGCGCAGCGACTGTGCCGTGGCGGCGGTATAGCCTTCGGTGGTGACCAGCGCCGCCATCATGCGGGCCGAGTCGAGGTCGTCCTCAACGATCAGTGCGTGACCCATGTTGCTCCGGTTCCTCATGCTGCCGCCCGCTGTCGGGCTGGCTGGGATTATTGTGCTCCGGAAATCCTTCACGGTCGGGCGGTAACAAATGGTGACCTGGCTGTCGCCTAACTGACCCTGATGCTCGCCCCCAGCTGGGCCCGGTCGGCCGGATCGACCAGGCACGCATCGAAGCCGGCCGCCATCGCCGGCGCCACGCTGCCGGCCTCGCTGCACAGGGCGATCATCCGCCCGGCATAGCCGGCGGCCCGGGCATTGCGCGCCAGCTCGAGGCCCGCCTGCCCCGGCAGGCCGGGGCCGACGACCGTCACCTCGGGGCGCTGCGCCAGCAGCCTGCTCAGGCCGTGCTGGCCATCGGCGGCGGTGGTGAGCGCGTGGCCGTCCCCTTCCAGCTGCGCGCGCAGGGCCGCCAGCACGGCATCGTTGCCCGCCACGACCAGCACCTTGCGGCCCCGCCCGGGCGCCAGCGAAAGCTCCGGCGCCGCCGCGGGCGGGTCGATCGCAGGCAGGCGCAAGCTGACCGGGCCGCCCTGCGCCAGGGCCGGTTCCTCCACGCTGCCGCCATGCAGCGCGATCAGCCGCCGCAGCAGCGCCAGGCGCAGCTCGCCGGTGCGGCAGTCCCGCACTTCCACCAGCCCCATGCCGTTCTCGCGCCGCACCGACAGCAGCACCTCGGCGCCGGGCGGCGCGTGGTTCAGGGCGTTGACGGCCAGTGTGGAGACGGCCTGCTCCAGCCGCGCGGCGTCGCCGTCGGTCCACACGCTTTCCAGCCGGCAGGCCAGGCGATGGCCGCGGGCGGCGGCGGCCAGCTGCAGCGCCTGGCACACCCGCTGCACCAGGGGCGCCAGGTCCAGCGGCCGGCGTGCCAGCATCGTCTTGCCGGCCATCAGGCGGCCCGTGTCCTGCAACTCGTTGACCAGTTGCGCCAGGTTGCGGGCCTGGCGCGCGATGACCGAGCGGGCCTCGGCCGCCGTCTCGGCGTCGGCGCCGCAGCTTTCCAGCACGTCGGCGGCGGCGATGAGCGCGCCAAGGGGATTGCGCAGCTCGTGGCCCACCAGCGCGAGGAAGTCCCCCGCCTGCGCTTCGTCGGGGGCGGCCGGCGCCTGGGCCGGGGCCCGCGGTGCCGGCTTGCGGCCGGCGGTCCCGCCTAGCCACGCGCGCGCCGAGGCAAAGGACCTGGCGCCCGCGCGTTGCATGTCGGAAAGAAAGCTGGAGGGCATGTTGGGCTGGCCGGCGGCCGCCAGCCAATGTAATCCGGTTCGGCCGGCGCCGGCGGTCCCTTAGACTCGCAGCCAATGAAGCCAGACACCTCGCCCGCGATCGGGACGCAAGAAGAGGCGCGGTGGGTCGAAGACGAACTGGTCCGCAGCCTGGTGCGCACGGCCCGCAGCTGGCAATACCTGGGCCTGCTGATGGCCGTGGTGGTGGTCGGCCTGTTGTGGGACGACGCACCGCACTGGCTGCTCGCGACCTGGACCATCAGCACCGTGCTGGTCTCGGCCGCCCGCATCAGGCTGCTGCAGTGCTACGCCCGCCTGCCGGCGGCGCAGCAGGCGCAGTTCTTCGCGCAGTGGCGCTTCCTGTGGCCGCTGAGCGCCTTCGTCGGCGGGCTGGCCACCGGCCTGTTCTTCGACCGGGCGCCGCTGGCCGACCAGTTCATCTGCTGGCTGTTCATGGCCGGGATGGCGATGTTCTCGATCAACAGCCTGGCCAGCCACCTGGCAACGATGCGCGGCTATCTCAACGCGCTGGCGCTGACGGCGCTGGCCAGCATGCTGTGGCGGATCGGGGTCGAACTGCGCTTCGGCGGGCCGTTCTACCACTACTGGGTGATGGGGCTGCTGGTGGTGTTCTGGGTGGCGCTGCTGCAGGCCGGGCGGCGCCTGCACATGACGCACCGCACGAACTTCGAGCTGCAGTACCGCAACATCCAGCTGATCGACACGCTGACGGCCCAGACCCAGGCGGCCCTCGATGCAGTGGCGATCAAGAACCGGTTCCTGGCCAGCGCCGCCCACGACATCCGCCAGCCGGTGCACGCGCTGGGGCTGTATGCCGACTGGCTGCGCAGCGAGCCCGACCTGGTGGGCGAGATCGCCCCCAAGATCGTGGAATCGACCAAGGCAGTCAACGCGCTGTTCGATTCGCTGTTCGACCTGGCGCGGCTGGACTCCGGCAAGATCCGGCTGCGGCTGGAGCCGGTGGACCTGCCCAAGCTGCTGCACGACCTGGAGCTTCAATACCGGCCGCTGGCGCAGGCCAGGGGGCTGTCGCTGCGGATGCACCTGGCGCCCGGGACGGCGCTGTCGGATCCGATCCTGCTGCAGCGGATCGTCGGCAACCTGATCGCCAATGCGCTGAAGTACACCGAGCAGGGGGGCGTGCTGGTGGCCAGCCGCAGCTCGCAGGCGGCCTGCCGCATCGAGATATGGGATACCGGCGTGGGCATCGCGCCGGCCTACCAGCGCGACATCTTCCGCGAGTTCTACAAGGTGCCCAGCCACAGGGGCACCGAGGAAGGCTTCGGCCTGGGGCTGTCGATCGTGCAGCGGCTGACCCATATCCTGGGCCATCCGCTGACGCTGGCGTCGCGGCCCGGGCGCGGCTCGGTGTTCCGCCTGCTGCTGCTGCCCACCGACGCCGGCGAGGCGGCGCGGCGGGCCGCCGCCACCGTCGCTCAGCTGGTCAACATGCCGTGAGTGCGGGCGTAGTGGATGGTCTGCGTGCGGCTCTTGACGCCCAGGCGGCGGAACAGGCGCCACAGGTGGACCTTGACCGTGTGTTCGCTGATGCCCAGTTCGTCGGCGATCTCGCGATTGGACAGGCCGCGGTCCAGCATCACGATCAGCTGCTTCTGCCGTTTCGACAGCTTGCTGTCGGCCGGCGTCAGTTCCTCGAAGCCGCCGTCGGCGTTGATCAGCGCGCGGATGGCGCTGCCGATCTCCTGCGCGCCGGAGGACTTCTCGATGTAGATGTCGGCGCCCGCTTCGATGCACTGTTCCTCCGCATCGGCGGCGGGCGACGCGGACAGCACGGCCAATGGCGTGTCGGGATAAAGGCGCTTGAGCTCCTGCACCCCGGAGCTGCCGGTGGTGTCGGGCAGCTTCAGGTCCAGGCAGATCAGCTCGGGGACGCCGTGCTCTGCCACGGCGGCCTCGACGCCGGAGATGCGGTCGAGTTCGACCACCTTGGCGCCGGGGCGCAGCCGCCGCAACAGCATGACGACCGCTTCCCGCATCAGCGGGTGGTCGTCGATCACATACAAACTCATGGCGCTCGGGTTCTTTCTGCGGCGGGTGGGGCCCGAGGATAGCTTGAATGCGGCCCCTGCCCGGCGGTCAGTTTCCTACGCCGGGGCGGCCAGCAGGGTGAGCGCGGCGACGACTTCGTCCGGCTCCACCCCCTGCGCGGTCTCCCCGATTCCGGCCAGGTCCGCGCTGGACGTGGGTTGCTCGCGCAACCGTGCGATCGTCAGGCCGGCTTCCCGGGCCGAATCGAAGGCCTTGCTCTGCAGCAGCAGCCGGCCCCTGGCATCGACCAGTTTGAAATGGAACTTGCCATCCGTTTCGCGGTATTGCTTGAAAGAAGGCAGCGCCGCGCGCGCTGATTTGTCCTTGGCCTTCGAGGACTGCTGCCCGAGATTGCGCAGGCCGACCGCGTGCCGCAGTTCGGCCAGGAAGGGCGTCGCGCGCTCGCGCGCCTTCTGCGCGCCGGCCTGGAGGATGCGTTCCAGTTCGGCCGGATTGTCGATCAGCCCCTGGTAGCGCTCGCGCATCGGCGCGATCTCGCGGTCGATGCGTTCGAACAGCAGCTGCTTGGCGTCGCCCCAGCCGATGCCGTCGGCATAGGCCTGGCGCATGGCGGCCGTTTCCTCGCCGGAGGCGAAGGCCTGGTAGATCTGGAACAGCGCCGAGCCTTCGACGTCCTTGGGCTCGCCCGGCGCGCGCGAGTCGGTGACGATGCCGGCGATCTGCTTGCGGATCTGCGCCGGCGGCGCGAACAGCGCAATGATGTTGTCGTAGCTCTTGCTCATCTTGCGGCCGTCCAGCCCCGGCAGCATGGCCACCGACTCGTCGATCGCCGCTTCCGGCAGCACGAAATGCTCGCCGTACAGGTGATTGAAGCTCTGCGCCATGTCGCGCGCCATCTCGATGTGCTGGACCTGGTCGCGCCCCACCGGAATGCGGTGCGCCTTGAACATCAGGATGTCGGCGGCCATCAGCACCGGGTACATGAACAGGCCGGCCGTCACGTCCGCATCGGGATCGGCGCCGGCTGCCAGGTTCTTGTCCACCGACGCCTTGTAGGCATGGGCGCGATTGAGCACGCCCTTGCCGGTGACGCAGGTGAGCAGCCAGGTCAGCTCCGGGATCTCGGGGATGTCGGACTGGCGGTAGAAGAACACCTGCTCGGGATCGAGGCCGGCCGCGATCCAGCAGGCCGCGATCTCCATCGTCGAGCGCTGGATGCGGGACGGCTCGTCGCACTTGATCAGCGCGTGGTAGTCGGCCAGGAAGTAGAAGTTCTCGCTGCCGGCGCGGCGGCTGGCCTGCACCGCCGGCCGGATCGCGCCGACGTAGTTGCCCAGGTGCGGCGTGCCGGTGGTGGTGATGCCGGTGAGGTAGCGGATGACGGCGGGTTGGCTCATGGGCGTTCTAGCGAAACAGGGATTGCAGGGGGCTGAGCGCCAGCAGGATCGCGGCGTAGCCGACGGCCATCAGCGGCTGCAGCCAGTAGGTGCCGACGACGCCGGCGACCACCAGGGCCAGCACGATGAAGAAGCCGTACGGTTCGATCCGGCTGACCGCCAGCGCGGCGCGCAGCGGCAGCAGGCCCACCAGCACCCGGCCGCCATCGAGCGGCGGCAGCGGGAACAGGTTGAAGGCCCACATCACCAGGTTGACCTGCACCCCGGCCTTGCACATTTCCAGGAAGAAGCGCTCCTGCACGCCCGAGGCCAGGAGCAGCGTCCAGCCGATGCCCCACAGCAGCGCCTGGGCGAAATTGGACGCCGGGCCGGCCAGCGCCACCCACACCATGTCGCGCCGGGGATGGCGCAGCGCGCCGAAGTCCACCGGCACCGGCTTGGCATAACCGAACAGGAAGGCGCCCGAGGTCGCGAAGTACAGCAGCAGCGGCATCACGATCGTCCCCATGGGGTCGATGTGGTTGAACGGGTTGAGCGTCACCCGTCCCGCCGCATGGGCGGTGTTGTCGCCGAGGGCGCGGGCGACGTAGCCGTGCGCCGCCTCGTGCACCGTGATGGCGAACAGCACCGGCAGCGCGTAGATCAGGACCGTTTGAACGAGGTGGGGGATATCCATCGGGGCCGATTGTCTCAGAGCGACTTCACAGGCCCAGCGGCGCGAGGTCGCCGCGGCCCCGGCGCACCACCACCGGGTCGCCGCCGGTTCCCATCGGCGTGAGGTCGATCACCGTGGTGGGCTCGGACGGGCAGGCGCCGGCATCGATCACGCCGGCGATCAGCTTCTCGAAGCGGTTGCGGATCTCCTGGGCGTCGTTCAGCGCCTCGCTTTCGTCCGGCGGGATCAGCGTGGTCGCCAGCAGCGGCGTCGGATGGAGCGCCAGCAGTTCCTGCAGCACCCGATGCTGCGGCACCCGCAGCCCGATGGTCTTGCGCTGCGGGTGGCTGACGCGGCGCGGCACCTCGCGGGTCGCCTCCAGGATGAAGGTGTAGGGGCCGGGCGTGGCGGATTTCAGCAGCCGGTACTGCTTGTTGTCGACCCGCGCGTAATTGGCCACTTCGCTCAGGTCGCGGCACAACAGCGTCAGATGGTGCTTGTCGTCGACGCCGCGGATCTGGCGCAGCCGGTCGGCGGCTTCCTTGTCGTCCAGATGGCAGGCCAGCGCGTAGCTGGAATCGGTGGGCACCGCCAGGATGCCGCCGCGCTCGAGCAGCGCCGTCGCCTGCTTCAGGAGCCGGGGCTGCGGATTGTCCGGGTGGACTTCGAAATATTGGGCCATGTTGTGGGAGGTTCAGGCCGGGGCGGGTTCCAGCGCCGGCGGGCGTTCCCGCACCGTCAGCCAGGCGCCGGCGGCGCCGCAGACGGCGATCGCCACCATGCCGGCCATCGACAGGCCATCGGGGACATGGCGGAACACCAGCCAGCCGCACAGCATCGCGAACGCGATCTGGGTGTAGAGATAGGGCGTGAGCGTGGCGGCCGGCGCCCGCTGGTAGGCCAGGATCAGCAGGAAGTGGCCGATGGTCGCCATCACGCCCATCAGCCCCAGCGCCAGCCACAGCCAGGGCTGCTCCACCCGGGTCCAGACGAAGGGCAGCGCCAGGCTGGCCACCAGCGTCCCGACCCAGCCGGTGTAAAGGTGCATCGTCACCGGGTCCTCGGTGCGGGCCAGCTTGCTGGTGAGCACCTGGAACCAGGCGTTGGTGCCGACCAGGCCCAGCGGCAGCAGGCTGGCCCAGTTGAAGGTCTGGCCGCCGGGCCGGATGATCACCATGGTGCCGGCGAAGCCGCCCGCCACCAGCAGCCAGCGTGGGGTTGACACCTTCTCCTTGAGCACCGTGGCGGCCAGCACTGTGATGGCCAGCGGCGAGATCATCACGATCGCGGTGAACTCGCCGACCGGCATGTACTTGAGGCTGGCGAAGGCGAACAGGCTGCTGGCCAGCAGCAGCAGCCCACGCAGGCACTGGAATGGCAGGTGCCGGGTGCGCAGGGCGTGCCGGCCGCGCAGCGGCAGCACCACCAGCGTGGTGGCGACGGCCTGGAAGGCATAGCGGAACCACAGCGCCATCAGCAGCGGCACGGCGGCGCTGATGTACTTGGTGGTGGTGTCCAGCACCGAGAAGCAGGCGCAGGCCACGACGACCAGGGCGATGCCGGCCAGCGCGTGCGGCGCGGGCCGGTTCACTGGATGCGGTCGGCCAGCAACTCCCACACCGGCGTCAGCGCGCCCGGCAGGTAGGGCAGCCGGCCCAGGTCGGTGTGGCTTTCGCCGGGGCTGTGGAAGTCGCTGCCGCGCGAGGCCGCCAGGCCGAATTCGCGGGCCGTCTCGCCGTACTTGACGTACTCGGCGGCGGTATGGCTGCCGGTGATCACTTCCACGCCGCGGCCCCCGTGGGCCTTGAACTCGCTGAACAGCGCGTATTCCTCGTTGGCGGAGAACTTGTAGCGGGCCGGGTGCGCGATTACCGCGACCCCGCCGGCGGCGCTGATCCACTGCACCGCGTCGCGCAGCGAGGCCCAGCGGTGCGGCACGAAGCCGGGCTTGCCTTCGGTGAGGAAGCGGCGGAACACCTCGTTGGTGTCCTTGCAGGCGCCGCATTCGACCAGGTAGCGGGCGAAGTGGGTGCGCGAGATCAGTTCCGGATTGCCGACGTAGCGCAGCGCGCCCTCATAGGCGTTCACGATGCCGACCTTGGCCAGTTCGTCCGACATCTCCATGGCGCGGGCGCCGCGGCCGCCGCGGGTGGCCACCAGCCCCTGCAGCATCCTGGGGTCCTCGGCATCGAAGCCCAGGCCGACGATATGCACCGTCTGGCTGGCGAAGGTGACCGAGATCTCGGTGCCGGTGAGGTACTTCATGCCGTTGGCGTGGGCGGCGGCGCGGGCGCGCTGCTGGCCGCCGGTCTCGTCGTGGTCCGTCAGGGCCCACAGCTCGACGCCGTTGGCGGCTGCCCTGGCGGCCAGTTCTTCCGGGGTCAGAGTCCCATCGGAGACAACGGAATGGCAGTGCAGGTCGGCGTTGAGAATGGACACGTGCCGATTTTAGGCCGGATGCCCGTGCCGCGCCGGCATGGACTTGCATTCCCGCAGGCCGTAGCATTCCTGCATGCTCGTCGTGCACCACCTGAACAACTCGCGCTCCCAGCGCGTGTTGTGGCTGCTGGAGGAACTGGGGCTCGAGTACGAGGTGCGCCGCTACGAGCGCGATCCCGCCACGATGCTGGCGCCGCCGCAGCTGCGGGCGGTCCATCCGCTGGGCAAGTCGCCGGTCGTGGTGGACGGCGACAACACGCTGGCGGAATCGGGCGCCATCCTTGAATACCTGGTGGAGGCGCACGGCCAGGGCCGGATGATCCCGCCGCCGGGCACCCCCGAGCGCCTGCGCTACCGCTACTGGATGCACTACGCCGAAGGCTCCGCCATGCCGCCGCTGCTGCTCAAGCTGGTGTTCGACCGTGTCGGCAAGGCCAGCATGCCGTTCTTCGCCAAGCCGATCGCGCGCGCCATCGCGGCCAAGGCGCGCTCGGGCTTCATCCAGCCGCAGATCGACCTGCACCTGGACTTCATGGAGGACGAACTGGGCCGCACGCTCTGGTTCGCGGGCGATCATTTCACCGCTGCCGACGTCCAGATGAGTTTTCCGCTGGAGGCGGCGCAGGCGCGCGGCGGCCTCGATGTGCTGCGGCCCAGGCTGATGGAATACCTCGCGCGCATCCACGCGCGCCCGGCCTACCAGCGCGCGCTGGCCCGCGGCGGCCCCTACGACATCGCCAGCTAGCCGCCGCCCGAGGGCGCGAACCCGGCGCGCAGCACGGCGGGGTCGCGGTCCACTCCTACAGGGGATGCGGATACCATCGTCCAACTGTACCGTGGGTACCAAGGAGCATTCATGCGCATGGACGGCGAACGAGAATCGGACAACGTCGAGGACCGCCGGGGCGAAGGCGGTGGCGGCGGGGGCTTCAGCATCGGCGGCGGCAGCCTGGGCATCGGTGCGGTCGTCATCGCGCTGGTCGGCGGCGCCATCTTCGGCATCAATCCGCTGACCATCCTGGGCATGCTCAGCGGCGGCGGTGGCTCCGCGCCCCAGACCCAGCAGGCGCCGGCGCCGTTGCCGCCGGCCGGTGACAAGGAGGCGACCTTCGTGCGAAAGGTGCTGGGCGACACCGAGGACACCTGGGCGCAGTTGTTCAAGCAGGGTGGCGCCACCTACGTCAACCCCAAGCTGGTGCTGTTCCGCGGCGCGATCCGCACCGGCTGCGGCCAGGGCCAGGCGGCGATGGGGCCGTTCTACTGCCCGGCCGACCAGAAGGTCTATATCGACCTTGATTTCTACGACACGCTGAAGAACCAGCTCGGCGCGCCGGGCGACTTCGCCCAGGCCTACGTGATCGCCCATGAGGTCGGCCACCACGTGCAGAACCTGCTGGGCATCGCCGACAAGGTGGACCAGATGCGCAGCCGCGCCAGTCCGGCGCAGGCCAACGCCCTGAGCGTGAAGGTGGAACTGCAGGCCGACTGCTTCGCCGGCGTCTGGGCCAACCATGCCAACGAAGCGCGCCAGATCCTGGAGCAGGGCGACGCCGAGCAAGCCATGAACGCGGCCGCCAAGATCGGCGACGACGCGCTGCAGAAGTCGCGCGGCGGCGCCGTGGTGCCGGAAAGCTTCACCCACGGCACCAGCGCCCAGCGCCAGCACTGGTTCAGCACCGGCCTGAAGACCGGCAGCGTCAAGGCCTGCGACACCTTCGGCGCCGGCAATCTGTAACAGCCCGCAAGGGGCCGGCCCGCGCCATTTGCGGGCTGTCCGGCAAGGGGAGGCAGTCAATGAGACAATAGAAGGCTCAGATGACTGCATCCTTTTCCAACCTCTCGCTGGCCGAGCCCCTTTCGCGCGCCGTCGCCGAAATGGGCTACGAGTCCATGACCCCCATCCAGGCCCAGGCCATTCCGGTCGTCCTGACCGGCAAGGACGTGATGGGGGCGGCCCAGACCGGCACCGGCAAGACCGCGGCGTTCTCGCTGCCCCTGCTGCAGCGCCTCCTCAAACACGAGAACGCCTCGACCTCGCCGGCGCGCCATCCCGTGCGGGCGCTGGTCCTGCTGCCCACGCGCGAACTCGCCGACCAGGTGGCACAGCAGGTCAAGCTGTACGCCAAGTACACCAACCTGCGCAGCGCGGTGGTGTTCGGCGGCATGGACATGAAGCCGCAGACGCTGGAGCTCAAGCGCGGCGTCGAGGTGCTGGTCGCCACGCCGGGTCGCCTGCTCGATCACATCGAGGCCAAGAACGCGGTCCTGAACCAGGTGGAATACGTGGTGCTGGACGAGGCCGACCGGATGCTGGACATCGGTTTCCTGCCGGACCTGCAGCGCATCCTGTCGTACCTGCCCAAGCAGCGGACCACGCTCCTGTTCTCTGCCACCTTCTCGCCTGAAATCAAGCGGCTGGCCAGCAGCTACCTGAACGACCCGGTGACGATCGAGGTGGCGCGCCCGAACGAGACGGCGTCCACCGTCGAACAGCATTTCTACAGCGTCAACGACGACGACAAGCGCCGCGCGCTGCGCCAGATCGTGCGCCAGCGCGGCCTGAACCAGGCCTTCGTGTTCGTCAACAGCAAGCTGGGCGCCGCCCGGCTGGCGCGCTCGCTGGAGCGCGAGGGCATGAAGACCACGGCGCTGCACGGCGACAAGAGCCAGGACGAGCGGCTCAAGGCGCTGGAAGCGTTCAAGAAGGGCGAAGTCGACCTGCTGGTGGCGACCGACGTCGCGGCGCGCGGCCTGGACATCAAGGACGTGCCGGCGGTGTTCAACTTCGACGTGCCCTTCAACGCCGAAGACTACGTGCACCGGGTCGGCCGCACCGGCCGCGCCGGCGCCTCGGGCCTGGCCGTCACCTTCGTCTCCAACAGCGACGGCCGGCTGGTCGCCGACCTGGAAAAGCTGCTGAAGAAGAAGATCGAGCTCGAGGCCATCGAGTACGAGGAAGACAAGCCGCGCGGCCGCATCAACGACGGCCGCCGCGCCTGGCGCGAAGCCGGCGAGCTGGGCGACCCGCGCGACGTGCTCGATGCGCCGCCGCCGGAGCGCGAACGGCCTGCGCGTCCGCAGCGCGAGTTCCGCTCGCCCGCGGTGTCGCGCGATCCCTTCTTCGACCAGCCCTACCAGCCGCCGGCGGCCGATGCTGCGCCGGCGTGGGAAAGCAGCACCCGCGCCGCCACGTCGAAGATCTCCGCCAACATCAAGCCCAAGCGCAAGGTGGCGGCGCTGTTCAAGCCGGAACAGGCCTGACCGTTTCGCAGCGGCGCCGGCTCTACTCGCCGGGCCGCTGGGCCTGCTCGCACTTCACCTGGATCAGCTCCTGGTCCACGCCCGCTTCGGCCAGCCGCAGCGCCGACAGGCAGCCGCCCCACACGCAGCCGGTGTCCAGCGAGAGCAGGTCGGGCCGCTGCAGGTAACCCAGCGTCGACCAGTGGCCGAAGGCGATCGGCACGCCCGCGGTCCTGCGCCCCGGCACCTCGAACCAGGGCAGGTAGCCCGGCGGCGCGTCCCCGGGGCCGCCCGAGGCTTTCAGGTCCATCCGGCCGTCCGGCGTGCAGAAGCGCAGCCGGGTCAGGGCATTGACGATCACCCGCATGCGGTCCGCGCCCTGCAGCGAATCGTCCCAGCGCGCCGGCTCGTTGCCGTACATCGCCGACAGGAAGTCCACCAATCCCGGGCCGCGCAACACCGCCTCCAGCTCGCCGGCCAGCCGCAGCACCTGCCCCTCGTCCCACTGCGGCAGCACGCCGCCATGCACCATCAGCCAGCCGCCGGCGCGGATCGCCATCCGCTGGTGGCGCAGCCAGTCGAGCATCGCCTCGCGATCGGGTGCGCGCAGCACGCCGTCCATCGTGTCGTTGCGGTGCGGCGCCCGCAGCCCGTGGGCGACCGCCAGCAGGCTCAGGTCGTGGTTGCCCAGCAGGCAGTGGGCCGAGCCCTGCAGCGCCATGACGCGGCGCAGCACGCCGGCGGAATCCGGGCCCCGGTTGACCAGGTCGCCCAGCAGGTAGAGCGTGTCGCGGCTGGGTGAGAAGCCGATCTCCTGCAGCAGGCGCGCGAGCGCCGGATCGCAGCCCTGCACGTCGCCGATGAGGAAGGTGGCCATGGCGCGATTGTGCTTGCGCCGGCGTCCGATCAAGTAAAGTCAAAGCGTGTTTGTCTCTCCCGGCCCTCCATGGACTATCTGCTGATCGCGCTGCTCACCCTGCTCAATGGCGTCTTCGCGATGTCGGAGCTGGCGCTGGCGTCCAGCCGCAAGGCCCGCCTGCTGGCGCTGGCGGAGTCCGGCAATGGCGGCGCCAGCGCGGCGCTCCGGCTGCTCGATCACCCGACCCGCTTCCTGTCCACCGTGCAGGTGGGCATCACCTCGATCGGCGTCCTCAACGGCATCGTCGGCGAGGCGGCCTTCAGCGACAAGCTGGCCCATTGGCTGCGCACCTTCGGCATCGCCGAGCGGCCTTCAGCGATCGCGGCCACGGCCCTCGTGGTGACGGCGATCACCTTCGTCACCATCATCTTCGGCGAGCTGGTGCCCAAGCGCATCGGCCAGCTCTATCCGGAGCCGGTGGCGGTGTGGGTGTCGCGGCCGATGGCCTGGCTGGCGCGGGCGGCCGGCCCGTTCGTCAAGCTGCTGTCGGCGACCACCCAGGGCACGCTGCTGCTGTTGCGGATCGACACCACCCAGACCCGCGGCATGACCGAGGAAGAGATCGAGCACAGCCTGGAGGAGGGCGTGGACGCCGGCGTCATCGAGCAGCACGAGCGCCAGATGGTGCGCAACCTGTTCGACCTGGACGAGCGGCCGCTGACCTCGATGATGGTGCCGCGCTCGGACATCGACTGGCTGGAGGCCGGCACGCCGGTGGCCGACTGCCTGCGCCAGGCCGGCCGCGACGGCTCCCATTCCTGGTATCCGGTCTGCCGCGGCTCGCTCGACGACGTGGTGGGCGTGACCAGCGTGGCGCAGCTGCTGCACCTGGGCCCGGAGCATGACGGTCCGGTCAGCGCGCACGCGCAGCCGGCGCTGTTCGTGCCGGAAACGCTCAGCGGCATGGAACTGCTGGAGCAACTGCGCCAGCGCTCGGCCCGGATGGTGTTCGTGGTCGACGAATACGGGGTGGTGCAGGGCCTGATGACCCCGCACGACCTGCTCGAGGCCATCACCGGCGAATTGCAGCCCGGCGCGCAGGCCGACGCCTGGGCGACGCGGCGCGAGGACGGCTCCTGGCTGCTCGATGGCCTGATGCCGGTGTCCGAACTGAAGGCGCGGCTGGAGATCAGGGACCTGCCCGAGGAGGCGCGCGGCCGCTACAACACGGTGGCCGGGCTGCTACTGGCCCTGTCGGGCCACCTGCCGCAGGTGGGCGAGCGCATCGAATGCGGCGACTGGCTGTTCGAGGTGGTGGACCTGGACGGCCGGCGCATCGACAAGGTGCTGGCGTCGCACCGGCCGCGCGAAAGCGCCGAACAGGCGGCGGCCATGAGCCAGGCCTGAGATCCAGGGAGCGAGATCCATGTCCGATGCGGTGTACTACGAAAAGCCGGTGACGCTCGATCGCGACAAGCACCGCAACCTCAAGGTCCGGGCCACCGCCAGCTTCGGCTTCGCCGGCAAGGCCAACTCGCTGTACCTGGCCGGGGTCGAGTTCAACGAGGCCTGCAAGGAATTCGCCATCGTGTTCACGCGCGTCGCCGGCGGCCGGACGGTGCCGGTGGCGATGCTGGGGCTGCGCAGCCACGAGAACCTGTTCGTGGATGCGGATGGCAAGTGGGACGCGGCCTATGTTCCCGCGTTCGTGCGGCGCTATCCGTTCGTGCTGGCGGAGCTGCCGGGCCGCCAGGAGATGGCGGTGTGCGTCGACGAGGCCTTCGACGGCCTCAATCAGGCCGAAGGCGAAGCGCTGTTCGACGCCGCGGGCAACGACACGCCCTTCCTGCACAACGCGCTCGATTTCCTGCGCCGCTACCAGGCCGAGTACCTGCGCACCGAGGCGTTCTGCCAGCGGCTGGAGCAGGCCGGGCTGCTGGTGGAAATGAACGCCAAGGCCGACCTGGTCGACGGCCGCAGCTTCACCATCAACGGGCTGCTGATCGTCGACGAGAAGAAGCTGCTGGCGTTGCCGGACGCGACGGTGCTGTCGCTGTTCCGCTCCGGCGACATGCACATGGTCTCGATGCACCTGGTGTCGCTGTCCAACATGCAGAAGCTGGTAGACCGGATGGCGGCCCGCAAGAGCCCGCTGCCGCCGGCGCCGCGGCCAGGCTGAGCGCGCTTACGCCGTGCTGGTATGGGACCGGTACTTGGCGGCGTCGGTCACTTCGACCGCTTCCTGCTCCACCAGGTGGCGCAGCATGCTGTCGACTTCATGCACCTGCAGGCTGGAGTTGTTCAGCAGCCAGCGCCGGTTGACCGGCCGCGTGCTCATGATCGACAGCGCCCGCGAGACATGGGTCGTCATGCTGGCCGAAGGCAGCTTGGGCCAGCGCCGCAGGCGGTAGATCAGCTGGTCGTCCTCGCCGGCCGGGTCGATGACTTCGGTGGCGCGGAACGGGTCGCACCTGCGCTTGACGATCCGGCGGGCCCAGCCCACGAGTCGTTGGAGGGGACGGGTCATCGGGAGGCGATCGAGAACAGCGGAAGCATTGCCGCAGTGTGCGGCGGGCCGCGGGTCTCGGCCTAAGCCATTGATGAGGACGAGCTAGGCCGATTTCCTAGGGCCGCAACCAGCCGACGGTGGCGATGCCCAGCGCGGTCAGCGCGAACGAGCCTGCCAGGTGCAGTGCAGCAACGGCCAGCGCCCAGCCGGGGCGGCCCTGCTGCAGCTGCGTGACCACTTCCGCCGAGAAGGTGGAGAAGGTGGTCAGGCCGCCGAGGAAGCCGGTCACCACGAACAGCCGCCATTGCGGCGACAGGTCCGGCAGCGCCGCGAACAGCGCGATCGCCACCCCGATCAGGTAGCCGCCCAGCAGGTTGGCCGCCAGCGTGCCGGGCGGCAGGAAGGGATGGGCGGGGTTGAAGCGCCCGGCCAGGAACCATCGCAGCAGCGCGCCCAAAGAAGCGCCGGCGCAGATCGATGCAACGGAATAGATCATGGGGTTCCGGACGAGGTGGAGAAGCGGCCCGCAGGAGCCGCCGCAAACGCTGCGCTTTCCGCGCCGACGCGCACCAGCACCTCGTTCCAGTTGCGCTCTTCGCCCTGCCGGAACAGCCGCGCCGTGGGATACCAGGGGCTGTCCTCGCGGCGCCACATCCAGCGCCAGTCGGGCAGCCAGGGAAGCAGCAGCCAGAGCGGCTTGCCCATGGCGCCGGCGAGGTGGGCGACGCTGGTGTCGACGCTGACGACCAGGTCCATCAGGTCCACCAGGGCCGCGGTGTCCGCGAACGTGTCGATCCGGTCTTCGACATGGAGCACGCCGAATTGCGCCAGCAGCTGCGCGTCGCCGGCGCGCAGCTCCTTTTGCAGGCTCACCAGCTGCAGGCCGGCCGGCAGGCACTCGAGCATGGCGCGCAAGGGAATGGAGCGGTTGGCGTCGTTCTTGTGGGCGGCGTTGCCGGACCAGACCAGGCCCACGCGCGTGGAGTGTTTCGGGCCCAGCCGCTGCTGCCACAGCTCCCGGCGGTTTGGTTCGCTGCGCAGATAGGGCACGTTGGCGGGCACCGTCTCGAGCTGCGTCGCAAACGCGTGCGGCAGGCTCAGGAGCGGACACTGGAAGTCGTGCTCCGGCCAGGCCGTTGCGTCCGGCGAGATGGCGCAGCCCGGGCCCATGTCATGGAACAAGGGTTCCAGCACCTGGGGCAGGCGCAGCAGGACCTTCGCCCCGCGCTGTGCGAGCAGGGGCGCATAGCGGACGAACTGGATCGTGTCGCCCAGCCCCTGTTCCGCCGTCAGCAGGACCGTCTTGCCGGCAATCTCCTCGCGCCCCGTCCACTTCGGCTTGCCCCCGGGCGCCGTCGTGGAGCGCAATCCGAGCACCGGTGCGCTCGATCGCCATTCGTGTTCCGGCCAGGCCTGGCCCAGCTCGCCGAGCAGGAAATGCGCGACTGCCTTGTTCCAGTGCAGGTTGGCGTCGTCGGGCCGCAAGGCCAGGCCGCGCTCGGCGCATGCGAGGGCGGCCCGGCACTCGCCCAGCTCCAGCAGGCAGGTCCCGAGGTTGTAATGAGCGTTGCCGTAATCGGGGCGCAGCTGCACGGCCCTTTCCAGCAGGGCGCGCGCCCGCGTCCGCTCTCCCATCTTCTGCAGCGCCACGCCGCAGTTGGACAGGACTTCCGGCACATCCGGCTGCTGCGCAAGAACGGCTTCGAAGTCTGCCACCGCCTCGCCATAGCGCTGCAGCGCGAAGCGGACGTTGCCCCGGGTATGGAGCGCAGACAGGTCCTGCGGATTGCTGCGCAGCGCCTCGTCCAGCGCCTGCAGGGCCTGCGCGCTGTCGCCGCGCCCATGCAGCGCTGCGGCGCGCAGTGCGCTCCAGCGCGGCCGCTCGGGGCTGACCCGCTCCAGCCGCGACAGCGCCGCGTCCCACGACTGCAGATCGACCAGCAGCCGCGCGAGGTCCATGCCGACTTCCTCGGCCAGGTCGCCGTCGCTGGCGATCGCGTGCTCGTAGCTCTGGGCCGCTTCGCGCGGCCGGCCCAGCTGTTCCTGCGCCTTGGCCAGGCCGACATGGGCGAAGGCGAAGCCGGGGTTCAGGCGCACGGCCGACTGGAAGCTGTCGGCCGCGCCGGCGAAGTCCGCCACGGCGGCCAGCGACACGCCGAGCAGATAGCGGGCGTCCGGGTTCTGCGGGTCCAGCGCCGCGGCCTGCCGCAGGCTGTCCGTGGCTTCGCCATGTCGCTCCAGCGCCTGCAAGGCAAAGCCGGCGTTGACGTGGGCGGATGCATTGGCGGGGTCGGCCGCGATCGCGTTGCGGTAGCAATCCAGCGCCTCCTGCACCTTGCCTTCTCCCAGCAAGGTGTTGCCCCGGCCGATCCACTGCTGGCCGGCATCGGCAGCCTGGGGCGCGGACGCCTTGCGCGTCCTCTTGAACAGTCCGGAAAACATGGGCAGCCCTTTACGCCGAATGCCAGCAGCGCGAATTTAGCAAGAAACGCAAGGCCATCGGCCAGAATGTGGGGCGCCGCCGCGACGGCGGCCGCCGCGCGTTCCTTCCCCACGACAGAACACAGATCCCCCATGCCACCAGTCCCCGTCATCATTCCCTACTTCAGGGCCCCGGAAAAACTCAGCAAGTGCGTTGCCGCACTCGAGGCCCAGGTCGGCGCGACGTGCGACGTCTTCGTCAGGGACAACTCGGACGACAACATCCTGTTCACGGCGGCGGTCAACGAGGGCATGCGCAAGTACTGCTTTCGCCCCGACGTGGACTTCGTTCTCGTCCTCAACCAGGACGCCTACCTCGACCCGGACTGCCTGCGCCGGCTGCTGGACTTCATGCAGGGGAATCCGGAATGCGGCATCGCCTGTCCGCTGCAGGTCGGGGCCGGGGAGGGCGGCGCCAGGACGGTGACATGGGGCGGCTCGCGCCAGGCATTCCCGCTCGGGGTGCACGAATGCGACGAGTTGCGCAACTACACCAGCCCGCGCGAGACCTTCTGGGCCAACGGCGCCTGCATGCTGATCCGCACCGAACTGGTCAAGGAGATCGGCGTGTTCGACCGCAACATGCGCTTCATCTGCTCGGACGCGGATTATTCCTTCACTGCGCGCAGCCGGGGCTGGAAGGTGTTCATCGTCCCGGGTGCGCTGGTGGAGCACGGTCTGGCCGCGTCGGCCACCGCCACCAACCGCGACCTGTCGATCGTGAAGGCCAGGGACATCCTGTATTTCGGCCGCAAGTGGCTGACCGGCGACCTGTACAAGGGCCTGTCCTTCGAAGGCAAGGAGCTGACCCGGATCGGCGTGCGGATGCAGGTGGAAAAGTTCCAGAAGTACCTGGACGTGCTGGAGGGGCGCGCCGGCTCGGTGCGGGACTACTTCAAACTGCGCCAGTCCTGAGCGGCGGTCACAGCCGCAGGGTGAGCCACTCGGTCAGTTCGTCGGCGTAGGCCGTCGGGCACTTCGCGTCGCGCAGCCCCCATAGGAATGCGTTGGCCAGCTTGGCGCGCTTGTACGGGTTGAGCTTGTGGGTGGCCTTGAAGTCCTGCAGCTTCCTGGCCGCCTTCTGCATGGTCTTGGCGGCCTTGGCAGCGAACTTCGCCTCCTTGGTCCGCGCATCGGCAGGCATTTCATCCATGAAGAATTTCGCCAGCGATGCGCCGAATTGCCTGACTTCCCGTGTGTCGAACCAGCTGAAGATCACCGCTTCCCCTTGTGCCTGTGCCTGAATCACTTTAGCAAGAATTCGGCGCCGCCCCGGAAATACTGCCAACGGGCGCCGTCCGGGATGGCGCTGCGCCAAGAGAAAAGCCCCTGACCATGACAGTCAGGGGCTTTTTGTAAGTGGTGCCGGAGAGATGAATCGAACACCCGACCTTCTCATTACGAATGAGCTGCTCTACCGACTGAGCTACACCGGCATATAGTTTTTCTGCAGCCCTCGATTATAGCGGGATGCGACGGGCCCTTGGCCGGCGCAGATCTTGCGAGCTCGACCTGCGGAAGCCGCCCGGGGCCCCGCCTTGGTGTAAGCCCTGATATCGAAAACGATAGACGAGCGGCGCCCGCCTGAGCCAGAACCGGTGCTTACAGAATCTATACTCGCCGGCTTGGATTTGCGGCTGGGCTGTCACAAGCAGCTTGTCGCCGCACGTCCCCACCATTGATTGAAGGATCCATCTTGCGTACCGCTTTCCCCGCTTCCCTGTCGCGAGCGTTCGCCGCCGCACTCCTTTGCTTCTCCTTCCTGGGTGCCTCCGTGGCGCACGCCCAGCCCGCCGCACCGGCGGCGTCGGCAGCGCCCGCGGCGCCGGCAGAACCCGCCGCTGCTGCGGCGCCCGCAGCACAACCGGCATCGGCAGCCGCCAAGAAGAACGGCGACAGCGTGGACAACCCGTATGGCATCGAGGCACTGTGGAAGGGCTCGGACCTGATCGCCCGCTCGGTGCTGGTGCTGCTGGCCATCATGAGCGCCGGCAGCTGGTACATCATGGTGACCAAGCTGCTGGAGCAGACCAAGATGGGGCGCCATGCCCGCACTGTGGACCAGAAGTTCTGGGGCTCCAGCACCGTCCGCGACGGCGCGTCCGGCCTGGAGAAGAACAGCGCCTACCGCTTCATCGCCGAAGCCGGCGCGCAGGCGACCACCGACCATGGCGGGCTCAAGAGCCACATCCCCATGAACGAGTGGATTCCCATGAGCATCACCAGCGCGGTGGACCGCGTGCATGCCAACACCCAGGGCGGCCTGGCCTTCCTCGCCACGGTGGGTTCGACCTCGCCGTTCGTCGGATTGTTCGGCACCGTCTGGGGCATCTACCACGCGCTCACCGCCATCGGCATCTCCGGCCAGGCCTCCATCGACAAGGTCGCGGGCCCGGTGGGCGAGGCGCTGATCATGACGGCCATCGGCCTGGCGGTCGCGATTCCGGCGGTGCTGGGCTACAACTGGCTGGCGCGCCGCAACAAGGCGGTGATGGACGAAGTGCGCGAGTTCAGCGACGAACTCAACGCCGTGATCCTGGGCTCGGCCGGCAAGGCCGCGTAAGCGGCCGCCGGTCCCAAGGAGCAATCCATGGCGATGGCTGTAGGCCCGTCCAGCGGCGACGACGACGAAGTCATGTCCGCCATCAACACCACGCCCCTCGTGGACGTGATGCTGGTGCTGCTGATCATTTTCCTGATCACGATTCCGGTGGTCACCACCTCGATCCCGGTCTCGCTCCCCAAGGAGCGCGTCGAGATTCGCGAGACCAAGCCCGAGAACATCATCATCTCGGTCGACAAGAGCGGCCGGATCTACTGGTACGACGCCCGCGTCTCCGACGTGGAAGGCCTCGTGACCAAGCTCAAGACCGTCTCCAGGGTCAAGCCGCAGCCCGAAGTGCAGATCCGGGGTGACCTGGCCGCCAGCTACGAAGGCGTCGGCAAGATCCTGTACGCCTGCCAGCGCGCCGGGATCACCAAGGTGGCCTTCATCACCGAACCCCCGCCCCTGGGCGGCTAACGCGCCCCGCGCGAACAGAGATCCCAACACATGCGCAAGTCAACCCAGCGCCTGGTGCGCCGCGGCGGCGATCCGGAGGTGATGATGGACATCAACACCACACCCCTGATCGACGTCATGCTGGTCCTGCTGGTGATGCTGATCATCACCATCCCGATCCAGCTGCACGCGGTCAACCTGGAGATGCCGGTGGGCGTTCCGCCCAGCGACATGATCAAGCCTGAAAAGGTGCAGATCGACATCGACGAGAAGAGCATCGTCTACTGGCAGGGACTGCCGGTCTCGGCGGCCGAACTCGAAGAGAAGATGGCGTTGCTGGCCCAGCAGCCGGTGCAGCCCGAAATCCACCTGCGGCCCAACAAGGACTGCAGCTATGCGGTCTTTGCCAACGTGCTGTCCACGTCCAAGCGCAAGGGCCTGTCCAAGATCGCCGTCATCGGCAGTGAGCAGTTCGTCAAATGAGCGCCACCACCATGAACCGACGCCGGTATCCCGGCACC
Source organism: Caenimonas terrae (assembly GCF_042655405.1). Taxonomy (NCBI): domain Bacteria; kingdom Pseudomonadati; phylum Pseudomonadota; class Betaproteobacteria; order Burkholderiales; family Comamonadaceae; genus Caenimonas; species Caenimonas terrae. Next base: position 1,021,572 of record NZ_JBHSMF010000006.1, on the reverse strand, counting down.
GAGCCGTCCCGCCGCCTGACCGGCTGGATCGTCGTGGTCCTGCTGCACATCGTGATCCTGTGGGCGCTGATTACCGGGACCGCCCGCAAGGGCCTGGAAATCATCAAGAAGCCGCTGGAAGCCGCGGTGATCCAGGAAGTGATCATTCCGCCGCCGCCACCGCCGCCACCGCCGCCGCCCAAGCAGATCGTCAAGCAGGAGCCGCAGGCGCCGAAGGTGGAGGCGCCGCCGCCGCCCTTCGTGCCGCCGCCGGAGGTCGCGCCTCCGGTGTCCAACGCGCCGGCGATCGTCTCGATGCCGACGCCGCCGCCGGCGCCCCCGGTGATCGCCCCGCCGGCGCCGCCGGCGCCGCCGGCGCCCAAGCCGTCGACCGGGCGGGCCGAGATCGGCATCGCCTGCCCGACCCAGGTCAAGCCCGAGATGCCCCGCAAGGCGATCCAGGAAGGGACCGAAGGCGTGGTCCGGGCGCAGGCGCTGATCCGCGACGGCGTGGTCAAGGAAGTGACCATTTTGTCGGGACCGCGGATCTTCCACGCCGCCGTGCGCAACGCGATGCTCCAGTACAAATGCGTCAGCGAACCGGGCGATGTGCTCGCCCCGCAGGAGTTCGTCTTCAAGGTGGACAACTGAAGCCCGCCGCCTGTCCGTTGTCCGATGTTTTTCGGACACAAAACGGCAAACCGCGGGTTAAAGCTTGGTGACGAAAATGTGACGTTTGTGTAAAACCTATACCTTGGCGATGACATCCATTAATTCAACTGATTTCTGGATGACATCCCTTCCATGCGGGCCGCGAGTTGATCCTCCGGCCTTTTTCGTGACAGGTACTGGTTTGGAGAACAGATGAAAACCGAAACCACCAGGTTCAAGAAGACAGTCGTCGTCCGCGCATTGCTGACGGCCTTTTGCGGTACCGCGACGATGATGGTAGCCACCGGGGCCGCGGCGCAAACCGCCGCGCCGGCCCTGCAGCGCGTCGAGATCACCGGCTCGGCAATCAAGCGGGTCGATGCGGAGACCGCCTTGCCGGTCACCGTGATGAAGGTGGATGAGCTCAGGCAACAGGGCTACACCACTGTCGAAGACATCATGAACACGATCTCCGGCAACCAGACCCTGCTTGGCACCAGCCAGGCCGTGGGCGCGGTCACCGGCGGTGCCGCGTTCGCCAACCTGCGCGGCCTGGGCGCCAACAAGACGCTGATCCTGCTGAACGGCCGCCGGATCGCCAACCAGGCGATCGGCGGTGCCGGCGACAGCTCGGCGCCGGACCTGAACACGATCCCGCTGGCGGCCATCGACCGCATCGAAATCCTGCGCGACGGCGCCTCCTCCCTGTACGGGACGGACGCCATCGGCGGCGTGATCAACTTCATCACGAAGAAGGATTACAAGGGCATCGAGATCACCGCGGAATACACCAACCCGCAGCACGAAGGCGGCAAGTCCTACGAGGTCAGCGCCGGCTTCGGCAAGGGCGACCTGACCGAGGACAAGTGGAACATCTTCGGCTTCATCGACTACCAGCACCAGGACATCCTGACCACGCCGCAGCGGCCGCAGTTCGCCACCAGCAACAAGACCTCGCCGACCGGCTTCCCCGGCAGCTGGTCGCAAGGCGGCACGACGGCCAGCCCGTTTGCTCCGGGCTGCACCCAGCAATTCCAGGCCCCGTCGGGCGGCGTCACCTGCGCCTACAAGTACTGGAACTGGGTGGACCTGATCCCGAAGACCGACCGCATCACCGGCATGCTCAAGGGCACCCTGGCGCTGCCGGGCGACCACATGCTGAACCTGGAGTACATGGCGGCCAAGACCCAGGTGGCGACCAACATCGCGCCGGTTCCGGAAGGTGCATTGACGATCGACCCGGGCACGAAGTACTACCCCGGCAACGGCATCACCCCCGGCCCGACGGCCGCCCAGGGACCGATCGATCCGACCAAGCCGGTGAAAGTGCGCTACCGCACCATTCCCGCCGGCCCGCGCGCCGACGAGAGCAACACCTTCCAGCAGCGCTTCGTTGCGTCGCTGGAAGGCACGCTGGCCGGCTGGGACTACAACTCCGGCTTCAGCTACAACACCATCAAGACTACAGACGACCTGACCGGCGGCTATGTCAACGACGCGATCATCCGCAATGCGGTCAAGACCGGCCTGCTCAATCCCTTCGCGCCGACGCTCACGCCGGCGGAACAGGCCATCTTCGGCTCGTCCCTGGCCACCGGCCGGCTGTTCGACGCCAAGGGCGAGGTTGCCGCGCTGGACACCCGCCTGAGCCGCGAGCTGGGCGACTGGTTCGGCGCCGGCCGCAAATCGGCGGTCGCCGTCGGTGCCGAAATCCGGCACGAGAAGTACACGCAGCTGGCCAATTCGGACTTCGCTTCGCAGGTGGTCTCGAGCACCGGTTTCGACCCGGCGACCAACAACCAGGGCGCACGCACCGTCTGGGCGATCTATGGCGAACTGAACGTCCCGGTCACCAAGCAGCTGGAAGTCACCGGCTCGCTGCGGTACGACAAGTACCCCGATTTCGGCAGCACGCTGAACCCGAAGTTGTCCGCCAAGTTCGCCCCGAGCGACAAGTGGGCGATGCGGGGCGCGCTGGCCACCGGTTTCCGGGCCCCGTCGCTGTTCGAGCTGAACTCGGCCCAGACGTTCACCAACACGGCGAACAACTGGAACGACCCGGTCCGCTGCCCGGGCGGCAACCCCGTTGCCGGCGTTGCGCGTTCGGACAATTGCCAAGCGCAGTTCATGGCCCTCACCGGCGGCAACCCCAAGCTGCAGCCCGAGAAGTCGACCAGTGCCACCTTCGGCTTCGTGCTGCAACCGGTGCAGGAATTCGACGCGACCGTGGACTTCTGGTGGATCCGCCTGAAGAACTCGATCGGCGCGATCTCGGACAACACGGTGTTCGGCGACCCGAGCAAGTACGCCTCGCATTTCGTGCGCGCGCCTGACGGCTCGCTGGCCACGGACGGCAGCCAGTGCAACACGGTGGCCAATCCCGGCCCGCAGTGCGGCTACGTCCTGCTGCTCAACGACAACCTCGGTGGCGTGCGCACCAATGGCGTCGACCTGGCTGCCAACTACCGCCTGAAGACCGGCATGGGCAACTTCGCGTTCCACGTGCAGGAAACGTACGTCGCCAAGTACGAATACCAGAACGAGCCGAACGGCGAGTGGATCCAGAACGTGGGCGTCTATTCCGGCGCGGGTCCCGTGTTCCGCAACCAGCTGACGCTTGCCGCCAACTGGTCGATGGGCCAGTGGGCAGCCGGCGTGGCCAACCACTACAAGTCGGGCTACCTGGACCAGGACGGCACGAGCAACGTCAGCGCGTACTCCACCTGGGACCTGTACGGCTCGTGGTCGCCGCGCAAGGAGTTCACGCTGACGGCTGGCGTGCGCAACTTGTTCGACAAGGCCCCGCCTTCGACCGTGCAGTCCGCCACCTTCCAGGTCGGCTTCGACCCGCGCTACGCTTCCCCGTTGATGCGCGCGTACTACCTGCGCGGCACCTACAAGTTCTGATGCCCGCGCAGTTCGCTGCGCTCACGTGAAAGCGGCCCCGCGTCAAGCGGGGCCGCTTTTTTCATGGGGCGGCGGTTGCAGCGACAGGCTGCCGCAGGAGGCTGGTGCGGCGATGCCGCCGCCAATCCTCAGTACAGCCAGCAGGCGGCCTGCGTCAGGGCGTCGACGGGCTTGAGGGGAGGGACTTCCAGCGCGCACTTGTCGAAGGCGTTCGGGCAGCGCGAACGGAACACGCAGCCCTGGGGCAGGTCGATCGGCGACGGCAGGTCGCCGGCCAGCAGCTGGATCACCTTGCCGCGTTCCAGCCGCGGGTCCGGCACCGGCACTGCCGACAGCAGCGCCCGGGTGTAGGGATGGCGCGGGTGGGCGTACAGCTGGCGCTTGTCCGCCAGCTCCATGGTCTTGCCCAGGTACATCACCATGATGCGCTGGCTGACATGCTTGACCACTGCCAGGTCGTGCGCGATGAAGATCAGCGCCAGCCCCATTTCCTGCTGCAGGTCCTTGAGCAGGTTGATGATCTGGGCCTGGATCGAGACGTCGAGCGCGGACACCGGCTCGTCGCAGATGATCAGCTTCGGCTTGAGGATCAGCGCCCGGGCGATGCCGATGCGCTGGCACTGGCCGCCGGAGAATTCGTGGGGATAGCGGTACAGGTGGGCTTCGGACATGCCCACCCGCACCAGCATGGCCTTGACCCGCGCCAGTACCTCGGCGTCCGCCAGCTGCGGCTCGTGGGTGCGCAGCGGCTCGCCGACGATCTGGGCGATGTTCATGCGCGGGTCCAGCGAGGCCAGCGGGTCCTGGAACACCATCTGGACGTGGCGCCGCACCTGCTGCCAGGCCGCGGGCGAGGCGCCCGTCATGTCCTGGCCCATCCAGCTGATGCGCCCGGCCGCCGAGGGCACCAGGTTCATCAGCGCGCGCGCCAGCGTCGACTTGCCGCAGCCGGACTCGCCGACCACGCCCAGCGTCTCGCCGGGATAGACGTCGAAATTCATGCCGTTGACCGCCTTGAGCGTCTTGCCCGGCGTCCACGGCCAGCCGCCGGCGCGGACCTTGAAGTCCACATGCAGGTCCCGCACCGACAGCAGCGGCACGCGGGTTGCCGCAGTCGCGGCGGCAGCGCTGTCGTCAACGATGTCGGCGGCGATCATGCGGGACTCCGCAGCAGTTCCGGCACGCATTCGCGCGGGTCCCGATGGCAGGCGCGCAGCACCGCCGGATCGGTGATGCTGGGCACCAGCGGCGGGCGCTGGCTCACGCAGCGGTCCATCACGAAGGCGCAGCGCTCGCTGAACGGGCAGCCGGCGGGCAGCCGCGCCATGTTGGGCGGCGCGCCGGGAATGGCGACCAGCGTTTCCTCGTCCCGCTCCAGCCGCGGCGCCGCGCCCAGCAGGCCGAGGGTGTAGGGGTGGGTCGGCCGGTAGAAGATGCTCTCGGCGCTGGCCTGCTCCATGATCCGGCCGCCGTACAGCACCATCACCTGGTCGCACAGGCCCGCCACCACGCCCAGGTCGTGGGTGATCAGGATGATGGCGGTGCCGAATTCGTTCTGCAGGTCGCGCAGCAGCGCCATGGTCTGCGCCTGCACCGTCACGTCCAGCGCGGTGGTCGGTTCGTCGGCGATCAGCAGGTCGGGCTGGCACAGCAGCGCCATCGCGATCATGATCCGCTGGCGCATGCCGCCGGAGAACTCGTGCGGGTACATGCGGATGCGGCGCGCCGCGTCCGGGATGCGCACCGACTCCAGCGTCTGGATCGCCAGCTGCAGCGCGCTGCGCCGGGTCAGGCCCTTGTGCAGCTCCAGCACCTCGGTCATCTGCCGCTCCACCGTGAGGTACGGGTTGAGCGAGGTCATCGGGTCCTGGAAGATCATCGCGACCCGGTTGCCGCGGACCTTGTTCAGGCGCTGCGCCGGCATCGCCAGCAGGTCTTCGCCGTTGAACAGGGCGCGGCCGGCGGCGCGGCCGTTGCTGGCCAGCAACCCCATCAGCGCCAGCATGCTCTGGCTCTTGCCGGAGCCGCTCTCGCCGACGATGCCGAAGGTCTGGCCGCGCTCCAGGGCGAAGCTCAGGCCGTTGACGGCGGTGATCTCGCCCTCGGGCGTCTTGAACCGGACGCTCAGGTCGTCGACCTCGAGCAGCGGTTTGGAAGCTGGCACTGCAGACATGGCTAGCGCTCCTTGGGGTCCAGCGCGTCGCGCAGGCCATCGCCGATGAAGTTGAAGCAGTACAGCGTGATCGACAGCAGCGCCGCCGGGAACAGCAGCATCCAGGGCGCCACGTCCATCACCTTGGTGCCGTCCTCGATCAGCACGCCCCAGCTGGTCATCGGCTCCTGGATGCCCAGCCCGAGGAAGGACAGCACCGACTCGGTCAGGATCACGCCCGGCACCGTCACCGTGGTGTAGATCACGACGATGCCCAGCAGGTTGGGCACGATGTGGGAGAAGATGATGCGCCGGGTCGGCACGCCGATGGCGCGCGCGGCTTCGACGAATTCCATGGTCCGCAGCGACAGCGTCTGGCCGCGCACCACCCGCGCCATGTCCATCCAGGAGAAGGCCGTGATCGCCAGCACCACCAGGTAGAACTCCCGGCCCAGGATGGTCACCAGCAGGATGGCGATCAGCAGGTAGGGGATGGCGTACATCATGTCGACGATCCGCATCATCACGCTGTCGACGCGGCCGCCGATGAAGCCGGCCGTCGCGCCCCAGGCGATGCCCACCGCCACCGAGGCCATGGTGGCCAGCAGGCCCACCATCAGGGAGATCCGTCCGCCGATCAGGCAGCGCACCAGCAGGTCGCGGCCCGATTCGTCGGTGCCCCACCAGTGCGGGCCGCTCCACGACGGAGGCACCTTCATCGCGTCCCAGTCGGCGCTGTCGAAGTCGTAAGGCAGCAGCGCCGGCCCGGCCAGGCAGACCAGGATGATCAGCAGCAGCACTACCAGGCTGGCCAGGGCTGCCTTGTTGCGGATGAAGCGGGTCCTGGCATCGGCCCACAGGCTGCGCCCGGCCTGGATCTGCAGGGGCGCCTGCGCGAGCGATTCGGCGACGGCCTGGCGGCGGCTGGTAAATAGCATGTGGTGGGCCCTAGTACCGGATCTTCGGGTCGAGCGCGGCGTAGGCCAGGTCCACCAGCAGGTTCAGCGTGACCGCCAGCACCGTGATCAGCACCACCAGCCCCAGCACCAGCGTGTAGTCGCGGTTGCCGGCGCCGTTGACGATCAGCTTGCCGATGCCCGGCAGCGAAAACACCGTCTCGGTCACCAGCGCCGCCGTGATCGAGCCGATCGCCAGCGGGCCGAGCACCGAGATCACCGGCAGCAGCGCCGGCTTGAGCGCGTGCCGCAGCACCACGATCCGGGTCGGCAGGCCCTTGGCGCGCGCGGTGCGGATGAAGTTGCTGTGCATCACCTCGATCAGGCTGCCGCGCATCACCCGGGCGATGGTGGCCACGTTGATGAAGGTCAGCAGCGCGATCGGCAGGATCATGAAGCGCGGGGCGAAGGCGTCCCAGCCGCCGGCCGGCAGCCACTTGAAGGTGATGGCGAACACCAGCACCAGCACCGGCCCGATCACGAAGGACGGGAACACGCTGCCCAGGTTGCCCACCAGCATCACGCCGTAGTCGGCCGCGCTGTTCTGCTTCAGGGCAGCGGCGATGCCCAGGCCGACGCCCAGCACGAAGGACAGCAACAGCGAGATGCCGCCGATCGACAGCGAGACCGGCAGCGCCGCCGCCACCAGGTCGTTCACCGACCAGTCGGCATAGCGGAACGAGGCCCCGAGGTCGCCGTGCAGCAGGCTGTTGAGGTAGTAGAGATATTGCTGCCAGGGCGGCAGGTCCAGGTGGTACTTGGCCTGCAGGTTGGCCAGCACCGCCGCCGACACGACCCGTTCGCTGTCGAACGGGCCCCCCGGCGCGGCGTGAACCAGGATGTAGCTGATGGTGATGACCGCCAGCAGGGTAGGGATCGTCGCCAGCAGGCGCCGGAAGGTGTAGGACCACATGTGAGTAGAACCAGGCTGGGCACCGGCGCTTGTGGCACCGGCACCGGGGGGCGGGAGCGGGGCGGGTCAGTGCTTGATGATGTACAGGTCCTTGCTGCGGAACCGGTCCTGTGCATTCAACAGCGAATAGCCGCCGACCCACGATTTTACCAGCCGGGGCAGCGAATACTGCAGCAGCGGGATGATGGGGTAATCCTCCATGATCATCCGGGACGCCTGGGTTAGGAGCGCCTTGCGCTTGGCCTGGTCGGTCTGGGCCGTGCCCTGGATGATCAGGTCTTCGGCCTTGCGGTTGCAGTTGAAGTTGTTGTTCTGGTCCGAGTCGCAGCGCACCAGGGCCAGGAAGGAGGTCGCGTCGTTGTAGTCGGCCAGCCAGCCGTTGCGCGCCATCTCGAAGGTGCCGTCGTGCCGCTTCTTGAGCAGCACCTTAAACTCCATCGCCTCCAGTTCCACGTTCAGCCCCAGCTTGGTCTTCCACTCCGAGGCGGCGAAGATCGCCATCTTCTTGTGGTATTCGCTGGTGTTGTACGAGAAGGTGAACTTGGTGCCGGGCTTGACGCCGGCCTGCTGCAGCAGCGCCTTGGCCTCGCTCACGCGCCTGGCCATCGGCCAGGTGGCCCAGTCGTACTGGGTGACGTCGGCACCTTCCACGCCCTTGACGATCAGGCCGTAGGCCGGCGCCTGGCCGTCGACCGTGATGCGCTGGGCCAGGATGTCGCGGTCCAGCACCATCGACAGCGCCTTGCGCACCCGCACGTCCTTGAACGCCGGGCTCTGGGTCTGGAAGGAGTAGTAGCGCAGGCCGATCATCGGCGCGTTGCGGATCTCGGTGGGGAACTGCTTCTTGTACTGCTCGTAGGTGCCGGGCGGCAGCTGGTAGACCCACTCGTTCTCGCCGGACTCGTACAGCTTGACGTCGGCATTGCCGTCTTCCACCGGCAGGTAGGTGACCTGCGTCAGCTGTACGTTCTTGGCGTCCCAGTACATCGGGTTCTTCTCGAGCACGATCTTGCTGTTCACCTGCCAGGCCTTGAGCACGTAGGCGCCGTTGCTCACCAGGTTGCCCGGCTTGGTCCAGTCCTTGCCGAATTTTTCCAGCGCGCCCTGGTGCACGGGGCCCAGGTTGTTGTTGGACATCAGGCTGGGCAGGAAGCTGACCGGGAACGCCGTCTTTACCTCCAGCGTGTATTTGTCGATGGCCTTGATGCCGATCTCCACCGGCGGCTTCTTGCCCAGGGCGACATCCTTGCCGTTGGCCAGGAACACGCCGAAGGTCGACGCATAGGTGGAGGCCGTCTTGGGATCGACGAAGCGGCGGATGCCGTAGACGAAATCGTGGGCGGTCACCGAGTCGCCGTTGGACCACTTGGCGTTCTGGCGCAGCTTGAACACCCAGGTGACCGGGTCGGTCTGCTTCCAGCTTTCGGCGACACCCGGCACCGTCTTGCCGTTCGAATCGTTGGCCGTCAGGGCCTCGAACAGGTCGCGGGTCAGGTTGTTGGCGCCCACCGATTCGGCCAGCGCCGGGTCCAGCGTCTCGGGCTCGGAGCCGTTGTTGCGGATCAGCGTCTGGGTCGGGTGCAGCTGGGTGCCGGGGGGTATGACCGCCGCTTGCGCCGGCAGGACCAGGGCCAGCCAGAGCGGCAGCGATGAAAGGAGCAATCCGAGGGTCGGTCGCTTGTCGTGCATGCGTTTCCTTGTTGCGGGCTTGTGGCCCTGGGTGTCATTTCGGGATCTTGCTGGTGTCGATGTCGACGTAGCGCCAGAATTCGCGCGCATACGGATGGCGTTTGTACCCGATCAGCCAGGGCTGCATCAGGTCGGTGCCGATCCGGTGGGTCACCACCTTGTACGGCATGTAGGCAACCATGATCTTCACCGCCTGCTTCATGACGGCGTTGCGCTCCGGTCCGTCCTCCATCAGCGATTGCTGGTCGTACAACTTGTCGAACTGCGCGTTGCGGAAACGGGCCAGGTTCTGCTGGCCGACCTGGTTGCTGGTGCCCAGCTGCAGGATGTTGCCGCCGTCCGGGTTGCTGGCGGAAAACCCCAGTTGCCACATCATCAGCTTGCCCGGACGCGCCGCCTTGAGCTGTTCGGGCCACTTGCCGATCTTGAATTCGACCTTGATGCCCAGGGCATCCATGTTCTTCTTGAGAATCTCGTCCAGCTCGCGGGAATCGGAACTGCCCTGCGTGTTCATTTCCAGCACCAGCGGCTTGCCATCGGGCTGGTCGCGCCAGCCGTCGCCGTCCTTGTCCGTGTAGCCGTACATGTCCAGCAAGGCGATCGCGCGGCCCCGGTCGAAGGTGCCCATCTCCGAGCGGAAAGCAGGGTCGTAGCCCGATGTGTCGGGCACGATCAAGCCCTGCGCCACGATCGCCTGGCCATGGCGCGGCAGCCGCACCGCTTCTTCGCTGTTGTAGCCCAGGCCGATGGCGCGGCGCAACGCCACCTTCTCGGGGGTGTAGCCGCCGACCAGCGGATCTTCCATGTTGAAGTACATCAGCGAGATATCGGAGTTCACCTGCCGATCCATCTGCATGCCGCGCTTGGCCAGATTGGGGGCCAGCTTGTTGTTCGGAATGGCGTAGGTCGCGAAGCTTGCAGGCAGCCCCTGCATCAGGTCATGCTCGTTGTTCAGGAAGGACAGCCAGCGCGGTTGCGGCTCGTCGATGATGGAAACGACCACCTTGTCCACGATCGGCAGGCGCTTGCCCTTGAGCCTGGCGGAGATCGCCTGCGCGGACGCGTCGTCGGGGCTCGCCTCCTCGTTGTAGTGCTCCTCGCGGTAATTCGGGTTGCGAACGAAGGTGAGCTTGGACGAACGCTGCCACTCCTGCAGCACGAACGGGCCGGTGCCGACCGGGTGTTCCATGATCTGGTCGCCGTACTTTTCCACGACTTCGCGCGCGACGATGCCGTAGATGCCCGGGTCGGCCAGCGTGAGAATGAATCGCGGCCTCGACTCGGCCAGCTTGAACTGCACCGTGTAGCGGTCCAGCGCACGCAGGCCCTCGACCTCGCGGTCATAGTCGAACTTGCCGCTGGCCTGGGCCTGCTTGCGCAGTTCCGGCAAGCCCAGCAAGGTCTGCTCCTCCAGGTCGCTCAGGCTCGGGCTCTTGACCTTCGGATCGAAGACGCGCTTGTAGGTGTAGACCACGTCCTGCGCTGTCAATTCGCGTTTCTTGCCGCCGAACGCCGGATCGTCGGCGAACAGGATGCCGTGTCGCAGGCGGACGGTGAAGGTGCGGAAGTCCGCGGAGTTCTGCGGCATGCCGTCGGCCAGCATCGGCCGAACGCGCACCGGCCGCATCAGGTAGTCGTATCCGTACAGCGAATCGAACATGTTCGCCGTCAGGATCCGCGAATACAGGTCCGACAGCTGGGCCGGGTCCATTCCGGTTTCGGCGACGGGAAAAGCGTAGCGCAACACCTTTTCGGGCGGCGGATTGGGGGGTGGCGTGGCTGCAAGCGCGGTGGCGCCCAACGCCAGGCACAGGCTTGTGGCCCACGCCCAGGATCGTTTCGTCATACTTGAAAACACCAGTATCTGGAATCGCGAAGGCGCAAGCATAATCTGCGCCTTGCGTGCCGCCACGAGCGGTTTCCCTAAATTGCGGGCTGCCAGACGCGGCCCGTGAGGACTTTGATGCTTTCCTACATCTTGCGACGGGTCGTGCAGATGATCCCGACCCTTGCGGGTGTGATCCTGCTGGTGTTCCTGCTTTTCCGGTATTTCGGCGGCGATCCGGCCGAAATCCTCGGCGGCCTGCACGCCACGGCCGAACAGGTGGAATCGATCCGCAACCAGCTGGGCCTGAACCGGCCGGTGTGGGACCAGCTCGGGCTGTTCGCCTGGAAGGTGGTCACCTTCAATTGGGGCAGCAGCTGGGCCACCAACGAAGCGATCTCCAACATCTTCCGCACCCGGCTGCCCGCGACCCTGACCATCATGATCCCCATCTTGGTGCTGGGGGTCGGGCTGTCGATCATCGCCGGGATGGCAGTCGCCTACGTGCGCGGCAGCCTGACCGACCGGCTGGTGATGATCATTTCGACCGTGGCGCTGTCGATCAGTTTCCTGGTCTACGTGATCATCGGGCAGTATCTGTTCGCCTTCCGGCTGGGCTGGTTCCCGGTGCAGGGCTGGAGCCACAGCCTGTGGACCAACCTGACGGTCTACGCGCCGCTGCCGGTGCTGCTGGCGGTGCTCGTCAGCCTGGCCCCTGACACCCGCCTGTACCGCAGCTTTTTCCTCGACGAGATCGGCCAGGATTACGTGCGCACCGCGCGTGCCAAAGGCGTCCCCGAACGGACGATCCTGTTCAAGCACGTGCTGCGCAATGCGATGATCCCGGTCCTGACCAACGTCGCCACCCAGCTGCCGGGCGTGTTCATCGGCTCCTTCCTGATCGAAGTGTTCTTCTCGGTGCCGGGCCTGGGCCGCGAGGTCTACCAGGCCGTCGGCCGCAGCGACTATCCGGTGATCCAGGCGGTCACCATCTACCTGGCGGCGCTCACGATGCTCATCAATCTGATCACCGACGTCCTGTATAAATTCGTCGATCCACGGGTGGTGCTCAAGTGAGCGCCGTTCCGCCCGTCGCCGGCGACCTGCTCGCCGTGCCGCTCCCTGCCACCGCCGCCACGCTGGCGGTGCTGCCGCGCTCGCCCGGTGTCTGGGCCCAGGCCTGGGCCCGCCTGCGGACCGACCGGGTCGGCATGATCTCGTTGTGGGTCGTGCTGGCATTCATGGTGGTGGTGCTGCTGGCACAGGCCGGCGTCATCGGCGCCGACTGGCAGCGCGAAGTGGCCGAGCCGTTCGCGCCGCCGACGATCGTCGGCGCCGACCCGCGCGTCATCGCCGAAAAGCAAGCGCCCCGCGCGCCGAACGTCGACCTGTCCGACGTCGACCCGCTGGCGCCGCGCTACGCCGAATGGAACGAACGCGCGGCCAAGGTCCAGACCGTGGTGGTGCACCTGGCGGCCACCCGCCCGTTCGGCGCCGACCGGATCGGCCGCGACGTGCTGGCCAAGACGATCAAGGGCGCGCAGGTGTCCATCCTGGTGGGCATCGCGGCGGCCTTGCTGGCGACGCTGATCGGCACCGTGCTGGGCGCGGTGGCCGGATATTTCGGCGGCAAGCTCGGCGACTTGCTCGAGTGGGTCTACAACGTGTTCACGTCGGTGCCGTACATCCTGCTGATCTTCGCGCTGGCGGCGGTGTTCAAGTCCGGGCCGCTGGCCAAGACCTTCTCCAACGGCATCACGCCGGTGGTGATCATCCTCGGCGCGGTGGGCTGGACCGGCATCTACCGGCTGGTGCGCGCCGAATACATGAAGCACCGCACGCGCGAATACGTCCGCGCGGCGGAGGCAATCGGCGCCGGCCACATGGCGCGCATGTTCGGCCATATCCTGCCCAACATCAGCCACGTCGTGCTGGTGCAGCTGAGCTTGCTGGTGGTCGGGTTCATCAAGGCGGAGGTGATCCTGTCGTTCCTGGGGCTCGGCGTGCCGATCGACATGGTCAGCTGGGGCACCATGCTGTCCGAGGCGCAGACCGAACTGGTGCTGGGCAAGTGGTGGCAGCTCGCCGCCGCGACGGTCTTCATGGCGACGTTCGTCACCGCCTTCGCGCTGCTCACCGATGCGCTGCGCGACGCGATGGACCCGAAACTGCGATAGGAACGCCATCCCCCATGACCCCCTTGATTGAAGTGCGCGACCTGCGCGTGGCGTTCCGCATCGGCGCCGAACGATTCGAGGCCGTGCACGGCATCAGTTTCGACATCCCCGCCAACACCACGGTTGCACTGGTTGGCGAATCCGGCAGCGGCAAGAGCGTGACCGCGATGAGCATCGTGCGGCTGCTGCCGGAGAACGCCGAAGTCGGCGTCGACAGCCGGGTCCTCTACAACGGCACCGACCTGCTGAAGGTCTCGCCGGAGCAGATGCGCCAGCTGCGCGGCAAGGACATCTCGGTGGTGTTCCAGGAGCCGATGAGTTCGCTCAATCCGGTGTTCACCGTCGGCGAGCAGATTGCCGAAGTGCTTCGCATCCACGCCGGCATGACGGCGCGGCAAGCTCGCCAGCGCGCGCTGGAATTGCTGGAAGAAGTGGGCATCCCGGAGCCGCGCGCGCGGCTGGATGCCTACCCGCACGAACTCTCCGGCGGCCAGCAGCAGCGCGTCATGATCGCCATCGCGATTGCCTGCGAACCGAAGCTGCTGATCGCCGACGAGCCGACCACGGCGCTGGACGTCACCGTGCAGCGCCAGGTGGTGGACCTGCTGGCGCGGCTGCAGGAGCGCCACAAGATGAGCGTCCTCTTCATCAGCCACGACCTCGGGCTGGTGGGCGAGATCGCCCGCAACGTGATCGTGATGCGCAACGGCGACGTGCGCGAGGCCGGCACGGTGGCCGACATCTTCAGCGCGCCCAAGGATGCCTACACCAAGGCGCTGCTGGCCTGCCGCCCGCCGCTGGACGCCAGGCCGCGCCGGCTGCCGGTGATCGAGGACATCATGGGCAACAAGCCGGTCAGCGGCGAGCAGCGCCGCTCGGTACCGGCCGGCGGGCCGGCGCTGATCGAGGTGGCGGGCCTGCGCAAGGAATACCGGCTCAAGGACGGCCTGTTCCGCCACAAGACCATCGACGCCGTCAAGCTGGCGGACTTCACGCTGCGCAAGGGCCGCACGCTGGGCGTGGTGGGCGAATCCGGTTCCGGCAAGACCACGCTCGGCATGATGCTGACGCGGCTGACCGATGCCACCGGCGGCACCATCATGTTCGAGGGAACCGACCTCGCCACGCTGGGCGCGGCGTCGATGCGGCCCTACCGGCGCCGCATCCAGATCATCTTCCAGAACCCCTACGCCAGCCTGAACCCGCGCTTCACCGTCGGCCAGATCCTGATGGAGCCGATGCGCATCCACGGCATCGGCGCCGACGATGACGCGCGCGCCCGGCTGGCGCTCGGCTGGCTGGAGAAGGTCGGCCTGCCGGCAGCCGCCTTCGGCAAGTATCCGCACGAATTTTCCGGCGGCCAGCGCCAGCGTATCGCCATCGCGCGTTGCCTGACCATGCAGCCGGAGATCATCGTCTGCGACGAGAGCGTGAGCGCGCTGGACGTCAGCGTGCAGGCCACGGTGCTGAACCTGCTGCTGGACCTGCAGGAGGAATTCGGCCTGACCTATGTCTTCATCAGCCACGACCTGGCGGTGGTGAAGTACATGGCCGACGACATCCTGGTGATGAACAAGGGCGAGATCGTCGAGCGCGGCAGCGCCGAGGAGGTCTACGCCAATCCGCGCCATCCCTACACCCAGCAGCTGCTGGCCGCGATCCCGCGCGGCTGGCAGGGGGCGCCGCCGGCGGCGCTGATGGAGGCCGGCGAGGTGGCGCCGTGAGCCTGCGCATGCTGCTGGCCGGGCTGGCACTGGCCCTGTCGCTCGGCGCCGGCGCCGGCGCCGGCGCCGCGGAGGTCCAGCCGGGTCCGGCGCGCGCCCTGCACGCACTGTTCGACCGCCAGTGGGAAGACGTGTCGCGCCGCTTCCCCGAGGACAGCACCACCCGCGGCGACCTGCGCTACAACGACCTGCTGGCGGACCGGTCGGCCGCGGCGATCGCCGATTACGACCGCCACGTGCTGGGCTGGCTGGCCGAGGCCAGGGCGATTCCGCGCGACGCGCTGGACGCCACCGACCGGGTCTCGCTGGACCTGTTCATCGGCGACATGGAGCGACAGGCGCAGGCACAGGCCTTCCCGGGCTACCGCAGCCTCACCCTGGGCGCGCTGGGCGGCGTGCAGTCGGGCTTTGCCGAACTGCTCAAGGCCAGTCCGGTGCAGGACCGGCGCCAGGTGGAGCAGATGCTGCGGCGGATCGCGGCCTACCCGCGGCAGATCGACCAGGAGATCGACAACCTGCGGCGCGGGATGGCGCTGGGCTGGGTGGCCTCCAGGCCGGTGCTCGAGCGGGTGGTGGCGCAGATCGACGTCGAGTTGCCCGCCGACGTGGCGGCCGGCCCGTTCTACGCGCCGTTCCTGAAGCTGGGCAGCGAGATCGCGCCGGCCGAGCGCTCCGCCTTGCAGGCCGAGGGCCGGGCCGCGATCGAGCGCGACGTGCTGCCGGCGCTGCGCAAGCTGCGCGCGTTCGTGGTCGACGAGTACCTGCCGCGCGCCCCGGCCGATGGCGCGATGCGCGGCTATCCGGACGGCGACCGCGTCTACGCGATGGTGGTGCGCCACCAGACCACCACCGCGCTGCCGGCCGACCAGATCCACCAGATCGGCCTGCGCGAGCTGGCGCGGCTGCGCGGCGAGATGGAGGCGGCGATGCGCCGCACCGGCTACGCCGGCGACTTCGCGCAGTTCGTCCACTACATCAACACCGACCCGAAGTTCTTCCACAGCGGCCCGCAGGCCCTGCTGGCCGGCTACCGCGACATCGCCAAGCGCATCGACGCGGAGCTGCCGCGCCTGTTCGCCGAACTGCCGCGCGCGCCCTACGGCGTGCGGGCGATGCCGGAGTTTGCCGGCCCTGACGCCGCGGAGTATTACGACAGCCCGGCGCTGGACGGCAGCCGCGCCGGCTACTTCAACGCCAACGCGCTGGGCTGGCGCACCCGCCCGGTGTGGCGCATGGCGACCTTGGCGGCGCACGAGGCGGTGCCCGGCCACCACCTGCAGATCGCGCGGGCCCTGGAACTGGGCTCGCTGCCGCAGTTCCGGCGCAACGGCGGCTACACCGCCTTCGTCGAAGGCTGGGCGGTGTACGCCGAGACGCTGGGGCGCGAGATCGGCATCTACGACGACCCGTACGCGCTGTTCGGCCACCTGCAGTTCCAGGCCTTCCGCGCGGCGCGGCTGGTGGTGGACACCGGCATCCACCACCTGGGCTGGACGCGGCAGCAGGCCATCGATTTCATGGTCGAACGCACCGGCTTCGAGCGCGCCTTCGTGACGTCGGAAGTGGACCGCTACACCTCCTACCCCGGCCAGGCGCTGGGCTACATGATCGGCAAGCTCAAGATCGACGAGCTGCGCGACCGCGCCAAGGCGCGGCTGGGCGAGCGCTTCGACCTGCGCCGTTTCCACAACGCGGTGATCGACCACGGCGCGCTGCCGCTGGACACCCTGGACAAGCTGATCGACGAATGGATCGCCGCCCGCAACGAAAGCAAGCCATGACCATCCTGCATCGACTCATCGCCCCGCTCGCTGCCGTGCTGGCGCTGGCGGCGCCGCCGGCCTGGAGCCAGCCGGACATTGCCATCCCCGACATCCCGTACACCAAGTTCGTGCTGCCCAACGGCCTGACGGTGCTGGTGCACGAGGACCACAAGCTGCCGGTGGTGGCCGTCAACACCTGGTACCACGTCGGCTCCAAGAACGAGACGCCCGGCAAGACCGGCTTCGCCCACCTGTTCGAACACCTGATGTTCAGCGGCAGCGAGAACTTCAACCAGGTCCCGTATCTGTCGGCCATGAGCGGCGTCGGCGCCACCAGCCTGAACGGCACCACCAGCAACGACCGCACCAACTACTTCCAGAACGTGCCGACCTCGATGCTCGATTACGCGCTGTTCGCCGAGAGCGACCGCATGGGGCACCTGCTGGGCGTGCTGGACCAGAAGAAGCTGGACCTGCAGCGCGGCGTGGTGCAGAACGAGAAGCGCCAGGGCGAGAACCAGCCCTACGGCCTGCTGCGCGAGTTGCTGCCGCCCAACCTCTATCCGCCGGGCCACCCCTATTCCTGGCCGGTGATCGGATCGATGAAGGACCTGGACGCGGCCTCGATGGCCGACGTGCAGCAGTGGTTCCGCACCTACTACGGCCCCAACAACGTGGTGCTGGTGCTGGCCGGCGACATCACGCCGGAGGTGGCCCGCGCCAAGGTGGAGAAATATTACGGCGACATCCCGCCCGGCCCGCCGCTGGCCCGGCCCCAGGCCTGGATCGCCAAGCGCAGCGGAACCCAGCGCGGGGTGGCGCAGGACCGTGTGACGCAGGCCCGGGTGTACCGGATCTGGAACGTGCCCGGCGCCAACACGCCGCAGCAGCCGCTGCTCGACCTGGCGGCCCAGGTGCTCGGCGGCGGCAAGACCTCCAGGCTGTACCAGCGCCTGGTCTACAAGGACCAGATCGCCACCAGCGCCACCGCCTCCAACGACGTGGACGAGATCGCCGGCGTGTTCGACCTCACGCTCACGGTGCGCCCGGGCGGCGACCCGGCCCAGGTGGAAGCGGCTGCCGGCGAGGAATTGAACCGGCTGCTGCGCACCGGCCCGGACGCGGCCGAACTGCAGCTGGCCCGTACCGTGATCCTGGCGCGCTTCGCGCGCATCACGGAACGGGTCGGCGGCTTCGGCGGCAAGAGCGACCTGCTGGCGGCCTGCATGACCTACACCGGCAATCCGGACTGCTACAAGACCTACCTGCAGCGGATCAAGGCGGCCACGCCGGCGGCGGTGCACCAGGCGGTCAAGGACTGGCTCAGCGACGGCGACTACGTGCTGACGATCAAGCCCTTCGGCGCGCCGGCGGCGACGCCCGAAGCGCTGGACCGCAGCAAGGGCCCGGTCATGGGCAAGGCGGAGACGCTCAAGCTGCCGCCGATGCACCGGGCCACGCTGGCCAACGGACTGAAGGTGGTGCTGGCGGAGAGCCACAGCGCGCCGGTGGTCAACCTGTCGCTGCTGGTGGACAGCGGCCACGCGGCCGACCCGCCGCAGCAGCCGGGCCTGACCAGCCTGACCCTGCGCATGATGGAGGAGGGCACGACCAGCCGCGACGCGATGGCCATTGCCCGCGAGCTGGAGTCGCTGGGCGCCACCCTGTCCACCGCCGCCAACCTCGATGGCGCCTTCGTCAACCTGAACACGCTCAAGGCGACGCTGCCGCAGGCCCTGGCCGTCTATGCGGACGTGGTGCTGCATCCGGCCTTCGCCGGCAACGAGCTGGATCGGGTGCGCAAGGAGCAGGTGGCGGCGATCCAGCGCGAGAAGGCCAATCCGCTGACCATGGCGATGCGGGTGCTGCCGACCTTGCTTTACGGCCCGGGCCACCCATACGCCAGCCCGGCCAGCGGCACCGGCACCGAAGCGGCGGTGTCCCGCATGACGCGCGAGGACCTGGCCGGCTACCACCGGACCTGGTTCCGCCCGAACAACGCCACCTTGCTGGTGGTGGGGGACACCACGCTGGCCGAACTGACGCCGCTGCTGGAGCGCGCCTTCGGCGGCTGGCAGGCCGGCCCCACGCCGGCCAAGCAGCTGGCGGCGGTGCCGCCGCCGCCGCAGTCCGTGGTCTACCTGATGGACCGCCCCGGCGCCCAGCAGAGCGTGATCTACGGCGCCCAGCTGGCGCAGCCGGTCGCGCCCCAGGACCTGGTGCGCCAGCAGATCGTCAACGACATCTTCGGCGGCAGCTTCAGCTCGCGCATGAACATGAACCTGCGCGAGGACAAGCACTGGTCCTACGGCGTGAACAGCACCATCATGCCCGCGCTCGGCCAGCGGCCGTACATCAGCCGGTCACCGGTGCAGACCGACAAGACCGGCGAGGCGCTGCAGGAGCTGGCGCGCGAATACGCCGGCATCGCCGGCGGCCGGCCGATCGACGCGCAGGAACTGAAGGCGGCGCAGGACCGGCAGACGCTGGGCCTGCCCGGGACCTTCGAGACCGCAGGCCAGCTGAGCAACGCCTACGCCAACATCCTGCAGTACAAGCTGCCGGAGGACTACTACGACACTTTCACCCAGACCGTCACTTCGCTGACGCCCGGCGAGGCCAATGCAGTGGCGGCGCGCGTCATCACGCCGGCCCACATGGTGTGGGTGGTGGTCGGCGACATGAGCAAGGTGGAGGGCGCGATCCGCGCGCTCAAGCTCGGCGAGGTGCGCCGCATCGACGCCGACGGCAAGCTGCTGCAGTGAGGCGGTCCCGGCGCCTCAGGCGCCGTGGTAGCCCGTCACCCGTTCGACCTCGTTTTTCGAACCCAGGATCACCGACACCCGTTCGTGCAGCTTCCTGGGCTGGATGTCCAGGATGCGTTGCCTGCCGTTGGTGGCGGCACCGCCGGCCTGTTCCACCAGCCAGCTCATGGGATTGGCCTCGTACATCAGGCGCAGCTTGCCGGGCTTGTCCGGCTCACGCTTGTCCCACGGGTACATGAAGATGCCGCCGCGGGTCAGGATGCGGTGCACGTCCGCCACCATCGAGGCGATCCAGCGCATGTTGAAGTCCTTGCCGCGCGGGCCGTCCTTGCCCTGCAGGCATTCGTCGATGTAGCGGCGCACCGGCGCGTCCCAGTGCCGCATGTTGCTCATGTTGATCGCGAATTCCTTGGTGTCCTCGGGAATCCGCACGTTCTCCTGGGTCAGCACGAACGAGCCCTGTTCGCGGTCCAGCGTGAACATGGCGACGCCGTCGCCGACGGTCAGGACCAGCGTGGTCTGCGGGCCGTAGACGCAGTAGCCGGCCGCCACCTGCTGGCGCCCGGGCTGCAGGAAGTCGCCTTCGTCGACACCGCGGTCGCCCTCGGGCATCTTCAACACGCTGAAGATGGTGCCGATGCTGACGTTGACGTCGATGTTGCTGGAGCCGTCCAGCGGGTCGAACAGCAGCAGGTATTCGCCCTTGGGGTAGCGGTTGGGCACCACGTAGATGCCCTCCATTTCCTCCGAGGCCATCGCCGCCAGGTGGCCGCCCCACTCGTTGGCCTCGATCAGCACCTCGTTGGCGATGATGTCCAGCTTCTTCTGCATTTCGCCCTGGACGTTCTCGGTCTCGGCCGAGCCCAGCACGCCGCCGAGCGCGCCCTTGTTGACCGCCTGGCTCACGCTCTTGCAGGCGCGTGCCACCACTTCGATCAGCAGCCGCAGCTGCGACGGAATGTGGCCGTGGACGCGCTGCTGCTCGACCAGGTAGCGGGTGAGGGAGATCTTGTTGGACATAGGGGGTTCCTGTCAGTCGGCCAGCGCGCGCGTCACGACCTCGCGCACATCGTTGCTCAGGTCGGGCTTGGCGGCGACGCGGGCGATCGCCTCGCGCGCCGCGCTGCGCAGCGGCTCCACCAGCTTCTTCCAGCGGTCCAGCGCGCGGGCCAGCCGCGCCGCCACCTGCGGATTGATCGGATCGAGTTCCAGCACGCGCTCGCTCCAGAACACGTAGCCGGCCGCATCGGGACGGTGGAACGCGCCGGGGTTGGCGCTGCAGTAGCTGAAGATCACGCTGCGCGCGCGGTTCGGGTTGCGGATGTTGAAGTCCGGATGGTTCATCAGCTGCTTGACGGCCGGCAGCACGTTGCCGCCGCGGTCCGGCTGGCCGGCCTGCAGCGCGAACCACTTGTCCAGCACCAGCGGCTCGTCCTTGAACAGGGCGTGGAACTTCTGCAGCGCCGGCGCCGCCAGCTCGTTGCCGCTGATCACCAGGGCCGACAGCGCGTTGAAGCGGTCGGTCATGTTGGCGGCGTCCTTGAAGCGCTGGTAGGCCTTGCCCGGCCAGACATCCGGCTGCCCTGGGCCTGCCGAATGGGCACCGCTGCGGGCGGCCAGGCAAAGGTGGGTGAGCGCCATGCCGGCCAGCGCGCGCCGGCCGCAGGACACCGGGTCCGGGACATAGCCGCCGGTGTCGCTGTTGGTCTCGAAGGCGCACTGCCAGTCGGCCTGCAGCTGCTGCGCCAGCTGCTGGCGCATCGCCTCGCGCACCGCGTGCACGCGCTGCGGATCCACTTCCTGCAGCTGTTCGCCCAGGTAGGTTTCCGCCGGCAGCGTCAGCACCAGTTCCTTGAACGCCGAGTCCAGCGTCGGGTGGCGCAGGATGCTGCGCATCGCCTCGATGTAAGGCTGGTCCAGCCGGATGTCCGATGCCGGCATCGCCTGCTGGCCCATGAAGGCCAGGGCGCGGTTGACGGCCAGGCGCTGGCCCGCCTCCCAGCGGTTGAACGGGTCGGTGTCGTGGGCCAGCAGGGTCAGCAGCTGGGCGTCGGTGTAGGCATGCTCCAGGATCACCGGCGCCGAGAAGCCGCGCAGGATCGACGGCACCGGCTCGCCATCGATGCCGGGGAACGTGAGGGTCTCGCTGGCCTGCGTGAGCACGTGCATGCGGCTGGTGAGCTCGCTGCCGTCGGCGGCCAGCAGGCCCAGGCCGATCGGGATCACGAACGGTTCCTTGTGCTCCTGCCCCGGCGTCGGCGGGCAGCTTTGCGACAGCGTCAGCCGGTATTCGCCGGTCGGCTCGTCATACTGCGTCACGGCAGTCACCCGCGGCGTGCCGGCCTGGCTGTACCAGCGCTTGAACTGCGGCAGCAGCTGCTCGAACTGCGAGCCGGGATTGGCGTCGGCGATGGCCTGCGCGAAATCGTCGCAGGTGACGGCGTGGCCGTCGTGGCGCTCGAAGTACAGCGTCATGCCCCTGGCGAAGCCCTCGCGGCCCACCAGGGTCTGCATCATGCGCACCACCTCGGCGCCTTTTTCGTACACCGTGACGGTGTAGAAGTTGTTGATCTCCAGGTACTGGTCGGGCCGCACCGGGTGCGCCATCGGTCCGGCATCTTCCGGGAACTGCGCCGTGCGCAGCACCCGCACGTCCTCGATCCGCTTGACGGCGCGCGCCGACGCTTCCCCGGCCAGGTCCTGCGAGAACTCCTGGTCGCGAAACACGGTGAGCCCTTCCTTGAGCGACAGCTGGAACCAGTCGCGGCAGGTGACGCGGTTGCCGGTCCAGTTGTGGAAGTACTCGTGGCCCACCACCGACTCGATGTTGGAGAAGTCGGTGTCGGTGGCGGTGGCCTGGCTGGCCAGCACGTACTTGGTGTTGAAGATGTTCAGGCCCTTGTTCTCCATCGCGCCCATGTTGAAGTCGCTGGTGGCGACGATCATGAAGCGCTCCAGGTCCAGCGACAGGCCGAAGCGCGCCTCGTCCCAGGCCACCGAATCCATTAGGGCGTTCATCGCGTGCTCGGTCTTGTCCAGGTCGCCCGGGCGGACGTAGACCTGCAGCAGGTGTTCCTTGCCGGCGCGCGAGGTAATGCGCTGCTCGCGGCAGACCAGCTGGCCCGCCACCAATGCGAACAGGTAGCTGGGCTTGCGGAACGGGTCCACCCATCTGGCGAAATGGCGGCCGTCGTCCAGCTTGCCCTGGTCCACCAGGTTGCCGTTGGACAGCAGCACCGGATAGCGCGCCTTGTCCGCCCGCAGCGTCACGGTGTAGCTGGCCATCACGTCCGGCCGGTCCAGGAAATAGGTGATGCGGCGAAAGCCCTCGGCCTCGCACTGCGTGAAGAAGGAATCGTTGCTGACGTACAGGCCCATCAGCTTGGTGTTCTTCACCGGCGCGCAGGTGGTGAAGATCTCCAGCTCGAAGGGCTGGTCGCCCTCCGGCAGGTTCTCCAGCACCAGCTGGCCGCCGTCGATCTTGAACGAGGTGCCCTGGCCGTTGACCAGCACCCGCGACAGGTTCAGCTCCTCGCCGTCCAGGCGCAGCGGCTGCGGCGCCACGTCGGCGTTGCGGCGCAGCTTCATCTTGTTGAGCACCCGGGTCTTGGCCGGGTCCAGGTCGAAGCACAGGTCCACGGTGTCGATCCAGTAGGCCGGCGCCTGGTAGTCGGCGCGGTAGATCACGCTGTTTTGTCCGTCACGCATCGAGAGTCTCCAGGAAATTCATTGTTGTCAGTTGGTCGAAGTCGCGCACCTGTGCGATCACGTGGGCGCCGGCCAGCTCACGCGGGCCGTGCGTGGTGCAAAGCGCCACCGCGCGCATGCCGGCCCGGCGCGCCGCCTCGATCCCCAGCGGCGCATCCTCGAACACGAGGCACTGCGCCGGCGGCACGCCGAGCTGGCGCGCGGCTTCCAGGAAGATTGCCGGCTCCGGCTTGCCCGGCAGGCCCTGGTCGCCGCCGACCACCGCCAGCGGCGCCGGATCCATGCGCAGCCGGCGCATCACGAAGTCGATGTTGTGGCGGTCGCCGGCGGTGCCGACGGCAAGCTTCAACCCGAGCTGCGCCGCCTGCCGCGCGAAGGCGCGAAAACCCCGGACCTCGGCGAACACCGGCGCGAACAGCTCGCGGTAGATGGCTTCCTTCTCGGCGACGAGCGCGAGCGCTTCGTCGTGCGCGAGCGTGCGGCCGAACAGTTCGTGCATGCACTCCACGCCGTTGCGGCCGGTGGTGCGGCGCAGCACTTCTTCCACGTCCATGGCGATGCCGTGCCGGCGCGTGAACTCGCTCCAGCTCTTCGCGTGGAACGGCATCGAATCCACCATGGTGCCGTCCATGTCGAAGATCAGGGCCCCCACGGTCGTCACTTCGCGTCCTCCCTGTCCCCCGAGGGGGCGCTCGCGCCTGCGGGCGGCCCTGCGGTGCTCGGTTGCGCGCCGGCCTTCATCAGACGCCCTGTTTCAGGCTTGCTTCGATGAACTGGTCCAGGTCGCCGTCCAGCACCTTCTGGGTCGCCGACACTTCCACGCCGGTGCGCAGGTCCTTGATCCGGCTGTTGTCCAGGACATAGCTGCGGATCTGGTGGCCCCAGCCGACGTCGGTCTTGGTGTCCTCGAGCTTCTGCTGTTCTTCCATGCGCTTGCGCATCTCGTGGTCGTACAGCCGCGAGCGCAGCCGCTTCCAGGCGACGTCGCGGTTGCTGTGCTGGCTGCGGCTGTCCTGGCACTGCACCACGATGTTGGTGGGCAAGTGGGTCAGGCGGACCGCGGAATCGGTCTTGTTGATGTGCTGGCCGCCGGCGCCGCTGGCGCGGTAGGTGTCCACCCGCACATCGGCCGGGTTGATGTCGATCTCGATCGAGTCGTCGACCTCCGGATAGACGAACACGCTGGCGAAACTGGTGTGGCGCCCGCCCGAGGAGTCGAACGGCGACTTGCGCACCAGCCGGTGCACGCCGGTCTCGGTGCGCAGCAGGCCGAAGGCGTAGTCGCCTTCCACCTTGATGGTCGCGCCCTTGATGCCGGCGGTGTCGCCCGGCGTCTCGTCCTCGATGGTGGTCTTGAAGCCCTTGCGCTCGGCGTACTTCAGGTACTGCCGCAGCAGCATGCTGGCCCAGTCGCACGCTTCCGTGCCGCCGGCGCCGGCCTGGATGTCCAGGAAGGCGTTGAGCGGATCGGCCGGCTTGTTGAACATCCGCCGGAATTCCAGCGCCTCCACGTCCTTGGCCAGGCGGGCGGTGTCTTCCTCGATGGTCTTGAGGCCCGCTTCGTCGCCTTCCTCCTTGCTCATTTCATAGAGCTCGAGGTTGTCCGACAGCTCGGTGGTGAGCTTGCCCAGCATGACGACCACGTCTTCCAGCTGCTTGCGTTCCCGCCCCAGCTCCTGGGCCTTCTTGGGCTCGTTCCAGACCTGGGGGTCTTCCAGCGAGGCGACGACCGTCCTCAGGCGTTCCGCTTTGGCATCGTAGTCAAAGATACCCCCGAAGCGCTTGCGTGCGCGCTGCGAGGTCGGCCAGCTGGGTGCCGATGAGATTGATGCGTTCTGCTTCCATTTGATGCTTTCCTGGTGAACCGGGGATTTTCTCACGCCGGCCCCGGCCCGCCGCCGGACCGTGGATTCGGCCAGCGCCCCGCCCTTCGCAAAGTGGCTGCCGGGGCAGCGCGCCCCGGGCGACCTGCCCGCCTCAGCGGAACGAGCCGAGCAGGGCCTGGGCGCCGCGGTTGCCGGCGCTGGCGGCGCGTTCCAGCCAGTGGACGGCCTTGGCCGAGTCCTGCGGCGCGGTGGCGCCGATCTGGTAGGCCACCCCCAGGAAATAGCACATCTCGGTGCGGCCCTGGCGCACGCCCTCGTCGGTCGACTTGCCCGAGCGCTTGACCACCACCGGGACGTCGCCGCCGCCGCTGGCGTAGGCCTGCATCTGGCCGAGCGTGGCAGCGAAGAAGCGGTTGCGGGCCTGCTCGGCGGCCGCCTTGTCGGGGCTGATCGCCACCAGTTCGTCGGCCAGCACCGGCAGCGCCTCGAACGGCGTCATGCCGCCGGTCATCTTCTTGGAATACCAGGCGCGCAGCATCACCTTGTCCAGCGGCAGCAGGCCGTCGACCCGCCAGGGGAAGTAGCTCAGCACCGTCTTGCCGGCCGGATGGCCGCGCAGCCCCATCGCGTGCATGGCCTCGTGGTAGGCGCAGCGCCAGGCATCGCGGCCGCGCATCTGGATGGTGGCCGAGTCGATCCGGTTCTCGCTCTTGAAGTCCAGGTAGGTGGCGCAGGGCTGGTTGTCGTCCAGCTTGTTGTCGGGGACGATCTCGACGTCCAGGTTGGAGAGTTCTTCAGCTTGCGGCGAATCGCTGACGTCGATCAGCTTCAGCCCTGCCTCGGCGGTCACGGCGCGCAGCGCGGCCATGGTGGTCTGCTTGTGGGCCTCGACGTTGACGCCGAACACGCGGACCCGGATGTCGTCTTCCCAGCGCACGACGCGGGTCGGGGTGCCGCTCTGGTGCCACATCACTTCCCAAAGCGTGGCCAGCCCCTGGTCGACCTCGCTGGCATGCACCGCGCCCGACAAGCACGTTCCGACCAGCCACAAGAGCCCGCAGAAAAGCTTACTCATGAGTCACCCCGTATACAACTGCTGACAGTGTGGGGTAGGACAGTTCCTACGGCAAGCGTTGTTACCTTTTTTGGCTCAACCGGCCCGGTCTTGCAGGAAATTTTCCATGTGTTGAGCCACCTGCGCAGGCTGGTCGTGGTGCAGCATGTGGCCGGCGTCGCTGACCTTCGCCTGGGCCAGCGACCGCACCGCTTGCAGGCGCTGGTGGAACTCTGCCAGCGTGTACTTGCCCTTCCACCACTGGTCCAGGCTGTTGTCGCTCGCCTCCACCGACAGCGTGGGTGCGCTGATGGCCTTGTAGAGCTCCAGCACTTCGTCGACCCGGTAGAGGCTGGAATTGATGATCTTGTGGGCCGGATCGCCCAGGATCCGCCACATGCCGTCGGCGTCCTGCCGGGCCCAGTGCCGGGCCAGCCAGTCGGCCTTGTCCTGGCCCAGCCGGCGGTTGGTCTTCATCAGCCGCTGCGCCACGCCCTCGGCCGAGCCGTAGGCCTTCAGGTCCATTTCCCCGCGGTGCAGGGCCTTGAGCTGGTCCATCCAGGCGGCGTAGCGCTTCGGCGCTTCGGCGGGCTGGGTGGCCGCCATGCCGAAGCCTTCCAGGTTGACCAGGCGCCGGATGCGCGCCGGCCGGGTGCCGGCGTACAGCATGGCGACGTTGCCGCCCATGCTGTGGCCCACCAGGTTCACCGGCGCGTCCGGACTGTAGTGATCGAGCAGGAAGTCCAGGTCCGCCAGGTAATCCGGAAACCAGTAGTTGTCTGCCGGTGGCGACTCGGTCAGCCCGTAGCCGCGCCAGTCCGGCGCGATGACGTAATGGTCGTCCTTGAACGCGTCGACGACGAACTGCCACGAGGCGCTGACGTCCATCCAGCCGTGCACCAGCACCAGCGGCACCTTGCCGGCGCCGGGCTCGCCCCAGAGTCGAACGTGGTAGCGCAGGTTGCGCAAGGGGACGAACTCGCTGCGTGAAACTTTGCGGGCTTGGTACATTGGCCCGGATCATAAGGAGACATGCCGTGGCGACACGTCAAGCCGGCGACAACTACGCCGCAATGCACCGGGGATTCCGCTGGCGGGTGCCGGAGCATTTCAACATCGCGCAGGCCTGCTGCAGCCGCTGGGCGCAGCAGCCCGATGCCGGCAAGCGGGTGGCCATCCGCGTCCATGGCGCCGCCGGCGGACCCGGCACGCTGACCTTTTCGCAGCTGCAGCAGCAGGCCGATCGCGCCAGCAACCTGCTGCGCTCGCTGGGGGTTCAGCGCGGCGACCGGGTGGCCATCGTGATGCCGCAGCGCTTCGAGACCGCGATTGCGTACATGGCGGTGTTCCAGCTCGGCGCGGTGGCGATGCCGCTGTCCATGCTGTTCGGGCCCGAGGCGCTCGACTACCGGCTGCGCGACAGCGAGGCGGTGGTGGCGATCTGCGACGAGAGCTCGATCGGCAACCTGCTGCAGGTGTGCGCGGCCTGTCCGGCGCTGCGCACCGTGCTGGGCGTCGGCGGCGCGGCCGCGCAGGCCGACCTCGGCTGGGAGGAGGAACTGGCGCGGCAGCCCGCGGGGTTCGTGCCGGAGCAGACGCGGGCCGACAAGGGCGCGATCCTGATCTACACCAGCGGCACCACCGGGCCGCCCAAGGGCGCCTACCTGCCGCACCGCGCGCTGATCGGCAACCTGCCCGGCTTCGTCTGCAGCCAGAACTGGTTCGGCTTCGACGGCAAGGGCAACCGCAGCTCGGACGCCGTGTTCTGGAGCCCGGCCGACTGGGCCTGGACCGGCGGCCTGATGGACGCGCTGCTGCCGGCGCTGTACTTCGGCCGGCCGATCGTCGCCTGCAGCGCCCGCTTCAGCCCGGAGCTGGCCTTCACGCTGATGCAGCAGCAGGGCGTGACCCACACCTTCCTGTTCCCCACCGCGCTCAAGGCGATGATGAAGGCCTATCCGCAGCCGCGCTCGCAATTCAGGCTCAAGCTGCAGGCCATGATGAGCGCCGGCGAGGCGGTGGGCGACGCGGTGTTCGGCTATTGCCGCGACCAGCTCGGCGTGGTGGTCAACGAGATGTTCGGCCAGACCGAGATCAACTACGTGGTCGGCAACTGCTCGATGAACGGCAAGCCGGCCAACGGCATCGGCTGGCCGGCGCGCCCGGGCAGCATGGGCAAGGGCTATCCCGGCCACCGGGTGGCTGTGATCGACGACGAGGGCAGGGAGTGCGGGGTGGGCGTGCCGGGCGACGTCGCGGTCAACCGCTACGACGTCCACGGCGACCCGGACCCGATCTTCTTCCTCGGCTACTGGAAGCGCGACGAAGCCACGCGCGCCAAGTACACCGGCGACTGGTGCCGCACCGGCGACCTGGCCACCCGCGACGGCGACGGCTATCTCTGGTACCAGGGTCGCGCCGACGACGTGTTCAAGGCCGCGGGCTACCGAATCGGCCCGGGCGAGATCGAGAACTGCTTGGTCAAGCACCCGGCCGTGATCAATGCCGCCGTCGTGCCCAAGCCGGATGCCGACCGCGGCGCGCTGGTCAAGGCCTTCGTGGTGCTGGCGCCGGATTTCGTCGCCGCCCGCGCGCAGCCCGGGTGCGACCCGCTGCAATTCGACGCCGACCTGGTGGCGCAGCTGCAGCTGCACGTGAAGGACAAGCTGGCGCCCTACGAGTACCCCAAGGAGATCGAGTTCATCGACGCCTTGCCGATGACGACGACCGGCAAGGTGCAGCGCCGCGTGCTGCGGCTGCAGGAGGAGGCGAAGGCGAAAGCACTGACATGAGGGTCTCCTACTCGTACTTCAGCTGGCAGCGCTCGCAGAAGAAGCTGCGCCGATGGGTCTTTCCCAGGTGCGCCTTCACGAACGGGATGTTGCAGCGCGGGCAGGTGCGCTTGGTGTGCGCCAGCCAGTGCTTCTTCAGCACGAAAGCCTTCTTCCATTCGAAGAAGTCGAAGCTGTATTGCCGCGCCTCGGCCACCAGCGCCCGCAGCTTGGGCGCGGGCAGCGCGCCGACGGTGGACAGCGGATGGACCCGGATCCGGAACAGCACCTCGTTCTTGATGATGTTGCCGACCCCGGCAAAGATGTCCTGGTCCAGCAGTGCGTCGCAGGCCAGCATGCCGGGACGGGCACGCAGGCGCCGGCGCGCCAGCGCCGGGTCCCAGTGCTCCGACATCACGTCGGCATGCCAGTCGTACACCAGGTCCAGCGGCTCCTCGATGAAGCGCACCGAGCAGGCGTACAGATTGAGCTCGCCGGTGTCGAAGCCCAGGCTCAGGCGCGGCGGCGCGTCCTTGCGCTGGTTGATGCGGTAGCTGCCGAACAGCAGGAAATGCACCTTCAGCGAAAAATCGTCCAGCTCCAGCAGGAAGTGCTTGCCCCAGCTGCGCAGCGCCTCGATCCGCTGGCCGACCAGCCGCTCCTTCTCGATGGTGGTGTTGCCCTCGGCGCGCACGATGGTCTTGCCCAGGAACCGGTTGGCTTCTTCCTTGAGGATGACGATCGATGGGCCTTCGGGCATGAAATCCATTATTCTGCGCAGTCCCCATCCATCCTGTAGTCATTCTTCCCAATGCAAAAAGTCCAACTCGGCCGCAGCGACCTGCAGGTCACACCCATCTGCCTGGGCACCATGACCTTCGGCGAGCAGGTCGACGAAGCCACCAGCCACGCGGTGCTGGACCGCTCGCTGGAGCGCGGCATCAATTTCATCGACACCGCGGAGATGTATTCGGTGCCGGCGCGCCAGGAAACCTACGGCCGCACCGAAACCTTCATCGGTAACTGGTTCGCCAAGAACCCCGGCGCGCGCGACAAGCTGGTGCTGGCCACCAAGGTCGCGGGCCCGTCGCGCGGCATGCCCTGGGTGCGCGCGGGCGACGGCATGACGGCCAAGGACATCGTCGCGTCCTGCGAGGCCAGCCTCAAGCGCCTGCAGACCGACGTCATCGACCTGTACCAGATCCACTGGCCGGAGCGCAACGTGCCCATGTTCGGCGCCGTCTACTACGACCCGTCCAAGGAGCGCGCCCACACCACCTCGATCCACGAGCAGCTGGAGGCATTCGCCGGCCTGGTGAAGGCAGGCAAGATCCGCCACATCGGCCTGTCCAACGAGACACCCTGGGGCGTGCACGAGTTCGTGCGGCTGGCGCAGCAGCACGATCTGCCGCGCATCGCCACCGTGCAGAACGTCTATTGCCTGGTCAGCCGCGGTCTGGAAAACGGACTGGACGAAACCATGCACCGGCTGGACGTCTCGCTGCTGGCGTATTCGCCGCTGGGCTTCGGCCTGCTCACCGGCAAGTACGACAAGAGCGGCGCGGAAGGCCCCGGCGCGCCGCAGGGCGCGCGGATCGCGAAGTTCGAATCGGTGCGCAAGCAGCGCTGGGGCCGGCCCGAGGCACTGGCCGCGGCGCGTCGCTACAACCAGCTGGCGCGCGACCACGGCATGACGCCGACGCAGATGGCGCTGGCCTTCTGCTACACCAAGTGGCAGGTGCGCAGCACCATCATCGGCGTGACCTCGGTGGCGCAGTTCGACGAGGACCTGGCGGCGTGGGGCACGACACTGCCGCCCGAGGTGCTGGCGCAGATCGACCGGATCCGCTGGGAAAACCGGGATCCGGCGGCCTGACGCCACGAGCCGCAATGACAGCGAAATGGCAAAGAAGACGCATGTCAGCGAGACGCCGGCCACCGCGATGCTGCGCCAGCACGGCATCGTCTTCAGCGAGCACCCGTATGAGTACCTCGAGCACGGCGGCGCGCAGCACAGCGCGCAGGTGCTCGGGTTCGACCCGTTCGCCGTCGTCAAGACGCTGGTGATGGAGGACGAGAAGGCGCGGCCGCTGCTGGTGCTGATGCACGGCAACCGCAAGGTGTCGACCAAGTCCCTGGCACGGCAGATCGGCGCCAAGTCCGTGGAACCGTGCCAGCCCGAGGTGGCCAACCGCCACAGCGGCTACCTGGTGGGCGGCACCTCGCCCTTTGCCACCCGCAAGGAGATGCCGGTGTACATCGAGGAGGGCATTCTGGCGTTGCCCAAGATCCTGATCAACGGCGGCCGGCGCGGCTACCTGGTGGGCATCGATCCGCAGGTCTGCGTGCGGCTGCTCGGTGCCAGGCCGGTGCAATGCGCGCTGGCAGAATAGCGGCCAGCCCGCAGGAGACAACGCCTTGCAAGTCCTCTATCCCTTCGCCGCGGCCCTGGCCGCCTACCTGCTGGGATCGCTCTCGTTCGCGGTGATCGTCAGCCGCGTGATGGGCCTGCAGGACCCGCGCACCTTCGGCAGCAAGAATCCGGGCGCGACCAACGTGCTGCGCTCGGGCAGCAAGCCGGCAGCCGTGGTCACGCTGCTGCTGGACGGCCTGAAGGGCTGGCTGCCCGTGTTCCTGGTGCGGGTGTACGGCAAGCCCTACGGGCTGGAGGAAGGCACCATCGCGATGGTGGGACTGGCGGCCTTTCTCGGCCACCTGTATCCGGTGTTCTTCCGCTTCCAGGGCGGCAAGGGGGTGGCCACCTTCCTGGGCGTGGTGTTCGGGGTCCATCCGCTGCTGGGGATCGCCACCGCCGCCACCTGGCTGATCATCGCCTTCTTCTTCCGCTATTCGTCGCTGGCCTCGCTGGTGGCCGCGGTGTTCGCGCCCAGCTTCTACCTGCTGGGCGACCACATCCAGTGGTATGCGGAGTCGCCGATCGCGGCGGCGCTGTTCGTGATGGCGCTGCTGCTCGGATGGCGGCACCGCGAGAACATCGGCCGGCTGGTGGCCGGCAAGGAATCCAGGCTCGGGGCTAGCAAGGCCGGCGCCAGGCAGCACTGAAAGCTAGTCGCGCAGCAGGAAGCGCGAGACCACCGGCGGCGTTTCGCCGAGGTGGAATGCCAGCTTGCGGTCGCGCAGCGCGACGTCGCCGGCGGTCACGCGGTCGAAGCGCCGCAGGTGCTCCGTCCACGATTCGTCGGTGATCTGCTCGATGTAGTGACCGGGTTCGTACAGGTCGTGCAGCAGCTCCCAGGCCAGCGCGCCCTGGCGCATCCGGCTGCGCCGGCTCTCCTGCATCACGGCCTCGAATTCGGCCGCGCGGGCCGGGTCGATCCGGTATTGCACCTGCACCTGCACCCGGCCGGCCGCGGGCGGCTTTTCCGCCACCGGCGCCTTGAACGCGCTGGACGGCGTGTGGTCTTCCTCCATCCCGCGGTCCGGCACCAGCCGCTGCGCCACCAGCAGGGTGGCCACGCTGCTCACGGCGGCCAGGCCGACGCTGGTGTGGATGTCGCTCCAGGTCGCGATCTGGCCCCAGGTCGCGGCGCCGAGCGCGGTGGACCCCATCAGCGCCATCTGGTAGATCGACATGCCGCGGGCCCGCACCCAGTCCGGCAGCGCCATCTGCGTGGCCACCGTCAGCGAGTTGGCCACCGCGATCCAGGCGGCGCCGGCCAGCATCATTGCCGGCACCGCCACGTAGATCGACGGCGCCCACGCCACGGCCAGCGCCGCAATCGATTGCAGCGCGGTGCCGGCCATCAGCAGCCGCTCCAGCGGCAGCATGCGGCGGATGCGCGGCATCGACAGCGCCGACACGATGGCGCCGGCGCCCATGGAGGCCAGCAGCAGCGTGAAGGTGCCGGCCGCGCCGCCGGGCAGGGCGCGCGCCAGCAGCGGCAGCAGCGCCAGCAGCGCGGTGGAGTGCAGGAAGAACAGGAACACCCGCAGCAGGTTGGCCCGCATCCGCTGCGACTGCCGCACGAACTGCAGCCCGACCCGCATGGCGCTGGGCAGCCGCTCGCGCCCCAGCGGGCTTTCGCGGTGCTCGCGGCGCCAGCGCATGATGATGAAGGCCGCCAGCAGCGACAGCGCCGCGTTGAGCACGAACACCCACTGGATGCCGGCGCTGGCGATGATCGCGCCGGCCACCAGCGGGCCGATGATGCGCGAGCTGTTCATCGAGACGCCGTTGAGCGCCAGCGCCGCCGGCAGCTGCGGGCGCGGCACCACCTCCGGGATGATGGCCGCAAACACCGGCCAGCGCATCGCCAGGCCGATGCCGTTGAAGAAGATCAGCACCAGCAGCAGGGGCGCGCTCATCACCTTGGTGACGACGGCCACGCACAGCACAGCGGCGATGGCGGCGACCCAGAACTGGGTGATCATGAAATAGCGGCGGCGGTCCAGGATGTCGGCCATCGCGCCGCTGGGCAGCCCCAGCAGGAACACCGGCATCGTCGAGGCGGTCTGCACCAGCGCCACCCACAGCGGCGTCGGCGCCAGCGACGTCATCAGCCAGGCGGCGGCGACGTCGTTCATCCACATCGTGGTGTTGGCGGCCAGCCAGGTGAACCACAGCATCCGGAACACCGGCCAACGCAGCGGCGCGAAGGTCGACGGGTCCTGCTCGTCGCGCAGCACGGCTGCGGTGGATGCGGTGCTCGATTCGGGCACGCGGCTAGAACCGGCGCTCGAGCACCATTTGCTCGTTGTCGCGCCGCATCTGGAAGCGCGACAGGAAGCTGTTGCCCAGCAGCACGTACGGGCCCATCGACTGGGTGCCGACCACGGCGTCCACGTCGTAGATCTCCACGTCGCCGACGCGCACCGAGGCCAGCTTCACCCGCCATCCCGGCACCAGACCGTTGGCGGTCTGCATCCGCACCGGTTGGCCGTTCTTGTAGTCGACGCCGAAGCGTTCCGCCTCCGACACCCCCATGCCGATCAGGCTGGCGCCGGTGTCCACCATGAACTGCACCGCCCGCCCGTTGATCGTGCCGGCCGTCAGGAAGTGGCCGCCGCTGCCGGCCGACAGCACGATCTTGCTGCCGCGCGGGGCCGACCCGGTGCCGCCGATGCTCACCTGCGAATCGCCGATCCGCAGCGTGTGCTGCTTGCCCTTGATGTCCACCAGCGCGCTGTCGCCGGACGTGGACAGCACCTTGACGCCCTGCCAGCTGTCGCCCGGCGCGACGCCGTGCGGCTGGCCGCCGTCCACCACCAGCAGCGCGCGGTTGCCCAGCATGCCCTGCAGCGACACCGACTGCGCCGACGCGCCCGCGGCCAGCGCCAGCACGGCCAGGCCCAGGAGGAGCGCCCGGATCAGACGCATCAGTCGCGGAAGTTGTTGAAGGACAGCGGCACGTCGGCCACGTCCTTCTTGATCAATGCCATCGCGGCCTGCAGGTCGTCGCGCTTGGCGCCGGTGATGCGGACCGCGTCGCCCTGGATCGCGGCCTGGACCTTGAGCTTGCTGTCCTTGACCAGCCGCGTGATCTTCTTGGCCTGTTCGGCCTCGATGCCGTTGCGCACCTTGAACACCTGCTTGACCTTGTCGCCGCCGATCTTCTGCACCTCGCCCTTGTCCAGGTAGCGCACGTCCACGCCGCGCTTGGTCAGCTTGCCGGTCAGCACGTCATCCACCTGCGTGAGCTGGAACTGCGCGTCGCCGAACAGGGTGATTTCCTTGTCCTTGAGTTCCACCGCGGCCGACGTCCCCTTGAAGTCGAAACGCGTGCCGATCTCCTTGGCGGCGTTGTCGACGGCGTTCTTCACCTCCACCATGTTCGGCTCGCAAACGGTGTCAAAAGACGGCATGGACGCTCCCTGGAAATGCTGTGGCTGATGCGACAATTCTCCCATGATCGTGGAGCAAAACGTACCCCTGCAGGCCCATAACAGCTTCGGCATCGTCGCCAAGGCCCGCCAGCTCGTGCGGGTCAGGAGCCAGGAGGACGTGCGCCAGCTGCTGGCGGATCCGCAACTGGCCGACCGGCCCAAGTTCGTGCTGGGCGGCGGCAGCAACATCGTGCTGACCGGCGACGTCAAGCCGCTGGTGCTGAAGGTGGAAGTGATGGGGCGCGCGGTGGTGGAGGACGGCCCCAAGGCCTCCATCGTCGAAGTCGGCGCCGGCGAGAACTGGCATGGCACGGTCGGCTGGACGCTGGAGCAGGGCCTGCCGGGGCTGGAGAACCTGGCGTTGATCCCGGGCACGGTGGGCGGCTCGCCGGTGCAGAACATCGGCGCCTACGGCGTGGAATTGCAGGACCGCTTCGAGTCGCTGGACGCGATCGACCTGGTGACCGGCAAGACCTTCACGCTCGACGCGGCGCAATGCGCCTTCGGCTACCGCGATTCGGTGTTCAAGCATGTGGCGGCGCAGGAGGGCGATTTCGGCCTGGCCGGCCGCGGCCTGATCCTGCGCGTGCGGCTGCGCCTGCCCAAGCCCTGGAAGCCGGTGCTGGGGTACGCGGACCTGGAGCGCAAGATGAACGAGACCGGTGTGCGCGCGCCGTCGGCGCAGCAGATCTACGACTGGATCTGCGCCGTGCGCGGCGCCAAGCTGCCAGACCCGCGGGTGATCGGCAACGCCGGCAGCTTCTTCAAGAACCCCACGGTGACGCAGGACCAGTGCAGCGACATCATCGCGCGCGAGCCCGGCATCGTGCACTACCCGATGCCGGACGGCACGGTCAAGCTGGCCGCGGGCTGGCTGATCGACGCCTGCGGCTGGAAGGGCAAGTCGGTGGGCAACGCCGGCGTCTACGAGAAGCAGGCGCTGGTGCTGGTCAACCGCGGCGGCGCCACCGGCGGGGAAGTGGTGACGCTGGCCCGTGCCATCCAGACCAGCGTGTACGAACGCTTCGGCATCCGGCTGGAACCGGAGCCGGTCGTCGTCTGAGCCGGCGCCTCAGTGGGCCGGCCGGTCTTCGCGCAGGAAGCCCCAGTCCTTGTCGGTACCGAGCACCCACAGCGCCAGGGCCAGCACCGCCAGCCCCGACAGGATGGCGCTGGTGCGCGCCGCTTCCAGGCCGGTAAAGCCCATCAGCCAGGGCGAGGCCATCATCAGCACGCCCAGTGCCGCCTCGGTCCATTCTTCCCAGGCCTGCGGCAGCCACATCGCGCCGGCGGCGGCGGCGATCAGCGCTACGCCGATCACAAGGCTGCTGGACAGTGCCGACGAGTTGCCCTGGAACCCGAGGACCCACGGGGATGCCACCAGCCAGGCGCCGATCAGCGCGTTGGCCGGATCCTGCCAATGCTTCATCTGCTTCATGATCGAACCTCCTGCCGTGCCAATGCACGGCAAGGATTCGACCCGCGCGACCGGGCGTTGGTTCCGGTTCAGTCCTTCTTGTCGGTGCCCAGCTTCGGCATCGATGCGCCGGTGCCCATCGACAGCAGGCCGCTGCGGGCGTAGATCCCCAGCTTGTCGCGGGTGTCCACGATGTCCAGGTTGCGCATGGTGAGCTGGCCGATGCGGTCGCGCGGCGAGAACATCGACTCGCCCTTTTCCATCGTCAGCCGCTCGGGGTGGTAGGTGAGGTTGGGCGACTCGGTGTTGAGCAGCGAATAGTCGTTGCCGCGCCGCAACTCCAGCGTCACCTCGCCGGTGACGGCGCGTGCCACCCAGCGCTGGGCGCTCTCGCGCAGCATGATGGCCTGCGGGTCGAACCAGCGGCCCTGGTACAGCAGCCGTCCCAGCTTGCGGCCGTTCTCGCGGTACTGCTCGATGGTGTCCTCGTTGTGGATGCCGGTCAGCAGCCGCTCGTAGGCGATGAACAGCAGCGCGAGGCCCGGCGCTTCGTAGATGCCGCGGCTCTTGGCCTCGATGATGCGGTTCTCGATCTGGTCGCTCATGCCCAGGCCGTGCCGGCCGCCGATCCGGTTGGCTTCCAGGATCAGGGCCACCGGGTCGTCGAAGCGCTGGCCGTTGAGCGCCACCGGCACGCCCTCTTCGAAGCGCACCGTGACCTGCTCGGCCTTCACCGCCACGTCGTCCTTCCAGAAGGCCACGCCCATGATCGGGTTGACGATCTTGATCCCGCTATTGAGCTGCTCCAGGTCCTTGGCCTCGTGGGTGGCGCCCAGCATGTTGGAATCGGTGGAGTAGGCCTTCTCGGCCGACATCTTGTAGCCGAAGCCGGCGGCGGTCATGAAGGCCGACATCTCGGCCCGGCCGCCCAGTTCGTCGATGAACAACTGGTCCAGCCACGGCTTGTAGATCTTCAGCCCCGGATTGGCCAGCAACCCATAGCGGTAGAAGCGCTCGATGTCGTTGCCCTTGAAGGTGCTGCCGTCGCCCCAGATGTTGACGTCGTCCTCCTTCATCGCCGCCACCAGCATGGTGCCGGTCACGGCCCGGCCCAGCGGCGTAGTGTTGAAGTAGGTGATGCCGGCGGTGGAGATGTGGAAGGCGCCGGCCTGCAGCGCCGCGATGCCTTCCTGGGCCAGCTGGGTGCGGCAATCGATCAGCCGGGCCTTCTCGGCGCCGTACTGCATCGCCTTGCGCGGGATCTCGTCGTAATCGGGCTCGTCGGGCTGGCCGAGGTTGGCGGTGTACGCATAGGGGATGGCCCCCTTCAGGCGCATCCAGTGCAGGGCGGCGCTGGTGTCCAGGCCGCCGGAAAAGGCGATGCCGACCTTCTGGCCGGCCGGCAGGTGTTCGAGGATGGTGGCCATGGTGTCTTTCAAGTCTCCGCCCGCCTGCGGGCGGCCGTGCGGCGGTCGGTCAGCCGAAGTGGCAGATGTAGTGGTAGGCGTCGGCGACGCGGATCTCGAACTTCGAATTGCCCGGCACGCTGAACTTCTGGCCGGCCTCGGACCGGACCCAGGCGTCGCTGCCGGCCAGCTTGTAGTCGCAGGCGCCGGCCACGCATTCCATGATTTCCGGCGCGCCGGTGCTGAAGGTGAGGCTGGCCGGCAGGATCACGCCCACCGATTTCTTGGTGCCGTCTGGGAAGGTGATGCCGTGGCTCACGCACTTGCCGTCGAAGTAGACGTTCGCTCTCGTGGTGACGGCCACGCCGTCGATGGTTTCGGTGGTCATGGGCCCAATTTTACGGGGTCGGCCCGCGGGGTCCCTGAATCCGGCGTCGCGCCTGCTGCGTAAAGCTGAAGTACCCCGACAATGTGACCATGGCCCACGACCTCCAAGACCACCAGCTGATTGCCCTCATCGAGCGCGTCGCCGCCCGCCAGCTGCCCGGCGGCCGCGCCGGGGAAGCGGAAGCCGCGCTGCGCGAGCTGTACGACCTCACGTCGTCCAAGCTTTACGGCGTCGCGCTCAAGGTGCTGAGCAACCGCGAGTGGGCCGAGGACGTGCTGCAGGAGGCCTACCTGAACATCTGGCGCATCGCCGGCGACTACCGGGTGGCGCTGAGCCCGCCGATGGCCTGGATGGGCGTGATCGTGCGCAGCCGGGCGCTGGACTTCCGCCGGCGCCGCGCCAGCGACCGGGCCGACGCCGTGCTGGAACTGGACGACGCGATCAGCGAGACGGTGGCCGGCGACTCGGCCGACCCGATGGACACCACCCAGGCCAGCGAGCAGGCCTGGGCCCTGCACGAGTGCCTGCGCAAGCTGGAGGCCAAGCAGCGCGAGGTGGTCAGCCTGGCCTACCTGCGCGACCTGAGCCACGGCGAACTGGCCGCGCAGCTGAAGCTGCCGCTGGGCACCGTGAAGACCTGGATCCGGCGCGGGCTGGAGCAGTTGCGCGGCTGCATGGCCCGGTTCGCATAGGGGGGCATTGCGATGAACCTGCTGAACCATCCCGACCTGCTGGACCGCCTGGCCGCCTCCTATGCGCTGGGCACGCTGCGCGGCGGTGCCCGCCGCCGCTTCGAGGCGCTGGCGCGCCAGAGCGCCACCGTGCGCGCCGCGGCGCTGATCTGGCAGGAGCGCTTCGCCTCGATGACCGAGCTGCAGGCCACCGACCGGCCCAGCCCCAATGTCTGGAAGCGGATCGAAAACCTGCTGGAAGCCCAGCCCGGGGCGGCGTCGCCCAAGGAGAACGCCATGCTCGAAAGATTGCGGCGCGGACTGGGCTGGTGGCGCGGCGCCGCCGTCGCCGCGGCGCTGGCCGGCGTGGCGGCCGTGGTGGTCGGCGTGAACCTGAGCCGCGAGGTCGCCAGCCGCGAGGACCAGCTGGCGCAGGTCCGGCAGCAGGGCACGCAGCTGGCCGCGCAGAACGCGCAGCTGGCGGCGCGCATGCAGTCCATGCCCGAGATCCAGTACGTGGCGGTGCTGGCCAACGACCAGTCCTCGCCCTCGGTGCTGGTGACCTTCGACCCGAAGAAGAACATGATGACCTTCAAGCGCGTCGGCGGCTTCCAGGAAGGGCCCGACAAGTCGCTGCAGCTCTGGGCGCTGATGCCGTCGGGCGGACCCAAGTCGCTGGGCGTGCTCGGCACCCAGCCGGTGATGCAGATGCCGGCGGCCGAGGGCGAGGTCAGGCAGATGCCGATGCTGGCCGTGAGCCTGGAGCCCAAGGGCGGCGTGCCGGGCGACAAGGGGCCGACCGGCCCGGTGCTGTTCAAGGGCGCGATGGTGCAGACCACGATCTGAGCGGGCACAAAAAAAGCCGTCGTCCGACGGCTTTTTTCATCGGCGCGGGCAGCGCCTCAGCGCCAGTGGCCGCGGTGGTGGTGGCCGCCGCCCCAGCCGCCGCCGAAGCCGAAGCCCAGCGAGATGCCGATCGGCGGGTAGTAGGCCGGGTAATACGCGGGGTAGTAGGCCGGATAGTAGGCCGGATAAACCGGCGCGGCGTAGGCCGGATAGACGGTGGTGGCGCCGGCGACGACGGCCGGAACGCTGACCGTGCCCGCAGGCGCGCTCATCACCTCGCCGCTGGCCACCGGGTAGCCGCCCGAGGGCACCGAGGCGCTGGCCGGCGACACCTGCAGCCGCAGCGTCGGGCCCGGGTCATTGGGCATCTGCACCGTGTACTGCTGGCCGCCGTATTCGTAGGTGACGTTGTAGCCGACGGTGCGGTTCTCGGTGAAGGTCTGGGTGTTGCAGGCCTGGCCGCTGGCCAGGGTGGTGGTGCCGCCTTCGAGGTGGTCGCCCACCGCAGCGCCGCCCACCACGCCGATGCCGGTGGCGACGGCCCGGCCGGCGCCGGCACCGATGGTATTGCCCAGCAAGCCGCCGGCGATGGCGCCGACCAGCGCGCCGGCGCCGCTCTTGGGCTGCTGCACCGCAACCGGCTGGTTGCTGCAGACGGTGCGGGGCACCTGCACCTGCTGGATGATCGGGGTGGCCGAAATGACACGGCCGGTGATGTCCTGGGCCTGGGCGCTGACGCCCAGTGTGGCAAGCGCCGCAACGGCGCAGGTCGAAAGAGTCTTGTTCATGAGGAGCCTCAAATTCATTGCTCGGATGCCCGAAGTCTAGGCAGCCGGCGTATGTTTGTCATGGCCGCCGGGTAAAGCGGGCGTAAAAGTGGGACTCAGCCCCGGGCGATTTGTTCCCAGCGCACCGGGTCGAAGCCGACGGTCGTGGTGCCATCGCCCCATTCCACCACCGGCCGCTTGACCACGCTGGTGTGCTCCTGCATCAGGGCCAGCGCGCTGGCGGCATCGACCACCGACGACTGCACGGCGCTGTCGAGTTTGCGCCACGCCGTGCCCTTGCGGTTGACCAGCGGCTCCCAGCCGACGGCGGCGATCCAGCGGTCGGCCATGGCCGCCGGCAGCCCCTGCTTCTTGAAGTCGTGGAACTGGTAGGCGATGCCGCGCTCCTGCAGCCAGGCCCGGGCTTTCTTCACGGTGTCGCAGTTGACGATGCCGTGGACGGTGATGGTCTTGCTCATCGCGCGATCATGGCATCGGGACCGGTCGGCGACAATTTCCCCCTATGCGCAATCTTCAGGAATGGCTCGCCCACTGCGAGCAGCTTCATCCCCGCACCATCGAGCTGGGGCTGGAGCGCTCGCGGGCCGTGGCCGACCGCCTCGGGCTGCGCTTCGAATGCCCGGTGATCACGGTGGCCGGCACCAACGGCAAGGGCTCGACCTGCGCGATGCTGGAAGCGATCGCGCTGCAGGCCGGCTGGCGCACCGGGGTCTACACCTCGCCGCACCTGGTCGATTTCGAGGAGCGCTGCCGCATCGTCGGCGAGATCGCCAGGGCCGACCAGCTGGTGCCGCACTTCGAGCGCGTGGAGGCGGCCCGCGGCGAGATCTCGCTGACCTACTTCGAGTTCACGACGCTGGCGATCATGAGCCTGATGGCGGACTCCAAGCTGGACCTGGCGATCCTGGAGGTGGGGCTGGGCGGCCGCCTGGACACCACCAACATCATCGACGCCGACTGCGCCGTCATCACCAGCATCGACCTGGACCACATGGAGCTGCTGGGGCCGGACCGCGAGAGCATCGGCCGCGAGAAGGCGGGAATATTGCGCGCCGGCCGCCCGGCGATCGTCAGCGATCCCGTTCGGCCCTACAGCGTGATCCAGTACGCGGAGGCGATCGGCGCCGACCTCTGGCTGCTCGGGCGCGACTTCAACTTCTCCGGCGACAAGCAGCAATGGGGCTGGGCCGGTCGCGGCCGGCGCTATGCGGGGCTGGCCTATCCGGCGCTGCGCGGCGCCAACCAGTTGATCAATGCATCGGGCGCGCTGGCGGCGCTCGAATCGCTGCGCGACCGGGTGCCGGTGACCGCGCAGGCGGTGCGCAACGGCCTGGCGATGGTGGAACTGCCGGGCCGCTTCCAGGTGGTGGCCGGCCAGCCGGCCCTGGTGCTCGATGTGGCGCACAACCCGCACTCGGTGGCGGCGCTGGCGGCCAACCTGGACGCGATGGGCTTTTATCCGACCACCCATGCGGTGTTCGGCGCAATGGCCGACAAGGACCTGGCTGCCATGTTCAGGAAGATCGGGCCGCTGGTGGATCGCTGGTACTTCACCGACCTGGACACGGCGCGCGCGGCCAAGGCGGCCGATTTGCAGGCCGCGTGGCGGGCCCAGGAAACGCGCAAGGACGTCGCGTCCGCCACCTACGCCAGCCCGATGGAGGCACTGCATGCAGCGGCTGCCGCTGCCGACCCCGCTGATAGAATCATCGTCTTTGGATCGTTCTTCACCGTGGGGGGCGTTCTGAAGTCGGGGGTCCCCCGCCTTCAGCCCAGATCACCGGGCTCCTGAAGGCCCGAGCCAGGCACCATTCATGGCCTTTTTCAAGTTCCGAAAAGCTGGCGACGACATTGGCGCCGTCGCCCGCCAGCCCGAAAGCGTGGAGGCGATGCGCAAGCGCGCCAGGCACCGGCTGATCGGCGCCGCGGTGCTGGTGCTGGCCGGCGTGATCGGCTTCCCGCTGCTGTTCGACACCCAGCCCCGGCCGGTGGCGGTGGACATCCCGATCGAGATCCCGGACCGCGGCAAGGTCAAGCCGCTGGCGCTGCCGCGGGCCGAATCGCAAGGCGTGGTCACGCCTGCGCCTGCTGCGTCCACCGTCGCCATGGCACCACCGCCCGCACCGGCCCCCGCCGTGGTCGCCGCTGCCCCGACGGCGGCGCCTGCTCCGGCTGCGCCGCCGCCGCCCGCGCCGGCCGCCGCGCCGAAGGCCCAGCAGCCGGCGCCCAAGGCCGCGGAAGCAAGGCCGGAGCCGCGAGCGGAACACAAGTCGGTGGCAAAAACCGAGCCGGTGAAGGCCGCGCCGTCCGACGACGGCGCCAAGGCCCGTGCGCTGCTCGAAGGAAAGGCGCCGGCCGCGTCTGCGGCGGGGACCGCCGCCGCGGCCGAAGGACGCTTCGTGGTGCAGGTGGGCGCCTTCGCCGATGCCACCAAGGCCCGGGAAACGCGGCTGCGGGTCGAGAAGGCGGGCCTGAAGACCTACACCAACGTTGCGGAGACCAAGGACGGCAAGCGGATCCGCGTGCGCGTGGGACCGTTCGCCAGCCGCGGCGAGGCCGACAGGGCGGCCGAACGCATCAAGGGGCTGGATTTGCCGGCCGCGATCCTCACCTTGTGAGGGTCACTGCCTGATGGCCACGCTGGACTGGGTGTTCCTGGCTGTGTTGGTGGTCTCGTTCGCGCTGGGCGCGTGGCGCGGCCTGGTGTACGAAGTGTTGTCGGTGCTGGGCTGGATCGCGGCCTATGTGCTGGCCCAGTGGCTGGCGGCGGATGCGGCGGCGCTGCTGCCGATGGGGCACGTTGGAAGTGCGGTGCGCTACGCGGCCGGCTTCGTGCTGGTGTTCGTCGCCGCGGCGTTCGCGGCCGGCTTGCTGGCCTGGCTGGTCAAGAAGCTGGTGGAGGCGGTGGGCCTGCGGCCGGTGGACCGGACGCTGGGCGCGGCCTTCGGCCTGGTGCGCGGGGTGGTGCTGCTGCTGGCGGTGGCCACCGTGGTGCTGATGACGCCGCTGCGCAGCGGCCAGTGGTGGACGGAATCGACAGGGGCCGGCGTCTCGACGACGGTGCTCAGGGGTTTGAAACCGGTGTTGCCCGAGCGGTTCGGGCAGTACCTGCCGGATTAAGAGAGCCAACCATGTGTGGAATCGTCGGCGTTGTCAGCAACGCCCCAGTCAACCAGCTGATCTACGACGCCTTGCTGCTGCTGCAGCATCGCGGCCAGGACGCGGCCGGGATCGTCACCCAGCAGGAACGCAAGTTCTTCATGCACAAGGCCAAGGGCATGGTGCGCGACGTCTTCCGCACCCGCAACATGCGCGGCCTGCCGGGCGACGCCGGGCTGGGCCAGGTGCGCTATCCCACCGCCGGCAATGCCTACAGCGAGGAGGAGGCGCAGCCCTTCTACGTGAACGCGCCCTACGGCATCGTGCTGGTGCACAACGGCAACCTCACCAACGCGCAGGCCCTGAAGGCCGAACTGTTTTCCAGCGACCACCGCCACATCAACACCGAGAGCGACTCGGAAACGCTGCTGAACGTGTTCGCCCACGAGCTGGAGAAGACCACGCGCGGCGCGCAATTGCAGCCGGACGACGTGTTCAAGGCGGTGAGCGCAGTGCACCGCCGCATCCGCGGTTCCTATGCGGTGATCGCGATGATCGCCGGCCACGGCGTGCTGGCCTTCCGCGACCCGTTCGGCATCCGGCCGCTGTCGATGGGCCGCAAGGACGGCACCGTGATGGTGGCCAGCGAGTCGGTCACGCTGGAAGGCACCGGCCATGTCTTCGACCGCCATGTGGCGCCGGGGGAGGCGGTGTTCATCGACCTGCAGGGCAACGTCCACGCGCAGCAGTGCGCCGAGAACCCCAAGCTGTATCCCTGCATCTTCGAATACGTGTACCTGGCGCGCCCGGATTCCGTGCTCGATGGCATCTCGGTCTACCAGGCCCGCCTGAACCTGGGCGAGACGCTGGCCAAGCGGGTGGTCTCCACCGTGCCGCCCAGCGAGATCGACGTGATCATCCCGATTCCCGAATCGAGCCGCCCCAGCGCCACGCAGCTGGCGCACCTGCTGGGCGTGCCGTACCGCGAGGGCTTCGTCAAGAACCGCTATGTCGGCCGCACCTTCATCATGCCGGGGCAGGGCGTGCGGAAAAAATCCGTGCGGCAGAAGCTCAACGTGATCGCCAGCGAGTTCAAGGGCCGCAACGTGCTGCTGGTGGACGACTCGATCGTGCGCGGCACCACCAGCCGCGAGATCGTGCAGATGGCGCGCGACGCCGGCGCCAAGAAGGTGTACCTGGCCAGCGCCGCGCCGCCGGTGCGCTTTCCCAACGTGTACGGCATCGACATGCCCACCTCCAGCGAACTGGTGGCCTACGGCCGCACCGTCGAGGAAGTGCGCGAGGTGATCGGCTGCGACGCGCTGATCTACCAGGACGTGGAAGGCATGAAGCGGGCGATCGGCTCGCTCAATCCCAACCTCGACGGCTTCGACGCCTCCTGCTTCGACGGCGTCTACGTCACCGGCGACATCAACGCCGAGGACATCGCCCGCATCAACGAGGCGCGGATCGGCCAGGAAGACCCGCTGGAGGAAGACACCTCGCGGCTGGCC
Source organism: Caenimonas terrae (assembly GCF_042655405.1). NCBI lineage: Bacteria > Pseudomonadati > Pseudomonadota > Betaproteobacteria > Burkholderiales > Comamonadaceae > Caenimonas > Caenimonas terrae. Next base: position 976,739 of record NZ_JBHSMF010000006.1, on the reverse strand, counting down.
CTGCCCAACGCGCAGGAGGCCTGAGCATGGAAGGCAGGAAACTCCCGCCCGGCCTGCACCGCGACACGCTGGCCGTGCGGGCGGCGATCGAGCCCAGCCAGTACGGCGAGAACTCGGAGGCGCTGTACCTCACCAGCGGCTTCCTGCAGCCCGATTCGGAAACCATGGCGCGCCGCTTCGCCCATCCGGAAGAGGGCTACACCTACGGGCGCACCTCCAATCCAACCGTCACCAGCTTCGAGCAGCGGCTCGCCGCGATGGAAGGCACCGAGGCGGCCATCGGCGCCTCCACCGGCATGGGCGCGATCCTGATGCTGTGCATGGGCCTGCTCAAGGCCGGCGACCACGTGGTCTGCTCGCGCTCGGTGTTCGGCTCGACGATGAACCTGTTCGGCAAGGAGTTCGGCAAGTTCGGCGTGCAGACCACCTTCGTCTCGCAGACCGACCTGGCCGAATGGCGCGCCGCCGTCCGGCCCGAGACCAAGCTGCTGTTCGCCGAAACGCCGACCAACCCGCTGACGGACGTCTGCGACATCCGCGCCCTGGCCGAGATCGCCCACAAGGCGGGCGCGCTGCTTGCGGTCGACAACTGCTTCTGCTCGCCCGCGTTGCAGCGGCCCACCGAGTTGGGCGCCGACCTGGTGATCCACTCGGGCACCAAGTACCTGGACGGCCAGGGCCGCGTGATGGCCGGCGCGCTGTGCGGTCCCACCAAGCTGGTCGCCGACGTGTTCGGGCCGATCGTGCGCACCGCCGGCATGACGCTCTCGCCGTTCAACGCCTGGGTGGTGCTCAAGGGCCTGGAGACGCTGGGCATCCGGATGCAGGCGCAGTGCGCCAATGCGCTGGCCGTCGCGCGCTGGCTGGAAGGCCATCCGGCGGTGGCGCGGGTCTATTACCCGGGCCTGGAATCGCATCCGCAGCACGAGCTGGCGATGCGCCAGCAGTCGGGGCTGGGCGGCGCAGTGGTCTCGTTCGACGTGAAGGGCGCAACCCCGGAGTCCGCGCGCAGCAGCGCGTTCCACGTCATCGACAGCACGCAGGTGCTGAGCATCGCCACCAACCTGGGCGACACCAAGTCCATCATCACCCATCCCGCCACCACCTCGCACGGCCGCCTGACCGAGCAGCAGCGCCAGGCCGCCGGCATCGGCCAGGGCCTGGTGCGGCTGGCCGTGGGGCTGGAATACATCGACGACATCAAGGCCGACCTGCAGCGCGGCCTGGACACATTGGCATGACCACCAGAATCAGGACGCGCTTCGCGCCGTCGCCGACCGGCTTCATCCACCTGGGCAACATCCGCTCGGCGCTCTATCCGTGGGCGTTCGCCCGTTCGCAGGGCGGCGACTTCATCCTGCGCATCGAGGACACGGACGTCGGGCGCTCGACCCAGGCCGCGGTGGACGTGATCCTGGAAGGCATGCAGTGGCTGGGCCTGGACCCGGACGAGGGGCCGTTCTACCAGATGCAGCGGATGGACCGCTACAAGGAAGTGCTGGCCAGCATGGTGGCCGACGGCCTGGTCTATCCCTGCTACATGAGCGTCGCCGAGCTCGATGCGCTGCGCGAGCGGCAGATGGCCGCCAAGGAAAAGCCGCGCTACGACGGCACCTGGCGCCCGGCCCCCGGCAAGACCCTGCCGGCGGTGCCCGCGGGCGTGCAGCCGGTGCTGCGCTTCATGAACCCGGTCGGCGGCGCCGTCGCCTGGGAAGACAAGGTCAAGGGCCGGATCGAGATCAGCAACGACGAACTGGACGACCTGGTGATCGCGCGGCCCGACGGCACGCCCACCTACAACTTCTGCGTGGTGGTCGACGACATCGACATGGCGATCACCCACGTGATCCGCGGCGACGACCACGTCAACAACACGCCGCGCCAGATCAACATCTTCCGGGCCCTGGGCAAGGAGCCGCCGGTCTATGCGCACCTGCCCACCGTGCTGAACGAGCAGGGCGAGAAGATGAGCAAGCGCAGCGGCGCCAAGCCGGTGACGCAATACCGCGACGAGGGCTACCTGCCCGACGCGATGGTCAATTACCTGGCCCGCCTGGGCTGGTCGCACGGCGACGACGAGATCTTCAGCCGCGAGCAGTTCCTGCAGTGGTTCAGCCTGGACCACCTGGGGCGCAGCGCCGCGCAGTTCGACGAGGCCAAGCTGCGCTGGGTCAACGCCCAGCACATGAAGGCGATGGCGGACGCCGAACTGGCGCTGCTGGTGACGCCGTTCCTCAAGCGCCTCGGCGTCGCTGCCGACGCCCGCCTGGCGCCGCTGTGCGGCCTGCTCAAGGACCGCTGCGACACGCTGGTGGCGCTGGCCGAGTGGATTGCCCGGTTCCACCAGCCGGTGCAGCCCGATCCGGCGGAACTGGAAAAGCACGTGACGACCGCAGTGCGGCCGGCGATCAGCATGCTGGCCAAGATGCTGGAGCAGGCGCCCTGGGACAAGGCTGCGATCTCGGAAGCGATCAAGGAGGTGCTGCGCGCCACCGGGCTGAAGATGCCGCAGCTGGCGATGCCGGTGCGGGTGCTGGTGCTGGGCACGGCGCAGACGCCCTCGCTCGATGCGGTGCTGGCACTGAGCGATCGGGCGACCGTGATCGAACGGCTCAGGAGCGCGTGAATTTTCAGGCTATAATTCGAGGCTCGGAAATTGATTGGATCGCTCGCAAGAACGGTCCGGCAATTTGGGGGGTATAGCTCAGCTGGGAGAGCGCTTGCATGGCATGCAAGAGGTCATCGGTTCGATCCCGTTTACCTCCACCACCGAAGTTTCAGGTTTTGACCCTATCGTCTAGAGGCCTAGGACATTACCCTTTCACGGTAAGTACCGGGGTTCGAATCCCCGTAGGGTCGCCAAATAACGCAAGTTAAGAGGCACAAGTCGGCAGCAGCCGGCCCGCAAGGGGCGGCGACTTGGCTCGAGAGAGCGAACGCTTGCCGCTACCAGGAGTGGTAGTTCAGTTGGTTAGAATACCGGCCTGTCACGCCGGGGGTCGCGGGTTCGAGTCCCGTCCACTCCGCCAATAAAATCAATGGGTTACGAGCGAAAGCACGTAACCCATTCGTCTTTTTGGAATAGGACATATTCCAAAGTCTGCGAAGTTTGGAATCAGGCGGCCGGCTTGGCTCGCTTCTGCTTTCGACGATCGTAGACCTGCGAGATCATCTTGCCGTCGCGGTGGCCGGTCGCGTCCTGGGTGTCCTGGTCGCCCCGATCGAGCTTGTCGGACACACCCAGCGGCCGGCAGTCCTGCAGGCTGAACTTGCGGAACTCGATGCGGCGCTTCGCGGCCGCGGCCTCGCATTCGGTCATCAGGTCGTGCAGGATCGACTTCCAGCCGCCCTTCGTGTAGCGCAGGCCGCTCATGTTGCCGAAGATCAGGATGGTGCCGGCGTCCTTGTTTCGCTTGACGCCCAGCGCCTCGGTGATGGTGGCGCGCAGCTCCGGGCTCCACTCGATCAGCACCTTGGCCTTGGTCTTGTCCTTGCCGTCGGTCCACAGGATCCCGTCGTCAGTGATGGCGTGCCGGGTGAGGGCGCGCACTTCCACCGAACGGCGGATGCACAGCCAGGCAGTGCGCAGTGCCAGCGCCACGATCAGCTGCGGCCCGCCGTGCTGGCGGCCCATCTCGACGGCCAGGGCCATCTCCTGCGCCGTGACCAGGCGTTGCTGCTTCACCGCGCGGTTCTTGCGCAGCTTGGCCAGCGGGTTCACCGTCAGCTTGCCCTTGCGGATGCCCCATTCTAGGATCAGGTGCGCGAGCGCAATTTCCTTGTTGCCCTTCTCGGGCCGCGGCCGCAGCTTGCCGTCATCGTCCGTCGCGGTCAGGCACGCCTCCAGGTAGTCGTAGCCCATGGTGCGCGTGATCTCGTCGGGCTCGAAGTTGCCCCACACGTCCTTGAGGTTCGCGGCCTCGCGCCGGTTTTCGGCGATCGTCGACGCCGCGCGCTTGTCGGCCGAGGTGGCCGGCAGCGCATCCTGCCAGGTGAACCACGCGTCGACCAGGCCGGCGAAGCCGCCGATCGGCCGGTCCTCGTCGACCTTGGCCGACTCCTGGATGGCCTTGCGCCGCAGCGCCGCGATCGCCGGCGCGTCGCTGGCGGGGCATTCGTAGCGGAAGGCCCACTTGCCGCTGCGCATCTTGTAGCCGATGCTGTACACGCGCACGCCCTGGCGTTCGTAAACGCGGAAGGGAAGGCCGTCAGGGGTTGCGCGCCGGCGGGTCATGCTGCTCGTGGGCCTCGTTGAAAGATGGCGAGGTTAGCGCGCTTGCCGGTGTCCCGCAACTCGCCGCGGCTGACGGCCTCGAAGTGCGGCCGCTCGAGCACCACCTCGCCCTTGCGGTTGATGAACGCCCGGAGGAAGCCGCGGTCGTGCAGCACCTGCAGCTGCTTGGTGGCCTGCTGGTAGCCCGTGATGTCCTCGATCTCGGCGGGACTGAGGATGGAGGAGCTCATCGTGATGTGTATGGCACCAGTCCGCAGGAGTAGGGCAACATTAGCGGGTGTGCTGGCGTGCCGTCGGCGTTGATGTTCAGGGCGTGCGGCCGCAGGCCTGCCGCTTTGATCATTTCCAGCAACTCGCTTGGCCGCCCCATGCGTCTTGCATTGGCGCCCCAGGCGCAGATGGCCAAGCCTGCGTCATGGCCGGCCACGATCGCCAGGGTGCGCTCGATCACTCGGTCAGCCATGGCCCCACCGGTTGGCCAGTGCGCGGCCTTCAGGTCCTTCGGCTTCGTGGCGATGTAGGCGTACAAGTTGACGACGAAGAACCCTCCGCAGCCGAAACGCTCCGCGAAGCCAATGCACTTGCGCACAGTGGGATCGTCTTCCGTATCGTCGGCAACGCTGGGGTTCAGCATGATGAAGCAGAGCAGCGGTTTGCTGTCCGCCCAGAGTCGATCGAGTCGGTACCGATAGCGACCGCACCCGGAGAAATGGGCGTCGCGCTTAATCGCTATTTCCGTGTTAAGTTGGGTCGCCATACCAGTCTCCCCGACTCAAAAGGAAAATCAAATGGCCACAGCTCTCGCCACCTCTCAGCTCAACATAGCCGCATCGGCGTTGACCGCGTACCAGCTCAGTGAAGCGATGCGATTGGCCGGCGCTGGCGTCAACGACTCCACGATGGTTGGAGCGATTCTTGTCGCAATGGCCATCAACCTGAACACACTGAGCATTGCCCAGAAGAAACCTGTCGGCTAACGATAGCGCCCGAGTGACCTCGGGCGCATGCGTGCCATGTCGTTGAGTTCCCGTGAAGCTCACGTCGACGCCCCCAGCATTGGCTGCAGCAGCCAGTTCCAGATCCCCAGCAGGCTGGTGACGGTAAAGCCCACCTGCTGCGCGAACATATACCAGTGGCCGCGTTTCCAGCTGAACGCCAGCCAGCCGATGTTGCTGGCCAGGAAGGCCACGAACCCCCAGCCAGCGCCGTCGACCTTGGTGGCCAGTAGCACGGTGCCCAGCAGGCCGAAGAACGCGCCCAGGGCCTCGACGATCCTGTCGCGGGGCAGCAAGCGCCGAGGCGGCGCTCGTTCTCCGTCGTAGGCCTTGCCCTCGCAGCTCTCGCACGAATGGCCGTAGTGGGTGAGCTCGTCGACCGTGAGCTGGCAGCCGCAGCTGGCGCAGCGGGCCTTCATGATGTCACCCGCTTGGCTACGACGACGACTACAACGCTCAGGCTCGGCTCGACGGCTTGGTTGAAGACTCGCCGCATTTGCGTCTTTGGGCCGGCCAGCAGGGCGCGTACCATCGCGGCTTGAAAACAAGATGGGGCGCTCATTCATGGAAGGAATCAGGAAAAAAGCCGGCATTTGGATGCTGGGCGTGCTGCTGGCGTTTTTCGTCCTTTTGTTTGTCGTCTTTTTGCTGGTGTGGCCGCCTACCACCAGCGGGGACGTGGCCACTTGGGCGCAGGCTGTGAGTACGACGGCTGCTGTGGTGGTGGCGCTGTTCGTCGCGCTCTGGCAGCAGGATGCTGCACGCAATCGCGAAGAGACTCTCCGTCTGAAAGCCAAAGCTGATCGGTGTGAGGCTGCCTTTCAGCTCGGCCATTACATCCGCACGGTTGCCGATAAGGTGATCGCCCACACTTCGAGACAAGTGGCCACGAGGGTCTACCTGACCAATGCTGCGGGTGAGCTGGATGCCATCGGGGTTGCGCTCGACAAGTACAACCCAGCCGACTTCGCAAGTTACCGGGAGCTGAAGCCGCTTATTGCGCTCATGTCCGCCCGCGCGGCGATGCTGCAGCAACTGAACCACGCACTCGTCGGGGTTGATGCCAACAACGTGAGCGCAGCGCTGGAAGGCGCGTTCCGCGGCTTTATCGAGAATATCAAGTCCAATGTGGAGGAGATGAAGGTGCTCGCGGACGAAGCGAAAGCAGCTATCCCTGACAGGGCCTGTCACCTTTTTGATATGGACGAAGAATGAAATGGCAAAACCGATAGACGTCGGAACGTTGTGCGAAGCGAAGGCAGGAAGGTTCGGCGGCCTGGACAACATTCGCACGGCGATCGATCGAGGCGACTTCACCACGGCGGCTCGAGCGCGGGAGGCGGAGAGGTGGCTGAAACGGAAGCGGCGTGAAAAGTACCAGGCTTGGCTTCGGACCCCCGACGGTTCCATCGTGCGCCAAGCAGATTCGGCGCGGCACGCGGTCTGGGTCTCCGTGGCTGCGTTCCTGGTGTCGGTGGCTGCGCTCGCATTGGCAGCGCTGCCGTACCTAAAGGGATAGGAAGCGACATCCAGGCCGAGGCGGACGAGTTCACGCGCGCGCATACTCTCCTCATGGATCATGCGACGTCCGAGAGCGCACCTTCGAAGTGGATTTTTTTTACTGGTCATAGTCAACGCCCGCCTAGTCCGAGCCGGCCGCGGTTCTCGAATCGGTACTGCTCAGTCCGTGTCGGGCCGATGCGCCACTCCACGCAGCGGCCCTCAACGGTGTGGATCAGGCCGGCTTCGACGTAAGCCTTGCCATCGGTCGTCTTGACGCACTGGACGCCCGTCTGGAGTTCTGGCCGCTCGTATGCGCAGCTGGAGAGGCCAATGGCGCTGGCGGCAGCTAGCAGGGTGGTGATGGTCCTCATGTGGCGGCTCCTTTCTTGGCCTTGGGGGTCTTCCTTGCAGCCGCGGTGGTTAGAGGCGCTGTGGGGAACGGCCAGGCCGCCAGGGTGGTGTTCACCGCTGCGTTGGTGACGTCGAACTCCTCGGCACGCACCTGCGCGGTGTCCTTCACGCCGCTGAAACGCACAGTGAAGGCGGTGCCGTTGAATTTCTCCAGCGTGCCGGTGCGGCCGCAGATCTTGCGCAGATGGCCGGTCGGGCCTTTGACGCCATCCTTGATGCGCACCGTGTCGCCGATCTTTGGCTCGGCGGATGCGGTGGGCTTGGCGGATTCGAACCACCCCGACCGCGCCTTCGTGATCAGCGCCTTGCCCTCATCCTCGGACTTGTTGGTGATCATCACCAGCTCGTCAACGGTGAGGCCGGCCAGATCGTCGATGGTGTGGATTCCGCCCTGAGTCAGCAGCTCCATGTCGAGCGAGCTCAGGCCCTTGCCTTCGAGGTCGGCCAGCGACTGGGGCCTGGCACCGGCGTCGACGGCGCTCATGGCTTCGCTGATGCCTGCCTTCGCTTCGGCTGCCGTGGTCTTCGGCGGCTTGGCCTTTCTAGACACGTTTCCAGCGGGCTTGGCGGCCTTGGTCTCGCTCTTCGGCGCGTGCGCCTCAGCTTCCGCCCGCATGTCTTCCTTGGCCTGGTCCTGCAGCGCCTGGACGTCGACGCCGGTGTCAGTGGCCAGCAGCTCCAGCACCGGGAACTGCTCGTTGAACCGCTCGGAAAACTCGTCCTCGAGCATCAGCATCAGCAGCGCCGGGCCGACCATCTTGTCGGGGCAGGTCTTGATGTAGTCGGCAATGCCGGCGTCCATGCCCACCTTGGCATCCGGGATCTCGAACAGCCTGGCGAAGCGCTTGGCAGTGTCGCCCCACAGGCTTTGCGAGTAGTAGCCCGCGATTTCGCGCGCGATGGCCACCGTGATGCCCTGGCACTTGCCGGACATGATGGCGGCGTGGATCTGCTCCACCGCCTTGCCTTGCCACGCGTCCTCGAACTGGGCCTTGAGCTGGTGCTCGTTCGGCTCCTTGTTCTTGCCGGACTTCTTCGCCTCGGCCGCCGCCTTCTTGATCACCTTGCTGGCGACGTCCACCGGGACCATCTCCTCGGCCTTCTTGGTGTGCGGGTTGATGATCAGCACCGGCGTCGGGCCGTCCTTGCCCAGCAGCTTGCGCAGCGTGGTGCTCTTGCCGTTGATGTATTCGCTGTGATCGAGCAGCTTGTACCCTTCGGGCGTGGACCACTCGGTGGGCATCAGCTCCTTTGCTTCCTTGCCCTGGATCACCGTCTGGCCCATGGCCGCGGCCGCCTTGGCCACCGCGGCGTAGTGCGCTTCCTTCTTCGCGTCGAAGCACTTCGGGTCGGTGCAGCTGGCGGCGCCGGTGACGTCCTCGAACATGTCGCCGTTGGCGCCGGTGTTCTTGGCGCAGGTGCCGCAGGCGCCGGCCTTCCTCACCAGGTTGGCGTCCTTGATGTCGAACACGGCGTTGCCCAGCTGCAGCATGTAGTGCTGCTGGATGTGCGTCACCGCCTTGCGAAAGCTCATGGGCTCGCCGGAGTAATCCGGCTTCATGATGTCCTGGGCGATCTGCACCTGCAGGTACGCCGGCGCCCGGGCCACCAGCAGCGCGGTCGACCTGGTGAGGTTGCCCTTGTACAGCTCCTCGCGGCATTCCTTGGTGAGCTCCAGCAGCTTGCGGGTCTTGAAGATGTAGCTGACGCTCTTGTCGATCCGGGCAGCGATGTCCTCTACCGTCAGGCCGTGTTCGGTCATCAGGCGGTCGAAGCCCTCGGCCTCCTCGATCGGATGCAGGTCGCGGCGCTTGAGGTTCTCCACCAGCTGCACCTGCAGCACCTGCAGGTCGGTGAGGTGGCGGATCAGCACCGGCAGCTCGTCGACCACGCCCTCGGTGCCGCGCCATCGGCACTCGCCGCAGACGATCTCGTGCGTGGGCATCGGCGCACCAGGTGCGCGGTCCTCGAACGTGTCCTGCAGGCGCGAGCCAGGCAGCGGCCGCACCAGCAACGGCTGCAGCACGCCGTGTTCCTTGAAGCTGGCGCGCAGCTCGTTGATGTAGGCCGGGTCGAAGTGGGTGCGCGGGTTGGTCTTGCTGCGCACGATCAGGTCGCGCGCCAGGGTGGCCAGCTGCGCCGGCGGCTCTTTCTCGGTGGTGGTGCCGGCGTCGGCCGGCAGCGTTTCCAGTTCTTTGCTCATGAAGTTCTCCAGGGTGGTGATGGGTCAGGCGCCTGGCATCTCGGCCATGCGTTCCTGGTAGCGCAGCATCTCGGCGTGCTCGGCGGCCGTGAGGTCGATCGACACGCCGTTCTTGGTCAGGTGAAAGCCGCCGTCGCTGAACACCGCGCAGCGGAACGAGCGCTCGACGACGGGCTCGAAGGTGCGGATGGCCAGGTCGGTGCGGGCGGCGGGCGCCAGCTGCGCGGTGGACGCGGCCGAGGGCTTGCGTACAGTTCGGCCAGGCTTGGCACGTGGCGTGTCCTTGGGCGCCGCGTCGGCCTGCTGGTTGTCCAGGTTGCCGCCGCCGGTGGTCCATTCCTTGCCCGCCTTGGTGATGCGGTAGGTGCCGTCCTTCTCGTGGAAGGTGATGTGCTCGGCCTTCTTCGCGTTGAACACCGCGTTGTAGAAGGCGGTACGCTCTGCGCTGACGTCCTCCAGCAACTGCTCGCGCGTGAGCGGCCCCTTGGCCATCAGCAGCGCGCAGATCTGGAAGCGCGGCGATGCCGCCTTGGTGGGCCGCGCCTTGCGCTCGGCGCGCGGTTGTTTCGGCATCGTGTTCTCCTCGGGTGGTTGTGCGGCAGCGCTGTCGTCATGGACCTCCGGCGCGGCGCTGCCCGCACGCAGGAAGGGAAGGTGGAAGGCGTTCTTCGGCACCACGGACGGCGCGCTGGCGGCCGCGACGGTGCGCTGCACCGGCGGCCGCTCGAACTCGTCCAGGTCCTGGTCGTCGGCGCCCTGGTCGCCGGTCAGCAGCGGGGGCGGCTCGGCACCGGGGCGCTGCCCCAGGCCTGCCCAGTGGTCTTCGCCGGCGTTCATAGGGCGATGTGCCTCTTGGCGACGAACTCGGCCAGGCAGGTGATGACGTCGGGGCCCATCGCCTCGAAGGTGGCAGCCGGCAGGACGCGGTCGATCCGGCCGAGCAGCTCGCGGGCGGGCGCCAGCGGGCCGCAGTGCCACACCTCGCCGCCGGCATCGTGGATTGCATGCGCCTGCACGCGCAGGATCACGGCGTACTGGGTCACCTGCACGTCGCCAGTCATGCCGCGATCGCGCACGATGGCCTGCAGCTGCAGGTAGGCGGCCTCTCTGGCCTGCGGGTGGCCGGTGAGGGCGATGGTCTTCACCTGGCGTGCTCCCGCGCGGCGCGCACGAAGTCCTGGGCGCTGTCGAACCGGTGCCGCAGGGTGAAGAACAGCACGCCGGCGCGATCGGCCGGGGCGGCGGCCGGCACCTCGTCGTCGAGCGAGGGGGCAAGATCGCGCAGGTCGACCTCGATGCGCTCGCCGTCGACGTCAACGCTGCGCAGGCACAGGTCCGCGCGCATCTGGTGCAGCCAGACGCTGGAGCCGTCGCGGAACAGCAGCTCCAGCTTGGGCAACTGCAGCCGCGGGTAGTGGTAGCGCTCAGAAACAACTTGAGAAAGCATGGGGTCCGTCCTTTCGCTGTGAAACCGGTGGGGGTGGAGATCAGTCGTCGCGATCGCCGGCGGCAGCGCGCTTGCGGTCCAGGCCGGCCGGCACGGCTGCGTGCATCGGCAGCGCGCGCGTGGTGCTGCGTGGCAGTGGCATCGAGGGGGCGCTGGTGGTGCGGCCGGAGCGCACCGCCTTGGGCGGGTGCTTGGCGTTGAGCACCAGGAGGCGGGACTGGATCGGGTCCCGCATGGCTTCCTCGAAGGTGGCGGGCCAGCCTGGCCGGCCGCGCACGGTCATCCAGACGGCGCGGAGCTCGATCTCGGTGGGATCGATCGGCCGGGCCACCGGCACGCGCGCGTTCATGGCTGCTGGACCGCCAGGGGCCGGCTCAGGGCGATGCGGCAGTTGTTCTCCTGCGCTGCCTGGTAGCCGGCATGGAACGCCTGCAGGCGGATCCTGGCCACGATGGCGGGGTCGACGCCCGTCAGGCCGGGCGGTGGCGGCTCGAGGGCCACCTGGTGCGCTGTGTCCAGGGCCGCCTGGCGCTCGGTGCCTTCGGCCCTTTCGATCCAGGCGCTGGTGGCCAGCGTGACGAACACGAAGAGGGCCAGTAGCAGCCACAAGCCGAACGGCGTGCGCCGGCGGCGGTAGACCGGCGGCTGCACCGGCGCCGGGGTGAAGTTCTGGCGATGGGCGCTCATGCTGCACCGCCTACACTGCGGCCACGGAGGCTGCGATGGACATCAACTGGCTGCAACTGGCGACCTTGGCGATTGCCCTGATCGGGGCTGTGCTCGGCCTGATCAATACCTGGCGTGCGCTCAGCAACGACAGGGTGCGGGTCCGTGTAACACCCAGCTGGAACCTGTTCAACACCGGTCAGGAAAGCATCGGCATCGAGGTTGTGAACCTGAGCAGCTTTGCCGTGACCGTGACTAGCATCGGCTTCACCAAGCGCGGAACCGGCGAGCACGCGATGATCGTGCGCCCGATGCTTTCCAGTGGGGATGGTCTGCCGAAACGCCTGGAACCGCGGACAAGTTTCACAGCGTTCGCGATGCCGGACGCACTCGAAAGCATCAGTGGCAAGCTGGACCGCGCCTACGTCAATACCGGATGCGGCCTGCGCATCACCAGCAAGCGCAAGCCGCTGGAAGTGGCATTGCACAACCTTGCCCTCGCACGGCGAAACTAGCTCGCGCAGGGCGCGCAACAGGGCCGCGCTCATGCGGCACCGCCTTTGGCGCGGGCATCCTGCAGATCGCGCAGGCGCAGCACGATGCTTGCGCTTCCTGAGCGTGGGCAGGAATGCACAGACCTCGGCAAACTGTCGCCATGAAGCTGCTGCTTGCCCACCCCACGCGCCGCTTGCCGGTGTTCATCGGCCAGAGCGCCGACGGCCGATACCACGTGATCTACGACAACTGCTCGCTGGGGAGTTACGCCCAAGCCCACCAGGCGATCGACGACGCGGCCGGCGGTCATACGTTTTCTCCACCCGACGGTACGGATCCCGGCTCGCTGGGACTGAGCGACGACATTGGGGACTGTGTGCCGGCCGGTTCGCTGCTGTGAATCTGCAGCTGCTGGGCCAGCGTTTGCGCGTCGCCCGGCGTGATGGCAAGGCGGACCACGCTGTCAGGCAGGGTGAACGCGACGCCAAGACGGCCACGCTGCGTGTCCAGTGGCAGCACGCAGCGTTCGGCGGCGTCAAGATATGCGGGCGGCAGGGCCGCCGGCCGGACCCGGGCGGCCGGAGTAGTGACCGCGCCCCCCGGGCCGTCGTGCCCCAGGTGCGCGCTCACGTGACCGCCTCGACGCGCTCCACTTTGAGCACGGGACGTCCCGTGACCCTGTAGGCACTTGCCGCTGCCTCAGCGGCGCCGCCGGCTTTCAGCTGGAGTGTGGGGAGTAGGCCGTGATCGGCCTGGTATTCAACTTCGTCGAAGTTGGTGCCCTCGGGGATGAGGGTCGCCCTGTAGCTGTGCTTCATCAATCGCTCCTGACGCCGGAAATGGCGCAGGGCGACTGTAGCAAATGCTATTTATAAAGTAAATAGCAAAAGCTACAACTTGAGCAATGGAGGAGGGTTTCCCCTAGTTAGATCCTCCTTCAACCTAGGGGCAGTTACCCCCAAGGCTAACCTCACTTCAGCGCCGATAGCTTGGTGCCATCAGTGAACACGATGACCTCTGGCTCCCATTGAACCTTGTATTTGTCTTCAGGAAGCTCCGCGAATTTTTCATCTTTGTTTTGGCCCATGTTGAATTGGAGCGATCGACCGCCGGACCAGATTGTTGAGCCGCCGACCCGGATCGTCGAATCGTTTGATATGCGAAACGTCGACAACTCATCGCCGAACAGGTCCGAGACGACCAGCGCGCCTTTCACACCTGCGATGTCCTTCGTACCGTTGTTTCGGTAGGCGACAGTGATCTCTAGTCGGCGATCCATGAGCATGCCGCTCATCCCATGCTCTTCGGCCACCTTCTTGGAGACCAGCGCAACTGTGACCACGTCTCGCAGAGCCTTCATAGCCGCTTCGTGTTCGGCTTTGGCTTTTGCCTTCAGCGCTGCTTCTTCGGACTCACGCTTGGCCGTGTCGGCGGCGTAAGCCCGTTGATTCTCAATCGCCTGACCAATGGTTGCGGCGTCGGTGTTGCCCGCCATCGCCCCAAACATCGTGCCCTTCATGGTCTTTCGTATGAAGTACTTGGCAAGTAGCTCGCGCTCCTCCGGAGTTAGCTTTTGAAGCTGGGGATTGATGGTCTCCATCTTTGAAATGTCGGATGGCAGCGGGGTGTTCTTCGGATCCGAGCAGCCCGCGAGAGCGGTCAGAACGACGAGCAGTGAACAGAATTTACGCACTGATTGCCCCCAGAGGTTCCCGCGTGCCGCGCGGGCGCGGCGGTTAGATGTGTTCGCTCTGTCTGTGGATCACGCGGCCAACGAGGATGCTGTTGCGATCAACCCACTTCTTCGTAGGGAAGCTGGTTTTGTCCGGGTTGTCTGACGCCATCCACCAGGCACCTTCATCGCGCACCAAGCGCTTGATCATGGGTTCGCCCTCGTAGTTGATCGCGTAGACCTCTCCGTCCTTCGGTTCTGTGAGATCGGTGTTGATGACCACTACGTCACCGTCAAACAGGCGCGGTTCCATGCTTTTCCCGGTGACTCGCAAGGCGAGCAGCGAATAAGGCTTGTAGCCTCGCTCTTGAAGCCAGTCAGCACGAAAGAAAATTGGTGAGCCCGGCGTGTTGTCGACTTCGACAGCAAAGCCCGCTATCCCGGCCTGAAGCTTTAGCTTTCCGCGTCGAACCGAAATCAGGTCTGGGTGCTCGTTTAAATCGACGGGGATGACGCGGCGTCCCTGGTCGGGTGCGTCGAACCAGCCAGCGCAATCGGGAAGTGCTTCAGCCGTGGCCACGGTCTTTTCGGTTATTGGCCGGGAGCCCTTGATCATCTGGCCGACGAAGGCCCCATCCCGGTAGCCAAGCAGCCTTCCTAGCGCCGCGTGGCCGCCAAATTTTGCCGCCAGCGCTTGCAGCCGCTGCTTGCGCCATTCCTTCGTCTCCAAGTCCATAGCCGCGACAGTAGCAGACGCTATATGAGCAAATGCTATTGATGCGCCATAGCAATCGCTATATGATCGCGATCCATGAAGCTCCACGAATACCTTTCGAGTGAAGGTGCGCTAACGGTCAGCCAGCTGCGGGCGCTCATCCACGTCAAGAGTGACGCCCAGATCCGGCAGTGGCAACACGCGTATTCGGCTCGCAAACCCAGCCCGGAATACTGCGTATCGATCGAAAAGGCGACCGAAGGCAAGGTCATGCGCTGGGAACTCCGTCCGGACGACTGGCACGCTATTTGGCCTGAGCTGATAGGGGCCAAAGGTGCGCCCGACGTTCCAAGCGAACCGCGCATTGGCAAAGACAGTCGGGCCGCCGACGCGGTCGTGCCCATTCCCGACCGGGAGCGTCGTGCACAGGCAGCTATCGGTGAGGGGTGAGTCCTCTTTGTGTGGGCGCATCGAAAAAATTTTGCGCCCATGGCAACTGGTACGCCAACTGGTAATTGTTGATTTTCCCAATGATGGAGATGGCCCATGAGTAGCGAACAGCAGATCCCTTTGCCGATGCTCACCTACTACACGGGCCCGTGCCTGGTGTCTAGCGAGATCGTGGCCGCGGCCAAGAGTTATCGCGATGCCGTGCGCGCCTGCTGGCACCTTCGCACGCGCAGGTCACTGACCAAGCGCGCCCTGGCCGAGGAGGCGGTGCTTTACGCGTCACACGTGTCGGACTACGTCAGCGACAACAACAACAAGCGCGAGCTGCCGGCGCGTTACATCAACGCCTTCGAAATCGCCTGCGGCAACCGTTTCATCAGCCAGTGGCTGGCCCGCCAAGCCCGCCTCACGATCTTCGAAGAGCTTCTCGAGCAACGTCGCGCCGCCTGATGGATAACTACGCGAGCGTCATTTACCAGATGGAGGCCTTCGGCGTGCAGTTCCTGCCCCGCGATCTCCCGCTGACCATTCCCACGCCCAAGCGCAAGACCTGCGGCAAGCAGGGCAAGTGGTGGTACTGGCTGCAGCTGTGGCGGCCGGACAGCGCGCCCCACACGGAGTACATCACCGGCAAGTTCGGCACCTACAAGCACGGCGGCAGCGAACAGAAGGTGGAGATGGACTTCAAGCCTCTCACCGACGCCGAAAAGGCCCGTTTCCGCGCCGAGCGTGAAGCGCAGGAGCAGGCGGCCCGCGCCGCGAAGGCCGAGGCGGCCGCGATCGCCGCCCTGGGCGCCGCGGAGCTGTGGGGCAGGGCGTCGCGCACCGGCCACTCGCCCTACCTGGAGCGCAAGGGCGTCCAGGGCGAGTCCTGCCGCTACCTGGCCGACGGCACGGTGGTGGTTCCGCTGCTGCGGTACGACGCGCCCCAGTGCGACCGCCTGCGGGCGCTGCAGCGTATCCAGCCGGACGGCTTCAAGCTGTTCACCAAGGGCTTCGCGAAAACGGGTTGCGCGGTGCGCCTGGGCGTGGTCGACGCCGACACGTCGGTGATCCTGGTGTGCGAAGGCTACGCCACCGGCCTGTCGATCCGCATGGCCACCGATCGCCAGGTGCCGGTGTACGTGGCGCTCGATGCCTACAACCTGGTGTTCGTGGTGGAGATCCTGCGCAAGGTGCACCCGGACGCGCACCTGTTGATCTGCGCCGACGACGACTGGAAGTCGGAAGACCACGACGGCAAGAATCCCGGCGTCACCAAGGCCAAACTGGCCGCGCGCACAACGGCGCACTGCGACCTGGTGTGGCCGGTGTTCAAGCCGTCGACCAGGCAGGAGAAGGACACCGACTTCAACGACCTGCACCTGCGCGAAGGCCTCGATGTCGTCGCCCGGCAGCTGCAGGCGGTGCTGGCCATGCTCAAGCGCGTGGGGTGGAAGGTGAGGCGTGGGAGATAACCCGATCGACGCTGGCCAGCCACCGGATCCGCGCGCGGAGCAGGGCCCGGGCGTGCCCGAGGCCCCTTCGCCACTTTCTGGCGCGTCAGCGCCAGCTGATGTTGTCTCGTTTTCTGATGCGAAGAAGCGCAAGACGCGGCGCGCGGTCGACGCTGGCACTTCCTCGCCTCCCGCCCCCCCTCCCCAGGAAAGCGCGAGTTCGCGCAATGAGGGGAAAGGGGGTGGTGGCGCGAAGCCGAAAAAACCCGAGCGCACGATCGACTGGGGCAAGTTCAACTACCTGGTGGCGAACTTCGCGCTGATCTACGGCACCGACACGGTGTGGGACGGCGCCAACCGGCTGATCATGAAGATCGCCAACATGGCGCACGCGCACGGCAGCGACGTGGTGAAGCTGTGGAAGGCCTCGGCCGATCGGCGCACCATCATGCCGGCCGACGTGGTGTTCGACCCGACAGGATCGTGCGACGAGGAGACGTGCGTCAACCTGTTCGGCGGCATCCTACTGGAGCCGGAAAAAGGTGACGTGCAGCCCGTTCTGGACCTGGTGCGTTTCCTCACCAGCCGAGCCAGCACCGATGCCGACGAGTGCGACAACATCATGCACTGGCTGCTCTGCTGGCTGGCGTATCCACTCCAGCACATGGGCACCAAGCTGCGCACGGCGGTGATCATGCACGGCGACGAGGGCGCCGGCAAAAACTTCCTGTTCGACCTCTGGGTCGAAATCTACGGCAAGTACGGCGCGCTGGTCGGCCAGGACGAGCTCGAGGACAAGTTCAACGACTGGCGCTCGGCCAAGCTGGCGGTTGTCGGCGACGAGGTCTCCAGCCGGCAGGAGCTGGTTCATAACAAGAACCGGCTCAAGGCGCTGATCACGTCCACCACGGTGCAGATCAACCCGAAGAACCTGCCGCGGCGCGAGGAGCGCAACCACATCAACATCGTGTTCCTGTCCAACGAGCTGCAGCCGCTGGCCCTGGACAACAGCGACCGCCGCTACCTGGTGGTCTACACGCCCCGGGCCCGGGAGTTCGAGTTCTATCGCAGGCTCAAGGCGTGGAAGGAGGCGGGCGGCCTCAAGGCCTTCTACCGCTACCTGCTGGACTACAACCTCGACGACTTCGATCCGTTCGCCCCCGCACCCCTGACACAAGCGAAGCTGGACCTGATCGACATGAACAGGAAAAGCCCTGAACGCTTCTGGCTGGAGTGGGCCAGCGGCGAGCTCGATCTGCCCTACCGCACGTGCTCCATGGCGCAGGCCTACCGGGCCTACATCAAGTACGCCCAGCGCACCGGCGACCGCTTCCCCATGCAGCGCAACGTCTTCACCCGGATGCTGCTGCGGATCTCGGAGTCGATGGCGCCCACGCTGGACCCACCCAAGCCGCCGGCCAAGGAATGGATCGCGGCCGTGGTGTCCGAGGACCTCGGCGGCGGCCGCAAGACCACCCGGATGCTGCTGGTCACCGAGCGGCCAGAGGACGTCAATGCCGGCGCCTGGGCCAGCGAGTGCGTGTCCAGCTTCGAGCAGTCGCTGTCCGACTACCTTGGATACGAACCCCGCTCCCCGGATGGGAGTGCAAAGGGCTCGAAGGAGGGCGGTTCATGAGGCCGGCTGTTACGGCGTTACGCGTGCGCGTAACAAGGAATCCAGCATTGGCGCGGGTTGTCACGCTGTTACGCCGTTACAGCCAACGCCAAATGCGTGCGCGTGCGTGCGCGAGAAGGGACAGGGGTGTGTGTGATTTCTCGTATAGGAGAAGCGCGTAACAGCGTAACAGCGTAACAAGCGAGCACTGGTGCGGGTCTTGGTGTTACGCGTGCGCGTAACAGCGTAACGGTTTCTTTGAGAGAGAGAAAAGGAAATGAAGAAGAGGGGTCGACGGACATGCTGATCACGGTGAAGGACAACTTCCCCGAGGTGATGGCGCAGCTCGAGCAGCTCCACAAGGACGTGCGTGAGCAAGCGCTGGTGCGCGCCGTCAACTCCACGCTGGCCCAGGGCCAGACCCGCATGGCACAGGAGATCAGCAGGGAGTTCAACATCACCTCGCGCGAGGT
Organism: Caenimonas terrae; assembly: GCF_042655405.1. NCBI lineage: Bacteria > Pseudomonadati > Pseudomonadota > Betaproteobacteria > Burkholderiales > Comamonadaceae > Caenimonas > Caenimonas terrae. Next base: position 958,424 of record NZ_JBHSMF010000006.1, on the reverse strand, counting down.
GAAGGACCGCCTACAGGTGATCAAGGCCACGTGGCGCAATGGCTTGCTGTCGGTCAAGGGCGTGCTGCAGGTGACGAACAAGCGCGGCCGGTCGCTGAACCTGATCCACTTCGATGCCAGGCAGACCCCTGCCGGCGTGAGCGTGAAGATCCTGCGCTCGGGTGGACGCAAGGTGCTCAAGGGCGCCTTCATCGCCAACCAGGGCCGCACCGTGTTCCAGCGCGTGGGCAAGACCAGGCTGCCGATCAAGGCGATGCAGACGGTGGACGTGCCGCAGATGTTCAACACCAAGCGGATCAACCGCGTCGTGGTGCAGCTGCTGCAGGACAAGTTCCCCGAGGTCTTCCAGCGCGAGGCGAAGTACTACACCGACCGCTTCAACGCCAAGAGGGCAGGCGCATGAACTCGGCCCGCCATCTCGGCCGGGTCCTTCCGGGCGACCTCCAGCTACGGGCCGAAACGAGCGCGAAAACGGACCAGTCTATGGCCCTGGCAATAGTTGACAGACGGGTTGACGATGGCCAAAAGTGACCCGAAGTTGTTGACGCAGGCGGAGTACGCGCGGCACCGGAAGGCGCGCGGGCTCTCGGGCGGCAGCCGCGAGGCCGTCCGCAAGGCGGTTGACAGGGGTCACATCAGCGTGTTCGGGCCCGACAAGCTGGTCGACCAGGTGCTCGCGGACACGCAGTGGGAGCGAAACACCCGCGTCCGCGCCAGTGCGGAGGCGCCGGCGACTGGAAACACCGCCCAGGACCTGGTCGACGCCGCCGGCGCCGAGCCGGCAGCAGCAGCTGCATCTCCGGCGCCGGCCGACCAGGTCACCGGGCCCGGCGAACAGCTCCACGCGGATCCCGGCTACCAGCTTTCGCGATCGCGCCAGGCCGCGGCCGATGCACGCACCGCCGAGATCAAGCTTGCCGAGCTGGAGGGCTCGCTGATCCGCGTCGACCAGGTCAAGTCGGCGCTGGCCAGCATGTTGGCGCCGGTGCGCGAAGGCCTGCTGCAGATCCCGGCGCGCCTGGCGCCGCTGCTCGCGCCCCAGTCCGACCCGGGCCGGATCCAGACACTCCTCGAGGCCGAGATCCACCAGGTGCTGGCGCCCCTGGCCCGCGCCAGCGCCCTCGGCGGCGGCACGTCGGAGCAGAAAGCGACTGCATGAGCGCGCGCGACCTTCCCGACCACGAAGCACGCGCCATCGAGCTGGTGGGGGAGATGATGGCCGCCTACCTGGCGCCGCCGCCGCGCGTCAGCGTCGCCGAGTGGGCCGGGAAGTTCCGCAAGATCGCGAAGGGTCCGGAGCGTGGCCAGTGGCGCAACGAGCGCACGCCGTACCTTGTCGAGCCCATGGAGTGCGCGTCGTCGTTCAGTCTGTACGAGGAGATCGTGCTGATGTTCGCCACGCAGCTGGGCAAGAGCGAGATCCTCTACAACTCGCTGATGCAGCGGATCCACACCGAGCCGCAGGACATGATGATGGTCCAGCCGACGCTGCAGGATGCTCAGGACCACAGCTCCAAGCGCTTCCTTCCCACCATCCTAGCCACACCCGTGATGCACGGCAAGGTGGCGGTGCGCAAGTCGCGCGACGAGTCCACCAGCTGGCGCAGCCGCTCGATCCAGGGCGACTTCGCGGTGTACTTTGCCGGCGCCAACTCCGCCTCGTCGCTGGCGTCCAAACCGCTCGGCTTCGCGGTGGCCGACGAGATCGACAAATGGCCGGCCGATGTCGACAACGAAGGCCCGCCGCTCGGCCTGCTCGAGGAGCGGATGTCGAACTTCGCGCGGCGCAAGCTGATCGTCGCGTCGACGCCGAACATCAAGGGCGCGTCCGAGATCGAGAGCCGCTACCTGGCGAGCGATCGCCGGAAGTACTTCGTGCCGTGCCCGCACTGTGGCGAGTTCCAGGTGCTGGAGTGGGGCGCCGACAAGGACCACGGCATCAAGTGGCTCAAGACCGCCGGCGGCGCCGCCAGGCCGGAGACCGCGGTCTACATCTGCAGCAGCTGCAGCGCCGCGATCGAGGAGTTCCACAAGACGGCGATGCTGGCCGACGGCGTCTGGCGCGCTGGCGCACCAGGTGCGGCCCGGGGCAAGGTCGCCGGCTTCTGGTTGAGCAAGCTGTATTCGCCGCTCGGCTGGCGTTCGTGGGAGGAGCTGGTCGAGGAGTGGGTTGAAGCCACAGAAAAGCACCGCCTTGGGCAGAGCGCGCCGCTGAAGAAGTTCAAGAACTCCAGCCTGGCCGAGACCTGGGAGGAAAAGGGCCTGGGAGCCGACCACAACGTGCTGGCGCAGCGGGCCGAGGACTACCCGATGGGCATCGTCCCGCGCCGCGGCCTGATGCTGACCATGGGAGTGGACACACAGCCCGATCGGCTCGAGGCCCGGGTGTGGGCCTTCGGCCGCGGCGAGGAGAGCTGGCTGATCTCGCGCGAGATCATCTACGGCGACCCCAACCTGGACGAGGGGACGGAGGGCTCGCCCTGGACCCGGCTCACCGAGATCCGCCGCACGCCGTTCCTGCACGAGAGCGGGTCACAGATGCTGGTGGAAGTGACCTGCGTCGACACCGGCGGCCACAACACGCATGCGGTCTACACGTACTGCCGCAACCACAGCACCTCGCACGTGCTCGCGATCAAGGGCGCCAGCGTGTACGACAAGCCGGTGCTGGGCAAGCCCACGCCGGTGGACGTCAACTGGCGCGGCCGCAGCCTGCCGCGCGGCGTCAAGCTGTGGCCGATCGGCACCGACACGGCCAAGCACCTCCTATATGGCCGGATGCGTCTTACGCAGGCGGGACCGGGGTTCGTGCACGTGCCTCTGGCCATCAAGGACACCGACGAATTCGAGCAGATGACCGCGGCCAAGCTGCTGCCAGCCACTGTCAAGGGCAAGCGCGTCATGCGCTGGATCACGCCGTCGGGAAAGCGCGAGGAGGGCGGCGACTGCATGGTCTACGCCTATGCCGGCGCCTGCTACCTGGGGATCCAGAACTACCGCGAAAACAGCTGGGCGCGGCGCGAGCAGCGCTACGCGCCGGCCAATCCCGACCTTTTCGCACAGCCAGTGGATACGTATCCAAAAAAAGAAGCAGTGGAGCCCACCGCAAGCAAACCCGAGGAAGAGAGGCGACGTGAAAGCAGCAAAAAAGCCACCCGCGACTGGTAACACGTCGCCGACACCCCAGCTCGACGCGCTGATCCAGGCCGAGCCCGACCTGGTCGACCGGATCTTCGACTACGTCGTGGAGCTGGTACCGGATATCGCGGCACGGCGCGAGGAAGTGAAGCAGGCGATCCGGGACGAGTTCGCCGGCGAGCGGCTCTACGTGGCCAAGCGAGAATCCGGCGACCGCCTTGGCGAGCGGATCCTGGCGCTGTTCAATGGGCGCAACGCCAGCGAAGTCGCACGGCAACTGCACGTCGGCCGGGCCACCGTGTACCGCAAACTCAAGCAGGCCGGCAGGGCCTGAGCGAAACAGTCTCACTTTTGTTGGAAATGAGACAGCCCGATCCGTAGCGTGTCGGGCATGTCATTCACCTCTGCCGACCTCGCGGTCCTCGACCGCGCCATCGCCGCGTCCGAGCTCACAGTCGAGATCGCCGGCCGCAAGGTCACCTTCGACAACTTCGACGGCCTGAAGAAGCGCCGCGACTTCGTCGCTGCGCAGCTCGCGGAGGCGTCCCGACCCACCGGCTCCTTCCGCTACCGCTTCACCACCGCGCGGGGCGACTGATGGCCCTCCGCGTCAACGCACTGGACCGCCTGATCGGCGTCTTCTCTCCGGGCCGGGCTCTGCGCCGCGTGGTCGATCGCACCAAGCTGCAGCGCGCCTACGAGGCCGCCAGTCCTCGGGACAGCTGGCGCCCGCGTCGGGGCGGCGCCAGCGCCCAGGCCGACCACTTCGCCGACGCCACCATCCTGCGCACCAAGGCCCGATCGCTGGTGCAGAACGTTCCCTACATCGCCTCAAGCATGGACGCGCTGGTGGCCAACGTCATCGGCACCGGCATCGTGCCGCGCTTCACCGGTCCGCAGGCCGAAAAGTTGAACAAACTCTTCAAGGCGTGGGTGTCGGTGTGCGATGCGGACGGCCGCCTGGACCTGTTCGGCCAGGAGGCGACGTGCTATCGGGCGATGGAGCAGGACGGCGAGATGCTGGTCAGGCTGCGTCCGCGCCGCGCCGAAGACGGCCTGCCGGTGCCGCTGCAGCTGCAGGTGCTGGAGATCGACTGGCTGGACAGCACACGCAACTCGCTGCTGGGCGGCGGCATGGCGGACGTGCCCTTTGGCAACGTAGTCATCGAAGGCATCGAGTACGACCAGCTCGGCCGCGTCGCTGCCTACTGGCTGTGGGACCAGCACCCCGGCGATGCCACGCTGCTGCGCGGCTTCCGCAACTTCAGCAAGCGGGTGCCGGCCAGCAGCATCATCCACCTGTACGACCCGAAGCGGCCGGGCCAGGGGCGCGGCATCACACGCCTGGCGCCCATCATCGCGCGCACGAGGGACACGCAGCTGTACGAGGATGCGGAGCTGGCGCGCAAGAACCTGGAGTCGCGCCTGTCGGTCCTGATCAGCGGCGACGCCTCGCTGATGGCCAACGAGAACCAGCTCGGATCGTCCTCGGCCACCGGCGCGGCTGATGCTTCCCTGGCGCGTCGGACCGGCGATCTGGGCGAGCTCTCGAGCGGCGGAATCACAGAGCTGCCCGCCGGGTCCACCATCGAGACGGTCGAGCCGAAAGCCGCGGGCGGGCACGTGGAATACGTGTCGCACCAGCTGCACATCATCACCGCCGCCCTGGGCGTCACCTACGAGATGGCCACCGGCGACATGAGCCAGGTTAACTTCAGCAGCGCCCGGGTGCGCATGCAGGACGTTCGCCGCGGCTTTGAGCACACGCAGTGGATGATCCTGATTCCGCGGCTGCTGCGTCCGTTGTGCGACGCCTTCGCCGCCGCCGCCATGCTGGCCGGCAAGATCCCCGACGGCGCGGCCTACGACGTCGAGTTCGACACCCCGAAGTGGGACTACGTCAATCCGCAGCAGGAGGCAACTGCCGATGCGCTGCAGGTAGCCACCGGCCTGTCCAGCCTCAGCGCAAAGCTGCGCGCCCGGGGCGAGAACCCGGAATCGGTCTTCAAGGAAATAGGCGAGGACTTCCAGAAGCTCAAGGACATGAAGGTCGGCGACGACAACGTCCTGGACATCCTCTTCTTCCTGCAGAAGGGCACGCTGCGCATCACCGACCAGGGGCAGGACCCGGGCCTGGCCACCGACCCCGTTTCGGCGAAGAAGTGAGGCGCATGCAAATCGTCTCACTTTTGTTGGAAATGAGACAGGCGACTGTTCAAAGTCCATCCCCATGAACAAGCCCGCCGACAAAAAGCAAGCTGCTGATCGCGCTCAGGCCGACATGCCGATCCAGCTGCGCGAGGCGCAGATCGTACCGGCCAGCTTCAACGAAGCCGAGCGCACGGTCGACGTGGTGTGGACCACCGGCTCGCGCCGCCGCGCCTACGACTGGTACAACGACACGCCCTACGAGGAAGAGCTCGCCGTCGAGCCCGACGCGGTCGACATGAGCCGCTTCGAGGCCGGCACCGTGCAGGTGCTCGATGGCCACAACATGTACGGCGGCGTCGGCGCCATCCTCGGCGTCGCCACCCGTGGCTCCATCGAGAACGGCCAGGGCATCGCCACGCTGCGCCTGTCAGGCAATCCCGACAACGCCGGCATCGTCGGCGACATCCGCGACGGCATCATCCGCGCCATCAGCTTCGGCTACTCGGTGCAGAAGTACGAAATCACCCGGGCGATCGACCGCACCGACGGCGTGAACATGCCGCTGTATCGCGCCGTCGCCTGGACGCCGCAGGAAATCAGCTTCGTGCCGGTTCCGGCCGACGCCAACGCATCCACCCGTTCCCAACCCAAGCACGGCGTCCCGTGCGAATTCACGACCCGGGCTGCCGCCCATTCTTCGAAAGAACCCACCATGACCGAAGCTGAACTGCAAGCCCAGCGCGACCAGGAAGCGGCAACCCGCGCCGCAGCCGCCACCGCCGCTGCCACCGCCGCCCAGACGGCAGAGCGCCAGCGCTCTACCGACATCACCGCGCTGTGCGCGCGTCACGCGGTTCCTGCCGACCAGGTGCAGCGGTACATCGCCGACGGCACCACCGTCGACGCAGTGCGCACTGCCATCCTCGATGACATCGCCACCCGCGATGCGGCCGCCGGCGGCCAGCGCAACGTCACCATCCGCACCGTCAGCGACGAAACTCAGACCCGCCTGGCCGGCCTGGAAGAAGCATTCATGCACCGCGTGCACGCCGGCGCCACCCTCACCGAAAACGGCCAGCGCTTCCGCGGCATGACGCTGATGGAGATGGGCCGCGAGCACCTGGAGCGGTGCAACGTCAACACGCGCGGCATGTCGCGCATGCAGCTGGCCACGCAGATCCTGACCTTCCGGGCCGGCGCCTCGATGTCCACCAGCGACTTCTCCAGCCTGCTGGCCAACGTCGCCAACAAGCGCCTGCGCATGGCCTACGAAGAGAACGTGCCCAGCTACCAGCGCTGGTCGCGCCGGGCGCCGGACGCGCCGGACTTCAAGCAGATGACCGTGGTCAACCTGGCCGGCACGCCCGACCTGCTGCAGGTCAACGAGCACGGCGAGTTCAAGTACGGCGCGATGAGCGACGGCAAGGAAGTCTATTCGCTGCTCACCTTCGGCCGCATCGTCAGCCTGACGCGCCAGGCGCTGATCAACGACGACCTGCGCGGCTTCGACCGCCTGGTCGGCGGCTTCGGCAGCAGCGCCGCCCGCCTGGAAAACCGCACGGTGTACAGCATCCTGACGGCCAATACCGCCCTGGGCGATGGTGTGGCGCTGTTCCATGCCACCCACAACAACCTGGCCGGCGCCGGCGCCGCGATCAACGTCACCCCGCTGGGCGCAGGCCGCGCTGCGATGCGCGTCCAGAAGGGCCTGCAGGGCAACGAGCTGAACATCGCGCCGCGGTACCTGATCGTGCCGGCCGCGCAGGAGGCCCTGGCCTACCAGTACACCAGCGCCAACTACGTGCCCACGCAGCCGAGCCAGGTCAACGAGTTCCGCGCCGGCGGCCGCACCGCGCTGGAGCCGATCGTCGAGGCCGTGCTGGACGCCAGCAGCGCGCTGTCCTGGTACCTCGCCGCCGGCACCGACCAGGTCGACACGGTGGAGTACTGCTACCTCGAAGGCGCTGCCGGCCCGGTGGTGGAGTCCGAGCCGGGCTTCGAAGTCGACGGCATCAACTACAAGTGCCGCCTCGACTTCGCCGCCAAGGCGATCGACTACCGCGGCCTCTACAAGAACCCGGGCGCGTAACACCCGAGCGGGACGGAGAAGTCGGCGCCACGGCGCCGGCTTTTTGAAGCGGCTGGTCTCCGGCCCTTTCAAAAAGCCACCCATCAACCACGGAGCAGCTCATGAAAACTTTCATCCAACTCGGCGACACCCTGGATCTCGATCCGGGTGCGAAGGTCGCCACCGGTACCGGCTTCCTGTTCGGCGCGGCGCTGTTCGGCGTGGCCGTGGTCGACGCGGTGGCTGGCACGAAAAGCGCCTTCCAGTGCGAAGGCGTCGTCAGCATCGCCAAGACCGCCGCCCTGGCCATCAGCGTCGGCGACCGCCTGTTCTGGGACCCGGTCAACAAGTGCGTCAACAAGACCGTTGCCGCACAGCAGCAAGTCGGCATCTGCGTTGTCGCCGCGCTGGCCGCTGACGCCACGGTGGCAATGCTGCTCGAATCGGCCCTGCCGGTCGCGACCTGATCAACCGTGAAGCCGCGCAGTGAGCTCCGCCCTGGAAACACGTGTCAACAGCTCCGTCATGGAGCGGCTGACCAACGCCCAGGGCGTGCTCGCCAACGGCAAGAGCATCACGGTCATCTTCGACCGCGCGTTCGTTGAGGGCATGAGCGGCCAGATCCAGATCGACGCATCGTCGCCCATGGTCCACGCCTATGACGCGGACGTGGCCGCCAACAGCATCGGCTTCGGCACCGCCGTCTCCATCAACGGCGTCCCGCTCAAGGTCAAGAGCTTCCACCCGGACGGCACCGGCCTCACCCTGTTGATCCTGGAGGCGGCGTAAATGGCCGCCCATATCGCCATCCGCAACGCGATCGTGAACCTGCTGGTGGGCGGGACGCCGGTCGCCGCGGGACGCGTTTATCCGAATCGCAACTACGCGTTGCCCCAGGGTGTCGACTCGCAGGTCAACGCGCACCGTGTCCAGTCGGTGCCCAACCGCGGACCGGTCTACGCCAACGCGCCGATCGACTGGACCACGGACATGCGCCTGGTTGTCTCTGCACGCTATATCAGCGGCGGCTCCTCTGCGGAGGACCTGGCAGACGCCATCGCCGTCGATTGCGTGGGCCGCGTCCTGGCGGACCAGACGCTCGCCGGCCTATGCGACGCAATCGAGCCGGGGCAGCTCACCTGGGATCAGGACGAGGCCGACGGCAACCTGGCGCAGATCACCTGGGACTTCCAGGTGGTGCACCGCACCTTCAACAACGTCATTTCGTGAAAGCCGCCATGAACGACAACGCCCAGACCCAATTGCAGGAGCCGCAAGCCGGCGGCAGCTATCGCCGCGAGGCCGACGGCACGCTCACCCAGATCAGCGGTTCGCAGACCAGCCAGATCGGCGGCCGTGCGGCGCAGGCACAGGCGCAGATCGAGGCCGGCCAGGCGCCGGTCCCGGTCGCCGCCACCCCCAACACCGACAACTCCCAGGAGTAAGCCATGAGCCGTTTGATCCGCAACACAGTCATCCTCGTCAAGACCGAGGTCACCTACGGCCTGGACCCGGTGCCGGTCGGCGGGACGGACGCCATGCTGGTGTCGAACCTGAACATCAATCCGCTGAACGCCAACAACGTGCCGCGCGACCTCATTCGCGGCTTCATGGGCGGCGCCGAGCAGCTGGTGGGCAACCGCTTCGTCGAATGCGGCTTCGACGTCGAGCTGGCCGGCAGCGGCACCGCCGGAACCGCGCCTGCCTATGCGCCCCTGCTCAAGGCCTGCGGCTTCGCCGAGACGCTCACCGCGTCGATCCGCGCCGATTACACGCCGATCTCCACCGCGTTCAACAGCGCCACGATCTACTGGTACGACGACGGCCTGCTGCACAAGCTGACCGGCGCGCGTGGCGATGTGAGCTTCAAGATGAGCGCCGGCGGCCGGCCGATGATGTCTTACAAGTTCAAGGGCCTGTACAGCACGCCCACTGCCGCCGCCAATGCCGCCCCGACGCTCACGGCCTTCAAGACCCCCCAGGTGATCAACGAGGCCAACACCAACGACCTCACCTTCGGCGGCACGCACGCGACGGCGATCGCGCCGGCCATCACCGGCGGCACGCCGTACCCCAGCCTGGGCATGGACGTGATGGTCAACAACAAGGTCGACTACGACCCGCTGCTGGGCGGCGAGTCGGTCGAGATCACCGACCGCCAGGCGTCCTGCAGCTTCCAGCTCGATCTCACCGCGGCCCAGGAAAACACCTTCATGGCCGCGGTCGAGGCGGCCACGCTGACCACGGTCGGCCTGATCCACGGCACCACCGGCGGCAACAAGGTGCTGATGTGGCTGCCCTTCGTGCAGCGGATCAATCCGCAGAAGCAGGACCAGAACGGCAAGCGGATGGTGCAGTTCGAGGGCCGCGTCACGCCCTCGGCCGGCAACGACGAACTGCGCCTGGTGCTGTTCTAAGCCGAGCGCGCCTCGCCGGCGGCGTGCCGGCTTCCCCCAACCACAAGAGGAGAAAGACATGGCAAGAAAACTGATGGTGAGCGACACGGTGCAGGTGCCGGTGACGCTCGTGCTGGCGGGCAAGGGCGGCAAGTCCGAAACCCACAAGTTCCACCTGGTGCAGGACCGACTCGGCGGTGAGGAGCTACGCAAGCAGATGGCCAGCGATTCACCCGTCAACGAATTCCTAGCTGGCATCACCAAGGGATGGGGCGGTCAGAAGCTGGTCGTGGAAGAGGACGGCACACCCAGCGAGTTCAGCCAGGAAGCGTTCGCCGACATGCTCACGATTGCCGGCGCGCCGGCAGTGTTCCTGAACGCATACGTCAAGGAAGTGGTGGCCAAGGAAAAAAACTGAGGGAGGCCGCGCGTCTCTGGGCGCTCGGCGAACTCGCAACCCCAGACCAACAGGACCGCACCAATGCGCACGTCGACGAGGCACTCGCTGCTTTCGGGCTGTACCTCGAGGCGCCTGTCTCGGAAACGCTGGAGCCGTTCTACCTGTGGCCCGAGCATCTTGCCGCCTTCAACTTCTTCCTTGAGCTCGGCACGCAATGGCGTGTTGGCATGGACGGCGCCACCGGCCTTGACTATGCAGCAGTCATCGCGCATCTGCGCATGGCCGGCAACGAGTCCGCCGAGACCTACCACGAGATCCGAGCGCTCGAGGCCGGCGCTCTCGCAGCCTACCGCGAGATGCGCGACCGGAGGTGACGCGTGAGCGAAGCCAGCATTGTCCTCTCCGCGATCGACAACACCAAGGCGTCGTTCGATTCGGTCAAGGCCTCCCTAGGGACCATGCGGGGAACGGTGGCCGGGCTGCAGAGCAGTCTGGTCGGCCTCGGTGCGGCATTGGGCGTGATCTCTACCGCCATGTCGGTCAAGGGCGTCATCCAAGGCGCCGCCGAACTGGACAAACTGTCCAAGCAGGCCGGCATCGCCGTCGAGTCGCTGTCGGGGCTGGCGGTTGTCGGTAAAGCCACAAGCACCGGTGCCGACCAGATCGCCACGGCCAGCAACAAGCTGAGCAAGTCGCTGGCGACGTCGACGGAGGAAAGCAAGGGCGCCGCGGCAGCGCTCAAGGCGCTCGGGCTGAGCTTCGATGGCTTCCAGAAGATGGCGCCCGACCAGCGCATGAGGGCCGTGGCCGATGCCATGGCCAAGTTCGAGGATGGCGGCCAGAAGTCCGCTGCGGCCATGATGCTGTTCGGCAAGGCCGGCGCCGAGCTGCTGCCCTTCCTGAAGGACCTGGCGGCCACCGGCGAGCTACATGCCAAGGTCACTGCCGAACAGGCCGTCCAGGCCCACGAGTTCGAGGTGGCGCTTATCCGGCTCGATGCGCAGTCCAACGCGTGGAAACGCACGCTGGCGATGGCTCTGCTGCCGACGCTGAACGACATCCTGCAGACGGTGATCGAGCTGCGGGGGAATACCAGCGCCCTCGGCGACCTCCTGGCCGGTGGCGTCAAGGATGCGCTCCAGACCGTTGCCGTGCTCGGCGTGAATCTGGTCTACATCTTCAAGGAGACGGGGATCGAGATCGGAGGAATGGTCGCGCAGCTGCAGGCTCTGCTGCGGCTCGACTTCTCCTCCATAACTGGCTCGATCAGGGCGCTGAGCATGGTGCTCAACCCTGGAAACGCCGCCGCCGCGCTGATCACGGGCAACTGGAAGGCGTTCAATTCCATCAGCCAGGAAATGAAGACCGACGCCGCCGCCGCGCGCGTCGAAGTCGACAAGCTGAGCAACTCGCTGCTGGGATTGACCAACAGCCGCGCCGGCGCAGGACGCGGCACCGCCGCAGATCCACGCGCTCTCGGGCCAATCGCCAAGGACGATTGGCAGCTGGAGCAGGAGAGGCTGAAGCTCAACGGGGACGGCAAGGCCAATTCCGAATACGAGAAGCTCGTCAAGCAGGTCAACGAGCGAATCGCGCAGCAGGAAAAGGAGCTCGCGATGGGTCGCGAGCTGACCGAACAAGAAAAGTTCGAGGTCAAGATCCTGGCGGACATCGACAACGCCAAGAAGTCGCTGACAGACACCGAGAAGGCATACCTCGAGCAGAAGCTCAAGCAGTCCAACGTGGACGCCCTGGCCCTGCAGATGTACAAGCAGGACCTCAAGAACGCCGGTGACATCGCGCGCCAGGTGTTTCAGGAGAACGCTGAACTCGCGGCTGACGACAAGGCGCGGAAGGACGCGCGCGATGCCCTCAATCAGTCGCTCTTGGACCAGACCAAGGCGCTTCAGGACAACGCCGCGCAGCTTGACCTCGAAGGCAAGATGCTCGGCGCCACCGATCGCGAGCGCGTCACCGCGATGGAGAACCTGCGGATCGACACCGAGCTGCAGAAGCAGAAGCTGGAGGTGGACAAGAACCTGCTGCTGAATGAGGAAGCCCGGGTCAAGGCCCGCGCCCAGCTCGATGCCAACGCCGCGACGGCAAAAGCGCAGTTTGCGGAGCGCGAAGGCCTCAAGGAGCAGCTGGCGCTCCTGAACCAGGTCGAAAGCGAAGGCAAGCAGCTGTGGGACACGCTCACGGCCGGCGGCACCGACACGTTCAAGAAGATCGGGCAGTCCCTCAAGACCTTCCTGCTCGACGAGCTCTACGCGCTGGTCGCCAAACGCTGGGTGCTGAATATCGGCGCGAATATCTCCCAGTCAGTGGTTGGTGGAGGCGGTGGGATGGCTGCAGCAGGCAGCAACATCGGCGGGCTTGGCAACCTGGTCAGCGCCGGCAGCTCGCTCGGCGGGATCGGCTCCGCAATCAGTACCGGCTTCACTGCGGGCTCGGCCGCCAGCGTCGGCGTCGACGCCTTCGGGGTCGGCTCGGTGGGGTCGGCCGGCGGTATCGTCGCAGGCATGGGCGAGGCGGTCAGCGCCGGCCTTGCCGCGATCGGCCCGGTCGGCTGGGTCGCCCTGGCCGCGATCGCAGCCTACTCGATCTTCGGCAGCGGCGGCCACGGCCCGAAAACCGAGGGCGGCTACGCGCCGGCCGGCCTCGACATCCAGGGCCGCGACATCGGGGGCAACCTGCAGGGCAGCCAGCGCGGAGACGTCGCCAGCGCCATGAGCTATGCGGACGGCATCAGCGCCGCTTACGCCTCGCTGGCCAACACCATGGGCCTGGCCAAGAAGGCGCTCGACGTCGGTGTCTTCTTTGCCAAGGACCCCAACGGCACCAGCCAGACCCAGCTGCAGGTCACCTCCAGCGCCGGCTACAACCGCGGCGCGCTGATGGGCGGCATCGAGAACGTCGGCCGCTCCGACGCCGAGTTCCAGACCGCCGTCACCGACGCCACCAGCCAGCTGCTGCTCAACGCCCTGAAGAATTCCGACCTGGCCAGCCAGTACAAGGCGATTCTCAACCAGGTGGCCGACAACGCGGACGCCGGAACGATCCAAACCGCCATCAACCGCGTCACGGCCGCCAAGACGCAGCAAGCGCAGCTGGAAGACACGCTGTTCCAGCTCACCGCCACCGACCTGGAAAAGCTGAACAAGACCCGTGCGGCCGAGCGCGCCGCCGTCGACCCCTTGAACGCGGCGCTGCTGGAGCAGGTCTACGCCCGCCAGGACGCGATCCGGGCCGAGCAGGACGCCACCGCGGCGGCGCAGCAGGCCACTGCGGCAGCCGAGGCCCAGGCCAAGGCACAGGACGCGCTGCGCGCCGCCACCGTGGCCGCCAACCAGGCGCTGGACACGGCGGTCAACAGCGCCATGTCGGCCTATGCCAGCGCCCTGCAGGCCACTGTGAGCCAGCTGCAGTCGACCGTCAGCACCCAGCAGGGCTACGCCGACGCGCTCAAGCAGTTCCGCCTGGCCCTGACCACCGGGCCGCTGGCCGCGCTCTCGCCCGAGGCGCAATACAACGCCACCAAGGCCGAATTCAATCGCCTGTCGTCGCTGCCGGTGGGCAGCGACGAGCGCATGGCCGGCCTGCAGAACGCCGGCCAAGCCTTCCTGCAGGCCAGCCAGAGCTACAACGCCAGCAGCATGGCGTACTTCTCCGACCTGGCCGCGGTCAAGGGGACGGTGCAGGCCAGCGAAGGCGCAGCCCTGACGGCGGCGCAGATCGCGCGGATCCAGCTCACCACGGCGCAGAGCCAGCTGGACGTGCTGCAGGGCATCAAGGCCAATACCGCCAGCGCTGCCTCGCTCCTGTCCTCGATGACCAGCGCGCTGATCGCCCAGATCAAGGGCGGCGGCTTCGTCGGTGCCACGGTCAACCCGGCGGCGCTGGCCGCAGTCACTGGCGGCACCACCGGCGTGGTCAACACGGTGGGCGGCGGCGTCACCTCGTACACCTCGGCCGCCGGCGCATTCGCCACCTTCAGCGGCAACACCAACGCGATCTACGCCAAGGACGGCAGCTACGTCGGCACCGCCAGCAGCGTCACCACCTACATCAGGCAGCTGTTCGACGCCGGCGACTACCAGGGCATTTATGACGGCGCCAAGCGCCTGGGCATCAGCCTGTCGGACGTGGACACGCTGGGCGGCTTCGCGGCCGGTTCCAGCAACGCCTGGGCCACCAGCAAAGGCCTGCCCAGCTTCGCGGTGGGAACGCCCTTCGTGCCGCGCGACATGGTGGCGCAGATCCACCAGGGCGAGCGGATCCTGACCAACACACAGAACCGCGACATCACCGCCAACAGCGCCGCGGTGGTCGAGGAACTGCGGGCCCTCAAGGCCATCTGCCAGCGGCAGACGGAAGTCATCGCGGAGTACTCGCGGCAGGATCTGGCAAACGGCGCCCAGGCGGCAGCGGCAGCGACGAAGGTGGCCGACACCGCGCAGCTGCAGAGCGTGCGGGCGGTGACGCGATGACCAGGCCGATTCTGGTCGCCCAGTTCACCGGCCTTGACGCGAGCGGAGCCTCGACGACGACGCTCGTCGCGACCGAGCCCTTCTCGCAGGGCGGCGGGTCGTCGATCTTCTATCCCGGTGGCCTGACGAAGCCTGGGCTGATCCGCCGCATGATGTATGACAACCAGGCGCTGCGCGGCCCGGAGGCGATCGAGTCGGGCGTGGCCGAGATCGACAACACGAACAGCGACTTCGACGGCCTGTGCGGTCTGGCCTATGACGGGATGACCTTCACGGTGGCGCGAATGGACCCGGCGACGCTGGTCGCCTATCCGTCGCCGAGCAGCCTGAAGTATTCCTTCTTCGGAAAGTCGGAGCAGGCGACATACGACTTCAACACGTTCACGTTTGCGATCCGCGACGCGGTGCATCAGTTCGACGTCGCGGCGCTGGTGACGAAGTACGCAGGCAACAACGTACTGCCGAACGGCATCGAGGGGTCGGCGCAGCTGCTGGGCAAGCCCAAGCCGGCCGTCTTCGGCGGCCCGGCGAAGAACATCAGCCCGATCCTCGTCAACACGTCGAAGCTGATCTATCAGGTCGACGGCGTGCGCGGCCTGGTCTCCGGCTACTCGATCTCCGTCATGGACAAGCGCAACCTCCTGACCGCCGGGGCTGTCTACAGCAAACAGTCGGACATGGAAACGAACGCGCCGGCCACAGGGCAGTACAGGGTCTGGCCGGCTGGCGGCTGCTTCCGCCTTGGGTCAACTTCGACGGGCCGCGTTACTTGCGACGTCACGAATCCCTGCACGACCGGGAACGGGCTGACGGGGTCGACGACGGGGCTGGAGATCCACTCCGTCATGCGGCAGCTCGCGGCGCTGCAGAACCCGGTGTTCACATCCAACGCGCCGTTTCAGAGCCTATGCGCCGCGACGCCGGCGGTCGCCGTCTATCTCGACTCAGAGATCACGGTCTTCAACGCCCTGGCCGATGTCGCCAACAGCGTCAACGGCTACTTCCGCTACATGCAGAACCAGTTTGTGTTGGAGAGCGACGGCGGGATCGGCTTCATGCTCGGCCAGCTCTGCGACCCCGCGAGCCTGCCCTACACGCCTGACCGACAGATCCTCTACGTCACCGAGGCCGACTGCCTGAGCGTGCCGAGGCGCGTCACGCCGCCGGGCTTGGAGCGCGGCCTGCCTGTCTGGCGTGTGAATCTGCAGTACGACCGCAACTACACCGTGATGACCGAGACGGATCTCGTCGGCATTGCGTTGACTGATCTGGAGTACGCGTCGAAGGAGTACCGCACGGTCACTGCCTCCGACAGCTCGATCCTGACGCAGTGGCCGGCCGCGCCGGAGCTGAACGTCACGACGAGCATCACGAACCAGACCGAGGCCCAGGCGGAGTGCAATCGGCTGCTCGCGCTGCACAAGGTCCGCCGCGACATGATCGTCGTGACGATCCCCGGCGAGCTCGCGCGCCAGGTCCCGGACACCGCGGGGACCTTGTTCTATCCGGTGCAGGTCGGCAGCCGCGTGAACCTCAGTTACCCGCGCTTCGGCCTGGACGCCGGGCGCCTCTTTCTCGTCGTGACGCTGCTGGAAAGCTACGACGACGACACCGTCGAACTCACCCTCTGGGGCTGACCATATGAGCTCACTTCTGCTGGCCTACTCCAACAGAGCCGACGGCGGCTCCCTGTCCGGCGGCTCGTGGTGGAACCCGGTCACCAATTTGCAGGACAAGCGCCTGGCGCGCGTCGCCCGCACCAACGACTGCCGCCTCACTAGCACGCGCCTGCGCTGCGACCTGAAGGCGCGCTACCCGCTGCGCGCGATGAGCCTGCACGCGCACAACCTGAGCACGGCGGCGCAGGTCCGCTGGCGCTGCGGCCGGGCCTCGCTCGACATCCTGTTCGACTCCGACACCGTCGACGAGCGGATCACGTTCTCAGGCGGCGCCAACGGGACGAGGATCAACAGTCGCGGGCTGATGCAGGCGAGCACGCGCTCGAACCTGGCGCCGCGCTCGCAGGAGTTCGAAAACGCGAGCTGGACTAAAACAAGCGCCACCATCACGGCCAACGCGATCGCGGGCCCATTCGATCCGTATGGTGGCCCGGTCACGGCCGACGCGCTGGTCGAGGCGGCGGGCGCCGTCTCCCACATGCTCTCGCAGAGCATCACGACGGTCGTTGGCACGACCTACACGCAGAGCATCTACGTCAAGGCCGGCCTGCGCGACAAGTTCCTGCTGCAGTTCTACGACGGCACGACGGACGTTCAGTTCAAGTTCGACCTGGCGGCCGTCTCCGCGACTCTCGCGACGGCCGGGCCCAACGACAGCAGCATCGCCGCGGTGGGGCGCGGCTGGTATCGCGTCAGCCTGACGGCGCTCTGCGCGGCGACGGCCGGCTCGTTCCGGCTGTACCCGCTGGACGCTAACGGCTCGCTGGTCTACTCCGGAAGCACTGCCAGCCCAGCGCTCTATCTGTGGGGCGCACAGCTCGAGATCGGCCCGGTCCTGACCGACTACATCGCAACGACCACGGCAGCCGCCACCGTCACGGATCCGCGCATCGACTACGACCCGCGCAATCGGGTGACGAATCTCGTCTACCCATCGCAAAACTTCTCTGCGTGGAACCAAGACCATGTAGCAGCTGCAGGCGGCTATACCGCGCCGGACGGCACCAACACGGCCTTCTGCGTCACCGAGGACACCACGAACGGCGCCCACCGGATCTACGTCAGCGGGCCGAACAGCACGGCCGGCCTCGGCGTCTACTCGTCCAGCATTTACCTCAAGGCGGGGACGCGGAGCAGCGCCGACTTTGTCGTGTCGGATAACGCGACTGGTGTGATGGGCGCCACGATGAACCTGGTGACTGGCACCGTCGCTCTCTCGGCCTCCGCGGCGGGATCATGGGCTGGCGTGTCGTTCGAGTCTGTCAGCGCCGGCAACGGCTGGTGGCGCGTTAGCGTTCATGGATACAAGGGTAATGCGGCCGGCAACTGCCTGGTCATGGTCTATCTGCTGGACTCCAATAGCAGCGCCTCGTATACCGGCAACGGGACGGGCAGCATCTACGTCTGGGGCGCTCAGCTTCAGGCCGGGCCGAACACCACCGCCTATATTCCGACCGTCGCGGCGCCGGCCAGCGCCTATCAGGACTTCGGCGCGATCCGCACCAACCGGCTGCCGTTCTCCCAGGAGTTCGACCGCTGGGATCGCAGCGGCGAGACGGGCAGCAGCGTATCCGCGAACTCCGTCGTCGCGCCGGACGGCACGCCCACAGCGGACGCCTATACCTGGCCGTCGTCCGGCACGACCTTCGCGTATCTCCCCTCGCTGACGAAGGGCGACGCGAGCAAGGCGTACACCTACTCAGTATGGGCGAAGGTGCCGTCGGGGACGCTCTCGCTGTCGATCTGCATTAGCGACTTCAACGCCCATACTGCGAACGGATCGCCGAACACCCTGACGACGGCCTGGCAGCGAATTTCCTTTTCTGTCCCGGCGGGCGCTCTCGCTAACACCGGGTATCTCGGCGCGGGCCTGTTCGGAGGTCCCGCCGCGGGCAACGTCATCCACCTCTGGGGCGCGCAGCTCGAGGAGGGCGCCGTCGCGACCGATTACATCCAGACGTTCAGCACGGCCCGCACCTCGCCCGACGGTTGCCGCGGCCTGCTGGTGGAGGAGGCGCGGACGAACCTGCTGCAGTATTCGCAGAATCTGGCGCTCTCGCCGTGGTCCGGCAACGTGACCGCGACGCTGTCGCCCACTCTCTTTCGCGGCTTCGCTCCGTTCTACACGCTCGCGAAAACGACCAGCGGTGGGTCGGAATCTCGCGCGCAGGACAACGCCACGACGACGACGACGTCGGACTACATCACGGCGACGATCGCGCTGCTGGCAGGTACGTCCTCGCAGGTTCAGGTCGGGATTTACGACTCTGCCGGTGGCGGCGTCGGGTTTGGCGTCATCGGCGCCAACGACGCCGAGGTTCTCGAAGGGCCCGGGACGCTCTCGAATGTGCTCAACGCTCTGATCACCGTGACCGGCCTGTCCCCGACGGTGCCGACCGTTCTTCGCATCACCAAGCCGCCGCAAGCCGCGGGAGGCAACGCGGGCCTGTTTATCTATCCCGGTACGTCCACCAGCACGACGATCGGCGATAGCGTGCTGGCGACCGCCTGCCAGATGGAGAAGGCGTCGTTCGCCACGAGCTACATCCCGACCGCCAGCACGCCGGTCACGCGGGGCGCCGACAACAACGCGATGTCCGGCTCCAACTTCACGAGCTGGTTTACGTCGACGACGGGCACCCTCTATGCGGACTTCACCGCCTCGAGCACCTCGCGGCCGGTGGCCTCGATCCCCGTCGAGTTGAGCGATACCACGTTCAATAACCGGATAGCGCCCTACCTACTGACGTCCGACAACCGCCTGGCAATCTACGTCGACGCAGCGAGCACGGCGCTGAACGCTGCGACGGCGATCTACCTCGTGCCGAACTCGCCATGCAGGACGGCGATCCGCTGGGACGGCTCTACGGGCGCCATTTCCACCAGCGGCAGAGCAGTCCAGTCCGGAGCGACGGCCAGCCCGGTCGGCCTGAACAAGCTGACGATCGGGCACGACGGAAACAACGGGGAGTTTTTGAACGGGCATGTCAAGCGGATCGGCTTCTTTCCCGGATCGACGTCCGACAGGCTGGCCGATATCGAGATGCAGGCCATCACCACAGGCGGGCTCGATTCCATCGGCTACAACAGCGGCTGGATCAACGCGCTGCAGCTGGCGTTCCAGGGCGACGCGCCCGCGGCCTGGGGCCTCGAGTACATGGTGCATACGACCCTCGGCGGCGCGGCGATCAGCGCCCGCTTCCTGTCCCTTGAGATCAGCGATACGGCGAACGCGGCGGGCTACGTGCAGGCCGGTCGCCTCGTGGCTGCAGGAGGCTTCCAGCCAGCGAAGACCGCCTCCTATGGCCTGCAGTCCGGGCGCGCGGATCTGAGCTCCGTGACGACGTCGATCAGCGGCGTGCGTTATGCGACGCCGCGCCGCCGCCCGCGCAGCGAGCAGTTCCAGCTGCAGTACGTGACGCAGGCCGAGGCCGACCGGATCCACGAGATGCACGACGAGATCGGGACGGTCGACGAGGTCGTCTACGTCCCGGACGCAGCGGACGCCGCCTACAGCCAGCGGTACGGCTTTCTCGGCTACCTCGAGCAACTCGGCGCGCTGGACTACCCGTTCCCGCTGCGCCGCTCCGTTCCGTTCCAGATCAAGGAAAAGCTATGAGCAAAGTCACGACCTACAGCTACGTCAAGGCGCCCGGCGTCACGTGCTCACGCCTGCAGGCGATCTCGGTCTTCTGCGGGACGTCGACGCTGACGGCAGACGGCACCTGGGCGCTGCTGCAGGACTGGATGGCCGGCCTCGACAGCGCCGACACCCCTGAGGGCGATACGTTCCGCCAGTCCGTCGCGGCAGCCTCGCAGGCGCTCGTGACGCTTGCGGAGCCGCCTCCGCCCGCGCCGCCGCCGCCCAGCGTGGTGCCTCAGGCGATCGACATGGTGAAAGCCGAGGTGTACTTCATTCGGATCGGCATCGACCAGGAAGTGAAGGACGCGGTGGCTGCGGCCGGCGCCGAGGCGCAAGCGATCTGGCAGCGCAGCAAGACCGTGCAGCGCAACAACGCCCTGATGCTGCAGATCGCCACCAACGTCTTGCACTGGACGGCGGCGGACATCGACGCGCACTTCATCGCAGCCGACAAGATCGAGATCTAAGCAATGGTGCGCCTTGCGCTCTACCGCGGCCCGGCGCCGACCCGACTCCGGCAGGTCGCGCATCGCCTGATCTGCTGGCGCACGCGCGGGCCGTATTCGCACGTGGAGCTGATCGACGCCGACGGCTGGGGGTGGAGCAGCAGCTGGCTCGATGGCGGCGTGCGGCGCAAGGCCATCGACTTCGGCAACGGCCACTGGGACCTGCGCACCATCGACCGCGACCTCGAAACAGCCGTGAAGTGGTTCGAGGACCACAAGGGCGAGCCTTACGGCGTGATGGGCCTGCTCACCTGGCTGCTGCCGTTCCGCGTCGGCGACAGCCGCCGCCCGTTCTGCAGCGAGGCGGTGGCGCTGGCCATCGGCATGCCCAACGCCTGGCAAGTCAGCCCGAACGACCTTCCGACCGAATGAAAGGCCCGACCGTGCATGGATCCGAAAGAACACCCCAGCGACGCGGTTCGCCGCGCCGTTCGCCGCAGCCTGGTGCTGGACCAGTGGGAGCGCGAAATGGATGACGACCGCCGCCAGGGCATGCCACGTCGCGAAGACGATGCAGAGCGGACTCTGACCGATGCCGACGTCAACGCGATCGTCGAGCGCTTCCAGGAGGCTGTCACCAAGCGCTTCTACACCGACATCGGCAGAGGCGTGATCGCGTCATGCAAGCGGGCGCTGATCATCGTGCTGATCGGCTTCGCGGCCTACGGGTCCTGGAAGGGAATGAAGTGAAGCGCCGCGCCGTCTTCACCCTATCGGCCGCGCTGCTGGCCAGCTGCGGGGGCGGCGGCGCGAGCGCGGCGCAGGAGCTGCCGCTGGTCAACCTGGAGGGCGACAGCCTCACCAGCAGCCACATCGCCGTGCCGCCCGGCCGGCTGGCGGTGCCCACGGTGCGCCGCATCAATGAGCTGGCGGCCGACCGCTTCCTGGCGATCGACAACAGCCAGCCGGGCGCGCGCATCGTCGACGCCCTGGAAGGCTCCGACACCATGCCAGGCGACCCGTATGCGACGCGCGTGCGCATCACGCCGGCGCGGGTAGCCGTGCTGCGCTGGGGCGGCTCCGACGCGATCCTGGGCACCGCGCCAGACCTGTTCGGGCAGCAGCTGCGCGAGATGGTGCGGCTCACCCGCGACGCCGGCGTCGCGCCGCTGCTGGTGGAGGTGATCAACCACGACCAGTGGAAGGTGCAGGCCGACATCTTCAACGCCATCAACCACCAGGTGGCCACCGACACGTCGACGCCGATCGTGCTGATCCGCGACCTGCCGTGGGCGCTGGTGGACCGTATCCACCCCGACCAGGCCACCGCGGACGCGATCGACGGCCGCATCACCACCAAAGTGCTGGAGCTCCTGCAATGAAACTCGCCTTGATCCTGGCCACCGCCTTCAGCGCCGCGCCTGCCGTGCCGGAGGCGCCGGCGCCGCAGCTTTCCCTGATCCCGCAAGGCGCCGTCATCCAGTGCACCGCCCCGGGCGGCTGCTACGTGGCCAACGAGCGGGCCATCGCCGCGCTGGTGCGCGAGGTGACCGCCAGGGCGCGCGCCAGCTCCTGCGGCCGCGGCGCCGACGCCCTCTGACCCGTCACCACCCCCGAAAGGAAACCGCGATGACCGACGACAAGATGCCCAAGCTGCTGCGCCGGCGCAGCTGGGTGCTGTGGCTGCTGCCGGCGCTGGTGCTGGCCTGGCTGTTCTTCACCGACCCGGACGGCGGCCGCGCCACCGAGATCTGGGTGCTGCGCGTGGTGACCGCCTTCATCGCGGTCGCGTTGACGCACCTGGTGCGCAAGGCCTACTTCGACTACCCCGAGGCGGATCTGCGCAAGATGCTCCGCAAGGCGGTGGAGGAGCCGACCGGCGCCGGGCTGGCGATGCTGGCCATCATGGTCTTCCTGACGGCGGTGCTGATGCTGTTCGCCGGCCAGGTGCGCGCCCAGGACGTGCGCACGTACATCCCGCCCAACGCGCAGGCCTTGCTGCCGGTGCTGGCCAGCGAGCGCAGGGCCCAGTGGCCCGACCACCCGGATCCGGCGATGCTGGCGGCACTGATCGAGCACGAGAGCTGCATCACCCTCAAGCGCGCCAGCTGCTGGAACCCGGCCAGCCGCCTGAAATCGGCGCGGGAAGAGGGCGCCGGCCTGGGCCAGATCACACGCACCTGGCGCAAGGACGGCAGCCTGCGCTTCGACGCCCTGGAGGATCTGCGCGGCCGCCACCCGGCCCTGGGCGACTGGAGCTGGGAAAACGTCTACCGGCGCCCGGACCTGCAGCTGCGCGCCGTGGTGCTGATGGGGCGCGACAACTTCACCTACTTCCACCGCCTGGGCGTGCCGGCGCCGGCGGCGCTGCAGTTTGCCGATGCTGGATACAACGGCGGCAACGCCGGCGTCCAGGACGAGCGCCGGGCCTGCAAGGCGGCGCCAGGCTGCGATCCGGCCCGGTGGTTCGGCCACGTGGAGCTGCACTGCCTGAAGAGCCGCGAGGCGCTGTACGGCGGCCGCAGCGCCTGCGACATCAACCGGCACCACGTGGTCGACGTGGTGCTGGTGCGGACGCCGAAGTACAGGGGACTGGTGTGAGCCTCACCGAAAAAATCATCCGCGCCGTGCTGATCTTCGCCCTGATCGCCGGCGTGCTGTTCATCACCGTCAAGGTGTACGAGCACTGGCGCGGCGGCGTGTACGCCGAGGGCGACACCGCCGGCGCCGCCCGTGTCCAGCAGCTGTGGAACAAGGACACCATCGCCCGCGCTGCAGCAGCTGCCAGCGCGACCAAGGCCGCGAGAGCGGAAGAACGTGAACAGGCCGCCCAGGCCATGGAGACCGAACGTGAAGCAAGACGCAATGCCGAAAAAACCGCGAGCCTGGCCCAGGCTGCTGCTGCTCGCTCCTCTGCTGCTGCTGGCGGGCTGTCCGGCCACCTTGCCGCGCTCGACGCCGCCGCCCGAAGTGGTGGATTGCCCACGGCCGCCGCCTGTCCCGGCGAGTTTGTCAAGCAGCGCGACGACGCCATCCGCGCGCGAGCGGTCCTCGGATCGTGTGTCGCGGAATATCAAGCGATGGGACGAGATGATGACGGCGCCATCGATGCCGTCGCCCTCCGCCTCGACACCGCGCTGAGGTACATCACGATCGTGGGGCCGCGCAAGTGATCACGCTGAGCAACAAGCTGCGCCTGGTCAAGCCGGGCGTCTACGCGCACTGGTGCCCGGCCTGCGACAAGCCGCACCAGTTCAACGAATTCGCCGACGACGACCCGGAACACCGCGGCTGCAAGTTCTACTTCAACGGCAATTGGTTCGCGCCCAGCTTCGGGCCCGACATGAACATCGAGTCGGCGACGGTGCCCGAGACGCGCTGCCGCTACTACCTCACGCGCGGGGTGCTGGAATTCCGCAGCGATTCCACCCACGCCCTGGCCGGCCAGGTGATCCCGCTGCCGGACTGGCCGGTGCACACGCGCTGCTGATTGCGCTCGACAACTTCGCAGTTGTCTCCTCCCGGGCGTTTTAATCAGGGGCGCCCGGATACTCCAAACCCCCGCGGCGGGAAGGTCGCGGGGGTTTTTTTACTGCGAAGATTAGGCGTATTGAACCCAGTTGGCGTTGAGCCACTGGGTAATGTGCTGGAAACTGCGCAGGTTGCTGGGGAGGTACTGCAACATCCGTTCTGCCTTCAGCGCATCCATATCGGATCTCAAGTGGGTGTTGAGATAGTGCAGTACCTCGTATCCCTCATGCCTGTTCAAGAGGTCGCGGTCAGGGTGTCCGGTGAGGTGGGCGTTGTCACCGCCGCCCGCACGCCAGCCGTAGGTGAATTGCAACTGGGACTGGGAGAGATTTGCCATCGTGAAGCTCCGATCCGGCCTAAGGCCATACGAAAACCGACCTTTGTTAAAAAATCGAGCTATGCTTCACATGTGTGTAGGTTGGCGTAGCTGACCTTCCCTCCCCGGGCCGTGACGGTTTGGGCGCAAAGGGCTGGAGTTGACGCTCCAGCTCTTTGTCGTTCTGGGGATGATAATTTATCCAGTATTCGCAATACAAGAGGTTGTGGTTCCTAGGGGAATGCACGGTTGTCGCGCTTGACGCCAGGCCTCGTTACCAGCATTCCGGACTTGATCGTAGATCCCGGCCTGGCTTGGCAGGGGGTGAGCTAATCCCTCAGGCAGCATTGGGCGCAGCGATCGTCAAGTACTCAGTCCAGCTTCGATTACCTTAGCGTGCAAGGTCCGCAAGCACCTGGGCACGCTCTTCCCTCGGTGTCGCCGCCGACAACCATGTCCTCGGACGTGTCGTCATTTGAGAAAACGCGGAGCGCGACGCAGAATTTCTCGCCGGCTTCCGCGCGTGAGCACTCTTGCAGCTGCGCGATGACCTAACGCGTCCCTTTATGGCTTCTTCAGGACGGCCAAGACAGCTTCCCGTTCACGCAAGCTTGGATCGGCATTGACAGTGCAGGTCATCCCTGCGGAGAGCATTGCACGTTCAAAGAGCACAAACTCGGCAACCGGATTGTCGACGCTGCGGACAAGCAGTTCGAGTCCATGCGGTTCGGGGCCAGACTGCATGATCCCGCGCGGCAACCCGCCATCAGTCGGGTATATGTCTACTCCACAGGACTGGAAAAGGTTCTGTAGTTCAAGTGCATATATCTGCGCCTCAACGTCAGAGACGCAAGAGACTCTGAGAGTGAGTGGTGGGGTAGCGTCTTGTTGGAATGGAGCGCTTTGTAGCAGTGGCTTGAGCGTTTCCGCCTGTTTCTTGTCGACGCGGCGCATTCGATTCATTTCGGCAATTCGTTCATTCGCTTTGGCGGCCTCTGCATTGGCTTTTGCGGCGCCTTCTTTTGCCTCCTCAGCCCGCGCATTTGCTTCGGCGATCTTTCTATCCGCCTCTTTCGATACGAGGTCGGACACCTGGTATCCAACCATTCCAGCGACAAAAGCAGCCCCGACAGCAAGCGCGCCAGCGATGGCGGCGGTGGCGGTTGCCCAAACGAATATGGCCTCAAGCGCCGCGATTGAAAAGCCCCACATGGATTGCCCTCACTGCCCTTACATTCAAACTGAGTCACTACCGATGACCGCCTGCTGATCGTTCGCCACCTTGAACGTGCTCATGGCATCCGCTCGAAGTCGCCTGCCATGTCGGCCACCGGCACCTCGCCTGCCTCGTCGCCATCCAGGCTCGGAAAGACGGCGATGAGCTCGCCGTCGACGTCGCAGACCAGGACCGCCTGGGCCGGACCGCCGATCGGGTCGCTGTAGTGGTAGTTGCCTGGACTGGTGGGGATCATGCGCGGCAGTCTACTCGCCGCGTTTCAGCCCTTGGCGATCCCGCGGTGCACGGCGGCCTTCTCCTTGGCGGCGTCGTCCTCCGGCTTCAGGATCTCGCGCGCACGCGCGAGCAGCGCCAGCTCGGGGCCCAGGTCCAGGGTGACGGCGTTGGCGTCGCTCAGCACCTCACCGGGCGCCGCCTCGGCCAGCATCTGCCCGTCACTGGTCACCAGGCGGTATTCCACCGCCCGCAGGATCGCGGCCAGTTCCGTCAGGTGGGCGTTGGCCAGGGTCATTGCCATCCGATCATCGTAGCCGAGCCCTACGGCAAAATCCGACGGTCGGCCTCTCGGCATCGCTGGGCTGTGGAGTTGGTCACCATGCTGACGATCAATGCCACGGACCACCCGGTGATGTGCAATTACCACCGTCCCGACGATGAGAAGCGGATGATCGTGCTGCTGCGCGAGGATGACTTCGACGCCTGGCTGGATGCGCCGGTCGAGCGGAGCATGGAATTCATGCGGCAGTGTCCGCCGGAGGACCTGGTCGCCGTCGGCGAACCAAAAGCTGCGTGACTGTCAGCCTAGCCGCTTCGGCGTGCGTAGCGTGAATTCTTCGGTCTTCTGGATGCCCCAAGCGGTGAGGTAGGTCACGGCGCCGGCGCGCGGCTTTCCGCCGCGGTCTTCGACCTTAAGGACTTCCTGCACGGAGGCCGCCAATGAGATCCAGTGGCCGCCGTCAAACTGCACGTAGAGCACTCCGGCCTCAATCTTCGTCGCGATGGATTGATTTTGCACTGGATAAGCATACAGTATCAGAAGGGCGCCGTAGCCGTGTTATTTGCACGCTCGCACCCCCGAATCAGATGAAAATCCCGGGCCCGGGTTTAGGGGGGCCTATGCTACGATTTATTAATAACTCGGTGATCTCATGAAGCTACCTACGCGGTTAGGCAAGGAACCGCTGATCGAGGCGGTCTTCGAAGTCCGTTTTGAATCGACTATTGACGCGTCGGACATTCTCCCCGGGCTGCTCCATGTTGCGCTCCCAGGTGAGAAGCGCATTGAGCGGCTACCGATAAACGAGTTGCCGAAGTCGTTACGCGATCAGGATTTGCAGCTGTCCGTGCAGCCGCTCGTTCGAATATTTTGGAATGGTTTCTACATCATGGTCGGGGAACGCTCCCTAGCGATCTCTTGTACTCTTCCTTATCCCGGCTGGGGGAAGTTCAACGAGGCAATTGTGCAGGCGCTGGGCCATCTACGGGATTCGAGGATCGTTACGGCGATCACCCGATATTCGATGAAGTACGTCGACATGATAGAAGGCCAGAACCTGGGGGCGAACATCGATCGCGTGGAGCTTTCAGTGCAAGTCGGCCGCCACGCGCTGAAGAAGGAACAGTTCCAGCTGAAAGTTCGTATCGAACAGGATGATATGTTCCACATCATTGACCTTGGAGCACCAGCGCACGCGAAAATGCATACGGGGGACGTGCGTGAAGGCCTGCTCGTGGCCATCGATAGCATTGTGGAGGGAAGAATGCCTCTGACGCAGTACATGAACGGGGTTGAAGGCAGGCTAAAGAAGCTGCACACCGCAAATAAGGCGATGTTCTTCGAATGCCTCAAGCCAGCCACGATTGATTATCTGGAGCCAACCTATGATTAGCACCTATTCAATCAACCGTCAGTCACAAACAATGAGCAACTTGCTGGTGGGTATCAGCATGATTGCCGGCGCACCTGCCCATGCTGCTGTGCCTGTGCATGTGCCCGCGGCCACGCGAGTCACAACCCCTCTGCAGTCCCAAGAAACGCCTCCTTCGGTGACGGTGACATATGACCTGGAAAAACCTGCGCTCGCATTTGAAGACGGTGTTGGCCAGGTGTTCAGTCGCCTTCAGGCCGCGCAAGAGCCGCTCGGGCGCGAATTCGAACAAGTCCTCATTGACAACCTCTGGAACCTCTACAGTCGGTCATAGGAAAGAATTGCCGGTTGATGCCGAGACGCTGACGGACTACCTGCCCTATTACCTGACGAGAGAGGAACGGGAGGGACTCCTGAAGGAGCTGGCTGAGTGGCCGCGCCAAATCAGCTACTACTTGTCCGGATTGGAAGATGAGGTCTTGCAGGGGGATGCGTGGACATCGCTCCCCATTCGCCACTCCGAGACTGGAGAACTCGCAAGAGTCACGGGCATCATTCTGTCCAACAGCTGCTCGATAGATCCTTCAAATGATCGTGCAATGCCTGCAAAGGTGGTGGTTGCTCCATTGGTCGAACTGGACCGCTACAGGGAGGTCCTTATTGCGGCCGGGTTCGCCCCAGATGCAATAACGGGCCGCATCGATGCCATTAAGGAGCAGCGCGTCCACAACATCTTTTTTCTTCCGGCGGGCGCTCAACTGAGCACGGATCACTTGGCTTACCTCGACGATCTGTATTCGTTCCCTGCTGCGAAGCTGACCGGCCCGGAAAGGTCAAACAGGAAGCTCGCCACGTTGGCTACGACAGGCTTTTACCTGTTCATTTTCAAGCTGTCGATTCACTTCTGCCGTTTCAGTGAAAACGTGTCCAGACAGCCCAGGCCAGTCTGATACACAGAAGACGAGCAGTTAGGGAGTTGTTCGTTGCCGCCCGATCGCTACAGGGCAGAGACATTCCGGAGTGCAGCGTAGGTCGGTGTCCTAGAACTGCTTCGCGTGGCACGGCATAGGCAGCCAGACCGCCAAGCAACGCCGATTCGGGTCCCCTGACTTTGGAATAAGCCTTGGTCGCCGCTTCGGAAAAAGAGCCGGATAGGCTGCCTCTTTGGAATATTGGAAGTGCCCGGAAGCCGCGCCAGTGTTGGGTTCGTGCACCGGCCTGTCACGCCGGGGGTCGCGGGTTCGAGTCCCGTCCACTCCGCCATCACATCGAGAAGGCCCGCCACAAGCGGGCTTTTCCTTTTGCGGCCGGGAAACAGCTTGGCGTGCTGCCTTCGGCCTCGACGCTTTCCTCGGCATTCGCAAGCCCTCGCCGCAGTCGAAGCGGCTGCTGCGCATTTAGGCTGCGCATTTACTTTGGCCGGCGTTGATGTGACAGTGGCGAACGCGTCGAAAAGGAGCAGCCATGGGCACCGAAATGCGACTGTTCGAGGAATGGAAGGCCAACAACGACCTGCTGAAGTTCTACGAGGACCTGAAGCAGAAGCGCTTCGCGCACTTCCTGACGATCCAGACGGCGTTCCTGGCGTTCTTCGCATTGCTGGCGAAGGACGCACTGGGCGCCGCCTCGATGGTGTCGCTGACGGCGCTGGTCCTGGTCGCGGTTCCGCCCCTGATCATTTCCTTCCACTTCATCCGCGTGGACGCGCGCAGCCGGGCGTTCGTCGACACGGCCAACACGCGCCTGCTCATGATCGAGGAGGAATGGAAGCGGATCTCCCCCGAGAGCCATTTCTGGACCTACCAGAACCTGTTCGACGTCCTCTCCCGCCACGAACAGGGGACCATCGAACGCCATCTTCGGGCGAGGAATCTCCACGGGTTTGGCGGCGCCGCCGTCTGACGCCAGCCGTCCCCGCGTCACGCCTGGATCAGCTTTTTGCGGATGGCATAGCGCGTGAGGCTGGAGACGTCGTGCAGCCCCAGCCGCTCCATCATGCGGCTGCGGTGGACGTCCACGGTCTTGGAGGACAGGCCGAGCTTGAAGGCGATCTCCTTGGACGCCAGGCCCTGCGCCAGCAGGCACAGGATCTCGATCTGCCGCGCGGTCAGTTCCTCGTCGACGGTCGGCTCCGACGGCTGCAGCAGGCGGCTGGCGATCGCGCTGCTGAAGTAGCTGCCGTTGGCCATCACGTTGCGCACCGCCTGTTCGAGTTCCGCCGGCGACGCATCCTTGGTGAGGTAGCCGCACGCCCCGTTGGCCACTGCACGCTTGATCAGGTCCACCGAGTCGTGGGTGGACAGGATGACCAGCCGCAGCTTCGGGAATTGCGCATGCAGTTTCGCCACCGCGCTCAGGCCGTCCATGCCGGGCATGCTGATGTCGGTCATGACGATGTCCGGCTGCAGGCGCTCGACTGCGGCCAGCAGCTCGTGGCCGTCCCTGGCTTCCGCGATCACCGTGACGCCGGAGATCTGCGTCAGCAACGCCTTGATGCCGGAGCGGACCAGGTCGTGGTCGTCCGCCAGGACGATCCGGGTCGCATGGGTGGGGGAGGAGGAGGGCTGCATCGGTGACCTGACTATGTGCCGCACATGCGGGGCTTGCCCACAGTATCCGCCAC
This sequence comes from Caenimonas terrae, assembly GCF_042655405.1. Lineage (NCBI taxonomy): Bacteria > Pseudomonadati > Pseudomonadota > Betaproteobacteria > Burkholderiales > Comamonadaceae > Caenimonas > Caenimonas terrae. The sequence continues at coordinate 928,438 of NZ_JBHSMF010000006.1, read as the reverse complement.
CTTGCGCCGGGCGAGTGAATGCTCTTGGGTTACACGGTCAATCCCCGGGGATGCTTCCGACTCTCTTAAGGCGACGGCGGCGATGGACATTGTTTCAAGCTGTTTCCCATGCTCTGATGGCGACATCAATGCTGCACCGCTCCCGACGCCGGGAATCCGCCCAAGCCACCGTGACTGATCTTGCCCTCGACCCGATGGCCTGCCGGGACCTCAGTTTCCTGGTGGTGGAAGACCACGAATTCCAGCGCCGCTGCGTCTCCCAGCTGCTGACGTCCATGGGCGCGGCAGCCGTCCACGGCGCCGAGGACGGCCAGGCGGCGCTGCGGCTGATCACCGACGGCGAGCATCCGGTCGACATCGTGATCTGCGACGTCAACATGCCGGGCATGGATGGAATGGAGTTCATTCGCCACTGGAGCGAGCGGGGCGACCCGTCCTCGCTGATCGTGATGAGCGCGATCGAACCGGAGCTGCTGGCCACCGTGGCCAACATGGCGCTGGCCTACCAGGCCCGCCTGCTGGGCGTCGCCGCCAAGCCGGTGACCGCCGCCAAGCTGATCCCCCTGGTCGACCAGCACCGCTTGAAGATGGCACAGAAGCCGGCGGAAAGCCTGTTTTCGTTCCAGGAACTGACCCATGCCTGGACCGGCGACGAGTTCGAGTGCTGGTTCGAGCCCCAGGTGAGCCTGGCCACCGGCGCACTCAGGAGCATGTGCTCGGTGCCGCGCTGGCGCCACCCGACCCAGGGCGTGCTGCTGCCCGAGCGGTTCATGCCGTCGCTGCAGGCGCGCGGCCTGGGCGACGACTTCGCCTGGCTGCAGCTGCAGCACGCCACGGCGCAGTGCCGCCGCTGGCAGCGCGAGGGCGCAGCACCGCTGGTGTCCATTGCGCTGGCCTTCGCGTCGCTGACCGACGTCAAGCTCGCGCCCCGCATCCAGCACATCGCGCAGGGCGAAGGCGTGGACCCGCGCTCGATGGTGCTGCACGTCGACGAGTCGGTGCTGGCCGGGCCCGACCTGGCCAAGGTGCTGGAGAACCTGGCACGCCTGCGCCTGCTGGGCTTCGGGCTGGCGGTCGACGACTTCGGCAAGGGCGCGATGGAGGTGGACCGGCTGTCGCTGGCGCCATTCACCGAGCTGCGCATCCGGTCCGCGTTCGTGGCCGGTGCGGACTGCGACGAATCGGCGCGGGCGGGGCTGGCCGTGGCGCTGGAAGCGGCCCACCGGCTCAAGGTGCGCGCCGTCGCCACCGGCATTGGATCCACGCAGGAGTGGAACCTGCTGCACGGGTGGGGCTGCAGCTTCGGCGAAGGGCCGTTCATCGCTGCGCCGATGGCCGCGACGGCCGTCGCGCGGTGGTCGAATCGCTGGCAGGCCGGCAGGGGCATGCCGGCCTGAGCCGCCACCAAAACTGGCACACTGGCCCCATGCCGGACGTGACCAGCGATCGAAACCGCCAAGGCCCGGAACCGCAGGACTCGGGGGCCGGCGGCGGCGCGCAGCCGCTGATGCGGCCGCTGGCGGGCCGCAGCCTGGAAGCGGCGAGCGCGCAACGCCTGCAGAACCTGTCGCGCCGCCTGATGCACGCCGAGGAGGAGGAACGCAAGCGCCTGGGCCGCGAGCTGCACGATCGCGTCGGCGCCAACCTCAGCGCGCTCGGCATGGGCCTGGAATTGCTGCGCAAGCAGCTTCCCGACGACGCCGGCGGCCCGGTGGCGCGCCGCATCGGCGACCTGCAGGACATCCTGCTCGACACGATGGCGCACGTGCGCGCCGTGCTGGCCGACCTGCGGCCCACCGCCCTGGACGAACTGGGCCTGTTGCCTGCACTGCGGCACCAGGCCGGCGTGCTCACGGCCCGCACCGGCATCCGCTTCCTGGTGGCCGGGAGCGAACCGTCGCCGCGGCTGGCGCCGGACTGCGAGATCGCGTTCTACCGGATCGCGCAGGAGGCCTGGTCCAACGCCAGCAAGCACTCGGGGGCGCGGTCGGTCGGCCTGACCATCTCGCAGCAGGGCAGCGTGGTGAGCATGGTGATCGACGACGACGGCATGGGCTTCGAGCTGGCCGAACTGCCCGCCGGCACGCCCAGCCTGGGATTGACCACCATGCGCGAACGGGCCGAGGCGATCGGCGCCGTGCTGGAAGTGGGAACCGCCCTCGGTGCCGGCGTCAGCGTGCGGCTGGCGCTCGATCGGGACCGGCCCCGGGCCGGGGCCGATCGATGAGCGCGCCGGTCGCGCGGATCAGGGTGTTCGTCGCCGACGACCACGCCATCGTGCGCGAAGGCCTGGTGCAGCTGCTGCAGCTGCAGCCGGACCTGGTCGTCGTCGGGACCTGCGCCGAGGGCAGGGAGAGCCTGCAGCAGATCCGCGCCCTGCTGCCGGATGTCGCGGTGCTCGACATCTCGATGCCGGGCCTCAACGGCATCGAGGTGGCCGCCGAAATCCAGCGGCTCGGGCTGCCGGTGGCGGTCGTCATCCTGTCCATGCACTCGTCGACCGAGTACGTGTTCCGGGCGCTCGAGGTGGGCGCGCGGGCCTACCTGCAGAAGGAGTCGGCGGCCGCCGAGATCGTCGACGCGATCCGCGCGGTCCATGCCGGCCGCAAGTACCTGGACACGCGGATCGCGGGGCTGGTTGCCGGCCACGTCGGCGACGGCGCGGCGCGCGGACCGCTGGAGTTGCTGTCACGGCGCGAGCGCGAGATCCTGCAGCTGGTGGCGCAAGGGCATTCGAGCGCGCAGATCGGCAAGCTGCTGTCGCTGTCGCCCAAGACGGTGGACACGTACCGCAGCCGGCTGATGCAGAAGCTGGGGCTGTCGGACGTGGTGTCCCTGGTGAAATTCGCGATCCAGCAGGGCCTGGTGTCGCTCGATTGAGCGCAGTCGAGAACTCCCGACAGCTTGTTTGGGCGATCCCTGCTACCGTGGCGGATGCCCTCCCCATCAACCGCTTCCAATGCCATCCTGGTCGTCGAGGACCATGAGCTGAGCGCGTTGCTGATCATGGAAATGTTGCGCACCGCCTTTCCCGAGCGCTCGATCCACCTGGCCGACACCATGCGCCTTGCCATCGCCGAATTCACGCGGCTGCAGGCGTCGCTGCTGGTGACCGACATCGGGCTGCCGGATGGCTCGGGGCTGGACCTGACGCGCCGCGTCGTCGCCGCTGACCCGCAGGTGCGGGTGGTGGTTTATTCCATGAACGACACCGCCGTGATGCGCGAGGGTGCCGCCGCAGCCGGAGCGGCAGCCTTCGTGGCCAAAGCCGACCCGGCCGAACTGATCCGGGTGGTCGGCGATCTGCTGCTGGCGATGCAAATGGAGAATTCCCCACGCGGGTCGCCAGAATGCCCCACAGGCGCGGACCTGCCCGCCGGCGAGGCGCCGGCATGAACGCGCCGCTGGATGAAGGCCGGCTCGACGACGTGCTGCGCGGCACCGGCGTGTCGGCGGCGGCGTTTCTGGCGGATTTCCGGCACTGCACCGACGTCGACGTCGAACAACTGCTGGCGGCCGTTGCCGGCGGCGACCTGGTGCGGGCGGAGCAGCTGGCGCACCGCATCGAAGGAGCCAGCCGCGTGATCGGCGCCCAGCCGATCGCCAGGGCCTGCGCCGCGATGTCCGAGGCCAGCCGCGCGCTGGAACCGGCCCGCCTGCGGCTCAAGCTCGATGCATTTCTGCTGTGCCAGAGCGAGCTCTACGCCTGGATCGAGGCGCTGGACCCGTCGGCGTTGCGGCCAGGCCCGGGGGCCGGCGGCGGGCCCGTCTGCGCCGGGCTGAACTTCCTGGTGGTGGACGACCACGAGTTCCAGCGCTCGATGATCCTGCGGCTGTTGCGGCAGCTGGGCGCGCTGGATGTTCGCGGCTTCGCCGACGGTGCCGGCGCGCTGGCCGCGGCGCGCGAGCTGGCGGCGCCTGCGATCCTGGTGCTCGACCTGGCCATGCCGTCGCTGGACGGCATGGAAGTGATGCGGATCGTCGCCGACGAGCGGCTGCCGCTCTCGGTCATCATGAACAGCGCCCTGGCGGACGACCTGCTGCGCTGGCCGCTGCAGGCAGCGCGCTCCTACGGGACCGCCGTGCTCGGCGCCGTCAGCAAGCCGCTGACGGCCGCCAAGCTGGCGCCGTTGCTGGCCCAGCACCGGCACAACCTGCGTCCGCTCGCCGGGTCGCCGGGCGCACCGCCGGCGGCCTGAACGGCGCTGCCCGGGGGGCGGTGCCGCCCGCCGCTCAGCCCCGGTCCGGGGGCAGGCCCAGGGCCAGCAGGAGCGTGTTCTCGTCCGACAGGGTCCCGACGATGCGCTGCACCGGTCCGGGCGACAGCTTCACCAATGTGGGCGTCATCAGGATGCCTTCTGCCAGCGCGCGCATGGGTTCCCTGAAGACGTCGACCACCTCGATCTCGTGGCAGCCAGGCAGCCGGCTGTCGCAGATGTGGGCCAGGTTCCCGAGCGCCTGCGAGGAATTCGGAGTGTCGCCGGCGACGAACAGGCGGAAGCTGAAGGTCTGCATCGCGCTTACTTCCCCTCCGGCTTTGCCGGCGGGATCACGGCATCGGCGCCGCGCAACTCGCGCATCCGCTCCCGGCCGCGCGCCAGTTCGCCCTCGCGGCTGGCGCGGGTGCGCGTCAGCAGGGTCTTTTCCACCTGCTTGGCGACCAGCTCGGTCTGCAGCGACTTGGCGCGCACCTCGAGCACTGCCTCTTCGGCCTCGAGGCGCACCAGGTTCAGCTCGCCCGCGACATCCGCCACTTCGCTGGCGACCCGCTCGGCGCTTTCCTTTTCCCAGCGCAGCGTGCCCATGAGCACCTCGCCGCCGGCGGTGTAGATGTCGGCCAGCGTGACGCCCTCGTCGCTCAGGATCAGTTCGCGCACCTGGTTCGAGTGCGCGGTGCCGCGCGACTTGATGATCGACATGCCGCGGTTGCGCTCGCCGGCCTGCACCAGGTAGTTCAGGTGCAGCCAGGTGTCCGCCAGGGTGGACACCTGCAGCGGCGTCCCGCCGTTGACCTCGCCAGACATCTCGTCGAGCAGGCTGGTGCACACCATCGTGATCCCGGCCGCCTTGGTCCAGTCGATCAGGCGTTCGGCGACGCCGTGGGCCGTCAGTTCGTTGCCCGACTTGGACAGCGTCGAGATCGGGTCGATCACCAGGCAGCGGGCCGACTGCTCGCGCGCCAGCGCCTTGATGCGCACCAGCAGCGTTTCGGCGCTGCCGGTGATCGTGCGCGCCGACACCATGCGCAGCACGCCGCTTTCGACGAAGCGCTGCAGGCGGATGCCGACCGATCCCAGGTTGCGGATCACTTCGCTGCCGTCGGAATCGAAGCTGACGAACAGGGTGCGGTCGCCGCGCTCGCAGGCGGCCTCCGCAAAGGCGCCGCTCAGCGTCGTCTTGGCGGTGCCGGGAAAGCCGGTGACCAGCACGCTGGCGCCGCGGTAGTAGCCGCCGCCGAGCATGGTGTCCAGCCGTTCGACGCCGCTGGTGATGCGCTCGAGGGTGACGGTGGAATCCACCTGCCCCAGCGACCGTGCCACGGCGACGTCGAAGCCGCCGCTGCCGATCACGAACGGCGACTCGTTCTCGTCGAAGCTCGAGCCCCTGAATTTCTGCACCCGCAGGTTGCGCTGCGAGACGCCCAGCGTCACCTTGTGGTTCAGGACGACGGCGCAGTCGACCATGAACTGCATGAAGTCCAGCGGATGCTGGCTGGCCTCGTCGCCGCCCTGCTTGGCGGTGATCAGGCCGGTCAGGCCGTGTTCCAGCAGCCAGGCATGGAGCCGGTACACCTCGCGCCGGCGCGCCGCCGGGTCGGGCAGCAGGGCGAGCAGGATGTCGAGGGCGTCGAACACGATCCGGCGCGCGCCCATCGCCGCGGCCTGGGCGCCCAGCGCCGCCAGCATGCCCGCGAGGTCGAAGCTGCCGCTTTGCACCAGGTCCGGCGCCGGTTGCGCGTCCAGGAAGAACAGCTTGTGCGGTTGCAGGGTTTCCAGCGGCCAGCCGAAGCCGGCCAGGTTGGCGACCAGGCGGGCCGGGGCTTCCTCGAAGGCCACGAAGATGCCCGGTTCGTCGCACGCCGTCGCGCCGTGGACCAGGAACTGCATCGCGAAGATCGACTTGCCGGAACCCGGTCCGCCCGCCAGCAGCGTGGTGCGGCCGGGGGGCAACCCACCGCCCGTCATCTGGTCGAAGCCGGTGATGCCCGTGGGTGCCTTGGCGGCGGCCCGGGCCGGGCGGGAAGGGATGGTTTGCATGGTTCCGATCGGATCTCTTGGTGCCGGCGCGCTGCGCGCCGGCACGCCCGATGCTAGGAGCTCGGCAGCGCCATGTCTGTCGGGCGCTCTCGCCAGCGCCGTAGGGAGTTCTCGACGCCGGGCCCGCAGCGCGGCGCCGGCAGCCCACGAATGGGCGCCGCGGCCGCCGGAAATCGAGAATTCCCCACAGAGGTCGCCAGAGTGCCCGACAGACAGGGCCCGGCCGCAATCCTAGACTGCATGGATGAGCGAATACCGTGCGACCCACTGAGCCCGCGACCGCCGGTGAAATCGGCCAGCTGGTGGAGGAGATGGCGCGGGTCGACGAACGGCTCGACGCGCTGCTGGGCGGCGGCGTCGACAGCCTGACCGCAAGCAACGGCAAGACCTTCCTGCTGCAGCGCGCGCAGCGCCAGCTGCATCTGAGCGAGGCCTCGCACCAGGCGGCCATCCTGGCTGCGCTGCCGGCCCATGTGGCGCTGCTGGACGGCCGCGGCTTCATCACCGCGGTCAACGCAGCGTGGACCCAGTTCGCCGACGACAACGGGATGCGGGATCCGCGGCGGGGAGTGGGCAGCAGCTACCTGGCTGCCTGCGACCACGGCGCCGCGGCCGGCAGCAGCACCGCTGCCCAGGCCGGCCGCGGCATCCGGGCGGTGCTGGCCGGCCAGGTGCGCTCTTTCGAGCTCGAATACACGTGCCATTCGCCGTCGCAGGAGCGCTGGTTCTCGCTGCGGGTTGCCGCCATGGGAAGCGGCCGGTCGGCCGGCGCCGTCGTGCTGCACCACGACATCACGCTGCGCATCAAGACGGCGCGCGACCTGGCCAGCCTGGCGCAGGCGACAGCCCGCCGCGAGCGGATGCTCAACACGGCGCTGTCGGCGATCACGGACTTCACCTACATCGTCGACCGCCGGGGCCGCCTGCTGTTCGCCAACCAGAGTGCGCTCGACCTGTGGGGTTTCACGCTGGAAGAGGCGATCGGCAAGGACGGCTACGACCTGGGCTGGCCGGCAGAAACCGCACGCAAGATCCACGCGCAGTGGGCGTCGGTCTTCGCCACCGGCAAGACGGTGAACGACGAGATCGAGTACCAGAGTCCGGCAGGCGTCAATGCCTGTTACGCCTATGTGTTCTCGGCCGCCTTCGCGGCCGACGGCAGTGTCGACTTCGTCGTCGGCAGCAGCACCGACATCACGCAGAAGCGCCGTTCCGACCTGGCGCTGCAGGAAAGCTTCGCGGAATTCCGCACGCTGGCCGCGGCGATGCCGCAGATCGTCTCGATGACGACCGCCGATCGCGAAGTGATCTACCTCAACCAGCAGTGGATGGACTACACCGGCCTGACCCTGGGCCAAGGCCTGGCCGGCGGCTGGCACGACGTGATCCATCCGCAGGACCGCCCGGCCGTCTCGCAGGCGCACGCAAGGATGCAGGGCGGCACCTATTCTTACGAGGCCAGGCTGCGCCGGGCCGACGGCGCCTACCGCTGGTGGCTGGTGCGAGGCGTCGCCCTGACCGACGACGCCGGGGCGGTGCTCAAATGGATCGGCACCTGCACCGACATCGACGACCTGAAGCTGGCCGAGGTCGAGGTCATGCGCACCAACCGGGAGCTGCAGCGCCAGCGCGCGGAGCTGCGGGTCGTGCTGGACCTGGTGCCGGCGATGATCCTGCTCAAGGACACCCAGGGCACCATCCTGCGCGCCAACGAACGCGCCGCCCGCAACATCGGGCGCAGCGTGGCGCAGATGGAGGGCGCGCCCGTCGCCAGCGTGTATCCGGAGACGGCGACGCCCGGCTACGTCGCGTCGGACCAGGAGATCATCCGCACCGGCCAGCCGATCCTCGGCGTGGTGGAACGGCTCACCAGCGCCGACGGCGCCGAAGTGTGGACGCTCAAGGACAAGGTGCCGCTGCACGACGAAACCGGGGCGGTGACGGGGATCCTGGTGATGAGCGTCGACATCAGCGAGCGCAAGCGCCACCAGGATGCCTTGCGGGAGCTGAACGAGGAGCTGGAGGGCCGCGTGCGGCGCCGCACGGCGGAACTGGAGCTGGCCCGCCACGACGCCGAGACCGCCAACGCGGCCAAGTCGGAATTCCTGGCCACCATGAGCCACGAGATCCGCACGCCGATGAGCGGGCTGCTGGGGCTGCTGGAGCTGCTGGCGCTGGGTGACCTGAACGCCCAGCAATCCTCGACCCTCGCGGTGGCCCGGGAATCGGGCGACGCGCTGATGCGCATCATCGACGACATCCTCGACTTCTCCAAGATCGAGGCCAACGGCATGGAGCTGAACCTGGTGGCGGCGTCGGTGCCGGCAGTGATCAAGAACCTGTGCCGGCTGCACGCGCAGGTGGCCTCGAGCAAGAACCTGACGCTGCACGCCGATGTCTCGGACCAGATCAGCCCGGCGCTGTCCTTCGACCCTCTGCGGCTGGGCCAGATCCTGAACAACTTCCTGAACAACGCCATCAAGTTCACTTCCTCGGGCCAGGTCGACATCTCGGTGCGGGTGCTCGGGCGGCGCGACGAGATGGAGGAGCTCGAGTTCGTGGTGCGCGACACCGGCATCGGCATGTCGCAGGCCCAGGTCGAGCGGCTGTTCCAGCCCTTCGTGCAGGCCGCGGCCGAGACCAGCTCGCGCTTCGGCGGCACCGGCCTGGGCCTGGTCATCTCCCGGCGGCTGGCGGAGCTGATGGGCGGGACGGTGGAGGTGCAAAGCGCGAGCGGCCGCGGCACCGTGTTGACGCTGCGGCTGGCGTTCGAGATCTGCGGGGCCGCGGCGCTGGCGCGCACGCAGGTGGCGGACCAGGAATTGCTGCAGGCCCTGATGGCCGGGCGCCGCTCCGCGCCCTCGGTCACCGAGGCCCAGGCCGATGGCACGCTGCTGCTGATCGTGGACGACCACCCGACCAACCGCATGGTGCTGGTGCGCCAGGCGGCCTCGCTCGGTTACGCGGCCGAGGCCGCCGGCGACGGCGAGCAGGGCCTGGCGCTGTGGCGCAGCGGCCGCTTTGCGGCCGTCATCACCGACTGCAACATGCCCGGCATGAACGGATACGAGCTGGCCACCGCGATCCGGGCGAGCGAGTCGCGGCGCGATGCGGGACGCATCCCGGTGATCGCCTGCACCGCCAATGCCTTGCCGGCGGCGGCCGAGGCGTGCATCGCCGCCGGCATGGACGACCGCCTGGTCAAGCCGGCCAGCCTGTCGGACCTGAGCGCCATGCTGGCGCGCTGGGTGCCGCTGAGCCTGGAGGCGCGGCCGCCGCACCCGGCGGCGCCTGCCGCATCCCAGCCTCCGGCCGCGCTCCAGCGCCGCGGGCTGCTCGATCTGGTGCTGCTGGCGGAAATCTCCGGCGGCGACCCCGTGGCCCAGGCCGACATGCTGCTGGACTTCCGCCGTGCCAACGAGGCCGACGCCCAGGCGCTGCGCGAGGCCATCGGGGCGCAGGACTTCGCGCGGGTCGCCGATTTCGCGCACCGTATCAAGGGCTCCTGTCAGATGCTGGGCGCGCTCCTGCTGGGCGAGGCCGGCGGTCGCCTCGAGGCCGCCGCCGCGGCCCACCAGGCGGGGGAGCTGCGCGCCGCGATGGACGGCTTCGAAGCCGAACTGGGGCGCCTGAACGGTTATCTGGAGATGTTTCCCGGCATCCGCCAAAAGCGTCCGTGACGCGGCGGCCGCACGGCGGCGGCAATGAGCGCACACTGTCCCCCTGGGCCCGCGTTGGCCCGGGCCACTGCCCTGACGTTCGAGGCAATGGCGGCGGCCTGCAAGGAGTGTGATGCATCGTTTTCTGACCAACAACCGCGACGAACTGATCGCCAGGTGCAAGGCGAAGGTGGCCGAACGGCCACGGCGCGCCGCCACCTCGCAGCAGCTCATGAACGGCATTCCGCTGTTCATCGAGCAACTGACGCGGACGCTGCAGGCGGAGGAAGACGGCGAGGCCTGGGAAAGCCTGCGCATTTCCGGCGCCTCCAGCGGCGACGCCGCATCGCTGTCGGAGATCGGCGTCACGGCCACGGCGCACGGCAAGGAGCTGCTGAACCTGGGCTACACGGTCGACCAGGTCGTCCACGACTACGGCGACCTGTGCCAGGCCATCACTGAGCTGGCGGTGGAGCGCGACGCCGCATTTGCCATCGACGAATTCCGCACGCTCAATCGCTGCCTGGACAACGCCATCGCTGACGCGGTGTCCTCCTACAGCGCCGAGCGTGACGCCAGCATCTCGATCATCCGCAGCGCCGAGTCGAACCAGCGGCTCGGCTACCTGGTGCACGACCTGCGCAGTTCCATCGGCACGGCCACGCTTGCCTTGTCGGCGCTGGACCAGGGGACCCTGCCGGTCTCCGGCGCGACCGGCAGCATCCTCAAGCGCTGCATGGCCGCCCTGACCGGCCTGGTCGACCGGGCGATGGCCGAAGTGCAGTTGAAGCATTCCATCCCGATGCAGGGCGAGACCTTCTCGGTCGCGACGATGATTGCCGAAGCGCGCGACAGCGCTGCGCTGGACGCGGACCGCAGGGGCTTGCCCTTCGACGTGCCTGAGGTCGATCCGGCGCTGGGCATCCGCGGCAACCGGGAGCAACTGCTCGCTGCGCTGGGGAAGCTTCTGAACAACGCCTTCAAGTTCACGCAGCCCCAGACCAAGGTCACGCTGCAGGTGCATTCGGCCGCCAGCCGGGTCTTCATCGATGTCAGGGACCATTGCGGCGGGCTGTCGCCGGGGGACGAGGAGCGCATGTTCGCGCCGTTTTCCAAGCGGCGGGGCGACAAGGCCGCCCTGGGGATCGGGCTGGCGATGGCCAAGGCCAGCGTCGAGGCCGACGACGGCGTGCTGACGGTGCGCGACGTGCCCGGAAGAGGCTGCGTCTTCACCATCAGCCTTCCGCTGCACACGCTGCGCTAGCGCATGGACGCATCGCTCGCTTCGCGCCGCGCGGGGACCCGGCCGTGAACCAGTCGCCCCGCAAGGGTTCCGGCAAGCCGCCTGGTCCGACCGACCTTGTCAGGGCCGGCCGCAGCGGCGAGGGTGCCGGCAGCGTCATGGACGAGATCGCCCGCGACCGGCTGGCGGCGGCGCGCGCCGCCACGCACACGGCGGAACAGCAGATCAAGGCCTTGTGGCGCCTGCGTGTGCCGCAAGACCGGACCATCGCCGATCTCTGGACGCTGCAGACCTGGCTCAGTGCCAACGCACCGGATCTGCTGGCCGACAAGGGCGACAGCTTCCAGTATCTGCTGGCGCTGCTGGCCAGCGAGATCGACCCCGGCGGGGGGCCGCAACAGGACTGAGAAGAGCTCGCGTCCGCCCCCGCGGGCGCCCGCCGGGCCGGGCGTCCAGATAAGCGCCGGCGCCGTGAAAAATGGCATTGCGGGATTTCCATTGCGGCTGCGGAAATGGTGAAATGGCAGCAGGACAGTCACGTCAAGGAAAGTATTCGCGTATGGCCACGATCCCCAAGAAACCATGGGCCGGCTTCTCGCGTTCGGAGCCGAAAAAGCCGCAGTCGGCAACCCCCGCGCAACCGGTCAGGCGCTCCGCCGACACCATCAATCCCTACCTGCCGGGCGACCCGATTCCCAAGCCCGAAGCGGTCGAAAAGGACACCGACACCACCTGGGCCGAGTTTGCCGATCTGCAGGCGGTGCAGAACCGCGGCTTCGCGGACACCGCACCGGCGAGCAGAACCATGCGCGACGCGGACGAGCGCAGCTACGCGCCGACCACGCCGGCGCCGCTGCAGAACCTGCACGCCCGCCCGGCCACGCCGGTGCGCAAGGAACTGACGGTGGTCGAAGTGATGGTGGAAGCGCGCAAGAACAACCGCGTGTGCCCCAAGCCCGCGAAGTGGCAGGAGCTGTTCGAGATGCTGCCGGACCGGCGCCACGCGGAGCCGGCACCGCCGCTGGTGGGCGCCGCGTGGAACGACACGCCTTCCATTCCCAAGCGGATGTGCTTTCGCGAGCACATCGAGTGGGCCGCCGCGCACGGCGCCTTGCAGCAGATCTACACCTTCATGAAGAACCTGCCCGAAAGCGACTGGCACCACATGGGCGACTAGCGCACCTGGGCCGTAGGATCCGGCCCGCGCGATTTTTACGCTTGGTCACGAAGCGCGCGCGGGCCTGCGGCGCGGCCTGACTCTGGACAGCGTTTTTTGCCCGGTGTAAATTGGAAAAGGTGCCATTTCTCTTGTCACGAGGCAGTTTCATCGGACGCGCATTCGGATAAATGACATCGGTAGTTCCCTTGCCAAGATGAACCAACTATGGAGGACTCCCATGGCGCAAAGCATGTTCTATGACAAACTGGCCGGCGCTCTCGCGCGCTCAGCGAAGGACCCGGCTTATCGAACCAAGCTGTTGAAAGATCCGAACGGTACGCTGACCGCAGACGGCATCGACGTCGGTCAGTCCAAGATCAAGATGGATTGGGTCGAGACCACCAACTGCCTGAACATTCTGGTCGAGAACGGTGGGGCCAATTGGGCCGGCGCGATCATTCTCAACATCAAGAAATAGTCTCTTGCAGATGCTGGATGAAGCGCGCCGCCTCCGGGCCGCGCGCTTTTTTCATGGCGCCGCGGCGGCGAGCAGCGGATGCGCGTCCCGCAGCAGCGGCGCGTCGGCGCCGCGATGGCCGCTGCGGGATTCGACGGCGAGCGCCAGCACGTGCCCTTGCTGGTCGGGGGACAGGAAGAAGCGCCATGGCGATGCTCCCTGCGCGGGATGGGAGAGCAGCACCGGATGCCGGTCGTCGCCGGCATCGAACTCCAGCTCCGTGGGGTCGCCGGCCAGTCCGCGGCCGGTGGCCTTCAACATCGCTTCCTTCAGCGTCCACAGCAACAGGAAACGGTCCTGCCGCTGCGTCATCGGCAGCGCCTCGATCGCAGCCCGCTCGCGCGGCCCGCAGACCAGGGGCAGCACCGCATCCAGATCGATGGCCTGGTCCCGGGACTCCACGTCGGTGCCGAGCGCGCACCCGGCCGCGAGCGCCACCACCACGAGATCGCCACCGTGCGCGATGCTCAGTGCCAGCGGCGCGGCGGCGCCGCGCAGCCAGGGCTTGCCTGCGGCATCGACCTCGATGGCGACGTCCCGCGCGCTGCATCCCAGCTGCGAGGCCACGGCCAGGCGAGTCATCACCCTGCCGATGGTGAAGCGTTGCCGATCGGCAGCCTTGCCCAAGCGCTCGCAGCGCGATCGTTCGTCCGGCGTCAGCAGGTCGGCGAGGCGGCCAGCATCGGCAGCGCCGCGCCGCAAGCTGGCGATCCAGGCAACGGGAGCTGAGGGCAACGATTGCAAGGCGGGCCTCCGAAGGTCCGGGCGGGGAGCGCGCGCATGACAGCGTCCTTGCGCGTCATCGCCTTTCCGTTCGCCGGCGGCAGCTCATTGAGCTACGCGAAGATAGCACGCGCCCTGCCGGCCGGCGTGTCCATGGTGACGCTGGACCCGCCGGGCCACGGCCGGCGGATGGCGCAGCCGCTGCTCACCCGCGTCGAGGCGATGGCGCTGGACCTCGTCCCCAACATTCGGGAGGAAACGGGCGGCTCTCCTTACATTTTGTTTGGACACAGCATGGGCGCCTACCTCGCGCTGGCCATGCTCGACTGTCTTGCCCAGTCGGACATGCCGCTGCCGCTGCGGCTGGTGCTGTCCGGGGTCGCGCCGCCGGACCGGCCCCAGCCGGAGAAGCTCTCGGCGCTGCCGCCGCCGCAGTTCCTGGCCCGGGTCGCGGCGATGGGTGGCATGCCGGCGGAGGTGCTGCAGGAGCCGGCGCTGGTCGAGCTGTTCGGCCCCATCCTGCGCGCCGACTTCGAGGCCGCCGAGAGCTATGTCGACATGCGGCGGCACGCCTGGTCCGTCCCGGTGCTGGTGCTGCGGGGCACGGCGGACCGGCTCACCGCTGCCGGCCCGGACGCGTGGAGCGCGTGCCTGGACCGCCCGCCGGCCATCCTCGACTTTCCCGGCGGACATTTCTTCCTGTTCGAACGTGCGGCGCAGGTGGCCGCCGCGATCTGCGCAGGGGCCGGTGGCATCGACGCCGTCGCGGGCAGCGCATAAGATTGCGCTTCCGCGCAACCGCGTGCCAGCCCACTCGCCAAAGGAACAAGCATGCCGGAAACGAAGATCTTCACTCCTTCGAATCGCCTCGACAGCGGCAACTCCCCGGCCTTCGAGAAGGAGATCATGAGCCAGCTCGAGGCCGGAACGACCCACGTGCTGATCGACTTCTCGGACCTGAACTACATCAGCAGCGCCGGCTTGCGGGTGGTGCTGCTGACCGCCAAGAAGACCAAGGCGGCCGGCGGCAAGCTGGTGCTGTGCGGCCTGAGCGATTCGATCAACGAGGTGTTCATGGTCAGCGGCTTCAACGCGATCCTGGACATCCAGCCGACCCGCGAAGCGGCCCTCGCGCGGCTGCAATAGCCGCGCCTATTCGGTCGCGGCCATGATCGCTTCGCTCCACTCGGCGGCGCGCGCATAGGCGGTCTTCGTCACCGCCTCCTTCAGTTTCGCGTCCGCTTCCATCAGCTTGATGAACTTCTGCCGGTCCAGGCTGATGCAGACGCTGTCCACCTTCGCGCGCACCGACCAGGTTCGCGGCACCGGCCGGATCAGCGCCATCTCGCCGAAGTAGTCGCCGTCGTCCAGGGTGCCCAGTGGCGTTTCCTTGTCGCCGCCCAGGTTGACGTAGTTCTCCAGCCGGCCGCGGGCGACGATGTAGAACTTGGTGCCCGGTTCGCCTTCCTCGAACACCACCCGGCCGGCCGGAAAGTGCTCGGTCACCAGGTCCTTGCTCAGGGACTCCAGCACCTCGTCGCTGCATTCCGACAGGAAGGGGATCGCCCGCAGGCGCTCCACCGACACCGTCGCCTGGCCCTCCGGGGTGATGGTGAAACCGCTTTGCTTGCGCCACAGCGCGGCGTAGAGGCCGTCCATCGCGACCAGTTCATCGTGGGTGCCGATCTCCGCCACCTCGCCCTTGTCCATCACCACGATGCGGTCGTAGCCGGTGATATGGGTAAAGCGGTGCGTGACGGACACCACCGTCCAGTTCTTGGTCAGCGCGGTCAGCGTCTCGCCGATCTGTGCCTCGGTGTGGGCGTCCAGCGCCGAGGTCGCTTCGTCCAGGAACAGGATCTTCGGCTGCCGCAGCAGTGCGCGCGCAATCGCGATGCGCTGGCGCTGGCCGCCCGACAGGCTGCCGCCCTGGCTGCCGACGACGCTCTGGTAGCCGTTGGGCAGGGTTTCGATCAGCTCGTGGATGCCGGCGGCCTTGGCCGCCTCGATCACTTCCTCGTCGCTCGCGTCGAGCCGGCCCATGCGGATGTTCTCGATGATGGTGGTGTCGAACAGCGCCGTGTTCTGCAGCACCACGCTGGTCTGGCCGCGCAGCGATGCCTCGGTGGCGTCGCGCAGGTCCACGTCGTCCAGCAGCACCTTGCCCTTGAGCGGGTCGTACAGCCGCATCAGCATCGACAGCACGGTGGACTTGCCCGAGCCGGAACTGCCGACGATGGCCACGCTCTTGCCGGCGGGGATGTCCAGGTCCACGTCCTTGAGGATGGGATGCCCGGGCTCGTAGCCGAACTCCACGCCCTGCAGCCGCATCGCCTTCTCGATCTTGGGCAGCGGGCCGGCGCCCGGCGCGTCGGCCAGCGCGGGCGCCACGTCCAGCAGCTTGCGGATGCGGGCGTAGCCGCCCATGCCCTGCATCAGCAGCGGGATGGCTTGCGTCAGGTTGTCGGTGGCGCCGCCGATGTTCAGCAGCAGGCCGATGAAGGCGATCAGCAAGCCGGTGGTGAGATAGCCGTTGACGGCCAGGATCGCGCCGATGCCCAGCACGCCGATCTGCAGCGCACCGGCCGCGACGTTGGTGGAGCGCCCGATCAGCGAGGTGAAGAAGTTGGCCTTGAAGCCGTCGCGCCGCAGGTCGTCCAGCTTGTCGTCGAACTTGCGCTGGCGGTAGTCGCCGAGGTTGAAGGTGCGGATGGTCAGGTTGATCAGCAGGTTCTCCTGCACCATGCTGGCCAGGCCCGACTGCAGGTCGTCCTTCTTGCGGCCGTAGGCGCGCGCCCGCGGGCTGAACGGCCGCGGCGCGATCGCGATCAGCGGCATCAGCAGCAGCGCCGCGATGGCGAGCCGCCACTCGATCACGAACAGCAGCGTGAGGCTGGACAGGATGGTGACCAGCCGCATGCAGAAGCTGGGCAGGCCGCGCACGATCGCGGTTTCCAGCGCCATGACGTCCGGGCCGAAGCAGGCCACGATGTCGCCCTGCGGGGTGCGCGAGAAGAAGTCGCTGGATTGGCGCTGCATGTTGCGGAACAGCTTCTCCTGCAGGCCGGCGGAGATGCGCGAGCCGATCGTCGCAGTGCCGTAGTCCTGCATCAGGCCGGCGCCGGCGTTAAGCAGGTAGCCACCCACCAGCACGCCCAGCAGCAGTGCCAGCAGCGGCATGTCGTTCCTGGGGATGGCGTCGTCGAAGATGTACTTGTAGGTCAGCGGCATCAGCAGGTTGAACGCCACCTGCACCAGAAGCGCGAGCGCCACCAGCGACGCCAGGATGCGGTAAGTGAAGGCCAGGCCGAGTGCCTGTCCGATGAAAGCCCAGAAGCTGGTCTTATGCGGCGTTTGCGTGCTCATGATGCGTCCCCGATGTTGTTCCGGCGTGGCCGGAGGAAGCAGTCGCCCGGGCGGGCCTTTTCACCTTGAACAGGACCGTGTAGACCACCGGGATCACGCCCAGGGTGAGCACGGTTCCCAGGGCCAGGCCGCCGACGATGACGACAGCCATGCCGTACCACAGCTCGCCGCCGAACAGCATCAGCGGCACCAGGCCCAGGATGCAGGTCAGCTTGGTCATCACGATCGGACGCAGGCGCTTGAGCGCGGCCATCACCACCGCCTCGTAGTGGTCCTTGCCTTCCTGCCGCTCTTCCTCGATGCGCTCGAGCAGCAGCACCGCGTTGTTGATGATGATGCCGGCCAGCGCCAGCAGGCCCATGATCGCCATGAAGCCGAAGGTGGCCCGCGCCACCAGCAGGCCGGCCACCGCGCCCACCAGGCACAGCGGGATGGTGATGGCGATGATCAGCACCTTGCGGAAGGACGAGAACTGCCACAGCATCAGCAGCAGGATGGCGCCGAGCGCGATCGGCAGGAACTTGACCAGCGCGCCCTGGGCATTGCCGGAGGTTTCCAGCTCGCCGCCGACGCCGATGCGGTAGCCCTCGGGCAGCGGGATCTTGGCGATCTCGGGGCGGATCCTGCGCACCAGCTGCGAGGCATGCAGCTCCAGGTTCTTGCCGGAGACCGACACCGTGCGCACGCCGTTGCGGCGGCGGATCGCGCCGTCCTCCGGCACGCCGACCAGCTCCGCAATCTGCGTCAGCGGTACCGAGGTCTGGCCGTTGGCGGCGAACACATTGAGCGTCTTGAGCCGGTCGTACGTCATCTGCTCCTTGTCCTTGCCCAGCAGCACGATGGGAACGGTCTGGTCGCTGTCGCGGAACACGCTCACCTGCATGCCGCTCAGATTGGCATTGAGCGACAGCGCCACGTCCGCGGACGTGACGCCGGCGCGCCGCGCCAGGGCCTGGTCCACCTTGACGACCAGCTTCCAGGTGCGGTTTTCCCAGTCGTCCTTCACGTCCACCGTGCCGGGCACTGCGCGCATCACCTGCTTCACGCTTTCCGCCAGATTCTTGAGCGTGGCGGCGTCGGTGCCGGTGATGCGCAGTTCCACCAGCCCGGTCTCGGAGCCGCCCAGCCAGAACTTCTTGACCTCGGCCCGTAGCTCGGGGAAGTTCGCCAGGATGTAGCTGCGCGTGCGGCTGACCAGCGGCTCCACGTCCGTGCCCTGCGGCACGTTGGCGACGATGTAGCCGCGGTGCGGCGCGCCGGCCACCGGCGCCATCGCCAGCACGAAGCGCGGCCCGCCATAGCCGACATAGGCCGCGACGCTGGTGATCTCGGGATTGGCTTTCTTGTCCAACAGCCAGGCGTCGATGGCCCTGATCGATTTCTCGGTCTCCGAATACGGT
Source organism: Caenimonas terrae (assembly GCF_042655405.1). Lineage (NCBI taxonomy): Bacteria > Pseudomonadati > Pseudomonadota > Betaproteobacteria > Burkholderiales > Comamonadaceae > Caenimonas > Caenimonas terrae. The sequence goes on along the minus strand of NZ_JBHSMF010000006.1, from coordinate 910,114 downwards.
GTGCCGGCCGGCAGGTTGACGATGGCCATGAACTGGTTGCGCTCGGAGTTCGGGAAGAACTGCTGCGGCACCAGGCCGAAGCCGAACAGCGAGAGCACGAAGGCGCCGGCGACCGCACCGAGAAAGACCACGCGATGCCGCATGATGCCTTCCAGCGCCCGGCGATACGCGCGGTAGAAGCGCGTGTCGTAGTGCGCGTCGGATTCGGCGGCCTGGTGCCCGGGATCGACCTTCATGAAGCGGTAGCACACCAGCGGCGTGAAGGTCAGCGACAGCAGCCAGGAGCTGAGCACCGCGATGCTGGTCACCTGCGCCAGCGAGCGCACATACTCGCCGGTCTGGTCGTCGGCCAGCAGCAGCGGCATGAAGGCGAACACGATGGTCAGCGCGGAAGTGAGCAGTGGTGTCGCCAGGCTCTTGCCGGCGTCGATGCAGGCCTGCCTGCGGTCCTCGCCGGCGGCGAGCCGGCGCATGATGTCTTCGGCGATCACGATGCCGTTGTCCACCAGCAGGCCCAGCGCGATGATCATCGAGGCGATCGAGACGCGCTGCAGCTCGATGCCCATCACGCTCATGATGATCAGCGACATCAGCATGGTGAGCGGCACGATGGTGCCCACGATCAGGCCCGTGCGCATGCCCAGGAACACCATCACCACCACCAGCACGATCACCAGCGTCTCGTACAGCGTGCGCTCCACTTCCGAGATCAGGTGCGTCACCACCTCCGGCTGGAAGGTGGCGAAGTCCAGGCCGAAGCCCAGCGGCAGCTCCCGCTTGAGCTGCGCCACGCGTGCGTTCAGCGCCTTGCCGAACTCCACCACGTTGCGGCCTTCGACCATGGAGATGGCCAGCACCACGGCCGGCTTGCCGTTGTACATCGCGCCGGTGCTGCGCGGCTCGACGTAGGCGCGCCGGACGGCAAACAGGTCCGACAGCGCGATCGCCTGGCCGGTCTTGGGCAGCATGATGGGCGACTTCTCCAGCTCGCCGACGCTGGCGAAATTGCCGGTCGGCTCCAGCGTCACCACAACCTTGCCGGCCGTGACCTGGCCGCCGGGCAGCACCACGTTCTGCCGCTGCAGCGTCTGCAGCACGTCGCCCAGCGACAGGCCCAGGCGCGACAGCTGCGAGGGCGACGCCTCCAGGTAGATCTGCTCGCGCGGCAGGCCATGGATGTCGATCCGCCGCACGCCGGGGATGGTGTTGAGCTGTTCGCGCAGGCCGAGGGCCACCTGGCGCATCTCCGCCATGCTGAAGCCGTCGGCCGTGATGGCCAGCGTCGCGATCGCGACGTTGCCGAAGTCGTCGTTCACCGTCGGCCCGGACACGCCGTCCGGCAGCGACGAGCGTGCATCGGCCATCTTGTTGCGCAGCGTCTGCCAGTACGGACCGAGCTCGAAATAGCGGTCGTAGAGCTTGACGCTGATGATGGTGCCGCCGGTGAAGGCGGTCGAGGTGATGCGCTGCACTTCCGGGATCTCGCGGATCTTTTCCTCCAGCGGCCGGGTCAGCAGGGTCTCGATCCGCTCTGGGGACATGCCGGGAAAGGAAGCGCTGACGATCGCTTCGCGCACCTTGATGGGTGGGTCCTCCTGCGCCGGGTAGTTCAGGAACAGGCTGATGCCCAGGCCGACGATGATCAGCACGCCCGCGGCGACCAGGCGCGGGTTGCGGAAGGCGTAGCCGGTGAAGTTGATCATTGCTTGCCCGGCATGGCCTGCATGCGCTTGACCGGCTGGCCGTCCGACAGGAAGGCCACGCCGGCGGTCACGATCTCGTCGCCCGGCGCCAGGCCCTCGCCGATCTCCATGTCGGCGTCGTTGACGGCCCGGATCTGCACCGGCACCCGCCTGACGCTGTTGCCGGACTTGTCCAGCACGAACACGTAGCCCTGGCCGGGCCCGTTGCCCGGCAGCACCGCCTGCATCGGCACCTGGATGTTGCGCTCGCTGCCACCGGCCCCGGGGCGCACGACGAAGTCCACTTTCGCGGTGACGCCGGCGCGCAGGCCCTGCGTGGCGCCGGACAGCGCGATGTAGGCGGGGAAGGAATCGCCGACACCGGCGCGGGCGTCGATCCGGCTGACCCGGCCTTGCAGCTTGCGTCCGCCGACCTCGATCGCCGCAGCCGCGCCGACGGCGAAGTCCTCGATCAGGTTCTCTGGCACGCGCACCGCCACCCGCATGCCGCCGGCGCCGTCCAGCCGCAGCACGGACTGGCCGGCGTTCACGTCGGCGAAGGGTTCCACCTGGCGGGCGGAGACGACGCCGTCGGCCGGCGCCAGCAGCCGGGTGGCAGCCAGGTCGCGCCGGGCCAGGGCGACCGCCGATTCGCTGCTGCTGACCTTCTGCTGGGCGAGCGTGTAGTCGACGCGGTAGCGCTCCACCATGCTGGCCGCCATGAAGCCGCGTTCGCTCAGCGTCTTGCGTGCGGCCAGCGCATCGCGCTTTTCCTCGCTGTCGCTGACGCTGCTGCGCAGTTCGGCCTCGGCGTTCTTCAGCCGGACCTCATAGGGCACGGGATCGATGCGCGCCAGCAGCTGGCCCTTCTTCACCCGGTCGCCTTCGGCCACCGCCAGCTGGGTGATGCGGCCGGCCACCGGAAAGGCCAGGTTCCAGACTTCCATCGGCTGGACTTCGCCGACCAGCGAGCGCCGGCGCGCCTCGCCGCCGGCCTTGACCACCATGGTCTTGACGCGTGCAACCGTGTCCTCGGTAGCGGCCTTGGATTTTTCGCCGCAGCCGGCCAGCACGGCGAGGCCGGCGGCCAGCAGGATCCGCGTGGCGATGCGCCGGGTCAGCATGGCGGTTGTCCTGGCGTTGCCGCCGCCTGGCGCGCTGCCAGGCCGGCGATATGGCCGGACAGCAGGCGCACCGTGGGGTAGTCCCAGGCGATGGTCGACTCGATCTCGAATCCCAGCAGGTCCTCCAGCGCCACGACGATGTCCATCACCGCCACCGAGTCGAGGTTGAGGCTGACGAACGGCGCCTCGGGATCGACGGCGGCCGGCGCCACCGAGGTCAGGCGCGCGATCCGCTCGAGCAGCCAGTCTTCCAGGGCGTCCGCGGACCACGCCGGTGTTTGGCTTGCAACGCTCATCTGGCGATCCCCCTCATGAAGGCTGGTCGGCGCCCCTTGGCTGCGCCGACAGCGGATGGCTGCGCACGCCGCCTGGCAGCGTGCCGAATTCGTGGCGCAGCTGGCCATAGGCTGTCTTGCCGCTGCTGGTGCGGGCGATGCCCATCGGGCCGACGAAGCGCAGGTGGGCGATTGCCAGCTCCGCTGCGGCCGCCGCGCTGCGCAGCGCTTCTGCGATCCGCAACAGCTCGCGCGCCGGTTCCTCGTGCGGCCCGGCTGGCAGCAGGTGGCGGCTGGCGCGCGCCAGTTCGCAGACGGCCACCACCGTCTCGGCCTGCGCCGCCGGGTCGTTCCAGGCGAACACGGCGGCGGACTCGACCCGCTCGTCGCAGGTCTGCAGCAGTGCCTCGATGTCGTGCGGATAGAGGTTGCGTCCGTTGACGATCAGCAGCTCCTTGCTGCGGCCGGTGACGTACAGGCGCCCGTCCACCACCGCGCCGACGTCGCCGGTGGCCAGGTAGCGCGTTGCGCCCGCATCGTCCGACAGCCGGGCCTCGAAGGTCCTGCGGCTCTGCTGCGGATCGTTGAGGTAGCGCTGCGGCACGCTGGGGCCGGTGACCCAGATCTCGCCCACCTGGCCGTCCGGCACGCGGCGCTGCGTCGCGGGGTCGACGATCGCGATGCGCTGCGGGTCTGCCAGGCCGCTGGACGCCAGGGGCCTGGCGTCCTCTGTCGCGCTGGCTTCGATGCGTCCCGCTTCCAGGCCGGCGCCGGAGACGCTCATGAATTCCGGATCATGGGCGCCGGTGACGAACAGCGTCGCTTCCGCCAGCCCGTAGCAGGTGAGGAACTGCCGCTTGCCGAAGCCGAGCCGGCCGAAGCGCTGCACGAAGGAACGCATGGTGGACACGCGCACCGGCTCGGCGCCGTTGTACGCCGGCGACCAGCGCGCCAGCGACAAGCCCTCGCAGTCCTGGTCGGCGATGCGGTCCACGCACAGCTGATAGGCGAAGTTGGGGCCGCCCGAAAGCACCCAGCGCCCCGGCGGCTGGGCCGAGATCGCCTGCAGCCAGCGCACCGGCCGCTTGATGAAGGCCGCCGGCGCCATGCTGACCGACGGGATCCCGCAGTGGATCGGCACCAGCAGGTTGCCGATCAGGCCCATGTCGTGATAGTGCGGCAGCCAGTTGACGAACAGGTGCCGCGCCGTGATGCCGAACTCGCGCTCGATCAGCGCCAGGTTGGCCGCCAGGTTGGCGTGGCTCACGCAGACGCCCTTGGGCCGGCTGCTGGAGCCCGAGGTGTATTGCACGAAGGCCAGGTCCTGGGCGCCGGGTGCCGCCGTCGCCTGCTCGCCATCGCCCAGGCCCTCCACGACATCCAGCGCCAGCAGTTGCATCGCCGCGAGAGCCGGGCTTTGGGCGAACAGCTCCCGCAGCCGCGGCAGCTCGCAGGCCGAGGTCAGCGCCAGCGGCGCGGCGCAGTTGGCGGCGATCGCTTCCAGCACCTGCGCCGCGCGGCCCCGGCGCGGCACCGTCACCGGCACCGCGACCACGCCGGCCCGCAGGCAGCCGAGGAAGGCGCGGATGAAGTCCAGTCCGGGCGGAAAGGCGAGCAACGCCATCCGCGGCTGGTCCACCGGCCACGGCAGACGGGCCAGGCCGCCGGCGATCTGTTGCGCCGTGCGCCAGAGCTGCGCCTGCGACAGCTGCTGCGTCGCCTCGCGCGCCAGCTCGGGCTGCCAGGACATGGCGAGCGCCTCCGGCGCGCGCTCCGCGTTGGCGCGCAGGCTGTCGATCAGCGTGCGCGGGTCAGCCATGGTCCGCTCCCGCCGCCGGCAGCGCGAACAATTCCGCCAGCGCCACCAGCGCGTCACGGCGGCGCTCCTCCAGATGCCACATCTGGTAGACGATCGCGGCCTGCGCGCCGTGCTTTTCGCAGGCCGCGAGGATCTGCTGGTGGCAGGCCTGCGGCGTGCCGGCGATGTTGACGCGCATGGTGCCGCCGATCCAGCTTTCCACCTGCGCGCGCTGGGCTTGCGCCGCGGCGTCCGTGTCCGCGCAGACGCAGCTCAGCGCCACGGCCAGCTGCGCGCCGTCGCGGCCCTGGGCCCGGTCGCGGTAGGCGCGCGGGATCGCCGCATCCTGCGTGCTGGCGCGGTGGAACAGCGAGAAGGCGTAGCCCGCGCCGGCGGCGGCTGCCATCTCCGCGCTGCGCGCGCCGGAGCCCATCAGCCACAGCGGCGGCGCTTCGGCGAAGCACGGTGTGGCGCCCCTGGCGAAGCGATGGCCCGGCGCGAAATCGCCATCGAGGTAGCGCACCAGCTCCGCGAGCTTGTCGGCGAACAGGCGGCTGGCGCTGCCGGCATCGATGCCGCTTTCCATCAGCGCGGCCAGCGCCACCGGGTCGGCCGGCACGCCGGCGCAGACGCCGAGCGCCACGCGGCCGTCCGACAGCGCTGCCAGCGTGCGGTACGTTTCCGCCACGGCCAGCGGGCTGTACAGCGGCAACAGCACGGCGGCGGAGCCCAGGCCGATGCGGCTGGTGGTGCGCGCCAGCGTGGCCAGCACCACCTCCGGCCCGGTCCAGCAGAAGTGCGCTTCATGGTGCTCGGACAGCCACAGCCGGTCGTAGCCCAGGCGGTCGGCCAGTTGCGCCAGCCGCAAGGTCTGCTGCAGCACCTGCGCGCCATCCTGGCCGGGCGCGACGATGCCCAGGTCCAGCAGCGAAATGGAAAGACGATGGCTGGACGCTCTCATGCTGGCGCTCCTGCCCAGTGCGGGCCGTGTTCCGGCTGCACCGCGGCCGGGTCCGGGTCGACGGCGCTGTACGTGTTCCAGAACAGCACGCGCCGGCCCTGCAGATCGCGCTGCTGGAACAGGGCCAGCGTCTTGGCGACATAGGTGGTCTCGGTGCGGAAATCGGCCAGTTCGGCGACGTCCAGCGCGGCCCGGTCCGACAGCGCGTTCGGCAGGCCGTAGCCTGGCCCGGCGAACTGGTCCAGCCACAGGATCTCACCCAGCGTGACCGGCCTGGCATAGCCGGCCTGGCGCAGCAGGGCCAGCGTGCGACGGGCCAGCTTGCGCATCTTGCCGGGGCCGGTGATCAGCATCGGCACCATGCGCACCGCCACCACCCGAACCGGCAGGCCCGCCATCGCGAAGCCCAGGGCCAGGCCGGCCGCGGTGGCGCAGGTGCCGGTGGGCACCACCACATCGTCGATCGGCGGCAGCTCGCCGGCCTCGATCGCGCGTGCGATCTCCAGCGCGCCCTCGATCACGCCCAGCACGCCGATCGGGTGGTGCGAGCCCGGCGGAATCCAGTACGGCGCGCGCCCTTCCAGCTGGCCGAAGCGCGCGCGCAGCAGGCCCAGCGGCACGTCGATGAAGCGCTCGCAGCGGATCACCTCCATGCCCAGGGCCGGCAGCAGCTTGCGGTTCAGTCCGCTCTCGCGCACGTCCGGCTGCGGGGTGAGCAGCGCGCGGGTGGCCAGGCCGGCGCGCCGACCGTAGACGGCGGTGGCCAGCACCTGGTGGCTGCCCAGCGGGCCCATGGTGACGACGCCGGTGGCGCCCCGCGCCAGCGCGTGGCCCAGGAAGAACTCGAGGTTGCGCACCTTGCTGCCGCCGTACAGCGGTGCGCTCAGGTCGTCGCGCTTGATCCACAGCCGTCCCAGCTTCCAGCGATCGCCCAGGGCGCCGGCCTCGGTGACGGGCGTGGGCCTCTCCACCAGCTCCAGCGGCCGCACCAGCGCGTCCAGCCCGGGCACGTGCTGCGGCAGCAGGCGTGGCGCGAGCAGCGCCTTCGGAGCAAGCGGGCGGCTCATGTGTGCTGCCTCATGGACGGCGCGCCGGGCGTGAGCAGCGTCAGTTCTTCTGCCAGCGCATCGAAGGGCGCGCGCCGCGCCAGCGCGCGCAGCAAGCGCGGATCGGCCGGCTGGTGCAGCGCGACGCGCTCGGCCAGTGCAGGCAGCACGCGGTGCAGGGTCTGCAGCATCGCCAGCGAGGGATTGCGGTATTCCGCCTCCGCGTCCGGCGCCGGGCCGAGGATGAAATGCCGGATGGTCTTGGACAGGTCCGCCATCGCTGCCAGCAGCATCTCCTGGAAGGCCCGTTCGCCCGCCACCTGACCCATCGCGATGACGGAACCGACATCGACGAAGCCGCCGTCGATCACCGCGTTCTGCATCTCCACGCAATGGCCGATGCCGATGTGGTCCGTGCGGCCCGGCAGCCAGCCCAGCGCCAGCAGGCGCGCCACCAGGTCGATCCAGCGCTCCACGGCCAGCGCAGGATCGGTCCGCTTGGCCAACCTCTGCAGCCAGGGTTCGTCGCCTCTCGTCGCCAGTTCCACCGGCAGGTGCGCGACCCGGATCGGCACCGAGGGATAGTGATAGACCAGCGCGCCTAGGCCGCTTTGCGTGCAGGTCTCGACGATCCGAAGGGCGCGCTGCGACAGCAGAGGGCGCAGGGCGGCGAGATGCTCGTCGCGCGTGGACCGCGGCCAGGCGATGGCCAGCAGGGGCGTCGGCAGCCGCGCCAGTTCGCCGAAGCGGGCCAGGTGCGCGGCCTGCAGCGCGCTCGCGATGCGCGCATCGTCCAGCGCTTCGTCCAGGCCCAGGGCCAGCGGCGTCTTCTGCTCCACCAGCGCGAAGTGCTCGGCCGCCGAGAACAGCGACCTGCCGCGCGCCGGGTAGTCGACGCGGAACTCCGCCAGCGTGCGCAGGTGGGCATCTCGATCGGCGGCGTAGGGCTCGGTGCCCTTGAAGGCGAACACGCCGCCCGGCAGCTGCTGGTAGAACGCGCGCAGGTGCCGATACGGCCGCACGTAGTCGCCATCGGGCGCGGCGCCGCTGAAGGGTGCGACGCTGGCGGCGCAGGGCAGGGCGGCGCGCAGTTGCGCCAGCCGCCGGTCCAGTGCCGGCACGCCGGCCGCCAGCGCCGCGTGCAGCTGTGGCGCATCGCGTGCGATGTCCCACGCGATCGCCTGCGGCCGTTGTTGCGTGAATTGAGGCGCATTCATGCCTGTGCTCCCGGGCGCGCCAGCTCGCGCAGGCGCTGCAGGCCGCTGCGCCGCAGTTCGCGTCGCGCGAGGTCGGCCCGCGCCTCGCCTTCCTGGTCCAGCATGGCGCGCAGGCTTTCCCAGCTGACATGGGCGTCCAGCGCCACCTGCTCGAGCACCGCCTGGAATTCGCGCACCATCTCCTGCGCCGTGGAGGCGGCGAACAGCTCGCTGCTGTATTCCAGCGTGCCACGCAGCGCCGGCTCGTCGATCACCGTCAGCAGCAGGTCGTACTTGGCGGTGCCGGTCTCGAGCTCCAGTGGCTCGATGCGCAGCGGGCCGCCGTCCAGCCCGCCGAAAGGCGCGTTCTGCAGCACGAACTTGTGCTGGAACAGCGGCATCACTGCGCGCTCGCGCATCGGGTTGATCTCCTGCACCAGCGTGTCGAATGGCACATGTTGGTGAAAGAAAGCCTCCAGCGTGCGGCCACGCACCTGCGCCAGCATGTCGGAAAAACTGCGGCAGGCGCCGAAGTGCGTGCGCAGCACCAGCTGGTTGACGAAGAAGCCCTGCAGCCGCTCCGCCAGTGGATGGTCGCGGCCGGCGATGTCGGTGCCCACCACGATCTCCTCCTGGCCCGAGCGCCGGCGCAACACCACCTCGAAGGCGGTGAGCAGCAGCATGAACAGGGTGGCCGAATGCCCGTGGGCAGTTCGGCGCAGCTTGTCCGACAGCGCCGCCCCCAGCGCGAAATGCAGGCGGCCACCGCTTCCGGTGGGGGCGGCGGGCCGTGCATGGTCGGTCTTCAGCGCCAGCCGCTGCAGGCCGGACAGGGCCTGCTTCCAGTAGGCGAGTTCGCCGGCCAGCAGGCTCTCGCCGACCAGCCGGTCATGCCACGCGCTGAAGTCTGCGTATTGCGGACCGGCTTCGGGCGGCGCTGCCGCACCCCGATAGGCCGCCAGCAGTTCGGCGGCGAACAGGCCGATCGACCAGCCGTCGGTGGCGATGTGGTCCATCAAGATCAGCACCTGGGCCTGCCCCGCGCCCGTGACCATCAGCGTGATGCGCACCGGCCGCTCGCGGTCCAGCGCAAACGGGGTGCGCGCGGCCAGGGTCAGCCGGCGCAGCGCTTCCTCCTCGCGCTGGCCGGTGGGCAGGTCCCGCAGGTCGACGCTCGTGAGTGGCGCCGGCAGCGACGGATCCGCTGGCAGCATCACCGGCTGGCCGTTGCGCAGGCCGATGATGGTGTTCAGCACCGCGTGGCGGCCGATCACCGCGGCAGCGGCGCGGCAGAACGATTGCAGATCGAAGCCGCCGTCGATGCGCGCCGCCAGCGCCACGTTGTAGCTGGCGCTGGCGGGTTCGAGCTGGCGCATGAACCACAGGCGCAACTGCGCCCGCGACAAGGGCAGGCCGGCCGCGGGATCGAGCAGGGGAATTGCGGCCGCGCGGTCGGTGTCGAGCGGCGCCGCGCCCGGCGCCAGCCGGCGGATGGCGCCAGCCATGCCGCGCACGCTGGGCTGCTCGAAGATCAGCCGCAGCGGGATGTCGATGCCGAACGCGGCACGCAGGCGGGCGACCGCCGACGTGGCGCGCAGCGAATGGCCGCCGAGCGCGAAGAAGTCGCCGTCCTGCGGCACGGCCCCCAGCCCCAGCACGTCGCACCACACCGACGCCACGGTGTCGCGGACCGCGTCGCCGGAAGCCGGAACGCGTTGATCTTGCGCCTGCGAGGCCGGCGCGGGCAGGTTCTTGCGGTCGACCTTGCCGTTGGCCGACAGCGGGATCGCATCGAGCGCCAGCAGGAAGGCCGGAACCATCTGGGCCGGCAGCAACGAGCCGAGATGCGCGCGCAGCTGTTCGGCGTCGACGTGCTGCCCCGGCCGCGGCACGTAGTAGCCGACGATCTGCAGCTGCGACTTGCCGCTGGCCGGGCCGCCCTCGCCGCTGTCGTGCAGCACGCAGACGGCGGAGCGCACCGCCGGGTGGCGGGCCAGCGCCGACTCGATCTCGCCCAGCTCGATCCGGAAGCCGCGCAGCTTCACCTGCGTGTCCACCCGCCCGAGGAACTCCATGGTGCCGTCGGCGCCAAAGCGCGCGCGGTCGCCGGTGCGGTACATGCGGGCCTGCGGCGAGGGTACGAACGCATCGGGGATGAAGCGCTCCGCCGTCAGCTCCGGCTGGCCGGCATAGCCTTCGGCGAGGCACTCGCCGCCGATGAACAGGTCGCCCGGCACGCCCACGGGGCAGGGCTGCAGGCCACTGTCAAGCACGTAATAGCGCGCGTTCTGGATCGGGCGGCCGTAGGGCACACTGGTCCATGCCGGATCGACGGCGCCGACCACGTGGAAGTTCGACCAGACCGTGGCCTCGGTCGCGCCGCCCAGCGCCACCACGCAGGCGCCCGGGAACACCGCCCGGATACGCTCGGGCAGCGGCAGCGGAATCCAGTCGCCGCTGAGGAACACCAGGCGCAGCGCGGACCGGGTGGCGCGCTCCGGCAGCAACGGCGCCAGCTGCCACAGCGCCGCCGGCGCAGAATCCCAGAAGGTGATGTCGCCGCCGGTGAGCAGGTCCACCAGCCGCTGCGGATCGGCGATCTCACCTTCGCTGGCGATGCGGACCGAGCCGCCGGCCGCGAGCATGCCGAACACGTCATACACCGACAGGTCGAAGGCCGGCGAGGTGACGAACAGCATGCGGTCGCGCGGCCCGACGGCGAAGCTGCGGTTGACCCAGTCGACCAGGTTGACCGCACGCGTGTGCTTCACCAGCACACCTTTGGGCCGGCCGGTGGAGCCGGACGTGAAGATCACGTAGGCGAGATCCCCGGGGCGCGCGTCGACGCGCAAGGCGCCATCGGACGGGGCGATGCGATCCGTCTCGAGCACAGTGATGGTCCGCCCCCCGGCCAGTTCCCGCGTAGCGCCGGCCAGCGCGGCCTGGCTCAGGATGCAGCGGATCGGCAGCGCATCGAGGATGGCGTCCACCCGCGCCGGCGGCTGCTGCGGCTCGATCGGCACGTAATGGTGGCCGGCGCTGGTGACCGCCAGCAGCGCGACCACCAGCTCGCGGTTGCGGGCCATGCGCACGCCCACCGGGCTGCACGGCGGCAGGGCGAGCTCGCGCAGGCGGGCCGCGACGCCGGCAACCCGCTGCACCAGGTCCCCATAGGTCATGGACCCGGCTGCGTCGATCAACGCGATCGCGTCCGGCGTGCGCGCCGCCTGCGCCGCGAACATGCCTGGCAGCGTGGCCTCGCGGTCGTAAGGCCGCGCGGTGGCGTTCCACTCATGGAGGATGGTCTCGCGCTCGCGCGGCCGCAGCAGCTGCAAGCCCCCGGGCGGCGCCTCGATGTCGCAGGTCGCCAGCTGCTCCAGCAGGTGCTGCAGCTGGTCCAGCATCCGGCGCGCCGCATCGGCCTCGACCCGCGCCGGATCGGCCAGCAGGCGCAGCGACAGTCCATCCACCTGCGGCTCGGCGATCAGCGCCAGCGGCACGCTGGGCCGCTCGTGCAGCGCAAAGCTCTCGATCCTGGCCTCGCCCAAGCGCTTGCCGGACACCGTTAGCGGATAGTTCTCGTAGGCAAGCACGGTGTCGAACAGCGGCTGCGCCAGGCCGCTCCACTGCGCGATCCGGGTCAGCGCGGCGTGCTCGTGTTCGCGCACCGCGGCCAGCCGCTGCTGCGCCTCCTGCAGCCAGGCTGCGATGCTGCCTGCGCGCGGCGCCTGCAATCGCAGCGGGATGGTGTTCATGAACGGGCCGACGGTGCGCTCCGCGCCGGCGAGTTGCGCGGGGCGGCCGGCGACCGTGACGCCGACCACCACGTCCTCGCTGTCCGCATGGCGCCCGAGCAGCAGCCCCCAGCAGGCCGTGACTGCGATGGCCGGCGATACGCCGGCTTGGCGCGCCAGCCCGGCCAGCCCGGCAAACTGCGCCGCGTCCAGGCCGGCATCGAAGCAGAGCACTGGCGACGCGTCCTGCGCATCGCGGCGGCGCTTGAGCGCCGGCAAGCGCGCCGGTTGCTCGAAGCCCGCCAGCGCCTGCTGCCAGCAGGCTTGCGCCGCCAGCTGGTCGCGCTCGGCCAGCCAGTCGAGGAAGGCGCGGAAGCTGGGCGCCGGCGGCAGCGCAGCCTGCTGGCCACGTGCCGCTGCTTCGTAGAGCGCGCTGACGTCGGCCAGCACCAGCGCGGTCGACCAGCCGTCGACTAGTGCATGGTGGTGGCTCCAGACCATCTCCCACTCCTGCGCCGACCAGCGCAGCAGGGTGATGCGCATCAGCGGCGGCTGGTCCAGCGCGAAGCCGGCGGCGCGGTCCTCCTGCAGGAATTGCGCGCGGACCGCCTCGCGCTCGGCCGGACCGCTGCCGCTGCGATCGAGCACCGCGAACGGCAATGCCGCCTCCTGCGCGCAGCAGCCCTGAAGTTGAGGGCCGGCCTGCCATTGGACGCCCGTGCGCAGGGCGTCGTGCCGCTGCAGCACGGCCGTCCAGGCGCTGCGCAGGGCCTCGGCATCCAGCGGGCCGGCCAGCCGCACGGCGAGCTGCTGGATGTAGGCGCCGCCGCGCGGCTCGCGCAGGCTGTGGACCAGCATGCCCTGCTGCAGCGGCGTCAGCGGCCAGGCGACGGGGGAAGAGGAAGGCTTGGCGGTCATCACATCCCCAGCATCGGCAGCAGGTTGTGGCGCGGCAGGCCGTCCAGCCGCTCGATTTCTTCCAGCTCGCTGTCCAGCGCGGCCAGCACGCCGGCCAGCCGCGGCGGCTCCATGATCGACATGTGGTCGGCCGCGACGTGGTGCACATTGGCAAAGCACAGCCGCTCCCATCCCAGCGGCGCGCCGTCTGCGAGCGGATGCGCGGCGGCTTCGCGGATGCCTTCGGGCAGCAGCTCGGTGGCCTTCATGATCAGCGTGCGGCGCGGCAGCGGCCCGGCCTGGTAGCGGCCGATCACGGTCACGTTGCGCTCGAACACCTGGTACAGCTTCTCGATGTCGGAGCGGCCGGTGTCCGCCGGCACGAAGTCGGCCTTGCGCGCCAACTGCAGCAGGCCCTGCAGCGCGTCGTCGTAGGGCAGGCCGGACAGGTCCGGGCAGCTCAGGTCGGCCTTGTGGGCGATCAGCCGCGAGATCGAGCGCAGCAGCCTGTCGCGCTGCGGCGCCGGTGCGCTGCCGTCGGTGGCTCGGCTGTCGATCAGGCACAGCAGCGCCACCTCGTGGCCGCGCGCCAGCGCCTGGCGCGCGATCTCGTATGCGATCACGCCGCCGGAGGACCAGCCGGCCAGCAGGTAGCGGCGGTCCGGCACCAGCGGCTCGAGCCGGTCCAGGTAATTTGCCGCCAGCTCCTCCACGCTCTCGTAGCAGGCCGGCCCCGACAGGCCGGGGTCCTGCAGCGCCACGATCGGCCGCTCGGTGCGCAGCGCCGAGGCGATGTCGCGGTAGCACAGCACGCTGCCGCCGGTGGGATGGACGAACACGATGGGCGAGCGCCTGGCCTTGCCGGTGCGGATCGGGACCACGATCGGGTCGGTCCGGATCGCTTCGCCGCGCAGCAGCTGCGCCTGCGCGGCGATGGTTGGGGCGGCGAACAGCGAGGTCAGCGGCAGCCGGTGGCCGAATTCCTTCTCGATCTCCGCCATGAGGCGCACCGCCAGCAGCGAGTGGCCGCCGAGGTCGAAGAAGCCGCTGTCGATGCCGGCGTGGCCGATGCCCAGCACGCTCTCCCAGATCCGTTCCAGCCGCATTTCCAGCGTGTCGCGCGGCCCCTTGGTGGCGCGGGCCATCGCCGGCCGCAGCCGCAGCAGCGCCGCCGCGTCCACCTTGCCGCTGGGCGTGGTGGGGAAGGATTCGACCTGGACCAGCCAGTTGGGCGTCATCGGTTCGGGCAGGGCGGCGGCGAGCGCACGCTTGAACTGGGCCGCGTCCACCGAGCGGCCGGGATGCAGCGAGTAGAAGCACAGCAGCTGGTCGATGCCGGCGGCGTCGCGGTCCACCACGGCTGCCGCCAGTGCGACGCCGGGATAGGCCGCGGCCACCGCCTCGATCTCGCCCAGCTCCACCCGGTAGCCCCGCAGCTTGACCTGGCGGTCGGCCCGGCCGAAGAAGTCGATGCTGCCGTCGGCGCGCCAGGCGCCGGCGTCGCCGCTGCGGTACATGCGCTGCCCCGGCGCCGCCGCGAACGGATCGGCGACAAAGCGCTGCGCCGTCAGTTCCGGCCGGCCGTGGTAGCCCTGCGCCAGCGGGGCGCCGGCGATGTGGATCTCGCCGCGCACACCGACCGGCTGCGGCCGGCCCTGGCCGTCCAGGATGTAGATGCGCGTGTTGTCGATCGGCTTGCCGATGGCGACCACCGGATCGCCGGCGCCGACGCGGCCCGCGATCACCTCGATCGTGGTCTCGGTCGGGCCGTAGAGATTCACCAGTTCGACGCCGAGCGCCAGCGCGCTGCCGGCCAGTGCCGCATCCAGTGCTTCGCCGCCGCAGCACAGGCGCCTCAGCGAGCGGCAGGCGCGAAAGCGCGCGTTCTCCACCAGCAGGCGCAGCAGGCTGGGCACGACCTGCAGCACCGTGACCGTGTGGCGCTGGATGGCCGCGGCCAGCGCATCGGGATCGCGCTCGGCGCCCGGCGGCGCCAGCACCAGACGCGCGCCGGCCATCAGCGGGGCGAAGATCTCCCACACCGAGGCGTCGAAGCTCACTGCCGTCTTCTGCAGCACCGCGTCGTCCGGCAGCAGCGGCAGCTCGCGCAGCATCCAGGCCATGTGGTTGGCCAGTGCGCCGTGCGGTACGCGCACGCCCTTGGGCCGCCCGCTGGAGCCGGAGGTGTAGATCAGGCAGGCGAGGTCCGTCGGGCCGGGCTCGGGGAACGCAGGCCGCGGCGTTGCGCAGGCCGCTTGAGCGCCGTCGACCGCCAGCACCTGCAATTGCGCCAGCAGCGCGGCGAAGGCCGGCTTGCCCCCGAGCTCGCCGGCCAGCGGTTCGCAGGTGAGCAGCAGGCCGGCGCCGCTGTCCTGCACCATGAAGGCCAGGCGCTGGTCGGGGTAGCTGGTGTCCAGCGGGAGGTAGGCGGCTCCGGCGCGCTGGATCGCCAGCAGGCCGGCGACCATGTCGATCCCGCGCGGCAGCAGCAGGGCAACGACTGCGCCTGGCCGGGCGCCGGCGTGCACCAGTTGCGCCGCGATGCTGTCGATGCGGGTGGCCAGCGCCGGGCCGTCGAGCCGGATGTCCGCCTGGTCGATGACGGTCCTGCCCGTGGCCGACAGCAGCGCGTCGTGCAACTGCATGTTGACGGCGCGCCATGGAAGCGCAGAAGGCAGGCTCGCGCCTTGCATGCCCTCCAGCACCAGCGCGCGCTCCTGCGGCCCGAGGATGGCGAGCGAGGACAGCGGCTGCTGCGGCGCTCCGGCGATCGACTGCAGCAGCGTCAGGTATTCCTCTTCCAGCCGGTGCAGTGCGCTGGTGTCGCAGCTCCAGGCGTCGTGGTCGAAGTGCAGCGCGATGCGGCCCTGGCTGTCGCGGAAGGCGGACAACTGCAACAGGCAGCGGTCGATCCAGGCGAACGGCGCAAGCGGCTTCAGCAACGGCGAGGCCGTCGATGGCGCTTCGGCCCAGGCAAAGGCCAGCCCTGCGTGAGCCTGCAATGGGAGCGGCGGCACCTGGTCCTGCATCGACTGCGTGTCCGCAGCAGCCCTGGCAACGGCGGCGACCAGGGCGCCGAAAGGCTGCGCTGCATCCGGGTGCAGCGGCAAGGGCGCCAGCCGCGCGAACGGTCCGGGCAATTGCGCCAGTTCGTCGTAGCTGCGGCCGTCGGCGACCAGCGCGAGCGCAACCGGCTCGCCGTCCAGGCGCAGCAACAGCGCGCTCCAGGCCGCGAGCAGGAGATCCGAGAGGTCGGCGCCCAATTCCGCCGCCGTCGATGCGAGCGCCGACTGCAGCGCCGCCGGTAGGTCCAGCGCGTGCCGCGCGGGCCGGGTGCCGGCAGCCGGCATCCGCAACAGGAACGGCAGGGCGGCGGGCCGGTGCTGCGGCCACGGCGACGGCTTGCTACCCGCCGCCTCGTCCAGCGTGTCCTGCTGCCACTGCGCCAGGCTGGAGAAAGGCAGGGCCTCATGGACGTCCGCGCCGGCTGCGGCTCCGCGCAGGTCTTCATCGGCCAGCTGCAGCACCCGCAGCGCGGTTTGCGCATCGGCGGCCAGGGCCGACAGCACCAGGTGGTAGCGATGGGCGCCCAACTGCCGCAGCACGATGCGGCCCGGCTCGGCCTGCGCATCCGCGCCATCGAGCAGCACCGGCGGTGCCGACGGCAGCGGCGACTGCACCGGCAGCTGCATGCCCGGCAGCAGGCCGAAAGCCGTGCGCAGGATCTCGTGGCGCTGGGCCACGCGCGCCAACGCCGCGCACAAGGCCGCTGGGTCCACCGAGGCATCCGCTTCGAATTCCAGCTCCACGCGGTAGGCGTTCAGGCCGTCGCGCGCGCCGAGCTGCCACAGGCGCTGCTGCCATGGCGACAGGGGGAAGCCGCTGGCAAGCACGTCGCTCATTGCATCTCCTCCTCGCCCGGCTGCACGCTGGCGGGGCGCACCTCGTCGCCCATCGCGGTGAGCACGCGGCGCTGGCCGCTGTAGCTGGAGCGGCCGTGCGCCACCAGCATGTTGTCCAGCAGCAGCAGGTCGCCCTCCTGCCAGCGGAACTTCACCGTCTCGGCGTCGTAGGTGGCGCGCAGGTGCGCGGCCACCTCCAGCGGGATCTCGCTGCCGTCGCCGTACAGCGTGTTGTACGGCAGGTTGTCGGTGCCGAAATCCGCCTCCAGCGAGCGCCGCACGTCGTCCGGCACCCCCGAGGGATGCCAGAAGGCAATGTGGTTGAACCACAGCTCCTCGTTCGTCACCGGATGGCGCCGCACGGCGGCGCGCCGCTGGAAGGTGCGCAGGCGGCTGTTGCCGGCCGCGCCGCCCTCGAGCCACCGCCACTCGGTCGCCGAGCGCCGCAGATAGGCTTCGGCCTGTTCCCGCGTCTTCACCGCCAGCGAGTGCTGCCACGATGGCCCGATGCCGGAACCGAAATTGCGCACCAGCATCCAGCCCAGCCTGCGGAACTTGCCGGCGACCTCGGGATCGATGCGCGCCAGCACGCGCCGCACGTCCACCAGCGGCGTCTCTCCATCCACCTGCGGCGCGACCTCGCAGAAGAACGCGATGCGGCCTGGCCACTGGCGCACATACGACAGCTCGTTGTGGGGCGCGATCGGATGCTCGGGCGGAAAGATCGTCGAGGTGTAGACGTGCTTGCTCACCTGTTCGCGCGGCGTCGCCTTCTCGATGTAATGCATCAGCGCCACGCCGACGGCGTCCAGCATGCGCTGGAAGTCCTGGTCCCCGCGCAGGCCGAAGCCGCGCAGCAGGATGCCTCCGTGGCGGTGCAGCAGCTGGGTGATGCGCTCGCGGTTGGCGCCGGCCCAGGCGAAGGGATCGACGCCGCGCGCCACCGGTGTGACCAGCGCCGGCAGGCCCGATGGGTTGTCCCAGGGCGCGATCGAGACCAGTTCGCTGCCAGCCTGCAGCGGGGCGGGCCGGCGGATGGCCAGGCCGGCGAGGGAAGGTGTGGTGAGGCTCATGTCTTGAGCTCCAGTGGTTCGTTCCGGCTCGCCTCGCCGGCGGGGATCTCCACAGCGCCCGCCAGCGCCGCAGCGTGGCGCGCGAAGGACTGCGCCAGCGCGGCGATGTCGGCACGGGCGTGGATGGCGGGATTGAACTGCCAGACGGCCACCAGCCGGCCGTCGGCCACGGCCGCCTCGATCGCGATGCGGTGCAGGCGCGGCAGCGCGCCCGCGCGCTCGGCCCCCCGCTCCGCGCCGTCCGGAAGCCAGGACGCCACGCGGAAGGCGTCGTCCGGCGGGAGCTGCACCTGGCCCAGGTAGTTCAAGCTGATCTCGGGCGGTGGCAGCGCCGCCAGCGCCGCGCGCGCCGCGTCCGGGCCGAGGTGGCGCAGCAGCCCGTGGCCGAAGCCGGCGGCGGGAATGGCGCGCCGCTGTTCGGCCACCATGGCCGCGGCGTGTGCCAGCGGCACGCCTTCCAGGTCGAACCAGGCGGGGAAGCGGCTGCTGAACCAGCCGACGGTGCGGCCCAGGTCGACGTCCGCAGCGGCCGATCCGGCCAGCGAGGTCTCGCGGCCGTGGCCTTCGAGTTCGACGCAGGCCAGGCGCTCGCCGGTCCAGTCGCCCAAGGCCAGGGTGACAGCCGCGATCACATGGTCCTGTGCCGTCGCCGCCGTGCCCGGCGCCGGCTGCAGCAGCCGCGACGTCAGCGCCTCGCCGAGCGAGATGGTTTCGCTGCATTCCTGCGCCACCAGGTCAGCGCCTTGCGCGCCGGCGCCGCTGCGTTGCGGCAGCGATGGCGGCGGCATCGAGCCGGCCAGTTGCCAGTACGGCAATTCAGCTGCCGTGCCGTCGCGGTGGGCCAGCCGCGGCAACAGCTGCGCCCATTGCTGGACCGATGCGGTGCGCGGCGCCAATCGCGGCGCCCGGCCCTCGTGCAGTTCCAGCAAGGCCTGGCGCAGATCGTCCAGCAGGATGCGCAGCGAGATGCCGTCGCAGACCAGGTGGTGCACTGCCAGCACCACCGCCGCCGGCTTGCCGCCCTGCGCGGCGGCCCAGCCGGCCGCGAGCAGAGCGCCTTGCGCCGGCGCCAGCGAGGCCTGCATCCGCGACAACGCCGCCGCACGGCCGGCGTCGGCCGGGATCGGCAGCACCCGCGGCGCCACCGGCGCGCCGAACCACGCAGCGGGCTGGCCGTCCTGCATGCCGAAGCGCAGGCGCAGGGCGTCGTGTTGCTGCACCAGTGCCAGCAGGGCCTGCGCGAGCAGCTCCGGCGTGACCCAGGGCGCGGGCTCGATACTGACCGACAGATTGAAATGCGCCGGCCACTCGCCCAGACGCGCATGCAGCCGCAACTGGCTGGGCAAGAGCGGGCAGGGGCCTTGCGCCGGCGCGATCTCGCCGCCGCCGGCGGGCCGGATGCGGGCGGCGAAGGCCTGCAGCGTCGGCGCGGCGTACAGGTCCGACGTTTTCGCGCGCCAGCCGGCCTGGTGCAGCTTCGCGATCAGCTGGATCGCCTGGATGGAATCGCCGCCTTGCTGGAAGAAGTCGCTTTGGGCTCCGATGTCGGCATGCCCGAGCAACTCGCGCCAGAGCCGCAGCAGCAGCGCCTGCTGCGCCGAGCCATCGGGCGCCGCGCCCGGCGGCGGCTCCTGCGCCGGCGCGGGCAAGGCCGCGACATCGAGCTTGCCATTGGCCGTCACCGGAAAGGCCGCCAGGACGACGACCGCGGCCGGCACCATGGGCTCGGGCAGTTCGTCGCGCAAGCGCCGCAGCAGCCCCTGCGTGTCGATCGCGCCATCCGCTGGAACGACATAAGCCACCAGCGCTGGCCGGCCGTTCCCGGTGGGGCGCTGCACGACGGCGGCCGTGCGGATGGCCGGCTCGCGCGTGATCGCCGCCACGATCTCGGCCGGCTCGATCCGGTGGCCGCGGATCTTGATCTGGTCGTCGCGCCGGCCCAGCAGTTCGATCGATCCGTCTTCGCGCAGCACGGCCAGATCGCCCGAGCGGTAAGCGCGCTCCGGGCCCTGCCCGAGATCGAGCATGGCGAAGGCTTCTTCACCTGCCGCATTTGTGCCCACATAGCCCGCGGCCAGGGACGGCCCGGCGATCGCCACCTCGCCGGCTTCGCCGATCGCGCAGGGCCGGCCTTGCGCATCGAGCAGTGCGATCCGTGCCGCGCCGATCGGCTGCTGGAACCGGACCGGGCCGGCGCCGCCATCCCATTCCCCCAGCAACACGCCGACGGTGGCCTCGGTCGGGCCGAAGTGGTTGAATACGCGGCATGCGTGCGCCGTGCGCGCCAGCGCCGCCAGCAGCGCCGGCCGCGCCGCTTCACCGCCCAGAACGAGGTGCGTACGCGGCAGCACGGCTGCCGGGTCGGCCGCCGCCAGCAATCCCTCCAGGTGCGAAGGCACGATCTTGAGCAGGTCCACGGGCGACCGGCGCATGGTGGCTGCGAAGGCCTCGGCATCCCGGGCCAGCGAGGCACCGGCAATGCACAGGCAGCCGCCGTGGAACAGCGCCGGCAGCACCGCCGTCAGGCCGAGGTCGGCGGCGAAGGTCGTGACCACGGCGTAGCGCAGGCCGCGCTGCAGGCCGAGCCCGGCGACGATGCCGTCCAGGTAATGGCGCACGGCGCGGTGCGGCACCGCCACCAGCTTGGGCGTGCCGGTGGAGCCGGAGGTGAACAGCAGGTAGGCGGTCGCGTCAGCGTCCGGTGCCGGGAAAGAGCGCTGCGCCGACGGCCCCGGCGCCGGCATCGCGGGAAGCGGCAGCACCGGCACCGTCGCCTCGGGCGGGGCCTGCCCGGCGAGCAGGCAGCAAGGCGCAGCCAATTCCAGCAGCAGCGCCAGCCGCGCGGGCGGCAACTGCGGATCGAGCGGAAGATAGGCGCGGCCGGCTTTCCAGCAGCCCAGCATCGCGGCCGGCATTGCTGCATTGCGGCCCAGCAGCAGGGCCACCGGACCGGCGCCGCGCGCGGCCGCGGTAACGGCCTCGGCGACGCGGTCCGACCACCGGTCCAACGCCTGCCGGTCCAGCACCGGCTGGCCATCGACTTCCACCGCGCCGGCGGCCGGTGCTTCCCACGCCGCCTCGGTGAAGCGTTGCAGCAGGTGCGGCCCCTGGTTCGCAGCCGCAGGCAGGAGCCAGCGCTGCCGCGCATCGCCGCGCTCGTCGAACGGCTGTTGCGGGTCGCCGCCGAACCGCCCGATCATCGCCACGAGCGCTGCGGCGAGCGCCTCCATGTCCGCGTGCGCGAACAAATCGCTGTCGTAGTCGATCTCGATCCGGGCGCCGTCCTGCCAGTCCAGCAGGTTGCAGCCGATCTCGAAGCGGGAGTGCACCAGCGGCAGCGCCCGCGGCGCGAGCCGCACGCCGGCCAGTGGCGGCAGCACGGGCACGCGGTCCACGTTGAAGCTGACGTTGACCAGCGGCGGGCGCGCCGGATCGCGCGCGATGCCGAGATCCGCGATGGTGCGCGCCATCGGATAGGCGGCGTGCTCCATCGCATCGAGGAAACGCTGCCGCACCTGCTGCATTACCTCGCCGGTGCTGGCCAGGGCCGGCAGGTCCAGGCGCACCGGCAGCAGGTGCGCGCAGTAGCCGACCGCGCGCTCGAATGCCGGATCGCGGCCGGCGAACGGGACGCCCAGCACCATGTCGGCCGGCGCGCCGCAACGGCGCAGCGTGGCCGCGAAGGCGGCCAGCAGGGCCATGCTGGAAGACAGGCCGCGGGCAGCGGCGGCCTGCTCCAGCCGGCGCAGCGGCGCGGGCGGCAGCTCCGCCGCTACCCGCGCCCCGGCGAAGCGGCGCAGCGGCGGCCGCATCCGCGCGAAGGGCAGTTCGATGCCCGCCGGCGCCCCGGCCAGCGTGCGCTGCCAGAAGGCACGGTGTGCTTCGTCCTGTGGCGCGCTGCCGGCACGCGCCATCCGCTCGGCGAGCACGCGGTAGGCCGGCGCGGCGGCCAGCGTTTCGCCGCCATACAGCGCTGCCAGTTCCTCCAGCAGCACCTGCAGCGACTGGCCGTCTACCAGCGCGTGGTGCGCTGCCACCAGCAGCACATGGCGATCGGGCGTGCGTTCGACCAGCGTCGCGCGCAGTGCCGGTGGCGCGTCCAGGCCGATCGGCTGCGCCAGCTCCGCCGCCAGCAATGCGTCTAGCAATGCGTCGGGCGTGTCCCCATCCCCGGCGCGCTGCCGGTGCAGCGTGAACGCCGCCTGTGCGGCAATGCGCTGCACGCCGGCCTCCAGGTCGATGGCGGCGCGCAGCGCATCGTGGCGTTGCACCAGCGCCTCGAAGGCTCGCTGCAGTCGCCCGGGCTCCACGGCGCCCTCCAGGTCGATCGCGACGGCGATGGTGTACGCGGCCGACCCTTCCCGCGACAGCGCCGCCAGCGTCGCGAGCTGCCGTTGCGCCAGCGACAGCGGCAGCTCGACCGGCGGCGCGGGCACGGCGCGCGCGGTCGCTGCCGCCGCGGCGAGGAAGCCGCCCGCGCGCAGCGCGGCCACGCTGTCGGCCACCCGCTCCACGATCCTGGCCACGTCGTCCTCCGTGTGCGCGGTCGACAGGAACAGGTTGCGCCCCTCCCATACATACAGGCCCCGATGCAGCAGGTGATAGAAGAAAGGATCGAGGTTGTCGTGGAAGACGAAGCGGAACAGCGAGCCGAAGCGGCTGGTGCGGATCGGCGCGCCGGCGTCCTCGAACACGCGATCGAGCCGTTGCGCCATCCGTGCCGTGCGCCCGTTGAGCGCGTCGTACGCTGGGGCGCCGTTGCGGCGGATCTCATGGAGCACGGCCCGCGCCGACGCCATCGCCAGCGGATGCTTGTTGAAGGTGCCGGCGAAGAAGGTGGTCTGCGCCGCCGGGAACGACCCGTCGCCGTACTGCCAGAGGCCGCCGTCGATGCCGGCCAGCAGCTCGCGCCGGCCGGCCACCACGCCGATCGGCAGCCCGCCGCCGACCACCTTGCCATAAGTGACCAGATCGGCGTGCACGCCGAAGTGCGCCTGGGCGCCGCCGGCCCCGATGCGGAAACCCGTCAGTACCTCGTCGAACACCAGCACCGTGCCGGCGGCCCGCGTCAGCGCGCGCAGGGCATGCAGGAAGGCGGCCGGCTGCAGGGCGGGATTGCGGCTTTGCACCGGCTCCACCAGCACCGCGGCGAATTCACTCATGCGCGGGCGCAATTGCTCCAGCGACTCGGCGCTGCCGTACTCGAACAGCGCCAGCTCGGCCACCATGCCCGGCGCGATGCCGGCCACGCGCGGCGACACGGTCCACGGATCGCCCTGGGTCTCGCCCAGCACGCCGTCGAAGTGGCCGTGGTAGCTGCCGCGGAACACGGCGACGCGATGGCGGCCGGTGGCGGTGCGCGCCAGCCGCAGCGCCGTCATCACGGCCTCGGTGCCGCTGTTGCAGAACGCGACCCGCTCCACGCCGGTCAGTTCGCAGATCAGTTCCGCCACCTCGCCGGCGGCGTCGGATTGCGGGCCGATGCGGATGCCGCGCGCCAGGCTTTGCGCCATCGCCTCGCGCAGGAACGGCGGCTCGTGGCCGAACAGCTGCACGCCGAAGCCCATGGAGATGTCGATGTACTCGTTGCCGTCGACGTCCCACACGCGGGAGCCGGCGCCGCGCTGGCCGACGATCGGATAGAGCATCTCCTTGATCGAGAAGCGGAACCCGGCCGAGCCGCGGCTGTCGGCCAGGACCGGGCGGAAACGCTGGGCATAGGCGCGCGAACTCGTCGTGCGTTTCGTGTAGTCGGCGGCGAGCTGCGCAAGGTGCGCGCGCTGCGTGTCGTTCAGGCCGGCGGGCGCCGGCACTGGCGCGGCTGGCCGCGGTGGCGTGACCGCGACGGCGGGCGCGGCCGCTGCCGGCGTGGCAGCCTGCGCTGCTGGCACGGCCTGCGCGCGCATCAGCCACGCGCACACCGCATCGATCGTCGACAGCTCCTCGAAGAACGAGCGCACCGCGATCCGCACGCCGAACTGCGCTTCGATCCGGCCCACGGCCTGGATCAGGATCAGCGAATCGGCGCCCAGCTCCAGGAACGGCGCGGCCGTGTCCACCCGCTCCGGCGCGACCGACAACAGCCGGGCGACGATGGCGACGACGCGCTGCCGCACCGATGCCGCATCGGGCGCCGCCGGTTGCTCCAGTGCGGACACCGGCGCGGGAGCTGCGCTGCCCGCCGCGCCCGCCGGTTGGCCGTCGCCGAACGCCCGCGCGCCGACATGCAGCGGATAACGGTCTTTCGCGAACGGGTAACGCGGCAGGCTGTCGCCGGCGGCCGCCGCGAGGCGGGAGCTTCCCCATCCGATGCGGGCGCCGGCGGCGTGCAGCCCCCCGAGCGTGCGAAGCAGGGCGATGCCGTCCCCGGACCCGGCCTCCAGCGCGGTGGCTGTCCGGAACTTTGCAGCGCCGCCCTGCGCGAGGGCGCTCAACACCGGCAGCGCGCCCAGTTCCAGCGCGGTGTCGACGCCCAGCCCTTCCAGCGCACGCAGGCCCTCGCCGAAGCGCACCGGCGCGCGCGTGTGCCGCACCCAGTACGCCGCGTCATAGACATGGCCGGCCGGCAGCAGCCCGCCGCTCAGGTTGGACACCACGGGAACGCGCAGCGGTTGCCAGCGGACCCGGGCGGCGAGTTCGCGGAATTCTTCGAGCATCGGATCGAGCAAGGCCGAATGGAATGCCGTCGCCACCCGCAGCGGGCGCACGCGCAGGCCCGCCGCTTCCAGGGCAGTGCAGGCTTGCTGCAGCGCCTGCCGGTCGCCGGAGATCGTCACCGCCTGCGGGCCGTTGACGGCGGCGATCGACAGCCGTTCGCCGAGGTAGGGCAGCACCTCCTGCTCGCCGGCAAGCACGGCAGCCATCGCGCCGTCGCCGCCCACGCCTTCCATCAGCCGTCCCCGTGCCGCGACCAGCCGCAGGGCATCGGCATAGCCCACGCCGCCCGCGATCACTGCCGCCGTGTATTCGCCCAGGCTGTGGCCGGCCAGCGCCGCCGGCTGCACCCCGTGAGCCGCCAGCGCCCGCGCCAGTCCGACGCCGGTCGCCAGCAGCGCCGGCTGGGTGATGCTGGTGCGGTCAATGTCGGCCGAGCTGTCGCGCAGTATCGCGCCGAGGGACCAGCCGAGCGCTTCGTCGGCTTCGGCGATGGCGGCGCGGAACGGTTCGTTCGCCGCCAGCAACTCGCGCGCCATGCCCGGACGCTGCGCCCCCTGGCCCGGACACAGCAGCGCGATCTTCGGCGCACGCCGGCCCGCGATGGCCGCCACGGCGTCGGCATGGCTGCCGCCGGCAGCGAACGCGGCCAGCTTGTCGCGGCCCTCGGCCGTGCTGCGGGCGACCACCGCCAGCCGGTGCCGCAGGTGCGCACGGCCGGTCTGTGAAAGTGCTGCGAGCGCATGCCAGCGCGCAGCGCCGGGTTCCTGCAATGCGGCGGAACACGCGCCAGCCATTTCCCTGAGTGCGCTGTCGGTCGCGGCGGACAGCAAGAGCACGTCCGGCCTGTCGCTTGGCGGCACCTCTGCCGCGATGGCGGCAGGCGCCTGCTCCACGACGACGTGGGCGTTGGCGCCGCCGAAGCCGAACGAGCTCACGGCGCCGAGCCGCGGGCCCGGTCCATCGGGCCACGCCGTCGCGGTGGCCGCCACCGCCAGGCCGAGTCCCTCGAAATCGATGTGCGGATTGCCTTGCGTGTAGTGCAGGCTGGGCGCGATCCGGCCATGGCGCACGCACAGCACGAGCTTGATCAGCCCGGCGACGCCGGCGGCCGCTTCCAGGTGGCCGATGTTGGTCTTGACCGAGCCGATCAGCAGCGGCGCCGTGCGGCCAGGCTGCTGGCCGATGGCGTGGCCCAGCGCCCGCGCCTCCGTCGGGTCGCCCAGCAAGGTGCCGGTGCCGTGCGCTTCCACGTACCCGATCGCGCCCGGCGCCGCGTCCGCATCGGCCAGGGCCGCGCGGATCAGGGCTTCCTGCGACAGGCCGTTGGGTGCGGTGATGCCGTTGGACAGGCCGTCGTGGTTGGTGGCCGAGCCCCTGATCAACGCGTGGATGCGGTCGCCGTCGGCCAGCGCATCGGCCAGCCGCTTGAGCACCACCAGGCCGCAGCCTTCGCCGCGGCCGTAGCCGTCGGCCGCAGCGTCGAAGGACTTGCAGCGGCCGTCCGGCGCCAGCATGCCGGCGCGCCCGAGCGCCACCACATTGACCGGGCTGAGCATCAGGCCCACCCCGCCGGCCAGGGCGACGGTGCAATCGCCGGCCTGCAGGCTGCGGCAGGCCTGGTGCACCGCCACCAGCGAAGCCGAACAGGCGGTGTCGATCGCCATGCTGGGCCCGTGCGCGCCCAGCACGTGAGAAATGCGGTTGGCGATCACCGCGTTCGACAGGCCGATGCCCAGGTGCGGCTCCAGCGTTTCCGGACCGGCGAAGGCGCCGGCGTATTCGCCGTTGGTGGCGCCGACGAACACGCCCAGCGCCGCGCCGCGCAGGCTGTCCGGCGCGATGGCCGCGTCTTCCAGCGCCCACCAGGCCACCTGCAGCGCCAGCCGCTGGCGCGGGTCCAGCGCTGCCGCCTCGCGCGGCGAGATGCCGAAGAAGCCGGCATCGAAGCAGTCCGCGTCGTCGATGAAGCCGGCGAAGCGCGCGGCCGACGGCGGCAGCAGCGACGCGTCCCAGCGCTCCCTGGGCACCGGTGCCACCGCGCAGGCACCCTGCAGCAGCCGCGACCAGAATGCGCCGGCGCCGACCGCGCCCGGAAACGCGCAGCCGATGCCGACCACGGCGACGGGACCGCTGCGTGCTTGGGGTGGCGGCCGGTCCATGCTCAGTCCAGGTGGCCGATGTAGCGCAGGATCGACACCTCGATGTCGACCAGCGAATCGTGGATGCGCTCGATCACCTTGCGGCCTTCCTCCTGGCCGTAGTGCTCGACGACGCGGCGCTCCAGCGTCGCGATCTCGCCGAGCTCGGCGATCGTCCCGCCCATCGTGAAGGCATGCAGGCGGATCGGCCCGGCGAAGGTGGCGTAGCAGAACATCTGCGAGCCGGTGGTGGCGGCGCCGAGCTGCTGCACGCTCTCCAGCAGCTGGCCCATCCGGCTGGGCCGGGCCTTGAGCGTCAGGTAATACAGGTAGGGCGGCGGCTGCTTGCGCTCAGTGGGCTCCACCTTGTCGTTCACCCGGTTCAGAACGAAGGTCTCCATGTGCAGCACGCACTCCTGGAACTTCTCCAGCAGCACGGCGCCCTCGGCGCCGTACACGTCCTGCAGCACCAGGTCCAGCGACGGCATGCTGTCCATGTCCGCCAGGTCCGGCATGGGCATCATGATGTAGACGTAGTTCTCCGGGCCGGCCACCGTGGCGTAGGCCATCCAGCGCATCCGCCGCGAATGCTGCTGGTAGGCGAACGCCACCTTGCTGGCCAGCTGCTTGAACAGCAAATAGCGTTCGCGCCGGATGGACAGGCGGACGAAGAGGCAATACGGCGTCGGGAAGAGCCATTGGGCAATCATTTTTCCTGCTGCTCGCTGCGTGATTTGCACCGCCCCTGGCGGCAAGCCATGGACTTCTTGTACGACTGCTGCAGGCTCTGACTCCGCCTTTGCTGACCTTCTCTCCTCAACTTTGAGGGCTCAGCCCTCCGTCACCGGCCAGCGCTCCCCTGCGCCCCGGCCCGCCACCGCGCCATCGCCTTCACCCTCGCCCTCGCCGCGGGGCGGCGCCAGCCGGCGGGCCAGCGTCGCCGAAATCCTTTTCATCAACAGCGTCAGCGGCCAGCAGAAGGCGAAGAAGAACAGGCACGCATACAGGTAGATCGGCAGCATCAGCTGGGTGTTGCCGGTCGCGTTGATGACGGTATTGCAGCGGCTCACCAGCTCGCTCACGCCGATGATGGATGCGGTGCTGGACGCCATGACGATGATCAACGCATAGCTGGTCCAGCTCGGAACGAACAGGAAAGCCGCCCTGTGGTTGCCATTTTTCCACTCCTGCAGAGCCACTGCAAGGTTGTCGCTGGTGAACCCCACCACCGCAACGGCCAGGGCCAGCGCGGCCTTGAGCCAGACCGGAAAAGTCACCACCTGCGTGGTGAACGGCACCAGCAGTTCCACCGGGAACATGAAGGCCAGGTAGAACTGGAACACGATGGTCGGGATGCTGCGGGAGAGTTCGGTCGCCACCAGGGCGGCGCGCACCCGGCGCGGATGCTGCGACACCCGCAGCAGGGCCAGCACCCAGCCGGCCGCCGTCCCCACCAGCATGGCGACCAGGGAAATCAGGATGTTCAGCCCGAACCCGCCCAGCAGGTAGGGCGTCCAGGCCAGCAGGTGGTTCAGGGTGTCGGCCAGGCTCATGGCTCGACTCTTGCCAGGACGGCCCGCTCCAGCCGGTGCAGCAGCCGGACGACGGCGAACACGATCAGCAGGAAGGTCAGGAGCAGCGCGTTCATCATCACGCCGACGTTGCCGCGGTCGCTGATGATGGCGGTGGTGGCCGACAGCAGCTCGGGCACCGCCACCGCCGACGCCATCATGGTGGCCTTGGCGACGTTCACCAGCGCTGCCGTCACCGCCGCGCTGGCCAGCCGGGCGACCCGGCGCACGCTGGAAAAGCGCAGCCGGAACGCCGGCTCCTCGTGGCGCACGGCGGACGCGGCGTCCAGCAGCGCCGTCATCACGCCGGCGCCGGTGTATGCGCTCAGGCACCACACCACCACCGCCATCGACGGCAGCGAGATGCGGTAGTGCGCGGCCAGCATCGAGCCGATGCCGAACAGGATCAGGTACATGACCAGCAGCGGCGGCGTCATCCGGCCCAGCACCGCGGCCAGCCGCGCCAGCCGGCTGACCGCGCGGTAGCGCGACTCCGCCAGCACCGCGCCGGTCAGGCCCAGCGCCAGGCTGCCGGCGATGCACAGGACGGTGAGCAGCAGGGTGGTCGCCAGCCCGAGCAGGAACTGCAGCCGGTCGAACGGGTCGTAGATCAGGGACAGGTTCAGCCCGGTGGTCTCGTTCAGCCACAGGCCCAGCTGGGTGAAGCCGCTGGTGTCGGTGGACGTGAGGAACACCTTGTTGCGGCATTCCGCCCGCCAGCCGCCGTCGGCGCCGCGCCGGCAATAAGGAGTGCCATCCGCCTCCCTGCGGGTCCACAACGCGTGGGTCTCGGCCAGGAATTTCGACGGCGCGATGTTCCAGGCCTTCTCGCGCGCGATCAGCAGGCCGCTGCGGTGCCAGTCCGCCACCGTGTCGCCCAGGAAGCGCTCGAACTCGCTGCCGCGCTCCTTGTCGGCGATGGCCAGCGCCCAGGGCGTTTCCAGGGTGGGCGGCAGCGGAGCGCGGTAGCCCTGCCACTCCGGCTGCGCGAGGTCGTTCATCAGCGCCGTGTTGTCATACAGGTAGCCGATGCAGCGGCCGTCCTTCACCGCCAGCTTGGCGTCCCTCGCGTTGTTGTAGATTGCCAGCTCGAACAGGTAGCGCTGCTGCAGCGTGCGGTTGAAGTACGAGCCCTGGGTGGCGCACACCTTCTGCGCGCGCGTGTCGTTCCACGTCCTGAAGGAGCTGTGCGGCGGCATGAACAGGGTCACGCCCGAGGCGTAGTAGTCGGGCTCGATCATGGTGACGATCTGCCGGCGCTCGGCCGTGTCGCCCAGCGTCGCCAGCACCACGTCGATCGCGCCTTCCTGGAGCTTTTGCAGCCGGTTGCTGCCGGTGACGGCAACCCTGGTCAGCCTGACGCCCAGCCGCGTGGCCAGGTCCTGCGCCAGGTCGTGCTCGAAGCCCTCGGGCTGGCCGGCCGCATTCAGCATGCCGAAGGGTGGATAGTCGGTCTTGACGCCGACGATCAGGCTGCCGCGCTGGCGGATCAGCCTGAGGCGCTCGCTGGGCGCGGGCTGCCAGGGCTGGGCCGCCGGTGCGTGCGCCGCCGGGCCGGTGGCATGCGCCGCCAGCGCGGGCGCCAGCACTGCAAGGGCCAGCGCGCCGGCCCGCAGGCGCCGGAGAAGGGTCGCGGGCGCTTGCATGTCAGGCCGGCTGGGCGACGGCGCGGATGCCGTAGCCCAGCGCCGCGGGCAGCAGCGGCAGCAGCGCCGCGTCGAGCTGTCCGAGCAGGGCCGACTGGGTCACCACCCACTCGGGAAGAATGCTCTCGGGCGAGGCCTCGCGCAGCACGAAGCCGGCTTCCGCCAGGTCGGCGTGCAGGCTGGCGACCGAATACAGGTGGTAGAAGAACCGGTGCGGCGCGTGCGCGACGGTGCGCGTGAAGAATACGTTGCCCGGCTCCTTCTGCGTGCCGGTGGCGCGGCCGCGCGCGCGGGCCGCCTGCGCGCGCAGCAGTTCCAGCGGCCGGCGCCGGAACACGCTGGGAACGGTGAGGATCAGCTGGCCGCCCGGGCGGATCAGGCGCCGCATCTGGCGCAGCGCCGCGATGCGAGCGTCGCGGTCGCCGACGTGGCTGAGGACGCCGAACAGCAGCAGGATCATGTCGTAGCCGCCGGTGCCCTCCAGGATCGCGGACTCGCCGCAATAGAGCGTGGCCCGGGCCGCCTGCGGCGTGTCCTTCAGGAAGGACGCGAACTGCGCGATCGCGGCATGCGAGATGTCGTAGCCGGTGAGGTGGGCCGCGCCCAGCTGCAGCAGCGGCAGCCCGTAGCGGCCGTCGCCGCAGCCGTAGTCGAGCACCCGTCCGGCGTTGCCGGCGCCGCGGTCCAGCAGGAAGCGCAGCGTCGCCCGGTTCGGCCGCGGATAGCGCTTGCGGTAGTCGTGCGACGCGAAGTAGTGGTCGTACAGCGTGGCCATCTCGGCGGCGATGCCGCCGTCCGGCGCCGCCGGGGCTTGGGCTTCGGGCCCGGGAACGGACAGGCTTTCATCGGTCGGAGGTCGCATCTAGAGGCACTCCGGCGGCGTGCGGGGCGTCGCCTGGTCGCCGCAGAACCAAGCGGAGCCCTCCTTGCGGTTCCACACGCTGTTCATGTCGGCCAGGAATTTCGTCTGCGGGATGTGCCAGGCCTGTTCCAGCTGGCGCAGCTTGCCGCTGCGGTGCCAGGAGGCCACCAGCCGGGACACCCGCTGTTCCAGCTCGCCGCCGCGCTCGGCCGGGGCCAGCGCGATTGCCCAGGGCGCCGAGAAGATGGTCTTGAGCGGCATCGCGAAATCGGTGGCCCACCGCGGGTCCTGCAGCATGGCGGCAATGGCCGTGTCGTCGTAGAGCAGGGCGGCGCAGCGGCCTTCGCGCAGTGCCGCGTTGGCCCATTCGTTGGAGTACAGCGGCACGATGTCCGCGCCGTAGGTGACGGTGACGGGCCGGTTGTAGAAGGCGCCGCGCCGGCCGCAGATGCGGCGGTTGCGCAGGTCGGCCCAGTCGCGGAAGTTCTCGCTCTTGCGGGCCAGCAGGTTCACCCCCGAGCTGTAGTAGTGCGGCAGCACCAGGTCCATCTGCTTGCGCCGTTCGGGCGTGTCCGACAGGGTGGCGATCAGCATGTCGACCCGCCCGCTGGTCACGGCATCGACTCGCTCGGCGGTCAGCACACCCACCAGTTCCAGCGCGACACCGAGATCGGCCGCGACGAGTTGCGCGAGATCGGGTTCCAGGCCGACGATTCGGCCACTGGCGGGGTCGAGCTGGCCCCACAGCGGAACGTCCTTCTTGACGCCGACGACCAGCTTGCCGCGCCGGATGATGTCCGCCAGCGACGTCGCCTGCGCGGGCGGCAGCGCACACCCCAGGGCCGCGGCAAGCGCCAGGGTGCAGGGCAACAGGCGACGCAGCGACGCACTCATGCCTGCTCCGCGGTCTCGGCGGCGCGGTGGGCCGGCGCCGGCGCCGGCGCTCCGACCCGGCGGATCAGCGCCACGCAGGTGATGTCGTCCGACTGCGGCGCGCCGTTGGCGTGCGCGTCGACGGCGGCGACCACGGTACGCACGGCGGCGTGCACATCCTTGATGCCGCCCGCGGCGAACAGCGGCAGCAGCCGGGCCGGCGTGAACTCCTCAGCCTGCGGGCTGAAAGCCTCGGTCACGCCGTCGGAATACATCAGCAGGCAGTCGCCGGGCTGCAGCGTCACCACCCGCTGCGCGAACGGGATGCCGTCCATGATGCCCAGCGCCGTGCCGCCGGTCATGGGCAGGAATTCGCTGCTGCCGTCGGCGTGCACCAGCAGCGGCGCCGGGTGGCCGGCGTTGACGTAGGTGAGCTGGCCGCTCTCCGGTTCGTACACGCCGTAGAAGGTGGTCACGAAGATGCAGGTGTCGTTGTCCTCGCACAGGATGTCGTTGACCGAGGCGATGGCCTCGCCGGGTCCGCCCTTGAACCGGGTGGCGGTGGCGCGCACCAGGGTCTTGGACACCATGCCGAACAGCGCGGCCGGCACGCCCTTGCCGCTCACGTCGGCCACCACGATGCCGATCTGCCCGCCCTCGAGCGGGAAGTGGTCGTAGAAATCGCCGCCCACTTCCTTGGCCGAGCGCATCAGTCCCCACAGCGAGAATTCCTCGCGGTCGGGCCAGTGGCGCGGCAGGATCGCCAGCTGCATCTTGGCGGCGATGTCCAGTTCCTGGCGGATCCCCACCAGCTGCAGGCTCTCGCGGAAGGCCTGCGAAATGGTCTCGAACCAGGGCCTCCAGGTGCCGGGCACGGGCGGGATCGGGGCCGGCTTGAACTGGCTCTCGGCCGCGATGTGCGAGACCAGCTTGGAGGCTGGCGCGATGAATTCGCGCGTCGTCACCAGGTAGGTCACCACCATCAGCAGGGTCAGGCCCAGCACCACCATCAGCATCAAGGGGCCGCGCTCCCACAGCAGGGCGCTCCAGATCTCGCGGGTGGGGACGACGTACACCAGCTGCCAGGGGGCCGAGACGAAGGCATGGCGCACCACCAGGTGGCCGGCGATCTCCGTGGGCGTATCGGCGGGGATGGCGGCCAGCCCGCGCTGCCGATCCAGGATGCCGGCCGGCATCACCTGCGCCACCGGCCTGGTCGACTGCACCCGCAGGGCGTCGGCGAACAGCCCGGGATGGGCCAGCACCTCGCCGTAGGCGTCCACCAGGAACACCGTGCCAGGCTTGTAGCCGAAGTCCGAGTTGATCCGGTTCAGGTAGTCCAGGCTGGTCTCGATCGAGACCACGCCGCGGAATTCGTCGCGGTTGTAGATCGGCGCCGCGGTCGGCACCAGCAGGCCGTTTTCCGGGCCGGCGTAATAGACCGGCGGCCAGTATTTTTCGCGGTTGCGGTTCTGCTGCGGCGTGCCCATGGTCCAGGTCGGGCTGGAATAGACGCTGTCGCTGAACGGCCGCTTGCGGTGTTCGACCCAGGGATAGACATCGGAAAAGTGCTCGCGCGAAATGAACCCGGCCGATGCCGCATTGGGCAGGTGCAGCGCGATCGCCTGGAACACCGGGCCCAGGCCCAGCGCCATCCTCAGGTCGGAGTAGAAGGCCGGCGAGCGCCCCGCCAGCGCGCCGGTGCCGGTGACGTTGCCGGTCGCGTCGCGCTCGGGCGCCGCGTCCAGGTTGAAGCCATCGGCGGCTTCCTGCAGCAGCGGGAACAGCGGCGATTGCGCGCCCGCGCCCGGCCCCGGGCCCGCCAGCCGGAACGACTCGGAGGCGGCGATGCGCATCGACTCCAGCGAGTCCAGCGACGAGCGCAGGATGAACTCGATGAACTGGCCGTGGCGGGCCACGTGGCCGCCGATGGTCTGCACTTCCTCGCGCTGCTTCTGCACGATCTGGTACAGGAACAGGGCGACGGTGAGCAGCAGGATCGCCAGGTAGGTCGCGCCGACCAGCCGGTTGTAATTGCGGAAGAACTGCGTGCTTTCCTGCTTGCGCGCCGGCTGCTGCTGGCTCATGGCGATGGTGTCCTGTCGGTTCACGGTTCAGGACAGGCGCTTGCGCAAGCTCACTTCGTTGATGTCGCCGTCGCGCCGGTAGCCGTACCCGTCGGACATCTTGCGCACGAAGTGCACGCCGAGGCCGCCGATGCCGCGGTCCTCGGCGTCCAGCGAGGTATCCGCCTCCGGGATGGAAAAGGGATCGAAGGCCGGCGCCGAGTCCCGCACCGTGGCGGCGACGCAGCCGTCCTCGATCGCCAGCGTGACCTCGATGCTGCCCTCGCCCGAGTCGCGAAAGCCGTGCATCACGACGTTGGTGATCAGTTCATCGAGCATCAGGATCACGCTGTTGATCACCCGGGGCGGCACGGCCTGGACGCTCGCCCACTCGGAGATCGCGTCGGCGAGCGGGTGGATCTCGCTGAACGAGCCGGCAATCCGGCGCGAAAAAACGGCTGCTGGCTCTGGCATGGCGCCTCCGTCGGGGGCGGCGCAGCGGCCGCCGGCGCGCCCGCGCGGCTCAGCCTGTCGACCCCCGGCGTGAATATGACACAGATGGCGGCAATGTTGCGGATCCCGGCGCCCGGCCAGGGAGGCGCTCACTTGCCCAGCGGGCTGGGGCGGGTGGACATGCCGCGGGGCAGCAGGCCGCCGAACTGTTCCGAGATGTCCTGGACCATGTCACGGGCCTGGCCCTCGCCATGGAGGGCGGAGAGCGCCGCCATCAGGTCGCCGCGCAGGTACCACAGCGCCTGCAGGTCGGGGGCGTACTGGATCCTGCGCGACACCGCCGGGAACCGCTTCATGCCGGTCTCGCCCAGCGCTTCCAGCATCGCATCCTGGATCTCGCCGATGGCGTCGTCCAGCTCGCGCGTCGCACGCTGCGCGCCACCGAGCAGGCCGAACAGGCTTTGGATCGTTGGTTTCCAGGTGCGCATGGGATCTTGGTGTGGACGACGCAAGCATGGCACTTTCGATGGCTGCCGTCCGTGATGGAATCTTGCTAATGGGGACATTCAACTCGGCCGTGGGAGCCTCTTGCCAGGCGCGACCCGGCCATTGTCTGCATCGTCCTACAGCGAGCCGGGAAGCGGCTGCCTAGGATGCGTGCATGATCTCAAGAGCCCAGTCCCGCCAGCCCTCCGCGCGCCACGGCCGAAAGGTCCATGAGGGCGATTCCGAGGCCCGCCGCGAACTCGCGCGCGCCGAGGGCGATTACCAGCGCTTGCGCCTGGCCTACCTGGCGCTGGCCCAGGGCGAGCCCAACGAAGTGGCGATGGCGATGGTGGGCGCCGACATGGAGCGCGCCAATGCCCTGGTGCAGGGCCTGCGCCGGATCGGGCAGTGGTCGCCGGCTCCTGCCAGCGGCCGGCCGGCCCGGCGGGAGGCCCGCCGCCTCGCCGAAGAAAGCGCCTGAGCGCTGTGGGCATCCACCGACAGGCGATCGGCCTGCGCACCGAGGCTGCCGGCGCCGGTGGCGGGCCAGCATCGATGCAAAGGAGCCGCACCATGATTCCCTACGACATCGATCCCAGCCTGCATGCCGCCGAGCCCGAGCAACGCCTGCTCGACGACGGCTTCTCGCCCCCGCGCGACCACGGCGAAAGTCCCGAACTGCAGGCCGCCGACAGTGCGGCCAGCCTGGAAGACGCGCTGGCGGCCAAGAGCGATTTCTGATCCAGCCACTCCCTCCCACTCCTATGCCCATCCATCCTGTCGAGCCCGATCCGGTCCTGCCGCCCGAAGACGAATCGGCGGCACCCAATCCGACCCACCTGCCGGTGGAGCCCGAGTTCGGCCCGATGCTGCCGCCCGCGGAGCCGGAGGACCCCGGCGCCAAGCCGCCCCATATCTGAGTTCTGAAACCATCCAGGGAGATCCATCCATGAACGCCATTCCCAACAGCGTGATCCCGCCGCGCAACGGGCTCGACAAGGAAGAGCCCGAACTTGCATACGAGGACGACATTCCGTCCGATGACGAGTCGCCGGCGCAGGACGGCGACATCGAACGCGAATGAACGGGCCCGCCGGGCCGGCACCGTCGCCGCCGCCGCCGGACCCCGCCAACCCCGAGCCGGTGACCAGGACGCCGGACGATCCCGAGAAGGGCGAATCGCCGGAGCCGCCACCGGGCCGCTCCGAACACCCGAAGCAGTAGCGGGCCTTCAGGCGCCCGACTGCTGCCCGTCCACGTCCCCGCAATCGGCCAGCAGCGGCTGTGCGCCCTCGTCCAGCCCCGCCACCGGCGTCGCCTTGGCCAGCGCCATCCAGATGCCGAAAGGCAGCGCCCGGCGGGGCGGCTTGGGCGCCGGGCGCGCCACCTGCAACCGGGCGCCTTCCAGCACCAGCACGCCGCACTCCGGGGGCACTTCCTCCGGCGCCGCGATGCAGCGGCCCCGCGCATCGGCGCCCAGCACGTACCAGCATTCACCGAGGTCCCGGTAGGAGGCGCGCTTGGCTTCCAGTTTCAGGTCCGACAGCAGGTCGGCGCGCCGCACCTTGACTTCGTGCACCAGCGGCTCGGCGTATTCCTCCACCGAGGTGTTGCGGATCGAGAAGACGTCGGGCCGGGCCATGCACCAGCGCAGGGGCTTGCCGGCCTCGTCGCACGGAACCTGCGCCCGCAGGCTCAGGCCGCGCCAGGCGATGCGGCCGGCCCGGCCCATTTCCAGCGCCACCCGTTCCACCAGGGCCTCGTGCGCCGACATGGCCGCCCGGTTGCGCGCCAATGTCTGCGCCAACATGTGCACGCCCGCCTCGGTGACGCGCAGCGATTCGTGGCCGCCGGCGGTCCGGATCCGGTCCAGCATGCCGGCGGCGAGCAGTTCGATCTCCAGCGGGTCCTGGCAGGGCCAGCCGGCCGAGCGGTAGATCTCGCGCAGCCGGCGCGCGTGCGCCTTGCCCAGCGCGGGCGGCGCATCGGCGGTGCAGGGCTGGGCGGCGGCGTTCATGCGACTGGCAGTTTATCCGCGGGTCGACGCGGCCTGGGCCGACCGTAGGCAGGCTCCGACGTCCGATGGGGCTGTTGGCTGAGGGACTGCGCCGGCGGCGGCGCGAACAATCCGGCCATGGTTGAAAAAGCACTCTACGGGATCACGGCTGTTCGCTATTCGGGCTCGCAGGTGGTCGGCGCCATGATGGGCCTGATCGACAGCGCCCACGAGCGCTGGGACCTGCGGCCGTCACCGGCCCGGGTGGTGGAGGTGATCGACCGCATGGTGGAGGGCGACCGCGTGGTCTCGATGTTCCCCGACGACGAGGGGCGGCTGGCCCCGGGCCCGGAGATCAAGGTCGACCTGCTGCCCGAAGGCACCGAGACGCTCACGCTCGACGACGACGCGCCCGGCCGCAGCCTGGGCGACCTGCCGCGCTTCTGATCAGCCGCGCCGCTTGAATCGCGGCAGCGCCAGCAGCCCGGTGGCCAGCGCGGTGCCGGCCACGATCACGGCGGCGCAGAACACCATCCAGCCGTTGACCGTTTCGCCCAGGAACAGCAGCCCGTACAGCACGGCAAACACCGGGATCAGGAAGGTGACGGCCAACGCACGCGGCGGGCCGGCGTTCTCGATCAGCCTGAAATACAGCACGTAGGCAATCCCGGTGCAGACCACGCCTAGGACCAGCACCGCCAGCCAGGCATGCAGGCTGGGCATCTGCGCCGGCCACAGCCACAGCGCCGGCAGCACCAGGCCCAGGCTGGCGCCCATCTGGCTGCCGGTGGCGGTGACCAGCGCCGGCAGCCCGCTCAGATAGCGCTTGGCCGCGCTGGCCGCAATTCCGTAGCAGACACAGGCGCCCAGGCAGGCCAGCATCGCCCAGCCCGGCGAGTGGCCACCCGCGTCCGGCTTGAAGCTGGCCTTGTCCCAGACCAGCAGCGCCACGCCGCAAAAGCCGATCACCAGGCCCAGGATGCGCGAGGCCGTCGGCCGGTCCCGCAGCCAGGCCCAGGCGATCAGCGCGCCGAACATCGGCGCCGTCGCATTGAGCACGGCCGACAGCCCGGTGGTGATCGACAGCAGCGCGAACGAGAACAGCACGAACGGAAGGCCGGAGTTGAGCAGCCCGATCACGAACACCGGCTTCCAGTGGCGGCGCAGCTGCGGGCCGAGCCCGCGCAGCAGCAGCAGCGGCCACAGCAATGCGGTGGCGATGACAACCCGCGCGGCCGCCGTCGGCACCGCGCCGAATTCCACGGCGCCCATGCGCATGAACAGGAACGACGCGCCCCAGATCGCGGCCAGCAGCACGAAATCGGGCAGCCAGCCGCGCAGGGCGCCGCTGCTGACGGCGGCGGGTCGGGCGACGGCGGTCAAATCGCGCCCTCCAGCGCCAGCAGCGCGCTCTTGCGCTCCAGGCCCCCGGCGTAGCCGGTCAGCGATCCGTCGCGGCCCAGCACCCGGTGGCACGGCACCACGATGCTCAGCGGGTTGCGGCCGACGGCGGCGCCGACGGCGCGCACCGCCGCCGGCCGGCCGACCCGCCGGCTGATGTCGCCGTAGCTTGTCGTCCCTCCGGCCGGGATGGCCAGCAGCGCCTGCCACACCGACTGCTGGAAGGCGGTGCCGCCCTGCAGGTCCAGCGGCAGCTCGAATTGCGTGCGGCGGCCGGCGAAGTAATCGCCCAGCTGCGCCACCGCTTCGCGCAGCAGCGGATGGTCTGGCGCATGCGGCCATGCAGTCGTGTCCGGCAGGTGGCGCTGGCCCTCGAACCAGATGCCGGCCAGGCCCCGGTCGGTGGCCGCGACGATCATCGGACCGAGCGGGCCGGCATACCGCGTCTGCACGGTGGAAGGATGGAATTTCATGGATGGACTCCTGGGACAGGGATGGGCGCGCTCCAGGCGCGGATCACGGCGTAGCTGCGCCATGGGGTCCACGCCAGGGAAGCAGCCTCTGCTTCGCGCGCCGGATTCTTCGCCGACATGACGTCCAGCGCCTTGTGCAGCGCGACGTCGCCGGCCGGAAAGGCGTCGGGCCAGCGCAGCGCCCGCATCGCGATGTACTGCGCCGTCCACTCGCCGATGCCGGGGAGCGCCTTGAGCGCAGCGATGGTGGACTGCACGTCGGCGCCGGCATGCAGCTCCAGCCGCTTGTCGGCCACCGCCTGCGAGAGCGCGACGATCGCGGCCTGGCGCTGCTTGACGATGCCCAGCTGGCCGAGTTCGTCGCCGCTGGCGGCGGCCAGCGCCGCCGGCGTCGGGAACAGCCGCGTGATCGCGGGCCACGGCGTGGCGACCGGCTCGCCGAAGCGGTCGACCAGCCGCTGCGCCAGCGTCCGGGCCGCTGCCACCGTGATCTGCTGGCCGAGCACCGCCCGCACCGCCAGCTCGTGGCCGCTCACCGAGCCGGGCACCCGCAGGCCGTCGCCCTCCGGAAAGCGCTCGTGCAGCACGGCGTTGATGCTGCCCGGGTCGGCATCCAGGTCCAGCCAGGCCCGCACCCGGCGGATCACCAGCGGCAATGCGTCGCGCAGCGAGTCGCTCAGCCGCAGCAGCAGCTGGTGCTGGTCCGGCAGGAACTCCACCGCCAGCCAGCCGCTGAGATGGCGGCCCGCCGCCTCGAGCCCGAAACTGCGGGCCATGCGTTGCTGCTCGGGCTGGACGAGTTCCACGCCGCCGATCTGGCGCTTGCGAAAGAACCCCAGCATCGCCTGCACGTCATACGGCGGGCGGTAGCCGAGCTTGACGGCGATGCCGTCGCCCTCGCGCTGCGGGCCGCGGCGCCGCAGTTCGGTCGGGTTCAGGCCGTAGTGGCCGGCGAACGCGGCGTTGAAGCGCCGGACGCTGCCGTAGCCGCTGATCAGCGCCACCTGCGTGACGGGCAGGTCGGTGTCGGCCAGCAGCTGCTTGGCCGTCAGCAGCCGCCGGGTCTGCAGGTATTGAACCGGCGAGACGCCGAACTCCGCTTCGAAGATGCGCCGCACATGGCGGTCGCTGACGCCCAGGCGCGCCGCCAGCTGTTCCAGCACCGGAACGCCCTCGCGCCACGCGTCCGGCTCGTCCAGCAGGCGCACCGCCTGCCGGGCCAGCATGGCCGAG
This sequence comes from Caenimonas terrae, assembly GCF_042655405.1. Lineage (NCBI taxonomy): Bacteria > Pseudomonadati > Pseudomonadota > Betaproteobacteria > Burkholderiales > Comamonadaceae > Caenimonas > Caenimonas terrae. Next base: position 870,571 of record NZ_JBHSMF010000006.1, on the reverse strand, counting down.
GCGTCCTGGATCGACCAGCGCATCGCGTTGGGCGCCAGCTCGGGCCGGCAGCGCAGGCACGGCCGAAAGCCGGCCTGCTCGGCCTGCGCCGCGTGGTCGAAGAAGCGGCAGTTCTCGCGCCGTGGCGCCCGCACCTTGCAGACCGGGCGGCAATAGATGCCGGTCGAGGTGACGCCGGTGAAGAAGCAGCCGTCGAAGCGCGCGTCCCGGGCTTTCAGGGCCAGGTAGCAGGAGTCGGGCTGGAGCGTGATGCTGTCGCGGTTCATGGCCTCGATGATACGCAGCGGCCGGGTTGCGACTGGCCGTTTTCGGACATGTGCCCCAACGGGCCCGGAGCCTACAATTCCAGCTTCACCGGCAGCAGTCCAAGAACCCCACCATGCAAGTGTCTCCTTCCATCTTCAAGGCCTACGACGTGCGGGGCGTCGTCCCCGCCACCCTGGATGAACAGGTGGCCTTCGGGCTCGGCCGCGCCTTCGGCCTGATGGCCCGCAACGAGGGCGAAAAGGCGGTCGCCGTCGGCCGCGACGGCCGCCTGAGCGGCCCTTTGCTCAGCGCCGCCCTCGTCCGCGGCCTCGCCGCCGCCGGCGTCGACGTGATCGACATCGGCATGGCGACGACGCCGATGCTGTACTTCGCCGCCAGCACCCTGTGCAGCAGCGGCATCCAGGTCACGGGCAGCCACAACCCCAAGGACTACAACGGCTTCAAGATGGTGCTGGCCGGCCGCGCCATCTACGGCGACGAGATCCAGGCCTTGCGCAAGCTGGTGGAGACCGACCAGGGCCAGGCGGGCGACGGCAAGGCCGGCAGCATCCGCAACGTCAACCTGGCGGCGCCGTACCGCGACCGCATCGTCGGCGACGTCAAGCTGGCCCGCAAGATGAAGATCGTCGTCGACTGCGGCAACGGCGTCGCCGGCGCCTCGGCCCCGGCGATCTTCCGGGCGCTCGGCTGCGAAGTGATCGAGCTGTTCAGCGAGGTGGACGGCAATTTCCCGAACCACCATCCCGACCCGAGCAAGCCGGAAAACCTCAAGGACCTGATGGCGGCCCTGAAGACCAGCGGCGCCGAGCTGGGCCTGGCCTTCGACGGCGACGGCGACCGGCTGGGCATCGTCACGCCCGGCGGCAACAACATCTACCCGGACCGCCAGATGATGCTGTTCGCCCGCGACGTGCTCAAGCGCGTGCCCGGCGGCACCATCATCTTCGACGTCAAGTGCACCCAGCGGCTGGCGCCCGCGATCCGCGAGGCCGGCGGCGTGCCGCTGATGTACAAGACCGGCCACTCGCTGATCAAGGCCAAGATGAAGGAAGTGGATTCGCCGCTGGGCGGCGAGATGAGCGGCCACATCTTCTTCAAGGAGCGCTGGTTCGGCTTCGACGACGGCACCTATGCCGGCGCCCGGCTGCTGGAACTGCTGTCGCGGCACGACGATCCGGCCGCCGTCCTCGACGCCCTGCCCACCAGCTTCTCGACGCCGGAGCTGAACGTGAAATGCGCCGAAGGCGAGCCGCACAAGCTGGTCGAGCAACTGATCGCGAAGGCGAAATTCCCGGCGCCGGCCGAAGTCACCACGATCGACGGCGTGCGGGTGGACTGGCCGGACGGCTTCGGCCTGGTCCGCGCCTCCAACACCACGCCGGTGCTGGTGCTGCGCTTCGAGGGCCACACCCAGGCCGCGCTCGAGCGGATCGAGAAGACCATGCTGGAGCTGCTGCGCAGCGTCAAGCCCGACGCTGTGATCGCCGAGGCGGCGCATTGAGCCTGTCGCTGTGAAGATCCTCCTCGTCAAGCTGTCCTCGCTTGGCGACGTGGTCCATGCCATGCCGGCGCTGCAGGACATCCGGCTGGCATTGCCCCAGGCGCAGATCGACTGGGCGGTGGAGCGCGCCTTCGCGCCGCTGGTCGAGCGCGTCGACGGCGTCGGCCGCGTGGTCGGCTGCGAGCTGCGGCGCTGGCGCAAGGCGCCGCTGTCGGCGCAGACCCGCACCGAATGGCGGGCCTTCCGGCGCGAGCTGCGCAGCGAACAGTACGACGCCGTGATCGACCTGCAGGGGCTGACCAAGTCGGCGCTGGTGGCGCGGGCCGCGCGGCTGGCCCCGGGCGGCAAGCGCCACGCGATGGCCAACCAGACCGAGGGCGCCGGCTACGAGGCGCCGACCCGCTGGGTGGCCGACGCCGTCCACTGGATGACGCCGCGCATCCACGCCGTGGCGCGCTCGCGCGCGCTGTGCGCGCAGGCGCTCGGCTACGCGGTGCCGGCATCCACCCGCTACGGGCTGCGGGCCGCCGGCGGCGCGCGGGCGGCGTCCAGCGACACCGTGGTGCTGGTGCATGGCAGCTCGCGCGCCGACAAGGAATGGCCCGAGGACCACTGGCTGGCGCTGGGCGCCCGCCTGATCGCGCAGGGCCATTCGATCGGCCTGCCGCAGGGCAGCGATCCCGAGCGCGAACGCAGCATCCGGCTGGCCCGGGCCCTGGGTCCGCAGGCCGAGGCCTGGCCGCGGATGGACCTGGGCGCGCTGGCCGACCGCTTCGCCGCCAGCGCCGGTGTGATCGGCGTGGACAGCGGCCTGAGCCACATCGCCGTCGCCCTGGACCGGCCGCACGTGCAGATCTACAACTTCGACACCGCATGGCGCACCGGCCCGGTCGTGGAGGACGGCGAGCACCAGCGCCAGCTGAGCGTGTTCGCCGCGCCGGCGCCGTCGGTGGAGCAGGTGTGGTCGGCCTGGCAGCGGGCCGGCGCGCGATGATCCGCCCCTTCTATTCGCTGGTGATGAGCGGCGCGCAGCCGCTGCTGCGCCACAAGCTGCGCCGGCGCGGCGTGGCCGAACCGGGCTACCTGCAGCACGTGGACGAACGCTTCGGCCTCTATGCCGGCCGCAGCGAGCCGGGGCGGATCTGGATCCATGCGGTGTCGCTGGGCGAGACCCGCGCCGCCGCCATCCTGCTGGACGAGCTGCGCGCACAGGAGCCGGACGCGCACGTGCTGCTGACCCACGGCACGGCCACCGGCCGCGCCGAGGGCGAGCGCCTGCTGCGCCCGGGCGACCTGCAGGCCTGGCTGCCGTGGGACACGCCGCAGGCGGTGCGCCGCTTCCTGGCGCATTTCCGCCCCCGCATCGGCGTGCTGATGGAAACCGAGGTCTGGCCCAACCTGGCGGCCGGCTGTCTGCATGAGGGCGTGCCGCTCGTGCTGGCCAATGCGCGCCTGTCGGAGAAATCGATGCGGCAGGCGCTGCGGCTGGCCCGGCTGTCGCGGCCGGCCTACGGCGCGCTGGCCGCGGCCTGGGCCCAGACCGAGGCCGATGCGAGGCGGCTGGTGCGCGTCGGCGCCCGGGTCGGCGGCGTGTTCGGCAACCTCAAGTTCGACGCCAGCCCCGACCCGCGGCAACTGGCCCGGGGCCGGGCCTGGCGGGCCGCATCCGGCCGGCCGGTCGTGATGTTCGCCAGTTCGCGCGAGGGCGAGGAACAGGCCCTGTTCGCTGCGCTGGCGGCCGACAAGGCGCTGGCGGCTGGCGTCCAGTGGCTGGTGGTGCCGCGCCATCCGCAGCGCTTCGACGAGGTGGCTGCACTGGCGCAGCGCCACGGCCTGTCCGTGTCGCGCCGCAGCGGCTGGACCGGCGCACCGCAGCCAGCCGATGTGTGGCTGGGCGATTCGCTCGGCGAGATGGCGCTGTATTACGCGATGGCGGACGCCGCGCTGCTGGGTGGCAGCTTCGAGCCGCTGGGCGGCCAGAACCTGATCGAGGCCGCCGCCAGCGGGTGCCCGGTGGTGATGGGGCCGCACACCTTCAATTTCGCCGACGCCGCGCAGCTGGCCGAGGATGCCGGCGCGGCGCTGCGGGTGGCGACGATCGGGGAAGCGGTGCGCAGTGCGGTGGCGCTGGCCGTCGATGCCACCCGGCAGGCCGCCGTGGCGGCTGCGGGACTGGCCTTTGCCAGCGCCCACCGCGGCGCGGCGCGCAGGACGGCGGGCGCGCTGCTGGCGCTGGCCGGCAGGCGCTAGCCGCGGCCGGCCAGCAGCTCGTTGAGCCGCGCCAGGTCGTCCGGCGTCAGCGTGCCGTTGGCCTGCCGCAGCTTCAGGTGGCCGACCAGCACGTTGTAGCGGGCCTGGGCCAGGTCGCGCTTGGTCTGGAACAGCTGGCTCTGCGAGTTGAGCACGTCGATGTTGATGCGCACGCCCACCTGGTAGCCCAGGCGGTTGGCTTCCAGCGCGCTCTGGCTGGAGGCTTCGGCCGCTTCCAGCGCCTTCACCTGGCCGGCGCCGGAGACCACGCCGAAATATGCGGTGCGGGTGGCCTGGGCCACGTTGCGGCGGGTCGCCTCCAGGTCGGCCTGCGCCTTTTCCTCCAGCGCCAGCGTTTCGCGGATCCGGTTCTGGATGGCGAAGCCGGCGAACAGCGGCAGGTTGAACGACAGGGCCACCGAGCCGGCCTTGCTGCGCGAGCTCACGGCCGACGTGGAGCTGCCGTCCTGGTTGCGGGTGATGTTGTAGCTGGCCGTCAGGTCCAGCGTCGGCTTGTGGCCGGCCTTGGCCTTCTCGGTTTCCAGCTGGGCGATCTCGACGTTGGTGCGGGCCTGCTGGATCGCCGGGCTGAACTCCTCGCCCTGCTGCACCCAGGCGTTGACGTCGGCAGGCTGCGGCGGCGGCAGCGTCGCGGGAATGGGCAGCGGGTCGGGCTGGGCGTCGGTCCTGCCCACCAGGGTGTCCAGCGTCAGCCGCTTGATCCGCAGGTCGTTGTCGGCGGCGATCTCCTGCGCGATCACCAGGTCGTAGCGGGCCTGCGCCTCGCGGGTGTCGGTGATGGTGGAGGTGCCGACCTCGAAATTGCGCTTGGCCGAGGCCAGCTGCTCCGCCACCGCTTCCTTCTGCGCCCGCACGAAGGCCAGCGTGTCCTGCGCGGCCAGCACGTCGAAGTAGGCCTGGCTGACCCGCACGATCAGGTCCTGGCTGGCGGCCAGCAGCTGCGCCTGCGCCAGCTCGACCTGGCGCTTGCCCTGTTCGTAGGTGGCGAAGTTGGCCGGCCGGTACAGCGGCTGCGCGGCGCTGAGGGTCGCGCTCTGGGTTCCGAACGCCCGGTTCAGCTCGGGGTTGTTGAGGACGAAGGCCGACCGGCTGTCGCCCGCCGCCAGGTTGGCGCTGGGCAGGATGCCGGCCTTGGCCTGTTCGGCATGGAACAGGTTGGCGTCGTACTGGGCCTTGGCGGACTGCCAGGTTGCGTCGTACGCCCGGGCCGACTCGTAGAGTTCGAGCAGGCCCGTGGCGTGGGCCGGCACGGCCAGTGCCGCGGCCAGTGCCGCCGTCAGGGGGAGAAGCCGCAATCCGTTCATGTCCGTCCTCAGGTGCGTTTGTTGTCGTTGTCTGCCGCGCCCGTCAGTATCGGGGAACCGAGGGGTCGCGCTCCAGCGACCAGGCGTCGATGCCGCCCGCAACGTTGGCAACCGTCTCGAAACCGTTGCTGGCGAGGTACATCGCGACCCGCTGGCTGCGGCCGCCGTGGTGGCACAGCACGGCCACCGGCCGCGCCGGGTCCAGGTCGGCCAGCCGCGCCGGCACGTCGTTCATCGGGATGGCCAGCAGCTCGAAGCCGTCGGCGCGGACGCTGGCCATCTGCAGTTCATGCGGCTCGCGCACGTCCAGCAGCAGGCCGGGCTGCGGCTGCGACTGCAGCCAGGCGGGAAGGCCGGAAGGGCGGATCTGGTCGATCATGGGGCACCTAGTCAGTTGAGGCCGGAGCCGGCGCGCCGGCCCGCAAGGGATTCAGAAGCGGAACCGCGACGGTTCCGGGAAATGGACCAGCCGCGGCGCCACCGTGTCCCAGGGCTGGGCGGTGGCGTAGCTGCTGTCGCCGGTGCGGGTGATGAAGGTGGCACGCATCATCGGCTCGGCGCCGGTGACGGCGCCGAGCCGGCCGCCCACCTTGAGCTGCTCCAGCAGCCGGTGCGGCACCTCCGCCACCGAGCCGCTGAGCAGGATGACGTCGAACGGCCCCTCGGCCGGAATGGCGGTGGCGCCGTCGGCTTCGCGCACTTCGACGTTGGCGACGCCGGCCCGCTGCAGGTTCTCGCGGGCCATCCGGGCCAGCTGCGGCTCGATCTCCAGCGTGATCACCCGGGCCGCCCGGTGCGCCAGCAGCGCCGCCATGTAGCCGGAGCCGGCGCCGATCTCCAGCACCCGGTCGGTCGGGCCGACCTTCAGGTCCTGCAGCATGCGCGCCTCCACCCGCGGCGCCAGCATGCAGTGGCCCTTGCGCATGGCTTCGTCCTCGCTGCCCAGCAGCGGGATCTCCATGTCGACGAAGGCCAGCGCCTTGTGCGCCAGCGGCACGAACTGCTCGCGCTTGACCACGGCCAGCAGGTCCAGCACCAGCGGGTCGAGCACGTCCCAGGGGCGGATCTGCTGCTCGATCATGTTGAAGCGGGCTTGTTCGAGGGGGGACATCATTGAAACTCCGTGCATCGTTCAGGGCAAACGATCGATTTTAGAGGCCGGCAGCGGCTGCCCCGTCGCGGCCCCGCCGCCACCCCCGCTGCGGCGCGCCGGCCCCAGCTTGCGCCGCAGCCAGCCGCCCAGGTCGTCGAGGTAGCAATAGACCACCGGCACCACCACCAGCGTCAGCAGCGAGGAAGTGATCACGCCGCCGATCACGGCCTGGCCCATGGGGGCGCGCTGCTCGGAGCCCTCGGTCAGCGCAAAGGCCAGCGGCACCATGCCGAAGATCATGGCCAGCGTCGTCATCAGGATCGGCCGCAGCCGCACCCGCGCCGCGTGCAGCAGCGCCTCGGTGCGGTCCATCCCCGCGATGCGGCGGCCGTCGGCGTCGATCCGGTCTTCGCGCATGCGGATCGCGAAGTCCACCAGCAGGATCGCGTTCTTGGTCACCAGCCCCATCAGCATCACGATGCCGATCACCGAGAACATCGACAGCGTGGAGCGGAACAGCATCAGCGCCAGCACCACGCCGATCAGCGTCAGCGGCAGCGAGGTCATCAACGCCAGCGGCTGCAGGAAGCTCTTGAACTGGCTGGCCAGGATCATGTAGATGAAGATCACCGCCAGCGCCAGCGCCGACACCGCGTAGCCGAAGGACTCCGCCATGTTCTTGGTCGAGCCGCTGAACTGGTAGCGGTACCCCGGCGGGAAGGCGACGCCGTCCAGCGCGGCCCGGATGTCGTTGGACACCTCGCCGGCCGAGCGGTCGGCCACGTTGGCGTTGATCGCCACCTCGCGCGCCAGGTCGCGCCGGTTGATCTGGTTGGAGCCGGTCGATTCGCGCACCGAGGCCAGCTGGTTCAGCCGCACGATCCGGGTGCTGCCGTCGGCATTGCTGCCCATCGCGAACGGCAGCCGCTCCAGGTCCTGCGGCGAATTGCGCGCCGCCGGGGCCAGCCGCACGTTGACGTCGTAGGTCTGGTCGTCGGGCGCGCGCCAGGTGCCCACGGTCTCGCCGGCCACCAGCGTGCGCAGTGCGGCGCCGACCTGCGCCAGCGACAGCCCCAGGTCCGAGGCGGCGTCGCGCCGCAGGTCCAGCTCGATCACCGGCTTGTCCGGCTTGACGCTGGAGTCGAGGTCCACCAGGCCCGGGATGGTGCGGATGCGGTCGCTGACCAGCCGGGCCAGCCGCTCCAGCTCCTTGAGGTCCGGCCCCTGCAGCGAGAACTCCACCTGCTTGTTGCCGCCGACGGCATCGAGCAGGCCGACGTGGGTGACGGTGATGCCGGGCACCTGCTGCAGCCGGCTGCGCAGCACGCCGGAGAGCTGGTCGACGCTGCGGCTGCGGTCCTTGCGGTCCACCAGCCGCACATAGATCGATGCGTAGATCTTGCCGGCCGCGTTGCCGCTGTTGATGGTGGCCAGCGTGTAGCGCACCTCCGGGAACTCGCGCAGGATGGTCTCGACCTGGCGCGCCTTGGCCTCGGTCGCTTCCAGCGAGGAGCCGACCGGCGTGTAGAAGTTGACCGAGGTCTCGGAGAAGTCGGCCTTGGGCACGAATTCCGTGCCCAGCAGCGGCACCATGAAGACGCTGGCCACGAAGATCGCGAACGCCACGCCCACGGTCGCCAGCTTGTGGCCCAGCGACCAGCGCAGGATGCCCTGGTAGCCCTCGGCCAGCGATTCGGTCGCGCGGTCGAACCAGCCGGTCACGCGGCCGATGGTCTTGTCGTACCAGTTTTTCGGTTCGTCCTGAGCCTGTCGAAGGGCGATCGCCGGGTCGTGCCAGATCGACGACAGCATCGGGTCCAGCGTGAAGCTGACGAACATCGAGATCAGCACCGCCGCGACGATGGTGACGCCGAACTCGTGGAAGAACTTGCCGATGATGCCGCCCATGAAGCCGATCGGCAGGAACACCGCCACGATCGAGAAGCTGGTCGCCAGCACCGCCAGCCCGATCTCCTGGGTGCCGTCCAGCGCCGCCTGGTACGGCGCCTTGCCCATCTGCACGTGGCGCACGATGTTCTCGCGCACCACGATGGCGTCGTCGATCAGCAGGCCCACGCACAGCGACAGCGCCATCAGCGTCACCATGTTGATGGTGAAGCCGAACATGTTCATGAACAGGAAGGTGCCGATCAGCGCGATCGGCAGCGTCAGCCCGGTGATGACGGTGGAGCGCCAGGAGTTCAGGAACAGGAACACGATCAGCACCGTCAGCAGCGCGCCCTCGATCAGCGTGCGGCGCACGTTGTTCACCGCCACCCGGATCGGCCGCGAGCCGTCGGTGACCGGCTCCAGCCGCACGCCCGGCGGCAGCTGCGCCGCCATGTCGTCGATCGTCTTCTTCAGCCCGTCGATCACCTCGATGGTGTTCTCGTCCTGCGACTTCTGCACCGTCAGCAGCAGCGTGCGCTCGCCGTTGTACAGGGCCAGGCTGTCGATCTCCTGCGCGCCGTCGCTCACCCGCGCCACCTGCTCGACCCGCACCGGCGCACCGCCGCTGCCGGTCCCGCGGCGGGCGACGATGATCCGGCCGAAGTCCTCCGGGCGCTGCATCCGCGCATCGATCTGCACCGTACGGTCCTGCGCCTGCGAGCGGATCGCGCCGACCGGCACGTCCTGGTTCTCGGTGCGCACGGCGTTGGCCACCTGGTCGGCCGTGACGCCCTGCGCCTCCATCGCCGCCGGGTCCAGGTACAGGTTGATCTCGCGCCGGGTGCCGCCCACCAGCGTCACCGAGCCGACGCCGCGCACGTTCTCCAGCCGCTTCTTGAGCACCTGGTCGGACCAGTTGGTCAGCTCCACCGCGGTCATCGGCTTGCCCTTGGACGCATCCGGCAGCACCGCCAGCGACCAGATGGCGCGGCTGGACGGGTCGAAGCGCAGCACCCGCGGCTCCTTCACCTCGGTGCGGAACGACGGCCGGATCGACGCCACCTTCTCGCGCACGTCCTCGGCCGCCTTGCGGCCGTCCACCTGCAGCTGGAACTCGATGATCACCACCGACATGCTTTCCATGCTGCGCGAGGTCAGGGCGTTGATGCCGGCGATCGAGTTGACGCCTTCCTCCAGCTTGCGCGTCACCTCGCTCTCGACGATCTCGGGCGAGGCGCCCGGGTATTCGGCGGTGATCACCACCACCGGAAAGTCGATGTTGGGGAACTGGTCGACCTGCAGCCGCTGGTAGGAAAACAGGCCGAGCACGACGAGCGCCAGCATCACCATGGTGGCGAACACCGGGTTGTTCAGGCTGACGCGGGTGAACCACATGTCAGGGACTGCTGGTGCGCGCGAATTTCACCGGCGTGCCTTCGCGCAGCGGGCCGGCGCTGCCGCGGATGACGAGCGCACCGGGCGCCAGTCCCTGCACCCCGACCATCACCTCGTTGTCGCCCTGGCCGCGGATGCCGGTCTGCACCGCCTTGTGGGCCACCCGCTTGTCCTCGACCACCTGCACGTACGGCTGCGGCTTGTCGGTGCGCACGGCGGACAGCGGCACGGCCAGCGCCGTCGCCGTGCCGGTGCCCAGCGTGCCCTGCGCGAACATGCCCTGGCGCAGGCCCTGGCTGTCCTCGATGGCCAGGTACACCAGCACGCTGCGGCTGCCGGCCTGGGCGCTGGGGTTGATGCGGGCCACCCGGGCCCGCACCGGCCGGGCGCTGCCCTCCACCTGCAGCACGGCCTGCTGGCCGACCGCGACCTGGATCGAATCGCCGGCGCTGACCGCCGCTTCCAGTTCCAGCCGGCTCAGGTCGACGATCTCCACCACCTTGGCGTCGATGCCCACCCGCTCGCCCGGCTGGGCCAGCCGCTGCGACACCACGCCGGCGATCGGCGCGCGCAGCTGCGTGTCCTCCAGGCCCTTGCGGGCCAGGTCCACGTTGGCGGCCGCCGCCTTGTAGTTGGCCTGGGCCGCCTGCAGGTTGTTCATCGAGGTGTCCAGCGCGGTCCTGGAGATGAAGCCCTGGTCGACCAGCGCCTTGTTGTTGTCGTACTGGCGCTGCGCGATGTCGATCTGGCTGCGCGCCGAGTCGGCCTGCTGCTGCGCCTGCCGCACGCGGGCCTGGTATTCGGTGGCGTCGACCCGTGCGATCAGCTGGCCGGCTTTCACGGTGTCGCCTTCGCGCACCGTCAGTCCCTGCAGCTCGCCGGCGGCGCGGGCCTTGACCACCGCCGAATTCACCGCCCGCAGCGAGCCGGACACCGGCAGGCCCTGCGCCAGTTCGCGCAGCTGCGCCTTCACCACGTCGGTGGGAGCCAGTTCCACTGCCGCCTGCACCTTGTTCTGCGCCGCCGCGGCCACCGCTTCCTGCTGGGCCTTCCGGGCCGACAGTGCCCGCCACAGGCCGGCCGCCAGCAGCAGCACCACCAGCGCGGCCACCAGCCAGGTGATCCGGCGGCGCGTCATGCCGGCGCTCCCACTGCGCGGTCGTCGCCCGGTCGCTTGCAGAAGCCGTGCAGCAGGGTCTCGATCTGGGCGGCGATGTAGCGCTCCGGCTCCAGCTGGAAGCCCTGCGGCGCGCAGGCGCCCAGCGAGTGCTTCATCATGATCAGGAAGATCATCGGCGCGATCAGGCTGTAGATGGCGTAGTCGAGGTCGGCCACGTGGAACTCGCCGCGGTCGATGCCGCGCTGCAGCATCCGCCGGATCAGGTCCTTGCCGGGCCCGATCACTTCCTGCTGGTAGAAGGCCGCGATGTCGGGGAAGTTGCGCGCCTCGCTGATCACCAGCTTGGTGATGCCGGAGGCCTTGCCGGCGCCCAGCCGGTCCCACCACACCTTCAGGCAGTAGCGCAGCATCTCGGCGCTGTCGCCCTCGAAGGACTCGAACTCGTCGTTCCATTCCTGGAAACGGCCGGAGATGTTCTCGCGCACCACCGCCTTGAACAGTTCTTCCTTGCTCGGGAAATACAGGAACAGCGTGCCCTTGGAGACGCCGGCGCGGGCGGCCACTTCCTCGGAGCGGGTGGCGGCAAAGCCTTTCTCGACGAACAGGTCGAGCGCGGCGGCCAGCAGTTCGCCCGGGCGCGCTTCCTTGCGCCGCTCGCGCTTGGCGTGCGAGTCGTCGCTGCGGGCGGAGAGGAACTTGGTGAGGGCGGCTGGAGGCGGCATGGGGGAGGGCGGAGGCTTACTGACTGACTGGTTAGTAATGTAACCAGCGGCCCCCCACCCGTCAATCCACCCGTCCATCCTCCGCTGCGGCCCTCAGTAGGCGCCGACCATGCGTCCCAGCCATTCGCGCAGCACCGAGCGCGAGAGATCGAGGCCGTGGGCTGACGGCAGCCATTCGAGCAGCTCGCGCTCGCGCGGAAAGGCGAACCCGGTCGGCGCCGGCGTGACCTGGAAGCCCGCCTTCTCGTAGGCGGCGCGGGCCCGCGGCATGTGCCAGGCCTGGGTGACGAGCGCGATGCGCTGGATCCTGTCGCCGCGCATCGCTTCGGCCATGCGCGTGGCGTTCTGCGCCGTGTCGCGCGAGCGGTCGTCCGACCAGCGCAGCTCCAGGCCGTAATCGTCGTGGAGCACGGCACGGGCCACCTCGGCCTCGGGCGCCATGTCGCTGCCGGCGGCCCAGCCGACGCCGCCGGCGAAGGCCAGCGGCTTCTTGGTCTGGCGCGCCAGCCAGGCGCCGTAACGGACCCGCTCCAGCGTCGCCGCGCTGGGCTGCGCCCGGCCGTACTCCGGCGCCTGGCCGTTGACGCCGCCGCCCAGGATGACGATCGCCTGCACGTTGGCCATCTGCGCGCTGCGCACGTTCAGCGGTTCCACCTGCGGCAGCAGCGTGCGGGCCAGGCCCACGCCAACCGCATTGCAGCTGAGGAACCAGAGCAGGCCGATGCCCAGCAGGCTGACGATGGCGCCGCCCAGCCAGCGCCGCCCCATCAGCAGCAGGCCGGCCAGCGCCAGCAGCAGCGGGCCGGCGGGCGGCAGCACCAGCGCGGTGAGAATGGGCTTGAGTTCGCCTGGCGACATGGCGCCGATCGTATGCGAGTCGAGCTTTGTCCTATTGACAGAACATTCGGGCGCTCCTTACGATGGCCCATGTCGTCGACCCTGCCGCTGCCCAAGTACCACCGGATCTACCTGGTGCTGCGCGAGCAGCTCGCCGACGGCTGCTTCAGCGCCGGCCTGCCCGGCGAGCTGGCGCTGATGGACCAGTTCGGCGTGGCCAGGGTGACGGTCCGGCGTGCCCTCGAACAGCTGGCCGGCGAGGGCCTGATCACCCGCCAGCCCGGGCGCGGCACCCATCCGGTGGACGGTGGCGCGCGGGCCGCGCTGCCGGCGGCCGCGACGGACACCGGCCTGACCGGGCTGCTGGAAAACATCGTCAGCATGAGCCTGCACACCAGCGTCCGGGTGCTGGCGCTGGACACCGTGCCGGCCTCGCCGGCGGTGGCGGCGGCGCTCGGTGTCGCGCCCGGCCACCGGGTGCAGAAGGCGGTGCGGATGCGCAGCACGCGCGAGGGGCCGCTGTCCCACATCACCACCTACGTGCCGACCGACGTCGCCCGGCCGTTCCGCCGGCGCGAGCTCAGTGGCAAGCCGATCCTGCTGCTGCTGGAAGAAGCCGGCGTGAAGGTCGGGCGGGCGGAACAGACCATCTCGGCGCGGCTGGCCGACGCCGAGGTGGCGCAGCGGCTGCAGGTGGCGGTCGGATCCGCCCTGCTGGCGGTGCGGCGCGTGGTCTTCGACGACCACGAGCGGCCGGTGCAATGGCTGCACGGCCTGTACCGCCCCGACCGCTACGAATACCAGATGCAGTTGTCGCGCGTTGGCGCCATCGACGCCAAGGTGTGGGTCCGCAAGGACATGTCCGCCAGTTTTCACTAGGAGAGCCCATGACGACCCGTCGCCACTTCGTATCCCGGACCGCAGCCGCCGCCTCGGCGCTGGCCTTCCCGCTCATCGCCGGCGCCCAGCCGAAAACCGTGAAGATCGGGGTGCTGCATCCCGTCACCGGCGCGCTGGCCTATTCCGGCCAGCAATGCCGCGAGGGCGCGCTGATGGCGATCGAGGACATCAACAAGCGCGGCGGCATCAAGTCGATGGGCGGCGCCAGGATCGAGGCGCTGCTGGGCGACGCGCAATCGACGCCGCAGGCCGGCACCGCCGAAGTGGAGAAGATGAACGAGGCCGGCGTCAGCGCCATCCTCGGGGCCTATGCGTCCGCCATCTGCCTGGCCACCACCCAGGCCGCGGCCAAGTACAACCTGCCGCACGTGGTGGACGTGGGCGTGGCCGACCAGATCGTCGAGCGCGGGCTGAAGAACACCTTCCGCTTCGGCCCCGGCTACAAGAAGTGCGCCGAGATCGCGGTGGCCAACCTGCACGTGCTCAACACCGCCGCCGGCAAGCCGGCCAAGACCGTGATGATCATCCACGAGGAATCGCTGTTCGGCACCGGCACGGCGCAGCTGCTGGCGCGCGAGTTGCCCGGCTATGGCTACGAGGTCAAGGAAGTGGTCAAGCACGCCAACCCGACCCGCGACTTCAACAACATCGTGCTGCGGATGAAGGCGATCAACCCGGACATCGTGATCCCGGCCAACTACTACAACGAATACGCGCTGCTGGTGCGCACCATGCAGCAGCAGAAGGTGACGCCCAAGGCGATCTATTCGGTGCTGGGCGGCGCGGCCTCCAGCTACAAGTTCGTCAAGGAATTTCCGGAGGCGGCCAACGGCATCATCGACTGCAACCACTGGTTCAATCCCAAGGACAAGCGCTCGCACGAGCTGCGCAAGCGGGTGGAGGCCAAGAACCTGTTCTTCACCTACGAGATCTTCAACACCTACACCGCGATGATGCTGCTGGCCGACGCGCTGGAGCGCGCGAAGAGCGGCGACCGCGCGGCCATCACCAACGCGCTGGAGACCAGCACCTTCTCGGACCACTTCATGCCGTACGGCCCGACCAAGTTCGTCAACGGCCAGAACACCGGCGCCCAGCCGCTGATGACGCAGGTGCTCAAGAACGACATCAAGGTGATCGTGCCGCGCAAGTACCGCGAGATCGACCCGGTGTTCCCGCTGCGGGCATAACACCTCCGTTCGCGCTGAGCCCGTCGAAGCGCCCGCGAGGACTTCGACCCTTCGACAGGCTCAGGACAGGCCAAGCTCAGTCCGAACGGATGAATGCGGCACCGTCCGGGCGAATCAATAACTCCTCATGCTCGAATTCGGCATCTTGTTCCCGGCCGTGCTCAACGGCCTGACCACCGGCGCGGTGTACGCGCTGGTGGCCCTCGGCCTGACGCTGATCTACGGCGTGCTGCACATCATCAACTTCGCCCATGGCGCCGCGCTGATGGTGGCGCTGTACGCGGTCTACCTGCTCAAGGAGCGGCTGGGCATCGATCCCTACCTGGCGCTGGTGGCGGTCGTGCCCGGCATGTTCGCCTTCGGCTACGCGCTGCAGCGGCTGGTGATCGCCCGCGCCAGCCACGGCAAGGACGAGAACATCCTGCTGGTCACGCTGGGCATCTCGATCGTGCTGGAGAACCTGGCGCTGCTGTTCTTCAAGAGCGACACCCGCACCGTCGACACCTCCTACACGCTGGCGACGGTGGCGATCGGCCCGGCGACCATCGCGCTGCCCAAGCTGATCGCCTTCGCCGGCGCGCTGGCGGTGTCCGCGCTGATGCTGCTGCTGATGCAGCGCACCGACCTGGGCCGCGCGATCCGCGCCGTGGCCAGGGAGAAGCAGGGCGCGCGCCTGATGGGAATCGACGTCGAGCACGTCTACGCCATGAGTTTCGGCATCGGCCTGGCCTGCCTGGGCGCGGCCGCGTGCTTCCTGCTGCCCGCCTACTACGTCAACCCGCAGGTCGGCAGCGGCTTCGTGCTGGTGGCCTTCACCATCGTCGTGCTGGGCGGCATGGGCAGCTTCGCCGGCGCGCTGGTCGGCGGCCTGCTGGTGGGCGTGGTGGAGTCGGTCGGCGGCCTGTACTTCGGCGAGTCGCTGGGCCAGGTCGGCATCTTCGCGATCTTCATCGCCGTGCTGCTGCTGCGGCCGCAGGGCCTGTTCGGGGCCAGGGCATGAGGGACCTGGCAGCGATCGCGGTGTTCGCCGCCCTGGTGGCGTGCGTGCCGCTGCTGACCGCCAGCGGCGTGGTCCTGAACTTCACCATGATGGCGCTCTATGCATGCCTGCTGGCCCAGGCCTGGAACATCCTGGGCGGCTTCGGCGGCCAGTTCTCGTTCGGCCACGCCCTGTTCTTCGGCACCGGCGCCTACGTGCAGGCGATCGCGCAGCTGCAGGGGCTCAACCCCTGGCTGGCGCTGCCGCTGGCCCTGGCCGCCAGTGGCGCCGTCGGCGTGCTGGTGGGCGCGCTGTCGTTCCGCTACGGCCTGAAGGGCTCCTACTTCGCGCTGGTGACGCTGGCCTTCGCCGAGGTGTTCCGCATCGTCGCGCTGTCGGTGCCGTTCACCGGCGCCGGCGTCGGCCTGATGGTGCCGCTGCGGGCCTCGGCGGCCAACATGCAGTTCGCCTCGCGGGCCGGCTACCTCTGGCTGGTGCTGGCGATGGTGGTCGTCGCGCTGCTGGCGACGGCGTGGCTGCGCCATTCGCGCTTCGGCGCCTACCTGCAGGCGGTGCGCGACAACGAGGACGCGGCCCGCGCCGTCGGCGTCGACCCGTTCCGCGTCAAGCTGGCGGCGATCGCGCTGTCGGCCGCGCTGATGGGGGCAGGCGGCGCCTTCTACGTGCAGGTGTTCCAGTACATCGACCCGGGCATCGCCTACGGTCCCGGCACCTCGGTGGAGGCGCTGGTCGCGGCCATCGTCGGCGGCATGGGCACGCTGTGGGGGCCGGTGCTGGGCGCGCTGGCCCTGCACCTGCTGGGCGACTTCACCCGCAACCTGTTCGGCCAGCTGCCCGGCATCAACATGGTGATCTACGGCGCGGTGCTGGTGCTGATCATGATGTTCATGCCGCGCGGCGTCGCCGGCTTCGCCATTCCGGCCCGCTGGCGCCGCCGCTGGCCCGGAGGCCGCCGTGGCTGAGCCGATGCTGGCGCTGAGCGGCGTGTCGCGCTCCTTCGGCGGCCTGATGGCGGTGAGCGACGTCAGCCTGGAGCTGCCGCAATACGGCCTGAGCGCGCTGATCGGGCCCAACGGCGCCGGCAAGACCACGCTGTTCGCACTCATGTCCGGCTTCATCCGGCCGGACAGCGGCCAGGTGCTGTTCCGCGGCGAGGACATCACCGGCCGGGCGCCGCACCGCAACGCATTGCGCGGCATGGCGCGCACCTTCCAGATCGTGCAGCCGTTCGCCCAGCAGACGGTGCGCGAGAACATCGCGGTCGGCGCCCACATGCGGCTGGCCGGCCGGCGCGAGGCGCTGGAGCGCGCCGAGATCGTGGCGCAGCAGGTCGGGCTGGCGCCGCAACTGGACAAGCCGGCGGCCGACCTGACGGTGGGCGGGCGCAAGCGGCTGGAGCTGGCCCGTGCGCTGGCCACCCAGCCGCGGCTGCTGCTGCTGGACGAGGTGCTGGCGGGCCTGAACCCGGCCGAGATCGCCGACATGATCCCGGTGGTGCGCAGCATCGCGGCCAGCGGCGTGACGGTGCTGATGATCGAGCACGTGATGCAGGCGGTGATGAACCTGGCGCAGCACGTGTGGGTGCTGGCGCAGGGCCGGCTGATCGCGCAGGGAACGCCGGCGCAGGTCACCCGCGACGACAAGGTGATCGAGGCCTACCTGGGCCACGGCACGGCGGCGCGGTTGCGGGCGGCGGAGGTGGCGCGGTGAAGGCGTTGCTGGAGATCAAGGGCCTGCAGGCCGGCTACGGCGCGGTCGAAGTGCTGCGCGGCGTCGACCTGGTGGTGGGCGAGGGCGAGGCGGTCGCGCTGCTGGGAAGCAACGGCGCCGGCAAGAGCACGCTGAACAACGTGATGTGCGGCATCTTCCGGCCCTGGTCGGGCCGGGTCCGTTTCGGCGGCGCCGACCTGACCGGCGCGCATTACCGCGAGGTCGTGAAGGCCGGCCTGATCCAGGTGCCCGAAGGCCGGCGCATCTTCCCGGACCTCAGCGTGCTGGAGAACCTGGAGCTGGGCGCCTTCACCCGCGGGCGGGCGCGCAGAAGCGCCAACCTGGAGCGCGCCTTCGAATTGTTCCCGCGCCTGCGCGAGCGCTCGCGCCAGCTGGCCGGCACGCTGTCCGGCGGCGAGCAGCAGATGCTGGCGATCGGCCGCGGCCTGATGGCCGAGCCGCGGCTGCTGATCCTGGACGAGCCGTCGCTGGGCCTGTCGCCGCTGCTGGTGGAAGAATTGTTCGCGCTGATCCGCTCGCTGCGTGACGGCGGCCTGGCGGTGCTGCTGGTGGAGCAGAACGTGGCCCAGTCGCTGGACGTGGTGGACCGCGCGTATGTGATGGAAAACGGCGCGATCCGCTTTTCGGGGCTGCCGTCGGAACTGCTTGGCAGCGACGAACTGCGCCGCGCCTACCTTGGAGTCTGAACCGATGAAACGACGTTTCCTTCTGCTCGCATCGACCGGCCTGCTGGCGGCCGCTGCGTCCCTGCACGCGCAGACCGCTCCGATCCGGATCCTGGTCGGCGCGCCGGCCGGCGGCACCACTGACACCATGGCGCGCGTGCTCGCGGTCGAACTGGGCAAGGTCCTGGGCCGCACCGTGCTGGTGGAGGACAAGCCGGGTGCCGGCGGCAACATCGCCGCCGACGCGGTGGCCAAGTCGCCGCCGGACGGCAACACGCTGCTCATGAGCTTCACCAGCCATGCGATCAACGCGACGCTCTATCCCAGCCTGCCGTTCGACCCGGAGAAGGACTTCACGCCGCTGACCATGGTCTCGACCTCGCCGGCGATCCTGGTGGCCAATCCCTCGCTGCCGGCCAACAACATCCGGGAGCTGATCGCGCTGGCCAAGGCCCGGCCCGGCAAGCTCAATTTCGCGATCGGCTCGCTCGGCTCGTCGGTGCACCTGGCGGGCGAGGCCTTCAAGATGATGTCGGGCAGCTACATTGTCAACATCCCGTACCGCGGCACGGCGCCGGCGATCCAGGACGTGCTGGCCGGGCAGGTGGAGATGATGTTCGCCAACGTCGGCAACGCCCAGGCCTACATCAAGGCGGGCCGGCTCAAGGCGCTGGGCGTGACCAGCCCGAAGCGGCTGGCGGCCTTTCCCGACGTGCCGGCGATCGCCGAGGTGCTGCCCGGGTACGAATCGAATGCGTGGTTCGGCCTGTTCGCGCCCGGCCACATGAATCCGGCATTGGCCAAGCGGATCAGCGATGCCGCCCGCCAGGCGATCGCCTCGCCCGAGGTGCAGCGCCGCATCGCCGCCGAGGGCGCGACGCCGGTGGGCAATTCGCCCGAGGAGTTCGCCCGCTTCGTCCACGCCGAGATCCAGCGCTGGGGCAAGGTGGTGAAGTACTCGGGAGCCAGGCCGGAATGAATCCGAGCGCCGCACGGCCGCCCGAAGGCGCGAGCGCACCCTTGGGGGGCAGCGACCCGCACGCGGTGGGGGAGCGTGGGGGCCGCATCCCGCAGACTCTCGCGCAAAAGCTGATCGCGCGGGCGAGCGGTCGCAGCGCGGTCGCGCCGGGCGAGATCGTCACCTGCCGGGTGGACCTGGCGATGTTCCACGATTCGTCGGGGCCGCGGCGCCTCAAGCCGATGCTGGAAGCGCTGGGCGCGCAGGTCTGGGACAAGTCCAAAGTGGTGCTGGTGATGGACCACTACGTGCCGGAGCAGGACGACGAATCGCGCCGCATCGTGCGCATCGCCCGCGACTGGGCGCGCGACCAGCAGCTGCCGCACGTCTACGACAGCCAGGGCATCTGCCACGTGGTGGTGCCGCAGCACGGCCACATCCGGCCCGGCATGTTCTGCGTCGGCGGCGACTCGCACTCGCCCACCGGCGGCGCCTTCGGCGCCTACATGTTCGGCATCGGCAGTACCGAGATGCTGGGCGTGGTGGTCACCGGCGAGATCTGGCTGCGGGTGCCCCGCACCATCCGCATGCAGTGGGACGGCAAGCTCGGGCCCGGCGTGGTGGCCAAGGACATGATGCTGCACATGATCGGCAGCTTCGGCATGAACGGCGGCCAGTACCAGGCGCTGGAGTTCTGCGGCGAGGCGGTGCGCGCGCTCGGCATGGCCGAACGCATGACGCTGTCGAACATGAGCGCCGAACTGGGCGCGCAGGCCGGCCTGGTGGCGCCGGACCAGGTGACGCAGGACTGGCTGGCCGCGACCGGCGCGCCGGCGGTGGACATCGCGGGCCTGTGCACCGACGATGCCGCGGTCGACGGTCCCGGCTGCGAGACCCATCGCTTCGACGCCGCGGCGCTGGAACCGTTCGTGGCGGCGCCGCACAGCCCGGCGAATGCGCAGGGCGTCTCGCATTGCGCCGGCACCGCCGTGCAGGTGGCGTACATCGGCGCCTGCACCGGCGCCAAGCTCGAGGACCTGCGGGCCGCCGCGCAGGTGCTGCGCGGGCGCAAGGTGGCGGCCGGCGTGCGGCTGATGGTCGCTCCGGCCAGCCTGAAGGACCAGGAGGCGGCGCGCGCCGAGGGCGTGCTGCAGGTGCTGCTGGATGCCGGCGCCGAACTGTTCGCCACCGCCTGCGGCGCCTGCGCCGGCTACGGCGGCACCATGCCCGACGACAGCACGGTGATCTCCAGCACCGCGCGCAACTTCCGCGGCCGGATGGGCGCGCCCTCCGTCAGCGTCTACCTGGCCTCGCCGTACACGGTGGCGGCGTCGGCGCTGCGCGGCGTCATCACCGACCCGCGCGAGGTGCTGCAGTGAGCCGGCAGGCGCCGCCGCCGGTTGCATGGCACCGATGGGCCGGGCATGTGGACGCGCTGCGCAGCGCCGTCGCCGCGCGGCACAACAAGCATGCGTCGGCCAGGGTGTCCCAGCACGCGCGGCTGGTCCTGATGGATTCGATCGGCTGCCTGCTGGCCGGCCGGCGCGCGCCCGAAGTCGCCGCGCTGGAGGCGCAGCTCGGCGCGCTGGAGCCGGGCGACTTCCCGATGCCGGGCGGCCGGTCGCTGGGCCTGCGCGCGGCCTGCCAGCTGCTGGCGATCGCGCCGACCTGGTACGAGGCGTGCGAGGGCCATGCCTACGCCCACGGCCGCCCCGGCATTGCGGCGATCGCGGCGCTGCTGCCGCTGGCGCTGCAGCGTGACGCACGGGTCGGCGACTTCGTCGATGCGCTGGTGACCGGCTACGAAACCGGGGCGCGCGCCGGCGGCTGGCTGCGCGTCGCGCCCGGCCTGCACGTGGACGGCAACTGGCCGGCCCTGGGCGCCGCCGCCGGCGTGGCGCGGCTGCTCGGGTTATCGGTGGAGGGCACGATGCAGGCGCTGGCCATCGCCGCCTGCCAGCTGCCCTCCAGCCTGTACCTGCCGATCCGCACCGGGCGCACCGTGCGCAACCTGTACCTGGCCCACAGCGCGACGCTCGGCCTGGACTCGGCGCTGGCGGCGCAGGCCGGAATCGACGCTCCGCCCGACGCGCTGGCCTGGTACGCCGAGCACCTGTGCCGCGCCGCCACCCAGCCGCCGCCGGCGCCGACGGCGGACCTGGTGCTGGACGCCTACCTCAAGCCCTTCGCCGCGGTGCGCCACGTGCATTACGGTGCCGTCGCCGCGCAGCGCATCCGCGAGCAGCTGCAGGGCCAGACCGAAGGCATCCACCGCATCGTGCTGACGATCTACGAGGAAGCGACCGTCTATTGCAGCAATCCGCAGCCGGCCACGCTGCTGGCGGCGCAGTTCAGCCTGAGCTTCGGCGTGGCCGCGATGCTGCGCTTCGGCGCGCTCGATCCGGCCAGCTACGAGGCCCCGCGCTTCATGGACGCCGAACTGCGCCGGCTGGAAGCGCTGGTGCAGGTGGAGATCGACCCCGCGCTGACCCGCGCCAACAAGCGCGGCGCCCGCCTGACCGTGGTGTCGCGGCGCGGGCATTGCGAAGAACTGGTGGCGGCAGACGATCCCGGCCTGCTGCTGGACGCCGCCGCCGCCATCGTCAAATTCACCGACGCCGCGGCGCCGACCGCGGCCGCGCCCGACGCGCAGGCCTTCTGCGCCGCCTTGCTGCAGGCCCGCGCCGACGTGCCGATGCGCCGGCTGTGGCAGCTGCTGTGCAAGCAACAAGGAGATTGAGATGCCGAGCGACCTGAACGCCCCCGCCTTCGCGCCGCGCCGCCGCGCGCTGCTGCACTGGATGTCCGCCGCCGCGCTGCCGGCGCTAGGCGCGGGTGCGCTCGCGCAGGATCCTTCGCGCCCAATCCGGCTGGTGGTGCCGTTCCCGGCCGGCGGCCCGACCGACGCGCTGGCGCGGCTGGCGGCCGACGGCCTGGCGGCGCAACTGAAGCAGCCGGTGCTGGTCGACAACAAGGCCGGCGCGGCGGGCGGCATCGCAGCCGACTACGTCGGCCGCGCCCCGGCCGACGGCCTCACGCTGCTGGTCGCCGGCCAGGGCCTGATGTTCATCAACAAGCCGCTGGCGCGCGGCCGCAAGCTGGGCTACGACCCGGACGCCGACTTCGCCTATGCCGGCATGCTGGGCAGCTTCCCCAACGTGCTGGTCGCCAATCCCGAAGCGGTGCCGGCGCAGTCGCTGCAGGAGCTGCTGGCGCAGGCGCGCGCCAACCCGGGCCGGATCTCCTACGGCTCCAACGGCGTCGGTTCGCTGACCCACCTCAGCATCGAGTTGCTGGCCTCGGCCGCCGACGTGAAATTCCTGCACGTGCCCTACCAGGGCGCGGCGCCGCAGATGGCGGACCTGATGGCCGGCCGGATCGGCTTCACCCTCAACGGCGTGCAGTCGGTGCTGCAGCAGATCCGGGCGGGCAAGCTGCGGGCCCTGGCCGTCACCACGGCAACCCGCTATCCCGAGCTGCCCAACGTGCCCACGCTGGTGGAATCGGGCTTTCCGGCGCTGGACCTGCCGGTCTGGTTCGCGGTCTACGCGCCGGCCGCCACGCCGGCGCCGGCGCTGGCCCGGCTGCGGGAGGCGCTGTCCACGCTGACGACGAGCCCGGCCTACCGCGCCGAACTGGGCAAGCGCGGCGCGATCGCGATGCCGCTGCCGCCCGCGGCCAGCGAGGCGCTGTTCGCGCGCGAACGCGCGCTCTGGGCCGAGGCCGTGCGCAGCACCGGCGCCAGCGCGGACTGACGGCGATGGGCAGCAGTTCCTCCTCCGGGGCGCGGGTCTGGCGGCTCGGCGCCGACGTGGACACCGACGTGCTGGCGCCGGGCCACGCCATGAAGCACGGCATCGACGTCATCGCCAGGCACTGCCTGGAATCGGTGCGGCCGGAATTCGCGGCCAGCGTGCAAGCAGGCGACGTGATCGCCGCCGGCCCCAACTTCGGCATCGGCTCGTCGCGCGAGCAGGCCGCGGCGGTGCTGGTGCAGCTGGGCATCGCTGCCGTGATCGCGCCTTCCTACAGCGGCCTGTATTTCCGCAATGCATTCAACGTCGGCCTGCTGCTGCTCACCTGCGCGCAGGCCGAACAGATCACCGAGGGCGAACGCATCGCCTTCGACGCCCGCGCCGGGCGCATCGTGCGCGCCGGCGGCCAGGCGCTGGCGACCGAACCGATTCCCGACTTCCTGCTGGACATGGTCGAGGCCGGCGGCCTGCTGGCCCAGCTGCAACAACGCTTCCAACCGAGGACACCTTCATGAGCACCAGACCCTACGACCTCCTGATCAAGAACGTGCGCGTGGTGCGGCCCAACGGCAACACCGTGCACGAGGGCGACATCGCGATCGCCGGCGGCAAGTTCGCCAAGGTCGCGCCGGGCATCGACGTCACGCTGGCGAAAACCGTGCACGACGGCCAGGGCCGGCTGGCCTTTCCCGGCGTGGTGGACGCCCACATGCACAGCGGCATCTATTCGCCGCTGGACGAGGACGCGGTCAGCGAGAGCAAGGCCGCGGCCATGGGCGGCGTCACCTCCAGCCTGAACTACTTCCGCACCGGCCAGTACTACCTGAACAAGGGCGGGCCGTACAAGAAGTTCTATCCCGAGGTGCTCAAGACCTCAAAGGGCCGCTTCCATGTCGACTACGGCTTCCACCTGGCGCCGATGGACAGCGTGCACAACGGCGAGATCGAGATGCTGATCGAGAAGTTCGGCGTCGCCAGCTTCAAGATCTTCATGTTCTACGGCTCGCACGGCCTGCACGGCGCCAGCGACAGCCAGCGCGATTTCCTGATGATCGGCAAGGACGAGCGCTACGATTACGCCCACTTCGAGTTCGTGATGCGCGCGATCCAGGCGGCGCGCGAGAAGATGCCCGAGCGCGCTTCCCAGATCTCGCTGTCGCTGCACTGCGAGACCGCCGAGATCATGACGGCGTACACCAAGATCGTGCAGAAGGACAAGTCGATGAAGGGCCTGGCCGCCTACAGCGCGTCGCGGCCCCAGCATTCGGAGGGCCTGGCGGTGTTCATCGCCAGCTACCTGGCCAACGAGACGGCGCTGCCCAACATCAACCTGCTGCACCTGTCGTCGCGCAAGGCGGTGCAGGCGGCGATCATGATGTCGGAGATCTTTCCGCACATCGACTTCAAGCGCGAGGTCACCATCGGCCACCTGATGCTGGACATCACCAGCAAGGCGGCGGAACTGGCCAAGGTCAATCCGCCGATCCGCCCGCGCGAGGACGTCGAATTCCTGTGGGACGCGCTGCTGGCCGGCGAACTGGACTGGGTGGTGAGCGACCACGCCTGCTGCCGCCACGAGATGAAGATCCCCAAGCGCTACTTCGGCAACATCTGGATGGCCAAGAGCGGCTTTGGCGGCACCGAGTACCTGCTGCCGGCGCTGGTCAGCGAAGGCACGCGCCGCGGCATGGGCTACAACCACATGGCCAAAGTGACCAGCTGGAACCCGGCCCAGCGCTATGGCCTGAACAGCAAGGGCGACATCGCGGAGGGCTTCGACGCCGACCTGGCGCTGGTCGACCCGGCCAAAACCTGGACCATCTCGGCCAAGGGCTCGCCATCGACCCAGGGCTACACGCCCTTCGAGGGGATGGAGCTGTCGGCGCGGGTGGAGGAAACCTTCCTGCGCGGCCAGCTGATCTACCAGGACGGCAACGTGATCGGCAAGCCGCGCGGCGAATACCTGTTCCGGCCGACGGCGTGAATTAGAAACCCGTTCGCACTGAGCTAAGCCTGTCCTGAGCCTGTCCTGAGCCTGTCCTGAGCCTGTCCTGAGCCTGTCGAAGGATCGAAGTGCCGCCCATGAATCCGGTCATCTGCGCCGGCACTCCGCCTGCCGACGCTCCCCACATCCCGGTGGCCGTCGTCGGCGCCGGCGCCTGCGGCCTGACGGCGGCGCTGCTGCTGGCCGACGCCGGCATCGAGTGCGTGCTGCTGGAGCGCGACGCGTCGCCGTCCGGCTCCACCGCGTTGTCGTCCGGCTTCATTCCGGCGCCCGGCACCCGCGTGCAGGCGGCGCGCGGCATCGAGGATTCGGCGCAGCAGTTCGCGCGCGACATCCAGGCCAAGGCGCACGGCACGGCGGCGCCGCATCTGGTCGATGCATACGCCGCGGCGATCGGGCCGGCGCTCGACGCGCTGGCGCAGCGCCATGGCCTGGTGTTCGAGTTGCTGGAAGGCTTCCTGTATCCCGGGCACAGCGCCTTGCGGATGCATGCGGTGCCGGAAAAGACCGGCGCGGCGCTGATGGACCGGCTGCTGCGCGCCGCCGCCGATGCCGGCCTCACCATCCTGGGCGACGCGCTGGTGCGCGAGCTGTGGGTCGACGCCGGCCGCGCGACGGGCGTGGGCTACCAGCGCCCCGACGGCAGCATCGAGCGGCTGCGCTGCGACGCCGTGCTGCTGGCGTGCAACGGCTTCGGCGGCAACCCGGCGCTGGTGCGCGAGCTGTTGCCCGAGATGCAGGACGCCACCTTTGCCGGCCACGGCGGCAACGACGGCAGCGCGATCGCCTGGGGCCGCGCGCTCGCCGCCCGGCTGGCCGACCTGGGCGGCTACCAGGGCCACGGTTCCTGGGCGGTGCCGCACGGCGTGCTGGTGTCGTGGGCCCTGATGATGGAAGGCGCGGTCCAGGTCAATGTGCGCGGCGAGCGCTTCCACGACGAGAAGCAGGGCTATTCGGAAGCGGCGGTGGACGTGCTGGCGCAGCCGGGCGGCATCGCCTGGAACGTGTTCGACACCGCGCTGCTCGAATTTGCGCGCGGCTTTCCGGACTTCGTCGCCGCCGAGGCTGCCGGCGCCGTGCGCCACGCGGCGGACGTTGCGGCGCTGGCCGCGCTGATCGGCTGCGAGGCGCCGGTGCTGGCCCACACGCTGGCCGGCACGCGGCTGGCGGCGCCGTATTGCGCCGTGAAGGTGACCGGCGCTCTGTTCCACACCCAGGGCGGCCTGGACATCGACGCGCAGTGCCGCGTGCTGCGGCAGGACGGCACGCCCTGGCCCAACCTGCTGGCGGCCGGCGGCGCGGCCCGCGGCGTCTCCGGCAATGCCGTCTGGGGCTACCTGTCCGGCAACGGCCTGCTCAGCGCCATCGCCGGCGGCGCCATCGCCGCCGCCACGCTCGCCACCCAACTGGCCAAGGAAACGTCATGACCCTGAAACAACGACTCACGCAACCCGGCGCGCTGCTGGCGCCCGGCATCTACGACGCGCTCAGCGCGCTGGTGGCGGAACAGGCCGGCTTCGAGGCGCTGTACCTCTCGGGCGCCTCGATCGCGTACACGCGGCTGGGTCGCTCCGACATCGGCCTGACCACCGCCACCGAGGTGGCGCAGACGCTGTCACTGGTCACCGAGCGCGTGCGGGTGCCGGTGATCGTGGACGCCGACACCGGCTTCGGCAATGCGCTCAACACGCAGCGGACGGTGCGCGAGTTCGAGCGCGCCGGCGCCGCCATGATCCAGCTGGAGGACCAGACCTTTCCCAAGCGCTGCGGTCACCTGGACGGCAAGGGCGTGGTGCCGGTGGCCGAGATGCAGGGCAAGCTGCGCGCCGCGCTGGATGCGCGCCGTTCGGCGGACACGCTGATCCTGGCGCGCACCGACGCCGTGGCGGTGGAGGGCCTGGACGCGGCGCTGGAGCGCGCCGAGTGCTACCTCGAGTGCGGGGTGGACGCCCTGTTCATCGAGGCGCTGCGCACGCCGCAGCAGATGGACGCTGCATGCACCCGCTTCGGCCAGCGGGTGCCGCTGCTGGCCAACATGGTGGAAGGCGGCAAGACGCCGGTGCAGGATGCCGGCGAGCTGGGGCGGCGCGGCTTTCGCATCGTCATCTTCCCCGGTGGCACCGCTCGCGCCGTGGCCCACACGCTGCAGGGGTATTACGCCAGCCTGCGCCAGCACGGCACCACCGCGCCCTGGCAGGCGCGGATGCTCGATTTCGACGGCCTCAACGGCCTGATCGGCACCCCCGAACTGCTTGCCGCCGGTCGCCAATACGAAGGGCATTGACCCGGCCGCGGCCGGCGCCGGCGATTGGGCGCATGATGGTCCGGTCTCAAGGAGCAAGGTATCAATCCATTCATCTGGTGCGCGGTCGGCGCACTGATCGGCGCCGCCGCTTCGTTCATGGTGGCGGCCCAGGGGCGCATCGTCATGATCGAGAACGTCCTGGTCGGCATGTTCGGTGCCTTCATCGGCGGCGACTTCGTGGCCGCGATGATCAGCGCCAAGGGGGTCGTGAACGACAAGGATTTCCGCCTGAGTTCGCTGGGCATGGCGATCGCCGGAGCGGTCGTGATGCTGGTCTTGCTGCGCATCATGCGACGCGCCGTGGGCCCGATGCGCGGCTCCAAGAGCAAGGCCGGCCGCCGCAACTGAAGTGCGGACGGAGCGCGCGATCGCGGCGTAACATGGCGATCCTTTCGATGGAGATTTCCCATGAGCGCAAGCGAAACCATCGTGCTGGGCGGCGGCTGCTTCTGGTGCACCGAGGCGGTGTACGTGAAGGTGCGCGGCATCACCGATGTGGAGTCCGGCTACAGCAACGGCCACACGCAGCGGCCCAGCTACGAGCAGGTCTGCACCGGCACCACCGGCCACAACGAGGTGGTCAAGCTCAGCTACGACCCGCAGCAGATCAGCACCAGGCAGATCCTTGAGATCTTCTTCGTGGTCCATGACCCGACCACGCTGAACCGCCAGGGCAACGACAGCGGCACCCAGTACCGCAGCGGCATCTACTACACGACGCCGGAGCAGCAGCAGGTCGCGCAGGACCTGATCGCCGAAATGGCCAGGGACAACCTGTTGGGCAAGCCGATCGTCACCGAGGTGCTGCCGCTGGCCAACTACTCGCCGGCCGAGGAGTACCACCAGGACTTCTTCGAGAAGAACCCCTACCAGGGTTACTGCGTTGCGGTCGCGGCGCCCAAGGTGGCGAAGTTCCGCAAGACCTTCGCCGATCTGGTGAAGAGCTAGCGGCGCAGGCCATCGTGGCGCATGAATTCAAGGTCGGCGACCATGTCCGCTGGAATTCGGAGGCGGGGCACGTGACGGGCCGGATCGTGAAGGTTCACACCAGCGACACCGACTACAAGGGCCACATCCATCGCTGCACCCCGGCCGATCCCCAGTACGAAATCCGCAGCGACAAGAGCGATCACGTGGCCCTGCACAAGGGCGCTGCACTGCACCGGATCGGATGAGCCATGGCAGATGACACCGGCGGCGTGGCCACGGTCTGGACCATCGGCCATTCCACGCGTGCGCTGGAGGAATTGCTGGGCCTGCTCGATCACTACCGGATCGAGGGCGTGGCCGACGTGCGGCGCTTTCCCGGTTCGCGGCGCCATCCGCAGTTCGCGCGCGACGCGCTGGAGCAGAGCCTGCCCGCGCATGGCATCGCCTACCAGTGGCTGCCCCGGCTCGGCGGCCGGCGCCGGGTGCAGCCCGATTCCCCGAACACGGGCTGGCGCAGCGCCTCGTTCCGCGGCTACGCCGACTACCTGGCCAGCAGCGAGTTCGCCGAAGGCCTGGCCGAACTGCTGGCGTTCGCGGCGCACCGGCGCGTCGCGCTGATGTGCGCCGAGGTGCTCTGGTGGCGCTGCCATCGCTCGCTGATCGCCGACGTGCTGCTCGCGCGCGGCATCGAGGTGGTCCACATCCTGGACGCCACCCACAGCACGGTGCATCCGTTCACCTCGCCGGCGCGCATCGTCGACGGGCAGCTGAGCTACGCGGCGGACGCCTGAGCCCGCCCGGCCGTCGCTAGGCGCCGCGGAACAGGCTCATGCCCCAGGGCGAGAGCTTGACCGGCAGGTGGTAGTGCTGGCGGCCGTCGAACATGCCGAAGCGGAACACCTGCACGTCCATGAAGGGCAGCTCGGGAAGCACGGTGCCGCGGTCGCGGTAATACTGCGCGACGTGCAGCCGCAGCTCGTACTGGCCGGGCGGAATGCGGTCGGGCCGGTCCAGGTCTTCCACCAGCCCGTTGTTGCCCACCGTGCCTTCCAGCACGGTCTCGCCCCCGGCATCGAGGCTGACCACCTGCACGCGCATGCCGCGGGCGACGACGCCGTTGGCGATGTCGACGACGTGGACTGAGATCGGTTTCATTGCATTCCCTGGAACATGGACGGCCGATTTTGCCCCTTGCCCGGCGGCAGCGTGTGTGTTGGATTGCGTCAGGGCGCCAGCCGCTCGCGCAGCCACTGGCCATCGCGCTGGCTGTAGCGCAGGCGGTCGTGCAGCCGGCTCTTGCGTCCCTGCCAGAACTGCCATTCGTCCGGCACCAGCCGGTAGCCGCCCCAGTGCGGCGGCCGCGGCGGGTTGAGCATGAACTGGGCGCCGTACTTCGCCGCGTTGGCCACCAGGGTGGCCCGGCCCGGGATCACCTGGCTCTGCGGGCTGGCCCAGGCGCCGATGCGCGAATCCAGCGGCCGGCTGGCGTAGTAGGCGTCGCTCTCGGCGGCCGAGGTCTTTTCCACGACGCCCTCGATGCGCACCACCCGCTCCAGTTCGACCCAGTGGAACTGCAGCGCGGCATATGGGTTGCCGGCCAGCTCCAGGCCCTTGCGGCTCTCGTAGTTGGTGAAGAAGACGATGCCGGCGGCGTCGTAGCCCTTGACCAGCACGATCCGGGTGCTGGGGCGCAGGTCGCTGCCGACGGTGGCCAGCGTCATCGCGTTGGGTTCGGGCACCTGCGCCTGGATCGCTTCCTGCAGCCACTGGCCGAACTGGTCGAGCGGGTCCGCGCGCGACGCCTCCTCGCTCAGTTCGGCGCGTTCGTAGCTTTTGCGCAGCTGGGAGATGTCCGTCGTCGTCATTGGCCCAGTATATGGAAGGCCGTACTTCCGGTTTCCGCGTCTCAAATTGCGATTGGCTCATCAGTCAAGGGTTTACCCGATCAACATTTCCCGGCAACCGCCTAGCCTCGGCTGTCGAAACCAACCGCGCCCAACAAAGGAGAGCAAGATGAGCGTGAACTTCAACCTGAATGGAAAGAGCGTGTCCGCCGAGGCGGAGCCGGACACCCCCCTGCTGTGGGTGGTCCGCGACGAGCTGGGGCTGACCGGCACCAAGTTCGGCTGCGGCATGGCCTTGTGCGGCGCCTGCACCGTGCACCTCAACGGCGCGCCGGTGCGCTCCTGCCAGACCCCGCTGTCGGCGGTGCAGGGCCAGAAGGTCAACACCATCGAAAGCCTGCCGCGCGACAACTCGCATCCGCTGCAGGTCGCCTGGATCAAGCACGACGTGCCGCAGTGCGGCTACTGCCAGTCGGGCCAGCTGATGAGTGCGACGGCGCTGCTGGCGAAGAACAAGAATCCGAGCGATGCCGATATCGACGCTGCCATGAGCGGCAACATCTGCCGCTGCGGAACCTATCCGCGCATCCGCGCCGCCATCAAAGACGCCGCCGCCGCAATGCGTGCATAAGGAGCACATCATGAACACCATCGCACAAAGCTCCAGGCGCGATTTCATCAAGACCGCCGCCGTCGTCTCCGGCGGATTGCTGGTCGGCTTCTCGGTGCCGGCGATCAAGGATGCCGCCGCCGCCGGCACGCTCTACACGCCCAATGCCTGGGTCCACATCGGCGACGACAACACCATCACGCTGATCTCGGCCCGCTCCGAGATGGGGCAAGGGGTCTACACCTCGATGCCGATGCTGATCGCCGAGGAACTGAACGTGGACATCCGCCGCATCAAGGTGGCGATGGCGCCGCCCGACAAGGCGCTGTACGGCAACGCGCTGTTGGGCGGGCCGCAGCTGACCGGCGGCTCGACCTCGGTGCGCGACGGCTGGGAGAAGCTGCGCACCGCCGGGGCCCAGGTCCGGGAAATGCTGATCAGCGCCGCTGCGACCAAATGGAACGTGGACCGCAGCCAGCTGCGCGCCGACAACGGCATGGTGCTGGGGCCGAACGGCCGCCAGGCCACCTATGGCGAACTGGCGCAGGCGGCGTCGAAGCTGCCGGTGCCGGAGAAGGTCGCGCTCAAGGACCCGTCGCAGTTCCGCATCGTCGGCAAGCGCACCCCCCGGCTCGACACCCCCGCGAAGACCAACGGCACCGCCGAATACGGCATCGACGTCAAGCTGCCGGGGATGGTCTACGCGGCGCTCGAGCAGTGCCCGGTGATCGGCGGCACGGTCAGGAGCTTCGACGCGGAGAAGGCCAGGCGGATGCCCGGCGTGGTCGCGGTGGTGCAGATCCCGGACGGCATCGCGGTCGTCGCCGACAGCTGGTGGCGCGCCAACCAGGCGCGCAAGCAGCTGGCCATCGTCTGGGACGAAGGCGCCGGTGCCGCGTTGAACAACAAGAGCATGCTGGAAGGCATCCGCGCGGCCTCCGTGTCGGGCACGCCCCTGCCGATCAAGAAGGTCGGCGACGCGCAGGCGGTGATCGCCGCTTCGCCGCGGGTGGTCCGGCGCGAGTACGTGAGCCAGCTGCTGTCGCACTCGCCGCTGGAGCCGATGAATTTCACGGCCTCCTACGCCGGCGGCAAGATGCTGCTGATCGGCCCGACACAATGGCAGGACGGCGCGCAGGGCGCGGTCGCGGCCGCGGTCGGCATGCAGCCCCAGGACGTGGCGGTGCAGACCACCTTCCTGGGCGGCGGTTTCGGCCGCCGCATCGACCTGGACTTCATCGTGCAGGCGGCGCAGATCTCCAAGGCGATCAACCGGCCGGTCAAGCTGGTGTGGTCGCGCGAGGACGACATGACGCACGACTTCTACCGGCCGCAGGCGCTGCACAAGATGGCCGCCGCGCTGGGCGCCGACGGCAAGCCCACGGCGATGACCTTCCGCATGACCTCGCAATCGGTCACCGGCCGGGTGTTCGGGCTGCCGCCGCAGATGAACGATCCGCTGATGACGGAGGCGGCGCTGGCGCCGTATGCCATCCCGGCGCTGCAGCACGACTACGTCAAGCACGATTCCGGCCTGCGAGTCGGTTACTGGCGCTCGGTCAGCCACCTGCTCAACGCGTTTGCCAACGAGAGCTTCGTCGACGAACTGGCCAAGGAGGCGGGCCAGGACCCGTACGCCTACCGGATGTCGATGCTGGGCTCGCAGCCGCGCTTCGCCAACGTGCTCAAGCTGGCGGCCGACAAGGCCGGCTGGGGCACGCCGCTGCCGGCGGGCCGCGCCCGCGGCATTGCACTGATGGAAGGCTATGACACCTACATGGCGCAGGTGGCCGAGGTCAGCCTGGTGGACGGCGCGGTGAAGGTGCATCGCGTCACCGTCGCCGCCGACGTCGGCCGCATGGTCAACCCGGACACGGTGGAAGCGCAGATCCAGTCCAGTGTCGCGTTCGGGATGGGCGCCGCGCTGATGCAGGAGATCACGCTGGACAAGGGCCGGGTGCAGCAGACCAACTTCCACCAATTCCCGGTGGTGCGGATGAACGAAGCGCCGGCCATCGACATCATCCTGGTCGACAGCAGCGAGAAGCCGGGCGGCATCGGCGAACCGGCGACGGCGGTGGTCGTGCCGGCAATCGCCAACGCGGTCGCGACGCTCACCGGCAAGCGGGTGCGCCAGCTGCCGATGACGGCCGAGGCGATCCGCGCGGCGTGAGCGCCGACGCCGGGCCGGCGGTGATCGTGCTGGCCTCGGGCCGGGGCGAGCGCTTCGTCGCCTCCGGCGGGCGCGGCTCCAAGCTGCAGGCGCTGCTGGCCGGCAAGCCGGTGCTGCAGCACACGCTGGAAGCGGTGCGCGACAGCGGGCTGCGCTGGCATGTGGAGGACGCCGGGCACGAGGGCATGGGCGATTCGATCGCCGCCGGCGTGCGCGCCACCCGCGACGCCGGCGGCTGGCTGGTGCTGCCGGGCGACCTGCCGCTGGTGCGCGCCGAGAGCCTGCGCAGCGTGGCGGCCGCGCTGGCTTCCCACGGCGTCGTGCTGCCCATGTACCAGGGCATGCAGGGGCATCCGGTCGGCTTCGCCGCGCACTGCCTGCAGGACCTGCTGCTGCTGAGCGGCGCGCAGGGCGCGGCGCTGGTGGTGCGGGCGCAGCGGATGGCGGACCGCGCGCTGGAGCTGGAGCTGCAGGACCCGGGCATCGTCGCCGACATCGACACGCTGCCGGACCTGGCGCGGGCCGAACGGTTGCTGGCCGGCCGCTGAGGTTCAGCCCTTGTGGCGCGCAGCGTGCAGCAGCCGTTCGAGCTGGCGGTCGCGGATGTTGTGGCGCCGCAGTTCGTCCAGCGTCGCCTGCACGTAGTCCAGGGTGGTGCCGTAGATGCCGGTGGCGGTCGCGAAGATGCGCCGGTACTCGTCCTCGCTCAGCATCCCGGTGTGGCTGGGGCTCTTGCGCGACAGCGTGAAGGCCAGCGCCCGCACCGGCCCGTGGGTGGTGTGGCAGGCCAGGAACTTGGGGTCGTAGACGGCGGTGACCATCTCGCGTTGCCACAGCCGGCCCAGCGTGTCGCGGCCCTGGCTCTTCGGGATGCGGAACACCATGCCCTGGCAGCTGCCGCCCGACAGCATGCCGAACACCAGGCCCGGGCACTCCGGCGTGCCGCGGTTGATGCGGCTCCACATCTTGAGCGCCCGGTGCCAGCCGTGCACGCGGGCCGGGCGCCGCTCGGCGTAGTCGAACTCCGGCCGCCAGATCAGCGATGCATAGCCGAAGATCCACAGGTCGCTGTGGCCGCCCCAGTCGCGCAGGGCTTTCTCCAGCAGGGGCTGCGGGTCGCGCAGCGGCTTCACGCTCTCGCTCATGCCTCGACTTTACCCACGTCTTGAATGCCGGGACAGGAAGCGGGGACAGGAAGCCGGGGACAGGGAGCGGGGGCAAGGACGCAGAAGGCGCAGAAGCAACGCAGAAGACGCAGAAGGGGGAGACAAGAAATGTGGATGAGCAGGGGCGCTCGTCTTCCTCCTTACTCTGTCTTTTTTGCGATTTCTGCGTTGCTTCTGCGTCTTCTGCGTCCGGATGTCCGCCTTCAAATCGCGGTAACCGCCTTGTAACCGCGCCCCCGATGCGCGGGGTAGGATCGGAATCCGACTCTGGAGACCATCCGCATGCAACTCCATCCCGCGCTGGCGGCCGTCACCGACCGCATCCGCAAGCGCAGCGAACCGGCCCGCCGCGCCTACCTCGCCCTGGTCGACCGGATGGCGGCGCGCGACCGCGGCGCCGACCGGCTCGGCTGCGCCAACGTCGCCCATGCCTTCGCCGGCCTGCCGGCCAACGACAAGTTCAGGGTGGTGGCCGAGCGCGCGCCCAACATCGCGATCGTCAACGCCTACAACGACATGCTGTCGGCGCACACGCCGCTGGGCGCCTATCCCGCCCTCATCAAGGACGAGGCGCGCCGCCATGGCGCCACCGCGCAGGTGGCCGGCGGCGTGCCGGCGATGTGCGACGGCGTGACGCAGGGCACGCCGGCGATGGAGCTGAGCCTGTTCAGCCGCGACGTCATCGCGATGGCCACCGCCGTGTCGCTGAGCCACGACGTGTTCGACGCCGCGCTGATGCTGGGCGTGTGCGACAAGATCGTGCCGGGCCTGCTGATCGGCGCGCTGCACTTCGGCCACCTGCCCACCGTGTTCGTGCCGGCCGGCCCGATGACCAGCGGCCTGTCGAACAACGAGAAGTCCAAGGTGCGCGAGCTGGCGGCGCAAGGCAAGGTTGGCCGCGCCGAGTTGCTCAAGGCGGAACAGGAGGCCTACCACGCGCCCGGCACCTGCACCTTCTACGGCACCGCCAACAGCAACCAGATGCTGCTGGAAGCGATGGGCCTGCACGTGCCCGGCACCGCCTTCGTCAATCCCGGCAACGAGCTGCGCGAACAGCTCACGCGCGAGGCGGCGCGCACCGTGCTGGGCATCGTCAGGACGGGCCAGCGCTTCACGCCGATCGGCCGGCTGGTGGACGAGCGCGCGATCGTCAACGCGATGTGCGCGCTGCTGGCCACCGGCGGCTCCACCAACCACCTGATCCACTGGGTGGCGGTGGCCCGCTCGGCCGGCATCGCGATCGACTGGGACGACTTCGCGCAGCTGTCGGCGGCGGTGCCGCTGCTGGCGCGCGTCTATCCGAACGGCAGCGCCGACGTCAACGAGTTCCAGGCCGCCGGCGGGCCGGGCTTCGTCATCCGCGAACTGCTGGACGCCGGCCTGATGCACGAGGACGTGCTGACGGTGCGCGCAGGCGGCATCCGCGAATACACGCGCGAGCCGGTGCTGCTGCCCGACCTGCCGGGCAAGGACGAGGGTGGGGAACTGCAGTGGACCGAGATCGGCCCCTCGCGCGAGACCGGCGTGGTGCGGCCGGCCGGCGATCCGTTCAGCGCCAGCGGCGGGCTGAAGCTGCTGACCGGCAACCTGGGCCGCAGCGTGATCAAGGTGTCGGCGGTGCCGCAGGACCGCCATGTGATCGAGGCGCCGGCCCGCGTCTTCGACAGCCAGGACGAACTGCTCAAGGCGTTCACGGCCGGCGAACTGGAGCGCGCCTGCAGCGCCAGCGCTGCCCAGGGCCTGGTCTGCGTGGTGCGCTGGCAGGGGCCGCAGGCCAACGGCATGCCGGAACTGCACAAGCTGACGCCGCCGCTGGCGGTGCTGCAGGGGCAGGGCTTCCGGGTGGCGCTGGTCACGGACGGCCGCATGAGCGGCGCCTCGGGCAAGGTGCCGGCGGCGATCCACGTGTCGCCGGAAGCGGCGGCCGGCGGCCCGCTGGCCAAGCTGCGCAATGGCGACGTCGTGCGGCTGGACGCCGACGCCGGCACGCTGCAGGCGCTGGTGCCGCCGGCCGAGTGGCAGGCGCGCGAGACGCAGCCCATGCCCGAGGCCTTGCGCGCGGCCAACGCGCAGGGCATGGGCCGCGAACTGTTCGGCGCATTCCGGCGCGACGCGCTGCTGGCAGAAGAAGGAGCCTGCACATGGCTGTAAATCCCACCGTTCGGGCTGAGCCCGTCGACGAAGCTCGGGACAGGCCTGTTGAAGCCCTCACCGCGCTGCAGGTGATGACCGATGCGCCGGTGATCCCGGTGATCGTGCTGGCGGACATCGCGCACGCGGTGCCGCTGGCCCGGGCCCTGGTGGCCGGCGGCATCCGCATGCTGGAAGTGACGCTGCGCACGCCGGTGGCGCTGGCCTGCATCGAGCGCATCGCCCGCGACGTGCCGCAGGCGCTGGTCGGCGCCGGCACGGTGCGCAGTTCCGCCGATGCGCAGGCGGCGGCCATGGCCGGCGCGCGCTTCGCCGTCAGCCCCGGCTACACCCATGCCATCGGCAAGGCCTGCCACGAGCTGGGCCTGCCGCTGCTGCCCGGCGTGGCCACCGGCAGCGAGATCCTGGCGGCGCAGGAAGACGGCTATTCGCAGCTGAAGTTCTTTCCGGCGCTGCAGGCCGGCGGCGCCGCCATGCTCAAGGCCTGGCAGGGGCCCTTCGGCGACGTGCGCTTCTGTCCCACCGGCGGCGTGACGGCGGCCAATGCGCATGAGTTGCTGGCGCTGTCCAACGTGGCCTGCGTCGGCGGCTCGTGGCTGACGCCGGCCGATGCGGTGGCCGGCGGCGACTGGGCGCGCATCACGCAGCTGGCGCGGGCGGCCGTGCAGTTGCGCGGGGCTTGACCTCGCGCAAACCCGCTTCGGATGCAGATGCCTAAGCTGGGGCATCGCGTTCCTCAAGGAGAGATTCATGAAGCGAGCACTGTTGGCGGTCGCGGCCGGCCTGGTCCTGGGTGCGTCGGCCTGCGGCCAGCCCTATGGCGGCCCCGGCATGATGGGCGGCAACTGGGGCCCGGGCGGCTATCCGATGATGGGTCCCGGCATGATGGGCGGCTATGGCCCCGGCGGCTACGGTCCCGGACCTGGCTGGGGCATGGGCCCCGGGATGATGGGCGGCGGCTTCGGCCCGGGCGCTGGAATGATGCAGGGCTACGGACCGGGCGGCTGCAGCGCCGCTGTGTCCGACCTCAGCGCCGAGCAGCGCGAGAAGATCGCCGCGATCCAGCGCGAATTCACGCCCAAGCAGTTTGCGCTGATGCAGCAGATGCAGGAAATCGGCTGGCGCTCCATGGACGGGCCGGCCGGCCGCTTCGACGAACAGGCCGCGCGCAGGAACTACGACGCGATGGCCGACCTGCGCAAGCAGATGTTCGTCAATTCGCTGGAAGCCCAGAAGCGCGTCGACGCCGTCCTCACGCCCCAGCAGCGCGAGCAACTGCACCGCGGCGGCCCCCCGGGCCGCTGAGCCTTCAGCCGGCCTCGCCCTTGCGCTCGATCAGCTCGATCTTGTAGCCGTCGGGGTCGGTGACGAAGGCGATCACGGTGTCGCCGCCCTTGACCGGGCCCGGCTCGCGGGTGACGTTGCCGCCGCCGGCGCGGATCTTGTCGCAGGCCGCGTACACGTCCGCCACGCCCAGCGCGACGTGGCCGTAGGCCGTGCCCAGCTCGTAGCTCGCCACGCCGTGGTTGTAGGTCAGCTCGATCTCGGCCTGCTCGGGATTGCTGCCGTAGCCGACGAAGGCCAGCGAGTATTTCTGCTCGGGCCGCTCGGTGGTGCGCAGCAGCTTCATGCCCAGCACCCGGGTGTAGAAGTCGATCGAGCGTTGCAGGTCGCCGACCCGCAGCATGGTGTGGAGGAATCTCATGGCGCCATTATCCGCACTATCGGACTGCGCCTACACGGTCCGGCTGCGAACTCCCCCATGATTCCGCGGGCCCCACCGACACAAGCGACACTCCTGCATGCCCGGTCCCTTTCTTCGATCCTGCCTGTCGGCCTGCCTGCTGCTGGCCGCCTCGCTGGTGCCGGCGGCCGCGCGGGCCCAGGCCGAGCCGGCGCCCGGCCCGTCCTTCGACCTGGAGATCCGCGCGCCGGCGCCGGCCAAGGACCTGCTGGAGCGCCACCTCGACCTGCGCCGCTACCGCGAGGTGCCGGACCTGGATGAAGCCGAGCTGGCCCGGCTGGCGATGCTGGCCGAGCGCGACGCCCGCGAGCTGCTGGGCACGCTCGGCTATTTCACGCCCACGGTGACGATCCGGCGCGAGGCCGGGACCCGTCCGCGGCTGGTGGTCGAGGTGGCGCTGGGCGAGAAGACGGTGGTCGGCGCGGTCGACATCGGCTTCGACGGCGCGATCGCGACGGCCACCGACGCCGACACGGTCCGGCAGCGCGAGGGCATCCGCAGCGGCTGGGGCCTGCCGACCGGCCAGGGCTTCACCCAGGGCGGCTGGGACGACGCCAAGGCGCAGGCGCTGCGCCGGCTGGCGGCCAAGCGCTTCCTGGCCGGCCGCATCAGCGAGAGCCTGGCCGACGTGGACGCCGCCACGCATCGGGTCGGGCTGGGACTGAAGCTCGATTCCGGCCCGGTGTTCCGGCTGGGCCAGCAGCAGGTGACGGGAGTGGAGCGCTACGACCCGCGGCTGGTGCCGCGCTTCGCCCGGCTGGCGCCCGGCAGCGAATACGACCGCGACCAGCTGGTGCAGGCCCAGCTGCGCCTGACCGGCAGCGGCTACTACGACTCGGCCTTCATCTTCGTCGACCCGGAAGCCGATCCGGCGGCAGTGCCGGTGCAGATCACGGTGCGCGAGGCCAAGCTGCAGAAGGTGGTGCTGGGCGCCGGCATCACCACCGATGCCGGCCCGCGGCTGTCGCTGGAGCACACGCACAACCGGGTGCCGGGCATCGGCTGGCGCGCGACCACCTCGCTGCAGCTCGATCGCAAGGTGCCGTACCTGCAGAGCGAGTGGACCGCCATTCCGGACGAGTCCGGCTGGCGCTGGAGCGTGCTGGGGCGCGCCGAGCGGCTGGAGGACGGCGACCTGGTGACGCAGGGCCGGCGGCTGCGCTTCGGCCGCTTCCGCTCGCAGGACCACATCGACCGCAACGTCTACCTGCAATACGACAGCGCCAGCGTGACCAGCGCCACCGGCCTGCCCCTGAGCAGCGCGGAGTCCGGCGCCGGCTCGGCGCTGAGCATGAACTACGTCTGGACCGGCCGCTATTTCGACAGCCTGCCGACCGCCAGTTCGGGCTTCGGCGTCGGCGTCGAGCTGGGCGGCGGTCTCACCCTGGGCTCGGACCGCGCACCGTTCCAGCGCACGCTGGTGCGCTGGCTGTGGCTGCGGCCGCTGACGCGCGGGCGGCTGCAGCTGCGCGCCGAGGGCGGCGCGGTGCTGGCGCGGCCGTCGGCGCAGTTGCCGGCGACGCAGCTGTTTCGCACCGGCGGCGACACCACGGTGCGCGGCTACGGCTTTCGCGACATCGGCGTGGCGCTGCCCAACGGCGACGTCGGCCCGGGCCGCTACCTGGCGGTGGGCAGCGTCGAGTGGCAGCGGCCGATCCGGCGCGGCGGCGTGGACAGCGAATTCGACAGCCTGCTGTTCGTCGATGCCGGCGCCGTCGCCAACCGGGTGAGCGAATTGCGGGCGGTGGTCGGCGTCGGCACCGGCGTGCGCTGGCGCAGCCCGATCGGCCCGGTGCAGGGCGCGATCGCCTACGGCCTGAAGCCGCGCAAGCTGCGGCTGCACCTGTCGGTGGGGTTCCAGTTTTGAGTCGCCTGCTTGCCGCCACCGCCAGGGCGCTCGCGATCGGGCTGCTGGTCGTGCTCATGGTGCTGGTGCTGCTGTCCGGCGGCCTGTGGTGGTGGT
This sequence comes from Caenimonas terrae, assembly GCF_042655405.1. NCBI lineage: Bacteria > Pseudomonadati > Pseudomonadota > Betaproteobacteria > Burkholderiales > Comamonadaceae > Caenimonas > Caenimonas terrae. The sequence continues at coordinate 831,081 of NZ_JBHSMF010000006.1, read as the reverse complement.
CCGGCACCGAGGGCTCGCTGGCCTGGGCGCTGGAGCGCGTTGGCCGCTGGCAGCCGGTGGTGGCCGAGGGCGTCAGCGGCTCGCTGCGCTCGGGGCTGCGGATCCAGCGGCTGGTGTGGGAGCGCGACGGGCTGAAGGTGGAGGCCGGCGACCTCGCCGTGCAATGGAGCCCGCAGTTCCTGCTGGCCGGCGAACTGCGGCTGCCCAGGCTCAGCGCCGCCAGCGTGAAAGTCACCGACCGGCGCCCGCCGACCGGCCAGCCGCCCAGGCCTCCCGCTTCGCTGGACCCGGGCCTGCGGCTGACGCTGGACAAGGTCACGATCGGCCGCCTGCAGTGGGACGGCGCCACCAAGCTGGAGGCCAGCGGGCTGGCCGGCGACTACCTGTTTTCGGGCGGCGGCCACCAGTTGCGGATCAGCGCGCTGACGGTAGGCTCGGGCCAGTACAGCGGCCGGGCCGCGGTCGGCAGCCAGGCCCCGATGAAGGTCGATGCGCAGCTGCAGGGTACGGTGACGACCTCGGTGCCGGGCAGCACCGCCAGCCTGCCGCTGGCCTTCAGCGCCAGCGCCAGCGGTCCACTGGAGAAGCTGGTCGCGCAGGCGCGGGTGGGACTGGTGGCCGCAACTGCGACGCAGCCGTCACCTGCGCCCGGCGCGACGGTCACCGCCGTCGTCACGCCGTGGGCGCCGCAGCCGCTGCCGCAGGCGCAGGCGCGGCTGCAGGCGATCGACCTGCACGCCTTCTGGGCGCAGGCGCCGCAGACGCAGCTGTCCGGCGACCTGCAGGTGCAGCCCGCCGGCAGCGCCACCTGGGCGCTGCAGGCCGACCTGCGCAATGCCATTCCCGGTCCGTGGGACAGCGGCCGGCTGCCGCTGGACCAGCTCAAGGCGCAGGGCCAGTGGCGCGGCGGCGTGGCGCTGGTGCGCAGCCTGCAGGCGGGCATGGGCGGCGGCAGCGTGCAGGCCGAGGGCCGCTGGTCCGGCGACGGCTGGACCGCCGACGGCAGCATCCGCAACGTCAATCCCGCGGCGCTGCACAGCAAGCTCGCGGCCAGTTCGCTTGGTGGCAAGTTGCAGTTGCGCCAGCAGGGCAAGGGGATCGCCTTCGATGCGGCACTGACGGCCGACGGCCCGGCGCGTCCTGCCAAGCTGGCCGCGGGCGTGGCGCCGCTGGACCTGCGCGAGCTGACGGCGCAGGGCAACTGGTCCGAGGGCGTGCTCGAATTGCCGGCGCTGCGGCTGCGCACCAGCGACGCGCTGCTGCAGGGCGCACTGACGGCGCGGCCCGCCGCCCGCTCCGGCAGCGGCAAGCTGCAGCTGCAGGCGCCGGGGCTGCAGGCCCGGGCCGACGGCGAGATCGCCGAGACCCGCGGCCACGGCACGCTGAACCTGCAGGCCGGCAATCTCGCGCTGGCGCAGCGCTGGCTGCAGGGCTTGCCCTTCGTGCCGGCGGCGCTGGGCGCCTGGCGCGCCGGCGGCCAGGCCACGCTGGACGGCAAGTGGCAGGGCGGCTGGAAGGACCCGGCGGTGCAGGGCGCGCTCACATCGCCGCTGCTCACCTTGCAGGCGTCGAGCGCGGCCGCCGGCTCGCCGACCTGGACCCTGCGCGAGACGCGCGTGGTGGTCGACGGCCGCCTGGCCGATGCGGCGCTGGTGCTGCAGGCGAAGGCGCAGCAGGGCCAGCGCCGGCTCGCGCTGGACGCGGCCGGTCGCGGCGGCCGGTCGGGTGGCGCCTGGCGGGCCAAGCTGGCGACGCTCAAGCTGTCGGTGCAGGACCCGGCGATCGGCCCGGGGCAGTGGCGGGCCGACGCGCAAGGCGGCGTCGATGCGCTCTGGCGTGCCGGCCGGCTGGAAGTGGCCGCCGGGCAGGCCGTGCTGACCGCGCCGGGGCCGGCCGCCGGCACCGCGCTGCTGGCCTGGGATCCGGTGCGCTGGGGCGGCGGCGAACTGCAGACCGCCGGCCGCCTGACCGGCTTGCCGATGGCCTGGGTCGAACTGGCGGGTGGGCCGCAACTGGCCGGCTCGGCGCTCACCGGCAACCTGGTGTTCGACGCCCGCTGGAACGCGCAGCTGGGCGCCGGCATGCGGCTGGACGCCAGCCTGGCGCGCAGTTCCGGCGACATCACGGTGCAGGTGGAAAACGCCGAGGGCGCGACCACGCGGGTGGCGGCCGGCGTGCGCACCGCGACGCTGACGCTGCAGGGCCGCGACGGCGCGATGACGCTGGGCCTGGAGTGGGACAGCGAACGGGCCGGCACCGCCCATGCAACCGCGCAGACGCGGCTGGTGCGCGGCGGCCCGGCCGGCTGGCTGTGGCCGCAGGACGCGCAGCTGGCCGGCAAGCTGCAGGCGCAGCTGCCGCGGCTGGCGGTCTGGTCGCTGCTGGCGCCGCCCGGCTGGCGGCTGCGCGGCGCGCTGGTGGCGGACCTGTCGGTCAGCGGCTCGCGCACCGATCCGCAGTTCGCCGGCAGCCTGCGGGCTGACGAACTGGCGCTGCGCTCGGTGGTCGACGGCGTCGAGCTGCGCAACGGATCGCTCAAGGCGCGGCTGCAGGGCCAGCAGCTGGTGGTGGAGGAATTCGTGCTGCACGGCGCCGGCCAGGGCGGCGCCGGCGGCAGCCTGGTGGCCAGCGGCGAGGGCCGCTGGGAAGACGGTGCGCCGCAGCTGCAGGCCAGCGTGGAATTGAACAAGCTGCGCGCCAGCATCCGCAGCGACCGCGAGCTGACCGTCTCGGGCAAGCTGGCCGCTACCCTCACGCCCAAGGGCGGAACCATCCGCGGCAAGCTGTCGGTGGACCAGGCCCGGATCGTCATCCCCGACGAGACGCCGCCCAAGCTGGGGCAGGACGTGGTGGTGCGCAACTCGCCGGGGGTCGCGCCGACCTCGGAACAGCGCAAGCAGAAGAAGCCGGACACCGGTCCGCCGCGGCGGCCGCTGGACGTGGCGGTGCAGGTGGACCTGGGCAGCGACTTCCGCCTGAGCGGCCGCGGCATCGACACCCGGCTGGCCGGCACGCTGGCGCTGAGCGGCGTGTCATTGACGGCGCCGCGGCTGGAAGGGACGATCCGCGCCGTCGACGGCGAATACCGCGCCTACGGCCAGCGGCTGGAGATCGAGCGCGGGGTGCTGCGCTTCACCGGCCCGCTCGACAACCCGGCGCTCGACATCCTGGCGGTCCGGCCGCGGCTGGACCAGAAGGTCGGCGTGCTGGTCACCGGCTCGGCGCAGGCGCCGTTCGTGCGGCTGTATTCGGAGCCGCAGCTGGCCGATGCCGAGGCCCTGTCGTGGCTGGTCACGGGCAAGCCGGCGGCCAGCGGCGGCGCCGAATCCGCGTTGCTGCAGCAGGCGGCGCTGGCGCTGCTGAACAGCCGGCGCGGCGGCACCAACTCCGGCGGCATCGCCGGCAAGTTCGGGCTGGACGAACTGTCGGTGCACCGCGACGACACCGCCGGCGCGGTCGTGACGCTTGGCAAGCGCTTCGCCCGCGACTTCTACGCCTCCTACGAAAGCAGCCTGGGCGGCGCGCTGGGCACGCTCAACATCTTCTACGACATCTCGCGCCGCCTCACGCTGCGCGCCCGCGCCGGCGAGCGCACCGCGGTGGACCTGATCTACACCTTCGCGTTCGACTGAAGCGGCGGCGGATCCTGCAGCTGATGCGGCTGCGGGACCGCTCTCGCTGTTGCCGACTGCCCTCAGCGCAGCTCGAACACCAGGCAGGTGGTGGTGGCATGCGCGTACAGCGTGCCATCGGGTCCGTACAGGCGCGCTTGCGCCGTGGCGAGCTGGCGGCCGCAGTGGACCACCTTGCCTTCGGCGCGCACCCGCGGCGCCTTGCTGCCGATGGCGCGCACCAGGTTCACGCCCAGTTCCGCCGTGGTGTAGCCGCGGCCGGGCGGCATCATGGTGTGGACCGCGCAGCCCAGCGCGGAATCGAGCAGCGTCGCGTACCAGCCGCCGTGGATGCCGCCCATCGGGTTGAGGTGGTCCGGCCCCGGCGTGCCCTGGAACAGCGCCCGTCCCTCGTCCACTTCCAGCAGCTGGAACGACAGCGTGCGGGCGATCGGCGGGTAGGGCAGTTCGCCGCGCAGCATCGCCTGCATCAGGTCCAGCCCGCTGCGTCCCGCCAGCTGCTGCGGCGTGACCACGCCGGGTCCGGCGCCCGCGTCCAGCCGCGCCTGGACCTCCCGTTCCTCGTCCAGCCAGGCCTGCAGCTGGTTGCCGTGTTCGCTCATCTTTGCGCTCCTGTGCTGTATCACTTGCATATGCAATAGTTGCAGCTACAATAATCGGCATGGACCACGCTGTCAAGCCGCAGGGCTGCACCAACATCAAGCTGCGCCAGCTGATGCGCCGGGTGGCGCAGCGCTACGACGCCGAGGTCGGCAAGACCGGCCTGAAGGGCACGCAGTATTCGCTGCTGTCGCACGTGCTCAAGCTGGCGCCGGTGCGGCCGGGCGATCTGGCGCGCGCGATGAAGATCGATGCCTCCACGCTGACCCGCAACCTGCGGCCGCTGATCGATGCCGGCTGGGTCACGCTGGACGCCGGCGCCGACGGCCGCAGCCGGCTGGTCAACATCACGCCGGCCGGCCGCGACAAGCGCCAGGAGGCGCAGCGGCGCTGGCGCACGGCGCAGGAGGGTATCAACCGGACGCTGGGCGTGGAGCGCGTGCTGGCGCTGCACGCGCTGATCGACGAAAGTATGGAATTGCTGTCCCCCTTGTCCGATGGAGAAGACGATGCATGACGCAAGCACGGCGCCGCGGCGCACCGCAATGTGGCTGGTGCTGGTGGCCGCGGCCGGCACCTTCGCGCTGACGATGGGCACGCGGCAGACCATGGGCCTGTTCCTGTCGCCGCTGAACACGTCGACCGGCCTGGGCCTGGGCAGCATCAGCCTGGCCTTCGCCTTCGGCCAGCTCTGGTGGGGCCTGACGCAGCCCTTCGCCGGCGCGATGGCCGACAAGGTCGGCGCCGGCCGCGTGCTGTTCGCCGGCGCCATCCTGGTGGCGCTGGGCACCTTCATCACGCCGCTGATGACGACCACCTGGGGCCTGATCCTGGCCATCGGCGTGCTGTCGGCGGGCGGCGCCGGCATGGCGGGTCCCGCCGTGCTGATGGCGGCCACCACGCGGCTGATCCCGCCGCAGCGGCGCGGGCTGGCCGTGGGCATCGTCAATGCGGGCGGTTCCTTCGGGCAGTTCGTGATGGCACCGGTGGCCGCGGCGCTGATGATCGGCGTGGGCTGGGCCACCGCGATGCAGGTGATGGGCCTGCTGGTGCTGCTGTGCCTGCCGGCGGCGTTCCTGCTCAAGGGCAACTCGCTGCAGGCCGCACCGGTGGGGCAGAAAGTGATCGGCACCCGCGAAGCGATCCGCGAGGCGCTGCGCAATCCCAGCTACCTGATGCTGGGGGCGGGCTTCTTCGTCTGCGGTTTCCACGTGGCGTTTCTGGCCACCCACCTGCCGGGCGTGATCGCCTCCTGCGGCCTGCCGACCCAATGGGCCGGCTGGTCGCTGGCGATGATCGGGCTGTTCAACATCGTCGGCAGCGTGTCGATGGGCTGGGCGATCGGGCGCTGGCGGATGAAGTCGCTGCTGTCGCTGGTCTATGCGTCGCGCGCCATCGCCGTGCTGGTGTTCCTGGCCGCGCCCAAGACCGGGCCGGTGCTGCTGGTGTTCGCGGCCGTGATGGGCCTGACCTTCCTGTCCACGGTGCCGCCGACGGCGGGCCTGGTCGCCAAGTTCTTCGGCCCGGCCAACATGGCGACGCTGTTCGGCATCGTGATGCTCACCCACCAGGTCGGCGGCTTCCTCGGCGCCTGGCTGGGCGGCAAGGTGTTCGAAGCGACCGGCAACTACGACTGGGTCTGGTACATCGACGTCGTGCTGGCCGTCGGCGCGGCGCTGGTCCACCTGCCGATCCGCGAGGCCAGGCCGGTCCGTCCTGCCGCGGCCGCTGCCTGAGCGCGGCCGCGCCGGCGGCGGCGCTCAGCGGTGAAACCGGGTCCGCCAGGGCAATTGCGTTTTGCCAGAGAATAGAGGGCTTGCCGACTCTCTAGCTTCACAGGAATTGCCATGACCTATCCCAACACCCAACTGTTCATCGCCGGCCAATGGGTCGATGCTGCCGACGGCCGCACGCTGGCCGTCCACAACCCGGCCACCGGCAAGGAAATCGGCCGCGTCGCCCACGCCGGCAAGGCCGACCTGGACCAGGCCCTCGCCGCCGCGCAGAAGGGCTTCGAGACCTGGCGCGACATGACTGCCATCGAGCGCAACAAGATCATGCGCAAGGCCGCCGGCCTGATGCGCGAGCGCGCGGGCGCCATCGGTGCCGTGCTGACCCAGGAGCAGGGCAAGCCGCTGGCCGAGGCCAAGGGCGAGGCCATGGCCGCCGCCGACATCATCGAGTGGTTCGCCGACGAAGGCCTGCGCATCTACGGGCGCATCGTGCCGTCGCGCTTCAACCTGAACGTGCGCCAGATGGTGGTGAAGGACCCGGTCGGCCCGGTCGCTGCCTTCACGCCCTGGAACTTCCCGATCAACCAGGTGGTGCGCAAGGTGGCGGCCGCCCTGTCGGCCGGCTGCTCGATGCTGGTGAAGGCGCCGGAAGAAACCCCGGCCGGCCCGGCCGCGCTGATCCAGGCCTTCGTCGACGCCGGCATTCCGCCCGGCGTGCTGGGCCTGGTGTACGGCAATCCCGCCGAGATCTCCAGCTACCTGATCCCGCACCCGGTCATCCGCAAGATCACGTTCACCGGCTCGACCCCGGTGGGCAAGCAGCTGGCCGCGCTGGCCGGCCAGCACATGAAGCGCGTGACGATGGAGCTGGGCGGCCACGCCCCGGTGATCGTCTGCGAGGACGCCGACATCGCGCTGGCCGTCAAGTCCGCCGGCGCCGCCAAGTTCCGCAACGCCGGCCAGGTCTGCATCTCGCCGACCCGCTTCCTGGTGCACAACAGCATCAAGAAGGAATTCGCCGATGCCTTCACCAAGTACGCCACCGGCCTGAAGGTCGGCGACGGCTCGCTGGAAGGCACGCAGATGGGCCCGCTGGCCAATCCGCGCCGCCTCACCGCGATGGCGGAGTTCACCCAGGATGCCGTCAAGCGCGGCGCCACCGTGATGTCGGGCGGCGAGCGCATCGGCGACGCCGGCAATTTCTGGCAGCCCACCATCCTGTCGGACGTGCCGCTGGAAGCCAAGGTGTTCAACGACGAGCCGTTCGGCCCGATGGCCGCGATCCGCGGCTTCGACCAGCTGGAAGACGCGATCGCCGAAGCCAACCGCCTGCCCTTCGGCCTGGCCGGCTATGCGTTCACCCGGTCGCTGAAGAATGCCGACCTGCTGGCGCGCCGGGTCGAAGTCGGCATGCTGTGGATGAACATGCCGGCCATGCCCTCGGCCGAGATGCCCTTCGGCGGCGTCAAGGATTCGGGCTACGGCTCGGAAGGCGGCCCGGAGGCGGTGGAGGCGTACCTGAACGTGCGCTCGGTCTCGATCGCGAACGTCTGACCATGGACCAGTCCCGATCTTCCACACCGCCCCAGGGCCCGGCCCTAATGATCGACATGCTCAGCCAGATCGACGTCGACTACTGGTGCCAGATCTTCCACGTGAGCCCGGCCCAGCTGCGCGAAGCGGTGCACCACGCCGGCCACCAGGCCATCGAGGTGTCCCGCTACCTGCGCACCCAGGGCATCACCGGCGCCGAGTAAGCGCCGCTTCGATTCGCGCCAGAAGCACGGAATCCCGCTCCTGTTCCGCCGATTGATTCGGCGGCGCCGCTCCTACGATTGCTCCACGAACACGGAGAAGGAGAACGGGATGAAGAAAGCCATGATGTTGCTGCCGGTGCTGGCCCTTGCGGCTGGTATCGCGCAGGCCGGCGCCTATTCGGTGCTGCAGGAGTCGGACTGCCCGCTGGTCAGCGCGGCGGAATTGTCCAAGGCGGTGCGCAATGCCGGCGCCGTCACCGGGCTGGACCTGCCCAAGGACATGGCGCTGCGCGCCGAGCTGCACTGCACGGTGGACGGCAAGGCGGGGCGCGGCGCCCGCTACGTCTACACCTTCCGCGCGGCGATCGAGCGTCAGGTGTCCGACGGCGAGCAGCTGCGCTGGATGCCGGTGGCGGCCAACACCGGCTTCGGCACCACCGGCGGCAGCAGCTCGATGCTGCGCCAGGTGCACTTCACGGTGCGCGACCTGGTCCGCCAGGAGCCCTGAGCGCCGGCCGCTCAGTCGGCCGCGCCGGCCGACGCGAGCTGGTTCTGGGCGCCGGCCAGCAGGATCGAGAGATGGGCCTGCTGCAGCGCGCCCTGGCCGGTGCCCTGCATCACGGTGCGGAAGATCGGCAATTCGTCCAGCCGGAACGCGCACAGCACGAAGTTGCTGCTGGCGATCCGGATCAGTTCGGGCAGCGACATCCCGATCAGCAGGTCCGCCATCTCGGGGCTGGTTCCCAGCCGCAGCATCGCCGCCGCCTTGTCCTCGCGCAGGAGCTTCTGCGCCAGCAACATGTAGGTCAGGTTCAGGTCGGCGATTTCCTTCGAGACGTTTGCGGTAGTCATTCGAGCTCTCTGTCGGACCCGGTCCGTGGCGTGTTGAGTGGCGTTCTCCTGGCTGGAATTGTGACAGCCTGTTACGAAATGAAAAGATCAGTTACTACCCTGATGAGATTGCGGGCGTGACATAAGTCGCGCAATCGCCTCAATCAGCGCTGGGGGAGGGCTGTTTCTTCTTGCCGGCGCGCGACGGCGGCCGGCACAGCACGCAGACGAAGTCGGCCTTGCCGTCGTAGGCATGCGAGACGAACTGGCCGGCGCAGCGGGTGCAGCTGGCCAGCTGCAGCATGTCGCTGGCGAAGAAGCGGACCAGCGTGTGGGCGCGGGTGAAGTCCAGCACCGGCGTGTCGCCGTGCGCCTGCACCTGTTCCAGGTACATGCGGAAGGCCTTGATCAGCGCCCCGAGCTTGTCGCCGTCGGCGTGGGCCAGCATGTGCAGGTAGATGTTGTAGAACATCGACGAGTGGATGTTGGCCATCCACGTCATGTACCAGTCGACCGAGAACGGCAGCAGGCCCTTGGGCGGGGACGTTCCGCGGATCTCCTTGTACAGCCGCAGCAGCCGCTCCCGGCTCAGGGCGACTTCGGCTTCGATGAACTGCAGCCGCGCGCCCAGCTCAATGAGCGTGACCGCCAGCTGGACTTCGCGCGCCTCCTGGAGGACACTTTTCTGGGTCATGCGTGGGCTTCCTGCCGCGCATTCTGGCATGCGGGCGGCGCTGCTCGCCCAGCGTGCGCACCAGGGCGATGAACTGCGGCTGCACCAGGGCGTTGAGTTCGTCGCGGGCGGCACCGATGTCCACTGCCAGCTGCGCGAGTGCTGCGGCGTCGCCCGCCGGGAGAGCGGGGACTTCCATCGCCCGCAGCCGGCCGGCGATGGAGGTGCACTGCCAGTCGAGTTCGGGCAGCTGCTTCCACTGCCCGGCGCGGGCCAGCGCCAGCATCTGCGCCACCGCGGCGGCCAGTTCCCGCTGGCAGGCGACGATCTCGCTGGCGCCTGCCACGTCAGCTCATTTCTTGTAGATGCCGCCGCAGACCACCGTGTCGTCCAGCCGCTCGCAGTACGCGGTCTTGGGCTCGATCTTCCTGCTCACCGGGTTGTTGAACTTGTAGTCGGTCCAGAAGCTGGTCTTGGTCTTCATCAGCTCGACCCGCTCCTTGATGTATTCCTTGCCGTCCATGTCCTTCATGTCGATGAAGTTGCGGCCGACCATCTTCTCGTTGGTGCCGTGGGCCACCGCGGTGCCGTCGATCCGGTGCACCGCCAGGTACAGGTCGCGGTCGTGGAATTCCTTGTTGTCCCGGTTGGTGATCTCGGCGTAGCCCTTTTCCTTGCCGTTGGCCTTGATGTAAGCCACGCCCTTCTTCACCATCGCCTCCGCCTCCTTGGCGGTGGCGGCGCTCTCGGCGGCCGCAAAGGCCATTCCGGCGGCCAGCACGGCGCCCAGCGCCACACTCATCTTCATTGCATCGATACGACTCATTCCCCTGCTCCTCGTCATGTTGTGAACTGATCAGGGGCCATTCTGGCTGCGGGAGCGCCGCGCCAATGGGTCGAACAAAGGGAGGTTTCGCGCGCTGCTCGCCCGATCCGGCGCCGGCGCTCAGGCCGGGACGGTGTAATTGAGCGTCATGCGGCCGCCGTCCACCACCAGGATCTCGCCGGTGACGTAGCTGGCGGCGTCGCTGGCCAGGTAGGCCACCGCGTCCGCCACCTCCGACGGCTCGCCCAGGCGCTTCATCGGCGTGCGGCTCATGATGCGGGCCTTCGCGTCCTCGCTGGTGAGGACCGCCTTGGCCGCCAGTTCGGTGGCGATGGTGCCGGGCGCCACCGCGTTGACGCGCACGCCCTTGTCGGCCAGCGCCAGCGCCATCACGCGCGTGAGCTGGTTGATGCCGCCCTTGCTGACGTTGTAGCTGGCGATCGTGGGGATGGTGAGCGTGCCGTTGACGGAGCTCATGTTGACGATCGAGCCCTTGCCGGCGCCTGCCATCTCGCGCGCCACGGCCTGCCCGAGCAGGAAGGACCCCTTGAGGTTGACGCGCAGCACGGCGTCGAAATCGGCCTCGGTCACTTCCAGGAAGTCTGCGGCCTTGAAGATGCCGGCGTTGTTCACCAGCACGTCGATGCGCCCGTGCTCGGCCAGCGTGCGCGCCACCAGCGCGTCCACCTGCGCCTTGTCGCCGACATCGCAATGCACGTACAGCGCGCCGAGTTCGGCGGCCAGCGCCCGGCCCGGCGCATCGGCGACGTCCGCGATCACGACCTGGGCGCCTTCGCGCGCGAAGCGGCGCACGCAGGCCTCGCCGATGCCCTGCGAGCCGCCGCTGACGATGCAGGTGCGGCCGGACAGGCCGAAGGAGACGGGGGAGGAGGCTGCTCGGGACGGGGCGTTCATGCCCGCATCGTACCCGCCCATGCAGCGGCGAACTCGCGCGCATTCGCGCCCACCTGCTGCGCATCCAGGCCGGGCTTGTACAGGGCGGAACCGATGCCGAAGCCGCTGGCGCCGGCGGCCCGGTACTCGCCCATGTTGCGGGCGCCGATGCCGCCGACCGGCAACAGGGCGACCTCGGGGGCAAGCACGGCGCGCAGCGCCTTGACGGCCGGCGGCGGAATCATCTCGGCCGGGAACAGTTTCAGGCCGCTGGCGCCGGCAGCGAGGGCGGCAAAGGCTTCGGTCGCGCTCAGCACGCCCGGCAGGCACACCATGCCGTACCGCAGCGCCTGCCTGACCACCGCGGCGTCGAAGTTGGGTGCGACGACCAGCTGGCCGCCGGCGCCATGGACGTCGTCCACGTCCTTCACTGTCAGCACCGTGCCGGCGCCGACCAGGGCCTGCGGGTGTTGCGCGGCCAGCGCCTCGATGCTTTGCAGGGGCTGCGGCGAATTGAGCGGCACTTCGATCAGGCCAAAGCCCGCATCCGCCAGCGCCGCGCCGACGCCGGCCGCCTCGACCGGCCGCAGCCCGCGCAGGATCGCCACCAGCGGCAGGGCCGCCATGGCTGCCGTGAATTTCTGTTGTGGATTCATGGCGATTGCTCCAGGTGGCGGGCGATGGCGAACAGGCCGCTCCAGCTCGCCTGCGCGCCCACGGTGGCGGCTGCGATGCCCAGTGCTTCGAGCGCGAGCCGGTAGCGCGCCGCCAGCGCCGGCGCGCCGACCACGACCACCGGCCCGCGTGAATCGTCCAGTGCCTGGGCGCGCAGTTCGTCCCCGATCACCAGGCCCGAGAGGTAGCTGGGCATGGCGCTCGCGGGCAGCCGGTCGAACAGCGCCAGCGTCCGCACGCTGAACGCGGCGTGCAGCAGGCTGGCGCTGGCGCGCGCGTGGGCCAGGCCGCGCCGGAAGGCATCGGCATCGAGCTGGCCGTCTTCCTGCGGCAGCGTGCGCGCCAGGATCGAGTGCTGCCGCAACAGGGCGTAGAGCTCGCCGGTCATGAAGGTGCGAAAGCCGACGATGCGGCCTTGCGCCACCTGCACCCATTTGCTGTGCGTGCCGGGCAGCACCATGCGCGCGTCGGCCAGGCCCAGCAGAGCGAGCGCGCCGAACACCTGCGTCTCCTCGCCGCGCATCACGTCCGGCACGCCGTGGTCCTCGCAGCTCAGGCCAGGAACCAGCGCGATGCGCGCCGGCTCGATCCAGTGCAGGCGGGAGGCGATGTCGGCAAAGCCGGCGGGGCAGGCGCAATAGGGCGCCTCCTGCCAGCCCTGCTTGCTGCCGGCCATGCCGGCGATCAGCGCCAGCGCGCCGGTGGCCTGCTGCCAGCGGCCGAAGTGCTGCGCGAACACGCCGGCGAAGCCGCCGGCGGGAACGACGAGGATGCCGGCCGGCGCCGACACTTCTTCCAGCACCGTGCCGTCGCCGGCCAGCAGCGCGCCGCGCAGCGACGACGTGCCCCAGTCGATGGCGATCAGGTGCTTCACAGCAGCGCCCGGACCTGGTCGGCGCGCGGCAGGGGCGCGACGGCGCCGAAACCCTGCACCGCCACCGCCGCCGCCGCGTTGGCCCAGCGCGCCGCCTCGAACAGCGTGTCTTCCTGCGCCAGCCGCGCCAGCAGGTTGCCGCAGAAGCAGTCGCCGGCGCCGGTGGCGTCGACCGCGGCCACGCGGTGGCCCGGGATGCGCTCGCTGCGCAGGCCGTCGCTGGCCAGTGCACCGTCGGCGCCCAGCTTGAGCACGACACGGGCGGCGCCGGCGGCGTGGCTCCAGTCCACCAGCACGGCGGGGTCCTTGCTGCCGGCCAGGGCGACCAGGTCGTCCAGGCTGGGCAGGAAGACGTCGGTCAGCACCATCGCCTTGAGCAGCGCGTCGCGGGCCTGCTGCAGCGGCCACAGCTTCAGGCGCAGGTTGGAATCCAGCGCGACCAGGGTGCCGGCCTCGCGCGCGATGCGCATCGCGCCCATCACCGTGTCGCAGGCGCCCGCGGAGATCGCCATCGAGATGCCCGAGACGTGCAGGATCTTCGCGTGGCGGATGGCGTCGGCGGCGCCGGCATCCAGCCAGTCCGGCGTCATCCGGCTGGCGGCGGAGCCGGCGCGCCGGTAGCTGAACTCGTGCCCCTGCGCCGTGTGGGTGACGAAGTAGATGCCGGTCGGCGCCTGGGCGTCGATGCCCACGGCGTGCGTGTCCACGCCTTCATGGCGCCACAGTTCGAGCAGCGAGCGGCCGAAGCTGTCGTCGCCCAGCCGGGTGAGGTACGCGGTGCGTGCGCCGGCGCGGGCGGCGGCGATCACCGCATTGCTGGTGTCCCCGCCGAAGCCCTGCAGGTAGTGCGGCTGGCCGGGCGCGGTCTGGTTGAATTCCACCATGGCCTCGCCGAGGGCGGCAACGTCGAAGTGTTTGGTCATTTCAAAGCGCCGTTCGGGCTGAGCTCGGCCTGTCCTGAGCGGGTCGAAGGGTCGAAGGGCTGCGACAGGCTCAGCCCGAACGGATGTTCAATGGTTGTCGCGCGGCACGAAGGCGCCACGCTTGCCGACCAGGAAATCCAGGTCCACGCCTTCGTCGGCCTGCAGCACGTGGTCCACGTACAGCTTCCAGTAGCCGGAGGACAGCGGCGGCGGCGGCGCCTGCCAGGTGGCCAGGCGGCCCGCCAGTTCCTCGTCGCTGATGTGCAGTTGCAGCTTGCGGTTCGGCACGTCGAGCTCGATGATGTCGCCGTTGCGCACCACCGCCAGCGGACCGCCGGCGGCAGCTTCCGGCGCCGTGTGCAGCACCACCGTGCCGTACGCCGTGCCGCTCATGCGGGCGTCCGAGATCCGCACCATGTCGGTGATGCCCTTGCGCAGCACCTTGGGCGGCAGCGGCATGTTGCCCACCTCGGCCATGCCCGGATAGCCCTTGGGGCCGCAGTTCTTCAGCACCAGGATGCAGTGCTCGTCCACGTCCAGGTTCTCGTCGTCGATGCGGGCGTGGAAGTCCTCGATGTTCTCGAACACCACGGCGCGGCCCTTGTGCACCATCAGCGCCGGCGTTGCCGCGCTCGGCTTGATGACGGCGCCGCGCGGCGCCAGGTTGCCGCGCAGCACCGCGATGCCGGCCTTGTCCTTGAACGGCTTGTCCAGCGGCAGGATCACCTCGGTGTTGTAGTTCTGGGCGTCGGCGATGTTCTCGCCCACCGTCCGGCCGTTGGCCGTCACTGCGTCCAGGTGCAGGTGCTGCGCGATCTCCTTCATCACCACCGGCAGCCCGCCGGCGTAGCAGAAGTCTTCCATCAGGTGCTTGCCCGACGGCTGCAGGTTGACCAGGCAGGGCAGCTCGCTGGCCAGGCGGTCGAAGTCGTCGATCGCCAGCTCGACGCCGATCCGCCGTGCGATGGCGATCAGGTGGATCACCGCGTTGGTGGAGCCGCCGATGGCGGCCAGCGTCTTGATCGCGTTCTCGAAGGCCTGGCGCGTCAGGACCTTCGACAGGATCTGGTCTTCATGGACCATGTCGACGATCCGCCGCCCCGCGTTGCGGGCCAGCACGTTGCGCCGGCCGTCCACCGCCGGATAGGCGGCGTTGCCCGGCAGGCCCAGCCCGAGCGCCTCCACCATGCTGGCCATGGTCGATGCCGTGCCCATCGTCATGCAGTGGCCGTGGCTGCGGTGCATGCAGCTTTCTGCCTCGAAGAAATCCTGCAGCTTGAGCGTGCCGGCGCGCACCTGCTCGCTCATGCTCCAGACGCCGGTGCCCGAGCCCAGCTCCTGGCCGCGCCACTTGCCGTTCAACATCGGGCCGCCGGACACGCCGATGGTCGGCAGGTCCACGCTGGACGCGCCCATCACCAGCGAGGGCGTGGTCTTGTCGCAGCCCATGAGCAGCACCACGCCGTCGATCGGGTTGCCGCGGATGCTCTCTTCCACGTCCATGCTGGCCAGGTTGCGGTACAGCATGGCCGTGGGCCGCAGCAGCGTCTCGCCCAGCGACATCACAGGGAATTCCAGCGGGAAGCCGCCGGCTTCGTAGACGCCGATCTTGACCTGCTCGGCCAGCGTGCGGAAGTGCGAGTTGCAGGGCGTCAGCTCGCTGAAGGTGTTGCAGATGCCGATGACGGGACGGCCGTCGAACTGGTCGTGCGGCACGCCCTTGCCCTTGACCCAGCTGCGGTAGGCGAAGCCGTCCCGGTCCTGGCGGCCGAACCATTGCTGGCTGCGGAGTTCCGATGCTTTCTTGCGAGGTGGTGTCATTGTTTGGGGGGAAGTCTGGTTGCGGAAGCTGCGGCTCAATCATATTATGGTAGGACTAATCGTCCAAGCGCCCGGCTCTTCGCCGCGGCGCTTTTTCTTCCCTCCAAGGAGCCGCCTTGTCCAAACCCGACGTGCTGGTCGCAGCCAAGTTCCCCCCGTACCTGATGGACAAGCTCAGGCGCGATTTCACGGTGCACGAGCGCCTGCACGAAACCGATCCGGCCGCCTTCGCGGCGGTCGCCCCGAAGATCCGGGCGATCGCCTGCGGCGGCGAATCGAAGGTGCCGCGGGCGCTGATGGAGCAGCTGCCGGCGCTGGAGATGATCTCGGTGCAGGGCGTGGGCTACGACGGCGTCGACGTCGCCGCGGCGCTGGAACGCAAGGTGCCGGTGAGCCACACGCCCAATGTGCTGAACGACGACGTCGCCGACCTGGCCATCGCGCTGATGCTGGCGGCCGCGCGCCGCATCCCGCAGGCGGACCGCTATGTGCGCGAGAACAAGTGGCCCGGCGGTCCCTTTCCGCTGGCGCGCAAGATGTCGGGCGCGCGGCTGGGCATCGTCGGCCTGGGCCGGATCGGCCAGGCCATCGCGCAGCGCGCTGCGGCCTTCGGCATGAGCATCGCCTACACTGCCCGCAGCCAGAAGAAGGACCAGCCGTACGCCTACTACCCGAGCGCCGCGGCGCTGGCGGCGCAGGTGGATTTCCTGGTGGTCATCACGCCCGGCGGCGCCGGCACGGCCAGGATGATCAACCGCGAAGTGCTCGACGCGCTGGGACCGGAGGGCTATCTGGTCAACGTGGCGCGCGGCTCGGTGGTGGACCAGGAGGCGCTGATCGCGGCGCTGCAGGAAGGCCGGATCGCCGGCGCCGGGCTGGACGTGTTCGACGGCGAGCCGCAGGTGCCGCAGGCGCTGCGCGACCTGGACAACGTGGTCCTCACGCCCCACATCGGCAGCGCCACCGGTTCCACCCGGCAGGCGATGGCGGACCTGACGCACGCCAACCTGGTGGCCCATTTCGCCGGCCAGCCGCTGCCCAGCGCAGTGCCGGAATGGCAGGCCCGCTAGGGGTTTCCCTGAGGCAATCGCCTGTTTCAATCATCATATGATAGTAGCAGCGGCACCTCATCACATGATCAAGAACGTCCACGGCAGCACGGTCGATTTCCTGGGCGAAGCCATCGTCGGCGGGCGCTATGCCGTCGGCGCCTCGCTGCCGGCCGAGCCGCTGCTGTGTGAGGAGCTGGGCGTCAGCCGCACCGTCATCCGCGAGTCGGTCAAGTCGCTGGTGGCCAAGGGCCTGATCTCCACCGGCCCCAAGGTCGGCACCCGCGTGCTGCCGGACGAAAACTGGAACTGGTTCGACCCTGACGTCGTCAACTGGCAGGCCCGCGTCGGCCTCACGGCCGAATTCCTGCGCGACCTGCAGGACCTGCGCCGGGTGGTGGAGCCGGCCGCGGTGCGGCTGGCGGCGGAACGCGCCACCCCGCAGGACATCGCCCAGATCGAGGCCGCCTACGCCGGCATGAAGAAGGCGGTGGTGGAGGGCGGCGACTACATCACCTTCGACCTGCGCTTCCACCAGGGGCTGCTGCGCGCTGCGCAGAACCGCATGCTGTGGCAGATGAGCAAGGCGCTGAGCGCGCTGCTGCGCACCAGCTTCGAGATTTCCACCTCGCGCAAGGACGGCCCCGCCGGCTCGCTGCCGATGCACCGTGCGGTGCTCGATGCGGTGGCCGCCCACGATCCGGCCCGCGCCGAGAAGGCTGTGCTGCGCCTGATCGACGGCGCCCGGCAGGACATCGAGCAGGTGCTCGGATCGCGCAAGCGGCTGCCGCGCCTGAGCCGGCCGGCTTCGCAACTGAAGGCGGCCTGAGGCTGCCGACCGATTTCCCTTCGTTCCAACCAAGACCAGGAGACAAGCCAGATGAAGATCAAGACCTTACTTGCGGCCGCGATGGTTGCCGCCGGCCTCGTGTCGGCGGGACCGGCCCTAGCACAGGAGAAGCTCACCGTCTGGTGGGTCAAGGGCTTCTACAAGGCGGAAGACGACGCCTTGCTGGCGGCAATCAAGAAGTACGAGGCCAAGCACAAGGACGTCAAGATCGAGCTGTCGCAGTACCCGATCCAGGACATGATCCCCAAGACCGTCGCGGCGCTCGATTCCGGCTCGCCGCCGGACGTGGCCTATGCCGACGTCTATGACTTCCAGGTCACGGCCAAGTGGGCCTTCGACGGCAAGCTGGAGGACATCAGCAGCGTGATCAACCCGATCCGGTCGCGCTTCGCCCCCAATACGGTGGAAACCACGTTCCTGTACAACGACGCGACCAAGACCCGCGCTTATTACGCGTTCCCGCTCAAGCAGCAGACCATGCACATCCAGTACTGGAAGGACATGCTGGGCGAGGCCGGCTTCAAGGAATCGGACATCCCCAAGGACTGGAAAGGCTACTGGAGCTTCTGGTGCGACAAGGTCCAGCCGGCCTACCGCCAGAAGACCGGCAAGCGTGTCTTCGCCACCGGCTTTCCGATGGGCGTCGATTCGAGCGATTCGTTCTATTCGTTCCTGACCTTCATGGATGCCTACAACGTCACGCTGGTCAACGACGCCGGCAAGCTGCTGGTCGACGACCCGGCGGTGCGCACCGGCCTGATCGGCGCGCTGACCGACTACACCTCGGTCTACGCCAAGGGCTGCACGCCGCCGTCGTCCACCAGCTGGAAGGACCCGGACAACAACGTCGCCTTCCACAACAAGACGATCATCATGACCCACAACGCCACGATCTCGATCGCGGCCAAGTGGCTTGACGACATGAACAACGAGGCCCTCAAGCCCGAGCAGCGGGCCGAGGCCAAGAAGAACTACACGGAGCTGATCGCCACCGCCGGCTTCCCCAACAAGCCCGACGGCACCAAGATGAAGTACCGCACGGCCGTCAAGACCGGCGTCATCTTCAAGCAGGCCAAGAACAAGGCCCGCGCCAAGGAGTTCGTCAGCTTCATGCTGCAGGAGGAAAACCTCACGCCGTACGTGGAGGGCTCGCTGGGACGCTGGTTCCCGGTCACCAAGGTCGCCCAGCAGAGCGCCTTCTGGAAGGCCGACCCGCACCGGCTGGCGGTCTACAACCAGTACATGAGCGGCACCACCACGTTCGAATTCACCAAGAACTACAAGTTCACGGTGCTCAACAACGAGAACGTCTGGGCCAAGGCGATGAACCGGGTCATCAACGAGAAGGTTCCGGTTGACAAGGCGGTGGACGAGATGATCGAGCGGATCAAGACCGTCGCCCGCTGATGTGAAGCGGCTCCGGCCGGCGCGACGCGCAAGTCGCGCGGCCGGAGCCATTGCCACGGGAACAACACCATGTCCGACATCGCCGCAGTGCTGCCAGCCGTTCCCGCGCCCGTCCCGGCGCGCTCGCGTTCGACGTCCTACGCGTTCTGGGGCCGGCTGCTGGTCGTTCCCTACATCCTGATCTTCCTGGTGTTCGTGCTTTATCCCGTGGGCTACGGCCTGTGGCTGGCACGCCATCCGCAAAGCTACGTCAAGCTGTTCGAGGACCCCATCTTCTTCCGGACGGTGATCAACACCATCGTTTTCCTGGTGGTCGGCATCAACGTCAAGATGGTGGTCGCCATGGTGCTGTCCGGCTTCTTCGTGCAGAGCCGCTGGTGGATCAAGGCCCTGTCGCTGGTCTTCATCCTGCCCTGGGCGCTGCCTTCGATCCCCACCATCCTGTCGGTGCGCTTCATGCTCAACCCGGAGTGGGGCGTGATCAACTCGCTGATCTTCCGCTTCACCGGGCTGGACGGCCCCAACTGGCTGAACGACCCCACGCTCGCGCTCTCGCTTTCCATGCTGATGCACATCTGGAAGTCGCTGCCGTTCTGGACCCTGATCCTGATCGCCGGCCGGCTGGCGATCCCGGCCGAGCAGTACGAGGCGGCCAGCGTGGACGGCGCCACCAGCTGGCAGAAGTTCCGCTACATCACCTGGCCGTCGATGCGCACCCTTTACCTGACCTCCACCATCCTGTCGATGATCTGGACCCTGGGCGATTTCAACAGCGTGTACCTGCTGACCGGCGGCGGACCGGCGGATCTGACGCACGTGCTGGCCACGCTGGGCATCCGGTACCTGCGGCTGGACCAGGTGGACCTGGCGATGGCGTCCATCGTGGTCGCCATGCCGCTGGTGCTGCCGCTGGTGTTCTTCATGATGAAGCGGCTGTCGAAATGAAAAAGCGCTTCACCCTGAAGAACGCGACGACGGAGGCCAAGCTGCTGCTGATCGGGATTCCGCTGTTCCTGTGGACGATGATCCCGATCTACCACATGGTGCTGTTCGCCATCTCGACCAAGGATTCGGCCACCTCGGGCCGGATCTGGCCGAAGACGCCGACCCTGCAGAACTTCGAGATCGTGTTCGGCCGCAAGCATTTCTACCTGGACCACTTCTGGATCCAGCTGTGGAATTCGGTGCTGATCGCGGTGGCGGTCGCTGCGCTGACGCTGTTCATCGCCACCTGCGCCGCGTTCGCCATCAGCCGGCTCAAGGTGCGCGGGGGCCGCACGGTGATGAACCTCGCGCTGTTCACGTATTTCATTCCGGCGGCCTTCCTGGCGGTCCCGATGTACAAGGCCATGGGCAACTACGGCCTGCTGAACAACCAGTGGGCGCTGATCCTGGCGATGGTCACCATCGCCTCGCCGTACTGCATCTGGGTGCTCAAGCAGGCCTCCGACAAGCTGCCCTGGGAGCTGGACGAGGCGGCGCGCATGGACGGCGCCACCCCGATGCAGCTGTTCCGGCTGGTGTACCTGCCGCTGATGGTCCCCTCGCTGGTCGCGGTGGGCACCTATTCGCTGCTGCTGGCCTGGAACGAATACCTGTACGCCTTCCTGCTGCTGTCCAACGACCGCAGCATCACGCTGGCCGTGGCCCTGGGCAACTTCCTGTCGGCGGACGATTCGCCGTGGGAACTGCTGATGGCAACCGGCCTGATCTATGCGTTGCCGCCCGCGGCGATCTATTACGCGTTCAAGCGCTACATGGTGTCGGGCCTGACGGCCGGCGCCGTCAAGAGCTGAGCAAAGGACCCTTCCCATGGCAGCCGTTTCGTTCAGCCGCGTCGAAAAGAGTTTCGGCAAGTTCAAGATCATCCACGGCATCAGCTTCGACATCGCCGACGGCGAATTCGTGGTGATGGTCGGTCCCTCGGGCTGCGGCAAGTCCACGCTGCTGCGCATGCTGGCGGGGCTGGAGGAGATCAGCGAGGGCGAGATCGCCATCGACGGCCGGGTGGTCAACGACCTGGATTCGAAGGACCGCGACATCGCGATGGTGTTCCAGAGCTACGCGCTCTATCCGCACATGACGGTCAGCGACAACCTGGGCTTCAGCCTGCGCCTGCGCAAGGCCGACAAGGCGCTGATCGGCGAGCGGGTGGCCAACGCCGCCCGCATCCTGGACCTGGACAAGCTGCTGGAGCGCTTCCCGCGCGAGCTGTCCGGCGGCCAGCGCCAGCGGGTGGCGATGGGCCGGGCGATCGTGCGCGACCCCAAGGTGTTCCTGTTCGACGAGCCCTTGTCGAACCTGGACGCCAAGCTGCGGGTGGCGATGCGCGCCGAGATCAAGGCGCTGCACCAGCGCCTGAAGACCACCACCGTGTATGTGACGCACGACCAGATCGAGGCCATGACGATGGCGGACCGCATCGTGGTGATGCATGACGGCATCATCGAGCAGATCGGCACGCCGCTGGAGCTGTTCGACCATCCGGGCAACCTGTTCGTGGCGCAATTCATCGGCTCGCCGGCGATGAACGTCTTCCAGGGCACGCTGCGCAAGAGCGGCGACGACGACCGGGTGGAGGCCGAGGGCCACCTCTGGCCGGTGCGCAAGCTGGCGTCGGCCGTGGACGGCCAGGCGGTGCACTACGGCATCCGTCCCACCGACATCCAGGTCGGCGCGGCCGGCGAGGGCGTGCCGGCCAAGGTGATCGTGGTGGAGCCCACCGGCGCCGAGACCGAGCTGCTGCTGCAGGTGGGCGAAGCGAAGATGATCGTCGTCACCCACGGCCGCACGCTGGTGCAGCCGGACGACATGGTGGGCCTGCGCATCGACCCGGCCAAGGTCCACGTGTTCGACCGCAGCGCCGCCGCCGCCCGCATCGAATAGGGCGCTGGCGTGATCGGTGCGGACACCTTCCGGCTGGACGGCCGGCTGGCGCTGGTGACCGGCTCCTCGGCCGGCATCGGGCTGGCGCTGGCGCGCGGCCTGGCGCAGGCCGGCGCCCGCGTCATCCTCAACGGCCGCGACGCCGGCAAGCTGGCGCGCGCCGGCCAGTCCCTGCGCGACGAAGGGCTGGCCGTGCTGGAGCGGGCCTTCGACGTCACCGACGCCGCGCAGGTGGATGCCGGCATCGAGGCCATCGAGGCGCAGGTCGGTCCGCTCGCGATCCTGGTCAACAACGCCGGCATGCAGCGCCGCGCGCCGCTGCAGGACTTTCCGCGCGAGCAGTGGAGCGAGCTGATGCGCACCAACCTGGACAGCGTGTTCCTGGTGGCGCAGGCGGCGGCCCGCCGGATGATCCCGCGCGGCAAGGGCCGCATCATCAACGTCTGCTCGGTGCAAAGCGAGATCGGCCGGCCCGGCATCGCGCCCTACATGGCCAGCAAAGGCGCCGTGAAGATGCTGACCAAGGGCATGGCGATCGACTGGGGCCCGCACGGCATCAACGTCAACGGCCTCGGTCCGGGCTACTTCAAGACCGAGCTGACCGAAAAGCTGGTGGCCGACGAGAGCTTCAGCGCGTGGCTGACCAACCGCACGCCCAACCGGCGCTGGGGCGAGGTCGCCGAACTGGCAGGCGCCGCAGTGTTCCTGGCCAGCGACGCCTCGTCGTTCGTCAACGGCCATATCCTCTACGTGGATGGCGGCGTCACCGCCATGCTCTGACAACAAGGAGACCGCCATGCGCGCCGTCGTCTGCCATGCCCCGCTCGACCTGCGGCTCGATCCGCTGGACGCCGAAGTGATCGGCCCGCGCCAGTTGCGGGTGCGGGTGGCCTTCGGCGGCATCTGCGGTTCCGACCTGCATTACTACAAGCACGGCGGCTTCGGCACGGTGCGGCTGAAGGAGCCGATGGTGCTGGGGCATGAAGTGTCCGGCGTGGTGGAGGCGGTGGGCAGCGAGGTGACGCAGCTCAAGGCCGGACAACGGATCGCGATCTCGCCCTCGCGCCCCTGCGGGCTGTGCCGCTTTTGCCAGCAGGGCCAGCAGAACCACTGCAGCGACATGCGCTTCTACGGCAGCGCGATGCGCTTTCCGCACGTGCAGGGGGCGTTCCGCGAAGACCTGGTGATCGATGCGGCGCAGGCCCATCCGATCGCCGACGGCCTGTCGCTGGCGCAAGCGGCGCTGGCCGAGCCGCTGTCGGTCGGTCTGCATGCGATCGCGCGGGCCGGGTCGGTGTTCGGCAAGCGGGTGCTGGTGACCGGCTGCGGCCCGATCGGCGCGCTGCTGATCGCCGGCCTGCGGCGCGCCGGCGCGGCGCAGATCGTCGCCGCCGACATCGCCGACCTGCCGCTGGCATGCGCGAAGCAGATGGGCGCGGACCTCACCGTGAACCTGGCCAGCCAGCCCGAAGCGCTGGTGCCGTTCGCCGCCGACAAGGGCCAGTTCGACCTGATGTTCGAGGCCTCCGGCAGCGACAAGGCCCTGCGCACCGGCCTGGACCTGGTCGCGCCGCGCGGCGTCATCGTGACGGTGGGCCTGGGCGGCGACATCCAGTTGCCGATGAACCAGATCGTCGGCAAGGAACTGGAGCTGCGCGGGACCTTCCGTTTTCATTCCGAGTTCGGCGTGGCCGTCAATTTCCTCAACCAGCGCCTCATCGACGGCCGGCCGGTCATCTCGCACACCGTGGACTTCGCCGATGCGGCGCAGGCCTTCGCGCTGGCGGGCGACAAGAGCCGGGCGATGAAGGTGCAGATTTCCTTCGGAGCCTGACATGGCCGACACGTTCACCAGGGTCGTCCTGTTCACGGACACCGACGGCCGCGCGCGCTTTCGAGAGGAAGCGGTGGCGCTTGACCAGGGCACGCCGCAGGCGCGGCTGTCGGCGCTGATGCCTTCGGGCGGCTGCCAGTTGCGGCGCAGCCCGGTGGGCTTTCGCAGCCAGTTCCACTGCACGGTCGATCCGCAGTGGGTGTTCATCCTGTCCGGGCTGATGGAGATCGGGTTGCAGGACGGCAGTAGCCGGGTGTTCGGCCCAGGCCAGCACTTCTTCTCGGCCGACACCCTGCCGGCCGGCGCCAGCTTCGATCCGCAGCGGCACGGGCATTGGAGCCGCCAGCTCGGGCCGGATCCCCTGGAAACCCTGTTTGTCCGCGGCTGACGACGGGCCGGCGCGGGCTGCGCCAGGCTGAGCTGGGGCGGGCTTGTAAGATTGGGCAAGTTCCTCCCAGGCAGCCCTTCCAGTGCACGAACCGACTCCGGATGAATCCGGCGCCCCGACCGTCGACGACCCAGGCCAGTACCTCGGTTCGTCGGCGCTGCTGACGCTGCAGGACAGCCGGCTGCGGCTGCGGGCGCGCTCCATCACCCAGCTGTGCAAGACCGACCGCGAACGGGCGATGGCGCTGCACAACTACGTCAAGAAGCTGCCGTTCGCGCGGCCCTTCAAGTTCCGGCTGCGCACCGCGCGCGAGGTGCTGGACGCCGGCCGCGGCGACGCCACCGACAAGTCGACGCTGCTGGTGGCGCTGCTGCGCCGCTGCCGGATTCCGGCGCGGATCCGCTATGTGGAACTGAAGGGCGAGATTCTGCGCGGCCTGACCTCGCGCGTCCCGTCGGCGCCGCGGGCGGTGGTGGAGATCTGGCTGCATTCGCGCTGGGTGCGCACCGACACCTACATCTTCGACACCGCCTACATCGCGGCGGCGCGCCAGCGGCTCAAGGACCACGACTGGGAATGGGGCTACGGCATCCACCGCAACGGCCAGTCGATCTGGAACGGCACGGATGACGCCTTCCTGGGCGGCTACAGCACCGAGCAGGACCCGATGGTGGTGCAGACGCTGGGCGTGTACCACGACCCGCTGCAGTTCGTGCGCACGGACCTGTTCCGGCGCAAGTTCGCATCGGCCGCCGGCCTGCACTGGAATCTGCTGTCGCTGCTGATGCGCAAGGCGATGCGCCAGCTGCGCGAGGAAGCCGAAGACCAGCCGGCGCCCGGGCGCATGCGCAAGTCGCCCTGAGCCTTCAGGCGGGTGCGGCGGCCGCCGGCGCGATGCGCCGCATCTGGCCCGAACTCAGGACGCGCGCGCCTTCGGCCGATGGCACGGTGCGCAGCATCGCTGCCGCCACCTGCGCGGCTTCGATCGCCTTGTAGTCGTCCGGAATCAGCCAGCCGAGCCGGCGGCTCGCCGCCAGCGCGAGCGTCTCGCCCGGCCGCCGCGGCTGGCCGAGCGCCTCGCGGTCGCCGACCAGGAACGAGGGCCGCGCGATCACCAGCCCGGCGTACTGCAGCTGCTGCACGTCCCGTTCCAGCTCCCCTTTGACGCGGTTGTAGAAGATCCGCGACTGCGGATCGGCGCCCATCGCGCTCACCAGTCCCAGGCGGCTGGCGCCCTGCGCCAGCGCGGCGCGCGCCACCGCCAGATTGGCGTCGTGGTCGACGGCGCGGAAGGCCTGCTGGCTGCCGGCCGCCTTGATCGTGGTCCCCAAAGCAAGAAAGACTTCTTGCACCGCCGGCAGCGGTGGAAGAAGTCCTGTGCTGAGCCCGTCGAAGGCCCTGAAGTCGACGACGTGCTGCGTCAGCTTGGGGTGCTCGAAGGCGAGCGGGCGGCGGCCCAGCGTGTGGACCGCCGCGACCGAATCATCGGCCAAAAGTCCTTGCAGGATTGCCCGGCCCACGAGCCCCGTAGCCCCCGCCACCAGAGCGGTTCGACCGCCCGCCACCGCCACCGCCGCCGTTGCCGCCGCGGCGCCCGCGCCCGCCCATGCTGTCGACGCTGGTGCGCAGGGGATCGGGCTGGCCATCGGTGTTCCTCGGAGTGGCGTCGCGCTGGACGAAGGGGCTCTGGCTATTGTGCGCCCCGTCGCGCGGCTGCAGCTCGTTGTCCTGGCGCGGCTCGAAGTTCTGCGCCGGCGCACGGGCGCTCTGCGGCGGACGCGCGCCCTGGCGCGCGCCGTTGCCGCCGCCGCCATTGCCGTTGCGGGCGCCATTGCCGCCGCCGTTGCCATTGCGGCCACCGTTGCCGTTGCCGCCGCCGGCGCTGCGCTGGCCTTGCGGCTGCGGTGCGCGGGCCGGGCGATCGCCGCCGCGGCCGCCGCCGCCGGACTTGCCGTTGGCATCCTTGTTGTCGCGGATGCGCGTCATCATTTCGCTGCGCGCGGCCTTGGCCGCGGCGGCCATCACTTCACGGCTCGGCGGCTTGCCGATGCCGCCCCAGATGGTCTGGCGGCCCATGGCGATCGGCTCGGCCTGTTCGCCCTGTTCCGGGCCGAAGCCCTCGACCACCTTCACTTCGATGGTCTGCTTGGTGAAGCGCTCGATGTCGCGCATGAAGCCTTCTTCGTCCAGGCACACCAGGCTGACCGCGGCGCCGTCGTTGCCGGCGCGGCCGGTGCGGCCGATGCGGTGCACGTAGTCTTCGCTGACGTTCGGGATCTCGTAGTTCACCACGTGCGGCAGGTCGTCGATGTCGATGCCGCGGGCGGCGATGTCGGTGGCCACCAGGGCGCGGATCTCGCCGCTCTTGAAGCCGGACAGGGCCTGGGTGCGGGCACCCTGGCTCTTGTTGCCGTGCAGCGCCATCGCCTGGATGCCGTTCTTGGTGAGGAATTCGGCGACGTTGTTGGCGCCGAACTTGGTGCGGGTGAACACCAGCACCTGGCTCCAGTTGTGTTCCTGGATGATGTGCGCCAGCAGCGCCTTCTTCTTGCCGCGGCCGACCGGGAGGATCTGCTGGGTGATGCGCTGCACCGTGGTGTTGCGCGGCGTCACCTGGATGCTCTGCGGGTTGCGCAGCAGGGTGGCGGCCAGGTCACGGATCTCGTCGCTGAAGGTGGCCGAGAACAGCAGGCTCTGCTTTTCCTTGGGCACCAGCGCCAGGATCTTCTTGACGTCGGGCAGGAAGCCCATGTCCAGCATGCGGTCCGCTTCGTCCAGGATCAGCATCTGCACCGTCGAGAGGTCCAGGAAGCCCTGTTGCTGCAGGTCCAGCAGGCGGCCCGGCGTGGCGACCAGGATGTCGACGCCGTGCTTGAGTTTGTTGATCTGCGGGTTCATGCCGACGCCGCCGAAGATCACGGTGGAGGTCAGCTGCAGGTACTTGCCGTAGGTGCGCACCGATTCCTCGACCTGGGCGGCGAGTTCGCGGGTCGGGGTCAGGACCAGCACGCGGGTGCCGGTGCCGCCGAACTTGTTCTTCGCGCTGTGGCTCATGGAGAGCTTGTGCAGCATCGGCAGGGTGAAGGCGGCGGTCTTGCCGGTGCCGGTCTGGGCGCCACCGAGGAGGTCGTGCCCTTCGAGCACGGCGGGAATCGCCTGTGCCTGGATCGGGGTGGGGGTGTCGTAGCCCTGCTCGCGCACGGCTTTGAGAATGGCGGGTGCCAGGTTCAGTTCGTCAAAGGTCATTATGTTGCGCCATCCGTGGCGCTTGGGAATCGGCCTGTACGGTGCATGGCACCGAGCCAGTCAAAGGCAGATGAGGTTGGGGTGTGGGAGCCCGGCGATGCCTTCGTCCCCCAGCAGATTGCTGACGTTGCGGGCAACTGGAGTCCGCAACAGCGCGTATTGTCTCATGCATCGCGCATCGGCGCTCGCCGGCGTCGGAAACGCGCGTGAACGAGTGCGCGCATGCGGCACCGGTTACCCACGTTTACAACAGCGTGCGGGAGGGCACAGGCCCCATTTGGCCGAACCGCAGAGCCTCACCCATAATCGTCCGGCACACCCCCGACACCAGATGTATCCATGGCCAACCCGCTGAAACTCCGACTGGGCGTCTCCGACGACCCGACGGCATTGCAGCCGAACCTGAACGATTGCCTGTCGGCGATGCTGCAGCACGCGCAGTTGCTGATGGGGGATGTGCTGACCGGGCTGACCGGCGCCGCCGACCCGGCCGGCTCCAAGCGGGCCTCGGGCCTGCAGGCCGAGAACATCCAGCAGGCGGTGCGCGACCTGGCGCTGCGCAGCAAGCAGGTGTGCGAGACCTACAAGGACCACCTCACCCGGATCGTCTACGAGGGCGGCGGCAAGGAGCAATCCCAGGGCGGCGAGATGCTGCGCTACGAAGACCTGCAGCTGTTCGGGGACTCCGAACTGGACCAGAGCATCGAGGTGGCGCGCGCCCAGCAGGAAGTGTCGATGACGGTGGACGACGTGCTGCCGACGCTGGATGCGCTGATCAGCACTCTGCTCGGATGGCGGACCATCCAGTCCGGGCTCAATCCGGTGCGGCCCGAGGTCTTCGTGCGGGCCCTGCAGGCGACGCTGGCCGAGCACGTGCCGGACGCCGCCGTGCGGGAAGCGCTGATCACTCCGGCCGCCGGCCTGCTGGGCGTCAACCTGCGCCGGCTGTACCGCGAGCTGTCCGACTGGCTCAAGTCCTGCGGCATCGAGCCGGCGGTCCCGGTCGGCGGGCGGCTTTACCAGGGCGGCGGCGCCACCGGCAAGCAGGCGAGCAACTCGGTGGCCAACACGCTGCTGACGCTGGACCGGCTGCGCCTGCTGCTGGCCGGCGACCTCGATGCGCCCAAGAACAACGACCAGATGCTCACGGTGCCGGCCTCGCTGATGGCGCTGCAGGATCTCAAGCAGGTCGATGCCATGGTGCTGCGGCTGCAGAAGCGCCCCAAGCCCGAGGCCGCCGCCGAGCCGGCGCAGCGCGCGGGCATCGAGGGCGACGCACCGGCCGCGCCGCGGCTGGGCCACCAGCTGGCCGAGGAAGTGGTGCGGCTGATGTTCGACAACCTGCTGCAGGACCAGCGCCTGATGGAGGAGTTCAAGCGCCAGCTGAAGCTGATGCAGCCCGCCGTGTTCACGCTGGCGCAGCACGATTCGCGCTTCTTCAGCGACCGCAGCCATCCGGCGCGGATGTTCCTGGACCGCATCACGCAGCGCAGCCTGGCCTTTTCCAGCGCCGCCGACGACGGCTGGAAGCGTTTCCTGGGCACGGTGGAGGATTCGGTGCGGTGGCTGGACAGCAAGGTGGTCGACGCCGAAGTGTTCGGCGAGCTGCTGGACCACCTGCAGGAGCAGTGGAGCAAGCACGACCAAGTGACGCGGGGCCGGCGCGAGACGGCGGCCCGCGCGCTGCTGCACGCGGAACAGCGCAACCTGCTGGCGCAGAAGCTCGCCGGGGAGTTCGGCGAGGCGATGGAGGCCAACGAGGTGCCGGCCTTCGTCGGCGACTTCCTCAAGGGCTCCTGGGCCCAGGTGGTGGCGGAGGCCCAGCTCAGTTGCGTGGACGGCTCGGACGACCCCTACGGCTACCGCGCCGTGGTCGACGACCTGATCTGGAGCGTGCAGCAGGGCACGCCGGCGCGCGGGCGCAACCAGCGGCTGGCGCAGATGATCCCGTCGCTGCTGGCGCGGCTGCGCGACGGCCTGCGCCGGATCGACTATCCGCCGGAATTGACCACCCGCTTCTTCGACCAGCTGCTGGTGCTGCACCAGGCGGCGCTCGATGAAGGGCGCCAGCCCGGCGACCCCACGGCCAAGGAGCTGGAGGCGCTGTCGCTGGCGCTGCCCAATCCGGACAACCAGCCGCTCATCACCGAGGGCATCCCGACGCTGGACCAGCCGATCGACGTTTCCGACCTGTTCCCGGAACTGCCGCCCGGCACGCCGGTGGAACAGGCCGGCAAGATCCCGTTCCTGGTGGCCGACGAGGCCCACGACTCGGGCTACCTGGACGAAGATTCCTACCTGCCGGACGAAGCGCCGCAGATCCCGGACGAAGCGGCCGAGGCCCTGCCCGAACCGGTCGGCGCCGCCGAGATCCGCACCGGCACTTGGGTGGAGCTGATGGTCAACGGCAACTGGCTGCGCGTGCAGCTCACCTGGGCCAGCCCGCACGCCACCCTGTTCATGTTCACCTCGCTGGCCGGCACCGCGCATTCGATGTCGCGCCGCACGCTCGAGCGCCTGCGCGCCCAGGGCCTGATGAAGGTGGTGGCCGAGCGCAACGTGGTCGACGACGCCCTCGACCAGGTCGCCCGCGCGGCCCTGCGCAACACGTACGACGGCAAATCCTGAGACCTTGGGGACAGACCTTCAGCTCTGTCCCCAACTGACTAGAGTCGGATCGCGCCCGAGACCTTGCGCCGCCTGTGCCGGCGTCCGGCAGGGATAATCGCTCCTTTGCATCCCGCATTCCCCCTTTTTTAAGCAGAGCCATGGCCCAGTACGTCTTCACAATGAACCGCGTCGGCAAGATCGTCCCGCCGAAGCGCCACATCCTCAAGGACATCTCGCTGTCCTTCATGCCGGGCGCCAAGATCGGCGTCCTGGGCCTGAACGGCTCGGGCAAGTCCACGCTGCTCAAGATCATGGCCGGCGTCGACAAGGAATACGAAGGCGAAGCCATCCCGATGCCGGGCCTGAAGATCGGCTACCTGCCGCAGGAGCCCAAGCTCAATCCGGAGCACACGGTGCGCGAGGCGGTGGAGGAGTCGCTGGGCGAGGTGTTCGCCGCCAAGGCCAAGCTGGAGGAGGTGTACGCCGCCTATGCCGAACCGGACGCCGACTTCGACGCGCTGGCGGCCGAACAGGCCCGGCTGGAGGCGATCATCGCCACCTCCGGCACCGACTCCGAGCACCAGCTGGAGATCGCGGCCGACGCGCTGCGGCTGCCGCCCTGGGACGCCAAGGTCGGCGTGCTGTCCGGCGGCGAGAAGCGCCGCGTGGCCCTGTGCCAGCTGCTGCTGTCCAAGCCCGACATGCTGCTGCTGGACGAACCGACCAACCACCTGGACGCCGAGTCAGTGGAATGGCTGGAAGTGTTCCTCAAGCGCTATCCCGGCACCGTGGTGGCCATCACCCACGACCGCTACTTCCTGGACAACGCGGCCGAATGGATCCTGGAGCTTGACCGCGGCAACGGCATCCCCTGGAAGGGCAACTACAGCACCTGGCTGGAGCAGAAGGGCGACCGGCTGGCGCAGGAGCAAAAGAGCGAAGAGGCGCACGCCAAGGCCCTGAAGAAGGAACTGGAGTGGTCGCGCCAGAACCCGAAGGCAAGGCAGGCGAAGAGCAAGTCTCGGCTGGCCCGCTTCGAGGAGCTGTCCGACGTCGAATACCAGAAGCGCAATGAAACGCAGGAGATCTTCATCCCGGTGGCCGAGCGCCTGGGCCAGCAGGTGATCGAGTTCCACAACGTGACCAAATCCTTCGGGGATCGCGTGCTGATCGACAACCTGAGCTTCACCGTGCCGCCGGGCGCCATCGTCGGCATCATCGGCCCGAACGGCGCCGGCAAGTCCACGCTGTTCAAGATGATCGCCGGCAAGGAAAAGCCCGATTCCGGCGAGGTCGTGATCGGCTCCACCGTGCGCATGGCCTTCGTCGACCAGCACCGCGACGAACTGTCCAACAACAAGACCGTGTGGGAAGACATCTCTGGCGGGCTCGACATCCTGAACGTCGGCAAGTTCCAGATGGCCAGCCGCGCCTACGCGGGGCGCTTCAACTTCAACGGCGCCGACCAGCAAAAGCGCGTGGGCACCCTGTCGGGCGGCGAGCGCGGCCGGCTGCACCTGGCCAAGACGCTGATCGCCGGCGGCAACGTGCTGCTGCTGGACGAGCCGTCCAACGACCTCGACGTCGAAACCCTGCGGGCGCTGGAAGACGCGCTGCTGGAATTCGCCGGCAGCGTGATGGTGATCAGCCACGACCGCTGGTTCCTGGACCGCATCGCGACCCACATCCTGGCCGCCGAAGGCGACAGCCAGTGGACCTTCTTCGACGGCAACTACCAGGAATACGAGGCCGACAAGAAGCGCCGGCTGGGCGAGGAAGGTGCCAGGCCGCACCGGATGCGCTATAAAGCCCTGAAGTAACGCGCGGCGCCATCCCGGCGCAGGCGGGGAACAAACCTATGACCACGTCCGCCGTCCCGCAGAACGCGTCCTACCAGGCGTTGTACCGTTCCTGCATGAAGGAAGCGGCCAGCCGCGGCCATACGCTGATGCAGAAGCTGGCAACCCGCTGCGTCAAGTCGATGGCGCAGCGCGCCGCCGGCATGCCCGACCAGCACGAACGCAACCTGCTGACCGAGGCGGCGCGCATCCTGATGAAGCACCAGGAGGCGCTGTGCGAGGCCTATCCGCAGGCGCTGCTGGCCGAATTCGCCCAGGCCATCGCCGGCGCCAATGCGCGCAGCAGCGTGCTCAGTTTCGATTCGCTGGAGCTGATGGGCGAGGAGCAGCTGCAGGAAAGCGTGGAAGTGGTGCGCACCCAGCAGGCGGTGGTGCAGGCGGTGGAGGCGGAGCTGGCCGAACTCAACGGCCTGGTCTGCGCCATCCAGGGCCTGCGCACCGTGCAGGCCGAGCGCAATCCGCTGCGCCCCGAGGTCTACGTGCGGGCGCTGCGCACGGTCACCATGCAGAGCCCGATCCCGCCGGCAGTGCGCACCCGCTGGATGCAGCACCTGGGCGAAGCGCTGGGGCCGGAGCTGGCCGTGGTGTACCGCGAGCTGTCGCAGCTGCTGCGGGCACAGGGCGTGATGCCGGCCGGCTACACCGTGTCGCCGGGGCGCGACCTCCTGGCCAGCACCTCGTCGTCCGGCGCCAGCGGCCTGAAGCCGGTGCCGCCGGCGCAGTCGGTGCCCACCAGCACCCTGCTGAACGTGCGCGAATTGCGGCGCCTGCTGTCGGGCCAGTTCGAGCACACGGAAGGATCGTTCGCCGCGAAGTTCGAGCGCGAGTTCGAATCGGGCCAGCGCGCCGACCTGCCGCCGGATTTCTCGCCCACCGTGCCGGCCGCGTTCGAGACGCTGCAGGAGATGAAGGGTGTGGACCGGGTGATGGAGGACCTCAAGCGCCGCTCCTCGGCGACGGCGCCGCCGCTGGCGGGCATGGCGGCGCTGCGCGAAAGGCTGCGGCACCAGGCCGCCAGCCCCGGCCAGGCGCTGGGGCTGGAAGTGGTGGGCCTGATGGTCGACAACATCGCCAGCGATGCGCGCCTGCTGCCGCCGGTGCAGCAGGCGGTCCGCGACCTGGAGCCCGCGCTCCTGCGGCTGGTGCTGGAAGACCCGCGCTTCTTCAGCGACAAGGGCCATCCGGCCCGGCGCCTGCTGGAGCAGCTGACGCAGCGCAGCCTGGCCTGGTCGGCGGTGGATGCGCCCGGTTTCGCCGCCTTCTACGAGCCGCTGCAGCAGGCGGTGGACGCGCTGCTGTCCACCCGCGTGGCCGGGCCCGACCCGTTCGAATTCGCGCTCACCTCGCTGGAGGAAGCATGGGGCGAGCAGAGCAAGCGCGAGCGCCGGCACCGGGCCAGGGCGGTGCAGGCGCTGCTGCAGGCGGAGCAACGCAACCTGCTGGCCGGCAAGGTCAGCAGGCAGCTGCGCACGCGGGCGGACGTGGCGTCGGCCGCGAAAGAGGTCAGCCTGTTCGTCACCGGCCCGTGGTCCCAGGTGATCGCGCAGGCGCGGCTGTCGGATGCGGCCGGCGGCGCCGATCCCGGCGGCTACGCCGCGCTGCTGACGGACATGCTGTGGAGCGCGCAGCCGCAGCTGGCCGGCGGCAACCCGATGCGGCTGGCGCGCATCGCGCCGCGGCTGCTGGAGAAGATCCGCGAAGGCCTCACCAGCATCGACTACCCGCCGGCGGAAACCCGGCGCTTCATCGACCTGCTGGTGCTGCTGCAGCAACAGGCGCTGGCGCCGGCCGCGGCGGCCGTCCAGGCGCCGATGACGCCGCAGGAACTGGAAAGCTGGTTCGCCGCGCCCCAGAGCGACGACGTCCGCAGCCCCTGGCTGGCACCGGGCGAGGCGCAGGAATCGGGCTTCATGGAAACCCACCAGGGTGCCATGCCGCTGCCGCTGTACCAGGCGACGCAGCCTGGCAGCGTGCTGCAGGAAGCGGGCACCGACTGGCTGGATGCGGTCCCGGCGCTGAGCGACGAGGCGTTGCAGCCGGGCGCGTGGGTGGAGATGCAGACCGACGGCCGCTGGGGCCGGCTGCAGCTGACGTGGGCCAGCCCGCACGGCACGCTCTACATGTTCAGCGACGCCGGCGGCAAGACCCATTCGATGACGCGCCGGCTGCTGGACCAGCTGGTGGCGGCGCAGAGCCTGCGGCTGGTGTCGGACCACGCCGTGGTGGACGGCGCCCTCGACGCCGTCGCCCAGGCGGCGGTCAGCAACTCGCCGGACCTTCGCCCTTGAAGGCGGACAGCCGGACCGCTTTCAGGCGGTTCCCGCATCATCGAGCTTGCGGCGCACGTTGCCGATGTTGTTGCGCAGCGCGTAGAGCTCGTCGGCGTAGGACAGCGGCACGCTGACCTTGGCGACGCGGTCGTCGAGCTGGTGCAGCTCCTGCGCCAGCTGCGCCGGATCGCTGCCCGGCGCCTGCATGCGGTTCTCGATCTCGCGCAACTGGCCGTACCAGCGGAACACCCGCGAGCGGATCCTGAATTCGTACAGCGGCGGCACGATGCGTGACAGCGGCAGCAGGATCGCGACGATGATGCCCAGCGCCAGCCACATGCGCTCCACCAGGTTGGCCAGCCAGAACGGCAGGTAGCGCTGCAGGAAGGGCGCGCCGCTGTTGATCGCGCGCTCGGCTTCGCGCGCGATCGGATATTCGCTGTGCTCGGTGGTGGGGAAGGCGCCGGCGCGGTTGAACCAGCCGGGCGGGCCGTGGAACTCGCGCGCCGCCTGCACGAACAGCTGCAGCAGCGCCGGGTGCGTGCCCTCGCGCGCCAGCAAGGCGGTGGTGGTCGCGATCAGCCGCACGTTCTGCCGCGGCACGTCCGCCGCCAGGTCCACCACGCCGCGCGGCAGCACCACCGGCGTGAGGAAGGGAAAGCGGCGCGAATAGGCCTCGCTCTGGCCGAAGTCCATCAGCTTCACGCCCGGCGTGCGCAGCAGCATCTGCACCATCAGCGACTCGGGCGCCGAGGCGAACACCAGCGCGTCGATTTCGCCGCCGAGAAAGGCCACCGTCGCCGGCGTCTGCTCCAGCGCCGACAGCCGGATGGCGTCCGGCGCAATGCCGTTGGCCTCGAACAGCTTGGCCATCAGCGCCGGCACGCCGCTGCCCGGGGTGCCGACATTGAGCCGCAATCCGGCCAGCTGGGGCAGGGCGCCCAGCGTGGCGGTGGGGTCCAGCTTCCTGGCCGCATCCTCGCGGTAGAACAGCCAGATCGGTTCGACGAACAGGCTGCCCAGCGATTCGATGCGGCCGTCGCTGGCGGGGTCGCCCTGCTCGCTGCTGCCGCCCTGCACGAAGCCCAGATCGGCCTTGCCCGCGCGCAGCAGCTGCAGGTTGGCCGACGAGCCCTCGCTGGGCAGCAGCCGCACCTCGATGCCGTTGCCGGCCAGCGCCTTCTGGTAGCGCTTGCCGAAGGCCTCGTAGGCGCTTTGCGCCGGCCCGGTGGCCAGCGTCACGTGCTTGGGCGGCGTCGGGTCCAGCCACAGATAGGCCAGCACCAGCAGCCCGACCGCCAGCAGTGCGACCGGCCCGGCCGACAGCAGCAGGTCGCGGATCGAAACCAGCGTGTAGCGGATCGCCTTGGGCATCGCGGGCCGACTCATGCCCGTCCGAGCTCGGCCAGCGACGGCAGCTTCAGCCCCGCCACGTCGATGCCGTGCGCTGCGCGGACGGCGCGGACCACCGCCCGTGCCGTCGCCTCGGCCGCCATCGCGCCCAGCGTCATCATGCCCGGCGCCTTGCCGGCGGCGCCGGTGCCCAGGGCGAACAGCGTGTCGCCGTCGGACATGGTGTGGACCGGGTTGATGCTGCGGGCCAGGCCGTCGTGGCCCATCTGCGCCAGCCGCGTCGCCTGGATCTTGGTGACCACGGCGTCGGTGCAGATCACGCCGATGGTGGTGTTGGTGCCGGCGATCAGCGGCCTGGGCGCTTCGCCGGCCAGCAGCGCGCGCCGGCTGTCCAGCAGGCGCAGGCCGTCGAGCGTGCGGGCGCCGGCAATGGGCAGCGCGGTGTCGTGGTCGATCACGTCGCCCAGCGCATTGCAGGCGACCAGGGCCGCCACCGTCACGCCGTCCACCGTGACCGAGGCGCAGCCGATGCCGCCCTTCATCGCCCGGGCGATGCCGAAGATCTTGCCCACCACCGCGCCGGCGCCGGCGCCGACGTTGCCTTCGGCCGGCGTCGCGGGCGAAGCCGCCTGGCAGGCGCGGTAGCCGGCCTCGGCGTCCGGGCGGATGGCGCTGTCGCCCACCAGCAGGTCGAACAGCACCGCCGCCGGCACGATCGGCAGCCGGGCCGGGCCCACCGGCATGCCCACGCCCTGTTCCTCCAGCCAGCGCACCGCCCCGGTCGCCGCCTCCAGGCCCCAGGCGCTGCCGCCGGCCAGCACGATGCCGTGCACCCGCTCCACCAGGTTGGTCGGTGCCAGCAGGTCGGTTTCGCGGGTGCCGGGGGCGGCGCCGCGGACGTCGACGCCGGCCACCGCGCCCTGGCGGGCGAGCACCACCGTGCAGCCGGTCGGTCGGCGCGGGTCGGTGAAATGGCCGACCTCGAGCCCGGCGATGAAGGTGCTGGAAGTGGATGTCATTGCCCAGGGATTATCGGCCGCCGGCCCGGGGCAGGAAATTTCCTACAGCGCTTGCCTCCAGTTTGCCGACAGCCACGCAAGGCTGGGCTACCTACAGTGCGTTATCCGCCGGCGCAGCTGGCGTCTTTGTTTTTCCAACGAACCCACGAGGAATCCACATGAACGAAACCATGGAATCGACCGGCCTGACCTCCGGCACCGGCCTGAACGGCACCACCGGCAACGCCAACGTCGTCAAGCGCGTCGCGCAAAAGGCCCATGAGGCCGTCGACAAGCTCGAGCAGACCGTCAATTCGGGCAGCGAGAAGGTCACCGGCTGGCAGGAAGAGTACGGCGGCCAGGCCCGCGAGCAGATCAAGGCCAACCCGCTGACGGCAGTGGCGATCGCTTTCTTCGCCGGCGTCATTTTCAGCCGCGTCCTGTGAAGTGCGCGCCGTCGTGCGCTTAGCATGACGGCATGACTTCCCCGACCCATCGCAAGCTGCCGCGCGGCGTCGCCGCCGCGCTGCTGGCAGCCTTGCTGTTCGGCGCGGGCACCCCTGCCGCGAAAGTCCTGCTCGCCGCGACCAGCCCCTGGCTGCTCGCGGCGTTGCTGTATCTGGGCTCCGGCCTGGGGCTGCTGCTGTGGCGCCGGCTGCGCGGCGCGGCGCCGGTGCGGCTGCCGCGCGCCGAGTGGCCATGGCTGGCCGGCGCCGTGCTGGCCGGCGGCGTCGCCGGTCCGGTGCTGCTGATGGTGGGGCTCAACGGGCTGGCCGCTTCCACGGCGTCGTTGCTGCTCAATGCGGAAGGCGTCTTCACCGCGCTGCTGGCGTGGACCGTGTTTCGCGAGAACGTCGACCGCCGGGTGGCGCTGGGCATGGCGGCCATCGTCGCCGGCGGCGTGGTGCTGTCATGGCCGGGCCGGGTCGAAGCGGTCGCCTGGCTGCCGGCGCTGTGCGTCGCCGGCGCCTGCGCGGCCTGGGCGGTGGACAACAACCTGACGCGCAAGGTGTCGCTCAACGACGCCTCCTGGCTGGCGATGGTCAAGGGCCTGGCGGCCGGTTCCACCAATCTCGCGCTGGCGCTGGTGCTGGGCGCGCACTGGCCATCGGCCGGCGTGATCGGCGCGGCCGCGCTGCTGGGGTTCGCCAGCTACGGCGCCAGCCTGATGCTGTTCGTGGTGGCCCTGCGCGAACTGGGCACCGGCCGCACCGGCGCCTATTTCTCGGTCGCCCCCTTCTTCGGCGCGGTGCTGGCGATCCTGTTCCTGGGCGACCCGATGACGCCCCAGCTGCTGGCCGCCGGCACGCTGATGGCGATCGGCGTCGCGCTGCACCTGAGCGAGCGGCACCAGCACGCGCACCGGCACGAGCCGCTGGCGCACGGCCACGCGCATGTGCACGGCGCGGGCGACGAGCACCACGAACACGTGCACGTGCCGCCGGTGCCGCCCGGCACCCGCCATGCGCACTGGCACGAGCACACCGAGCTGGCACACAGCCATCCGCACTACCCGGACGCGCACCACCGCCACGAGCACTAGCGCACGACCGGTCCGCCGGGAGGTCCCCGGTTGCGCTATCGCGCGGGAACCGGCACCGGCCGGGGCAGCGCGATGTTGTGCCGGCGCATGGCCTCGCGCAACCGGTCCGGATAGTCGGTGATGATGCCGTCCACCCCCCAGTCCAGCAGGCGGTCGAAATCGCCCGGCAGGTTGACGGTCCACGGAATGACCTTCAGCCCCAGCGCATGCGCTTCCTTCACCTGTGCTTCGGTCAGCGTGCTGCTGTAGGGCGACCAGGCCGACCCGCCGGCCGCCTTCACCATCCGCGGGACGCTGCCGTGGTCGGCCAGCCTGAAGCCGGCTGTCCACCGGCCGTCGCCGATGGTGTCGAAGCGCGCGGTCTGGCTGGTGAGGTAGACCGTGGGAATGCGCGGCTCCAGCTTCTGCGCCAGCTGCAGGGTGCGCCAGTCGAAGCTTTGCAGCGAGACCCGGGCCGTCATGCCGGCATCCCGCACCACCCGCAGGATCGCCCGTGTGACCTCCTCCGGGCTGGGGCTCTCGGGGCCGGTGCCGGGCTCCACCTTGGTCTCGATGTTGAAGCGCACGTCGGTCGCGCCCAGCGCCTTCACCCGGTCGAACAGCGCCGCCAGCGTCGGCATGCGCACGCCGTCGCGCGACTGCTGCTCCGGGAAGGAGGCCGCATAGGGCGTGTCGGGCCTGATCCGGCCGAGCCGATAGGTCTGCAGCTGGGCGAAGGTCATCGACCGGATCGCCGGCCCCTTGTCGAACCAGTGCCCGCTCGGGTCGCGCACGATCAGCGGGTTGAGGGACGGGTCGTGCGAGATCACCACCACGCCGTCCGCCGTCAGCGCGATGTCCAGCTCCAGCGTGGTCACGCCCAGCGCGATCGCATTCTCGAAGGCAGGCAGCGTGTTTTCCGGCATCAGTCCGCGCCCGCCGCGGTGCGCTTGCAGGTCGAACGCCAGCGCCGGGCCCGCCAGGCCCAGCAGCAGGGTCAGCAGGATCAGGGGGCGCAATGAACCGAGCATGGGGCGGTGGGCATGGACTGCCTGTATTCTGCAGTGCATGGCAAACCCAGTGGCAAGCAAGATCCTCGCTTTCGATGTGTTCGGCACCGTGGTCGACTGGCACGGCAGCATCGCGCGCGAGGTGGACGCCATGGGCCTGGGCGTTGCGGGCAGCGCTTTCGCGCTGGCCTGGCGGGCCGGCTACCAGCCGGCGATGCAGAAAGTGCGCTCCGGCGAGCTGGGCTGGACCCGCATCGACGAGCTGCACCGGATGATCCTGGACGAGCTGCTGGTGCGCTTCGGGATCAGCGGCCTGGACGAGGCCGGCAGGCAGCACCTGAACCGCGTCTGGCACCGGCTGGAGCCGTGGCCGGACTCGGTCGAGGGCATCCGCCGGCTCAAGGCCCGGTACATCGTCTGCACGCTGTCCAACGGCAACATCGGCCTGCTCACCGACATGGCCAAGCGCGCCGGCCTGCCCTGGGACTGCATCCTGTCGGCCGAAGTGTTCCGCGCCTACAAGCCCGATCCGGCGGCCTACCTCGGCGTGGCATCGACCTTCGACGTGCGGCCCGACGAAGTCATGCTGGTCGCGGCCCACCACGACGACCTGGCCGCCGCGCGCGGCTGCGGACTGCTCACGGCCTACATCGAGCGGCCGCTGGAGTTCGGCGCGGTCCATCCCAAGGATGTCTCCCCGCGGCCGGAAAACACCATGCATTGCAGCAGCATCGCGGCGCTGGCCGAGGCGCTCGGCTGCTGACGGCGATCGGGCGTCAGGCGGCGGGCGACAGGGACGCCGGACCGGCCGGGCCGGCGGCCGCCGTCGGCGGCCAGTGCCGGGCCCAGGGATGGGCCTCTTCGTATTGCTGCGCGAGCGCCAGCACCGCGGCGTCGGCGCCGGGCCGGCCGACCAGCTGGAAGCCGGTGGGCAGGCCGCGCACGAAGCCGCAGGGCACGGCCGCCGCCGGCAGGCCGGCGGCATTGGCCAGCGCGCTGAACACCGCGTGGCCGCGCGGCCCGACCGACTGGCCGGCGATCTGCACCGGATGGGTCTGGTCGGCCGGCCAGGGCAGGGCGGCGGTGGCCGGCGTCAGCAGGAAGTCGTGGCTGGCAAACAGCGGCTGCAGCTTGCGCCGCAGCTCGTGGATGGTCGCCAGCAGCTCGAACAGCGCCGCGCCCTCCGCGGCCAGCCCCTGTTCCAGCACCTGCTGGATGGCGGGCGTGCACTGCACGATGTCGGGCAGCTCGCCGGCGCCCAGGCCGAACTCGGGAAAGCGGTCCGCATCGCCCAGCATCCAGGCCAGGCCGCAGGCCGGCAGCAGGCTCCATTGGGCGTTCAGCGGCTCGGACAGCTCGAAGCGGCTGGCTTCGTCCACGGCATGGCCCAGAGCCTCGAACTGCCGGGCCGCCTCGTGCACGCGCTGCGCGATCCCCGGGTCCACCGGGTGGTCGGCGAAGCGCGGGACGTACAGGATGCGCGAGGGCGCCGGCGCCGGGCCCTGGTCGTTCGACCCGGAACCGCTGACGGCCTGGAACAACAGCCGCACGTCCGCCACCGTCCGGCCGATGGCGCCAACCGCCTCGTGCTCCAGGAAGATCTCGGGCAGGCCGCCGCCCCGCGGCACCTGGCCCGCGCCCGGCTTGAAGCCGACCAGCCCGCAATGCGAGGCCGGCCGCCGGATCGAGCCGCCGCCGTCGGTGGCCAGCGCCAGCGGCCCGCAGCCGGCCGCGACCGCCGCCGCCGCGCCGCCGCAGGAGCCGCCCGGCGTCAGCTCCAGGTTCCAGGGATTGCGGGCGACGCCGGCCAGCAGGTTGCCGGTGTAGCCCTGCAGCGCGAACTCCGGCAGGTTGGTCTTGCCGAACAGCACGGCGCCGCCCGCGCGCAATCGCGCCACCGGCAATTCGTCGCCGGTGGCGACCCAGTCGCGCAGCAGCAGGCTGCCCCAGGTGGTGGGCTGGCCGGCCGCGTGCAGGTTGTCCTGCAGGCTGACCGGCACGCCGTCCAGCGGCCCCAGCGGCTGGCCGCGGCTCCAGCGCAGGGCGCTGGTCTCGGCCGCCATCCGGGCGGCGGCCATGTCGACGTGCAGCATGGCGCTCAGGTGCGGCTGGCATTGCGCGGTGCGTTCCAGGCAGGCTTCGAGCACGTCGACCGGCGTGCACCGGCCGCCGGCGAAAGCTTGCGCGAGCTCGGAGGCGCTCAGGCGCCACAGATCGCTCATCGGCCTCGATCCGTCCGCGCGCCGGACTTCTTCACCGAGTAGGCGGCTTTGGCTCGACTCATTGCAGTTCTCCATGCAGTGGTGCTTCTCATCTTAAGGCGCAGTCACTCCAGCGACTTCGCTGCGGGCCTTCCCTGATGCCGCCGCCCGGTGGCCCCGTTAGGCTTCGCGCATCAGGAGACTTCATGCAGCGACCGCACTACAAGTTCTGGCCCAAGCGGCTGCCCCATTCGATGACGCCGCCGGCCACCTCGCTGTGGGACAACCTGGCGATCAGCGCCCGCCGCTACCCCGACAAGTCCGCGATCGTGTTCTTCGGCACCCGCTACAGCTATGCGCAGGTGATGCAGCAGGCCGAGCGGCTCGCCGCCCGGCTGTTCGAACTGGGCGTGCGGCGCGGCGACCGCGTCGTGCTGTGCATGCAGAACTGCCCGCAGCTGCTGGTCGCCCACTTCGCCATCCTGCGCGCCAATGCGGTGGTGGTGCCGGTCAACCCGATGAACCGGGCCGAGGAGCTCAAACACTACATCACCGACCCGGACGCGAAGGTCGCGATCACCACCGGCGACCTGGCGCCGGAACTGGCGAAGGCCAGCGACGCCCTGCCCGCCGGCGCCGGCCTGCAGCACCTGGTCGTCACCCAGTTCACCGACGCCTTCGACGCGCAGGTGACCGGCGTGAACGCGCTGCCGCCGGCGTGGCACGACTGGCTGCTGACCCGCCATCCGCTGCCGCCGCTGGCCGGGGGCCGGGCGCTGGCCTGGAGCGAGGCGCTGCAGGCGGCGCAGGCCGCGCCGGCGCTGGACGTGGGCCCCGACGACCTGGCCGTGCTGCCCTACACCAGCGGCACCACCGGGCTGCCCAAGGGCTGCATGCACATGCACTCCTCCCTCATGCACAACGCGGTGGCCAGCGCGGCGTGGGGCAACGCCACCGCGGAGAACGTCACGCTGCTGGCCGTGCCCATGTTCCACATCACCGGCATGGTGAGCGTGATGCACTCGTCGATCTACTCGGGAGCCACGCTGGTGATGATGCCGCGCTGGGACCGCGACCTGGCCGGCCGGCTGATCTCGGCCTGGAAGGTCACCACCTGGACCAACATCCCGACCATGGTGATCGACCTGCTGGGCAGCCCCGACTTCGACAAGTACGACCTGTCCAGCCTGGTCCACATCGGCGGTGGCGGCGCCGCCATGCCGCAGGCGGTGGCGCAGCGGCTGTTCGAGCAGTTCGGGCTGCGCTATGTCGAGGGCTACGGCCTGACCGAGACTGCGGCGCCGTCGCACAGCAACCCGCCCGACGCGCCCAAGCAGCAGTGCCTGGGCATCCCCTTCATGAGCACCGACGCTCGGGTGGTCGATCCGGACACGCTGCGCGAGATGCCGGTGGGCGGGCAGGGCGAGATCATCATCCGCGGGCCGGAGGTGTTCAAGGGCTACTGGAAGCGGCCCGACGCCACCGCGGCCGCCTTCGTCGAATTCGAGGGCCGCAGCTTCTTCCGCTCGGGCGACCTGGGCTACATGGACGAGGAGGGCTACTTCTTCCTCACCGACCGGCTCAAGCGGATGATCAACGCGTCGGGCTTCAAGGTGTGGCCGGCGGAGGTGGAGGCGCTGATGTTCCGCCATCCGGCGATCCAGGAGGCGTGCGTCATCTCGGCCCGGGACAGCTACCGCGGCGAGACGGTCAAGGCCGTGGTGGTGCTGCGCGCCGCCTACCGGGGCAAGGTGAGCGAAGCGGAGCTGGTCGCATGGTGCCGCGACAACATGGCCGTGTACAAGGTCCCGCGGATCGTGGAGTTCGTCGATGCGCTGCCCAAGAGCGGCAGCGGCAAGGTGATGTGGCGCAGCCTGCAGGAGGCCGAGAACCAGGGCGGGCGCGACGGCGGGGGTTGACGCCATCTGTCGGACTCTGCCTACACGGCAGGCCGGTCTTTACTCTTAGGATCGGCGGGTCTTTCCGGATCGACATGCGACACCCACCCCAAGAACTGACCATCCCCGAGCAGGAACGCGCCTCCACAGGAATCCCCGGCCTCGACCACATCCTTGGCGGCGGCCTGCCGGCCAACCACCTGTACCTGGTGGAGGGCACTCCTGGCGCGGGCAAGACCACGCTGGGGCTGCAATTCCTGCGGCGCGGCGTGGAGAACGGCGAGCCCGGGCTGTACATCACGCTGTCGGAGACGGCCACCGAACTCAAGACCATCGCCGCCTCGCACGGCTGGTCGCTCGACGGGCTGGAAGTGTTCGAGCTGGTGACCGAGGAGGGCCTGAGCCCGGACTCGGAGCAATCCATCCTCCATCCCTCCGAGATTGAGCTGGGCGAAACCACCCGCGGCGTGATGGCCGCGGCCGAACGGGTCAAGCCGCGGCGCGTGGTGTTCGACAGCCTGTCGGAGATGCGGCTGCTGGCCCAGAACCCGCTGCGCTACCGCCGCCAGGTGCTGGCGCTCAAGAGCTTCTTCGCCTCGCGCGGCTGCACCGTGCTGCTGCTGGACGACCGCAGCGCCGACAGCGACGACCTGCAGCTGCACAGCATCGCCCACGGCGTGATCTGCCTGGAGCAGACGGTGGGCCAGTACGGCCCCGAGCGCCGCAACCTGCGCGTCATCAAGATGCGCGGCATCCGCTTTCGCGGCGGCGACCACGACTTCAACCTGGACACCGGCGGCCTGTCGGTGTTCCCGCGGCTGGTGGCCGCCGAGCACCGCACCGACTTCGCCGCCGAGATCGTCAGCACCGGCACCGCGGAACTGGACAAGCTGCTGGGCGGCGGCCTGGGACGCGGCAGCAACACGCTGTTCAGCGGGCCGTCGGGGGTGGGCAAGACCACCACCGCGATCGCCTGCGTGCGGGCCGCGCTGCTGCGCGGCGAGCGGGCCGTCTATTACCTGTTCGACGAAGGCCTGGGCACGCTGCTGCTGCGCGCCAAGGCGCTGGGCATGGACATCGATTCCTATCTCAAGAGCGGGCGGCTGCGCATCCACACGCTGGACCCGGCAGAGGTCTCGCCCGGCGAGTTCGCCAACATGGTCCGCTCGGCGGTGGAGAGCGACGAGTCCCGGATGGTGGTGATCGACAGCCTGAACGCCTACCTGCAGGCGATGTCGGGCGACAAGCACCTGCTGCTGCAGATGCACGAGCTGCTCACCTACCTGAACCAGCGCGGCGTCGTCACCCTGCTGATCCTGGCGCAGCACGGCGTGCTGGGCGACGTGCGCAGCGACGTCGACCTGAGCTACC
Organism: Caenimonas terrae; assembly: GCF_042655405.1. Classification (NCBI taxonomy): domain Bacteria; kingdom Pseudomonadati; phylum Pseudomonadota; class Betaproteobacteria; order Burkholderiales; family Comamonadaceae; genus Caenimonas; species Caenimonas terrae. The sequence continues at coordinate 787,090 of NZ_JBHSMF010000006.1, read as the reverse complement.
TGAGCGACGGCATCATGCTGTTCCGCTTCTTCGAGGCGCGCGGCAGCCTGCTCAAGGCGGTGTCGGTGGTCAAGAGCCGCACCACGGACCACGAGCTGACCATCCGCGAGTTCCGGCTCGGCGCCAGCGGCATCCAGGTGGGCGCCGCGCTGACCGACTTCGAGGGCGTGCTGAGCGGCGTCGCGTCGTACAAGGGGCGGCTGCCGCTGCTGAGCGACGCCGACGCCGCGGGCGCATCCTGATGGAGTTGCGCGTCCTCGTCCACGCGCCCCGCGGCCGCGACGCCGCCGTGGTCAAGGGCGTGATCGAGCCGCAGCACAAGGTCCACGTCTGCGACACCGCGCAGCAGCTGCTGCAGCAGATGAACGAAGGCGCCGCGGCAGCCATCGTCACCGAGGAGGCGCTGTCCGAGGAGCTCCTGGTCGGCCAGCTGGCGCAGTGGCTGCAGGTGCAGCCGTCCTGGTCCGACTTTCCCTTCATCGTGCTGGCCACCCGACACCCGGGGCCGCGCTCGGCCCATGCGGTCAAGTCGCTGCACAGCCTGGGCAACGTGATCCTGCTGGAGCGGCCGCTCAACGCCGAGACGCTGGCCAGCGCGGCCGACGCGGCGGTGCGGGCCCGCGCCCGCCAGTACGCCACCCGCCAGCACCTGGAGGAGATCGGCCGCACCCGCACCGAGGTGCAAAGTCTCAACAGCCAGCTGGAAGCGCGCATCCTGGAGCGCACCCGCGAACTGGCCAGCGCCAACGACCGGCTGATGAAGGAAATCGCCGAGCGCGAACGGGCGCAGGCCGCGCTCACCCAGGTCCAGAAGATGGAGGCGATCGGCCGCCTCACCGGCGGCATCGCCCACGATTTCAACAACCTGCTCCACGTGATCAACATGAACCTGGAGCTGGTGTCCATGTACGCCAAGGAAGAAAAGGTCAAGCCGGTGGTGGACCGCGCCAAGAGCGCGGCCCGGCGCGGTGCCAAGCTCACCGGCCAGCTGCTCTCGTTCGCGCGCAACCAGTCGCTGCTGCCGCGCCTGACGCACGTCAACGATCTGCTGGTCGGCATGAAGGACCTGCTGGAAATCTCCGCCGGACCCGGCGTCGCGGTGGAACTCGAGCTGTGCGCGACCCCGACCGCGGTCGTGATCGACGCCAGCCAGCTGGAGATGGCGGTGCTGAACCTGGCGGTCAATTCGCGCGACGCCATGCCCAACGGCGGCACCCTTCGCATCTGCACCGGCAGCCGCACCCATGTGGAGGGCGATGACAGCGAGCTGCCGGCCGGGGAATACGTCATCCTGAGCGTCAGCGACACCGGCGACGGCATCGCGCCGCAGCTGCTGTCCAAGGTGTTCGACCCGTTCTTCACCACCAAACCCGTTGGCAGCGGCACCGGCCTGGGCCTGAGCCAGGTCTACGGCTTCGCCCGCCAGTCCGGCGGCCTGGCCTTCGTGCGCAGCGAGATCGGCAAGGGCACGACGGTGGAGATGCACTTTCCGCGGGCGCCGGCCGACGCCGCCGAACAGCGCGAAACGCTGGCCGCGCCGGTGCACCGCAAGGCGGCGCACGCCCACAGCATCCTGGTGGTGGAAGACGACGCCGACGTGCGCCGGGTGATCGTCGAGTGCCTGGGGCTGATCGGCTACACGGTCACCGAGGCGTCCAACGGCACGGCCGGACTGGCCGCCATGGCGTCCGCGCGGCCGGACCTGCTGGTGGTGGACTACGCCATGCCCGACATGACGGGCGCCGAAGTGATCTCCAAGGCCCGCGAGATATGGACCGACCTGCCGGTGATCCTGGCCACCGGCTACGCCGACATGGCGGCGGTGGAGCGGCTGGCCGGCAAGCCGGCCATCCTGCGCAAACCCTTCGACATCACGACGCTGGGCGACGCAGTGGCCGGCGCGCTGGAAGGCCAGGCCGACCGGGTCGCTGCCGGCGCCTGATCCGGCGGCGCCAGTCGCTGGCTTTCAGGCCGGGCTTGACCCGGCATGCAGCGCCGGTGCGCTTGCAAAGATACCGTTGACATGAAAAGAGCGCCGAGCATGCGGTGATCGACGGTTGTCTGGACCCTCGCGTCTGGGTCCCGGCTCGCAGGCCGGGATGGCAGGCGCTAGGAGATTTCGATCTCCGCGCCGCGCTGCACCAGCAGCTCGCGCAGCAGCGACCGGTGGCAGCGGCTTTCGTCCTCGCAATAGCAGCCGAGCGAGAACGAGGCGTGGTGCGACAGCGTGGCGAGCGTGTCGAGCAGGTGGGCGGCGTCGGGCTGCTTCATCTCGGCGCGGAACTTGCGGCTGAAGGCGGCCCATTGCTTGTCGTCGTCGGCGGCCAGGCCCTCGGCCACCAGCTGCGCACTGGGCGACAGGTTGGGCAGCCAGACGTCGTAGTAGTCGCGCCTGGCGAACTCGCTTTTCGGCACGCCGCGCGGCGGCCGCCGCACGGTGCCCAGGCGCGGGCCTTCGCCTTCGGTGCGCGCGGTGCCCAGCCGGACGATGCGGATCGCCATCTGCTGCTCCCGTCTATGGCCGCGGCGCCGGTGCCGGCACCTCGATGTCGGTGACGACCCGTGCGTAGCGCTGCTTGCTCCAGTACGCGCTGGCCCAGTCCATCAGCACCACCAGCCGGTTGCGGAACCCGATCAGGAAATAGATGTGGGCGAACAGCCAGAACAGCCAGGCGAAGTAGCCGCTGAACTTGAAGTGGCCCAGCGGCGAGACCAGGTCCACCACGGCCGCATTGCGGCCGATGGTCGCCAGGTTGCCGTAGTCGCGGTAGCGGAACTTCAGCGTCGGCTGGCCGGCCAGCCGGCGCAGGATGTTGGCCGCCGCGGTGCGCCCCATCTGCTTGGCGGCCGGCGACACGCCGGGCACCGGCCGCGGGTCGTGGCCGTCGGCATGGCTCATGGCGGCGGCCAGGTCGCCCACCACGCTGATCTCGGGATGGCCGGCCAGGCTCAGGTCCGGCTCCACCTGCACCCGGCCGGCGCGGTCCAGCGGCGCGCCGGTGCCGCGCGCCAGTTGCGCGCCCAACGGTGAAGCGGCCACGCCGGCGGCCCAGATGACGCAGCGGCTGGCGATGCGGTAGCTCCCGCTCGCGCCTTGCACCTCCAGGCCGTCGCCGTCGATCGCGGTGACGCGCGAATCGACCCGCACCTCCACGCCGAGTTTCGTGAGCTGCTCGATCGCGCGCTGGCTCAGGTCCTGCGGCATCGCCTGCAGCACGCGGGCGCTGCCCTCGATCAGCAGAATCTTGGCGCTGGCCGGGTCGATGCGGCGGAACTCGCCGGACAGCGTGTGGCGGGCAATCTCGGCCAGCGTGCCGGCCATTTCGACGCCGGTGGGCCCGCCACCGATCACCGTGAAGGTGAGCCAGGCGTCGCGCCGGGCCGGATCGCTGTCCTTTTCCGCTTCCTCGAAGGCCAGCAGGATGCGCCGCCGGATCTCGAAGGCGTCGTCCAGCGTCTTCAGGCCCGGCGCCAGCGGCGCCCACTCGTCGTGGCCGAAATAGCTGTGGGTGGCGCCGGCGGCGACGATCAGGTGGTCGTAGCCGATCGCCAGGCCGTCGGCCAGCAGCAGCTGGCGCGCCGCCACCTCGATGGTGACCACCTCGCCGAGCAAGGTGGTCACGTTCGGCTGCTTGCGGAACAGGTGCCGCACCGGCGCCGCGATCGCCGGCGCCGACAGGCCGGCGGTCGCCACCTGGTACAGCAGCGGCTGGAACAGGTGGTGGTTGGTGCGCTCCAGCAGGGTGATGTCGACCGCCGCATGGCGCAGCGCGCGGGTCGCCTCCAGGCCGCCGAAGCCGCAGCCGACGATGACGATGCGGGGCCGCTGGATGGTCGATTGCATGGCAGGGATTATGCGAGGGCGCGCCTTCGGCCGCGCAGGCCGTGTGGCAAGCTCCTTCCATGAGCAATCCGCCGCTGCGCCTGTCCGTCCTCGATCAATCGGTGGCGCGCGCCGGCCGGCCGCAGGACGAATCCATCCGCGACACGCTGGCGCTGGCGCAGCGCTGCGAGGAGTGGGGCTACGAGCGGTTCTGGGTCAGCGAGCACCACGGCTCGGCCACCATCGTCGGCAGTGCGCCCGAGGTGCTGATGGCGGCCATCGCGGCGCGCACCCGCCGCATCCGGATCGGCAGCGCCGGCGTGATGCTGCCGCACTATTCGCCGTACAAGGTGGCCGAACAGTTCCGCGTGCTCGATGCGCTGGCGCCCGGGCGCATCGACCTGGGCGTGGGGCGCGCGCCCGGCAGCGACCACCGCACCTCGCTCCTGCTCAATCCGGATCCGCGCGCCGCGGCGGGCTTTCCGCAGCAGGTGCTGGAGCTGCAGGCCTGGGTCAGCGGCGCCGAGCTGCCGGCCGACCATCCGGGCCACGGCATCCCGGCGCTGCCGCAGTCCGCCACTGCGCCGCAGCTGTGGATGCTGGGCAGCTCGGGCTACGGCGCCCAGCTGGCGGCGCATTACGGGCTGCCCTACGCATTCGCCTATTTCATCACCGAGGGCGAGGGCGCCGACCAGGCGCTGGATCTGTACCGCAGCAACTTCAAGCCCGGCCTGCTGCAGCAGCCGCAGGCCGCCGTCTGTGTGTGGGCGCTGGCGGCGGACACCGAGGAGCAGGCCTGGCGCCTGTTCGCCAGCCGCGAGCGCACCCGGGTCGACCGCAACATCGGGCGGCTGGGCCCGCTGCTGCCGCCGCAGCAGGCGGTGCGCGAGTACAGCGGCAGCGAGCAGGCCTACGTTGCGCAACTGCGCGAGCGCGCGCTGGTGGGCACGGCGGCGCAGGTGAAGGACAAGCTCGAGGCGCTGGCGCAGCGGCTGCAGGTGCAGGAACTGGTGGTGATCACCTGGACCTGGGACCCGGCCGCCCAGGCCCGCTCGTACGAACTTTTGGCTGCGCAATTGCGCCTATGATGGCGCGGAATTTGCACCGGCCGCCTCCCATGTCGATCTCCCCCATCCCCTCGCCCGTTCCAACGCCGGCCTTCCTCGACGGCGGCGGCGAGATGGGCGCCCGCATCCGCGCCTTCGACTGGGCCAGCCATCCGCTGGGGCCACCGGCAGGGTGGCCGCAGGCCTTGCAGATGGCGATCGGCCTGTGCCTGCATTCGAGCTTCCCCACCGCCGTCTACTGGGGCGATGACCTGCACCTGCTGTACAACGACGCCTGGTCGGCCATCCCGGCGGAAAAACATCCCTGGGCACTGGGCCGCCCGGCCGCCGAGGTCTGGCCCGACATCTGGCACATCGTCGGCGACCAGTTCCGCCAAGTGCTGGCCACCGGCGAAGGCATCGCCCTGTACGACCAGCTGCTGCCGATGGAGCGCGGCGGCCAGCCGCGCGACACCTGGTGGAACTACAGCTTCACCGCCATCCGCCATGCCGACGGCGCGATCGGCGGCATCTTCAACCAGGGCAACGACACCACCGAGCTGGTGCTGGGGCGGCGCCGCCGGCAGGCCGAGGTCGAGCGCCTGCGCGAGCTGTTCCGCCAGGCGCCGGCGCCGGTGGCGCTGCTGCGCGGGCCGGAGCACGTGTTCGAGATCGCCAACGACGCCTACCAGCAGCTGATCGGCCACCGCGAGGTGCTGGGCAAGCCGGTCCGGGCCGCGCTGCCGGAACTGCAGGACCAGGGTTTCCTGGAGATCCTGGACCGCGTGTTCGCCAGCGGCGAGAGCTATCGCGGCACCTCCGCCAGCGTGCAGCTCACCCGGGCGCCGGACGGGCCGAAGGAAGAACGCCTGGTGGACTTCGTGTTCCAGCCGGTGCGCGACAACGGCGGCAACGTCGAATCGATCTTCGTGCAGGCCAACGATGTCACGGACCGCGCGCGCGCCGAAGCGCAGTTGCGCACCAGCGCGTGGCAACTGGGCGAGGAGCGCGCCCGGCTGGCGGTGCTGGTGGAGGCGGAGCAGCGCGCGCAGCGCTCGCTGCACCTGTTGAACCAGAACCTGGAGGCGCTGGTGTCGGCGCGCACCGCCGAACTGTCGACGCTGATGAGCGAACAGCGCGCCACCATCGATCGCCAGCGTGCGATGTTCGAAACCAGCTTCATCTACCAGGGCTTCATGACGCCCACCGGCACGCTGCTGGATGCCAACACGGCATCGCTGGAAGGCATCCAGGCGCGGCTGGCCGACGTGGTCGGCCGGCCGTTCTGGGACACGCCGTGGTTCGACCGAACTCCCGGCATGGCGCAGGAAGTGCACCGCGCCGTGCAGGCGGCCGGCAGCGGCCAGCAAGTGCAGAAGGTCATCGACGTGATCTTGCCCGGGGGCCCGCGCCGCTTCGATTTTTCGCTGCGGCCCGTGTTCAACGCCCGGCGCGAGGTGATCGGCATCGTGCCCGAGGCGATCGACATCACCGGCCGCGGCTGACCAGACCAACAACCAGGAGACTCCATGTTCCCCACCTCGATCGCGGGCAGCCTGCCCAAGCCCGGCTGGCTGGCCGAAACCAACAAGCTCTGGCCGCAGTGGCAGGCCGAGGGCGACGCGCTGCGCCAGGCCAAGGCCGACGCCACGCTGCTGTGGATCAAGGCGCAGGAGGACGCGGGCCTGGACATCGTGGGTGACGGCGAGCAGTCGCGCCAGCATTTCGTGCACGGCTTCCTGGAGCAGGTCGAGGGCATCGACTTCGATCACAAGGTCAAGATGGGCATCCGCGACAACCGCTACGACGCGATGGTGCCGCAGGTGGTTGCGCCGCTCAGGCTCAAGGGCCGGGTCCACGCCTTCGAGGCGCAGCTGGCGCGCGCCCACACGAAGAAGAAACTCAAGTTCACGCTGCCCGGCCCGATGACCATCGTCGACACGGTGGCCGACAAGTTCTACGGCGACAAGGTGAAGATGGCCTTCGCCTTCGCCGAGTTGTTGAACCAGGAAGCGCTGGCGCTGCAGGCCGACGGCGTGGACATCATCCAGTTCGACGAGCCGGCCTTCAACGTGTACATGAAGGACGCCGCGGACTGGGGCGTGAAGGCGCTGGAGCGCGCCGCGCAGGGGCTCGCCTGCACCACCGCCGTCCACATCTGCTACGGCTACGGCATCCAGGCCAACAACGACTGGAAGCAGAAGCTGGGCGAGGAATGGCGCCAGTACGAGCAGGTGTTCCCGGCGCTCGCCGCCAGCAGCATCGACCGCGTCAGCCTGGAGTGCTACCACTCGCACGTGCCGCCGGATCTGATGAAGCTGCTGGCAGGCAAGGACGTGATGGTGGGCGTGATCGACGTCGCCAGCGACGAGATCGAGACGCCCGAGCAGGTGGCGGACACCATCGGCCGGGCGCTGCAGTTCGTGGCCAAGGAGCGGCTGTTTCCCTGCACCAATTGCGGCCTGGCGCCGATGGACCGCGAGGTCGCCCTCAAGAAGCTGCAGGCGCTGGGCGCCGGCGCCGAACTGGCGCGCCGGAGATACGCTTGAGCGCGCGGCTGAATCCGCAGGCGGCGGTCCGGATCCGGGAGGTGCTGCAGGGCCATGTCGACAGCGGCCTGATCCCGGGCGCGGTGGCGCTGGTCGCGCTGGGCGGCGAGACCTGCCTGTTCGAAACGCTGGGACGGCGCGATCCGGCGGCGCCGGACGCGATGCGCACCGACACGGTCTTTCGCATTTATTCGATGACCAAGCCGGTCGTGTCGCTGGCCGCGCTGATGCTGGTGGAGCAGGGGCGGCTGCTGCTGACCGATCCGGTCTCCAAGCACCTGCCGATGTTCGCCGGCCAGCAGGTGCTGGGCGCGGACGGCAAGCTCGTTGCGGCAGCCCGCGAGGCGACGGTGCAGGACCTGTTGCGCCACACGGCCGGCTTCACCTACGAATTCATGGGCGACGGCCCTGTGCACCGGCAGTACGCCGAGGCCGCCCTTGCATCCCACAAGCGCAGCAACCTGGAATTCTGCGAGGCGCTGGCGGCGATTCCGCTGGCGTTCCAGCCGGGCAGCTGCTGGGAATACAGCCGCGCCACCGACGTGCTGGGCGCGTTGCTGGAAGTGGTCGCTGGCCAGCCGCTGGGCGCGTTGTTGTCGGCCATGGTGCTGGCGCCCCTGGGCATGAAGGACACCGGCTTTTCGCTGCCGGAGGCGGCCCACGGGCGGATGGCCGAGCCCTTTGCGGCGGATCCGCAGACCGGCGAAGCCGTGGTGCTGATGCCCAACCGGCGCGTGCCTCGCTTCGAATCCGCCGGCGGCGGCCTGCTGTCCACCGCCGCCGATTACGCGCGCTTCCTGCTGCTGCTGCGCAATCGCGGCAGCCTGGACGGCGTGCGGCTGCTGTCGCCGCAGACGCTGGCGTGGATGACCGCCGACCACCTGGGCGCCATTCCCGTGCGCGGCGACCTGCTGGCGCCGGGCAACGGCTTCGGCCTGGGCTTCGCCGTCCGCACCGATGCGGGGGTTGCGCCGACGCCGGGCTCGGTGGGCAGCTATTTCTGGTCCGGCCTGGGCGGCACCTCGTTCTTCGTCGACCCGGCGCAGGACCTGTTCGCCATGCTGCTGACCCAGGCCCCGGGCCAGCGCGAATTCTTCATCCGCCTGTGGCGCCAGCTGGTGTACGGGGCGCTTGACTGAGCATGGTGCTGGTGTAGCCTCGGCGGCATGAGCACGCACGACGATCCCCACGACCACGCCCATTCGCCCGACTGGAAGCACGACGGCGTCCGGGTCATTCCCGGCAACCAGCTGGACTCCAACACGGCGCAGACGCCGGGCATGGACCGCAAGGCCGCGATCAACTTCGCGCGGGTCGGCGCGCAGAAGCTGTGGGCCGGCACGGTGACGATCCACGCCAACGCCAAGACCGGCGCCCACCACCACGGCCACCTGGAAAGCGTGATCTACATCGTCAAGGGCCGGGCCCGCATGCGCTGGGGCGACCGGCTGCAGTTCACGGCGGAGGCGGGGCCGGGCGACTTCATCTATGTGCCGCCTTACGTGCCGCACCAGGAGATCAATGCCAGCCCCACCGAGGCGCTGGAATGCGTGCTGTGCCGCAGCGACGGCGAGGCGGTGGCGATCAACCTGGACATCGAGCCGGCCGAGCGTCCCGAACAGGTGCTGTGGGTGGACCCGACCCATCCGAAGGGCGGCGTCTAGGCCCCGGCCGCCTGACGGCTGCCGTCAGGCACGAAGCCCGCTGAGCGCTCACTTCCGGCGGGCGCATCGCCGTCGCTGACCTGTCAGCTCTGTCCTACGCGATGGCGGGGGTTTTTCGCGCTCCGCCTTCCGACGGGCCTACAAGGCGGCCCGAGGCTCAGCAGCTACAACGGGCACATGCAAGAAGCTCCCAAGACCTCCATGCCCGTCACCGGCCGCGTGCTCGCCTTGCTGGCGCTGCTGTGCGCGGCGATCGGGCCCGCGGCTGCGGCATACCTCAACACCACGGCCGGCGGCGTGCTGCGGCCCGGCGTCTACGGCAGGATCGAGATCGGCAGGTCGGCCCCGCCGCCGCTGATCTACCCGCGCCCCGTGATCGCCTCGCGCACGGTGCTGCCGGCCAACGTCAAGCCGGTCTACCTGTACGTGCCGCCCGGCCAGGTCCGCCGCTGGGAGCGCCACTGCGCCAAGTACCGCGCCTGCGACCTGCCCGTGTATTTCGTTCGCATGGACAACAGCCCCAGCAAGCTGGGGCGCTGGAAAGCGCGCAGCGAGCTCGCGCACCGCGACCCCGACCTGGCGCTGCGGACCATGGGCGGGCCGCCCGGGTACCGGGACTAGCTCGCGTCGGCGACGTGCAAGACCAGCTTGCCGAAATTCTCCCCGGTGAACAGCTTGGCCAGCGCCTGCGGAAAGGCCGCAATGCCGCCGGCCATCACGTCTTCGCGGCTCTTGATGCGCCCCTCCTTCAGGTAGCCGGACAGCTCGGCCACCGCAGCGGGGAAGCGCTCGGCGTAGTCGAACACCACGATGCCTTCCATCCGCGCCCGGTTCACCAGCAGCGACAGGTAATTCTTCGGTCCCTGCACCGGCGTGGTGTTGTTGTACTGGCTGATGGCGCCGCAGATGACGATGCGCGCGCCGCGGCCGATGCGCGCCAGCACGTCGTCCAGGATCTCGCCGCCGACGTTGTCGAAGTAGACGTCCACGCCCTTGGGGCAATGCTGCTTCAGGCCGGCCTTCACGTTGCCGGCCTTGTAGTCGATGCAGGCGTCCAAGCCCAGCTCGCGGACCACCCACTCGCACTTGGCGGGGCCGCCGGCGATGCCGACGACGCGGCAGCCCTTGAGCTTTGCCAGCTGGCCCACGGTCTGGCCGACCGCGCCGGCGGCGCCGGAGACAACCACGGTCTCGCCGGCCCTGGGCTGGCCCACGTCCTTCAGGCCGAAGTAGGCCGTCATGCCGGGCATGCCCAGCACGTTGAGCCACTGGGCCGGCGTGCCCAGCCTGGTGTCGATCTTGTGCAGGCCGGTGCGCTGCTCCTGGCCGGCCTCGACCAGCGCGTATTCCTGCACGCCCAGCACGCCGGACACCAGGTCGCCGGCGGCGAAGCGCGGGTTCTCGGAGGCCACCACCTGGCCGATGCCGCCGGCACGCATCACCTCGCCGATGGCCACCGGCGCGATGTAGCTCTTGCCATCGTTCATCCAGCCGCGCATCGCCGGGTCCAGCGACAGCAGCAGGGTCCTGACCAGCACGCCGCCGGCGGCCGGCCGGCCCACCGCTTCGGTGGTGAAGTTCCAGTCCTGGGCGACCGGGTTGCCGCTGGGGCGGCGGGCCAGGCGGACCTGGTGGTTGGCGAGTGCGGCGAGGGTGGTCATGGCGGGCTCCTGGAGGTGCGTCGCGATGGTAGCGGCGCCCCCAATTCCGCACGGTTGCGCAGGCGACAGCAGGCCCCGCACAAAGCCATTTTGCTTGTGCTGTAATGGCCGCGGAGGGGACGCGAGCAACAGAAAAACAAGGAAAGCTGCCGATGTCCATCACACCGTTTTCCACTGCCCCGGCGGCAGGCACAGCATGGCGCCGCGCGCTGGCGCAGCGCTACGACCAGGTGCGCGCCTGCAGCCTCGCACTGGCTGCGCCGCTCAGCGCCGAAGACCAGGGCGTGCAGTCGATGCCCGACGCCAGCCCCACCAAGTGGCACCTCGCGCACACCAGCTGGTTCTTCGAGGCAGTCGTGCTGATGCCGAACGACGGCGGCTACCGTCCGTTCGACGAGCGCTTCCTGCGCCTGTTCAACTCCTATTACGAATCGCTCGGACCGCGCCATCCGCGGCCGCAGCGCGGGCTCCTGACCCGGCCCTCGCTGGACGAAGTGCAGGCCTACCGCGCCCATGTGGACGCGGCGATGCGCGGCCTGATCGGCAGCGCCGGCGATACGGCGTGGCAGGCGCTGGCGCCGCTGGTGGAGCTTGGCCTCAACCACGAGCAGCAGCACCAGGAACTGATCCTCACCGACATCCTGCATGCGCTGTCGTGCAATCCGATGCTGCCGGCCTACCTGCCGCATGAGCCGCCAGTGCTGCGGCTGGCCACGCCGCCGCCGGCGCAGCGCTGGCTGGCGCAGGAGGGCGGCGTGCGCGAGGTCGGGCACGGCGGCGCCGGCTTCGCCTTCGACAACGAGGGCCCCCGCCACCAGGTGCTGCTGCAGCCTTACCGCATCGCCGACCGGCTGGTGAGCTGCGGCGACTACGAGCAGTTCATCGCCGACGGCGGCTACCGCAATCCGGCGCTCTGGCTGTCCGACGGCTGGGCCGCGGTGCAGGCCGGCGGCTGGCAGCATCCGGCCTACTGGCTGGCGCCGGACGACCCGCGCGCGCCGGCCGGCCACTGGCAGGTGTTCGGCCTGTCGGGCGTGCGGCCGCTGGACGCCGCGGCGCCGGTGGCGCAGCTCAGTTTCTACGAGGCCGCCGCCTATGCCGAATGGGCGGGCGCGCGCCTGCCGACCGAATTCGAATGGGAAGCAGCGTTCGACGCGCCGGGCATCGCGCAGATGACCGGCCAGGTCTGGCAGTGGACCCGCTCCTCCTACGATCCCTATCCGGGCTTCCGGCCCTGGCAGGGCGCGGTGGCCGAATACAACGGCAAGTTCATGGTCGGCCAGGTGGTATTGCGCGGCAGCAGCAGCGCCACGCCGGACGGCCACGCCCGGCCGACCTACCGCAACTTCTTTCCGCCGGCGGCGCGCTGGCAGTTCTCGGGCCTGCGGCTGGCCAGGGACGGCACATGCTGAACCCGTCGCCCATGGACCAGGAACTGCTGGCGCCGCCGGCAGCGCAGGAGGCGGCGACGCGCGGCTTCGCGGCCGACATGGCGCGGGCGCTGACCGTGCATCCGCGCAGCATCTCGCCCAAGTATTTCTACGACGCCCGCGGCTCGCAGCTGTTCGACGCGATCTGCGAACTGCCCGAGTACTATCCGACCCGCACCGAGCTGGCGATCCTGCGCCGGCATGCGCCCGAGATCGCGGCGCAGATGGGGCCGCGCGCCGAGATCGTCGAATTCGGCGCCGGCTCCTGCGTCAAGGTCGGCCTGCTGCTCGATGCCATGGAGCAGCCGGCGCGCTACCTGCCGATCGACATTTCCGGCGAGCACCTGGCCGCCTCCGCCGCCGAACTGCGCGGGCGCTATCCGGCGCTCGACGTCCAGCCGGTGGTGGCCGACTACACGCAGCGGCTGCTGCTGCCGGCGCTGCTGCCGGGCGCCGGCCGGCGGGTCGGCTTTTTCCCGGGTTCGACCATCGGCAACTTCACGCCGGCCGAGGCGCTGCATTTCCTGCAGGTCGCCGGCCAGGTGCTGCGCGGCGGCGCGCTGCTGCTGGGTGCGGACCTGGTCAAGGACCCCGCCGTGCTGCACGCGGCGTACAACGACGCGCAGGGCGTCACCGCCGCCTTCAACCTCAACCTGCTGGCGCGCTCCAACCGCGAGCTCGGCACCGACTTCGCGCTGGAGCAGTTCGCCCACAGCGCGTTCTACAACGCGCCCTTGCAGCGCATCGAGATGCACCTGGTCAGCCGCTGCCGGCAGCAGGTGACGCTGGACGGCCAGGCGCATGCGTTCGACGAGGGCGAGACGCTGCACACCGAGAATTCGTACAAGTTCACCGTCGACGGCCTGCGGGCGCTGGCCGAACGCGCGGGTTTCCGCGCCGGGCCGGTGTGGACCGACCCGCAGCGCATGTTCAGCCTGCACTGGCTGCAGGCACCAAAGTAGATGTCCAGTCAGTTGGGGACAGAGCCTAAGATCTGTCCCGCAAGGAGATCAAGAATGAAAGCAATCTGGAAAGACGCCGTGATCGCGCAAAGCGACGACCTCGTGGTCGTCGAGGGCAACCAATACTTTCCCGAAAGCTCGCTCAACCGCGAGTACGTCACCTTCAGCAACCACAAGACCAGCTGCCCGTGGAAGGGCCAGGCCAGCTATTACTCGCTGATCGTCGATGGCGAACTGAACACGGACGCCGCCTGGTATTACGCCGACCCGAAGCCGGAGGCCGAGATGATCAAGGGCCGCGTGGCCTTCTGGAAGGGCGTCAAGATCGAAGCCTGAGACGTTGCGGGACAGGCCTTCCGCTCTGTCCCCGACTGACTCCGGCGGTGCCGTGCGGGCTTTGCTAAGCTCGACGCATGAATTTTTCGCCGCCCTTCAGCACCCCCGCAGAACTGCAGCAGCAGCTGCGAACGCGCGGCTACGCGCTGCTCAGCCCGCAGTCGGTGGCGCAGCTGGCTGGCGTGACGCTGGCCGAGCTCGATGCGCTGCGTCCGGGCTGGGACGCGCTGCCGCCGGACGTCCACCTCAAGGACGGCGGCAAGTACCGGCGGCGCCGCCACTCCAGCTTCGTCGCCGACGGCGGCGAACTGGTGCCGGTGCCGCATCGCGCGCACTGGCAGCCGGTGGAATACAACGCGCTGCACGGCGGCATGGAGCGCTGGTTCGAGCCGATGGACGAAGCGACCGTGGCCGCGCCGGCCTGGCGCAAGCTGCTCGGTGCGCTGGCGGCGATCAGCTCGCAGCTCAAGGGCCCGCGTCCCTGGTTCGTGGAAGCGCACCAGTTCCGCATCGACACCACCGACGGCATCGGCCGTCCCACGCCCGAGGGCGCGCACCGCGACGGCGTCGACGTGGTGGCGGTGTTCCTGGTGGCGCGCGAGGGCATCAAGGGCGGGGAGACGCGGGTGTTCGAATCCGACGGCCCCGCCGGCCAGCGCTTCACCCTGGCCGAGCCCTGGAGCCTGCTGCTGCTGGACGACGCCCGCGTGGTCCACGAGACCACGCCGATCCAGCCGCTGGCCCCCGGCGGGCACCGCGACACGCTCGTCGTCACGCTGCGCGCCGGCGGGTTTCAGGACGCATGAGCGCCTGAAAGCGGTTGCGTCCGGCTGTCCGATTCCAACTAGTCGCGGATGTCGGCGACCGGCCTGGAACCGAAGTCGGGCCGGGCGAGGAATGCCAGCAGCCTGGCGGCGGCCTCCTGGGGCGATGCGAGCACGCCCTTGTCCTTCAGGCCGATGAAGGTGTCGATGTCGGGGAAGCGGCTGGTGTCGGCGCCGCGCAGCTGCACCTGCATGTCGGTGTCGATCACGCCGGGCGCCAGCGAACAGATCTTGGCGCCGTTCGGACGGCCGGCTTCTTCCAGCGCGACGCAGCGGCTGAAATGGTCCATGCCGGCCTTGGCGGCGCAATAGGCGGCCTGCGATGCCATCGGGTTGCGGCCCAGGCCCGAGGAGACGTTGAGGATGCGGCGCTGCGCCTTCCAGCCGGCGGTCGCGCGCAGGAAGGCGCCGGCCAGCAGCATCGGCGCTTCCAGGTCCACCCGCAGCGCGTCCGACAGGTCGCGCGCCGGGATGTCGCCCAGCGGCGCGATCCGCGGCAGCAGGCCGGCGTTGTTGATCAGCGTGACCGAGGCGAGGGTGGCGCCGTCGCGCCGCGACAGCCAGGTCTCCAGCTTGGCGGCGGCGCTCTCGGGCCGGGCCAGGTCGTGCGGCCATTGCTCGCAGGCCACGCCCTGGCGCGACGCCAGGCCGGCCAGCACGTCGTTGGTCTTGCGCGAGATGCACAGCAGGTCGTGGCCGGCGGCGATCAGCTGTTCGGCCATCGCGTGGCCCATGCCGCGCGAGGCGCCGGTGAGGATGGTGAGGTTGGGCGAAGTCATGCGCCATGGTAGCCACTCTGCGGCGCCGGTCCCGACCGGGCCGCAGTCGCCGTCCTAGAACGGCGCCGGGCTCTCGAAGGACAGCGCCGCGCCGGTCAGCGGATGGGCGAGCCGCAGCCCGCACGCGTGCAGCAGCAGGCGCGGGGCCGCGGCCGCGATCGGGCCGGGCGCATACAGCGCGTCGCCCAGGATCGGGTGGCCCAGCGCCTTCAGATGCACCCGCAGCTGGTGCGAGCGGCCGGTGACCGGCTCCAGCTCCAGCCGCGTGGTGGCGGTCGCCTGGTCGTGGGCCAGCACCCGCCAGCGCGTCACGCTGGCCTGGCCGCGCTCGCGGTCGATCACGCGCAGCGGCCGGTTGGGCCAGTCGGCGGCGATCGGCAGGTCGATCACGCCCCAGCCTCCCGCCGGCGGCTGCAGCAGGCCGGCCACCACCGCCACATAGCGCTTGCTCACTTCGCGCTCGGCGAAGGCCCGGCTCAGGCGCCGCTGCATGTCGGGGCCGCGCGCCATCAGCAGCAGGCCCGAGGTGGCCATGTCGAGGCGGTGCACGATCAGCGCGTCGGGGACCAGCGCCTGCACCCGCAGCGACAGGCAATCGGCCTTGTCCGCGCCCCGGCCCGGCACGCTGAGCAGGCCGGCCGGCTTGTCCAGCACCAGCAGCTGCTCATCGCTGTGCAGCACATGCACGGCGTGGCCTGCCGTCGATCGGTCGCTCGCTTCCATGGGGTCCATTGTGGTCCGCCCAGTTACACTCGCCGCAGTTTCCCCAACGTCATACCCAGGAGCCAGCATGCTGTTTGGCAAGTTGCTGCCGCGCGAAGGCAATTTCTTCGAGATGTTCAACCAGCACGCGGAGCGCATCGTCGAGGCGGCCCGGGCCTTCTCGCAGCTGGTGGCGAACTACAACGACCCGCACCTGCGCGAGCAGTACAACCGGGACGTGGACAACGCCGAGCGGGCGGCCGACCGGGTGACGCACGACGTCAACCGGATGATCCACCAGACCTTCATCACGCCGATCGACCGCGACCAGATCCACACGCTGATCAACACCATGGACGACGTCGCCGACCTGATCCAGGACTCGGCCGAGACGCTGGCGCTGTACGACGTGCGCCAGGTCAACGAGGAGATCACCCGGCTGACGGACCTGAGCGTCAAGTGCTGCGAGCGGGTCAAGGACGCGGTGGCCCTGATCAGCAAGCTGGCCGATCCGGCCAGCGCCGAGGCGGCGCTGAAGACCTGCGAGGAGATCGACCGGCTGGAGTCGGACGCCGACCGCGTGATGCGCTCGGCCATGAGCAAGCTGTTCCGCGAGGAGCCGGACGTGCGCGAAGTGATCAAGATGAAGGCGATCTACGAGCTGCTCGAGACCATCACCGACAAGTGCGAGGATGTGGCCAACGTGATCGAGGGCATCGTCCTCGAGAATTCCTGAGCGGCGGCGGTTCTCGATGACAACCGTGCAGGCCTCCCTGTGGGTGGTGATCATGCTGATCGTGCTGGCGATCGCGTTCGACTTCATGAACGGCTTCCATGACGCCGCCAACTCGATCGCCACCGTCGTGTCCACCGGCGTGCTCAAGCCCACCACCGCCGTGGTGTTCGCCGCCTTCTTCAACCTGGTCGCGATCTTCGTCTTCCACCTCAGCGTGGCCGCCACGGTGGGCAAGGGCATCGTCCAGCCCGGCGTGGTGGACACCCACGTGGTGTTCGGGGCGCTGATCGGCGCCACCGCGTGGAACATCGTCACCTGGTATTACGGCATTCCCAGCAGCTCCTCGCACGCGCTGATCGGCGGCATCGTCGGTGCGGTGATCGCCAAGGCCGGCGCCGGCTCGCTGATCGGGGCCGGGATCTGGAAGACCGTGCTGTTCATCTTCGTGTCGCCGCTGCTGGGGTTCCTGCTCGGCTCGCTGATGATGGTGCTGGTCTCCTGGCTGTTCCGGCGCAGCCGGCCGTCCAAGGTGGACCGCTGGTTCCGGCGCCTGCAGCTGGTCTCCGCCGGTGCCTACAGCCTGGGCCACGGCGGCAACGACGCCCAAAAGACGATCGGCATCATCTGGATGCTGCTGATCGCCACCGGCCATTGGGACGCCGGGGCCGCCTCGCCGCCTTACTGGGTGATCGGCGTGTGCTACACCGCCATCGCGGCCGGCACCATGTTCGGCGGCTGGCGCATCGTCAAGACCATGGGCCAGAAGATCACCAAGCTCAAGCCGGTGGGCGGCTTCTGCGCCGAGACCGGCGGGGCGATCACGCTGTTCCTCGCCACGGCTCTGGGCGTCCCGGTCTCCACCACCCACACGATCACCGGCGCGATCGTCGGCGTCGGCTCCACCCAGCGCGCCAGCGCCGTCCGCTGGGGCGTCGCCGGCAACATCGTCTGGGCCTGGATCTTCACCATCCCCGCCAGCGCGTTCGTGGCGGCGATTGCGTATTGGGCGAGTTTGCAGGTGTTCTGAACTGTTCGCGCGGCGCGGCAGGCGGTGCCCGGCGCGGGCTCACACTGCGGCGGTCGGCGCGGCGCGCCGGAATCGGCAAGACACGGAACGGCGCAGGCGAGGAGACGTCTGGATCCCGGGTTGAGCCCGGGATGACGGTCAGCCGGCGAGCGCGGCCTTCACCGCCGCCGACACCTGGCCCATGTCGGCCTTGCCGGCCAGGCGGGCCTTGACGGCGCCCATCACCTTGCCCATGTCGCCCGGACCCTTGGCGCCCAGTTCGGCGACGATGGCCTTCACCTCGGCGGCGACTTCCTCGGCCGACAGGCGCGCCGGCAGGTAGGCCTGCAGCACCTTCACTTCGGCGATCTCCTTGTCGGCCAGGTCCTGGCGGGCCGCCTTCTCGAAGGCCTCGATGCTGTCCTTGCGCTGCTTGAGCATCTTGTCGACGATGGCGATCACCGCCACGTCGTCCAGTTCGATGCGTTCGTCCACTTCCTTCTGCTTCATGGCGGCCGTCAGCAGGCGGATGGTGCCCAGGCGCTCGCTGTCCTTGGCGCGCATGGCGGCCTTCATGTCCTCGGTGATGCGTTCCTTCAGGCTCATGCTGTTCTCCGGAAAAAGGGGGTCAGAAACGGAACAAGCCTGCTTGAGCGTCCCCAGGCAGGCTTGTCGAGCCGCGCGCCGCGAGGGCGCCCGGCAGGCGGGAAAAAGCGCTTAGTAGAGCTTCTTGGGCAGCTGCATGCTGCGAACCCGCTTG
Source organism: Caenimonas terrae (assembly GCF_042655405.1). Taxonomy (NCBI): domain Bacteria; kingdom Pseudomonadati; phylum Pseudomonadota; class Betaproteobacteria; order Burkholderiales; family Comamonadaceae; genus Caenimonas; species Caenimonas terrae. Next base: position 768,812 of record NZ_JBHSMF010000006.1, on the reverse strand, counting down.
TAATGGCGCTTCACGGCCGCGGCCTTCTTGCGCTTGCGCTCGGCGGTCGGCTTCTCGTAGAACTCGCGGGCGCGCAGTTCGGTCAGCAGGCCCAGCTTCTCGATGGTGCGCTTGAAACGGCGCAGGGCGACGTCGAAGGGTTCGTTCTCTTTAACTCGGATGGTCGTCATTAGCTAATGATTTCGTTTGATGTGCCAGGAGAAGATCAGGCTCCGGGCGGGGGTTCCCCAACTAAAGATGATCAGGCCGTTGGGGTTTGCCAGCAAAGCCCGACATTATAGCCTTGCGCCGGATTTGGGCAAGGCTGGGGGAAATCCGCGGGCTTCCCAGCGGGCCGCTGCGCCGGAAATGGGCTAGATTCCGCGGGTGACTGTTTCGCCGCCTCCGTCCCCGCCCACTGGGGCCGGCACGCCGGAAAACCAGCAGCGGCAGCCGGCCCGGGCCGCCCAGGGCCCAGCCTCGGCCGAGGACGCCCTGCGCCAGAGCGAGGAGCGGCTGCGGATGGCGCTGGCCGCCGGCCGGGTCGGCATCTGGGACTGGGCCATCCCCGGCAACCAGGTCACCTGGTCGGACGAAATCTACGCCCTCCACGACATGGAACCGGGCAGCTTCGGCGGCCGGGTGGAGGATTTCGGCCCGCTGATCCATCCCGACGATGCCCCTGCGGTCATGGCCGCGCTGGACCGCGCCCTGAAGCTGGGCGAGCCCTATGCCGCCGAATACCGGTTCCGGCGCGCCGACGGCAGCGTCCGCTGGATCGCCACCCAGGGCTACGTGACGCGCAACGAGCAGGGCGAGCCGGTGCGCATGATGGGCGCGGCCAGCGACGTGACCGAACGGGTGGAGCTGCTGGCGGCCGAGCGCAGGGCCCGCCTGGCGGCGGAAGCGGCCCGCCACCGGCTGGAACTGCTGGCCCGCGCCGGCACCGTGCTGTCGGGGTCGCTCGACCCGCAGGACACGCTGCGGGCCATCGCCCGCACCCTGGTGCCCGACATCGCCGACTGGTGCCGGATCGACCTGCTGGACGAAGAGGGCGTGCTGCGGCGCCGGCTGGCCTTCCACACGGATCCCGAGCTGGCACAGCAGGCGCTGGAGATGGCGCTGCGCGTGCGCGCGGCGCCCACCACCACCGGCTCGATGGCCTGGGTGCTGGACAACGGCATGCCGGTCCACGGCCGCTTCGACGCCGGCGAGGCGATGGCCGACCCGGCGTTGCGCACCTTCACTCAGGCGTTCGGCATGGGGGCGTACTTCATCATGCCGCTGACCGCGCGCGGCCGCACCGTCGGCGTGATGGCGGTGATCCAGGCCGAGTCGGGACGCGACCTGGGCGAGGACGACCGGGCGCTGATCCAGGAGCTGGGCCAGCGCGCCGCGCTGGCGCTGGACAACGCCAGGCTGTACGCCGAAGCGGAGGCGGCGCGCCGCCAGGCCGAAACCGCCAACCGCACCAAGGACGAGTTCCTGGCCATCCTGGGGCACGAACTGCGCAACCCGCTGGCGCCGATCGTCAGCGCCCTGGAGCTGATGCAGCGGGTGGAGCCGCAGGTCCACGCCAACGAACGGCGGGTGATCGGCCGCCAGGTGATGCACATGTCGCGGCTGATCGACGACCTGCTGGACATCTCGCGCATCACCCAGGGCAAGATCGAGCTGCGGCGCGAGGCCGTGGACCTCAAGGCGGTGATCGCCAATGCGATCGAGCTGACGCAGCCGGTGTTCGAGGGGCATCGCCAGCCGGTGCAACTGCGGCTGGCGCCGCAGCCGGCGACCGTGATGGGCGACCCGGTGCGGCTGGCGCAGGTGCTGTGCAACCTGCTGATCAACGCCGCCAAGTTCACGCCGGCCGATGGCCTGGTGTCGCTGCAGCTGGAGGTGCGCGACGGCATGGCCGAAATCGGCGTGCAGGACAGCGGCCACGGCATCTGCGCCGACCTGCTGCCGCGGGTGTTCGACCAGTTCGTGCAGGGCCGGCAGGCGATGGACCGCCGCAGCGGCGGCCTGGGCCTGGGCCTGGCCATCGTCCGCTCGCTGGTGGAGATGCACGGCGGCGACGTCACGGCGGCCAGCGAGGGACAGGATCGCGGCAGCCGGTTCAGCGTCCGCCTGCCGCTGGTGGAAGCCGGTCCGGCCCAGTCCTCGCGGCCGGCGCCGCTGGAGCAGCATGCGCCAGGCAGCCGGGTGCTGCTGGTGGACGACAACGCCGATGCGGCCGACAGCCTGGCGGAGCTGCTGCGCATGGTGGGCTACGAGGTGCGCACCGCCGGCCACGCCGACGAGGCGCTGGCGCTGCTGGACGATTTCTCCCCCGCGCTCGGGCTGCTGGACATCGGCCTGCCCGACATCGACGGCTACCAACTGGCGGCCCGCCTGCGCGCCGACCCGCGCAGCCAGGCCATGCGGCTGGTGGCGCTGACCGGCTACGGCCGCGACAACGACCGCGCCAAGGCGCTGGCCGCCAGCTTCGACGAGCACCTGGTCAAGCCGGTGGCAATCGAGCGCCTGCTGCAGGTGGTCGACGCGCTGCTGGCCCCCAACCCTGATTGACAACCGGAATCCCGATGCCCCACCTGCCAGCTTCCAGCGCGTTGCAGCGCTTTCGCGTGATCGACCTGACCCAGGTGCGCGCCGGCCCCACCGCCTGCCGCCAGCTGGCCGACTGGGGCGCCGACGTGGTCCAGGTGCAGATGCCCGACCACATGCGCGGCGACGACACGCTCGGCGGCCAGGAGGGCTCGGACTACCAGTACACCCACCGCAACAAGCGCTCGATCACGCTGAACCTGAAGGAGCCGGAAGCGATCGCCGTGCTCAAGCGGCTGATCGCCGGGGCCGACGTGGTGGTGGAGAACTTCCGGCCCGACGTCAAGGGCCGCCTGGGGATCGACTACGCGAGCCTGAGCGCGGACCATCCGCGGCTGGTCTACGCCAGCATCTCCGGCTTCGGCCAGAGCGGGCCGCTGGCGCAGCGCCCCGGCTTCGACCAGATCGCGCAGGGCATGGGCGGGCTGATGTCGGTGACCGGCCAGCAGGGCGGCGAGCCGATGCGGGTCGGCATCCCGATCGCCGACCTGTGCGCCGGCATCTTCGCCGCCCAGGGCATCCTGGTGGCGCTGCTGGAACGCGAAAGCTCGGGCAAGGGCCAGTGGCTGCACACCTCGCTGCTGGAAGCGATGGTCTACATGATGGATTTCCAGACCTCGCGCTGGCTGATCGACGGCGAGGTGGCGACCCAGGCCGGCAACTTCCATCCGACCAGCATCCCCACCGGCGTCTACAAGGCGCGCGACGGCTACATGAACATCGCGGTGTTCGGCTCCAAGATCTGGGAGCGCTTCTGCGACATCCTGGGCGCGCCAGAGTGGGTGGCGGACGAGCGCTCGCACGACAAGAAGGCGCGCTCGGTGCACCGCGACTGGTTGAACGCGCAGATCAACGAGCGGCTGGCCGCGCACGACCGCGCCTACTGGATCGAGCGGCTGAACGCAGGCGGCGTCGCCTGCGGCCTGATCAACAACCTGCAGGAAGTGTTCGAGGAGCCGCAGGTGCAGCACCTGGGCATGGTGAAGGACGTGGTGTCGCCGCACTTCGGGCCGCAGCGCATGGTGGGCCAGCCGGTGCAGCTGGAGCGCACGCCCAGCAGCATCGCCCGCTCGGCGCCCAGGCGCGGCGAGCACACGCGCGAGATCCTGGCCGAACTCGGCCTGGCCGACGCCGACATGGACCGCATGAAAGCAACCGGGATCTTCTGATGACAACCGACTACCAATCGCCCACCGAACGCGTCCAGAGCTGGCTGGACGGCAGCACGCTGCACATCCGCTTCAACAATCCGGCGCGCCACAACGCGCTGTCGGTCGACATGTGGGAGGCGGTGCCGGCGCTGCTGGCGCCGGCCGCAGCGGACGAACGGGTCCGGCTGGTGGTGTTCTCCGGCGCCGGCGAGAAGGCCTTCGTGTCGGGCGCCGACATCACGCAGTTCGAGGACATGCGGGCCGCCCGCGAGGCCGTCACGCGCTACGAGGCGATGGCGGAAGCGGCCCTGGCCGGCATCGCCGACTTCAGCAAGCCGACGCTCTCGTGCATCCGCGGCTGGTGCATCGGCGGCGGCGTCAACGTGGCGATCGCCTGCGACATCCGGATTGCCGCGAGCGATTCGGTGTTCTCGATCCCGGCGGCCCGGCTGGGCCTGGGCTACCGCTACTCGGCGATGAAGAACCTGGTCGACCTGGTCGGGCCGGGGGTGGCCAAGGACCTGTTCTTCACCGCCCGGCGGATCGACGCGCAGGAGGCGAAGGCGGTCGGCCTGGTCTCGCGCGTGTGCGAGCCGGACCAGCTGGAAGCGCTGCTGGCCGAATACACCGGCAGCATCGGCGTCAATGCACCGCTGACCATCCGCACCGCCAAGGCGATCACGGCCGAGATCCTGAAACCCTCGCCGGAGGTCGACCTCGACCGGTGCCGGCAGATGATCCGGGGCTGCTTCGACAGCGCCGACTACGCCGAGGGCCGCAAGGCCTTCATGGAAAAACGCAAGCCGGTGTTCACCGGCAAATGAGGAACGACACGATGCGCTCTTGGTGGATGCAGACCGACGGGGCGCACAGCGCCCTGGAATTGCGCGACGGCGCGCTGCCCGTGCCCGGCCCGGGCCAGCTGCTGGTGCGCATGCACGCGGCCGGCCTGAACCGGGGCGAATTCATCCTGGCCCACGGCCTGCACAAGGCCGGCGCCGCCAAGGCGATCGGCATGGAAGGCGCGGGCGAGGTGGCGCAGGCCGGTGCCGGCAGCCGCTTCAAGGCCGGTGACCGGGTGATGGGCCGCTGCGGCGGCGCCTTCGCCGAGTTCGCGCTGATGGACGAGCGCGAGGCGCTGGCCGTCCCTGCCAATCTCTCCTGGGAGCAGGCTGCCAGCGTGCCGCTGGTGTTCCTGGTGGTGCACGACATGCTGGTGCTGCAGGGGCGCCTGCGAGCCGGCGAATGGATGCTGGTCAACGGTGTGTCATCGGGCGTGGGTGTCGCCGCAATGCAGCTGGCCAAGGCGCTGGGCGCGCGGGTGATCGGCACTTCCGGCTCGGCGGAAAAACTCTCGCGGCTGCAGGCACAGGGCCTGGACGTCGGCCTGTGCACGCGCGGCGCGGATTTTCACGACGCGGTGATGAAGGCCACGGCCGACAAGGGCGTGAACCTGGTGATCAACACGGTGGGCGGCACGGTGTTCGCCGAGGACATCCGCTGCATGGCGTTCCAGGGCCGGCTGGCGACCGTCGGCTATGTCGATGGCGTGCTGAAGGCGGAGATCGACCTGCAGGCGCTGCACAGCAAACGGCTGACGCTGTTCGGCGTCTCCAACAAGCTGCGCTCGCCCGAGCAGCGCGCCGAGGGCGTGCCGCGCTTCGTCGCCGAGGTGCTGCCGGCGCTGGCCGACGGCCGGATCCAGCCGCTGGTGGACAAGGTGTTCCCGTTCGAACAACTGGAGCAGGCCAAGGCGGCCATGGAAGCCAACCGGCACCTGGGCAAGCTGGTGCTGGCGATGTCCCCGGCCTGAGCCGCAACCTTTCCACAGGAAACACCATGAACCACAAGCCGGGAAGATTCAGGCGCCTGCTGCTGGCGGCGATGGCGGCGACAAGCATGACGGCAGCCTTCGCCCAGGCGCCGGCCTATCCGTCCAGGCCGGTGAAGCTGGTGGTCGGCTTCGCCCCCGGCGGCGCCGCCGATTACGTGGCGCGCGTGATGAGCGAAGCGATGGGCAAGTCGCTCGGCCAGCCGATCGTGATCGAGAACCGCGCCGGCGGCGGCTCCAGCATCGCGGCCGACGCGGTGGCCAAGTCGGCGCCGGACGGCTACACCGTGCTGATCGCCAGCCCGGCCAGCATCTCGGTCAATCCGGCGCTCAATCCCAGGCTGGGCTACAGCCCGCGCGACCTGCAGCCGGTGGGCAAGCTCACCAGCTCGCCGCTGGTGCTGGCGGTCAATCCCGCCACCGGCATCAGCTCGGTGCGGGAGCTGATCGAGCGCGCCCGCAAGGCGCCGGGCACGCTGAACTACGCGACCTCGGGCAACGGCTCGGCCCCGCACCTGGGCGCCGCGCTGTTCCTGCAGATCACCGGCGTGCAGATGACGCACATCCCGTATCGCGGCGGCGCGCCGGCGATCCAGTCGGTGATTGCCGGCGACACGCAGCTCACCTTCGGCACGCCGCCGTCGGTGCTGCCGCAGGTGCCGAGCCGGCTGCGCGCGCTGGCGGTCAGCACGCGCGAGGGCTCGTCGCTGGTGCCCGGCGTCCCGGGCATGGCAGCGGCGGGGCTGCCCGACTACGCGATCGAGTTCTGGTACGGCCTGTTCGTGCCGGCCGGGACGCCGGCGCCGGTGGTGAGGAAGCTGTTCGACGCCGCCATCGCCGCGATGCAGCAGCCCGCGGTCAAGGCGGCGCTGGCGCGCGAGGGAACCGAAGTGTCGCTGTCCGCATCGCCGGAGGACTTCGGCGCCTTCCTGGCCGAGGACGCGAAGTTCTGGACCAAGCTGGTGAAGGACGCCGGAGTCAAGCTGGAGTGACGGCGGGCCGGGCCGCCAGCGCCTGCGCGCAGGCGTGGGCGCTGGCCCAGGCCCACTGGAAGTTGTAGCCGCCCAGCCAGCCCGTGACGTCCACCACCTCGCCGATGAAGAACAGGCCGGGCTGCTTCGATTCCATGGTCTGCGACGACAGGTCGCGCGTGTCGACGCCGCCGGCCGTCACTTCCGCCTTCTTGTAGCCCTCGGTGCCGGTCGGCACCAGTTCCCAGCGCGAGAGCCGCTCGGCCAGCGCCAGCAGCGCCTTGTCGGTGGCGTCGCCGATCGGCTTCTGCCAGGCCGCATCCTGCTGTACCCACGCGTCGGCAAGGCGTGCGGGCACCAGTGCCGCCAGCTCGTTGGCGACCAGCTTGCGCGAGCGCGCCTTGGCCTGCAGCAGCGCCTCTTTCAAGTCGACGCCGGGCGCCAGGTCGATGCGGATCGGCTGGCCCGGACGCCAGTAGCTGGAGATCTGGAGCACCGCCGGGCCCGACAGCCCGCGGTGGGTGAAGAGCAGGTCTTCGTGGAACGAAACCGTTCTGGCTGAGCTTGTCGAAGCCTTCCTTGGCGCGGGCCCTTCGACAGGCTCAGGGCGAACGGTCGATATCTGCACCGGCAGCGCCAGCCCCGCGAGCTGCGAATAGGGCGCCCAGGCGTCGCCGTCGAAGGTCAGCGGCACCAGCGCCGGCCGCGGCTCCACCAGCCGCAGGCCGAACTGCCTGGCGATGCGGTAACCGAAATCGGTGGCGCCGATCTTGGGGATGGACAGGCCACCGGTGGCGATGACGACGTTGCGCGAGCGCACCGGCCCGCGGTCGGTGTCGATCTCGTAGCGCGCGCCGTCGTCGGCGTCGCAGGAGCGGATCGCCTTCACGCTGCACGGTTGCCAGCGCGTGACCTGGCCGGCCTCGCATTCGGCCACCAGCATGCCGATGAAATCGTCGGCCGAGCGGTCGCCGAACAACTGGCCCTTGTGCTTCTCGTGGAAGGGGATGCCGTGCTTTTGCACCAGCGCGATGAAGTCCTGCGGCGTGTAGCGCGCCAGGGCCGAGCGGCAGAAGTTGGGGTTGTCGCCCAGGAAGTGCTTGTGCGGCGCCGCCGGCTCCAAGTCGCGGTTGGTGAAGTTGCAGCGGCCGCCGCCGGAGATGCGGATCTTCTCCCCGAGCTTGTCGCTGTGGTCCACCAGCAGCACCTTGAGCCCGCGCTGCCCGGCCTGGCCGGCACAGAACAGTCCCGCCGCGCCGGCGCCGATCACGACCACATCGAAACTTTGCATGCGCCGCAGTGTAGGTGACTGTCATCCCGGGCTCGACCCGGGATGACGCCATCAGGCCACGCGGAACTGCGCCGGCACGGCATCGGCGGCGGCGATGCCGGACACCACGTCGCCGACCACGATGACCGAGGGGCTGGCCATCTGCTCGCGCGCGATGGCGGCGGACAGCTCGCCCAGCGTGGTGACGATGTGCCGCTGGTCCGGCAGGCTGGCGCGCTGCACCACTGCCACCGGCGTGGCGGCCGGCAGGCCGGTGAGCAGTTCCCGCTGGATGCGGGCGGCGCCGCTCACGCCCATGTAGATCACCAGCGTCAGCTTGGCATCGCGCGCGGTGGCGGCCAGCGAACGCCAGTCGGCGCCTTCCGACCCCGGCCGGGAATGGCCGGTGACGAACACCACGCCGTGCGCATGTTCGCGGTGGGTCAGCGGCACGCCCAGCGAGGTCACAGCGGCCAGGCCGGAAGTGATGCCGTTGACCACGTGCACCTCCACGCCGGCGGCGCGCAGGTGCTCCACTTCCTCGCCGCCGCGGCCGAAGATGAAGGGGTCGCCGCCCTTGAGCCGCACCACGTTCTCGCCTTCGCGCGCGGCCATCACCATCAGCTTCTCGATGAAAGCCTGGGGCGTGCTCTTGCAGCCGCCGCGTTTTCCCACATGCACCACCCGCGCGGTCGGCGAAGCGAAGGCGACGATCTGGTCGCTCACCAGGTCGTCGACCAGCAGCACCGTGGCCGCCTCGATGGCCTTCACCGCCTTGAGCGTCAGCAGGTCCGGATCGCCCGGGCCCGCCCCGACCAGGGTGACCTTGCCGGTGGCATCGAGGGGATTGCTGTGGGTGTTCATGCTGCGTCAGCCAGATGCAAGATATGTTCCACCTGCTGCAGCATGGAGGCCGGAACCGGGCGCCGCTCGTCGAGCACATCGCGGATATAGGCCGCCGTTGTCGCAGCGTCGATCCCGCCCGGCAGGTCGGGCAGCTCGGTGAGCGTGCCCTTCTGGCCGGCCTCCAGCGCGACGTGGCGGCCGCGGATGAAGCCGTCCATCTGCGGCAGGCGGCGGGCATCGGCCACCGCCTCGCCCTCGGTGCCGCGCAGCAGCAGCGCCGTCGATTGCTCCAGCTGGAACACGGCCGACATCGATTCCAGGTACTCGCGGTGGGTGTAGCTGCTGACGATCACCGCCGGCCCGGCGCAGGGATTCATCAGCTTGACCATGCTGTGGCCGGAGTTGCGCAGGCCCACCACGCGCCGCACGTCGAGCAGGCGCTTGAGCGCGGGGCTGAGCAGTTCCAGCGGCGCGTAGGCCACCTCGCCTTCGGCCAGCGGCCGGATCGCCGGCAGCGGCGCGAGGTCGAGCCGCTCCAGCACCGCCGGCACCGTCACCCGGCTGTCTTCGGTGGCCGAACCGTGCATCAGCACCGGCAGGCCGCGCCGCGCCAGCAGCAACGCCAGCAGCGGCGTGAGCAGCGGCAGGCGGCGCGCACCGTTGTAGCTGGGAATGGCCACCAGCGGCCGCCGGCCGGCCGGCACCAGCGCCATCCGCGCATGGGCCGCGTCGAGAAAGCCCGCCATCTCCTGCGGCGTCTCGCCCTTGATCCGCATCGCCAGGCAGAAGGCGCCCAGCTCCAGGTCGGTGATCGTTCCGTCCAGCACCTGCGCCATCAGGTCGGCGGCCTGCGCGCGCTCGAGCGGCCGCGCGCCGCGCTGCCCGCGGCCGATCTCCTTGAGGTACTGGCTGATTCCCATGCCGGGATTTTCTCAGAGCCTTGCCAACCGCTGGCTATAAGGCGAATGACCGCGCCTTTCAGGCCCGGGCCGGCTCCGCCGCCGGCTGACGGGCCAGGCGTTTCAGTTCCGGAATGCAGGAGCCGCAGTTGGTGCCGCAGCGCAGGTCGGCCTGCAGCGCCGCCAGCCGCGCGGCCTCGTCGCCGGCGCTGTCCGCGAGGCATTCGCCGATCTGCAGGTCCGTCACGTTGAAGCAGGTGCAGACCAGCTTGCCGCGCGACTGCACCGCCACCGGTGCCTTCGCGCCGGGCGACAGCAGCAGCCGGCCATAGGCCTGCGCCGGCAGTTCATCCTGCAGCAGGGTGCGGATCCAGGCCTGGGCGCTGATGTCGCCGGCCAGCACGAAGGCTTCCAGCCGCGCGTCCGCGCCGTGCCGCGCCAGCCGCATGGCGCGGCGCTGGCCCCGGCGCGGGTCGGCGTAGCGCAGCACCTCGGGGCCGTCCAGCCCCAGCAGCGCCTCGATCCGCGCCAGCAGCTCCGCCGGCGGCGCTTCGTGGGCCGCCGCCCGCAGCAGGATGCCGGTGCGCGAGCCCTTGGCCGCCTGCGCCAGCGGCACGCTGTTGGAAAAGGGCACGCAGGATGCGAACGGGAACAGCTCCATCACCGCGCGCAGCTGCTCGCGCACGGCCAGCGCGGTGTCCTCGGACAGCCAGCCCAGCGCCAGCAGCGACCAGGGCAGTTCGGCCTTGAGGATCTTGACGGCGGCGTGCTTGAGTTCCGGCTGTTTGGAGCTGGGGCAATAGGCCGACGTGGTGAGCGCGTTGACGCCCGCCAGCCTGTGGCCGGTGCTGGAGCAGCCGCCCAGGTAGTCGCCGCCCCAATGCATGGCGATGAAGGCCTGGTTCAGGCCGACCTCCGGGCTGGCCTGCACCGGCACCACGATGGAGCCGCGCTTGCTGGTGACGTGCACCAGGTCGCCTTCGGCCAGCAACCGGCGGCGCATGTCCTGCGGATGCATCTGGACCGAGGGCTCGGCCACGTGGCCGAACAGCCGGCCCAGCGTGCCGGTGCGGCTCATGCCGTGCCACTGGTCGCGCAGCCTGCCGGTGGTGAGCGAGAAGGGATAGCGCGACTCGCGCGGCTCGGCCAGCGGCTGGTAGACGGTGTTGGCGAAGCTGGCCCGGCCGTCCGGCGTCGGAAACACGCCGTCCTCGTACAGGCGGGCCTTGCCCTGCGTCGCGCCTTCGGGCATCGGCCATTGCAGCGGCGTCTTCTCCAGCAGCGCGTAGCTCATGCCCGTGATGTCCAGGTCGCGGCCGCGCGTCGATTCCCGGTGCTCGTTCCAGATGGATTCGGGGCAGGTGTAGGGGAACAGACTCCGTTCGACAGGCCTGTCCCGAGCTCGGTCGAAGGGCTCAGGGCGACCGGAAAGGCGCCGTTCCAGCCGCCGCGCGAAGTCCACCGCGATCGCCCAGTCGTGCCGGGCCTCGCCGGGCGGCGGCACGGCGGGGTTGACGCGGCTGATGCGGCGCTCGCTGTTGGTGACGGTGCCGGTCTTCTCGCCCCAGGTGGACGCCGGCAGCAGCAGATCGGCGTAGTCGCAGGTGGAGGTGGTCGAGAACGCTTCCTGCACCACCACGAACTCGGCCCGCTCCAGCGCCCGCCGCACCGTGTTCTGGTCCGGCATCGATTGGGCAGGGTTGGTGCAGGCGATCCACAGCGCCCTGATCTCGCCGTCGGCGGCGGCCTGGAACATCTCCACCGCCGTCTTGCCCGGCTTGTCCGGCACCGAGGCCACGCCCCACAGCGCAGCCACTTCGGCGCGGTGCTGCGGGTCGGACAGGTCGCGGTGCGCGGACAGCAGGTTGGCCAGCCCGCCGACCTCGCGCCCGCCCATCGCGTTGGGCTGGCCGGTGAGCGAGAAGGGGCCGGCGCCCGGCTTGCCGATCTGCGCGGTGGCCAGGTGCAGGTTGATCAGCGCCGCGTTCTTGGCGGTGCCGCTGGTCGACTGGTTCAGGCCCTGGCAATACAGGCTGAGCGTGGCCGGCGAGGTGGCGAACCATTTGGCCGCCGTGAACAGGTCTTCCTTGCGGATGCCGCAGACCTGCGCCACCAGGTCGGGCGTGCAGTCGCGCACCGTGGCCTTCAGGTCGTCCAGGCCCGTCGTGTGGGCGGCGATGTACTCAGGTTTGGTCCAGCCTTCCCACAGCATGATGTGCAGCAGGCCGTTGAACAGCATCACGTCGGTGCCCGGCTGGATCGGCAGGTACAGGTCGGCGATGCCGGCGGTGTCGGTCTTGCGCGGGTCGCAGAAGACGATCTTCAGCGCCGGATTGGCGGCCCTGGCGTCCTCGATGCGGCGGAACAGGATGGGATGCGCGAACGCGGTGTTGCTGCCGACGATGAAGATGCAGCCGGCGTGGTTGACGTCGTCGTAGCAAGTGGGCGGCGCGTCGGCGCCCAGCGTCAGCTTGTAGCCGGCCACCGCGCTGCTCATGCAAAGGCGCGAGTTGGTGTCCACGTTGTTGGTGCCGACCAGGCCCTTGGCCAGCTTGTTGAAGACGTAGTAGTCCTCGGTCAGCAGCTGGCCGGAGATGTAGAAGCCGACCGCGTCCGGCCCGTGCTCGCCGATGATCTGGGCGAAGCTTTCGGTGGCGAACTCCAGAGCGGCGTCCCAGCCGAGCGGCCTGGGCTTGTCGCCGCGGTGCTCGCGCCGCATCGGCTGCAGCAGCCGCGTCTGCAGCGTGACGGGTGCCGTGGCGGTCAGGTGCAGCGTCGAGCCCTTGGTGCACAGCCGCCCGAAATTGGCCGGATGATCCGGGTCGCCGCGCACGCCGGTGATCTGCACCCCTTGCGACTCGATGATCACACCGCATCCCACGCCGCAATACGGGCAGGTCGAACGGGTCTCCCGCCGTTCGCCCTGAGCGGGTCGAAGGGCTTCGACAGGCTCAGCCCGAACGGAAAGAGTGCTCATGACGAGTGAGGCGCCTGCACCTCGTAGGTCCGGTCGCCGACCGCGCCCGTCGTGGCGCCGGGGCCGGAGCGCGGCGGCTGCAGGTCGAGCGCCAGCGTCGCCAGTTCCACCGGGTCCAGCAGCACGCTGCCGGCGTCCACCCTGACGGCGAACTTCTGCACGCAGCCTTCGTCCGGCGCGCTGGCGCAGCCGTCGGCCAGGCCGATGGTCCAGTTGTGCAGCGGGCAGGCCACGCTGGTGCCGAACACGATGCCCTGCGACAGCGGCCCGCCCTTGTGCGGGCAGCGGTCCAGCAGCGCGAACACCTGGTCCTGGCCGTTGCGGAACACCGCCACGTCCATGCCCTTGGGCCGCGCCACGCGGCGCGAGCCCAGCACGGGAATGTCTTCCACCCGGCAGATCACTTTCCAGTCACTCATTCGACGGCTTCCTTCTGCGTCTTCTGCGTCGCTTCTGCGTGTTCTGCGTCCGGTTGTCCGATTCTGGAGAACTGGCGCGTGTCGACCGACGCCTTCTGGTGCTCGAACCAGGGATCGGGCTCGCCGTCCAGCGCGAACTGCAGCCGCTCCCACAGCGCCCGGCGCAGCTCGTGGTCTTCCAGGATCTTCTTCTTGACGTAGTCCAGGCCGACGCGGTTGACGTAGTGCAGCGTGCGCTCCAGGTAGAAGCCTTCCTCGCGATACAGCTGCAGGAAGGCGCCGCTGTACTCCAGCACCTCGGCGGCGGTCTTGAGCTTGCAGAAGAAGTGCGCCACTTCCGTCTTGATGCCGCCGTTGCCGGCGATGTAGATCTCCCAGCCCGAATCCACGCCGATCACGCCGACGTCCTTGATCCCCGCTTCCGCGCAGTTGCGCGGGCAGCCGGAGACGGCCAGCTTGACCTTGTGCGGCGCGTACATGCGCCACAGGGCCCGTTCCAGGTCCTTTCCCATCTGCGTGCTGTCCTGGGTGCCGAAGCGGCACCACTCGCTGCCCACGCAGGTCTTGACCGTGCGCAGCGCCTTGGCGTAGGCATGGCCGGACGGCATGCCGATGTCCTTCCAGACGTTCTGCAGGTCTTCCTTCTTCACGCCCAGCAAATCGATGCGCTGGCCGCCGGTGACCTTCACCGTCGGGATCTTGTACTTGTCCACCGCATCGGCGATGCGGCGCAGCTCGCTGGCCGTGGTCTCGCCGCCCCACATCCGCGGGATCACGGAATAGGTGCCGTCCTTCTGGATGTTGGCGTGGCTGCGCTCGTTGATGTAGCGGCTCTGCGGATCGTCCCTGGCCTCCTTCGGCCACGTCGACAGAAGGTAGTAGTTGATCGCCGGCCGGCAGGAGGCGCAGCCGTTGGGCGTGCGCCAGTCCATCATGCTGTAGACGTCCGCGATCGCCAGCAGGTGCATGTCGCGGATGGTGTTGCGCACTTCCTGGTGGCTGTGGTCGGTGCAGGCGCACATCGCCTTCTTCTTGGGCGCCGACGAATAGTCGCCGCCGGCCGTGAACATCAGGATCTGTTCCACCAGGCCGGTGCAGGAGCCGCAGGAGGCGCTGGCCTTGGTGTGCTTCTTCACTTCCTCCAGCGTGAACAGGCCCTTTTCCTTGATCGCCTTGCAGATCGTGCCCTTGGTGACGCCGTTGCAGCCGCAGACCTCGGCGCTGTCCGGCATCGACGCGGCCTTGGTGTGGCCCTCGTGGCCGACGTCGCCCAGGCTGGACTCGCCGAACATCAGCTTGTCGCGGATGTCGCCGATGCTGCGGCCGTCGCGCAGCAGCTTGAAGTACCAGCTGCCGTCCACCGTGTCGCCGTACAGGCAGGCGCCGATCAGCTTGTCGTCCTTGAGCACCAGCTTCTTGTAGACGCCGCCGAACGGGTCGGACATAACGATTTCCTCGGTGCCCTCGCCGCCCATGAATTCGCCGGCGGAAAACAGGTCGATGCCCGTCACCTTCAGCTTGGTGGACGTGAGCGAACCGGTGTAGCGGCCGATGCCGAACTGCGCCAGGTGGTTGGCTGCCACCTTGGCCTGCTCGAACAGCGGCGCCACCAGGCCGTAGGCGATGCCGCGGTGCGCCGCGCATTCGCCGACCGAGTAGATGCGGGCATCTGTCACCGTCTGCATGGTGTCGCTGACGACGATGCCGCGGTTGATGTGCAGGCCCATGCTCTCGGCCAGTTGCGTGTTGGGGCGGATGCCGACTGCCATCACCACCAGGTCGGTCGCGACCTCGGTGCCATCCTTGAACTTGATGCTGGTGACGCGGCCATCCGCGCTGCCCACCAGCTCCTGCGTCTGGGCGCCGATCAGGAACTTCAGGCCGCGGTCTTCCAGCGACTTCTGCAGCAGCTTGCCGGCCACGTCGTCCAGCTGGCGCTCCATCAGCCAGGGCATCACGTGAACCACGGTCACTTCCATGCCGCGCTTCATCAGGCCGTTGGCCGCTTCCAGCCCCAGCAGGCCGCCGCCGATGACGACCGCGCGTTTGTACTTCTCGCTGGCCTCGATCATCGTGTTGGTGTCCGCGATGTCGCGGTAGGCGATCACGCCCTGCAGCTCCTTGCCGGGCACCGGCAGGATGAAGGGGTTGGAGCCGGTGCACAGCAGCAGGCGGTCGTACGGCTCCTCGGTGCCGTCGTCGGCGATCACCAGGCGCTTCACGCGATCCACCTTCACCACCTTCTTGCCGGCGTGCAGGGTGATGCCGTTGTCCCTGTACCAGTCCCACGAGTTCAGGACGATGTCGTCCATGGTCTGCTCGCCGGCCAGCACCGGCGACAGCAGGATCCGGTTGTAGTTGGGATGCGGCTCGGCGCCGAACACGCTGATGTCGTACAGCTGCGGCGCCACCTTCAACAGCTCCTCGATGGTGCGCACGCCGGCCATGCCGTTGCCCACCATCACCAACTTCGACTTCTTCATCGGATCTCCAGAGAGGACTGCTCTCCGGAGTGCAAGGGTCATGCCAGTTGTGCAGGCGGCCCCTGGCGGGCCGGCGCACCAATGGGCGGCGCGATTGCGCTGGCGCGACGCACCAAGTGGTGCATGCCGCCTGCCGATGCTGGTGCATCGGCCGGCATCGACTGCCGGCGGACGCATCCGGTGCCTAGCGCGCCTTGCCGGGGTCCTTGACGAACTTCTGGACGTCGAATTCCACGTTGTACAGCTTGCCGCCGACGCGCTCCACCTTGCGGATGTAGACGTCCTGCACGATGTCGCGGGTCTGGGCGTCGATCAGCACCTGGCCGCGCGGGCTCTCGAAGATCTGGCCCTTCATCGCGTTGACCAGCGCCTCGCCGCCGGCGCCCTTGGTGGCCTTCAGGCCCTCCATGAGCACGCGCATGCCGTCGTAGCCGCCCACCGCCATGAAGTTGGGACGCATGCCGTTGTTGGCCTTGGAGAAGGCCTCGACGAACTTGCGGTTCATCGCCGACGGGTGGGCGGCCGAATAGTGGTGCGAGGTGATCACGCCCAGGGCGGCGTCGCCCATGTCGGCGAGCACGTCGTCGTCCGTGATGTCGCCCGGCCCGATCAGGCGGATCCCGGCCTTGGCCATGCCGCGCTCGGCGAACTGCTTCATGAACACCGCCGCCTGGCTGCCGGCGGGCAGGAACACGAACACCGCTTCCGGCTTGGCATCCATCACGCGCTGCAGGAACGGCGAGAAGTCCTGCGTCACCATCGGCATGCGCAGCGACAGGGGCACCTGGCCGCCGTTGGCCGTGAGCACCTGGGTGAAGGCCTTCTCCGCATCGATGCCGGGCCCGAAGTCCGACACCAGCGTCACGACCTTGTTGACCTTGTTCTTGTAGGCCCACTCGGCCACGCCCATCGTCACCTGCGGCAGCGTCATGCTGGTGCGCACGATGAAGGGCGACTTCTCGGTGACCGAGGAGGTGGCGGCGTTCATCACCACCATCGGCGTCTTGCTCTGGGTAGCGATGGTCGCAGTGGCAAAGGCCTGCGGCGTCAGGCCGAAGCCGGCCAGCGCCGTCACCTTGTCGTTGACCACCAGCTCCTGGGCCAGGCGGCGGGTGGTGTCCGGCGAGCCGGCGTCGTCCTTGACGATCACCTCCACCTTGCGGCCGGCCACCGTGTTGCCGTGCTGAGCCAGGTAGAGATTGACGCCGGCGCCGATCTGGCGGCCCATGTAGGAGAAGGGTCCCGTGACCGGAACGACCAGGCCGATCCGGATCGGGTCGGCGGCGTGCGCGGCAAGCGGCGCCAGCGCCGTCAGTCCGCTCAGGATGGCTGTCGCCAGGGCTTGCTTGATGCGCATGTGTCTCGCTCCTGTAGGGATGCGCCCCGCTGCCGGGGCGAAACCATTCTAGGGCGGGGTCCGTGCGCTGCCCCCGGGCCTAACCCTCAGGCGGCCTGCCTTTCCACGTGGGCCTGGCGGGTGTAAAGGAAGTCGATCACGGCCTTGCGGTAATGGACGTAGCGGGGATCTTCGGCCAGTTCCACCCGGCTGCGCGGACGCGGCAGGTCCACCGCCAGGACCTGGCCGATGGTGGCGGCCGGGCCGTTGGTGAGCATGACGATGCGGTCCGACAGCAGCACCGCTTCGTCGACGTCGTGCGTGACCATCACCACGGTGCTGCGCGTCGTTGCCACGATCTGCAGCAGCTCGTCCTGCAGCCTGGCGCGGGTGAGAGCGTCCAGCGCGCCGAAGGGCTCGTCCATCAGCAGCACCTTGGGTTCCATCGACAGCGCCCGGGCGATGCCGACGCGCTGCTTCATGCCGCCGGAAATCTCGCCCGGCCGCTTCTGCGCCGCCGCGGCCAGGCCGACCAGCGCCAGCGCCGCCTCGGTGCGGGCCTTGAGTTGCGCGCGGTTTTCGGTGGCGGCGAAGACCCGCTCCACCGCGAGGTAGACGTTCTCGAAGCAGGTGAGCCAGGGCAGCAGCGAGTGGTTCTGGAACACCACGCCGCGGTCCGGGCCCGGCCCGGCGATCTCGCGGTTGGCGCAGATCAGCGACCCCTCGGTCGGCCGCGCCAGTCCCGCGATCAGGTTCAGCAGCGTCGACTTGCCGCAGCCCGAGTGCCCGATCAGCGTCACGAACTCGCCCTTGGCCACGGTCAGGTCGATGTCGCGCAGCGCCACGAACGGGCCCTTCCTGGTGGCGAAGGTCTGCCCGACGGCTGCGATCTGGATGTATCTGGTGCTCAGGTTCTCATTCATTGACGTTCCTAAAGTCGGGATCGGGGGCAGGACGCAGAAGGCGCAGAAGCAACGCAGAAAGCGCAGAAAAGACAGATGAAACAATCGAATTCAAATCTTCAATGGTTCTCTTTTGCGTCTTCCGCGTCCGGCTGTCCGCATTTCAGGTCTTTACTTCTTCAAAGGTGAAGGCGGTGGCAAGCTTGATGAGGGCGTATTCGAGCAGCAGGCCGACCATGCCGATCACGAAGATCGCGATGATGATGTTCCGGACGTTCAGGTTGTTCCACTCGTCCCACACCCAGAAGCCGATGCCGACGCCGCCGGTGAGCATCTCGGCGGCCACGATCACCAGCCAGGCGGTGCCGACGGCCAGCCGGACGCCGGTGAGCATGTAGGGCAGCACGGCGGGGAACAGGATCCTGGTGACGATCTTCCACTCGGACAGGTTCAGCACCCGCGCCACGTTCATGTAGTCGCTGGGCACGCGCTGCACGCCGACCGCGGTGTTGATGATCATCGGCCAGATCGAGCAGATGAAGATGGTCCAGATCGCCGCCGGGTTGGCGCCCTTGAACACCATCAGGCCGATCGGCAGCCAGGCCAGCGGGGAGACCGGGCGCAGCAGGCTGATCAGCGGGTTGAACATCCGCGACAGGAAGGTGAAGCGCCCGATCATGAAGCCGGCCGGAATGCCGACCGCCGCCGCCAGCCCGAAGCCCAGCGCCACCCGCTGCAGCGAGGACAGCACGTTCCAGCCGATGCCCTGGTCGTTCGGCCCCTTGCGGTAGAACGGGTCGCTGAACACGGCGACGGCCTGGTGGAAGGTCTCCACCGGCGTCGGCAGGCCGCTGCTGCTGCGCAGCGAGACCAGCTCCCACAGCAGCACCAGCAAGCCGATGCCCAGCACCGGCGGCAGCACGCGCAGCCAGGCGGCGCGGACGTCGAACGGGATGCGAGCCGTTCGCACTGAGCTTGTCGAAGTGCCCGTGGTGGCTTCGACAGGCTCAGCCCGGACGGATTGTGAGGGCGCGACCTTGGTGGCGGGCGGGTCGACGGGCTCGGCCCCAACGGCACTCATCGTCTCCAGCGGCGAATGAAACACTGCACTGACCATGGCCGTCTCCTAGGCGTTGCTGGCGTGGACCTTGAACGAGTCCGCGTACTTCTTCGGGTCTTTGCCGTCCCAGACCGTGCCGTCCATCAGCTTCGAGCTGCGCAGCACGTCCTTGGGCACGGGTGTCCTGGTGGCGGCGGCGGCGTCCTTGTAGACGTCCAGCTGGTTGACCTGTTTCGCGACGGCCAGGTAGTCCGGGTGCTCCTTGATCAGGCCCCAGCGCTTGTGCTGCGTCATGAACCACATGCCGTCCGACAGGTAGGGGAAGTTCACCGCGCCGTCGTTGTAGAACTTCATGTAGTTGGGGTCGTCCCAGGTCTTGCCCATGCCGTTCTGGTAGCGGCCCAGGATGCGCTGGTTGATGGCGTCGACGCTGGTGTTGACGTAGCTCTTGTCGGCGATGGTCTCGGCCATCTTCTGCTTGTTGCCCAGGCTGGCGTCGATCCACTTGCCGGCCTCCAGGATGGCGGCGGTGACGGCGCGGGCGGTGTTGGGATGTTTCTTGACGAACTCCGCGGTGGTGCCCAGCACCTTTTCCGGATGGTCCTTCCAGATGTCCTGGCTGGTGACGGCCGTGACGCCGATGCCGTCCAGGATGGCGCGGTGGCCCCACGGCTCGCCGACGCAGAAGCCGTCCATGTTGCCCACCCGCATGTTGGCCACCATCTGGGGCGGCGGCACGGTGATGACCTTGGCGTCGCGCATCGGGTTGATGCCGCTGGCCGCCATCCAGTAATACAGCCACATCGCGTGGGTGCCGGTGGGGAAGGTCTGGGCGAAGGTGTACTCGCGCTTCTCGCTGGCCATCAGCTTGGCCAGCCCGGCGCCGTCGACCGCGCCCTTGTCGGCCAGCTTCTTGGACAGCGTGATCGCCTGGCCGTTGTTGTTCAGGGTCATGAGCACGGCCATGTCCTTCTTCGGCCCGGCGGTGCCCATGTGCACGCCGTAGACCAGGCCGTACAGCACGTGGGCGAAATCGAGTTCGCCGTTGACCAGCTTGTCGCGCACGCCGGCCCAGCTCGCTTCCTTGCTGGGGACGATCTTCACGCCGTGCTTCCTGTCGATGCCCAGCACCGAGGCCATCACCACGCTGGCGCAATCGGTCAGCGGGATGAAGCCGATCTTCACTTCTTCCTTCTCCGGCTTGTCGGAGCCGGCGGCATAGACGGCGCTGCGCAGCGCGGGTGAAATGCCCACGGCGCCGACGGCGGCGGCCTGCAGCACGGTGCGGCGGGACAGTCTGGTTCTCAGCAGGTCGGTCATCACAAGGCAACTCCAGCAACAAAGAATCGGCCAAATCAAAAAGGCGTCCGCACGCGACACACGGGTGTCGGTGGGGACGCCTTCGTCCGGGATGGCCGGGCCGCTTCGCCGTTGAAGCAGACCGGTCAGCGAACCTTCATCGGTTCGTGCCAGGGAGATCGCAAGGGCCGTGCCAGGACTTGTCATTCCGGGGTGGACCCGGGATCCAGGCGCTGGCGCCCAGGGACCTTCGATGTTGTTTCACTGCATTCGCCTTGCGGGCCACCGTCTGGATGCCGGATCAAGTCCGGCATGACGGTGTGTGCGCACCGCATCTGTGCGCCGCACCATCGGAAGGCGTCAACCCAGCAGGTCGGCGACGTCCAGGATGCGCTGCGCCACTTCGCCGAGCTTCAGGCCGCGGTCCATCGCGGCCCTGCGCATCTTGGCGTAGGCGTCCGCTTCCGACATGCCCTGGCGCTGCATCAGCACGCCCTTGGCGCGGTCGACCAGCTTGCGGTCGTTCAGCTCCGAGCGGGCATGCGCCAGCTCGCGCCGCAGCTCCTGCTCGTGCTGGAAGCGCGCCATCGCCACTTCCAGGATCGGGCGGATCCGCTCCGGCGACAGGCCGGCGACGACATAGGCCGAGACGCCCGCGGCCACGGCGTCTTTCACATGGGTGGTGTCGTCGTCGTTGGTGAACATCACGATCGGGCGGCGGGCGTCGCGGCTGGCGACCACCACGTGCTCCAGCGCGTCGCGCGCCTCGCTTTCGGCATCCACGATGATCATGTCGGGCTGCAATTGCGCCAGCCGTTCGGCCAGGAAGGTGTCGGTCGGCAGCACGGCCACGATGTTGTAGCCGGCCTCCAGCAGGCCGATGCGCAGGGCCCGCGAGCGCTCTGCCTGTTCGATGGCGTAGTCGTCGCCCGCGTCCGGCTGCAGCGAGTCGGGCGCGATGACGACGAGGCGAAGGGTCTGGGAGACGGACGGCATGCGGGCGAATCCGCAAGATTCGCGCCAGAACGGCCTTGCCGGCCGGCGGGCAACGCCGTTCCCATAAACTGCAGCGATGCTTGTCCTCGGAATCGAATCTTCATGCGACGAAACCGGCGTTGCTGCGGTCGAGGCATTCGGCAGCGCGACGCCGACGCTGCTGGCGCACGCCTTGCACAGCCAGATCGAGATGCACCAGGCCTATGGCGGGGTCGTCCCGGAGCTGGCCAGCCGCGACCACATCCGGCGCGTGCTGCCGCTGGCCGAACAGGTGCTGGAGCAAAGCGGCCGCGCGCTTGCCGATCTCGATGTCGTCGCCTACACGAGGGGCCCCGGGCTGGCCGGTGCGCTGCTGGTGGGCGCGGGCGTGGCGTGCGCGCTCGGTGCCGCGCTGAACAAGCCGGTGCTCGGCGTGCACCATCTGGAGGGCCACCTGCTGTCGCCCTTTCTCAGCGCCGATCCGCCGCGCTTCCCGTTCGTGGCGCTGCTGGTGTCGGGCGGCCACACGCAGCTGATGCGGGTCGACGGCGTCGGCCGCTATGACCTGCTGGGAGAGACGATCGACGACGCCGCCGGCGAGGCCTTCGACAAGTCGGCCAAGCTGATGGGCCTGGGCTACCCGGGCGGGCCGGCGCTGTCGAAGCTGGCGCAGCAGGGCCGGGGCGATGCGTTCAAGCTGCCGCGCCCGCTGCTGCACAGCGGCAACCTGGACTTTTCATTCGCCGGCCTGAAGACCGCCGTGATGACGCAGGCCAGGAAACTCGGGGACGAGCTGGAGGCGCGCAAGGCCGATCTCGCGGCCTCCACCGAGGCGGCGATCGTCGATGTGCTGGTGAAAAAGACGCTGGCGGCGCTGGACGACACGGCTTTGGACCGCGTGGTGGTCGCCGGCGGTGTGGGCGCCAACCGGCTGCTGCGCCAGCAGCTCGATGCCGCCTGCCGCCGGCGCGGCGTGCGCGTGCACTATCCCGAGCTGCACCTGTGCACCGACAACGGCGCCATGATCGCCATGGCCGCCGCGATGCGCCTGCAGTCCGGACAGCAGGAGGCCACCTCGGTCTACGCCTTCGACGTCAAACCGCGGTGGCCGCTGGCGCAGCTCTAGCCCCCGGGATGACGACGGCAAGTTGCGAGCGACGCTCGCAACTGCGTTGTCACTTCACTTCGATCTGCTTGACGTTGCTGGCCGGAACCTGCTTGGCCAGGGTCAGCGTGAGGACGCCGTTTTCCAGCTTGGCGGTGCTGGCATCGACGTCGATGTCCTGGGGCAGCTCGTAGGCGGCCTTGTACTGGCGCTTGGCTTCGGCCTTGGTCCCGATGCGCACCACGCTGCCTTCGGTGGCGATGGTCAGCTCTTCGCGGGTCACGCCCGGCAGGTCCAGCGTCACGGTCCAGGCCTTGTCGTCCTGGGTGACGTTCACGCCCTGGCTCACGGGCGTGAAGAAGGCCTCGTTGACGAAGCGCTCGAAGCTGCGGTCGAAGGAACGGGAGCCGGGCGCGACGGCGCGGCTGCGCACGACAGGGGCGAAAAACATGGTGAACTCCTTGGTGATCGGGGCAACTGCGGTTGCCTTAAACTGCGCGGCTCTCAACCCGATCGCCGCATGCACAGCATCTGTGCCCCGCGCGGCCGTTTTCAAGGGAATTCCGGTGCTGAAAATTGCCCGCCGCGGGGTCTTGAAATCCCTCGTGGCATCGCTATGTCTTCCGGCCTTCGCGCACGCGCAGGGCGATTCCGCGCCGATCCGGCTGGCCATGATCGAGGGCCTGTCCGGCGGCAACGCCAACGGCGGCGAAGCGGTGTTCCGCAACCTGGTGTGGGCGGTGGAGCGGGTCAACGCGCGCGGCGGCGCGAAGCTGCCCGGCGGCGCCCGGCCGCTGGCGCTGGAGCGCTACGACAGCAAGGGCCAGATCGAGGAGGCGCTGGCGATGCTGCGCTCGGCCATCGACAACGGCGCGCGCTTCATCCTGCAGGGCAATTCGTCGGCGGTGGCGGCGGCCCTCATCGAAGCGATCAGCAAGCACAACGAGCGCGAGCCGACGCGCCGCGTGCTGCTGCTCAATTACGCCGCGGTCGATCCGATCCTCACCAACGAGCGCTGCAGCTTCTGGCACTTCCGCTTCGACGCCCATGCCGACATGCGGATGGCGGCGCTGATGGCGGTGCTCAAGGACGACCGCGCGGTGAAGTCGGCGTACCTGTTCGGCCAGGACTACAGCTTCGGCCAGACGGTGCTGCGGGAGGCGCGGCGCCAGCTGGGCGTGCAGCGGCCCGACATCGCCATCGTCGGCGACGAGCTGCATCCGATGTTCCGCATCAAGGACTTCGCGCCCTACGCCGCCAAGATCAAGGCCAGCGGCGCCGACGCGGTCATCACCGGCAACTTCAGCAACGACCTGACGCTGCTGGTGAAGGCGGCGCGCGACGCCGGCTTCGAGGGCAAGTTCTACACCTTCTACGGCAACGCGCTGGGCGCGCCGGCGGCCATCGGCGATGCCGGCATCGGCCGCGTGATCGCGGTGGCGGACTGGCTGCCCAACCTGCCGACGCGCGAGAGCGAGGCCTTCTACCAGGCCTTCCGCAAGCGCTATCCCGATCCGGCCGACGACTACGTCCACATGCGCATGCAGCTGCTGGTGGAGGCGCTGGCCTCCGCCATCGGCAGCGCCGGCTCGCTGGAAGCGGCCGCGGTCGCCACGGCGCTGGAACACACCAGCGCCAGCCTGTACGGCCAGCGCGGCACGATGCGCGGCGCCGACCACCAGTTCCAGCAGCCGCTGGTGGTGGGCGTGATGGACCGGCAGGGCACGCCCGGCGTGAAGTTCGACGTCGAGGGCTCGGGCTACGGGTTTCGGGTCATCAGGCAACTCACTGCGGCCCAGGCGGAGATGCCGACCTCGTGCCGGATGATCCGGCCGGCCTGACAGACCTCTGGGACAATTGCGTTCATGCGCCAGACCCTGATCAACCTCGAAGAATCGAAGATCCGCGAAGTCGCCAATGCCGGCATGGGGCGCAGCGACGTGCTGGCCTTCTGGTTCGGCGAGAGCGACGAAGTGACGCCGGAATTCATCCGGCAGGCCGCGATCGACTCGCTGCAGAAGGGCGAGACCTTCTATTCGCACAACCTGGGCCTGCCGGAACTGCGCGAGGCGGTGGCCGGCTACATGAGCGGCCTGCACGGCGCCATCGGCAGCGACCGGATCGCGATCACCTCGGGCGGCGTCAACGCGCTGATGCTGGCGGTGCAGGCGCTGGTCGATGCCGGCGACCGGGTGGTGGCCGTCACGCCGGTCTGGCCCAACCTCACGGCCCAGCCGCTGATCCTGGGCGCCGACCTGCATTGCGTTTCGCTCAGGCCGGACGGCGGCCGCTGGACCCTGGACCTGGATGCGCTGCTGGCGCAGGTCACCGGCAAGACCCGGCTGCTGATCCTGAACGCGCCCAACAACCCCACTGGCTGGACCCTGACCCGCGGCGAGCAGGAGGCCATCCTGGCGCATTGCCGCGGCACCGGCACCTGGATCCTGGCCGACGAGGTCTACGAGCGGCTCTATTACGAAGAGACGCCCAACCGCTGTGCCCCCAGCTTCCTGGACGTGGCCCGGCCGGAAGACCGGCTGGTGGTGGTCCACAGTTTCTCCAAGAGTTTCCTGATGACCGGCTGGCGGCTGGGGTGGCTGGTGATGCCGCCATCCCTGACCCGCCACATGGGAAAGCTGGTGGAGTTCAACACCTCCTGCGCCAGCGTCTTCACCCAGCGCGCCGGCGTGGTCGCCCTGCAGCGCACCGACGAAGTGACGCCGCGGGTGGTGGCGCATCTCAAGCACTGCCGCGACACCCTGGTGCCGCTGCTGAAGGCGCTGCCAGGGGTCCAGGTGGAAGCGGCCCGGGGCGGGATGTACGCCTTTTTCAAGCTCGACGGCTACGAGGATTCGCTCGGGGTGGCCAAGCGGCTGGTGGCCGAGGCCGGCCTGGGGCTGGCGCCGGGCAGCGCCTTCGGCCCCGAGGCCCAGGGCTGGCTGCGCTGGTGTTTCGCCTCCAGGGAGCCGGCCCGGCTGGCCCAGGGGGTGGACCGGCTGGCGGCCTGGCTTCGGGCGCAGCCGGCCGGGTGAACGCTTCCAGGCTATAATTCCAAGGCTTTGCATCCCGCAAGCGCACGCCGATGGCAGTTCCAGCCGCCGGCGCAAGTGACAACCCGATCGCACCCCAGGTGCGAGCACTCCAAGGAAACCAATGATCGCATCCACAGTCAAGGCCGAAGTCGTCAAGGCCAACGCGCGCAGCGCCACGGATACCGGCAGCCCGGAAGTCCAGGTGGCCATCCTGACCGCCCGCATCAACGAACTGACCCCCCACTTCAAGACCCACGCCAAGGACCACCACGGCCGCCGCGGCCTGCTGCGCATGGTGAACCGCCGCAAGAGCCTGCTGACGTACCTGAAGAACAAGGACGCCGACCGCTACACCGCGCTGATCGGCAAGCTGGGCCTGCGCAAGTAAGCAGGGCAAAGAGACACAAGCGCCTGAGTTAGCCCGCTAGCTCAGGCGCTTTTTACTTCGGAGACGGCGGATACAAGACATTCTCCAGCGGCCAGGGCGCATCCAGCCTCCGGCTCCTGAAGAATGCCTCGTGTTCCCGCTCCAGGCCTCAAGGCGCAGCCGATGCGCCGAATTCCATAGGAGAGAACGACATGAGCATCTTCAACAAGGTCACCAAGAGCTTCCAGTGGGGCCAGCACAAGGTCACCCTCGAGACCGGTGAAATCGCGCGCCAGGCGTCCGGCGCCGTCGTCGTCGACATCGAAGGCACCGTGGTGCTGTGCACCGTGGTCGCCTCCAAGACCGCCAAGCCGGGGCAGGACTTCTTCCCGCTGACCGTGGACTACATCGAGAAGACGTATGCAGCCGGCAAGATCCCCGGCAGCTTCTTCAAGCGCGAAGCCAAGCCCAGCGAGCTGGAGACGCTGACCAGCCGCCTGATCGACCGCCCGATCCGCCCGCTGTTCCCCGAAGGCTTCCTCAACGAAGTGCACGTCGTCATCCACACCGTGTCGCTCAACCCGGAAGTCGATCCGGACATCGCCGCCATGATCGGCTCCAGCGCCGCGCTGGCGATTTCCGGCGTTCCCTTCGCCGGCCCGATCGGCGCCGCCCGCGTCGGCTACATCGACGGCCAGTACGTGCTCAACCCGGGCCAGACCCAGCGCAAGGATTCGCTGCTGGACCTGGTGGTTGCCGGCACCGAGTCCGCCGTGCTGATGGTGGAATCGGAAGCCAAGCAGCTGTCGGAAGACATCATGCTGGGCGCCGTGGTGTTCGGCCACGAGCAGGGCAACATCGCGATCAACGCGATCCACGAGCTGGTGCGCGAAGCCGGCAAGCCGGTCTGGGACTGGCGCGCCGCGCCCAAGGACGACGTCCTGATCAACAAGGTCAACGCCCTGGCCGAGGAAAAGCTGCGCGCCGCCTACCAGCTGCGCAACAAGCAGGCCCGCACCCACGCCACCCGCGAGGTGACGACCTGGACGATGATGGGCCTGAAGGCAGAAGGCGTCGAATTCGACTCCAGCGTGGTCGAGAACATGCTGTTCGACATCGAAGCGAAGATCGTGCGCAACCAGATCCTGTCGGGCGAGCCGCGCATCGACGGCCGTGACACCCGCACCGTGCGCCCGATCGAGATCCGCACCGGCGTGCTGCCCCGCACCCACGGCTCCTCGCTGTTCACCCGCGGCGAAACCCAGGCGCTGGTCATCACCACGCTGGGCACCGAGCGCGACGCGCAGCGCATCGACGCGCTGATGGGCGAGTTCGAAGACCGGTTCATGTTCCACTACAACATGCCTCCCTTCGCCACCGGCGAAGTGGGCCGCATGGGCTCCACCAAGCGGCGCGAAGTGGGCCACGGCCGCCTGGCCAAGCGCGCGCTGCTGGGCGTGCTGCCGACCAAGGAAGAATTCCCGTACACCATGCGCGTGGTCTCCGAGATCACCGAATCCAACGGCTCCTCGTCGATGGCGTCGGTGTGCGGCGGCTGCCTGTCGCTGATGGACGCCGGCGTGCCGATGAAGGCCCACGTGGCCGGCATCGCCATGGGCCTGATCAAGGACGGCAACCGCTTCGCCGTGCTGACCGACATCCTGGGCGACGAAGATCACCTGGGCGACATGGACTTCAAGGTGGCCGGCACCACCAACGGCATCACCGCGCTGCAGATGGACATCAAGATCCAGGGCATTACCCGCGAGATCATGCAGGTGGCGCTGGCGCAGGCCAAGGAAGCGCGCATGCACATCCTGGGCAAGATGCAGGAAGCGATGGGCGAGGCCAAGACCGAAGTGTCCAACTTCGCGCCCAAGCTCTACACGATGAAGATCAATCCGGAGAAGATCCGCGACGTGATCGGCAAGGGCGGCGCCGTCATCCGCGCGTTGACCGAAGAGACCGGCTGCCAGATCAACATCGAGGAAGACGGCACCATCACCATCGCCGCCACCGACAACGAGAAGGCCGACGTTGCCAAGAAGCGGATCGAGCAGATCACCGCCGAAGTGGAAATCGGCAAGGTCTACGAAGGCCCGGTCACCAAGATCCTGGACTTCGGCGCGCTGATCAACCTGCTGCCCGGCAAGGACGGCCTGCTGCACATCAGCCAGATCGCCCACGAGCGGGTCGAGAAGGTCACCGACTACCTGTCGGAAGGCCAGATCGTCAAGGTCAAGGTGCTGGAGACCGACGAGAAGGGCCGCGTCAAGTTGTCGATGAAGGCGCTGCTGGATCGTCCGGCCGGCATGCCGCAGGACGACCGCTTCGGCGGCGGCCGCGACGAGCGGCGCGATTCGCGCCCGCCGCGCGAGGACCGTGGTCCGCGCGAAGACCGTGGCCCGCGCGACCAGCAGTTCCGTGGCGACCAGCAGCCCCGTGGCGAGCAACAACCGCGTGGCGAGCAGCAACCGCGCGGCGACCAGCAGTTCCGCGGCGAGCAGCAATTCCGTGGCGACCAGCAGCCGCGTGGCGAGCAGCAGCAGCAGCCGCGCGACAGCCAGGCCAATCCCGGCGATCAGCAGCGCAACACGCCGGTCGACGACCACCAGTCCTGAACGCCTGCCGTTCGTGAGCCGCCGGCGTCCCAGGGCGCCGGCCGGAGGCCAGAAAGACCATGAAAGCCGTTGAAATCACAAGCTATGGGGCGCCCGAGGTGCTGCGCCTGGGCGAGCGCCCGGATCCGGTCGCCGGTCCCGGCGAGCTGCTGATCCGCGTCGCCGCCAGCGGCATCAACCGCCCTGACGTGCTGCAGCGCACCGGCAACTACCCGGTGCCGCCGGGCGCCTCGGACCTGCCCGGCCTCGAAGTGGCCGGCACCATCGTCGACGGCGATGCGCAGGCCATGGCGCAGGCCGGCCTGAAGGCCGGCGACCGCGTCTGCGCGCTGGTGGCAGGCGGCGGCTATGCGCAGCTGTGCGTCGCGCCGGTCGGCCAGACGCTGCCGGTGCCCAGGGGCCTGAGCGACATCGAGGCGGCCTCGCTGCCGGAGACGTTCTTCACCGTGTGGAGCAACGTGTTCGACCGCGTCAGGCTGCAGGCCGGCGAAACCCTGCTGGTGCAGGGCGGCACCAGCGGCATCGGCGTCACCGCGATCCAGATGGCCAAGGCGCTGGGCGCCACCGTCATCGCCACGGCGGGCAGCGACGAGAAGTGCCAGGCCTGCATCAAGCTGGGCGCGGACCACGCAATCAATTACAAGACCCAGGATTTCGTCGCCGAGGCCAAGCGCCTCACCGACGGCAAGGGCGTCGACGTCGTGCTGGACATGGTCGCCGGCAGCTACGTGGCGCGCGAGGTGGAATGCCTGGCCGAGGACGGCCGCATCGCGATCATCGCCGTGCAGGGCGGCACCAAGGCGGAATTCAACGCCGGCATGGTGCTGCGCAAGCGGCTGGTGATCACCGGCAGCACGCTGCGCCCGCGGCCGGTGGCCTTCAAGGCCGCCATCGCCCAGTCGCTGGCCAAGAACGTCTGGCCGCTGATCGAGCGCGGCGCGATCAAGCCGGTGGTCTTCAGGACCTTCCCGGCCGCGCAGGCGGCCCAGGCCCACACGCTGATGGAATCGAACCAGCACATCGGCAAGATCGTGCTGACGTGGTGACGATGGCCAAGCACAAGCTCATCGCCGGCAACTGGAAGATGAACGGCAGCATCGCTGCCAACGACGCGCTGGTGCGCGCCGTCATCGCCGGCCTGGCCCAGTCCGACTGCACGGTCGCGGTCTGCGTGCCGGCGCCTTACCTGGCGCAGCTGCAGATGCTGCGCCACGGCTCGGCGCTGGAGCTGGGCGCGCAGGACGTCTCGCAGCACGAGCAGGGCGCCTTCACCGGCGACGTCTCGGCCTCGATGCTCAAGGAATTCGGCGTGCGCTACGCCATCGTCGGCCATTCCGAGCGGCGCCAGTACCACGGCGAATCGGACGCAGTCGTCGCCGACAAGGCCAAGGCAGCGCTGGCCCACGGCATCACGCCGATCGTCTGCGTCGGCGAGACGCTGGCCGAGCGCGAGGCCGGCAAGACCGAGGAAGTGGTCAAGCGCCAGCTGGCGGCGATGATCCACACCAACGGCCATTGCATCAGCGAGATCGCGGTTGCCTACGAACCGATATGGGCCATCGGCACCGGCCGCACCGCCACGCCGGAGCAGGCTCAGCAGGTGCACCAGGTGCTGCGCGCGCAGCTGCAGGCAGCCACGCCGCACGCGCAGCGGGTCCACATCCTGTACGGCGGCAGCATGAACGCGGCCAACGCGGCCAGCCTGCTGGCCCAGCCGGACATCGACGGCGGCCTGATCGGCGGGGCGTCGCTCAAGGCGCAGGACTTTCTTCAAATCATCGGCGCCGCGCGCAGCGCGCGCGCCTGACAGCGACAAAAAATAGGAGTGATCGAATGACTGTGTTACTTACCATCGTGCTGGCCGTGCAGATGCTTGCGGCCCTGGGCATGATCGGCCTGATCCTGGTGCAGCATGGCAAGGGCGCCGACATGGGCGCGGCCTTCGGCAGCGGCAGTTCGGGCAGCCTGTTCGGCGCCAGCGGCAGCGCCAACTTCCTGTCGCGCACGACCGCGGTGTTGGCCGGCGTGTTCTTCGCCTGCACCCTGGCGCTGGCCTACTTCGGCAACCTGCGGCCGGCGGATTCGGGCAGCGTGCTCGAGCGCGCCGGTGCACCGGCGGTGGCGCCAGCCGCCTCCGGCGCTGCTGCCATCCCTGGCACCGCCGCTCCGGTTGCGGCCGTCCCCGCGAGCGCCGCCTTGCCGCCCGCCACACCGGCGTCAGGCGCCGCGCAGATTCCCACCAAGTAACGGCCGCGCAGCGCCGTTCTCCTCGAAGAACGGCGCTGATTTCGGAGTAAAATCAAAAGCTGCCCGGGAAGCAAAGCTGTTCGCAGTTCCTCATGCCCGTCCCGGGCCGTGAACAAACCGCCGTCGTGGTGAAATTGGTAGACACGCTATCTTGAGGGGGTAGTGGCGAAAGCTGTGCGAGTTCGAGTCTCGCCGACGGCACCATACAAAAAAGAGGCCCCGGGCAGCACCCGGCGGCTTGAAGCGGTTACCCATAAGCGCCCAAGATGAACCTCGACCAGTACCTTCCTGTCCTCCTGTTCATCCTGGTCGGTGTTGGCGTCGGCGTCGCGCCCCAGGTGCTGGGCTACGTGTTCAGCAAGGCCGCCGGCTTCCACAAGCCCGACGCGGCCAAGAACTCCCCCTATGAATGCGGCTTCGAGGCGTTCGAGGACGCCCGGATGAAGTTCGACGTGCGCTACTACCTCGTCGCCATCCTGTTCATCCTGTTCGACCTGGAGATCGCCTTCCTGTTTCCCTGGGCCGTCGCGCTCAAGGAGATCGGGGCCGTCGGCTTCTGGTCGATGATGGTTTTCCTCGCCATCCTGGTGGTTGGCTTCGTCTACGAGTGGAAAAAAGGCGCGCTGGACTGGGAATGAACCCGCCCGCGCCCGCAAGGACTGATCTCAATGGCTAACGAAGGCATTCTCGACAAGGGCATGGTCACGACGACCGTGGACTCCGTCATCAACTGGGCAAAGACCGGATCGCTGTGGCCGATGACCTTCGGGCTGGCCTGCTGCGCGGTGGAGATGATGCACGCCGGCGCGGCGCGCTACGACATCGACCGCTTCGGCATGCTGTTCCGCCCCAGCCCGCGGCAATCGGACCTGATGATCGTGGCCGGCACGCTGTGCAACAAGATGGCACCGGCGCTGCGCAAGGTGTACGACCAGATGCCCGAGCCGCGCTGGGTGCTGTCGATGGGTTCGTGCGCCAACGGCGGCGGCTATTACCACTACAGCTACTCGGTGGTGCGCGGCTGCGACCGCATCGTGCCGGTGGACGTGTACGTGCCCGGCTGCCCGCCGACGGCCGAGGCGCTGCTGTACGGAATCATCCAGCTGCAGCAGAAGATCCGCCGCACCCAGACCATCGCGCGGGCCTGAAAGCAATGCAGACCATCACTCCGTTCGCAGTCGATCCCGAGGCGCTTGCCGCCCACATCCAGAGCACCCTGGGCCCCCTGGCCAGGTCCGTGGCCGTGCGGCTCGGCGAGATCACGGTGCAGGTCGCGCCTGCCGACTACCTCGCGGCCGCCACCCAGCTGCGCGACGCGCCCGGCTGCCGGTTCGAGCAGCTGATGGACCTGTGCGGCGTCGACTATTCCGACCACGGCGAAGGCACCTGGGAAGGCCGGCGCTATTGCGTCGTCTCCCATTTGCTGTCGATCAGCCTGAACCAGCGCGTGCGGCTGAAGGTGTTCGCGCCGGACGACGACCTGCCGGTGGTCGATTCGATCAACGGCATCTGGAGCGCCGCCAACTGGTTCGAGCGCGAGGCCTTCGACCTGTACGGCATCGTGTTCGAGGGCCATGCGGACCTGCGCCGCATCCTGACGGACTACGGCTTCATCGGCCACCCGTTCCGCAAGGACTTCCCGGTCTCGGGCCACGTGGAGATGCGCTACGACCCCGAGCGCCAGCGCGTGATCTACCAGCCGGTGACGATCGAGCCGCGCGAGATCACGCCGCGCATCATCCGCGAAGAAAACTACGGCGGCATCCGCGCGCCGAGCAAATGATGAGCCCCCACGTTTGCGGCTACGCCGCTTCACTGCCCCCCGAGGGGGCGCATGCCTCTCTAGGGGCGGCCCGTCGAGAGGCATAGCAATGGCCGAGATCAAGAACTACACCCTGAACTTCGGGCCGCAACACCCGGCCGCGCACGGCGTGCTGCGGCTGGTGCTGGAGCTGGACGGAGAAGTGATCCAGCGCGCGGATCCGCACATCGGCCTGTTGCACCGCGCCACCGAGAAGCTGGCCGAGACCAAGACCTACATCCAGGCGCTGCCCTACATGGACCGCCTCGATTACGTCTCGATGATGTGCAACGAGCACGCCTACTGCATGGCCATCGAGAAGATGATGGGCCTGGAAGTGCCGATCCGGGCGCAATACATCCGCGTGATGTTCGCCGAGATCACCCGCCTGCTGAACCACCTGCTGTGGCTGGGCGCGCACGGGCTGGACTGCGGCGCGATGAACATCCTGATCTACTGCTTCCGCGAGCGGGAAGACCTGTTCGACATGTATGAGGCGGTGTCCGGCGCGCGCATGCACGCGGCCTATTTCCGTCCGGGCGGCGTCTACCGCGACCTGCCCGACAGCATGCCGCAGTACAAGGTCAGCAAGGTCAAGAACCAGCGCGCCATCGACCGCCTCAACGAGAACCGCAGCGGCACGCTGCTGGACTTCATCGACGACTTCACCAAGCGCTTCCCGCACTATGTGGACGAATACGAGACGCTGCTGACGGACAACCGGATCTGGAAGCAGCGCACCGTCGGCATCGGCGTGGTGACGCCGGAGCGGGCGCTCAACCTGGGCTTTTCCGGCCCGATGCTGCGCGGCTCGGGCATCGAATGGGACCTGCGCAAGAAGCAGCCCTACGAGGTGTACCGCCACATGCAGTTCGACATCCCGGTGGGCAAGACCGGCGACTGCTACGACCGGTACCTGGTGCGCGTGGAAGAAATGCGCCAGGCCAACCGCATCATCAAGCAGTGCGTGGACTGGCTGCGCGCCAACCCGGGCCCGGTCATCACGGACAACCACAAGGTGGCCGCGCCGGACCGCGAATCCATGAAGACCAACATGGAAGAACTGATCCACCACTTCAAGCTGTTCAGCGAAGGCTTCCGCGTCCCCGAGGGCGAAGCCTATGCGGCGGTGGAGCATCCCAAGGGCGAGTTCGGCATCTACATGGTCAGCGACGGCGCCAACAAGCCGTACCGCCTGAAGATCCGCGCCCCCGGCTTCCCCCACCTGGCCGCGATGGACGAGATGTCGCGCGGCCACATGATTGCCGATGCCGTCGCCGTGATCGGAACGATGGACATCGTGTTCGGAGAAATCGACCGATGAGTGCAGCAAGCAACGCAACGCCGGCGGTGCCCAGCGCATCGATGCTGGAGCGCTTCGCGCGCGAGGTGGCCAAGTACCCGTCCGACCAGAAGCAGTCCGCCGTGATGGCCTGCCTGGCCGTGGTGCAGGCCGAGTGGGGCTGGGTCAGCCGGGAGGCGGAGAACTTCGTCGCCGAGTACCTGGGCATGCCGCCGATCGCCGTGCACGAGGTCACCACCTTCTACAACATGTACAACCAGGTGCCGGTGGGCAAGTACAAGTTCAACGTCTGCACCAACCTGCCGTGCCAGCTGCGCGACGGCGCCAAGGCGCTGCACTACCTGGAGCGCAAGCTGGGCATCAAGATGGGCGAGACCACGGCCGACGGCATGTTCACGCTGCAGCAGAGCGAATGCCTGGGCGCCTGCGCCGATTCGCCGGTGATGCTGGTGAACGACTTCACCATGTGCAGCTTCATGAGCAACGACAAGCTGGACCAGCTGGTGGATGGCTTGAAAGGAGCGACCGAATGAACGCCCAGCAAGTGCTCGGCCAGTTCCAGGCCACCGGCGTGCAGACCTGCTTCCACGGCCGCCACATCAGCCCGCAGATCTACAAGGACCTGGACGGCACCAACTGGCGGCTGAAGGATTACGAGGCGCGCGAAGGCTATGCGGCGCTGAAGAAGATCCTCAATGAGGGATTAACGCAGGACCAGGTGATCGCCACCGTCAAGGAATCGGCGCTGCGCGGCCGCGGCGGCGCCGGCTTTCCCACCGGCCTGAAGTGGAGCTTCATGCCGCGCCAGTTCCCGGGCCAGAAGTACCTGGTCTGCAACTCGGACGAAGGCGAGCCGGGCACCTGCAAGGACCGGGACCTGCTGCAGTACAACCCGCACCAGGTGATCGAGGGCATGATCATCGCGGCCTACGCGATGGGCATCACGGTCGGCTACAACTACATCCACGGCGAGATCTTCCAGACCTACGAGCGCTTCGAGGAAGCGCTGCAGGAGGCGAGGGCGGCGGGCTATCTCGGCGACAAGATCCTGGGCTCGAACTTCTCGTTCCAGCTGCACGCCTCGCACGGCTTCGGCGCCTACATCTGCGGCGAGGAGACGGCGCTGCTGGAATCGCTGGAGGGCAAGAAGGGCCAGCCGCGCTTCAAGCCGCCGTTCCCGGCCAGCTTCGGCCTGTACGGCAAGCCCACCACCATCAACAACACGGAAACCTTCGCGGCCGTGCCGTGGATCATCCGCAACGGCGGCCAGGCCTTCCTGGCGGTCGGCAAGCCGAACAACGGCGGCACCAAGATCTATTCGGTCTCCGGCGACGTCGAGTGGCCGGGCAACTACGAGGTGCCGCTGGGCACGCCCTTCCCCAAGCTGCTGGAACTGGCCGGCGGCGTGCGCAAGGGCCGCACGCTCAAGGCCGTGATCCCGGGCGGATCATCGGCGCCGGTGTTGCCGGCCGCGATCATGATGGAGTGCACGATGGACTACGACTCCATCGCCAAGGCCGGCTCGATGCTGGGCTCGGGCGCCGTCATCGTGATGGACGATTCGCGCTGCATGGTGGAGTCGCTCAAGCGGCTCTCCTACTTCTACATGCACGAGTCGTGCGGCCAGTGCACGCCCTGCCGCGAAGGCACGGGCTGGCTCTGGCGCGTGGTGGACCGCATCCACAACGGCCACGGCAAGCCCAGCGACATGGACCTGCTCAACTCGGTGGCCGACAACATCCAGGGCCGTACCATCTGCGCGCTCGGCGACGCGGCGGCGATGCCGGTGCGCGCCATGATCAAGCATTTCCGGCCTGAATTCGAAGCGATGATCAACAAGGCGGCTGTGACCTCATGATTGAGATTGAACTGGACGGGCAGAAGGTGGAGATCACCGAGGGCAGCATGATCATGCATGCGGCCGACAAGGCGGGCACCTACATCCCGCACTTCTGCTACCACAAGAAGCTGTCGATCGCGGCCAACTGCCGCATGTGCCTGGTCGACGTGGAGAAGGCGCCCAAGCCGATGCCGGCCTGCGCCACGCCCGTCACGCAGGGCATGATCGTGCGCACCAAGAGCGACAAGGCGATCAAGGCGCAGCAGTCGGTGATGGAGTTCCTGCTGATCAACCATCCGCTGGACTGCCCGATCTGCGACCAGGGCGGCGAATGCCAGCTGCAGGACCTGGCGGTCGGCTATGGTGCTTCTTCTTCCCGCTACGAAGAGGAAAAGCGCGTCGTGTTCCACAAGGACGTGGGCCCGCTGATCTCGATGGAGGAGATGAGCCGCTGCATCCACTGCACCCGCTGCGTGCGCTTCGGCCAGGAGCTGGCCGGCGAGATGGAGCTGGGCATGATCCACCGCGGCGAGCATTCCGAGATCACCACGGTGCTCAATGACACGGTGGATTCCGAAGTCTCCGGCAACATGATCGACCTGTGCCCGGTCGGCGCGCTCACCAGCAAGCCGTTCCGCTACCAGGCCCGGCCGTGGGAGCTGTCGCGCCGCAAGTCGGTCAGCCCGCATGACAGCACCGGCGCCAACCTGATCGTCCAGGTCAAGAACAACAAGGTGATGCGCGTGCTGCCGCTGGAAAACGACGCCGTCAACGAATGCTGGCTGGCCGACCGCGACCGCTTCTCGTACGAAGCGCTCAACACCACCGAGCGCCTGACCCAGCCCATGCTCAAGCAGGGCGGCGAGTGGAAGCCGGTGGACTGGCAGACCGCGCTCGAATACGTGGCCAACGGCCTGCGCCAGATCAAGGCGGACCACGGCGCTGCCAGCATCGGCACGCTGGCCAGCCCGCACAGCACGGTGGAAGAACTGTTCCTGGCCGCTGCGTTGATGCGCGCGATGGGCAGCGAGAACATCGATTACCGGCTGCGCAACGCGGAGTTCCCGAAGACCGAAGCCGCCGGCACCACGCCGTCGGTCCGCTGGCTGGGCACCACCATCGCCTCGCTGTCCAACCTGCAGCGGGCGCTGGTGATCGGCTCCAACCTGCGCAAGGACCACCCGTTGTTCGCCATGCGCGTGCGCGCCGCGACGCGCAAGGGTGCAACCGTCTCGCTGATCCACGACGTGGAGCAGGACTGGGCGATGCCGGTGAAGAACAAGCTGATCGCGCCGGCCGGGCAATGGGTGCAGGCGCTGGCGGATGTGGCGGGAGCGATTGCCGCCGAAAAGGGCGTTTCCGGCCCCATCTCCACGCAGGCTTCGACAGGCTCAGCCCGAACGGAAGTGAAGGCGCTCGCGCAGTCGCTGCTCGCCGGCGAGCGCAAGGCCATCCTGCTGGGCAACGCCGCTGCGCATCACGCCAGCGCCTCCAGCATCCTGGCCCTGGCCAACTGGATCGGCGAGCAGACCGGCGCCACTGTCGGCTATCTGACGGAAGCCGCCAACACGGTCGGCGCCCAGCTGGCCGGCGCGCTGCCGGGTGCCAACGGCCTGAACGCAGGCCAGATGCTGGCCGGTGGCCTCAAGGCCGTTCTGCTGCTGAACACCGAACCGGAATTCGATTCCGCCGCCGGCCGCGCCGCCGTCGCCGGCCTGAACAAGGCGCAGATGGTCGTCACCCTCAGCCCGTTCAAGGCCAACCTGGAATTCAGCGACGTGCTGCTGCCGATCGCGCCGTTCACCGAGACGCCGGGCACCTTCGTCAACGCCGAAGGCCTGGTGCAGGGCTTCCACGCCGTGGTCAAGCCGCTGGGCGAAACCCGCCCGGCCTGGAAGGTGCTGCGCGTGCTGGCCAACATGCTGGGCCTGCCCGGCTTCGATTACGAATCGGCGCAGGAGGTGCTCGCTGCATCGCGCGGTGGCGACCATGCCCAGGCAGCCAGCGTGCAGGGCAACGTGCTGGGCAACCGCACCTCCGCCGCGATCGACCTGTCGCCGTCGGCCGGCCGGCCTGCCACCGCCGCCATCTACCAGCTGGACAGCATCGTGCGCCGCGCGCCCTCGCTGCAGCTGACCGCGGACGCCAAGCGCGCTGCCGCCGTGGCCGAAGGAGAGCCGGCATGATCGACCAGATCTACGGCTTCGGCAACGGCCTGGTGGGCGCCGGCTGGTGGACGGCCGCCGCCTGGCCGGTGATCTGGACGCTGATCAAGATCATCGTGGTGGTCCTGCCGCTGATGGGCGCCGTCGCCTACCTCACGCTGTGGGAGCGCAAGGCCATCGGCTTCACCCAGATCCGCATCGGCCCCAACCGCATCGGCCCGCTCGGGCTGCTGCAGCCGATCGCCGACGCGCTCAAGCTGCTGACCAAGGAAATCATCGTCCCGACGGTGGCCAACAAGGGCCTGTTCTTCCTCGGCCCGATCATGACCATCATGCCGGCGCTGGTCGCGTGGGTGGTCATCCCCTTCGGTCCGGACGTGGCGCTGTCCAACATCAATGCCGGCCTGCTGTTCCTGATGGCGATCACCTCGCTGGAGGTGTACGGCGTGATCATCGCCGGCTGGGCCTCCAACTCGAAGTACGCCTTCCTGGGCGCGCTGCGGGCCTCGGCCCAGATGGTGAGCTACGAGATCGCCATGGGCTTCTGCCTGGTGGTGGTGCTGATGGTCGCCGGCAGCCTGAACATGACCGACATCGTGATGGGCCAGGGCAAGGGCCAGTTCGCCGCCATGGGCCTGGGCTTCCTGTCGTGGAACTGGCTGCCGCTGCTGCCGATCTTCCTGGTCTACTTCATCTCCGGCCTGGCCGAGACCAACCGGCACCCGTTCGACGTGGTGGAAGGCGAATCGGAGATCGTCGCCGGCCACATGATCGAGTACTCGGGCATGAGCTTCGCGATGTTCTTCCTGGCCGAGTACGCCAACATGTGGCTGGTCTCGATCCTGGCGGTCACCATGTTCCTGGGCGGCTGGCTGTCGCCGGTGGCCTTCCTGGACTTCATCCCGGGCTGGATCTGGCTGGGCCTGAAGACCTTCGCCGTGGTCACCATGTTCCTGTGGGTGCGCTCCACCTTCCCGCGCTTCCGCTACGACCAGATCATGCGGCTGGGCTGGAAGATCTTCATCCCGGTCACGCTGGTGTGGCTGGTGGTGGTGGGTGCCTGGATGCAGACCCCGTACTCAATCTGGAAGTAAGGAAAGCAGTTCATGTCTTCTTCCCAAGCCATCGCCCAGCCGCGGGCCTTCTCGCTCAAGGACTTCCTGTCCAGCTTCATGCTGGTCGAGCTGTTCAAGGGCCTGGCCATCACCGGCAAGTACGCATTCGCGCGCAAGATCACGGTGCAGTTCCCCGAGGAAAAGACGCCGCTGTCGCCGCGCTTTCGCGGCCTGCACGCGCTGCGCCGCTACGAGAACGGCGAGGAGCGCTGCATCGCCTGCAAGCTGTGCGAGGCGATCTGCCCGGCGCTGGCGATCACCATCGAATCCGACGTGCGCGAGGACGGCTCGCGCCGCACCACCCGCTACGACATCGACCTGACCAAGTGCATCTTCTGCGGCTTCTGCGAAGAGAGCTGCCCGGTGGACTCGATCGTGGAGACCAACATCCTCGAATACCACGGCGAGAAGCGCGGCGACCTGTACTTCACCAAGGACATGCTGCTGGCCGTGGGCGACCGCTACGAAACCGAGATCGCGGCCAGCAAGGCGGCGGACGCCAAGTACCGCTGATCCCGCAGCGCAACCAACAACAATCCCCATGGACGTCAAAACCGGCCTCTTCTACCTGTTCTCGGCGGTGCTGCTGTTCGCGGCCTTCCGGGTCATCACGGCCCGCAACCCGGTGTATGCCGCGCTCTACCTGGTGCTGGCCTTCTTCCAGGCGGCGGCGGTCTGGATCCTGCTGAAGGCGGAGTTCCTGGCCATCGCGCTGGTGCTGGTCTACGTCGGCGCTGTGATGGTGCTGTTCCTGTTCGTGGTGATGATGCTGGACATCAACATCGACAGCCTGCGCGCCGGCTTCTGGAAGCACTTCCCGCTGGCCGCGACGGTCGGTGCGGTCATCGCGCTCGAGATGGCAGCGGTGCTGCTGGGCGGCTTTCGCACCGGCGAGGAGCCGCGCACGCTGACGGCGGCGCAGGCCGCCGCCGCCGCGCAGCCCAACACCAAGGAACTGGGTAAGCTGCTGTACAGCCAGTACCTGTATCCGCTGGAGATCGCCGCCGTGATCCTGCTGGTGGCCATCATCGCGGCCATCGCGCTGACGCTGCGCAAGCGCAAGGACAGCCGCCACATGGACCCGTCCGACCAGGTGCGCGTGCGCCCGCAGGACCGGGTGCGCATCGTGTCGATGAACCCGACGCTGGTGCAGCCGGCGCCGGAGCCGGTTGCGGCCGCGGCGGTGGAGGCCAAGCCATGATCCTCACCCTGGGCCACTTCCTGTCGCTGGGCGCGATCCTGTTCGCGCTGTCGGTGATCGGCATCTTCCTGAACCGGCGCAACCTGATCGTGCTGCTGATGGCGATCGAGCTGATGCTGCTGGCGGTGAACATGAACTTCGTCGCCTTCTCCTACTACCTGAACGACATGCACGGGCAGGTGTTCGTGTTCTTCATCCTGACGGTGGCCGCGGCCGAATCGGCCATCGGCCTGGCCATCCTGGTGCTGCTGTTCCGCAACAAGTCGAACATCAACGTCGACGAACTGAACACGCTCAAAGGCTAAAAAAATAATGAGCCAGACCCTCAACGCTTCCACGCTGCTGGCCGTGCCGCTGGCGCCCCTGGTCGGCGCCGTGATCGCCGGCGTCTTCGGCACCACCTTCGGCGGCAACGTGGTCGGCCGGCGGCTGTCGCACAGCGCCACCATCCTGGGCGTGTTCATCGCCTTCGTGCTGTCGGCCATGACGCTCAAGAGCGTGGCGCTGGACGGCGCCCGCTTCAACGCCACCATCTACGAGTGGATGAACGTGGGCGGCCTGAAGATGGAAGTCGGCTTCCTGGTCGACGGCCTGACGGCGATGATGATGTGCGTCGTCACCTTCGTCTCGCTGATGGTGCACATCTACACCATCGGCTACATGGAGGAAGACGCCGGCTACAACCGCTTCTTCGGCTACATCTCGCTGTTCACCTTCTCGATGCTGATGCTCGTCATGAGCAACAACTTCCTGCAGCTGTTCTTCGGCTGGGAGGCGGTCGGCCTGGTGTCCTATCTGCTGATCGGCTTCTGGTACACGCGGCCAAGCGCCACCTTCGCCAACATGAAGGCCTTCCTGGTCAACCGGGTCGGGGATTTCGGCTTCATCCTGGGCATCGGCCTGATCGCCGCCTACGCCGGCTCACTGAGCTATGCGGACGTGTTCGCCAAGGGCGGCGAGATCGCCAAGCTGGGCTTCCCCGGCACCGGCTGGATGCTGATCACGGTGGTCTGCATCTGCCTGTTCATCGGCGCGATGGGCAAGAGCGCGCAGGTTCCGCTGCACGTCTGGCTGCCCGATTCGATGGAAGGCCCGACGCCGATCTCCGCCCTGATCCACGCGGCAACGATGGTGACGGCCGGCATCTTCATGGTGGCGCGGATGTCGCCGCTGTTCGAGCTGTCGGACACGGCCTTGTCCTTCGTGATGGTGATCGGCGCGATCACGGCCCTGTTCATGGGCTTCCTGGGCATCATCCAGAACGACATCAAGCGGGTCGTCGCGTATTCCACGCTGTCGCAGCTCGGGTACATGACGGTGGCGCTCGGCGCCTCCGCGTACTCGGTGGCCGTGTTCCACCTGATGACGCACGCCTTCTTCAAGGCGCTGCTGTTCCTGGCGGCCGGCTCGGTGATCATCGGCATGCACCACAACCAGGACATCCGCTGGATGGGCGGCGTGCGCAAGTACATGCCGATCACCTGGATCACCTTCCTGCTCGGCTCGCTGGCGCTGATCGGCACGCCGCTGTTCGCCGGCTTCTATTCCAAGGACAGCATCATCGAAGCGGTGGGAGAGAGCCACCTGTGGGGCTCGGGCTTCGCCTACTTCGCAGTGGTGGCCGGCGTGTTCGTGACCGCCTTCTACTCGTTCCGCCTGTACTTCCTGGTGTTCCACGGCAAGGAGCGCTACGACCAGAATCCGGAGGCGCATGGCCACCAGGCGCATTTCTCCGACGAGGAGCCTGACGTGCAGCACCACGACGGCCACGGTGATGCGCACGGCCACCACGAGGAGCACAAGCCGCACGAGTCGCCGTGGGTGGTGACGGCGCCGCTGCTGCTGCTGGCCTTTCCGTCGGTGGTGATCGGCTTCCTCACCGTCGGCCCGATGCTGTTCGGCGACTTCTTCAAGGACGCGATCGTCGTCAACCTGGAGAAGCACCCGGCGATGGAGGAACTGGCCAAGGCCTTCCACGGCCCGGCGCAGATGGCGCTGCACGGGCTGATGACGCCGCCGTTCTGGCTGGCGCTGGCCGGCGTGGCGCTGGCCTACTACCTGTACATGGTCAACACCGCGCTGCCGGCGAAGATCCGGGCCCGGGCCGAGCCCCTGTACCGGCTGCTGGAAAACAAATATTACGCGGACTGGTTCAACGAGAACGTGCTGGCCCGCGGTGCGCGCCTGCTGGGCACGGGCCTGTGGAAGGGCGGCGACCAGGGCGTGATCGACGGCTTCTTCGTCAACGGCTCGGCCCACCTGATCGGCCGCATCTCCGGCGTGGTGCGCTGGGTCCAGTCCGGCTACATCTACCACTACGCCTTCGGGATGATCCTGGGCGTGTTCGTGCTCATGACGTATTTCGTCTGGTTGGCCCGCTAAACCAATAACAAAAGTCACGGAAAAGAACATGGGTTTGTTGAGTCTTGCGATCTGGACGCCGATCTTTTTCGGCGCCGTCCTGCTGGCCCTGGGACGCGACGACCAGGCCCGCGCGGTGCGCTGGATCGCCCTGATCGGCAGCATCGTCAGCCTGCTGGTCACGCTGCCGCTGTACGGTCGTTTCCAGACCGGCACGCCGGCCATGCAGTTCGTGGAGCGCAGCCCGTGGATCGAGCGCTTCAACGTCTATTACCACCTGGGCATCGACGGCATCTCGTTCTGGTTCGTGATCCTGACGGCCTTCATCACGGTGGTCGTGGTGATCTCGGCCTGGGAGGTGATCACCGAGCGCGTCAACCAGTACATGGGCGCGTTCCTGATCCTGTCGGGGCTGATGATCGGCGTGTTCTGCGCGCTCGACGGCATCCTGTTCTACACCTTCTTCGAGGCGACGCTGATCCCGATGTACCTGATCATCGGCGTCTGGGGTGGTCCCAACAAGATCTACGCGGCCTTCAAGTTCTTCCTGTACACGCTGCTGGGCTCGCTGCTGATGCTGATCGCGCTGGTGTTCCTGTACACCAAGTCGGGCGGCAGCTTCGACCTGGCCACCTGGCAGAAGATGCCGCTCGGCGGCACGGCGCAGACCTTCCTGTTCTTCGCCTTCTTCGCCGCCTTCGCGGTCAAGGTGCCGATGTGGCCGGTCCACACGTGGTTGCCTGATGTCCACGTGGAGGCGCCCACCGGCGGCTCCGCGGTGCTGGCGGCCATCATGCTCAAGCTGGGCGCCTACGGTTTCCTGCGATTCTCGATCCCGATCGCGCCGGATGCGGCGCGCGAGTGGGCCTGGCTGATGATCGCGCTGTCGCTGATCGCGGTGATCTACGTCGGCCTGGTGGCGCTGGTGCAGCAGGACATGAAGAAGCTGGTGGCCTATTCGTCGGTGGCCCACATGGGCTTCGTCACGCTGGGCTTCTTCATCTTCAACGAC
This sequence comes from Caenimonas terrae, assembly GCF_042655405.1. Lineage (NCBI taxonomy): Bacteria > Pseudomonadati > Pseudomonadota > Betaproteobacteria > Burkholderiales > Comamonadaceae > Caenimonas > Caenimonas terrae. Next base: position 725,640 of record NZ_JBHSMF010000006.1, on the reverse strand, counting down.
CTGGGCGTGGCCGGCGGCATCGTGCAGATGATCGCCCACGGCTTCGTCTCGGCCGCGATGTTCCTGTGCATCGGCGTGCTGTACGACCGGGTGCATTCGCGCGAGATCGCCAGCTACGGCGGGGTGGTCAACACCATGCCGAACTTCGCGGCCTTCGCGCTGCTGTTCGCGATGGCCAACTGCGGCCTGCCCGCCACCGCCGGCTTCGTCGGCGAATGGCTGGTGATCCTGGGTGCCGTCAAGTCCAACTTCTGGCTCGGCTTCGGCGCCGCCACGGCGCTGGTCCTGGGCGCCGCCTACACGTTGTGGATGTACAAGCGGGTCTACCTGGGGCCGGTGGCCAACGAGGACGTGCGCGAACTCAAGGACATCAACCCGCGCGAGTTCCTGATGCTGGGCCTGCTGGCGATCGCGGTGATCTGGATGGGCGTCTATCCCAAGCCCTTCACCGACGTCATGAACGCCTCGGTGGCGGAATTCCTCAAGCAAGTGGCCGTGTCCAAACTGAACTGAAAGAGCCGGAACATGCTGGACAAGATGAGCCTCATCGTCACCTCGCCGGAGATCCTGCTGCTGGTGATGGCCTGCGTGATCGCGCTGGTGGACCTGGGCGTGACCTCGCGCCTGCGCGGCGCCACCTACTGGCTGACCATGGCCACGCTGGCCGTGGTGGCCTGGTTCAGCGCCGACTTCGCGCTGCAGGGCCAGACCATCTACGCCTTCGGCGGCATGGTGGTGAGCGACCCCATGGGCAACTGGCTCAAGTGCTTCGCCGCGCTGGCCATGATGGTCTGCCTGGTCTACGGCCGCGGCTATGCGGCGGACCGCGACATGCTGCACGGCGGCGAGATGTTCACGCTGTCGATGTTCATCCTGCTGGGCATCTTCGTGATGATCTCGGGCCAGAACTTCCTGGTGATTTACCTGGGCCTGGAGCTGATGACGCTGTGCAGCTACGCGCTGGTGGCGCTGCGGCGCGACCACGCCACCTCCACCGAGGCGGCGATGAAGTACTTCGTGCTCGGCGCGATGGCCAGCGGCTTCCTGCTGTACGGCATGTCGATGCTGTACGGCGCCACCGGCTCGCTGGACATCGGCACGGTGTTCAAGATCGTCAACTCCGGCCAGGTCAAGCACCAGGTGCTGGTGTTCGGCCTGGTGTTCATCGTCTCCGGCCTGGCCTTCAAGCTGGGCGCCGCCCCGTTCCACATGTGGATCCCGGACGTCTACCAGGGCGCCCCGACCTCGGTCACGCTGGTGATCGGCAGCGCGCCCGAGCTGGCTGCGTTCGCGATCTGCATCCGGCTGCTGGTGGAAGGCCTGCTGCCGCTGGCGATCGACTGGCAGCAGATGCTGGCGGTGCTGGCGATCGCCTCGCTGCTGATCGGCAACCTGGCGGCCATCGCGCAGACCAACCTCAAGCGCATGCTGGCCTACTCCACCATCGCTCAGATGGGCTTCGTCATCCTGGGCCTGCTGTCCGGCGTGGTCAACGGCAACACGCTGTCGGCCGCCAACGCCTACAGCTCCGCCATGTTCTACATCGTCACCTACGTGATGACCACGCTGGCCAGCTTCGGCATCATCCTGCTGCTGGCGCGCGAAGGTTTCGAGAGCGAGGAGATCACCGACCTGGCCGGCCTGAACCAGCGCAGCCCGCTGTTCGCCGGCGTGATGGCCATCTGCATGTTCTCGCTGGCCGGCGTGCCGCCGCTGGTCGGCTTCTACGCCAAGCTGGCGGTGCTGCAGGCGCTGGTCTCGTCCGGCCAGGCGCTGTACATCGGGCTGGCGGTGTTCGCCGTGATGATGTCGCTGGTGGGCGCCTTCTACTACCTGCGGGTGGTCAAGGTGATGTACTTCGACGCGCCGATCACGGCCACCACGGTCTCGGCGCCGGCCGACGTCCGCGCCGTTCTCACCCTCAACGGCGCGCTGGTGCTGATCCTGGGCATCCTGCCCGGCGGCCTGATGACGCTGTGTGCCCAGGCGATCGTCAAGACGCTGGCCAGCTGATCCCCCGGGGGTCCCCTTGTCCGAATCGGTTTCCGTCTGGCTGGTGATCGTGGTCGCCTTCCTGGCGGCCAACCTGCCGTTCCTCAACCAGCGCCTGCTGGGCGTGGTGCCGCTCAAGCGCCCGGTCAAGCCGCTGCCGCTGCGGCTGGCGGAACTGGTGCTGCTGTACTTCATCGCCGGCGGCCTCGGCCTGCTGCTGGAGAACCGTGCCGGCCAGATCGCGCCGCAGGGCTGGGAGTTCTACGCCGTCACCGGCGCGCTGTTCATCACGTTCGCGTTTCCGGGCTTCATCTGGCGCTATCTGTGGAAGAAGAAATGAGCCCCCGCGTTTGCTGCTTGGCAGCTGCTCTGCCCCCCGAGGGGGCGCAGTCGGCCTTGGGGCGGCCCGGCGGCTGACTGGCACCATGGCCGACGACAGCCACCTGGTGGAGCACAGGCTGGGCAGCGAGGAGCTGTTCAAGGGCAGGCTGCTGCACGCATGGAGGGACACCGTGAAGCTGCCCGATGGCGGCACGGCGACGCGCGAATACATCGTCCACCCCGGCGCGGTGGTGATCGTGCCCTTGCTGGACGACGGGCGCGTGCTGCTGGAGCGGCAGTTCCGCTATCCGGTGCAGCAGGTGATGATCGAATTTCCGGCCGGCAAGCTCGACGTGCCCGGCGAGGACAAGCTGGCCTGCGCCAAGCGCGAGCTGCTGGAGGAGACGGGCTACACGGCGCGCGAATGGGCCCATGCCGGCGTGCTGCACCCGGTGATCTCGTATTCCACCGAGGCGATCGACATCTGGTTCGCGCGCGGGCTGGTGGACGGCGGCCAGCGCAACCTGGACCACGGAGAGCACCTGGACGTGTTCAGCGCCACGCCGCAGGAGCTGGCGCAGTGGTGCCGGGACGGCCGAGTCACCGATGCCAAGACGCTGTCCTGCGCGCTCTGGCTGCAGAACGTCCTGGCCGGAGCGTGGACACTGGAGTGGCGCTCATAATCCGGCTATGTTGAGCCCCCACGCCAGGCACGATGTGCCGTCGCCGCCCCCCGAGGGGGCCATCGCGCCTTGGGGCGGCCCGGCGGCGCGATGAAAGTCCTCGACCTCCAGTGTGCGCAACAGCACAGTTTCGAAGGCTGGTTCGGATCGGAGGCGGACTTCCAGGACCAGCTGGCGTGCGGGCTGGTGGAATGCCCGCTGTGCGGCGACGTCGCCATCAGCAAGCTGCTCAGCGCCCCGCGCCTGAACCTGGGCGGCGGCAAGGAGCCGGCGCCCGCCGCCCGGCACCAGCAGGACCTGGTGGCGGCGCCGGACCGCACCATGCAGGCCGCCTGGATGAAGATGGTGCGCCACGTGATGGCCAACACCGAGGACGTGGGCGCGCGCTTCCCGGAAGAAGCGCGCCGCATGCATTACGGCGAGACGCAGGAACGCGGCATCCGCGGCCAGGCCTCGCCCGGCGAAACCCAGGCCCTGCTGGAGGAGGGCATCGGCGTGCTGCCGCTGCCCATTCCCAAGGCGCTGAAGGAACCGTTGCAGTAGCGCCGCTCCGCGGAAACCCACGCGATTCGTGAACAAGGTCCGCGCCTGGGCGCGGGTGAGTGCCGATCCCGGACGGTGCGAGGGTCATCCCGGGTCCGGGCGCGGCACCAGCCGAGTAGGATGCAGCTCAACCAACGAGAGACGCGTCAGAAATGCCTGTACCGGTTTCGGAGATGTCTCAGGTCTACGCCTTGACGGCTCTGGGTGAGCATGAGTTGCGCGGTAGCGTGACCAGCCTGTCTCCCAACGAGCTCGAGTTCCTGGTGCGGGTCGACGGCTCGCTGTCGCTGGCGCAGATCCAGGCCGGAATGCCCGCAGTCACGCAGGATGCGTTCGCGTCGCTCTTTCGCGGACTGCGCGACCGGCGCCTGCTGGAGCCGACGCAGGCCGATCCGCTGGCCCTGCAACTCCAGGCCTGCCTGAACCAGATGGCGCTGCCGGTGAGCGACGCCAAGGCGGATTCAGGCGTCTCGTCGCTGCGCAGCAGCGGCTTCTACGTCGAGATCGCCCGCGAGCGGTCGCTGGCGCGGCCGCCGGGCGGGGTGCTCACCGCCATCGTGGTGGAAGACGAGCCGACGCTCGCCCGCTTCATCCAGAGCTACCTCGCCTTCGAGGGCTTCCAGGTCCGGCTGGCGAGCAACCGCAGCGAGATCGTCGCCGAGTTCAGCAAGCCGCCGGTCCCCGACCTGATCCTGCTGGACGTGCTGCTGCCGGATGCAGACGGCTTCGACATTCTGTCGCGGGTGCGGCAGCACAAGGCGCTGAGCCAGGTGCCGGTCGTCATGCTGACGGGCAAGGCCACGCGCGAGGCGGTGCTCAAGGGCATGGCCGGCGGCGCCGACGGCTACGTGACCAAGCCGTTCGAGGCCGAGTCGCTCCTGCGCGTGGTGCGGGCCGTCGTCGGCCTGCCTGCGCCACCGGAGCAGGCCCCCGATCCATGGGCCAGCCGGGACGCGGGCAGCTGGAAGTTGTGACGATGCAAGCCGAACGCAAGCCCGGCTCCCGGCGCATCCTGGTGGCCGAGGACGTGGAGATCAACCGCGAGATCCTGGGCGATGTGCTCGCCGGCCTGGGGCATGAACTGGCCTTTGCGCAGGACGGCGCGCAGGCACTGGAACTGGTGCAGCGCAGCACCTTCGACCTGGTCCTGATGGACGTGCAGATGCCGGCCATGGACGGCCTGGAGGCAACCCGGCGCATCCGCACGCTCGACGGCGGGGCGCGCAACGTCCCGATCCTGGCGCTCACCGCGAACGTCACGCAGGAAGAGGGTCGGCGCTGCATCGCGGCGGGAATGAACGAATGCCTTGCCAAGCCCTACGACTGGGTCCAGATCGAAGCGGCGATCGCGCGCTACGGCTGCGCCGGAGCGGCGGCGAAGCCGCTGCCCGCGCCGCCGCCGGCGACGCATCCCGGCGGGCCCGCCCTGGTGAACACCCAGGTCCTGGCCGGCCTGCGGCGCATGGCCGGTCCGGAGCAGTTGCGCGCGATGGTCCGCTCCGGCCTCGATGCCTACCAGACCTACTGCCAGGAGATGCTCCATCCCGCCGCCGGCGCGGACGCGATCGCGGCGCAGGCGCACAAGCTCAAGGGTTCCGCCGGCACCATCGGCCTGGGCGCGCTCAGCGCCGTCGCGGCCCGGATCGAGGACGCGCTGGCCGACGGTCTCCCGGTCGGCCTTCTCTTGCAGGAACTGGAAGACACGATGGCCGCCACCCGCGCCGAACTCGACACCCTGGGCGTGCTTGCGGACGGCAAGTCCGCCGCCGCGCCGGCCCGGACGCAGCAGCAGTTGGAGGCCGCTCTCCATGCGTCCGAGGCCCTGCTGCAGGCCCGCGACAGGCAGCTGGCCGCGCTCCAGGACGGGTACGACCTGCTGGTCTCCACGCTGGACGCCACCAACGACGGCGTGTTCACGCGGCAGGCGGGGGGCAGCATCTTCTTCAACATCCGCACGGCCGAACTGTGGGGGATTCCGGAGGAGGACATCGCCACCATCGACGCGGAGAGCCTGCGCCGGTTCAACCTCGAGCAGGTGGCGGATCCGGTCGCGTATTCAGCGCTGATCGAAAGGCACCGCGCCAATCCTAGGGAGAGGCTGGTCCGCGTGGTCGCGCTCAAGAGCGGCCTGCTGCTCGAGCGCACCGTCGCCCCCCAGTTCGTCCACGGCAAGTGCGTCGGCAGCGTCATTACCTACCGCGATGTGACCGCGAGCGTGCGGCACGAGGAAGAGATGGCCTTCAATGGCCAGGTGCTCGAGAACTCGGGTCCGATGTACTGGATCGAGCGCGACACGGGTGCGATCGCCTATGCCAACCGCGCGGCCTGCAAGCACTTCGGCTTCGAGGTCCAGGAGCTGCGCGGCGTGTCTGCCGCCAGCCTGGGCCTGGCGCTCACGCCCGAGCAGGACCGCATGGTGATGGCGCAGGCCGCCGACGCCGGCCCGATCTCGTTCGCCGGCGTGCACCGGCGCAAGGACGGCAGCCTGCGCGACGTCGAGCTGTCGATCTTCCTCACCGAGCAGGCCGAGCGCAGCATGTTCGTCGTCTGCGTCAAGGACGTCACCGAGCAAAGGGGCGCCGAACTCGAGGCCGGCCGGCAGCGCGCGTTGCTGCTGTCGCTGATCAACTCGATTCCCGACGGGATCGTCTTCAAGGACCTGGAGGGCCGCTACCTCGGGTGCAACACCGCCTATTCGGTGCGGACCGGGCTGTCCATCGACCAGGTGCGGGGCCGGACCTGCGAGGAGCTGTTTGCGCCGGCGCGCGCCGCCGAGATCCGGCAACGCGACCGCGCCGTCATCTCGGCCAACCAGCCGCGGACCATCGAGGAGATGCTGTCGGTGGCGGATGGCCGCGAGGTCTGCTATGAAACCGTGGTGTCGCGGCTGCAGAACCAGTTCGGCCAGGCCGAGGGCCTGCTGGCGGTGTCGCGCGACATCAGCGAGCGCAAGAAGCACGAGGAGCAGATCCGCACGGCCATGGAGTTGGCCGAGGCGGCCACCCACTCCAAGTCGGACTTCCTGGCCAACATGAGCCACGAGATCCGCACGCCGATGAACGCCATCATCGGCCTGTCGCACCTGGTGCTGCAGACCGACCTGGCGCCGCGCCAGCGCGACTACGTGAGCAAGGTGCAGACGGCGGGCCAGCACCTGCTGGGCGTGATCAACGACATCCTGGACTTCTCCAAGGTCGAGGCCGGCAAGCTGGACCTCGAGCATGCGGAGTTCGAACTGGAGAAACTGCTGGACACCACTGTCAGCCTGATCTCGGGCGAATGCGAGAAGAAGGGCCTGGAACTGGTGATGCACGTGGAGCCTTCGGTTCCCGCCCGCCTCAAGGGCGATTCGCTGCGGTTGGGCCAGGTGCTGCTGAACCTGGTCAACAACGCGGTGAAGTTCACCGCCCGGGGGGAGGTCGGGATCACGGTGCGGGAGATGGAGCGGACCGAGGGCCAGGTGCTGCTCGAGTTCCGTGTTCGCGATACCGGCATCGGCCTGTCGCCCGAGCAGATCGGCCGCCTGTTCCAGAGCTTTTCCCAGGGGGACGCGTCGACCACGCGCCGGTTCGGCGGCACCGGGCTGGGCCTGGCCATCAGCAAGAAGCTGGTCGAACTCATGGGCGGGCAGGTGGCCGTCGAGAGCCAGCCCGGGGCGGGCAGCACCTTTTCTTTCACGGCGCGGCTCGGGATCGGCGCGGACCACGCCCGCAAGCTGGTCCCCAACCCCGACCTGCGCGGTTGCCGGGTCCTGGTGGTGGACGACAGCTTCCATGCGCGTGCGGCGATCGCCGTCATGCTCACGAAGATGTCCTTCGTGGTCACCGAAGTCTCCTCGGGCGCGGAGGCCATCGATGCGGTGCGTGCCGCCGCCGTCGCCGGCGACCCGTTCCGGATCGTGTACCTGGACTGGCGCATGCCCGGAATGGACGGGATGGACACGGCACGGCGGATCAAGGCGCTCGGCCTGCCGCTGCCGCCCGTGCTCATGATGGTTTCAGCGCACGGCCGCGAGGAAATGCTGCGGGAAGCGCAGAACATCGGCCTGGACGGCGTGCTGGTCAAGCCGGTCAACGCGTCGCTGCTGTTCGACAGCACGATGAATGTGCTGGGCGCGAGCTGGCAGGAGGTGGCGCCGGCGTCGCCGGCGGCGCGGCCCGGCGCCGACGGCCTGCCGGGCTCGCTCGGTGCCCTGCACGGGGCGCGCATCCTGGTGGTGGAGGACAACGAAATCAACCAGATGGTGGCGCGCGAGATGCTGGAAAGCGCGGGCTTCGTGGTGGACGTGGCGGACAACGGCCAGCTGGGCCTGGAACGGGTGCAGCAAGCCGACTACGACCTGGTGTTCATGGACATGCAGATGCCGGTGATGGACGGACTCACCAGCACCCGCGAGATCCGCAAGATCGCGCGGCTGGCGCGGCTCCCCATCCTGGCAATGACGGCCAATGCCATGGAGCACGATCGCCGGCGCTGCATCGACGCCGGCATGAACGACGCAGTCATCAAGCCCATCGACCCGAATGCCCTCTGGGCCGCGCTGGTCCGTTGGCTGCCGGAGCGCGGCGCGGAGCCTGCACCGATGCCGGCCAGCGCCGTTGCAGCCCCAGCGGCCGCGGCGCCGGGTGCGGACGGCCTGCCGCGCGTTGCCGGGCTGGACACCGAACTAGGGCTGAGCCGCGTCCTGAACAAGAAGGACCTGTACCTGACCATCCTGCGCCGGTTTGCGTCGGGCTACGGATCGCTTGCGGCGAAGATCCAGGCGGCGCTCGCCACCGGCGACCTCGCGACCGCGGAACGCCTGGCCCACAGCGCGAAGTCGGTGGCCGCCAACATCGGCGCTTCCGGCATCGAGGCGCACGCCGCCGGCCTGGAGAGCGCCCTCAAGGCATATGCGCCGCCGGCCGAAGTCCAGCAGCGCCTGGGCGCCTTCGAACGCGACCTGGTCACGCTGGTGGCGGCGCTGAACGATCAACTGGCGCCGGAGGCGCCGCCCGCTGGATCGGGGGCGCCTTCAGCGGCCCTGAAGGAGCCGTTGCAGTAAGACTTTGCAACGGCGGCCGCCGAGATATCCACATCATCTGTGGACAACGCTGTGGGCTGGCCGGGGGTGAAGTGCGCAGCGCCAGCGCCGGTGCGGGCTGCAACGCGGCGCCTGCCAGATAGGCAGCTCAGCGCCGGCCCAGCCGCTGGACCCCGATGCTCTTGAGCATGAACTTCTCGTAGATCGGCTCCGAGGTGCCGTGCTTCATCTTGTACAGGAAATATTTCTCGTACGCGATCTTGGCCAGGTGCACCCACTTGCCCTTGCTGAACCAGTTGGTGTTGCGCGGCGGGATCTGCGGCAGCGCCACGAAGGCGATGCCGGTGTCGCCCATGTCGGCCAGGCAGATCGCGTTCCAGCTGCCCTGCGCCACCGGCGGCTGGCCGGCCAGGTCGGCGCCGATGTTGTTGACGATGGCCGTCACCATGGTCTCGATCATGTAGCCGGTCTTGGGCGCGCCGGTCGCCACCGGCGTCGCCTCCACCGGCGGGATCGCCACGCAGACGCCGGCCGAGAAGATGTTGCGGTACTTCTTGCTGCGCTGGTATTCGTCGATCAGCACGAAGCCGCGCGGGTTGCACAGGCCTTCCACCGCCGCCACCGCGTCCACGCCCTTGAAGGCCGGCAGCATCATGCTGTACTTGAACGGCAGCTCGTGCTCCTGCTTGACCTGGCCCTGGTCGTCCAGCTCGGTGACGAACATCTTGCCGTGCTCCACCCGAGTGACCTTGGCGTTGGTGATCCACTTGATGTGGTTGTTGCGCAGCTCGCTCTCCAGCATGGTCTTGGAGTCGCCCACGCCGCCCAGGCCCAGGTGGCCGATGTAGGGCTCGCTGGTCACGAAGGTCATCGGCACCTTGTGGCGCAGCTTGCGGCGCTGCAGGTCCTTGTTCAGGATGAAGGCGAATTCGTAGGCCGGCCCGAAGCAAGACGCGGCGGGCATCGCGCCGACGACCACCGGCCCCGGCTCCTCGACGAAGCGCTGGTAGTCGTCCCAGGCCTTGGCGGCGTGGTCCACCGTGCAGATCGACTGCGTGTGGCCGGCGGGCCCCGAGCCCGGCACCTCGTCGAAGGCCAGCTTCGGTCCGGTGGTGATGACCAGGTAGTCGTACGTCAGCCGGCTGCCGTCCTGCAGTTCCAGCCCGTTGCCCTCGGCGTCGATGCGCTGCACCGGCTGCGCCACGAAGGCGATGCCCTTCTTCTCCAGGTGCGGCCGGATCGGGAAGGTGATGGACTCGCGCTTGCGCCAGCCGACCGCCAGCCAGGGGTTGGACGGGACGAACTGGAAGTAGTCCAGCGCGTTGACGACCGTGATGTTGTGTTCCTTGCCGAGGTGCGCGCGCAATTCGTAGGCGGCGGGCATGCCGCCGATGCCGGCGCCCAGAACGATGATGTGGGCCATGGTGATCTCCTGGTTGGTGGGGAAGAAAGTCCTTGCCGTGAGTCCTCGTCAGCGCTGCAGCGCCGCGTTGACCTCCTGCAGCCGCGCCTCGTCCAGCCCGCCCGCCAGGGCGGCCAGCCGCAGCCGGTTCAGCAGCACGTCGGCGCGGGCCTGCACCAGCGCCAGTTCGGCGCCACTGGCGTCGTTCTGCGCGTTCAGCAGGTCCAGCGTGGTGCGGTCGCCGACCTGGCGCCCCAGCTGCGTCGCGTCCAGGCGCGCGCGGCTGGCGGTGAGCGATTCGGCCAGCGCTTGCAGCCGCGCCTTGCCCGTCTGCAGGCCCAGCCAGGCGGCGCGGGTCTGCTGGCGCACCTGCTGGCGGGTGCGCTCCACTTCGGCGTCGGCCTTCTCCTGCAGCCGCAGCGCTTCGTCCTGCCGGGCGCTGCGCATGCCGCCGGTGGACAGCGGCACCGTCAGCTGCAGGCCGACCATCGCCTGGCTGGCGGTGTTGCTGGCGCTGCCGAAGTCGCCGCTGCCGGCGAGCCGGTCGCGGCCCGCTTCCGCCACCAGGTCCAGCGTCACGCCGGCACGCGCGCTGCGCCGGGCCACTTCCTGCGCGGCCGACTGCGCGTTGGCCTGCTGCAGCCGCAGCTGCGGGCTGTCACGGCCGGCCAGTTCCAGCCACTGCTCCAGCGGCGGCAGCACGGCCGGCGCCGCGGCCTCGGCCGGAGGCGCCAGCTGCAGCGCCGCCGGCGGCAGGCCGGTGACGTCCGACAGCTGCTCGCGGGCCAGCTGCAGTTCGCTTTCCGCCGCCAGCACCTGCGCCTGCAGCGCGCGCGCCCGCGCCGATGCCTCATGGGTGTCGGTGATCGGCTTGTCGCCGGCGGCGAAGCGGTCGCGGGCTTCCACCAGCGCCTGGTCGACGGCAAGCTGCTGGCGCTGCAGCAGCTCGAGCTTGCGTTCGGCCAGCACCGCGTCGAAGTAGCGCTGGGCGGTGCGCAGCATCAGCTCCTGCTGCGAAGCCTGCCATTCCAGATCGGCGGCATCGGCGCCGATCAGCAGTTGCCGGCGCTGCGCCTGCCGGTCGCCGCTGACCAGCGGCTGGCGCGCGCTCAGGCCCCAGCGCGTCGAGGTGCCGCCGTGGATCGAGGTGGCGAAATTCACGCCGTCCGACTGGCCGAAGCCGGGCGCCGAAAAGCGCGCGCCGGTCATCGCCGTGTCGGCGTTCATGGCGCCGACCGTGGCGTTGAGGGCCAGCGTGGGACGCCACAGCGCCGCGGCCTGCGCCCTGCGCGTCTCGCCGGCCTGGCGGCCGGCCAGCGCGATCGCCGCGTCCGGGTCGTGTTCGCGCGCTGCCTGCCAGGCCTGCATCAGGTCCGTGGCCTGCGCCGAGAGCGCGGCCAGCGCGAGCGCGGCGATCGCCAGGCGTCGGGGAAGCGCACGCATGGGCCGGTCCTTCAGCAGCCGCGCTCGGCACCCAGCTTGCGCAGGATCGTTTCCATCACGCACCACCGGGTGAGCGCGCTTTGCAGCAGGTTGATGCCGACGAAGGCGGTGAAGGCCAGCCACCACTGGCTGACGAAGACCGGGCTGCCGGGGGTGCCCAGTGCCAGCGACAGCAGGATGAAGATGCCCGCGACGAGGCGGACGATTTGCCAGGATTTCATGAAAGGACTCCTTGAGGTTGATGAAATGAAGAAAGGGATCAGGCCGCGGCCGGTGCCAGCGCGCCCAGGCGCTTGCGGTAGGCCGCGTAGTAAAGCGTCGGGATCACGACCAGCGTGAGCACGGTGGAGACGAAGATGCCGAAGATCAGCGAGATCGCCAGCCCGTTGAAGATCGGGTCGTCCAGGATGAAGAAGGCGCCGAGCATGGCGGAGGCGCCGGTCAGCATGATCGGCTGGGCCCGGGTGATCGCCGAGTGGACGACGGCCTGCTTGAACTCCACGCCGGCCCGCACCTGCAGATTGATGAAGTCCACCAGCAGGATCGAGTTGCGCACGATGATGCCGGCCAGCGCGATCATGCCGATCATGCTGGTGGCCGTGTACTGCGCGCCCAGCAGCGCATGGCCCGGCATCACGCCGATGACGGTCAGCGGGATCGGCGCCATGATGATCAGCGGCGTCAGGTAGGAGCCGAACTGCGCCACCACCAGCAGGTAGATCAGCACCAGGCCCACCGCATAGGCGGCGCCCATGTCGCGGAAGGTCTCGTAGGTGATCTGCCACTCGCCGTCCCACTTCAGCGCGTAGCCGCGCCACGGGTCCTGCGGCTGGCTGATGAAGTATTCGGCAACGCTGCCGCCGTCGGGCGCGCGGATCTTCGCGATGTCGCCGCGCATGCCGAACATGCCGTACAGCGGGCTGTCCAGCTTGCCGGCCATGTCGCCCAGCACGAAGTCCACCGCCAGCAGGTCCTTGTGGTAGACCGGCTGCTCGCGCAGCGTGTCGCTGACCGTCACCAGCTCGCCGATCGGCACCAGCTTGCCCGACGCGCTGCGCACCGACAGCTGCAGCAGCGCGTCCAGGTCGCCCTGGCTGGCCGCCGGCAGTTGCAGCACGGCCGGCACCGGATACCGGCTGGCGTCGTGCAGGTACGTCGCCGACTCGCCCGCCAGCGCGGTGCGCAAGGTGCCGACGATGGCCTGTTGCGGCACCCCCAGCATGGCGGCCTTGCGCCGGTCCACCAGCAGCAGCTTGCGCGGCGCGTCGGCGATGCCGGTGTCGTCCACGTCCACCACGTTGGGCGTCTTCTCGAACACGGCGCGCACGGCCCTGGCCACCTGGCGCCGGCCTTTGGCCTCCGGCCCGTAGATCTCGGCCACGATCGGCGACAGCACCGGCGGGCCCGGCGGCACTTCCACCACCTTCACGTTGGCGCCGAAGCGCCGCCCGATCTTCTGAAGTTCGAGCCGGACCCGGGCCGCGATCGCGTGGCTCTGGTCGCTGCGCTGGTGCTTGTCGACCAGGTTGACCTGGATGTCGCCGACCTCGCCGCCGGCGCGCAGGTAATACTGCCGCACCAGGCCGTTGAAGTTGATCGGGGAAGCGGCGCCGGCGTAGGCCTGGTAGTCCGTTACCTCGGGCACCGTGGACAGCTGCGCGCCCAGCTCGTGCAGCACGGCGGCGGTGCGCTCCACCGGCGTGCCGGCCGGCATGTCCACCACCACCTGGAATTCCGACTTGTTGTCGAAGGGCAGCATCTTGAGCAGCACCAGGCCGGTGGCCGGCAGCACCAGCGACAGCACGATCAGGACGGCGATGCCCAGCCCCAGCAGGCCGCGGTTGCGCCTGCCGCTTCGATCGTCCAGCAGCGGCTTGAACACGCGCTCGAACAGCGGCGTCAGTTTGCCGGCCAGGCCGGTCGGGCCGGCGGCATGGCCGTGCGCCGGGGTGGCCTTCATCCACAGGCGCGCCAGCCACGGCGTGACCATGAAGGCGATCGCCAGCGACAGCAGCATGCCCATGCTGGCGTTGATGGGGATCGGGCTCATGTAGGGGCCCATCAGGCCGCTGACGAAGGCCATCGGCAGCAGCGCCGCGATCACCGTCAGCGTCGCCAGGATGGTGGGGCCGCCCACTTCGTCGACCGCGCCGGGAATGAGCTCGGTCAACGTGCGGTCGGGATGGAGCTGCTGGTGGCGGTGGATGTTCTCCACCACGACGATGGCGTCGTCCACCAGGATGCCGATCGAGAAGATCAGCGCGAACAGCGACACCCGGTTGAGCGTGAAGCCCCAGGCCCAGGAGGCGAACAGCGTCACGGTCAGCGTCAGGATCACCGCGGCGCCGACGATCGCCGCCTCGCGCCGGCCCAGCGCGATGAACACCAGCGCCACCACCGCGGTGGTGGCGAACAGCAGCTTCTCGATCAGCTTGATCGCCTTGTCGTTGGCGGTGGCGCCGTAGTTGCGCGTCTCGGCCACCAGCACGCCGGCCGGGATCACCGTGTTGCGCAGCTGCTCCACCCGCTTCATCACGCCGTTGGCCACGTCGATCGCGTTCTGGCCGGGCTTCTTGGTGACGGTGAGGGTGACGGCCGGGTATTCGCCGCCGCCGTCCTTGCCGGACTGCCCGTACCAGGCGTAGCGGCCGGCCGGCGGCGGGCCGTCGCGCACCTGCGCCACGTCCTTGAGGAACACCGGCTTGTTGTCGCGCACGCCCACCACCAGCTCGGCGACGTCGCTGGCCTGCGCCAGATAGGGGCCGGCCTCGATGGCGACGCTGCGGTTGCCGCCGACCAGCTCGCCGACCGGCAGGCCCAGGTTGGCCGACTGCAGCGCCGTGCGCAGGTCCTGCACCGTCACGCCCGAGCCGGCCATGCGGGCCGGATCGATCTCCACCAGCACGGCGTGGCCGGGGCCGCCGATGGTCTGAATTTCGCGCGTGCCCGGCACCCGCTTGAGGTCGGCCTCGATGCTGTGGGCGACCCGCTCCAGGTCGAAGGCGCCGGTGGCGGGGTCCTTGCTGTACAGCGTGAGGGCGACGATCGGCACGTCGTCGATCCCCTTGGGCTTGACGATCGGGTCCAGCACGCCGACGCCGCGCGGCAGCCAGTCGCTGTTGTCGCGCAGCGTGTCGTGCAGGCGCACCAGCGCCTCGGTGCGTGGCACGCCGACCTTGAACTGCACCGTCAGCACCGCCAGGCCCGGGCGCGAGACCGACATCACGTGCTCGACGTCCGCGATCTGCGACAGCACCTGCTCGGCCGGCGCGGCCACCATCTGCTCGACGTCCGCCACCGCGGCGCCGGGGAAGGGGACCAGCACGTTGGCCATCGTCACGTTGATCTGCGGTTCTTCCTCGCGCGGCGTCACCATGACGGCGAAGATGCCCAGCAGCAGCGCCATCAGCGCCAGCAGCGGCGTGATCTGCGCCGACTGGAACGCGGCGGCGATCCGCCCGGAAATGCCCATGCGCGGTTGCTGCTTCATCTCAGGGCGCCCTGGCCGCGGCCTGCGGGTCGAGGGCGACGGTGTCGCCCTTGCCGACGCCGCTGAGGATCTCCACCCGCTCGCCCTGCACCGGGCCGAGCCGCACCTGCCGCAGCAGCGGCCGGCCCTGCGCGTTGAGCACGTAGACGCCGGTCATCTCGGCGCGCCGCACCACGGCGCTGGCCGGCAGGTACAGGCGCTCGGCGCCGGGGGCGCCCGCGCCCGCCGCGGCGGCCGGCAGCCAGACCCGCGCGAACATGCCCGGCACCACGCCCTTGAGGCCGGCCGGCAGCGCCAGCCGGACCTGGCCGGTGTGGGTGGCGGCATCGACCACCGGCAGCACCTGCACCCGCGCCGGCTGGAGCCGGCCGGGCGCGGCGGCATAACCGGGCAGCTCGAAGCGGATGTCCCTGCTGTCGGCCAGGGCCGCCAGCACGGTCTGCGGCACCGCCGCCGTCACGCGCAGCGCCGACGGATCGTGCAGCGTGAGCAGGGCGCGGCCCGGCATGGCCATGTCGCCGAGCGTGACCGGCACGTCGCTCACCACGCCGTCGTAGGGCGCGCTCAGCACGAAGAAGCCCGACTCCGCCTGCGCCGCGCGGGCCTGGGCCTGCTGCGCCTGCACCTGCGCCTGCGCCGACTCGTACTGCGCCCGCGCGCGGTCGAGCGCCGACTGGCTGATGTACTGCTTCTGGAACAGCAGCTGCTGGCGCTGGTATTCGGTGGCGGCGACCTTGAGCGCCGCCCGCGCCGCGTCCACCTGGGCGGCGCTGGCCGCGGCGTTCTGGCTGGCCGCGCGGGCGTCGATGCGCACCAGCGGCTGGCCGGCCTTCACCGAGTCCCCGGCCTTGACGTTGAGCGCGACGATGGCGCCCGCCACCTGGGCCGACAGCGTGGTCTGGCGCTCCGCTTCCACCACCGCGTCCAGGCTCACTGCGTTGCCGCCGGCGGCCGAGCCCTGCACCTGCACCGTCGCCAGGGCGGCGCCCGCGGCGGCCCACGCGGGCGGCGCGCCGAGCGCCATCGCCATCACTGCGGCAAGCCATCCTGTCCTTGACATCCCGAATCCCCTTTGTTGCATGTTTAGCTAATCAGCTAATTAAGCAATCATACGGTAAACTCAAGTCCTTCGCACTGCACTTTGATCCGGCGCGGCGCGACGGCGCTGATCTACGTCAAGGAGCGTTCATTCATGAAAAACCTGCCGCCCGAAGCGCTGGCCGAGGTGGCCCGCTACTTCCAGGTGCTGTCGGAGCCGACCCGGCTGCAGATCCTCAACCTGCTGCGGCAGGGGGAGCGCAACGTGGGCGACCTGGCACAGGCCTGCGGCTTCTCGGCCGCCAACGTCTCGCGCCACCTGGCGCTGCTGACCGAGCAGGGCCTGGTCGCGCGCGAGAGCCGCGGCACCAGCGTCTATTACCACGTCGCCGACGAGTCGGTGTTCGCGCTGTGCGACCTGGTCTGCGGCAATATCGCCCGCCAGCTGGACGATACGGCTTCCCGGCGCAAGGCCTTCGCGCCGGGGCGGCGGCGCTGAGGGCGCGGCCCGTCACTCCATGAACTGCAGCGCCGCCAGCCGGGCATACATGCCGCTGGTGGCGACCAGCGAATCGTGGGTGCCCTGTTCGACGATGCGGCCGTGGTCCATCACGATGATGCGGGTGGCGCGCTGCACGGTGGCCAGCCGGTGGGCCACCACCAGCGTGGTGCGACCGCTCATGGCCGACTCCAGCGCTGCCTGCACCATGCGCTCGCTCTCGGCGTCCAGCGCGCTGGTGGCTTCGTCCAGCAGCAGCAGCGGCGGGTTCTTCAGCATCGCCCGCGCGATCGCGATGCGCTGGCGCTGGCCGCCCGACAGGCGCACGCCGCGCTCGCCCAGGAAGCTGTCGTAGCCCTCGGGCAGGGCGGTGATGAACTCGTGCGCGAAGGCGGCGCGGGCGGCGGCCACCACTTCCTCGTCGCGGGCGGCGGGGCGGCCGTAGCGGATGTTCTCCATCGCGCTGGTGGAGAAGATCACCGCGTCCTGCGGCACGATGCCGATCCGCTGCCGCAGGTCGTGCAGGGAGAGCTCGCGCGTCGGCACGCCGTCCAGCCGGATGGTGCCCTGCGCCGGGTCGTAGTAGCGCAGCAGCAGCTGGAACACCGTGCTCTTGCCGGCGCCGCTGGGGCCGACCAGCGCCACCGTCTCGCCCGGCGCCACGACCACGTTGAAATCGCGCAGCGCCGGTGTCAGCGGCCGCGACGGATAGTTGAAGGTGATGCCCTGGAACTCCACCCGGCTGCCGCCGCTGACCGAGGGCAGCGCCGCCGGCGCCGGCGGCGACACCACCGGCGACTTGGCGTCCAGCAGTTCCATCAGGCGCTCGGTGGCGCCGGCCGCGCGCAGCAGGTCGCCGTAGACCTCGCCCAGCACGCCCACCGCGCCGGCCAGCATGATCACGTAGACCACGGTCTGGCCCAGGTGGCCGGCGGTGATGGTGCCGGCCAGCACCGCCTGCGTGCCCTGGTACAGGCCCCACAGCAGCGCCGCGCTGGTGGCGATGATGACGAACGCGATCAGGAAGGCGCGGGCCTTGGTGCGGTGCACCGCGGTGGCGAAGGCGCTGGCGGTGGAGGCGTCGAAGCGCTCGGCCTCGCGCGTCTCGGCGGTGTAGCTCTGCACCACCGGGATGGCGTTGAGCACTTCGGCCGCGATGGCGCTGGAGTCGGCCACCTTGTCCTGGCTCACCCGCGACAGCTTGCGCACCCGCCGGCCCCACCAGGCGGTCGGGAACACCACGACCACCAGGATGCCCAGCACCTGGGTCATCACGTAGGGATTGGTCACCACCAGCATCAGCAGCGCGCCGGCGCCCATCACCGCGTTGCGCAGGCCCACCGACAGCGAGGAGCCGACCACGGTCTGTACCAGCGTCGTGTCGGTGGTCAGGCGCGACAGCACCTCGCCGGTCTGGGTGGTCTCGAAGAATTCCGGGCTCTGCTGCAGCACGTGGGCATAGACCGCGTTGCGCAGGTCCGCCGTGACCCGCTCGCCCAGCCAGCTGACCATGTAATAGCGCGCCGCCGAGAACATGCCCAGCGCCGCGGCGACGGCGAACAGTTCCATGAAGTGCTCGCGCAGGGCCAGCACCTGGGTGCCCTTGGATTCGGCCGACAGCCCGCCGTCGATCAGGCTGCGCAGCGCCAGCGGGAACACCAGCGTCGCCAGCGCCGCCAGCAGCAGGAACAGGCCGGCCAGCGCAAAGCGCCCGCGGTAGGGCCGCAGGAAGGGGACGAGGCCCGACAAGGAGCGGGGCGAGCCCTTGCTGGGGGCGGGGCGGGCAGATGTATCCATGCCCCGAGTTTAAGCTTGAGCAAGCAAAGACAGCCTTGACAATATTTGCTTAGGCAAGTATCATCGCCCCTCATGTCCACCAAAGCCACCGTCCGCCGCAGCCCCGCCCGGCCCGCCACCCCCGCGGCCAAGCGCAAGGCGCCGCCGCGCGCCGCGCCCAAGCTCAAGGTGGAGGTGCAACCCGACTTCTACGTGCCGGAGAACTACCAGCCGGAAGAGAGCGTCGGCTACCTGATGCGCCGCATCCTCAACACGGTGGCCACCGAGATCGAGCGCGAGATGGCGCCCAACGGCCTGACCAACGCGCAATGGATCCCGCTGTTCAAGCTGTTCATGGGCCCGGTCTCCACCGTGGCGGAACTGGCGCGCGAATGCCAGCTCGACGCCGGCGCGATGACGCGGCTGCTGGACCGGCTGGAGGCCAAGGGCCTGCTGCGGCGGGTGCGCTCCTGCGAGGACCGGCGGGTGGTCAACCTGGAACTGACGGCCGAGGGCCGGGCCGCCGCGCAGGAGATCCCCGGCGCGCTGTGCCGGGTGCAGAACGCCCACATGAAGGGCTTCACCCACGCCGAGTGGGAGACGCTCAAGCGCCTGCTGCGCCGCATCCTGGAGAACGCGCTGGCGATCCAGGCCGACAAGGGAACGACCAATGAAAAATGACCCAATGACCCACCGCAACCCCAGACTGGCCGCGCTGGCGGCGGCGCTGCTGCTGGCGGGCTGCGCCAACATGGCCGGCATCGAACCGCAGGCCAGACTGCGCGACGACGCATCGCTGAACCTGCCGGCCGCCGCTGCCGAGGCGCCGCTGGCGGTGCAGTGGTGGCGCGCTTTCGGCGACGAGCAGCTCGATCGCCTGATCGAGCAGGCACTGGCCGACAACCCCAACCTGCGCATCGCGCAGGCCCGGCTGGCGCGCGCCCGCGCCGCCGGCGAAGTGGCCGGCGCCGCGCTGCTGCCGCAGGTCAACGGCCAGTTCGACGCCATGCACCAGCGTTACAGCGAGACCGGCCTGCTGCCGCCGCCGATCGCCGGCTCGGTGCGGGACAGCGCCACGCTGCAGCTGGGCGCGGGCTGGGAGCTGGACTTCTTCGGCAAGAACCGGGCGCTGCTCGAAGGAGCGCTGGGCGCGGTCCGCGCCCAGCAGGCGGAAACCGATGCCGCCCGCATCCTGCTGGCCAGCAACGTCGCCCGCAGCTATTTCCAGCTGGCGCGCGTGGACGAGCAGCTGGTGGTGGCCCGGCGCACCCTGGCCCAGCGCGAAGAAGCGCTGCGGCTGGTGCGCGACCGCGTCAACGCCGGCCTGGACACCAGCCTGGAGCTGCGCCAGAGCGAGGGCGGCCTGCCCGAGGGGCGCCAGCAGATCGAGGCGCTGCAGGAGCAGGCCACGCTGGCGCGCAACGCGCTGGGCGCGCTGGTCGGCAAGCCGAACACCGACGTGGTCGCCACCGCGCCGCGGCTGGCCGACATCAAGCCGCTGGCCACTGCCGCCGTCATTCCGGCCAACCTGCTGGGCCTGCGCGCCGACGTCGCCGCCGCCCGCTGGCGAGTGGAGGCGGCCGGCCAGGACGTGCGCAGCGCCAAGGCGCAGTTCTATCCGGACATCAACCTCTCCGCCTTCGCCGGCCTGTCCAGCATCGGCCTGGGCAACCTGCTGCAGGCCGGCAGCCTGCAATGGGGCGTGGGCCCGGCGATCCGGCTGCCGATCTTCGAGGGCGGCAAGCTGCGCGCCAACCTGCGCGGCAAGACGGCCGACTACGACGCCGCGGTGGAAAGCTACAACGCCACCGTGATCGAAGCGATCCACGAGGTGGGCGACCAGCTCGCCTCGGGCCGCTCGATCGCGCTGCAGCAGGCCGAGCAGAAGCAGGCGCAGGCCTCGGCCGAAGGGGCCTACGACATCGCCGTGCAGCGCTACAAGGCAGGGCTGGGCAACTACCTGAACGTGCTCACTGCGGAGAACGCCGTGCTGGCCCAGCGCCGGCTGGCGGTGGATCTGGCCGCCCGCGCGCTCGACACGCAGGTGGGACTGGCCCGCGCCCTGGGCGGCGGCTATGTGCCGCCTGCCGATGCCGTCGCCGCCGCCAACGACAAGAACTGAAAACATTCTGGAACCGAACATGGAAGCAAACCAAACTCCCGCCGTCGTCCCCACCGTGCACGCCGGCGCCGGCCGCCGGCGCAAGGCCCTGACCATCCTGGGTGCGGTCGTCGTGATCGGCGGCCTGGCCTGGGGCGGCTACGAATGGCTGGTGGCCAGCCACTACGAGTCCACCGACAACGCCTACGTGCAGGGCAACGTGATCCAGATCACGCCGCAGATCGGCGGCACCGTGATGGCGATCATGGCCGACGACACCGACTTCGTGAAGGCCGGCCAGCCGCTGGTCAAGCTCGATCCCACCGATGCGAAGGTTGCTCTGGACCAGGCCGAGGCCAACCTCGCGCAGACCGTGCGCCAGGTGCGCATGCTGTACGCCAACAACGGCTCGCTGTCGGCGCAGGTCTCGCTCAAGCAGGCCGACATCGGCCGCTACCAGGCCGACGTGGCCCGTGCCACCGACGACCTGAACCGCCGCCAGCAGCTGGTGGGCAACGGCGCGGTGTCGAAGGAAGAACTCGATCACGCCCAGACCCAGCTGGCCAACGCCCGCAGCGCGCTGTCGGCGGCGCAGGCCGGCGTGGTGGCGGCGCGCGAGCAGCTCACCAGCAACCAGGCGATGACCGAAGGCACCAGCGTGGACGAGCATCCCAGCGTGCAGGCCGCCGCCACCAAGGTGCGCGAGGCCTGGCTGGCCGCCCGCCGGGCATCGCTGCCGGCGCCGGTGGACGGCTACGTCGCCAAGCGCACCGTGCAGCTGGGCCAGCGGGTCGCCGCGGGCACGCCGATGATGTCCATCATCCCGCTCAAGCAGGTCTGGGTGGACGCCAACTTCAAGGAAGTGCAGCTGCGCAAGATCCGGCTGGGCCAGCCGGTCAAGCTCACCGCCGACATCTACGGCAAGAAGGTGGAATACGACGGCACGGTCGCCGGGCTCGGCGCCGGCACCGGCTCCGCCTTCGCGCTGCTGCCGGCGCAGAACGCCACCGGCAACTGGATCAAGGTGGTGCAGCGGGTGCCGGTGCGGGTGGAACTCGACCCGCGCCAGGTGGCAGCCAACCCGCTGCGGGTCGGCCTGTCGATGGACGTCGTGGTCGACGTCAGCAAGCAGGACGGCAAGACGCTGGCCGACGTGCCGCGCGCCGCGTCGCTGGCCACCACCGAGGTCTACGACTCGCTGGATACCGGCGCCGAAGCCGAGGTCAAGCGCGTGATCGCGCAGAACTCCGGCCGCGGCGTGCGCCCGGCCACCGCGGTGTTCGGCGCCTCGGCCGCCCCGGCGGTGGCCAGCAGAAACAACAACGCGCACTGAGAGCGATGGCCACGTCGCCCACGCCCGCTGCGCAGCACCAGCCGCTGGAAGGGTCCGCGCGGCTCTGGGGCACGCTGGCCCTGTCGGCCGCCACGTTCATGAACGTGCTGGACACCTCGATCGCCAACGTCTCGCTCCCGGCCATCGCCGGCGACCTCGGCGTCAGCCCGAACCAGGGCACCTGGGTGATCACCAGCTTCGCGGTGGCCAACGCCATCGCGCTGCCGCTGACCGGCTGGCTGTCGCAGCGCTTCGGCCAGGTGCGGCTGTTCGTCGGCAGCGTGATCCTGTTCGTGCTGGCCTCGTGGATGTGCGGCCTGGCGCCCAACATGACGACGCTGATCGCCTTCCGCGCGCTGCAGGGCTTCGTCGCCGGCCCGATGATCCCGCTGTCGCAGTCGCTGCTGCTTTCCAGCTACCCGAAGGCGCTGGCCGGGCTGGCGATGGCGCTGTGGGCGATGACCACGCTGGTGGCGCCGGTGCTGGGGCCGCTGCTGGGCGGCTGGATCACCGACAACATCAACTGGCCGTGGATCTTCTACATCAACATCCCGGTGGGCATCGCCGCGGCGCTGTCGTCGTGGGCGATCTACCGCAAGCGCGAGAGCCAGACCCGCAAGGTGCCGATCGACAAGCTCGGGCTGGCGCTGTTGGTGGTCTGGATCTCGGCGATGCAGATGGTGCTGGACCTGGGCAAGGAGAACGACTGGTTCCACTCCGGGATGATCGTCGGCCTGACGGTGGTGGCGGTGGTGGGCTTCGCCTTCTTCATGGTGTGGGAGCTGACCGACGTGCACCCGGTGGTGGACCTGCGGCTGTTCGCCAAGCGCAACTTCTGGGCCGGCACGGTGACGGTGTCGATCGGCTACGGCCTGTTCTTCGGCAACGTGGTGCTGCTGCCGCTGTGGCTGCAGCAGTTCATGGGCTACACCGCCACCGACGCCGGCATGGTGCTGGCGCCGGTGGGGCTGATGGCGATGGTGCTGTCGCCGTTCGTGGGCAAGACCGTGGGCCGGGTGGACCCGCGGCGCTACGTGACCTTCTCGTTCCTGGTGCTGGCGCTGGTGCTGTGGATGCGCTCGCGCTTCAACACCCAGGCCGACTTCGTCACCATCATGATCCCCACCGTGGTCCAGGGCGTGGCGATGGCGTTCTTCTTCATCCCGCTGATGACGATCACGATGTCGGGCATGTCGCAGGAGCGGATGCCGGCCGCCTCGGGCCTGACCAACTTCGTGCGGATCACGGCCGGCGCCATCGGCACCTCGGTCTCCACCACGCTGTGGGAAAGCCGCGCGGCGCTGCACCATTCGCAACTGGCGGAGGCGGTCAACCCGTCCAGCCCGGCGACGCAGGCCACGCTGTCGGGACTGGCGGCGGCGGGGCTGACGCCGCAACAGGCGCTGGCGCAGATCAACCGGCTGGTCGACCAGCAGGCCTTCATGCTGGCGGCCGCCGACATCTTCTACCTGTCGGCCGGGCTGTTCCTGCTGCTGATCCCGCTGGTGTGGCTGACGCATCCGCAGCGGGCGGCCGGCGGCGGCGGCGCGCTGGACGCGGCGGCCGGGGCGCACTGAGCGCAGGGGCAGGGCGCAGCTACTGCGCTTTCCTGCCCCACTTCTCGATCAGCACGCGCGCCATTGCTTTCTGCCGGATGGCGGCCCCATCGGCGCCCGGAAAGGCGGACCGCACGGCGGCCTCGACATCGGCCCGTGCGGCGGCCATGCCTATCCCAGCTGGTGGAACCCGCTGATGTCGAAGTGCACGTCCACCTTGGTGCCGCCGGCCAGGCGCAGGCGGAAGGTCTCGATGGTGCGGCCCTGGCTGTTGCGGCCCAGCGAGCGCAGGTCCACCTTCCAGTCGCGTTCCATCGCGCCGAAGGTCTTTTCCAGCCACGCGTACTCGGCCGGCACGCCCGCCATGGGGGTGTTCGCGGCAATCTTCACCGGCAGCTCCGGCGTGAAGCCCTCGCGCGGGGCCGCGCGCCGCGATCCAATCACGGTTGCATCCGCATCGACGCTGGAGTCCATCGAATTCATGTCCTTTCCCGCCGATTGTGCCGTGTCCGGCGCCGGCGGGGGTGCGCCCGCGCCGGCTGTGCCTCCCGTCCTACAACGGCGGCCGGCGCCCGGTGTCTAAGATCGGGGCATCTCTTTGCATCTGCATCCAATTCACGGAGTCACGCCATGATCGACGCCAACGCAGGATCGGCCAGCAAGCTCGGACGCGAACGCATCGACGTCCAGCACGACTACGCGGTATGCGCCTGGGCGCGGCACTTCAACACCAGCCAGACGCGGGTGAAGGAGGCGGTGCAGGCGGTGGGCGACCGGGCCGACCGGGTGCGCGACCACCTGGCCGGGCAGGGCGCCAGCGAGCGCCCGTCCGCCCGGTGACGGCGCCCGCCGCGCTGGCGCTGCGCAAGGCCACGGCAGCCGACGCGGCCGCGATTTCGCGCTTCAACCAGGCCATGGCCCTGGAGACCGAAGGCAAGACCCTGATCCCGGAACTGGTGGACGCCGGCGTGCGCCGCCTGATCGCCACGCCCGCGCTCGGCTTCTACGTGGTGGCCGTCGCCGGCGACCGCATCGTGGCCTGCCTGCTTGTGACCCAGGAATGGAGCGACTGGCGCAACGGCCTGTTCTGGTGGATCCAGAGCGTGTTCGTGGAGCAGGGCTGGCGCCGCCAGGGCGTCTACAGCAGCCTCTACCGGCACGTGCAGGAGCTGGCCGGGGCCGATCCGGGGGTCTGCGGCTTTCGCCTTTACGTGGAAAAGGACAATGCAGTCGCCCAGCAGGCCTATGCGGCGCTGGGCATGGCGGCGACGGATTACCTGATCTACGAGGAACTGCGACCTGGGGTGCGCTACTTCAAGTAGCATCAAGGTGCGACCTTTCCGCACCCCCCATGGAACCAAAAGTGATAGAGGACCGGCGCAACCCAGGCCTGGAAGAGCGCCTGCAGCTGCTGATCGAGGCGGTTGTCGACTACGGCATCTTCGTGCTTGATCCCCAGGGCCACGTCGTGTCCTGGAACACCGGCGCGCAAAAGCTCAAGGGCTACACCCGCGACGAAATCGTCGGCAAGCACTTTTCCACCTTCTACCCACGCGAAGAGGTGGAGCGCGGCTGGCCGCAGGAGGAACTGCGCCGGGCGCTGGCCAGCGGCCGCTTCGAGGACGAGGGCTGGCGCATCCGCAAGGACGGCAGCCGCTTCTGGGCCAACGTGGTCATCACGCCGCTGTACGAGTCCGGCGGCGAGCTGGCCGGCTTCGCCAAGATCACCCGCGACCTGACCGACCGGCGCGAGAACGAGCAGCGGCTGCGCGCCAGCGAGGAGCGGTTGCGGCTGCTGATCGAGAGCGTGCGCGACTACGCCATCTTCATGCTGGACCCGGACGGCACGGTGCGCGGCTGGAACACTGGCGCCCAGACGATCAAGGGCTACACGGCCGACGAGATCATCGGCCAGCACTTCAGCAAGTTCTACACGCCGGACGACCAGCGCGCCGGCAAGCCGGCCCGCGAGCTGGAGACCGCGCTGGCAGTGGGCAGCCTGGAGGACGAAGGCTGGCGGGTGCGCAAGGACGGCACGCTGTTCTGGGCCAACGTGGTGATCACGGCGGTGCGCGACACCTCGGGCCGGCTGATCGGCTTCGCCAAGGTCACCCGCGACATGACGGAGCGCAAGCGGCTGGAGGAGCTGGAGCGCTCCAGCCGCCGGATGAGCGAATTCCTGGCGATGCTGGCGCACGAGCTGCGCAACCCGTTGGCGCCGATCCGCAACGCGGTGACGGTGATGCAGCTGGAGACGATGGCCAGCCCGGCACTGCGCAACAGCCGCGACATCATCGACCGCCAGCTCACCCACATGACGCGGCTGGTCGACGAGCTGCTGGACGTGGGGCGCCTGACCACCGGCAAGGTCAAGCTGCGGCGCGAGAAGGTGGATTTCGGCGGCGTCATCGCCCGCAGCGTGGAGATGGCGCGGCCGCTGATCGAGGCGCGCGGACACCAGCTCAACGTGGACCTGCCGCCCATCGGGGTGTTCGTCAACGGCGACGGCACCCGCCTGACGCAGATCCTGCAGAACCTGCTGGTCAACGCCGCCAAGTACACGCCCGACGGCGGCCGCATCCGGCTGCAGGTGCAGGCCGCCGACGGCTTCGTCGACACCCGCGTCATCGACAGCGGCCGCGGCATCGAGCCCGACGAACTGGAGCGGATCTTCGAGCTGTTCATGCAGGGCGACACGTCCAACGCGCCCAACGAGAGCGGGCTGGGCATCGGGCTGACGCTGGCCCGCTCGCTGGCCCTGCTGCACGGCGGCACGCTGGAGGCCACCAGCGGCGGCTCCGGCCGGGGCAGCACCTTCATGCTGCGGCTGCCGCTGGGCGAACTGCAGGAGGACCTGCCGGACGAAGGCGTCCCCGGGCAGCCGGCGCCGGGCGCGCTGCGGGTGATGGTGGTGGACGACAACCGCGATTCGGCCGACAGCGCCACCAGCATCGTGCGGCTGCTCGGTTTCCGGGTGGAGACGGCGTACAACGGCGCCGCGGCGCTGGACCTGGCGCGCACGCTGCGGCCGCACGCGGTGCTGCTGGACCTGTCGATGCCGCAGATCGACGGCTACGAGACGCTCAAGCTGCTGCGCGTGCAGCCGGGGATGGAGAACGCCTACGTGATCGCGATGACCGGCTTCGGCAGCGACGAGGACCGCCGCCGCACCCGCGCCGCCGGCTTCGACGCCCACCTGGTCAAGCCGGTCGGCCTGGACCTGCTGGTCGGCGTGCTCAACGAGGCGCGCGAGCGGCACGAGGCTGCGGGCCCCTGAAGGCGCAACAGCCGGACGCAGAACACGCACAAGCAACGCAGAGAGCGCAGAAAAGACACTCGCTACAGCCGCAGCCGCTGGGCGTAGCCGGTCATCTCCAGATAGCCCTGGCCGACGCGCTTGCCGTTGCTGTCGAACAGGTGGGCCAGGCCTTCCCAGTAGATCGCGCCGGTGGAGGCGCGGCTGTCCAGCTCCTGGTCGTCGATGACGGCGCGCACGGTGTAGAAATCGGCGGGCGTGCGCACCATCCATTCGACCGGATAGGTGGCCTGTGAGAGCGGGCTCTTCCAGCGCCGCTGCGCGCTGAAGGCCACCTCGCCGACGCCGAAGTTGAACGGCTCGCCGCCGCGGGCGCGAAACGATCCGCCATCCCACAGCGTCGCGCCGTCCCTGCCGCGCAGCCGGAATGCGGTCAGCGCGCTGCCGTCGTCCAGGTTCATGCCGATCCAGTCCCAGCCCTGCGCATCGGGATGCAGCACCTCGTCGCTCCACTCGTGGTCCATCCAGGCCTTGCCCTGGGCCTGCAGCACCCGGCCCGGCAGCCGCAGCGTGCCGGTCACCGCCAGCTGCGGCTCGCTGTAGTAGTAGCTGGCCTGCTGCTCCTGCGGGCCCTTGCGCGACAGGCCGTTGCGGCCCTGCAGCAGCAGCGGCTGGGTCGGCGCGCAGCGCAGCTGCAGGCCGATCTCCTCGCCGGCCACCTGCGCCACATAGGCGCCGTCCTCGCGCCGCAGGCTCCAGTCGCGCAGCCGGATCGCGGTGTCCGTCCCGCTGGCCGACACCACGCCGAAGCCTTCGCGCGCGATCCGCTGGTCGTGCCGGAGCTTGCGGCCCTCGACGTCGGTGATCGCGGCGTGTGCGAACAGCAGCTGGCGGGCCGCGAACTGCGATTGCATCTGCTGCGTCGCGTCCACCCGCGAGCGGAAGAAGGTCACCTGGAAGCCGAACTCGCGCCCGCCGGAGCTGACGGCGCCGGTGATGTACCACCACTCGGTGCGCAGCGCCGGATGCGCGCCGTGGTCGCGCGGGAAGCGCAGCGTGAGCGGCGGCAGCGCCCGCGCCGGCCCGGCGGCCAGGGCGGCTATCAGCAGGGCGCGGCGGCGCAGCAGCACGAGCGGCGTCACGGTGCGATGCTCCCTCTGCTGTCATCCCGGGCTCGACCCGGGATGACAGACGAGTGCGCGCTGTCGCCCATCACCAATCCTCCTTCACCGCCAGCACCGCGTCGCGGCCCGCGGCGGCGCGCCCGGCCAGCCAGGCGGTCGCCGTGCCGGCGGCCACGACGGCCAGGCACAGCAGCGCGAGGCGCAGCCACGGCACCTCCAGGTCCATCGTCCAGTGGAAGCTCTGGGGGTTGACCACGTGCACCAGCACCAGCGAAACGGCCAGTCCCAGCGCCAGCCCGGCCAGCGAGCCGATCACGGTCCAGGCCGCACCTTCGCCGGCCACCACCGCCAGGATCTGGCGGCGCGTCAGCCCCAGGTGGGCCAGCAGGCCGAACTCCTTGCGCCGCGCCAGCACCTGCGCGCTGAAGCTGGCGGCGATGCCGAACAGGCCGATCGCGATCGCCACCGCCTGCAGCCAGTAGGTGACGGCGAAGCTGCGGTCGAAGATCCGCAGCGAGGTCGCGCGCAGCTCGCGCGCGGAGGCGAACTCCAGCAGCGCCGCGCCGTCGGGCGCCTGCCGCTGCGCCAGCTCGCGCAGCGCCTGCTGCACCGCGCCGGCGTCGGCGCCGGGCGCCAGCCACAGCTGCACGTCGTTGGCCCGCAGGTCGCCCGTCAGGCGCTGGTAGGCGCGCCGGTCGATCGCCACCGCGCCGCTCTGGCGCACGTAGTCGCGCCAGACGCCGGCGACGAAAAAGCGCGGCCGGCTGCCGTCCTTCACCGCCGGCTGCAGCGCGTCCGACAGGCGCGCGAATTCCTGGCCCGGGTGCACGCCGTGCAGGTCCACCACCGCCTCGCTCACGTACACCGGCAGCACGCCCGGCGGCACCGGCAGCGGCGCGCCGACCAGCGGCAGCGCCTGTGCCGGGTCGTCGATGCCGCGGGCGATCAGCGCCACCGCCGGCAGCGCCGGATCGAGCAGCAGGCTGCGCAGGCGCTGCGTCGCCACCCGCTGCACGCCGGGCAGCTGCGCCGCCGCGGCGACGAACTCCGGCGTGAAGTAGGCGCTGTCCGCCGAGGCCGACGACACCGCGGTGCGCACGTAGAGATCGGCCGGCAGCACCACGTCCAGCCAGCGCGCCACCGAGTCGCGAAAGCTCGCCACCATCACGGTCAGGGCCACGGCCAGGCTGAGCGCGGCGACCACGCCGCTGACCGCGACGGCGGCGCTTTCGCGCACGCGCCGCGCCCGTTCCACCGCCAGCAGCGGCAGCAGCCGGTGCGCCAGCAACGGCGCGAGCCGGTCATACAGCAGCGCCACCAGCCAGGGCAGGGCGGTGATGCCGCCGACCAGCAGGAAGCCGACCGACAGGTAGGCCGCCAGCGGAATGCCGGCGATCGGCGGCAGCAGCGCCAGCAGGCCGCCGGCCGCCATCAGCAGCAGCGACCAGCCGTGGCCGTGGCCGCCGGCGATCGGGCTGCCCAGGCCCTTGAGCGTCTGCGCCAGCGGCAGCCGCGACGCCGCCAGCGCCGGCCACCAGCCGCCGGCCATCGCGGCGGCCACGCCCAGCAGCCCGTAGGCGAGCGCGGCCGGCGTGCTCCACTGCAGCTGCGGCGCGACGCCGGGGAAGTAGCCGCCGCCCAAATCGCCGCCCAGCAGCTTGAGCGCCAGCGACGCCAGCGCGGTGCCCAGTGCGATGCCCGCGATGCTGCCGGCCGCGCCCAGCAGCGTCGATTCGGCCAGCACCAGCGCGCGCCGCTGGCGCGCCGTCAGCCCCAGCACGCCGAGCAGCGCGAACTGCTGCGAGCGCCGCGCGACGCTCAGCGACAGCACCGAGAACACCAGGAAGCCGCCGGTGAAAAGCGCCACCAGCGCCAGCACCGTGAGGTTGACGCGGTAGGCGCGCGACAGGTTGCTCACGCGTTCGGCCGCGTCGCCCGGTTGCCCCGCCGCGATGCCGGGCGGCAGCCGCAGGCCGCGCAGCCAGGCTTCGCGGTCGGTGCCGGCGGCCAGCCGCACGTCGATGCGCGTGAGCTGGCCGACGCGGCCGAACAGCTCCTGCGCCGCGCCGATGTCCATCACCGCCAGCGGCGCGCCGCCGGCCGCCACGCTGCCGCCGACACTGGCATCGCGCAGCTGCAGTCCGCTTTGCAGCCGCACGCCGGCGCCCGCCACGAGCCGCTGCGCCGCCGCATTGAGGAACACCGTGCCCGGCGCCAGCAGTGCCAGCCGGTCGCCGCCAGCGGCGGGTTGCGGCATCAGTGCCGGCGCCACCGCCGACACCACCAGCGCATCGACGCCGACCACGCGGATCGGCAGCCGCCGGCCGTCGGCCAGCGCCAGCAGCGTGGACAGTTCGAGCACCGGGCTGGCGACCGCGACCGCGGGGTCGGTGGCGATGCGGCCGAACAGCGCTTCGTCGAATGGCCCCTGGGCCGAGCGCAGTTCCAGGTCCGGCTGGCCGTTGACCGAACGCACCGCGCCCGCGAACTCGCTCAGGGCCGATGCATTGATGAGCTGAACCGAGAACGAGAGCGCGACCCCGAGCAGCACCGCCAGCACGCCGGCAGCGCTGCGCCACGGATGGTGGCGCAGCTCCTGCCAGGAGAAAGTGCGCAGCAGCGACAACATGCGCCGATTGTGGGCCTTCACCAACGAATGAGCGATGGCGGCTGGCCATGATCGTGGCCCTGCGACTTCTTAGCAATGCTGCGGCGGGTGGCATCCCGCATCTGAGCCGCGATGGCTGCCGGATCAGGTCCGGCGTGACAAGCCTCAGGCCATCGCGCCCATCAGTTCGTCCTTGCGCGCCTGCAGCTGGTCGCGCATGGCGACCAGGTCCAGCTTGCGGGCGGCGCGGGCCTTGGGGAACATTTCGGTGCGCTCGTCCTTGACGTGGTGGTCGATGTTCTCGCCCAGCACCTTGACCTTGGCGTCGAACATCTCGTCCGGCTCGGTCCCGCTTTCGATCTGGGCCACCAGGTCCTTGGCGCCCTGGTGCTCCACCTCGCCTTCGGCGACGATCGACGTGTCCTTGAGCGCGGCGCGCAGGGCCGGGTAGAAGATCTCTTCCTCGATCTGCATGTGCACGTTCAGTTCCTGGCAGATCTGCCGCACCAGCTCGATCTTCTTCTTGACCGCCGTGCGGGCGCGCGAGGCACCCAGGTCGGAGTAGGCGTTGAACAGTTTCTTGACGGCCTTGTGGTCGGCGTCGAGCAGGTCGCAGGCATCTTTTTCAGAGCGGGTTGCCATCGGGAATCTCCGGTTGTTGAGACTCCGATGATCGGCCGCGCCGGCGCCGCGGCCTGTAGGAGAAATTCGGCAGCGCCCGCCGGGCGCAGCGCGGGCTTGCGCTAAGCTCGTGCGGATGGATTCCTCCCCCACCTACCAGGACGTCGTGGCCGCCGCGGCGCGTTTGCTCGGCCATGCGCACCGCACGCCGGTGCTCCGGTCGTCCACCATCGACGGCCGGCTCGGCGCGCAGCTGCACTTCAAGTGCGAGAACTTCCAGCGCATGGGCGCCTTCAAGTTCCGCGGCGCCTTCAACGCGCTGTCGCGCTTCACCCCGGCGCAGCGCCGCGCCGGCGTGCTGGCCTTTTCCTCCGGCAACCATGCGCAGGCGATCGCGCTGTCGGCGCGGCTGCTGGAGATGCCGGCGGCGATCCTGATGCCGCTGGACGCGCCGGTCTCGAAGGTGGAGGCCACCCGCGGCTACGGCGCCGAGGTGATCCAGTTCGACCGCTACACGCAGGACCGCGAGGCGCTGGCCGCGGGGCTGGCGCAGGAGCGCGGCATGACGCTGATCCCGCCCTTCGACCACCCGGACGTGATCGCCGGCCAGGGCACGGCGGCCAGGGAACTGTTCGAGGAGGCCGGCGAACTCGACGCGCTGTTCGTCTGCCTGGGCGGCGGCGGCCTGCTCAGTGGCAGCGCGCTGGTCGCGCGCGCGCTGGCGCCGCGCTGCAAGGTCTACGGCGTCGAGCCGGAGGCGGGCAACGACGGCCAGCAGTCGTTCAGGACGGGGCGGATCGTCGACATCCCCACGCCCAAGACCATCGCCGACGGCGCCCAGACCCAGCACCTGGGCCGGTACACCTTCGAGATCATCCGGCGCGACGTCGACGACATCTTCACCGTCACCGACGCGCAGCTGGTGGAGGCGATGAAGTTCTTCGCCGAGCGCATGAAGATGGTGGTCGAGCCCACCGGCTGCCTGTCGTTGGCCGGCGCCTGCCACGCCGGCCTGGACCTCAAGGGCCGGCGGGTCGGCGTGATCGTCAGCGGCGGCAACGTCGACCTGCAGCGCTTCGCCTCGCTGGTGGCCTGACGATGGGGCGGCTGTTGCCCCTGGCGCAACTGCCCGAGGTGCAGCGGCTGGAAGGCCTGGCGATGCGGCTGCAAACGCCCTGCGGCCCGGACGGCACGATGGCGTGGCGGCGCTGGGGCGAGGGGCCGCCGCTGGTGTTGCTGCACGGCGGCAGCGGCAGCTGGACCCACTGGCTGCGCAACATCGACACGCTGGCGCAGCGCTACACCGTGTTCGCGGCGGACCTGCCCGGTTGCGGCGACTCGGCGCTGCCGCCGGGCGCGCGCGACGCCGACACCATCCACCAGCAGGTGGCCAACGGCATCGCGCAGCTCGCGGGCGGCGTGCCGGTGCAGCTGGTGGCCTTTTCCTTCGGCACCGTGGTGGCCGGCTTCATCGCCGCCACCCGGCCGGAGCTGGTGAAGCACCTGCACCTGGCCGGTTGCGCCGGGCTGGGCCTGGCGCGCCCGCGGCTGGAGCTGCGCTCGCTGGCCGGCGTGCCGGCGCAGGAACAGGAAGCCGTGGTGCGCGCCAACATGGAGGCGCTGATGGTGCTGCATCCGCAGACGCTGGACGACACGGCTCTTTCGCTGCATTACGCCAACCTGCAGCGCGACCGGCTGCGGCGGCGCCGGATCTCGCGCACGCCGGTGATGATCGAGCTGCAGGCCCGCTGGCAATGTCCCGTGCATGCGGTGTGGGGCAGCGGCGACGTGCTGATCCGCGACGACCGGGCCCGCCTGCCCGCGGTGTTCTCGGGCTGCGAGCTGCGCGGGCTGGCGCTGGTGGAGGATGCCGGCCACTGGCTGCAGTACGAACGGCCGCAGGCGTTCGACGCCGTGCTGCTCCAGGGGCTGGCGGCGGCGGACTGAAGGGATTGCTGCAAGGAGGCGAGCATGGACAAAGCGGACGCCGGCCCGGCCCGGCCGGCATCGCAACTGATCTCGCAGCGCATCGCCGACCT
This sequence comes from Caenimonas terrae, assembly GCF_042655405.1. NCBI lineage: Bacteria > Pseudomonadati > Pseudomonadota > Betaproteobacteria > Burkholderiales > Comamonadaceae > Caenimonas > Caenimonas terrae. The sequence goes on along the minus strand of NZ_JBHSMF010000006.1, from coordinate 692,792 downwards.
CGGCGACTGGCGCGGCGCCGCGCTGGCCCGGATGCGCAAGCTGATCCTGGACGCGGTGCCCGGGGTGGTCGAGGAGTGGAAGTGGATGGGCACGCCGGTCTGGTCGCACGGCGGCATCCTCTGCACCGGCGAGTCGTACCGGGACAAGGTCAAGCTCACCTTCGCCAAGGGGGCTTCGCTGAAGGACCCGGCGCACCTGTTCAACGCCAGCCTGGACGGCAACGCGCGCCGCGCCATCGACATCCGCGAGGGCGAGCAAGTGGACGCCGGCGCCTTCCAGGCACTGGTGCGCGAGGCCAGCGCCCTGAACGCGGCCGGCAAGTCCGGCGCGGCGAAGAAGGCCAAGGGCTGACGGCCCGGCCGCTGGCGGCATACTGTCGGCGACGCCGTCTTCCAGGAGTGCCCATGTGCAGGAACATCAAGACACTGTTCAATTTCGAGCCGCCGGCCAGCGAGCTTGAGATCCGCGACGCCTCGCTGCAGTTCGTGCGCAAGCTCAGCGGATTCAACGTCCCGTCTCGGGCCAACGCGCAGGCCTTCGACCAGGCGGTGCAGGAGATCGCCGCCAGCGCCCGCACGCTGATCGCCTCGCTGGTGACCACGGCCGAACCCCGCGACCGCGAGATCGAGGCCGCCAGGGCCCGCGCCCGTTCTGCCGCCCGCTTCGGGTCTGCCAGTTGACGGACGGCACCATGCGCACGACCAGCCTGGGCCTTCTGATCCTGGTGTGCCTGGCGATTGCCGGCGCCTATTTCGCCGGCCATTACATGGGCCAGGCCGACGCGCAGGACGGGACCGCCGACGCGGTGTTCTACGCGGACGCCGCGCGCAGCGCCGAATCGTTCGCGACGGCGGCCAGCATCCGGCAGGCGCTGCGCGAGTCGGACCCGGCCCGGGCGGAGCTGCTGGCAGTCCGCGACGCCGCCCTCAAGGTGCCGTCGCTGGTCGCCTGCGCGGCCTCGCCCGAGTGCGCGGCCGCAGTCGGCGCCCGGCTGCCGACCAAGGCGCAGCTCGATGAAGCGCTCGCCGCCCGGCGGGCGCTGCGCGAGCAGCCGTGAGCCGCTGCGGCCGGCAGAAATTCCACTTCACTGCGAGGTAAGCCATGGCGTCTGCCAACGATTTCTGGACCCTGTCGGCCGCCCAGGTGGCGGCGCTGGTGCGCTCGCGCCAGGCCAGCGCGCTGGAGGTGGCGCAGGCCGCGCTGGCGCGGGTGGAGCGGGTCAACCCCGCGCTCAACGCGATCGTGGAGCACCGGCCCCAGGAAGTGCTGGCGCAGGCCCGCGCCATCGACGCGGCCATCGCCCGCGGCGAGGATCCGGGCCCGCTGGCCGGCGTGCCGGTCACCACCAAGGTCAACATCGACCAGGCCGGCTACCCCACCACCAACGGGCTGCGCTCGCAGCGCGCGCTGGTCGCGCCAGCGAACAGCCCGGTGGCCGAGAGCCTGCTGCGTGCCGGCGCGGTGCTGCTGGGGCGCACCAACACGCCGGCCTTCAGCTACCGCTGGTTCACCAGCAACCAGCTGCATGGCGTCACGCGCAATCCGCGCGATCCGGCGCTGACGCCGGGCGGCTCCTCGGGCGGCGCGGCGGCGGCCGTCGCCTCGGGCATGGGCCCGCTGGCGCACGGCACCGACATCGCCGGCTCGATCCGCTATCCCGCCTATGCCTGCGGCGTGCACGGCCTGCGCCCCTCGTTCGGCCGGGTCGCCTCCTGGAACCCCTCGGCCGGCGCCGACCGGGCGATCGGGGGCCAGCTGATGGCGGTGTCCGGCCCGATTGCCCGCACCATCGCCGACCTGCGGCTGGGCCTGCAGGCGATGGCGCGGCCCGATGCGCGCGACCCCTGGTGGGTGCCGGCGCCGCTGGAGTGGCCGGATGCGCCGCGGCGCGCGGTGGTCTGCCTGCGGCCCGACGGCATGGACACGCGGCCCGAGGTCTGCGCCGCGCTGCTCGATGCAGCGGCTCGCCTGCGCGACGCCGGCTGGACCGTGGAGGAAGTGGACAGCCTGCCGCCGCTGAAGGACGCCGTGCCCCTGCAGATTGCGCTGTGGATGGGCGATGGCTACCAGGGCATGGTCGAGGCGGCGCAGCGCGAGGGCGATCCGGGCGCGATCGCCGCGCTGGCAGGGCAGCGGCAGCTGGTGGGGAACCTGCAGGCGGCGGACCTGTCGGCTGCGCTGTCCAGGCGGCTGGGCATCGCGCGGGCCTGGCAGCTCTATCTGGAACAGCATCCGGTGGTGCTGCTGCCGGTCTCGGCCGAACTGCCGTTCGAGAACGACCTGGACCTGCGCGATGCGGCTTCCTACGAACGCGTCTGGCGCTCGCAGATGACGATGATCGCGCTGCCCCTCACGGGGCTGCCGGCGCTGACGGTCAGCACCGCGCTGGTGGGGCGCACGCCGGTCGGCGTGCAGGTGGTGGCGGGGCGCTTTCGCGAAGACCTGTGCCTGGCCGCCGGCGCGGCCATCGAGGCCGGCGGCGTGCCGCCGGCGCCGGTCGAGCCGCAGGCCGCCTGAGCCGTTGCCGTCCTGGGCGCCCGCCGGCGCAGCCGGATCGGCACGCTGGCGGCAGTTCCTAGCGCCCTGTGAGCGGAATCCCTAAGGTACCTGGCTCAGCGTTGCCTAGACTGGAGCGAATCCACCAAGCGCCATGCTCCAGTCCCCCCAGTCCACTGCCCCGCCCTCGGCCTCCATGCCCCAGCAGCTGTCGGCGGGTTACGCCCTGCTGCAGGACGTGGACGAGGCGCTGCGCCATGCGGAAATGGCACTGCAGGCTGCGCACCGCGATTACGTCGCGCGGGTGGGCCCGCGGCCCGACACCGTCTACCGCGAGGTGGTGCGGCTGCGCGAGCAGGCGCGCGTGATGCTGGACCAGCTGGCCGACCTGTTCCTCGGCGAGGAACAGCGCGGCCACCGCCAGGTCAGCGAAACGCGCTCACGGCAATAAGCAGGAAGCCGGCCACCGCCAGCAGCGCGTGGACCACGATGATGTTCTTGGGGATCGGCAACTGCTTGTTGTGGAACGCCAGGTTCAGGTAGATCCCGCCCAGCGCCGCCGCCGCCAGCAGCAGCAGCCCCAGCCAGGCGAGCGACGGCATGCCCGCGGCGAATCCGGCGTAGAGCAGCAGCGTCAGCCCGCTGCCGGCCAGCAGGCCATGCAGCATCGCGATCCAGGACGGCGGCCGCTCGGCGCCCGAAAAGCGGATCACCGCCATCAGCAGCCCGCCCACCGCGGTCAGTGCCAGCAGGATCGTGGCGGTCTTCATCATCGTTGCTGCATCCATGGCGATTCTCCTTCGGTATTGTTCAGAGCGATTTCAGGTACTGCGCCAGGTCGGCGATGTCCTGCGCCGACAAGCCTAGTCCTTTTTTGCCGTTGTAGGTCTGGGCTGCGGCTTCGAGCGTCGGCGCCGAGCCGTCGTGGAAGTAGGGCGCGTGCTGCCAGGCGCCGCGCAGCGGCGAGGTGCGGTACTGCTTGGTCGCGGAGCGCGCGGCGTAGCTGGGCGACTCGGGCTCGGCCATCGAGTCGGCCGGCGGATGCAGGGTGGCGTTGGCGTCGGTGAAGCTGGCGCCCGAGTGGCAGGTGGCGCACTTGCCGCCGCCCTCGAACACCAGCCGGCCGCGGGCGGCCGCCGCCGCGTCGAAGCTGCCGGCCGGCGGCGCCGGGGCGGCGAGCGACAGCTGGTAGGCCTGCAGCGCCGGCAGCTTGGCGCTCACCAGGTCGACGCTGCCGTGCGTCACCGACAGGTTCAGCCGCGGCTCGACCACCGAGCCCAGGCCGCCCATCTGCGTCACCGCCACGTAGCGGTTCCAGTAGGCCAGGTCCTCGCCGTCGCCGGTGAACGTGATGCGGTGGATGCCGTCCAGGCCGTAGGCGGGCGGGATCACCACCGGCTTGTTGCTGCCGTCGATGTTGAAGCGCGGGTCGTACTTGCCCTTGCCCCAGGAGTTGTAGACCGCCTTCATCGCGCTGGTGAGCGCGGGCGACAGGGCGATGATCGCGCCCGGGTTCAGGTCGCGGTTGGGCCAGCCGTCCAGCCGCTTGCCGATGCCCGGCGCAAACGAGTTGTCGACGGTGGAATGGCACAGGGCGCAGGTGACGCCGACCCGCACCAGCGCGTCCTTGCCGTCCACCGCCTGCACCGTGCCCTTGATGCCCACCACCGCGTCCAGCTTGATCAGCGCCACGGTCGTGGCTGGGCTTTTCAGGTCCACGCTGCCGTTGCGGATGCCCTCGACCACCGACGGCGGCAGGGCATCGGCGTCCACCTTCAGCCCCACCGACAGCGCCGTCGTCGGGTCGACGGCGGCGGCGATCACTTCGTGCATCCGCAGCGTGTCGGTCCACTGCGCCTCGTCGCCGAAGGTGTCGAAGCGGAAGATCTGCTGGCCTTGCGCGACCAGCGCCGGGTCGGGCGGCGCGTTGTCCGATGAGCCGCCGCAGGCCGACAGCAGGGTCGCCGCCGCCAGGCAGCCGATGGGAAGGAGCAGGTAGGCACGCATGGTGGTCTTTCGTGGAGTCCGTGCCGTTAGACGCGGTGGACCGCAGAAAGGTGACGGCGCAGCCGTCAGGCGAAGAAGCCGCGCGGATCCTTGGTGATCGCCACCGAGACGATCCAGCCGAAGGTGACGAGCGCGCCGACCCAGGCGACGGCGCGCACCGGCGCCGGCCGTCCGGGCTTGAGCGCCACCATCCCCAGCGCGATGTACCCCAGCAGGCCGGCGATCTTGGCCAGCAGCCACGGCGCCTGCATCGGGTTGAGCCGCAGCGTCCAGGCCAGCAGCAGCGCGGATGCCAGCAGCACCGTATCGACGACGTGCGGCAGCGTCTTGGCCGGCCTGCTGCCGACCCAGGCCGCGCCCAGCAGCGAGCCGAGGCCGCGGGCGAAGAAGCCGGCGATTGAAAGGGCAACCGCGGCCTGGTGCACCGTCTTGAGGGCGACGTAGTCCATGCTCAGCCCGGCTTGCCGTCCAGCCGCGCGCGGGTCAGCACCGGCCAGTAGCGCAGCGCGTACAGGCCGAAGCCCGCGGACCACAGGGCGGCCGAGCACAGCACCGCGTGGACGATGAATGCCGGCGCCGCCAGCGGCACCCCCACGCGCACCAGCGCGGCGGCGATCACCAGCGCGAAGCAGGCCACGTCCCAGCGGTCCGCCACCAGCGGCCGGCCGGTGTGGCCGCGGGCGGTGCGCGCCATCATGCCGATGATCAGCCCGCCGGCGGCGCCGACCGACAGCGCGTGGACCGCCAGCGAGGGCGCAACCCAGCCCGGCTGCGCCAGCGCGCGCAGCACCAGGTGCACCGGAATCCACAGATAGGCGACATGCAGCACCCACACCAGCGGCGCGCGGCCGGTCTTCCATGGCTGCCAGAGCGACCAGCGCGCCAAGTGCGCGGCGCCGGCCGCGACCGCCAGCAGCGCCAGCGGCAGTCCCTGCAGTTGCGCGGCGTCGGCGGCCAGCAGCGCCAGCGTCAGGCCCAGCGCCGCCTGCTCCAGCAGCGGCCGGCGGGTTGCGTTCGCACCGGGCACGCCGTTGTTGGTGAACATCGGGATCACGCGGCCGCCCATCACCGCCATGATGAACAGCACTGCGTCCAGCGCCACCTGGATGCCGACCCAGCCGGGTACCTTGAGCACGCCGAGCTTGTCCAGGTGCACCAGCAGTTCGGCCGCCGACAGCAGCACCAGCAGCCCGACGAAGAAGTAGTTGCGGCGGTTGCCGGCGGCGACGAAGGGGATCGCCAGCGCGACCGCCGCCGCCAGCGGGAAGGCGGCGTTGGCGATCGCCGCGCTCCAGCCGAAGGGAGTCAGCACCAGCACCCGGCCCGCCACCCAGAGCAGCGCCAGCGCCGCCAGCGGGGCGCCGGCCAGCGTCGGCCGGTTGGCCCAGTTGCGGCCCGCGGTCAGCAGGAAGCCGACGATCACCGCCAGGATGAAGCCGAACAGCATCTCGTGCGCGTGCCACAGCGGCCCGTCCAGATAGGGCCGGCCCAGCCAGCCGGAAAACTGCAGCGCCCACAGCGGGATCGACAGCGCGGCGAACACGCTGGCCAGCAGATAGAACGGGCGGAAACCCAGTTGCCACAGCGCGAAACGCGGCGGCCCGGCGGCGGCGCGGGCCGGCTCCTCGATGCGGATGATGGTGCTCATGAACGGTTCTCCCTGGCCCGCCCCGGGCCGTGCCGATGACGCCAGGCCAGCGCCGCGCCCGCCACCGTGGCGGCGAACAGGGCGATGGCGACGGCATTCAATGATGCGCCGATTGCGCGCAACGCCATGTCGTTCCAGCCGGCGCCCAGCCGCAGCAGCAGCGACAGGTGCAGCGCCGCCAGCGGAACATAGAAGGCATTGCCGAACTGCAGCTTGACGCGCGCCACCGCCGGCAGGATCACCGGCGCGTGGCCCATCATCATGCTGACGATGAAGCCCAGGCCCAGCGCGTGCAGCGCCACGTCGCGCAACGGCAGCCCGAGCGCGGTCGCGGCCCAGGCGGCACCGGCGACGGCCAGCCAGGCATAGCCGCCCAGCAGGCACAGCGCCATGTAGCGGGCCAGGCCGCCGGCGCGCACCGTGCGCCGCGCGATGTCGAAGGCGGCCAGCCATGCCGCCAGCGCGAACAACGCGGCGCCGTACAGCACGCCGCCGGCGCGGGGCGCGAAGGCCGAGAGCGCCGCACCCGCTGCCAGCGCCGCCAGCACCAGTTCCAGCGCCAGCTGCACGCCGGGCCGGCGCCGCATCAGCCGCGTCATTTCCAGCCGCTCGGCGGCGACGGTCAGCACCAGGAAGGCGAACCACCAGGGCAGCGCGGCAAGGCTGGCGCCGCCGCCCGCAAAGGCCAGGTTGCCTGCCAGCCAGGCCAGCGCGCCACCCAGCAGCAGCGCGGTGTGGGCGGCGCGCTGGCGCAGCAGCAGCTGGATGTTGACGGCGACGAACAGCATGGACGCGCCCACCAGCAGCCAGCCGCCCGCCGCCGGCCGGCCGGCCAGCAGGGCCAGGCCTGCGAGCCCGGAGCCCAGCGGCGCCAGCAACGCCCAGCGCAACCTGACGGCGACGGCGCGCTCGACGCCGATCACGGTGCCCATGAAGCCGCAGATCATCAGCGCCGCGTGGGCCAGCGCCGCCTGTGCCAGCCAGTCGGCGCCGCCGCCGGCCGGCAACATGACCCCGGCCCGCAGCAGCCCGCCGGCGATGCCGGCCGCCAGCGACAGCAGCGCCGTCGCCAGCACCAGCGCGCGCGCGGCGATCACCATCCCATGAAGCGCCGGGCGCTCTCGCTCATGCGCGCGGTGGTCCATGGCGGCTCCCAGACCAGGTCGACCTGGATCTTGAGCTCCGGCGGCAGCGCGCGATCGAGCTGGGTTTCGATGTCGTCGACGATCACATCCGCGACCGGGCAGGCGGCGGAGGTCATGGTCACTTCGACCCTGGCGACGCCGTCGGCGACGCTGACGCCGTAGACCAGGCCGACGTCGACGATGTTCATCGCCACTTCCGGGTCCACCACGCGGCGCAGCGCGGCGAGGATCGCCGGCTGCAGCTGCGGCGGCCCGCGATAGGGGAATGGCTCTGTGTTCATGCGTTACGCCCGGCGAACAGGATGGCGGCCAGCTGCTGCCGGTTGCGTACCAGGTCGGCCAGCGTGTAGCGATCGAGCACCGCGTAGAAGGCTTCGACCGCCTCGCCCAGCACGCGGCGCAGGCGGCACACGGGCGCGATGCAGCAGTTGCCGTCCTCGGCGAAGCACTCCGCCACCACCGCCTCGCCTTCGGTGCGGCGGACCACCGCGCCGACGCCGATCGCCTCCGGCGGCTCGCCCAGCGCCAGCCCGCCGCCCTTGCCGCGGGCGTTGGCCAGCCAGCCGGCCTTGCCCAGGAAATGCACGACCTTGGTCAGGTGGTTCTCCGAGACGTCGAATGCCGCCGCGATCTCGGCGATGGTGGCCCGTCGCCCGGGCCGGGCGGCCAGGTAGACCAGCACCCGCAGGCTGTAGTCGGTGAAGGCGGTGAGCTTCATGGCGCTCAGGCGGCAGCGGCGGTCCCCGCGATGGCGCTGGCCCGGCTCCTGCCCCATCCGAGCAGGCGGAAGGCATACAGGGCCAGGAACAGCGCGCCGATGGCGAACAGGATGTCGCCCGGCACCCGCAGCCAGACCAGGGCCTGCATCACCGGCGAGTGGATGATCTCGGCCGAACGCGCGTACCAGAGTCCCTTGCTGACGCTGGCCCAGGCCTGGTAGATGCCGGCCGGCAGCAGCGACAGGAAGACCATCATCGCCAGCCCGACGTTCATGCCCCAGTAGGCCGGCGCCAGCAGCTTGTCGGCGTGCAGGTGGCGCGGGTACAGCGTGCGCAGGCAGAACAGCATCAGGCCGATGCCCAGCATGCCGTACACGCCGAACAGCGCGGCGTGGCCATGGGCTGCCGTCATGTTCAGCCCCTGCACGTAGTACAGCGATGCCGGCGGGTTGATCGCGAAGCCCAGCAGCCCGGCGCCGACCGTGTTCCAGAAGCCGACCGCGACGAAGCACATCACGGGCCACTTCCAGGCGGCCAGCCACGGCATCTCCTGCGAGCGCTTCCAGGTCTGCAGCGCTTCCAGCCCGATCAGGGTCAGCGGCACCACTTCCAGCGCGGAGAACACGGCGCCGACGGCGATCACCGAAGTGGGCGTGCCCGTGAAGTACAGGTGGTGCAGCGTGCCCAGGATGCCGCCGAACAGGAACACGATGGTCTCGGCGATGATCGCGCGGTTGGCGCTGCTGGCGCGCACCAGGCCCAGGTTGGTGAAGATCAGGGCGACGACGGCGGTGGCGAAGACCTCGAAGAAGCCTTCCACCCAGAGGTGGACCAGCCACCAGCGCCAGTACTCCACCATCGAATAGTGGGTGTGCTGGCCCCACGCCAGCGAGGTCGCGTAGAAGCCGCCGATGCAGGTGGCCGACAGGAACACCATCGCGATCAGGCCGCGGGTCTCCGACGGCCGCTTCAGCGCCGGCCACAGCGCCCGCCCGAGCAGGAACACCCAGAACAGCAGGCCGACGAACAGCAGGATCTGCCAGACGCGGCCCATGCTGGTGTATTCCAGGCCCTGGTTGCCGAGCCAGAAGCTGAAGTTCACGCCCTGGTGCTGCAGCGTGCCGAGCCAGCCGGTGACGGTGGAGCCGACCACGATGGCGATCAGCGCCCAGAACAGCAGGTCGACGCCCAGCTTCTGCAGCTTCGGCTCTTTCCCCGACAGCAGCGGCGCGACGAACAGGCCGGTGGCCAGCCACGCGGTGGCGATCCAGAAGATGCCGATCTGGGTGTGGACCGTGCGGCTCACCACATAGGGCAGGACCTGCGCCAGCGGAATGCCGAAGAACGAACCGCCCTCGACCGCGTAGTGGGCGGTGACCACGCCCATGCCGATCTGCAGCAGCATCAGGCCGATGACGGCGAAGAAGTACTTGCGGGTGGCCAGCATCGACGGCGTGGCGACGGCGCCCAGCAGCGGGTCGGCCTGGGGCGGCTGGGCCTGCGGCTCGTGCTTGCTGCCGCCGTGCAGCCACAGCATGGCGGCGATGGCGCCCAGCAGCAGCACGATGCTGACCATCGACCAGATGGCGGCCGAATCGGTCATCTTGTTGCCCACCAGCGGCTCGTAGGGCCAGTTGCTGGTGTACGAGAGATTCTCTTCGCCGGGGCGGTCGGTGCTCGCGGCCCACGAGGTCCAGAAGAAGAAGGCGGTCAGCGCCGCGCGATCGGCGGGATCGGGCAGCAGGTTGCCGCGCATGGCGTACTGGTCGCGCAGCTTGTCCAGTGCTGCGTCGTCGCCGAACAGGCCCGCGTAGTGGCGTGCCACGCTGCGGATCGCCTGGGCACGCTGGGCCGAGACGGTGATGGCGCCGGTGGTTTCGTCATAGGTGTTGCGGCGCATTTCCTCCTTGAGGGCGGCGTCGACGGCGCCGCGCTCGGAGGCCGTCAGGGTGGCCACGTCCTTGCCGGCGCGCACGGCCTGCAGCGCAACCGCTTCGCGGTGCAGCCAGTCGGCCGACCAGTCGGGCGCGACGTAGGCGCCGTGGCCCCAGACACTGCCCTGCTGCTGGCCGCCGCTGGCCAGCCAGACCTGCTGGCCAAGCTGCACCTGCTCGCCGGTGAACAGCACCTCGCCGCCGGTGGTGACGACGGCCTTGGGAATGGGAGGCGCCGTCAGGTAGATCTGCAGCCCGAGGTAACCGAGCGCGCCGAACGACAGCACGAAGACGAAGGCGAGCCAGCGCCACAGCATCTTGTTGTTTTTCATGATTGGGGTGTTTCGAAGGGAGTTCGGGAAAGGGAACGAAGGGTCACGCGCCGCCGCCGCATGCGCCGCAGCAGCGGCCGTCGCTGGCGGCCGCCTTGCGCCTGGTGATCGCCACGCGCCAGGTGTCCGGGCCCTGCTCGAGGTAGTCCCAGCCGAACCCGCCGGGCGACTGCGCCTGGAAGGCGAAGTACAGCGGCCTGGGGTCGTGGTCGTTGACCAGTTCCATCGCCTGGCCGTCCGCCAGGGCGTTGAAGGTGGAGAAGATCAGCGGATGGCGCTCGCGCGGCGGGATGGCTCGGACGTCGATGCGGGGGCTGGTTTCAACGGGCATGGGAACCTCTCTAGAAGATGCATTTGGAATGCACCTATCGTAGGAAGCTCAGCCGGCCAGGGACTTGATCTGGATCAAAGGTGAGCACACTGCCACCCGGCCAGGATGACCGCAGGACGTCAGGACGCCGGCGCAGCCTTCAACGCGATCGTCAGCAGCAGCGACGAATCCTCCAGGGCGTGCAAGCCGTGGATCTCGTCGCCGGCCGAGTGCACCAGCTCCCCGGCGGCCAGCTCGCGCTCGCCGGCTTCGCAGGTGAACGCGATCCGCCCCTCGATGCACTGCAGCGTGATCTCGCCGGGCACCGCGTGCGGCGGCATCCGTTCGTCGCGTTGCAGGACCAGTCGGATCACCTCGAGGTCGGCCGACTTGAACAGCGCGTGGGAGCGGGCTTCGGCCAGCTTGGGGCCGAGTGGCCGCACGTCGATCACGTCGCCGGGCTGGGCATGGGGAATGGCCATGATGACTCCTAGTGTCCGTCCACTGTACACAGGCCGGCGTGCTGGCGGGGCGGCCCGCGGGATGGGACACTCCGGGGCCCGGCGCGTGCAAACTGGCGTGCCTCCAACCTCATGAAAGAACAACGATGCGATTGACAAGCTCCCTGAAGACCGGCTTCCTGGCCCTGGCCCTGGCCCTGGCCTGCGGGCTGGCGATGGCGGACGGCTATCCGTCGCGCCCGATCAAGTTCGTGGTGCCGTGGCCCGCCGGCGGCGCGACCGACCAGGTGGCGCGGATCCTGGCCCAGCCGCTGTCGCAGGCCATGGGCGTGCCGGTGGTGGTGGAGAACAAGGGCGGCGCGGGCGGCAACATCGGCACCCAGTCCTTCGTGCACGACAGCCCCGACGGCTACTCGATCCTGCTGGCCACCAGTTCCACCAACGCGGCCGGCCCGCACCTGTTCGCGCGGCAGGGCTTCGATCCGGCCAAGGACTTCACCCCGGTCACGCTGCTGGTCTCGATCCCCAACGTGATGGTGGTGCCGGCCAAGTCGCCCTGGCACAGCATCAAGGACATCGTCGCCGCCGCGCGCGCCAACCCCAACAAGTACACCTACGGCTCGGCCGGCATCGGCTCGTCGCAGCACCTGGCCGGCGCGCAGTTCAAGAAGTCGGCGGCGATCGACATCGTGCACGTCCCCTACAAGGGCAGCGGCCCGGCCGCGGCCGACCTGATGGCCGGCCACATCGACATGATGATCGACACCGGCTCGCTCGGCAGCATCAAGGGCGGCAGCCTGCGCGCGCTGGCCGTGGCGTCCGAGACCCGGCTGGACGTGCTGCCGGACGTGCCGACCTTCAAGGAAGCGGGCGTGCCGATGATCGCCTCGGCCTGGTACGGCGTGATGCTGCCGGCCAATGCGCCGGCCGACGTGGTGGCGCGCCTGAGCCGGGAATTCAACACGCTGCTGAAGAATCCCGAGATCCGCGCCCGGCTGCAGGCCATCGGCGCCGAGATCGGCGGCGGCAGCTCCGACAGCTTCGCCAGGTTCTCGCTGTCGGAGATCAAGCGCTACGAGGCCATCGTGCGCGATTCCGGCGCGCCCAAGGAGTGATCAGGCGAGAAAGCGATCGGCCAGCGCCTGGGTCTGGGCCCGGAACAGGCCGATGTCGTTGCCGACCGCGACGAAGCTGGCGCCCTGCTCCAGGTAGCGGCGGGCGTCGGCCTCCACCGGGGTCAGGATGCCGATCGGCTTGCCCTGGGCCCGGATGGCGGCAAACAGCCGGATGATCGCCGCCTGCACCTCGGGATGGCCGGGATTGCCGATGTGGCCCAGCGCCGCGGCCAGGTCCGAGGGGCCGACGAACACGCCGTCCACGCCATCGACCGCCGCGATCTGCGCCACCGCGTCGATCCCGGCCCGGCTCTCGATCTGCACCAGCACCGTCATGTTGTCGTTGGCGATCCTGAAGTAATCCGGCACGCTGCCGTAACGGTTGTTCCGCTGCACCATCGCCACGCCGCGGATGCCCTGCGGCGGATAGCGGGTAGCGGCGACCGCGTCGCGCGCGGCCTGGGCGGTCTCCACGAACGGGATCAGGAAGTTGTGGAAGCCGGCATCGAGCAGGCGCTTGATGATCACCGGCTCGTTGGCCGGCGGCCGCACCACCGGCGCGCTGGCGCTGTCCTTGAGCGCCATCAGCTGCGGGATCAGCGTGAGCACGTCGTTGGGCGAATGCTCCGCGTCCAGCAGCAGCCAGTCGAAGCCGGCCAGCCCCAGCACCTCGGTGGTGATCGGGTTGGCCAGCGAGCACCAGCAGCCGATCAGGCGCTGCTGCTCGCGCAGGCGCTGCTTGAAGCTGTTGACCGGAAAGGCGCTGTAAGGGGTGGGGTTCATCCTGCGATGTTATCGGTCCAGTGCCGGCCGCTTCGGATCGAACTTCCAGCCGGGGATGAGGAACTGCATCGCCATCGCGTCGTCGCGCGCACCGAGGCCGTGCTGCTGGTACAGCTGGTGCGCCTTCTCCACTTCGACCATGTCGAGCTCGACGCCGAGCCCCGGCTGCTTGGGCACCTGCACCAGGCCGCCGACGATCTGCAGCGGCTCGTTCGTCAGGCGCTGGCCGTCCTGCCAGATCCAGTGGGTGTCGATGGCCGTCACCCGGCCCGGCGCGGCGGCGGCGACGTGGGTGAACATCGCCAGCGACACGTCGAAGTGGTTGTTGGAATGCGAGCCCCAGGTCAGGCCCCAGTCGCGGCAGGTCTGCGCCACCCGCACCGAGCCGGCCATGGTCCAGAAATGCGGGTCCGCCAGCGGGATGTCCACCGACTGCAGCGACAGCGCGTGCGTCAGCTGGCGCCAGTCGGTGGCGACCATGTTGGTGGCGGTCGGCAGGCCGGTGGCGCGGCGGAATTCCGCCATCACCTCGCGGCCGGAGAAGCCATCCTCGGCGCCGCACGGGTCTTCCGCGTAGGCGACCACGCCCTGCATGTCGCGCATCAGCCGGATCGCGTCCTTGAGCAGCCAGCCGCCGTTGGGGTCCAGCGTGACGCGCGCCTTCGGGAAGCGCTCGTGCAATGCCCTGACGGCCTCGGTCTCTTCCTCGGCCCGCAGCGCGCCGCCCTTGAGCTTGAAGTCGTTGAACCCGTAGCGCGCGTAGGCGGCCTCGGCCAGCTTGACCACCGCCTGCGGCGTCATCGCCTTCTCGTGGCGCAGCCGGAACCAGTCGCTGTCCGCATCGGGGTCGCTGGCATAGGGCAGGTCGGTCTTGCCCTTGTCGCCGACGTAGAACAGGTAGCCGAGCATCTCCACCGCATCGCGCTGCTGGCCCTCGCCCAGCAGGGCCGCGACCGGCAGCCCGAGGAACTGCCCGAGCAGGTCCAGGAAGGCCGACTCCACCGCGGTGACCGCGTGGATGGTGGTGCGCAGGTCGAAGGTCTGCTGGCCGCGGCCGCCGCTGTCGCGGTCGGCGAACTGCCTGTGCATGCGCTGCAGCACCTGCTGGTGGTTGCCGATCGGCTGGCCGACCACCAGGGCGCCGGCGTCTTCCAGCGTCCGGCGGATCTTCTCGCCGCCCGGCACTTCGCCGACGCCGGTGCGGCCGGCGCTGTCGGTGAGCAGCAGCAGGTTGCGGGTGAAGAAGGGGCCGTGCGCGCCGCTCAGGTTCAGCAGCATGGAGTCGCGGCCGGCGACGGGGATCACCCGCAGCGCGGTGATGGTGGGAGTGGACGATGCGGCCATGGCCAGGTATTCCTCAGTCGAGCGTGATGCCACGCTCCTTGATGATGCGCGTGTAGCGCTTGCGGTCGCTGTCGATCAGCGCGCCGAACTGCGCCGGCGTCATGGCCATCGGGATCGCGCCCAGCTCGGTGAGCCGGCCCTTGACGTCGTCGGCAGCCAGCACCTCGCGCAGGTCGGCGGCGATCTTCTCCACCAGCTCCTTTGGCGTCGCGGCAGGCGCCAGCAGGCCGATCCACGAGATCGAGTTGAAGCCCGGGATGACCGTCTCGGCCAGCGTCGGCACGTCCGGCAGGGCGCCGACCCGCTTGTCGCTGGTCACCGCCAGCGCCCGCAGCTTGCCGGCCTTGACGTGGCCGCTGGCTTCCAGCACGGTCATGAACGACAGCTGCACGTGGCCGGCGAGCAGGTCGCCGATGGCCGGGCCGCCGCCGCGGTAGGGCACGTGCAGGATGTAGGTGCCGGTGGATTCCTTGAACATCTCGGCCGCCAGGTGCGGGCCGCCGCCGGCGCCGGAGCTGCTGTAGGTGAGCTTGCCGGGCTGGCGCTTGGCCAGCGCGATGAATTCGGCCGGCGTCCTGGCCGGCACCTGCGGATTGACCATCATGGCCAGCGGCAGTTCGGCGATCAGCGAGATCGGGGCGAATGCGCTGTCCGGGTCGTAGTTCAGTTTCTTGTACAGAGCCGGGTTGATCGACTGGGTGCCGATGTTGCCCACCAGCAGCGTGTAGCCGTCCGGGCGGGCCTTGGCCACCACATCGGCGCCGATCTGGCCGGCCGCGCCGCCGCGGTTCTCCACCAGCACCGGCTGACCCCACTTCGCGGCCAGCTTCTGCGCCACGATGCGGGCGCCGGTGTCCGTGCCGCCGCCGGGCGGAAAGGGCACGACCAGCGTCACCGGCCTGGTCGGAAAGGCGGCCGGCTGCGCCTGCGCGACCCCGCAGGCGAGCAGGGCGACGGCGGCGCTGGCGAGGACGCGGCGCCGCATGCTCAGTCGGCCTTGATGTGGCGGGAGGCGATCAGCTTGCCCCAGCGCGCGTATTCGGAGGCCTGGTAGGCCGCGAAGTGCTCCGGCGTGTCGGCCACGATCTCGAAGCCGAGTTCCAGCAGCTTGGGCTTGACGGCCGGGTCGTTGAGGGCGGCGACGATGGCGGCGTTGAGCTTGCGCTTGACGTCGGCCGGCAGTCCCTTGGGGCCGGCGATGGCCTGCCAGGACTGCACGTTGGCGCCCTTGATTCCGCTTTCTTCCATGGTCGGCACGCTGGGCAGCAGCGGCGAGCGCTTCTCGCTGGTGATGGCCAGCGCCCGCAGCTTGCCGGCCTGGATCTGGGGCAGCGCGGTGTTGATGTTCATGAAGGACGAATCCACCTGGTTGCCCAGCAGGTCGGTCATCACCGGGCCGCCGCCCTTGTAGGGCACGTGGATGCCGCTGGTGCCGGTCTGCAGCCAGAACAGTTCGGCCGTCAGGTGGTCGCTGCTGCCGTTGCCCGAGGAGGCGAAGGTCATCTTGCCCGGGTTCGCCTTCTCGTAGGCGATCACGTCGGCCATCGTCTTGTGGGCCGAAACAGTGGGCACCACCAGCACGTTGGGCGCCTGCACCGCGATCGAGATCGGGTCCAGGTCCTTGAGCGCGTCGTAGGGCACCTTGAACAGGTGCGGTGCGATCACGAAGGGGCCGAGCGAGGACACCAGGAGCGTGTAGCCGTCGGCCGGCGCGCGCGCCACCTGGGACGCGCCGATGGTGCCGGTGGCGCCGGCCTTGTTGTCGACGATGGCGTTGCCCGCGCCCAGCTTTTCCGGCAGCTTGCTGGCCAGCATGCGGGCGATCAGGTCGGTGGAGCCGCCCGGCGGGAACGGGACGACCAGCGTGATCGGCTTGGCGGTGGGCCAGGCCTGGGCCAGAGTCGCCATCGAGGCAAGCGCCAGCGACGCGGCGATCAAGATCTTTTTCATCGGAGTCTCCTGTGGTGGCGCTGTTACTGCGCGCCGAGTTTGGAAATCAGTTGCGCCAGCTGGTCGACCTCGGCCGGCTTGAGCTCCGACAGCGGCGGGCGCACCGGCCCGGCGCCGTGGCCGACCAGCGTGGCGCCGGCCTTGACCATGCTCACCGCGTAGCCCTGGCCCTGGTTGCGCAGCGCGATCAGGGGCAGGAAGAATTGGTCCAGCAGGCGGTTGGTCGTCGCCGTGTCGCGGGCGTGGTGGGCGTTGTAGAACTCCATCGCCGTCTTCGGGATGAAGTTGAACACCGCCGACGAATACACCGGGCAGCCCATCGCCTGGTAGGCGCCGGCGAACACTTCCGCCGTCGGCAGCCCGCCCAGGTAGGCGAAGCGATCGCCCATGCGGCGCTGGATGGCGACGAAGGATTCGATGTCGCCGACGCCGTCCTTGAAGCCGATCAGGTTGGGGCAGCGGTCGGCCAGCTTCACCAGCGAGGCCGGCGTCAGCCGGCAGGCGCCGCGGTTGTAGACGATGACGCCGAACTGCACGCTCTTGCAGACCGCCTCGACGTGGGCGACCAGGCCGTCCTGCGTCGCTTCGGTCAGGTAGTGCGGCAGCAGCAGCACGCCCTGGGCGCCCAGGCGCTCGGCCTCCTGCGCGTACTTGATGGCCAGCGTGGTGCCGCCGCCGGTGCCGGCGATGATCGGCATCCGGCCCTTGCAGGTGTCCACGGCGGTCTTGACCACCTGGCCGTATTCCTGCGGCTCCAGCGAGAAGAACTCGCCGGTGCCGCCGGCGGCGAACAGCGCGGTGGCGCCGTAGGGCAGCAGCCACTCGAGCCGGTCGGCGTAGGGCCTGGGTGCGAACTGCAGCTGGCTGTCGAAGTCGGTCAGCGGAAAGGACAGCAGGCCGTACGAGATGATCTTCTTGAGTTCTTGCGGGGTGGTCATGGTGGGATCCATCAGGAGGGAAACGAAAACTGCTCGCGGGTCCAGCCGCGGGCTTGCCCGGAAAGGGTCAGGCCCAGGCCGGGCCGGGTCGGCACCAGCATCCGGCCGTCCCGGATCTCGATGCGCTCGTCGAACAGCGGCTCCAGCCATTCGAAGTGCTCGACCCAGGGCTCGCGCGGATAGGCCGCGGCCAGGTGGATGTGAAGCTCCATCGCGAAGTGCGGCGCCAGCATCAGGCCGGCGTGTTCGGCCAGCGCGGCGACCTTCAGGAACGGCGTGATGCCGCCCACCCGCGGCGCATCGGGCATCAGGTAGTCGGCGGCGCGATGGCGGATCAGGTCGGCGTGCTCGGCGGCGCTGGTCAGCATCTCGCCGGTGGCGATCGGCGTGTCGAACTGCAGCGCGAGCGCGGCGTGGCCTTCGTGGTCGTAGGCGTCCAGCGGCTCCTCGATCCAGACCAGGTTGAACTGCTCGAAGATGCGGCACATGCGCTGCGCGGTCGGCCGGTCCCATTGCTGGTTGGCGTCCACCATGATCGGCACGGCGTCGCCCAGGTGCGTGCGCACTGCTTCCACCCGCTGGATATCCAGTGCGCCATCGGGCTGGCCGACCTTGAGCTTGATGCCGCCGATGCCGCGCGCGATCGACGCCGCGGCGTTGGCCTTCAGCTGCTCGATCGGCGTGTGCAGGAAGCCGCCGGAGGTGTTGTAGCAGCGCACCGAATCGCGGTGGGTGCCCAGCAGCTTGGCCAGCGACAGGCCGGCGCGTTTCGCCTTCAGGTCCCACAACGCGACGTCGAAGGCGCCGATGGCCTGGGTCGCCATGCCGCTGCGGCCGACCGAGGCGCCGGCCCAGCACAGCTTGTCCCACAGCCTGGAAATGTCGCTCGGATCCTCGCCGACAAGAACCGGCGCGATCTCCTTCGCATGGGCGAACTGGCCCGGGCCGCCGGCGCGCTTGGAGTAGCTGAAGCCCAGGCCGCCGTGGCCGTCCGCCGTCTCGATCTCGGCGAACAGCATCGCGATCTCGGTCATCGGCTTTTGCCGGCCGGTCAGGACCTTGGCGTCGCTGATCGGGTGGGCCAGCGGCAGGTAGCAGGAGGAAACCCTGACGCGCGAGATCTTGTCCATCATTCGAGCTTGAGGCCGGCCTTGGTCACCACCGCCTGCCAGTGCCTGATCTCGGTGTCCACGAACCTGGTGATCTCCGCCGGCGGCATGGTGGAGACTTCCGCGCCCTGCGCCACCAGCTGCTCGCGCACGGCGGGCAGGCGGATGATGCGCAGCAGCTCGGACGAGATCTTCGACAGCACCGCCGGCGGCATGCCCGCCGGCGCCAGCACGCCCTGCCAGGTGCCGGACTCGAAGCCGGGCAGCGTCTCGGCGATGGTCGGCACATCCGGCAGCAGCGCGACCCGCGTGAGCTTGGACACGGCCAGGATCTTCAGGCGCTTGGCCTGCACGAACGGCAGCGTCGCCAGCATCCCGTTCATCAGCACGTCGGTGGTGCCGGCCATGGTGTCGTTGATCGCCTGCGAGCCGCCCTTGTAGGGCACGAACGACCACTTGGCGCCGGTGCGCTCGGCGATCTGCACGCCGGCCAGGTGCGGCGCGCTGCCCAGCGCGGTGACGGCGAAGGTCAGGTGCTTCTTCTTCGACAGCTCCACCAGCTCCTTGAGGTTGTTCACCGGCACCGAGGGATGGACCACCAGCAGGTGCGGCGAATACGCGAGCATCGCGACGCCCTGCAGGTCCCTGGCCGGATTGAACGGCAGCTTGTAGAACGAGGGGCTGATGGCCAGCGCGCGCACGTCGCACAGCAGCAGGGTGGAGCCGTCGGCCGGCGCCTTGGCGACGAAGTCGGCGCCGATGTTGCCGTTGGCGCCGACCTTGTTGTCGACGATCACGGTGGTGCCCAGCGCCTCGCCCAGCGGCTGCGCGATGGCGCGGGCGATGATGTCCGAGGATCCGCCGGCGGTGAAGGGGACGATGATCCGCAGCGGTTTGCCGCCGAAGTCGACCTTGCTGCCCGCGGGCTGCGCTGCCTGCAGGCCGCCGGCCCCGGCGGCCGCCAGGGTGACGAGCGCGGCGCGCCGGGTGAGGCCTGTGGTGCTGGAATTCTTCAAGTGGATCTCCTGGATGACAACGTTATCATTTGGCGGCGCCTGCATCGGTCGGGTGGCGGTGAGGCCGGGGCCGCCTGGCGCTTTGCCCACACCGGCGAGGCCAGTCTAAGCGCCGGATCCATACCGCTGGCAATCGATTCGCGGCTATGGTAACGTTGTCATTCACGGCCGTCAAGCCATCCAGAAAAATGTCCAGCCCCACCCCCCAGCCCGCCAAAGCCGCCACCTTGCACGACGTGGCCCGGGAGGCGGGCGTGTCGCTGATCACGGCGTCGCGGGCCCTGACCAACCCGGGCCTGGTCTCGGACAAGACCATCGAGCGCGTGCAGCAGGCGGTCGCCGCCACCGGCTACATCCCCAACCTGCTGGCCGGTGGCCTGAAGTCCAGGCGCAGCCTGATGGTGGCGGGCCTGGTGCCCACCATCTCGGTGCCGCAGTTCCTGCCGACGGTCAAGGCACTGACCGAGACCCTGGACGCCGCCGGCTACCAGTTGATCCTGGGCCAGAGCGGCTACGACCATTCGCGCGAGGAGAAGCTGCTCAACACCATGCTGAGCCGGCGGCCCGACGGCATCGTGATCACCGGCCTGGTCCATTCGCAGCAGGCGCGCGAGCAGCTCAGCCGGCTGGGCATTCCGGTGGTGGAGACCTGGGACCTGAGCGACCGGCCGGTCGACATGATGGTGGGCTTCTCGCACGTCAAGGTCGGCAGCGCGGTGGCCGGCTTCTTCCTGTCGCGCGGCTGGCAGCGGGTTGGCATCGCCACCGGCGACGACCACCGCGCGATGATGCGGCACGACGGCTTCCTGGCCGCGATCGGGCGCGCGGTGCCCACCGCGATCGTGCCCGCGCCCAGCAGCGTCGAGTGGGGCCGGCGCGCGATGGCGCAGCTGCTGGAGAAAGACCCGCAGCTGCGCGCCGTCTACTGCAGCTCCGACGGTTTCGCCCAGGGACTGATGATCGAGGCGCAGTCGCGCGGCCTGCGCATTCCGCAGGACCTGGCGGTGTGCGGCTTCGGCGACGCGGATTTTTCCGCCCACCTGCAGCCGTCGCTGACCACCGTGCACATCGACGGCGCCGGCATCGGCCGCATCGCCGCGCAACTGATCATCGACCGCTGCGCCGGCAAGACCATCGACCAGCCGATCGTCGATGTCGGCTTCCACATCATCGAGCGGCAGTCCACCGCTCCAGCGTAGAAAGACCGCCATGCAAATCGCCGCCCGAGCGCCGCTGTACATCACCATGCACCCGGCCGACAACGTCGCCATCGTCGCCAACGACGGCGGCCTGCCGCCCGGCACCGTGTTCCCCTCGGGCCTGACGCTGCGCGAGCACGTGCCGCAGGGCCACAAGGTGGCGCTGGCCGACCTGGCCCAGGGCGATGCCGTGCGCCGCTACAACGTGACCATCGGGTCTGCCCTCAAGCCCATCGCGGCCGGCAGCTGGGTGCACGAGCGGCTGCTGGCGATGCCCGCTGCCCGCAGCCTGGAGCGGCTGCCGATCGCCACCGTCAGGCCCGAGCCGCAGCCGCCGCTGCAGGGCTACACCTTCGAGGGCTTCCGCAACCCGGACGGCTCGGTCGGCACCCGCAACATCCTGGCGATCACGCAGACGGTGCAGTGCGTGGCCGGCGTCACCGACTTCGCGGTGCAGCGCATCAAGGCGGAACTGCTGCCCATGTTCCCCAACGTCGACGACGTGGTGGCGCTGGAGCACGGCTACGGCTGCGGCGTGGCGATCGACGCGCCCGACGCCGTGATCCCGATCCGCACCCTGCGCAACATCAGCCTGAACCCGAACTTCGGCGGCGAGGTGATGGTGGTGAGCCTGGGCTGCGAGAAGCTGCAGCCCGAGCGGCTGATGCCGCCGGGGACCATCCCGCTGATCGACGAGCGCAACGTGGCGGATGTCGGCGTCAATGCCGACAGCAAGCTGGACGTGGTCTGCCTGCAGGACGACGCCCATGTGGGTTTCATGTCGATGGTCGACTCCATCATGCGGCAGGCGCAGGAGCACCTGGAGCGGCTGAACGCCCGCACCCGCGAGACGGTGCCGGCCAGCGAGCTGGTGGTCGGCGTGCAGTGCGGCGGCAGCGATGCCTTTTCCGGCGTCACGGCCAATCCGGCGGTGGGCTTTTGCACCGACCTGCTGGTGCGCGCCGGCGCCAGCGTGATGTTCTCGGAAACCACCGAGGTGCGCGACGGCATCGACCAGCTCACCTCGCGCGCCGCCACGCCGGAGGTGGCGGCGGCGATGATCCGCGAGATGGCGTGGTACGACGCCTACCTGCAGCGCGGCAGCGTCGACCGCAGCGCCAACACCACGCCCGGCAACAAGAAGGGCGGGCTGTCCAACATCGTGGAGAAGGCGATGGGCTCGATCGTCAAGTCCGGTTCGTCGCCGATCACCGGCGTGCTGGCGCCCGGCGAGAAGCTGCGGCAGAAGGGGCTGACCTACGCCGCCACCCCGGCCAGCGATTTCATCTGCGGCACGCTGCAGCTGGCCGCCGGCATGAACCTGCACGTGTTCACCACCGGGCGCGGCACGCCCTACGGGCTGGCCGAAGTGCCGGTGATCAAGGTGGCGACGCGCAGCGACCTGGCGCGCCGCTGGCACGACCTGATGGACGTCAACGCCGGCGCCATCGCCGACGGCGACGCGACGATCGAGGAGGTGGGCTGGGAGCTGTTCCGCCTGATGCTGGACGTCGCCAGCGGCCGCAAGCAGACCTGGGCCGAGCGCTGGAAGCTGCACAACGCCCTGGTGCTGTTCAACCCGGCGCCGGTGACTTGACGGCGGTTCCAGGAAGCAGACAGCCGGACGCAGAATTCACACAAGCAACGCAGAAGACGCAGAAAAGACCAATGGGTTGAATCATTTTCGATCGGCTGTTCTTTTGCGTGTTCTGCGTTGTTTCTGCGTCTTCTGCGTCCTTGTCCCCGCTTCAAGGCCTGAGGCATCATCGGCGGCGTGGATTACACGCTCGTCCTGATCCTGGGCCTGGTGGCCGGCACGCTGGGCGGCGTGGTCGGCTTCGGCACCTCGATCATGCTGATGCCGGCGCTGGTGCTGGTGTTCGGCCCGCGCGAGGCGGTGCCGATCATGGCGGTGGCGTCGATCATGGCCAACGCCTCGCGCGTGGCCGCCTGGTGGCGCGAGATCGACTGGCGCGCCGTCGCCGCCTACAGCGCCACTGCGGTGCCGGCGGCGGCGCTGGGTGCGGCGACGCTGCTGGTGCTGCCGGCGCGCGGCGTGGAAGCGATGCTGGGGCTGCTCTTCATTGCGATGATCCCGGCGCGGCGCTGGTTCGCGGCGCAGGACTTCAGGCTGGGGTTGTGGCACCTGGCCGCGGCCGGCGCGGCGATCGGCTACCTCACCGGCATCGTCGCCACCACCGGCCCGATCAACGCGCCCTTCTTCCTGGCCTACGGGCTGGTCAAGGGCGCCTACCTGGGGACCGAGGCGCTGGGCTCGCTGGCGGTGTTCGTCGCCAAGGCCGTCGCCTTCCGCAGCCTGGGGGCGTTGCCGGTGGAGACGGTGGGCAAGGGCGCGATCGTCGGCAGCTCGCTGGTGGCCGGCTCCTTCATTGCCAAGCACTTCGTGCGCCAGGTCGACGCCGCGCGTTTCCGCCTGCTGATGGACGGCCTGCTGCTGGCCGCCGGCATCACGATGCTGTGGGCCGCTGCGGCGCAGTGACTGCGCTGCGGATGGTCCTGGGCGTTCAAGAATTGCCTGGCCCGCGGCGGCCTTGCCGGCGGCCGCAGTGAAGGGGACTAGCGCGTGCCCATCAACCCCAGCAGGCCGATCAGGATCAGGTAGATCGCGACGATGTAATTGAGCAGGCGCGGCATGATCAGGATCAGGATGCCGGCGATCAGCGATGCGATCGGGCCGAGGTGGGGGATCAGGTTCATTGTCGTCTCCGAGGATGGGGTGCGTGCATCCTGCCTCAGCGGCGCGCCGGGCCATGTAGTCCATTGCCGACTCCTGCCATCCCGCAGCAGGTCCGGCACGACAGGTCAGCTAGCGCTCGGTCAGCGTCAGCAGGATGTCCGCGTACCAGGCGCAGTTCAGGCCCAGCGCTTCGTCCAGCTTCAGGTCGCGCGTGCCCACGTCCAGCCGCGCCGAGTGCACGCCCAGCAGCCGCCAGGGCAGGTCGCCGTGGCCGGCTTGCGCGGCGGCCATGCGCATCACCACCGGCGACCCGCTGGTGCCGCGGTGGGTCCGTGCGTCGGTGAGGAAATAGCCCTCGCCGCCGAAGCGCAGGCCGAAGGACGAGGCGTTGACCGCGTGCCGCGCGACCGGCATGTGGTGCAGCGTGTCGTGGAAGCCCAGCGGAAAGCCGACGATCAGCAGCGAGGTGCCCAGCTCCACCGGCTCGCTGGCCTCGTGCAGGTGGCGCGGCGTGAAGGCGCGGTACAGCGCGGTCCGGGGCAGCGCGTCGCGCTCGATCTCCAGCACCGCGACGTCGATCTCGCCGGACTTGTCCTTGCCCTGGCGCCACAGGCTCTTGCCGTCGCGGTACAGCGGCATCGAGAACCCGGTGGAGGCCGCCAGGTTCTCTTCGTCCATGTGCAGTTCGATCTCGATGCGGTCGGGAAAATGCTTGCTCGGCTCGTCGATCATCACGTGGCGGCTGGTCACCAGGAACAGCCGGTCGGCCCGCTCGAAGAAGAAACCGCTGGCGTTGGTCAGGCCCCGCTTGCCGTCGAAGGTGCCGATGCGCGCGGCCGTCAGCAGCAGGGATTCGAGCCGCAGCGAGGAGGGCGCCGGGACGGTGGAGGAGAGCGGCGCATCGCTTGCGGCGGGCGCCGGGAAGGATGTCGGTTTTCTGGTTGCCATGGGGAATTGTGCGCCGCTGACCCGCCGCTTGCGCCTAGTCGGGCCGGATGCCTTCGCTGGTGAGATGCAGCACGCGGTCGGCGCGCGCGGCGGCCGCCACCGAATGCGTGACCAGCACCAGCGACGCGCGATGCTCGCGGGTCTGCGCCAGCAGCACGTCCATGACGCGCAGGGCGGTGGCCGGGTCGAGGTTGCCGGTCGGCTCGTCGGCCAGCAGGAAGGCCGGCTGGTGCACCAGGGCCCGCGCGATCGCCACCCGCTGCAGCTGGCCGCCGCTGAGCTGCTGCGGCAGCCGCGGGCCCAGGCCCGCCAGGCCGACCGCATCGAGCATCCGTTCCACCCGCACCGGGTCAGGCTGCCCCAGCAGCATCAGCGGCAGCCCGACGTTCTGCGCCACGTCCAGGTGCGGCAGCACGTGGAAGGCCTGGAACACGAAGCCGATGCGCCGGCGCCGCAGCAGCGCCCGGGCCTCGTCGTCCAGCGTCGCCAGGTCGACGCCGTCCACCGCGACGCTGCCTTCGTCCCACGTGTCCAGGCCGGCCAGGCAGTTGAGCAGCGTGGACTTGCCCACGCCCGATTCGCCGACGATGGCGACGAACTCGCCGGCGCCCACTTCCAGCGAGACGTTGCGAAACACCACGGACTCGCCGTAGCGTTTGGCCAGCTGGCGCACGACCAGGCTCATTGCGCCTGCGCCGCCGCGTCCAGCACCTGCTGCAGCGCATCCGGCGCATCGCAGGCGATCACCTGCCGCTGCGGCATGCCGCGCAGCCAGGTGAGCTGGCGCTTGGCCAGCTGGCGGGTGGCGAAGATGCCGCGCTGGCGCAGTTCGTCCAGCGGGAACTCGCCGCCCTGCGCCGCCTGCGCGTCCAGCAGCTCCCACGCCTGCCGGTAGCCGACGCAGCGCATGCTGGGCAGGCCCGGGTCCAGGTCGCCGCGCGCCCGCAGCGCCATCACTTCGTCCAGGAAGCCCGCCGCCAGCATCGCGTCGAAGCGGTCCGCGATCCGCGCATGCAGCCAGCTGCGCTCCTGCGGTTCCAGCGAGAGCAGGGGAGCCGCCAGGCCGCGCCCGGTCTTGTGCTGGCGCGCCACGTGGAAACTGGACAGCGGCCGGCCGCTGATGCGGAACACCTCCAGCGCGCGCTGGATCCGCTGCGCGTCGTTGGGCGCCAGCCGCGCGGCGGTGACGGGGTCCACGTGCGACAGCGCCGCGTGCATGGCCGGCCAGCCGTTGATCGCCGCCTCCGCCTCCAGCTCGTCGCGCACGCTGGCGTCTGCCGGCGGCATCGCGTCCAGGCCCTCGAACAGCGCCTTGAAGTACAGCATGGTCCCGCCCACCAGCAGCGCCAGCTTGCCGCGGGCGTTGATCTGCGCCACCAGCGCCGTGGCATCGGCCACGAAGTCGGCGGCGCTGTAGGCCTGCAGCGGATCGCGGATGTCGATCAGGTGGTGCGGCACCGCCGCGCGTTCGGCGGCGCTGGGCTTGGCGGTGCCGATGTCCATGCCGCGGTACACCAGCGCCGAATCGACGCTGATGATCTCGCACGGCTGGCGGCGCGCGATCGCCAGCGCCGCCGCGCTCTTGCCGGAGGCGGTCGGGCCGGCCAGCGCCAGCACGCGCGCAGCGCCGGCCGCGATGCGGCCGGAGGCGGGGGCGGGTGGCGCGACGGGCATCGCTAAAGGGTAGCAGAACAGCACGCCGCGGCCGCGCGACAGGCCCTGTAGGAGGTTGACGACGAGCGGACAGGAGGCTTGCCGGCTCCCTGGCCGGCGGCCCGGTCCTAACTTGGATTCATGTCAACCAGTTCGAAGGAACACAGATGAACAAGCAGCAAGTCAAGGGTAGCGTCAAGGAAGCGGCCGGCGAGGTCCAGGAACAGGCCGGCAAGCTGATCGGCAGCAAGGAACAGGAGGTCAAGGGCCACGCGCGCGAACAGGCCGGCAAGGCCGAAAAGAAGAGCGGCGACCTCAAGGGCGTTCTCCGGGAAAGTGGCAGGCACTGAAGGCAGCGGTGCCACAGCCTTTGACGGCCGGGCTTGCCCGGCCGTTTTTTTGCCCGGAGAGGGCCACCTCCTACGCGGGCGCCCGCGTGCGGTCCGTACGATGGCCGGTGACACATCAGCACGAGGACAGCACATGGGCGACGCGATTTCGACACTGAAGAAGATCAAGGAATATGACGATGCCCGTCCCGGCTTTCCGGGCGAGCACTGGATCGTGCTGGGCGCCGGCATCGGGCTGTGGCTGGCGACCCGCCGCCGCCGCTCGATGGTGGTGCAGGCGCTGGGCGCGCTGGGCGCCACCGCGCTGGCCGCCCGCGCCGCCAGCGGGCGCGAGGGCCTGAGCAAGGTGCTGCGCTACACGCCGCTGGGCGGCGGCATCCGGCGCCGCGGCTAGCGCGGCGTGCCGGGGGCGCTCGCGCCTCAGGACTTCTTGGCGTACTTCTTGTCGGCCTTGGACAGTTCCTTGTTGTACTTGTCCATGACCTTGGCCTTTTCCTTGTCGGTCTTGGCTTCGGCCATTTCATGGATGCCCTTGGCCTTGGCTTCTGCCTTTTCGTGGGCCAGCTTGGCGTCGTTCATGCAGGCCTTTTCCTCGGCGCCCTTCATCGGCTTGCAGGCCTTCTTGGCATCCTTGTAGGTCGCGTCGGCCGACTTCTTCAGGGCCTTGGCGTCGTCCTTGGTGCCGGCCAGGTCGCCGGCGCTGGCTGCCGGGGCGGTGGTGGCTGCAGGCGCCGTCGTGGCCGGGCTCTGGGCCGAAGCGAAGGTGGACAGGCCGAACAGGGCCGTGGCAGCGATAGCGATCAAAGTCTTCTTCATGGGGGATTTCTCCTGACGCCGACAATCCGGCTCTCTCCCAACGCGGCACGACGACATCGGTTTGTAGGACGGCGCCTCGACAGCGCATGGGCACTGTCAGCCCTGCGTCAGTGCAGGCTGAACAGCTGAGCCAGTGCCTGGCGGTATTGCGCCTGGCCGAGCGACATCGTGCTGAAATGCGAGCCGCCCGCCACCAGCAGGAACTGCTTGCGGCCCTGCGCTGCGTCGTAGAGTTTTCGGCCCAGCGCGCTGGCGATCAGGTTGTCGTTTTCTCCGTGCACGACCAGCAGCGGCGAATGGATCTTCGCCACCTTCTTGATCGACTCGAAGCGCTGCGTGATCAGCGCGGCCGGCAGCCACGAGCCCTGCAGCCAGCCCCACTTCATGGTGCCGGCGACGTCCGGGATCGAGCTGAAGGTGCCTTCGACGATGGTGCCGCGCTCGTCGTCCACCTGGGCCGCCAGGTCGATGGCGATGGCGCCGCCCAGCGAGTGGCCGAAGATGTAGCGGTCGCGCCGCGGGTACCTGGCGGCCAGCCAGTCCCAGGCGGCCCGCGCGTCCTCGTAGGCGGTCGCCTCCGACGGCAGGCCGGCGGTGCTCTTGCCGAAGCCGCGGTAATCGATGGCCAGCACCGAGAAGCCCAGTTCCTGCATGCGGCGGATGCGCGGCGCCGAGCCTTCCACGTTCCAGCGGGCGCCGTGCAGATAGAGCAGCACCGGGGCCCGCGCCGCGTGCGGTCCGTCGGCCGCCAGCCAGAGTCCGTGCAGCCGGGCCGGCGCGTCGGTCACCTTCGAGCTGAAATCGATCCAGACGTCGTCCATGTCCTGGGCCAGCGCGGCGCTGCCGCCCCAGGCCCGGTCGCTGGGCTGGAAGATCCAGGCCCGCTCGTGCTCGTCCAGGGTGGCACAGCCCAGGGTGAGCAGGGCGGCCAGGGCGGCCGCCAGGAACAGGATCCAGCGTTTCATGCCAGGGTCGGAGCGGCCGGCGGGGCGGAAAGTTCAGCGATTGTCATTCGAGCGTGTCGTCCAGGCATTGTCGTCCCCAGCTTGACCCGGGACCCAGACGCAACGAATGCCAATACCGTCATCAAGGAGCATGGATGCGTCTCGCTGATCGACGGGGTCGTCGGCGCACAAGCGTCTGGTGCCGCGTCGCGGCCCGGCATGACAGCTTTGGCGTGAAGCGCCAGCCTCAGCGGCCGCGCATGAACAGCGCGTCGAGCTCGCGCACGGAGAGCTGGCGCCAGGTGGGGCGGCCGTGGTTGCACTGGTCGGAGCGCTCGGTCTGCTCCATCTGGCGCAGCAGGGCGTTCATCTCCTCCAGCGTGAGCTTGCGGTTGGCGCGCACCGCGCCGTGGCAGGCCATGGTGCCGAGCAGCTCGTTGCGGGCGCGCTCGACCACCGTGCTGGCGTCGTGCTGCGCCAGTTCGGCCAGCACGCTGCGCGCCAGTTCCACCGCGTCGCCCTGCGCCAGGCTGGTGGGCACCGCGCGCACCGCCAGCGTCTTCGCCGAAAAGGGCGTGATCTCCAGCCCGAGCGCGGCCAGCGCCTGCGTGCAGGCTTCCACGGTGGCGATCTCCTGTGGCGTGGCGGCGAAGGTGGCCGGGATCAGCAGCGGCTGGCTGGCGATCCGGTCGGTGTCCATCTGCAGCTTGAGCCGTTCGTAGACGATGCGCTCGTGCGCCGCATGCATGTCGACGATCACCAGGCCCTGCTGGTTTTCGGCCAGGATGTAGATGCCCTGGAGCTGCGCGATCGCGCGGCCGAGCGGCCAGGCGCCGGCGGGCAGGGGAGAAATCGCGTCATCAGGTAAAGCCGTTCGCCCTGGGCTTGGCCTGTCCTGAGCCTGTCGAAGGGTCGAAGCCCCCGCCAGCCCTTCGACGGGCTCCGGGCGAACGGAAGGGTTGGCGTTCCACAGCGCCGCGAGATCGGAGACGCGGTTGCCGATCTCCGGCGCGAAATTCATCGCCGGCTGCTGCCACGTCGCCGACGCCGGCAAGCCGTCTTCCCTCGCTGGCGGCTGTTCCTGCTGGAGCGCCAAGGCAGCCCTGGGCGCGGCCAGCGCGTATTCCACCGCATGGCGCACGGCCTGGTGCACCTCGCGGCTGTCGCGAAAGCGCACCTCGATCTTGGTGGGGTGCACGTTGACGTCGACGCGGGCCGGGTCGATCTCCACGTACAGCGCGTAGACCGGCTGGCGCTGGCCGTGCAGCACGTCCTCGTAGGCGCTGCGCGCCGCGTGCGTGATCACCTTGTCGCGCACGTAGCGGCCGTTGACGTAGGCGAACTGGTGGTCGGCCCGGGCCCGCGCCAGGTCGGGGATGCCGGCGCGGCCGCTGACCCGGATCGGCCCGGCGCTGTATTCCACCGCGACGCCCTGGTCGATCAGTTCGTCCCCGAGCACGTCGGCCAGCCGCTGCTCGCGCGTGGCCGGCCGCCACTGTTCCACCAGCCGGCCCTCGTGCCAGATCGCGAAGCCGACGTCCGGGCGCGCCAGTGCGTGGCGGCGCACCGCCTCGATGCAATGGGCCAGCTCGGTGGCGTCGCTCTTGAGGAACTTGCGGCGCGCCGGCGTGCTGAAGAACAGTTCCTTCACTTCCACGCTGGTGCCGATGGCGCGCGCCGCCGGCCGCAGCTCGCCGCTGCGGGCGTCCAGCGCGAAGGCACTGGCCTGGCCGGCGCAGCGTGACAGCAGCGTCAGTTCGGCCACCGAGCCGATCGCCGCCAGCGCCTCGCCGCGAAACCCCATCGTGCCCACCGACTCCAGGTCCTGCAGCGAGCCGATCTTGCTGGTGGCATGGCGCCGCAGCGCGATCGGCAGTTCCTCGCGCGGGATGCCGCTGCCGTCGTCCTCCACCGAGATCAGCCGCACGCCGCCGGCCAGCAGCCGCACCGTGACCTGGGTGGCGCCGGCGTCCAGCGCGTTGTCGGTGAGTTCGCGCACCACCGAGGCGGGGCGTTCCACCACTTCGCCGGCCGCGATCTGGCTGACCAGTTCGTCGGGCAGTTCGCGGATCGGGCGGCGGGGGGCGGGTGGGGAAACGGTGGGGAGGGAAGCTGGCACCGGGGTATTTTAGGTTCGGCCGCCGCGGCCGGCCGGCTGGTTGAACAGCCCCCAGTAGACGCCGACCGCGCGCGCGCAGGCGATCAGGCCTTCGTAGCCGACCGGCTTGGTCACGAAGCCGTTGACCCCGGCCGCATAGCCGGCCTCCACGTCCAGGTGCTGGTTGGACGAGGTCATGATCACCACCGGCAGCAGGTGCAGGCTGGGCTCGCGGCGGATCGCGCGCACCAGGTCCAGGCCGTCCATGCGCGGCATCTTGATGTCGGTCAGCACCACCAGCGGCAGCACGTCCTCGCGCCCGTCGTACTCGCCGCGCCGCAGCAGGTAGTCCATGGCCTGCACGCCGTCGCGGCAGACGACGATCGGGTTGGCCAGCTGCGCTTCCTCCAGCCCGATGCGGAACAGTTCGACGTCGTCGTCGCTGTCGTCGACGATCAGGATCGGCTGGAGACTGTCATGCGGCATAGGGTTCAGACACTACCAGTTCGGCGCGGCAGCGTAAACCGGAAACAGGCGCCGGCGCCCGGCTCGCTCTCCACCCAGACCTTGCCGCCGTGGCGCTCCACGATGCGCCGCACGTTGGCCAGGCCGACCCCGGTGCCCTCGAATTCGTCCTGGTGGTGCAGCCGCGAAAACACCTTGAACAGGCGGTGCACGTACTGCATGTCGATGCCCACCCCGTTGTCGCGGATGGCGATGCAGTCTTGGTCCGGGCCGGCATCCTCGCTGAACACCTCGATCAGCGCCGGCGTGCTGCGGGCCGAGTACTTCACCGCATTGCCCACCAGGTTGGACATCACCTGGGCCAGCAGGGCGGCGTCGCCCTGCACCACCGGCAGCGGGCCGATCCGCCATTCGACGGCCCGCCCCTCCAGCTCCGGCGCCAGCGCGTCGATGCAGCCGCGCAGCACCTCGTTGAGGTCCACCGGCCCCACGGCCAGCTCGTGGTGGCTCAGTTGCGAGAAGGCCAACAGGTGGTCGATCAGCCGGCCCATGCCGTGGGCGGCGGCGACGATCCGGCCCAGGTAGTCGCGGGCCTTGTCGTCCATGCCGGCGCCGTGCCGCAATTCCAGCACCCGCGCGAAGCCGTGCACGTGGCGCACCGGCGCCCGCAGGTCGTGCGCCACCGAATAGGCGAAGGCCTCCAGCTCCTGGTTGACCCGGGTCAGGTCGGCGGTGCGGGACGCCACGGTGCCCTCGAGTTCGCGCGCGAAGCTGCGCTGCTGCTCCTGGATCCGCTTCTCGATCGAGATGTCGTGGAACGACGCCAGCAACTGGGGGCTGCCGCCGCCGGTCACTTCGCCCAGCGACATCGCCAGCTCCAGCGGCTGGCCGTCGCGCGTGACGCCGACGACGTTGCGCACCGTGCCCACCTGCGGCATGCCGTCGCGCGCCAGTTCCGGCACCAGCATCGAGAACGGCTGCCCGAGCAGTTCGCCCTCCGGATGCCCGAACAGGCTGCAGGCGGCGGGGTTGGCCGAGCGGATCAGGCCGGCCGTGTCGATCGCGATGATGCCGGTCAGGGTGGCGGAAAGGACGGCACTGGCGCGGGCCTGGGCCCGGTCGCGCTGGCCGATCGCCCGCCGCAGCAGGCCCGCCACCAGCAGGGTCAGCGTCAGCACCAGCAGGCCGGCGGTCAGCGCCTTGCCGTGCAGCAGCGAGTCGACCGGGCGCGAGCGCATCTCGATCGACCAGAAGCGGCCGTGGACGGCAATCACCTGGGCCAGCGTGCGTTCCTCCCGCCAGGGCGACCGCGCCGGCAGGTTGCCGTACCGTCCCAGCAGCAGCAGGCCCGAGGCGCCCGGCGCCGGGCCGTCGACCGCGCCGGCGTCGGTCAGGCTGATCTCGGTTTCCGGCAGCAGGTGGTGTCCCAACGCCGTCCCCAGCAGGTGGTCGGCAACGAACACCACCGAGACCTGGCCGCGGTATTCGCGGCGCCGGTCCTGGACGTTGCGCAGGGTCGCGCCGCGCCGGTAGATCGGTGCGCGGATCACCAGCCCGGTCTTGCCGGTCTGCACCAGGGTAAAGGGCGCCGACGCCGTCGCCTCGCCGGTGTCGCGCGAGGCCTCCAGCACCGCCGCGCGCACCGGGCCGGACGCCGTGTCGAAGCCGAAGGCGGCCTCGTTGCCCTGCATCGGCTCGTTGAATTCGGTGGCGACGTAGAAGGGCCGCTCGCCCGGCGGGACGATCCGGAACTCCGGGTAGCCGCCCGGCTGCAGCGAGGCGTCGGCCCGCACCGCGGCCTCGAAGGCGGCACGCTCCTGCTGCGGCACCCAGCGCGCGAACTGCAACGCCTGCAGCTCGGCGCCTTCGCCGACCCGCAGGGCGCGGGCGTACTGGTGGAAATCGGCACGGGTGACGTTGTCGGAGGCCAGGAACAGGCCCTGCACGCCGCGCAGCATCGTGTAGGCCTGCTCCACCTTGCTGGTCACTTCGTAGGTGAGCTGCGCAAAGCGCTGTTCGTCCTCCCGGTCCCGGGACTCGGAGTCGCCTCTTGCCACGGCATACCAGGTGAGCGCCGCCAGGGCGCTTCCCGCCAGCAGCACCGCACCGGCGTAGAACCGCGCGAAATATCGAATGCCACCCGATGAGTTCATTTCCGCCAGCATAACCACCGGCGGCCGGCGCGCGCCGCCGGGGGATAATCGTCCGATGGAATTCGTCACCTTTATCGTCGGCTTCGTCCTGCACGTCGACACCTACCTCGAAACCTTCGTGCGCAACTACGGCGCCTGGGTCTACGCCCTGCTGTTCGTGATCATCTTCGTGGAGACCGGCGTCGTCGTGATGCCCTTCCTGCCCGGCGACTCGCTGCTGTTCGTGGTCGGCGCGATGTGCGGGCTGGGCCTGATGAGCCTGCCGCTGTCGATCGGCCTGCTGATCGCCGCCGCGGTGCTGGGCAACCAGAGCAACTACACGATCGGCCGCTTCTTCGGGCCGAAGGTGTTCCAGTGGGAGCAATCGCGCTTCTTCAACAAGCGCGCCTTTTTGCAGGCCCACGAGTTCTATGAACGGCACGGCGGCATCACCATCGTGGCGGCGCGCTTCATGCCTTTCCTGCGCACCTTCGCGCCCTTCGTGGCCGGCGTCGCCGAGATGACCCGCCGCAAGTTCACGCTGTACGACGTCACCGGCGCCGTGCTGTGGGTCGGCGGCGTCGTCACCGCCGGCTACCTGTTCGGGGGCATCCCCTGGGTCAAGCTGCACCTGGACAAGATCATCTGGGCCATGATCTTCATTCCGGGCGTCGTGATCCTGTTCGGCGCCTGGAAGGCCAGGCGCAAGGCTGCCCTGGTGGGCTGAGGGCGTCGGGCTGCCCGTCTTGTGACTTCCCAGGAGACAAGCAATGAATGCACCGCAAAGCCTGTCGCGCTGGAGCGAGCCGGGATCCAGCCGCGTGCCCTTCTGGGCCTACACGGACGCGCAGCTCTACGCCCGCGAGCTGGACAAGATCTTCTACGGCGAGCACTGGTCGTACGTGGGACTGGAGGTGGAGATCCCCAACACCGGCGACTTCAAGTTGAGCCACATCGGCGAGCGCCAGGTGATCATGGTGCGCGACCGGGTGGCGCCGAAGGACCGCGCCACTGACAGCGGCATCCGGGTGGTCGAGAACCGCTGCGCCCATCGCGGCGTGCGCTTCTGCCAGCAGCAGCACGGCAACGCCCGCAGCTTCGTCTGCCCGTATCACCAGTGGACCTACAAGCTCAATGGCGACCTGGCGGGGCTGCCGTTCAAGGACGGGGTGAAGGACGGCGACTGCGTCAACGGTGGCATGCCGGCCGGCTTCGAGCTGAAGGACCACGGCCTGACCAAGCTGCGCGTGGCGGTGCTGCACGGCCTGGTGTTCGCGACCTTCAGCGACAGCGTCGAGCCGCTGCAGGACTATCTCGGTCCCGAGCTCAAACCCTGGCTGGACCGCATCTTCCAAGGCCCTTCGACGGAGCTCGGGACAGGCCGCACGCTCAGCCTGCTGGGCTACAACCGCCAGCGCATTCCGGGCAACTGGAAGCTGATGATGGAAAACATCAAGGACCCGTACCATCCGGGCCTGCTGCACACCTGGTTCGTCACCTTCGGGCTGTGGCGGGCCGACCAGAAGAGCCGGATGGTGATGGACGCGCACGGCCGGCATGCGGTGATGGTCTCCAGCCGCAACGAGGGCGGGCACAACGCAGCGGTCACGGCCGGCGTCACGTCGTTCAAGGCCAACATGGCGCTGCACGACGACCGCCTGCTGGACGTGGTGCCGGAAGCCTGGTGGACCATCGACGATCCGGCCCATCCCGGCAGCAAACTCACGCCATCGGTCACCATGATCACGCTGTTTCCCAGCCTGATCATCCAGCAGCAGGTCAACTCGCTGTCCACCCGCCACATCGTGCCGCGCGGCGAGGGCGAGTTCGATTTCGTCTGGACCCATTTCGGCTTCGCCGACGACACGCCGGAGATGACGCGCCGGCGCCTGCGCCAGGCCAACCTGTTCGGGCCGGCCGGCTTCGTCAGCGCCGACGACGGCGAGGTGATCCAGTTCAGCCAGCAGGGCTTCGCCCAGTGGGGCGAGGGCGGCAGCACCCTGTGCGAGCTCGATGGCACCGGCACCGGGCCCAGCGGCCACATGGTGACCGAGACCCTGATCCGCAGCATGTACGCCTACTGGAAGAAGGTGATGGCCGTATGAGCGACGCCACCGTTCGGGCTGAGCCTGTCGAAGCCCTGTTCCTGCAGATGCAGGTCGACCGGCTCAACGCCGCCTACTGCGCAGCGCTGGACGAGGCGCGCTTCGACGACTGGCCGGAGTTCTTTTTGGACGACGGCCAGTACAAGGTGCAGGCGCGGGAGAACTTCGACCGCGGCCTGCCGCTGGCGCTGATCGCGCTGGAAAGCAAGGGAATGATGAAGGACCGGGTCTACGGCGTGACGCAGACCATCTACCACGGGCCGTACTACATGCGCCACGTGGTGGGCCCGGCCCGGGTTCTGTCCGACGACGGTGGCCTGGTCAGGGCGCAGTCGAACTACGCGGTGTTCCGCACCCGCCCGGGCGATGCCAGCGAGGTGTACAACGTCGGGCGCTACATCGACGAGATCGTGCGCACCGAAGCCGGCCTGCGCTTGCGCAGCCGGCTTTGCGTGTACGACAGCGAGATGGTGCTCAACTCGCTGATCTACCCCATCTGAGGCCGGATCAACGGCGGCGATCGGGCTTGGTGGCCTGGTTGCCGATGTAGGCACCGGCAGCCGCGCCACCCACGGTGCCGAGCGGGCCGCCGAGCAGGGCATCGCCCACCACGCCGCCGACCACGGCGCCGCCGACCGTTCCCGCCGTCTGGCGGTCCATGTTGGCACAGCCGGACAGACCCATCACCGCTGCGGCTGCAACAGCCGCGAGAATTTTCGTGTTCATCAGATTCACCTTCATGGTTGGTTGGTTCCAGGCCGACTTCGTGCGCGGTGTGAGCCGCTCCCAAGCCTGTGAGATCAATGTATGAACCCGGCGCAAACGGGGGTGTAGGAAGATATCGCCGCACCCCGTCGGCCTGCGTCGGCCGAAATCACACTCGAACGCAATGCGTTACAAGGGGCGGTTGCGCGCCAGCGGCGGATTCTTCAGGAAGTAGCGGTTGATGCCGCGCATGATCGCGTCGGCCAGCTGCTCCTGGTAGGCGTCGCTGCGCAGGCGCGCCTCTTCGTCGGGGTTGCTGATGAACGCGGTTTCCACCAGCACGCTGGGGATGTCCGGCGCCTTGAGCACCGCGAAGCCGGCCTGTTCCACGTTGCGCTTGTGCAGCGCGCCGACGTTGCCGATCTCGCCGAGCAGCGCGCCACCGAGCTTGAGGCTGTCGTTGATCTGCGCGGTGGTGCTCATGTCCAGCAGCGCGCGCGCCAGGTGCACGTCCTGCGTCTTGATGTTGACGCCGCCGATCAGGTCGGCCCGGTTCTCCTTGTCCGCCATCCAGCGCGCCGCCGAACTGGAGGCGCCGTTCTGGCTGAGCGCGAACACGCTCGCGCCCTTGGCCGACGGCGTGAGGAAGGCGTCCGCATGCAGGCTCACGAACAGGTCGGCCTGCACCCGCCGCGCCTTCTGCACGCGCTGGTGCAGCGGCACGAAGAAGTCGGCGTCGCGCGTCATGTAGGCGCGCATCGGGTTGCCGTTGACGACGGTGGCGTTGATGCGCTGCTGCAGCCGCTGCGCGATCTGCAGCACCACGTCCTTCTCGCGCGTGCCGGACGGCCCGGTCGCGCCCGGGTCTTCGCCGCCGTGGCCCGGGTCCAGCGCCACGATGATCAGGCGGTCGGTGCGTTGCGCACGCGCGGTGGCCGGCGCCGGGCGCTGCGGCGCCGGCGCTGGCGGCGCTGCGGGCGGCGCGCTGGCGGGCCGCTGGCTCTGCCTGGCGATCAGTTCGCCCAGCGGGTCGCCGGCCGGCGCCGGCGCCGGCTGCGCCTGGCTGTCCTTCATGCGCTGGGCGATCAGTTCCTCCAGCGGATCGGCGGCCTTGCGCGGATACACGTCCACCACCAGCCGATGCTGGTAGGCCGCGACCGGCGGCAGGCTGAACACCTGGGGCAGCGCGGCCTGCTTCAGGTCGATCACCAGCCGCACGCCCGAGGGCGCGCCCTGGCCGACCCGGATGCCGGCGATGAAGGGATCGTCCGGCTTGACCTTGGCCACCAGCTCGCGCAGCGCGGGATTGAGTTGGATGCCCTCGATGTCCACCGCCAGCCGCGGCGGGTCCGGCACCACCACCTGGCGCGACACCAGCAGGCCGTCGGACTCGATGGTGACGCGCGTGTAGTCGGGCGCCGGCCAGACCCGCACCGCCAGGATGGTGGCGCCGCTGGCGATCTGCTGCGCCCCGAGCAGCAGCACCAGCGTGCCGCCCTGCACCAGCTCGCGCCGCCTCATTGCAGCAGCTCCCGGCCCAGCGGCGTCTGCGCCGCCAGCGTCACGTGGCGCACGTCGTCCGCCCCGACCTCGATGCGGACCACCAGGTCGGCCCTGGGCAGCAGGGCGCCGGCGTTCTGCGGCCACTCCGCCAGCTTCAGGCCCGGGCTGGCGAACAGGTCGCGAAAGCCCGCGTCTTCCCATTCGCGCGGATCGCTGAAGCGGTAGAAGTCGAAATGCCAGATCGCCAGCTCCGCCTCGTCCTGGGCCGGCCGCCCTTCGACAGGCTCAGGACGAACGGCCACGACGTACGGCTCGACGACGGCATAGGTGGGGCTCTTGATGCGGCCCTGCACGCCGAGCGCGCGCAGGATGTGGCGCACCAGCGTGGTCTTGCCGGCGCCCAGCTCCCCATGCAGTTCGATGAAGGCGTTGCCGATGGCCGGATGGGCCGCCAGCCGCTGCGCGAAGGCCGCGCATTCTTCCTCGCTGGTCCAGTCCAGGCGCAGGTCCGCGCTTCCTACAATCGGCGGGTGGTGTTCAGCAGCAGTCAGATCGACGGTCCTCAATTGGTGGCGCAGGTGGCCCAGTGGGCCATCGATTGCGGATTTTCCCAAATCGGCGTGGCCGGCGTCGACCTGTCCTCGGCCGAGCCGGGGCTTTCGGCATGGCTGTCCAACGGCTTTCACGGCGAAATGGCCTACATGCAGGCCCACGGGATGAAGCGGGCCCGGCCGGCGGAACTGGTCCCCGGCACCGTCAGCGTGATCACCGCACGGATGGACTATCTGCCGGCGGCCACGCCGCCCGGCTGGCAGGCGGTGGAAATGGCGCGCCTGCAGCGCCCGCGCGAGGGCATCGTCTCGCTCTATGCGCGGGGCCGCGATTACCACAAGGTGCTGCGCGCCCGGCTGCAGCAGCTGAGTGACCGCATCGCCCGGGAGATCGGCCCCTTCGGCCACCGCGTCTTCACCGATTCGGCGCCGGTGCTGGAGGCGGAGCTGGCCGCGCGCAGCGGCCAGGGCTGGCGCGGCAAGCACACGCTGGTGCTCGATCGCGACGCCGGCTCGATGTTCTTCCTGGGCGAGATCTACGTGGATCTCGCGCTGCCGCCCAGCGCACCGGTGACGGAGCACTGCGGCAGCTGCAGCGCCTGCATCGCGATCTGCCCGACGCAGGCCATCGTCGCGCCCGGCAAGCTCGATGCGCGCCGTTGCATCTCTTACCTCACCATCGAACACCACGGGCCGATCCCGATGGAGCTGCGCCCGCTGCTGGGCAACCGCATCTACGGCTGCGACGACTGCCAGCTGGTGTGCCCCTGGAACAAGTTCGCCAGGCGCAGTGCGCTGCCCGATTTCGACGAGCGCGCCGGCCTGGTCGGCAGCCAGCTGGCGGAGCTGTTCGGCTGGAGCGAGGAGCAGTTCCTGCGCCGCACCGAGGGCAGCCCGATCCGCCGCATCGGCCACGAGCGCTGGCTGCGCAACATCGCGGTGGCGATCGGCAACGCGCTGGCGGCGGCGGACGACGCGCCGCTGCGCGCCGCGCTGCTGGCGCGCCAGCACCATCCCAGCGCGCTGGTGCGCGAGCACGTGGCGTGGGCGCTGGCGCAGTCGGGCGCGGCCCCGGCGCAGTGAGGCCGCGGTGCTTGCGGGTCTGGCGGACGCTAGCGCAGCAGCCCCAGGGCGAAGGGCAGGCTTGCCACCCCGAGCACGGTGGACAGCGTGACCATCCCGGCGACATAGGGGCCGTTGTAGCCCATGCGCGCGGCCAGCACGTAGCAGCTGGAGGCCGTCGGCAGCGCCGAGAAGGCCAGCAGCACCGTGGTCTGCACCGGGTCCAGCCGGAACAGCCGCGCCAGCCCGAACGCCGTCAGCGGTATCAGCAGGTGCCGGATCGACAGCAGCGCGAAGGCCAGCGCCTTGGCCCGGCCCAGCGGCCCCAGCTGCATGCCCGCGCCGGCGGCCATCAGGCCCAGCGCCAGCGAGGCGCCGCCGATGCGCCCGAAGGTCGGCTCCAGCCACACCGGGATGCGCAGCCCGGCGAGGTTGGCCGCCAGCCCCAGCAGGGTGGCGATGATCAGCGGGTTGCGCAGCAGCGCGCGCAGGAAGCCGGTGTTGGCGTGGCGCGCCATCGGCCACACGGCGGCCACGTTGTACAGCGGCACGCTGACGCCGATCAGCACCGCGATCAGCGCCAGCCCCGGGCCGCCGGCCAGCCGCTCGGCCAGCGCCAGCGCGATGAAGGAATTGAAGCGGAACGCGACCTGCGCCGCGCCGGCGTGCTCGCGCGCATCCACGTGCCGGCCGATCCACGGCCACCAGGGCACCGAGTACGCGAGCGCGATGCCGGCCACGCCCATCAGCAGGCCGGCGCCGATCAGGCCCGAGGTGGCCGCCAGGTCCAGCGGGTTGCGCACGATCGACTGGAACAGCAGCACGGGAAACAGGAAGTAGTACACCAGCCCTTCGACCGGCTCCCACACGCTGCGATCGAGCGCCGTGTAGCGGCACACCAGGTAGCCGCAAAGTATGAGCGAGAAGTCCGGAAACAGCAGCTGCGCGTAATTCACCGGGGCGAGCATAGCCGAGCGCTTGCGCTGACCGGGTATGCCCTCAGCGGTGCAGCCTCTGGGGGCAGCGCATTTCGCATACGATGCCGGGTTACCCGCTTTACGATATCCAAGGAGTCCGCATGAATCGCCGCCACTGGTTTGCCCTGTCCGCCGCCGCTCTCGCGGTGGCCAGCGCCGGCCCCGTCTTCGCCCAAGCCTATCCCAACAAGACGATCAAGCTGGTCGTGCCCTTCGCCCCCGGCGGCACCACCGACATCATCGCCCGCGTGATCGCCGAGCCGCTGGGCAAGGCCCTGGGCCAGAGCGTGGTGGTGGAGAACAAGGCCGGCGGCGGCGGCGTGGTCGGCGCGCTGGATGCCTCGCGCGCGGCGCCGGACGGCTATTCGCTGGGCGTGGCGACGGTGTCGACGGTCGCGGCCAATCCCGCGATCAACCCGAAGATTCCGTACAACTCGGTCACCGACTTCACGCCCATCATCAACATCGCGGCGACGCCCAACATCATCGCGGTGAATCCGTCGTTCCCGGCCAAGGACTACAAGTCCTTCGTCGCCGAACTGAAGAAGTCGCCGGGCAAGTATTCGTATTCGTCGTCCGGCACCGGCGGCATCGGCCACCTGCAGATGGAGCTGTACAAGAGCCTGTCGGGCACCTTCGTCACCCACATCCCGTACCGCGGCGCCGGCCCGGCGCTCAACGACACCGTCGCCGGCCAGGTGCCGATGATCTTCGACAACGTGCCCTCGACCCTGCCGTGGGTCAAGGAAGGCCGGCTGGTGCCGATCGTGGTCGCCGCGCCGCAGCGCCTGGCGTCGCTGCCGAATGTGCCGACCTTCAAGGAAGTGGGGCTGGAGCCGGTCAACCGCATGGCGTTCTACGGCATCTACGGCCCCAAGGGCCTGCCGCCGGAAGTGGTCGCCAAGATCCATGACGGCGTGATGAAGGCGCTGCAGGATCCGGCCGTGCGCAAGCGCATCGAAGACACCGGCTCCATCATCGTCGGCAACACGCCGCAGCAGTTCGCCGAGCAGATCAAGGCCGAACTGGCGGTCTACAAGAAGGTCGTCGAAACCGCCAAGCTCAAGCTCGACTGAGCTGCGCCATGAGCGAAGCGTCGGTCGATGCGTTCATCGACGCGATCTGGCTCGAGGAGGGCCTGTCGAAGAACACGCTGGCCGCCTACCGGCGCGACCTGACGCTGTACGGCCGCTGGCTGAAGGAGCGGGGCAAGGCCATCGAGGCGACCGCGGAATCGGACCTGAACGCCTATTTCGCCGCCCGCCACAGCCAGACCAAGGCGACATCGGCCAACCGGCGGCTCACCGTCTTCAAGCGCTACTTCCGCTGGGCGCTGCGCGAGCGGATGATCGCCGCCGACCCGACGCTCAAGCTGCAGTCGGCCAGGCAGGCGCTGCGCGTGCCCAAGACCCTGAGCGAGCCGCAGGTGGAAGCGCTGCTGGCCGCGCCCGACGTCGAGGAACCGCTGGGCCTGCGCGACCGCGCGATGCTGGAGCTGATGTACGCCAGCGGCCTGCGGGTGAGCGAGCTGGTCGGCCTGAAGCTGTTCAACCTGGGCATGAACGAAGGCGTGCTGCGCGTGCTGGGCAAGGGCGGCAAGGAACGGCTGGTGCCGTTCGGCCAGATCGCCCGCGACTGGATCGTGCGCTACCTGGCCGAGGCGCGGCCGGCGATCCTGGGCGGCCGCCAGACCGAGGACCTGTTCGTCACGGTGCGCGGCAGCGGCATGTCGCGGGTGATGTTCTGGATGATCGTGAAGAAGCATGCGCTGGCGGCCGGCATCAACGCGCCGCTGTCGCCCCATACGCTGCGCCACGCCTTCGCCACCCACCTGCTCAATCACGGCGCCGACCTGCGCGCGGTCCAGATGCTGCTCGGGCACGCCGACATTTCGACCACCACCATCTACACCCACGTCGCGCGCGAGCGGCTCAAGTCGCTGCATGCGCAGCACCATCCGCGCGGCTGACACCGACAACCGAAGACCGTCGACCCATGAACCAACGCAACCCGCTCTCCCGCCGCGCCGGCCTGGCCCTGCTGGCGTCCTTCCTGCTGGCGGCCGTTCCCGCCGTTCATGCGCAGGCCGGCCACTGGCCCGCCAGGCCGATCCGCCTGATCGTGGCCTATCCCTCCGGCGGCGTCAGCGACATGGTGGCGCGCCTGCTGGCCGACAAGCTGTCGGCGCAGCTGGACACGCCGGTGCTGGTGGAGAACAAGGGCGGCGCCAGCGGCAGCATCGGCGTCGACGCGGTGGCCAAGGCGGCGCCCGACGGCTACACGCTGGGCTTTGCC
Source organism: Caenimonas terrae (assembly GCF_042655405.1). Classification (NCBI taxonomy): domain Bacteria; kingdom Pseudomonadati; phylum Pseudomonadota; class Betaproteobacteria; order Burkholderiales; family Comamonadaceae; genus Caenimonas; species Caenimonas terrae. The sequence continues at coordinate 650,983 of NZ_JBHSMF010000006.1, read as the reverse complement.
GCCGTCAGCCCGCTCACGCTCAGCCCGCACCTGGGCAAGCTGCCCTTCGACCCGGTGCGCGACATCGCGCCGGTGGCCAGCGTGATGTATTCGCCGGTGCTGGTGCTGGCGACGCCGGCCAGCGACAGCAAGGACTTCGGGGCGCTGCTGGCGACCGCCCGCGCCAGGCCCGGCGCGGTGCGCTGGGCGACCTCGGGCCCGGCCTCGCTGGGCAACATCCTGCTGGAGCAGCTCAAGGCCGCGGCCAAGGTGGACATCACGGCGATCCCGTACAAGGGCGGCGGCCAGCAGATCACCGATGCCGTCGGCGGGCAGTTCGAGGTGCTCTCGGTCAACACCAGCCCCACCATCGTGCAGCAGATGAAGGCCGGCAAGCTGCGGGCCCTGGCGGTGGGCGCGCCGGCGCGGCTGGAGGCGATGCCGGCCGTGCCGACGCTGGCCGAACTGGGCTATCCGGCGGCCAACATGACCTCGCTGTTCGGCGTGTTCGCGCCGGCGGCGGTGCCGCAGCCGCTGCTGGAGCGGCTCAACGCCGAGATCAACAAGGCGCTGGCGCAGCCGGACCTGCGGGCCCGGCTGCTGGGCAGCGACAACGTGCCCACCGGCGGCACGCGCGCCGAGTTCGCCCGGCAGATCGCCGGCGAATCGCAGAACAACGCCCGCATCATCCGGGCCGCCGGCATCAAGGCCGACTGAGGCCTCAGCTCCCGCGCTGGGTCAGCGAGAAGCGGCTTTCCTGCGCCTGGGCGCCGCGCCGGGCCACCATGAAGAACTCGTAGCGCTCGCCCGGATAAGGCGTGCCGGGCACCATGGTGAACGAGAAGATGCCTTCGCCGTCGGCCTGCAGCGTCTGCGCATAGACGATCCGTTCCTGGCCGACCGCGGGCGCCGGCGGCGGCAACGCCCGCACCGTCACCTGCACCATCGCGCCGGGCGCCGTGCGGCCCTTGATCAGCACCGGGTCGGGTCCGATCTCGGTGTTGGGATACTGGTTGACGATCTGCACCGCCAGGCTGGCAGGACCGGCCGGCACCACGATGCGCGGGGGCGGCGCCACCACGACCGGCGGCACGACCACCACCGGCGGATTGGCGACGATGCCGCCCGTCACCTCGAAGTTCCAGGCCTTGCGCACCGTGTTGCCGGCCATGTCGCGCGCCGTCACGTCCACCGTGTGGCGCCCCGGCGGCAGGGCCGCGCGCAGGCTGAAGCCCTGGCGCGTGATCTGGGCGTCGCGTGTCACGTTGCGGCCGGACAGCAGGATCTGCACGCTGGCCGGGTCGACGCCGCTGCCGCGGCCGTCGTCGAAGCTGGCGCCGATCTGCAGCGGCGGGCCGACGCGGATCTGCTCGCCGTCGCGCGGGCTGAGGTTGGACACCTGCGGCGGCTGGCGGTCGAACTCGGCGCGGGTGGCGGGCATCGCCAGGTTGGCGGTGGCCATCCGGTCGCCGATCCGCAGCGTGGCCATGATCGGGCGCCTGGGGTCGAAATTGTCCGAGCGGCGCACGGTGTAGCCGCCCTCGTAGACGCCCGGCCGCACTTCGCGCAGGGCCAGGTCGTTGGCCACGCCGGGCAGGTCCACCACCACGGCGGCGCCGGGCGTTCCTTCCAGCGCGAAGCGCAGGTCCACGCCCGGTTCGATGCGCTCCACCGGCGCCATGCCGAAGCGCTCGATGCGCAGATCGGCGACGCGCGGCGGCGGCAGCGGGCGCGGCACGGGCAGCAGGTCGGCCAGCCCGAAGTTGGCGGCCGCCACCCGGTCGTCGCGCTCCAGCGTGGCGCGGACGGGTGCATTGCGTTCCACCTGGTCGCCGCGTCTGACCGTGTAGGAGCCGACGTAGACGCCGCGCTGCGTCTCCTGCAGTTCGACTGCGTCGCGCAGGCCGCGGACGTGCACGCGGGCCTGGCCGCGCGGCGAGCCTTCCAGCGTGAAGGTGACCAGGGTGCCGGGCACCAGCGGTCCGTCGGCCTGGGCGCTGAGCGAGCGCACTTCCGGCGCCGGCTGGGCGATGGCGGTGGCGGGCAGCGCCACCAGGCTGGCCGCGGCCGGCAGCAGCAGGAAGGCCGAAGCCAGGTAATTGCGCATGGGGTGTTTCATCCGGTTCTCCGATCAGCGCGCGACGTCGAAGCTCCAGCCCTGGCGCACCATGTTGCCGGCCATGTCGCGCATGGTCACGTCCACGGTGTGGCGTCCCGGCGGCAGCGCGCCGACGAAGTTGAACGACTCGCGGTTGACCTGCGCTTCGCGCGTGACGTTGCGGCCGGACACGCTGATCTGCACGCTGTCCGGGTCGATGCCGCTGCCGCCGTGGTCGCCGAAGCGGGCCGCGATCCGCACCGGCGCGCCGGCCGGCACGACGTCGCCGTCGCGCGGGGAGAAGTCATACACCGACGGCGGCCGGTTGTCGCCGGCGGTGGGCCGCGCTTCGCCCATCGGCGGGCGCATCTCGCCGGCCGGGCGGTTGTCGGCGCCCGGGTGGGCCGCCGGCATCGCCAGGCTGGAGGTGACGACGCGGTCGCCGTTGCGCAGCGTGGCCACGAACGGGCGGTTCGGGTTGATGTTGTCGGCGCGGCGGATGGTGTAGCTGCCTTCATAGTGGCCGGGCCGCGTTTCGCGCAGGTGCAGGTCGCGCTCCACGCCGGGCATATCCACCGACACGGTCGATCCGGGCATGCCTTCCACGGCGAACTGCAGTTCGGCGCCGGGCTCGACGCGCTCCACCGGCATCATGCCGAAGCGCTCGATGCGCAGCGCCGGCACGACGGCCACGGGCGGCGCCGGCGGCGGGGTGACTGCCACCGGCGACTGGCCGTTCAGGACTTCCGCCATCGTGAAGGTTTCCACGCTGATGCGGTTGCCGCGCTTGAGCGTGGCGCGCACGTTGCTGTTGGGAGAGACGCGGTCGGTGCGCTTGAGCGTGTAGCGGCCGACGTAGACGCCGGGCGCCATCTCGCGCAACGGCACTGCGGCACGCAGGCCCTCGATGCGCACGGCGGCCTGGACCCTGGGCGTTCCGATCAGGCGAAAGCGCAGCATGGAGCCGGGTTGCAGGCCGGCATCGGCGTTGGCGTCGAGCGACTGCACTTCCGGGCTGGCCGGCTGGGCCATCACCGAGGCAGGGGCAGCGACCAGCACCATGGCTGCAGGCAGCAGGAACAGAGCGGACGTGACGTAATTGCGCAGATATTTCTTCATGAGTCGATTCCCAACGTTTTTGAACGAGATGGATATACAACGTCCGGCCGGTGCGCGGCGCGCACCTCCCGCTCGTGAAGAGCGTTGCCAAACGTATCGCCGGGGTCATCGTGGACGCAAAGCGGCGCGCCCTACATCAGCAACCGTGCCAGCTCCGTGTCAGTAAATCCCGCTTTCCGACGGGCGGCGTCGTTGAAGGGCGGATGGAGCTTCGGCGCGTCGTAGCGATCGGCCAGCACGCGGTAGTGCGCCACCGGGTCGAGTCCGTCCCGATCGCACAGCCAGCGGTACCAGCGGTTGCCGATCGCGACATGGCCGATCTCGTCGCGCAGGATGATCTCCAGGATGTCCACCGCGCGCAGCGCCGCGGCGCTGCCGACCTTGCGCAGCTTGTCCTGGATCTGCGGCGTGGCGTCGAGCCCGCGCGCCTCCAGCGTGCGCGGCACCAGCGCCATGCGCCCGAGCACGTCGTCGCTGGTTCGCTCGCACATCGACCACAGGTTGTCGTGGGCCGGCAGCTCGCCGTAGTCCATGCCCAGGGACTGCAGGTGCTCGCGCAGCAGGCTGAAGTGATGGGCCTCTTCGCCGGCCACCTTCATCCAGTCCAGGTAGTACTCGCGCGGCATGGCGTCGAAGCGCCAGGCCGCGTCCAGCGCCAGGTTGATCGCGTTGAACTCGATGTGGGCGATGGCGTGCAGCAGGGCCGCCAGGCCCTCGGGCGAGAAGGGCGAGCGCCGCGGCACCTTGGAAGGATGGATCAGCGCCGGCCGCGCCGGGCGTCCCGGCACCGGCGCCGACGGCAGCGGCGCGGCGGCAGCCACCGGCAATTGCACCGCCTGCTGCGCCGCGGCCTGCGCGGCGGCGACCTTTTGCTGCGGGTCCGCCGTGCACAGGGCCTGCAGTGCGAGGCGGCGCAGTTCCGGGGCCGTCATTGCCGTGCCGTCCGCATCAGAAGGCGTTCTGCAGCATCAGCGCGCCCAGCGCCAGCAGCAGGCTGACCGGCATCACGATGGCGCCGACCCGCAGGAAGTGCATCGCGGAAACGTTCTCGCCTTCGCGCCGGATCGCGATCAGCCACAGGATGGTCGCCAGCGAGCCGGTCACCGACAGGTTGGGCCCCAGGTCGATGCCCACCGCGATGGCGCTGCGCGCGAAAGTGGGAACGTCGGCCGCCGCCACCACCGAGCCGGCCACCAGCCCGGCCGGCAGGTTGTTCATCAGGTTGCACAGCACCGCCACCGCGATGCCCGCGCCCCAGGCCGATTCGCGCGGCGCCGCCGCGACCGCCGATTGCAGCGCCGCGCTCAGCGTCTGCACCACGCCGGTGGCGGCAAGCGCCTCCACCAGCACGAACAGCGCGGCCACCAGCAGCAGCACGCTCCACGACACTTCGCGCAGCAGCACCCAGGGCGACTCGCGCTTGCGCACCAGCACGGCGGCGGCGGCGGCGCCCGATGCCACCAGCGTCGGCCAGCCCAGCGGCCAGCCGGCCGCGGACGCCGCCAGCAGCGCCAGCGCCACCGCGCCGATGCCGGCAAAGGCCAGCTTGCCGGTGGCCGTGAGCGGGGGCACATCGATGTCGCCATGCACCGTGCCGGCCAGGTCGCCGGCGTGCAGCAGCCGCAGCGTGAAATAGGTGCCCGCGATGGCCGCCAGCGAGGGCGCGATGAATTGCGCCAGCCAGGGCAGCAGCGCCGGCAGCCGGTCGCCGAACACCACCAGGTTGGCCGGATTGGAGATCGGCAGCACGAAGCTGGCCGCATTGGCCACCAGCGCGCAGGCGAACAGGTAGGGCAGGGGCTTGACGCCGGCCTTCTTGGCGGCGGCATACACCGCCGGGGTCAGCACCACGGCGGTCGCGTCGTTGGACATGAAGACCGTCACCAGCACGCCGACGCCATAGACCAGGGCGAACAGCCGCCCGGCGCTGCCGTCGGCCCGCTGCACTGCCCGCGCCGCCACGTAGTCGAACAGGCCTTCGCGCCGCGCCAGTTCGGCCAGCACCATCATCCCGCCCAGGAACAGGTAGACGTCGTTACCCTTGCCGACGGCGCGCGCCGCATCGGCCCAGGGCAGCAGGCCGGCCAGCACCAGCAGCACCGCGCCGGCCAGCGCCCAGACGGCCTCGGGCACCCGCCAGGGCCGCAGGATGACGCCGGCGGTGGCGACGGCGGCGACCGACCAGGTGGCCAGGTTGACGCCCGAGGCGGCCGGGACGGCGAACGCTAGCGGCATCGGGCTGGCGCCATGGCGGGCGCTGCGGCGGCCGCGAGGGAGTTGGAAGCCGTGGTCGCCCGGCGATGAAGCTGCATCCCTACAATTCTAGGTTGCGTCAATTACGGAAACATCTTCATGGCCCTCTATGAACTCGACGGCAAGGCGCCGACGCTCGGCGCCGGCGCCTGGGTCGCCGACAGCGCGCAGGTGATCGGCAACGTGGAACTGGGCGAGAACGCCAGCGTCTGGTTCGGCGTGGTGGTGCGCGGCGACAACGAGACGATCCGCATCGGCCGCAACAGCAACGTCCAGGACCTGTCGGTGCTGCACTCCGACGCCGGCGTGCCGCTGACGCTGGGCGACAACGTCAGCGTCGGCCACCAGGTGATGCTGCATGGCTGCACCATCGGCGACGGCAGCCTGATCGGCATCCAGGCGGTGGTCCTGAACAACGCGAAGATCGGCCGCAACTGCATCGTCGGCGCCGGCAGCGTGGTCACCGAGGGCAAGGAGTTCCCCGACAACTCGCTGATCCTGGGCAGCCCGGCCAGGGTGGTGCGCACGCTGGACGAGAAGGGCCTGGCGATGCTGGGCTACATCGCCGCCCATTACGTCGAGAACGGCGAGCGCTATCGCCGCGGCCTGAAGAAGATCGGCTGATGTCCGAGCTGCACAAGTTCCTGTTCGACGGCCTGCCGGTGCGCGGCGCGATCGTGCGCCTGACCGACGCCTGGACCGAGATCCTGGCCCGCCGCAAGGCCAACACCGACGGCGGCGAGTGGCCGCAGGCGGTGCGCGAGCTGCTCGGCGAGATGGCGGCGGCCGGCGCGCTGATGCAGTCCAACATCAAGTTCAACGGCGCGCTGGTGCTGCAGATCTACGGCGACGGCCCGGTGAAGGTGGCGGTGGCCGAAGTGCAGCACGACCTCGCGCTGCGGGTGACGGCCAAGGTGGTGGGCGCGCTGGCGCCGCAGGCGCGGCTGCCCGAGCTGGTCAACGTCCACAACAAGGGCCGCTGCGCCATCACGCTCGACCCCAAGGACCGCTTTCCCGGCCAGCAGCCTTACCAGGGCGTGGTGCCGCTGCACGGCGACCACGGCGAGAAGCTGGATAAGCTCAGCCAGGTGCTGGAGCACTACATGCTGCAGTCCGAGCAGCTGGACACCACCCTGATCCTGGCGGCCGACGACAAGGTCGCGGCCGGCCTGATCATCCAGCGGTTGCCGGTCAAGGGCGAAGGCAACCTCGCCGGCTCGATGGTCAGCAAGGCCAACGAGGACGAGATCGGCCTGAACGAGGACTACAACCGGATCTCGATCCTGGCGGCCAGCCTCAAGCGCGAGGAGCTGCTGGAGCTGGACGTGGACACCGTCCTCACCCGCCTGTTCTGGGAGGAAAAGGTGCTTCGCTTCGAGCCGCAGGTGCCGCACTTCGCCTGCACCTGCAGCCGCGAGCGGGTCGGCAACATGATCCGCAGCCTCGGGCGCGAGGAGGCGGACGGCATCGTGGCCGAACGCGGCGAGATCGAGGTGGGCTGCGACTTCTGCGGCAAGCAGTACCGCTTCGATGCGGTCGATTCGGCCCAGCTCTTCACCGCGCCGGACGCCCAGCCGCCGGCGACGCCGACGGTTCAATAGCGCCGGGGCTTCACCAGCGCGCCGCGAAGGTGGCGCGCAGTTCCTCGATGGCGGCCGCGTCCAGCGGCTGCAGCGGCGCGCGGGCCAGGGTGACCAGGCGGGCCGTCTCCTCCAGTTCCTCCAGCACCGCCATCGCGGACGCCGGGCTGTCGTGCCAGACCACCGGCCCCAGGCGGTTCAGCATCACGGCGCGGATCGGCGTGCCGGCGTCGCCGTATTGCGCGATCAGCCTGGCCACCGCCTCGGCCGCCGCCGGCGCGCCCGGTCGGTGGTACGGAACGTGCGGCACATGGCCGACCTTCATCACGAAATAGGGCGTGACCGGCGCCAGCAGTTCCGGCTGCTGCGAGGCGAGGCTGAGCGCGACGCAATGCGTGCTGTGCGTGTGCAGCACGCAGCGGGTGCCGGCGTCATACGGCGACGCCGCAGCCACGATGCGCGCATGCAGCACCAATGTCTTGCTCGGGCGGTCGCCCGCCAGCTGGGCGCCCTGCGCATCGACATGCGACAGGCGCGCGGGGTCGAGCAAGCCCAGGCAGGCGTCGGTGGGCGTGATCAGGACCGAGCCGTCGTCCAGCCGGCAGCTGATGTTGCCGGCGGTGGCGTGCACGTAGCCGCGCTCGAACAGGCTGCGGCCGACCCGGCAGATCTCGTCGCGCGCCTGCGCTTCGTTCATTGCAGCATTCCGAAGGCCTTGGCGAAGAAATCCGGCGTGCCGAAGTTGCCGGACTTCAGCGCGATGTGCAGGCCCTGGCCGTCCGGGGTGAGCGCGTGGCACCAGGGCACGCCGGGGTCGATCTGCGGGCCGATCTGCAGCTGCGCCACGCCCAGCGCCTGCACGCAGGCGCCCGAGGTTTCGCCGCCCGCCACCACCAGCTGGCGCACGCCCAGCCGCACCAGGCCGGCGGCGATCGCGGCGATGGTGCGCTCCACCATCGCGCCGGACTGGTCGGTGCCCAGCCGGCCCTGGATCGCGGCGACGGCTGCCGGCTGCGCCGTCGAATAGACCAGCACCGGCCCGCCGGCCAGCAGGGGCGCGGCCCAGGCCAGCGCCTGCCCGGCGACGTCTTCTCCGGCGGCGATGCGCAGCGGGTCGACGGCCAGCGCGGGCCGGCCCGAGCGGATGAATTCCTGCACCTGCTGGTTGGTGGCCAGCGAGCAGCTGCCCGACACCACCGCCTGCAGTCCGGCCGGCGGCGGCAACTGGCTGGCGCGCGACGAGGGTTCGATGCCGAAGTTGGCCGGCAGGCCGATGGCGACGCCGGAGCCGGCCGTCACCAGCGCCATGCCCTTCAGCGCCGGTCCCAGGCGCAGCAGGTCGTCGTTGGAGACGGCGTCGACGATGGCGATGCCCACGCCCTGCGCCCTGAGTTCGGCGATCCGGCGCGCGATGGCGTCGGCGCTGTCGGCCACGGTGCGGTGGTCGATCAGGCCGACCTTGCGCCGGCACTGGGCCTGCAGCACGCGCACCAGGTTGGGGTCGTGCATCGGCGTGAGCGGGTGGTCCTGCATGCCCGATTCATTGAGCAGCAGCTCGCCGACGAACAGGTGGCCCTTGAACACGGTGCGCTTGTTGTCCGGGAAGGCCGGCGTCGCGATCGTGAAGTCGGTGCCCAACGCGTCCATCAGCGCCTCGGTCACCGGCCCGATGTTGCCCCGGGGCGTGCTGTCGAAGGTGGAGCAGTACTTGAAATAGATCTGCCGCGCGCCGTTGGCCCGCAGCCAGTGGAGGGCGGCCAGCGATTGCTCGATCGCCTGCGCCGGCGCGATGGTGCGCGACTTGAGCGCCACCACCACCGCATCGGCGTCCGCCTGCGCCGCCGCTGCCGGCACGCCGATGGCCTGCGTCACCCGCATGCCGGCGCGCACCAGATTGTTGGCCAGGTCGGTGGCGCCGGTGAAGTCGTCCGCGATGCAGCCCAGTTTCATGGTGGCGGCATCTTACGTCCTGGCCACCGCGTCCGGCAGCCCGGTCGCGATCGCCGTGAACAGCCGCAGTTCGCACTGCGGGTCGCTGCACTTGTCGCACACCCAGGTCCATGGCCGGCCGGCAGGGCCCGCAGGGGTAGGCGTGGCCGAATCGATGGCGGCCAGCGCGTTGGCGACCCGCTGCTCGCCCTGCCCGTACACCACGCGATAGGGAACGCCGGCAGCGGCCAGCGCCTGGCGCACCAGCGCATCCACCTGCTCGCGCACCTGCGGCCCCTGGCGCTGCAGGCCGTCCGCGACCCAGGGCAGGTCCAGGCCGGTGACCAGGGTGAGGTCGTAACGGCGCTGCCGCTCCAGGGCATAGCGATAGAGCTCGCCGTCCTCGAACAGCATGCCGCTGTAGATCGCCACCATCAGCGCCGTGGTGTCGGCGATGGCCACGTCCGCGCCGTGCGCCGCCTGCGTGACGAGCCGCTCCTGCTCGCGCGCGATCGGCAGCTGTTCCTCGGGCCGCGGCTCGCGGCCCTCGCGCTGGCACCAGTCGCGCAGCACTTCGGGGACCACGGCCACCGACTTGCCCTGCGCGCGCAGCCTGGCTGCGAGTTCGCCCGCCAGCCGGGTCTTGCCGGTGCTCTCGGCGCCGAGCAGCGCGATCTTCATCGGCGGGCGGCCCGGGCTACTTGGCGACCTGGACGAAGATCTCGTTGGGCTTGACCATGCCCAGCTCGCTGCGCGCCTTTTCCTCCACCATGTCCAGCCCTTCCCGGAGGTCGCGCACCTCGGAGGCCAGCCGCTCGTTGGCCTGCTGCGCCTGCGCGTTGCGCAGCTTCTGCTCCTCCAGCCGGTGCTGCAGCGAGGCGACGTTGCCCACGCTGCCGCGGCCGAACCACAGCTGCCCATGCACCACCGCCAGCAGCGCGATCAGCAGGGCCGGAACGATGCGGTTGGCCATTGGTGCGCGGGCGGGCGGTTCAGCGCAGGTTGTAGAAGGCCGAGCGGCCCGGATACGACGCGACGTCGCCCAGGTCTTCCTCGATCCGCAGCAGCTGGTTGTACTTGGCCATCCGGTCCGAGCGCGACAGCGAGCCGGTCTTGATCTGGCCGGCGTTGCTGCCCACCGCGATGTCGGCGATGGTGCTGTCCTCGGTCTCCCCCGAGCGGTGGCTGATGACGGCGGTGTAGCCGGCACGCTTGGCCATCTCGATGGCGGCGAAGGTCTCGGTCAGCGTGCCGATCTGGTTGATCTTGATCAGGATCGAATTGGCGATCTTCTTCTCGATGCCTTCCTTCAGGATCCTGGTGTTGGTGACGAACAGGTCGTCGCCCACCAGCTGCACCTGCCGTCCCAGCCGCTCGGTCAGCACCTTCCAGCCGTCCCAGTCCCCCTCGGCCATGCCGTCCTCGATGCTGATGATGGGGTACTTGCCGACCCAGCCGGCCAGCATGTCGGTCCACTCGCCGGCGCCCAGCGACAGGCCTTCGGCCTCCAGCCCGTAGCGGCCGTCCTTGTAGAACTCGCTGGCGGCGCAGTCCAGGCCCAGGGCGATCTGCTCGCCGGGCCGGTAGCCGGCCTTCTCGATCGCCTCCAGGATCATCTGGATCGCGGCCTCGTGGTTGGCCACGTTGGGGGCGAACCCGCCCTCGTCGCCGACTGCCACGCTCATGCCCTTGTCGTTGATGATCTTCTTGAGCGCGTGGAACACCTCGGCGCCATAGCGCACCGCTTCGCGAAAGCTCGGCGCGCCGACCGGGATGATCATCAGCTCCTGCAGGTCCAGGTTGTTGTTGGCGTGGGCGCCGCCGTTGACCACGTTCATCATCGGCACCGGCATCTGCATGCCGCCCATGCCGCCGAAGTAGCGGTACAGCGGCAGCCCCGATTCCTCGGCGGCGGCGCGCGCCACCGCCATCGAGACGGCCAGCATCGCGTTGGCGCCCAGCCGGCCCTTGTTCTCGGTTCCGTCCAGGTCGATCAGCGTCTTGTCCAGGAAGGCCTGCTCGGAGGCGTCCAGGCCCAGCACCGCTTCGGAGATCTCGGTGTTGACGTGCTCCACCGCCTTGAGCACGCCCTTGCCCAGGTAGCGGCCCTTGTCGCCGTCGCGCAGCTCGATCGCCTCGCGCGAGCCGGTGGAGGCGCCCGAGGGCACGGCCGCGCGGCCCATGGTTCCCGATTCCAGCAGCACGTCGCATTCGACGGTGGGATTGCCGCGCGAGTCCAGGATTTCGCGGCCGACGATGTCAACGATTGCGCTCATTCAAGCTCCGGTTAATACAAACGATATGCGTACAGCTGCTTCAGCCCGACGCCGATCCAGCCTTCGGGGGTCTTGCCCGGCGCCACCGCCTGGCGGTTGATCTCGGTCTGCACGCCGATCAGGCTGATGCCGTAGCCGGACAGGTCGGTGGAATACTTGCCGCCCTTCGCGTTCAGGTCCGTCACCGCCGCCAGCAGCTGGGCGCTGGAAACCGTGAAAGCATACCAATGCCATTGCGCCCAGGGCCGGCTGGCCGTGACATGGCTGACCTGGTGCGTCACCGGATTGTCGAACTTGGACAGGTAGCGGCCGCGGCTGCGGTACACGGGATTGATGTAGGGGATGTTCTGGTCCAGGCCGGTCGAATCCCGGCTTTGCGCGCCGGGCGCAAAGCCGGCCAGGAACAGCGTCGGCTGCATCCAGAAGAAGTGGCCGTCGCCGTCGTGGATCTGGAGCTGGGCCGTCGCATAGCCCTTGGCACCGGCCAGCATCTTCGCGCTCGGGATCTTGAGGCTGAATTCCATGCCGAAGCGCGAGGCCGGGGTCTGCCACGGGCGCGGCATCTGGTCCGCCGCCCAGGCGACGTTGGCCTGCATGTTGACGAAGCGATGGGCCGGATCGTCCGACAACGGCGCACAGCCGGTCTTCATCACCCAGCCGGCGCTGCCCACGTCCAGGCCCTTGCCGGCTTCCACCTGGAACGCGCTGCACTCGCCCGCGCCGTGCTGCTTCTCGTCGGCCGGCTCCTTGCCGTCCAGCCCGGTGTATTCGCCGACCGGCCAGGTGGATGCTTCGGAGAAGGCGGACTCGCCGTACTCGCCATGGACGAAGTGCAGCACGCCGGCCGGCCGCGGCTGGCCGGCGCGCAGGCTTTCCAGCGAAAAGATGCGGCCGTCCAGCGAGCCGAGCGCCTCCGGCTTGTAGTAATAGTCGATCGCCGACCAGCGCTGCGACTGCGCATGGACCGCGCCCGCGGCCAGCAGCAACGCCAGGACAAGGGCTTTCAACGGCAGCCTCAAACGCCTTCGATCAGCACCATCCGCATCACGGCGATGCCTTCGCGCGCCCGGCGGGCGGCGGCGTATTCGGTGGAGTCGTAGAACTTGCGGGCCTGTTCGACCGAGGGGAACTTGAGCAGCACCGCGCGGGCCGGGCTCCAGTCGCCTTCCAGCACCTCGACCTTGCCGCCGCGCACGCAGACCTCGGCGCCGTGCGCCTTCATCGCGATGCTGGACAGGCGCTTGTACTCTTCGTAGGCCTGCGGATTCTTCACGTCCACGTCGGCAAGGATGTAGGCACTGCTCATGACGTTTCCCCTTCAGGCGTTGAAGTTGTCTTCCAGGTAGCCGTTCTTCTTGGTCACCCGGTCCAGCGCCAGCAGCGTTTCCAGCAGCGCCTTCATGTGCTTGAGCGGGACGGCGTTGGGGCCGTCCGACATCGCCTTGGCCGGATCGGGATGGGTTTCCATGAACAGGCCGGCGATGCCGACAGCCACCGCGGCGCGCGCCAGCACCGGCACCATCTCGCGCTGGCCGCCCGAACTGGTCCCCTGGCCGCCCGGCAGCTGCACCGAATGGGTGGCGTCGAACACCACCGGCGCGCCGGTCTCGCGCATGATCGCCAGCGAGCGCATGTCCGACACCAGGTTGTTGTAGCCGAAGCTGGCGCCGCGCTCGCAGGCCATGAAGCTGTCTTCCGGCAGGCCCTTTTCCCTGGCTGCGGCGCGCGCCTTGTCGATCACGTTCTTCATGTCGTGCGGCGCCAGGAACTGGCCCTTCTTGATGTTCACCGGCCGGCCGGACTGGGCGACGGCGCGGATGAAATCGGTCTGGCGGCACAGGAAGGCGGGGGTCTGCAGCACGTCGGCGACCTTCGCCACTGCGGCGATCTCGTTCTCGCCGTGCACGTCGGTGAGGATCGGCAGGCCCAGGTCTTTCTTCACCTTGGCCAGGATCTCCAGCCCGCGCTGCATGCCGGGGCCGCGGAAGCTGGTGCCCGAGGAGCGGTTGGCCTTGTCGTAGCTGCTCTTGAAGATGAAGGGGATGCCGAGCGCGGAGGTGATTTCCTTGAGCGCGCCGGCCGTGTCCATCTGCAGCTGCTCCGACTCCACCACGCAGGGGCCGGCGATCAGGAAGAACGGCTGGTTCAGGCCGATCTCGAACCCGCACAGCTTCATGCCACGACCTTCAGCGGCTTGGCGGCCTGCGTCACGGGGGCGGTGCCGGCCTCGCGGTCGGCCTGGTGCTCCACCGCCGCCTTGATGAAGGAGTTGAACAGCGGGTGGCCGTCCCACGGGGTCGACTTGAATTCCGGGTGGAACTGCACGCCCATGAACCAGGGGTGCACGTCCTGCGGCAGCTCCACGATCTCGGTGAGGTGCTCGCGCTGCGTCAGCGCGGAAATCACCAGGCCGGACTTGCGCAGCTGGTCCAGGTAATTCACGTTGGCCTCGTAGCGGTGGCGGTGCCGCTCGTTGACCACGTCGCCGTAGATCTTGTGCGCCAGCGTGCCCGGCATCACGTCCGAGCTCTGCGCGCCCAGCCGCATCGTGCCGCCCAGGTCCGACGTGTGGTCGCGGGTCTTGATGGTGCCGTCGCTGTCCTTCCATTCGGTGATCAGGGCGATCACCGGGTGCGGCGTGGCGGGTTCGAACTCGGTGCTGTTCGCATCCTTGAGGCCGGCGACGTCGCGCGCGTATTCGATGGTGGCCACCTGCATGCCCAGGCAGATGCCCAGGTAGGGCACCTTGTGCTCGCGGGCGAAGCGGGCGGCGCCGATCTTGCCTTCGATGCCGCGCTTGCCGAAGCCGCCCGGCACCAGCACCGCGTCGTACTTGGCCAGCTGCTCGACGCTCTCGGGCGTGATGGTTTCCGAATCCACGTAGTCGATCTTGACCCGCACGTGGTTCTTCATGCCGGCGTGGCGCAGCGCCTCGTTGAGCGACTTGTAGCTGTCCGACAGGTCCACGTACTTGCCGACCATCGCGATCGTCACTTCGCCCTGCGGGTTTTCCGTCTCGTGCACCAGCGCGTCCCAGCGCTTGAGGTTGGCCGGCGGCGTGTTCAGCCGCAGCTTGTCGCAGATCAGCCCGTCCAGGCCCTGCTCGTGCAGCATGCGCGGCACCTTGTAGATGGTGTTCACGTCCCACATCGAGATCACGCCCCACTCGGGCACGTTGGTGAACAGCGAGATCTTGGCCCGCTCGTCCTCCGGGATCGCGCGGTCGGCGCGGCACAGCAGGGCGTCGGCCTGGATGCCGATCTCGCGCAGCTTCTGCACCGTGTGCTGGGTCGGCTTGGTCTTGAGCTCGCCGGCGGCCGCGATCCACGGCACGTAGGTCAGATGGACGAAGGCGGTGTTGTTGGGGCCCATGCGCAGGCTCATCTGCCGCACCGCCTCCAGGAAGGGCAGCGACTCGATGTCGCCGACCGTGCCGCCGATCTCCACGATCGCCACGTCGGCGGCGTCCGGCTGGCCGTAGTGGGCGCCGCGCTTGATGAATTCCTGGATCTCGTTGGTGATGTGCGGGATCACCTGCACCGTCTTGCCCAGGTAGTCGCCGCGGCGTTCCTTCTCCAGCACCGACTGGTAGATCTTGCCGGTGGTGAAGTTGTTCACCTTGCCCATGCGGGTGGTGATGAAGCGCTCGTAGTGGCCCAGGTCCAGGTCGGTCTCGGCGCCGTCGTCGGTGACGAACACCTCGCCGTGCTGGAAGGGGGACATGGTGCCCGGATCGACGTTGATGTACGGATCGAGCTTGATGAGGGTGATCTTGAGGCCCCGCGATTCGAGAATCGCAGCTAAGGAGGCTGAGGCGATTCCCTTGCCGAGGGAGGACACCACACCGCCGGTGACGAAGACGAATTTGGTCATGTCAGGTCGGAAGGGGCTCTTCCGGGAGGTGGTAAAGCGAAATTATACCGGCGGGGCGAAGGGGAGCGGGAGCGGGGCAAGGACGCAGAAGACGCAGAAGGATTCAAGACCCATTGAAGGTTTTGATTTCTGCGTCTTCTGCGTCGTTTCTGCGCTTTCTGCGTCCGGTTGTCCGCTTTGGCTGTCCGCTTTGCGTATTTGCTACATTGCGCGGATGAATGACCTCGCCGGCAAGCACATCGTCCTGGGACTGTCGGGGGGCATCGCCTGCTACAAGTCGGCGGAACTGTGCCGGGCGTTGATCAAGGAAGGGGCGACGGTCCAGGTCGTGATGACCGACGCGGCGGAGCAGTTCATCACGGCGGTGACCATGCAGGCGCTGTCGGGCCGGCCGGTCTACACCTCGCAGTGGGACGCGCGCGAGCCGAACAACATGCCGCACATCAACCTCTCGCGCGGCGCCGATGCGATCCTGGTGGCGCCCTGCAGCGCCGACTTCATGGCCAAGCTGCTGCACGGCGGCGCCGACGAACTCCTGAGCCTGATGTGCCTGGCGCGGCCGATCGACAAGGTGCCGCTGCTGCTGGCGCCGGCGATGAACCGCGAGATGTGGGCCCATCCGGCCACCCAGCGCAACATGGCGCAACTGGGCGCCGACGGCGCCCACATCCTGGGCGTGGGCTCGGGCTTCCAGGCCTGCGGCGAGACCGGCGACGGCCGCATGCTGGAGCCGGCCGAACTGCTGCAGGACGTGGTGGCCTTCTTCCAGCCGAAGGTGCTGGCCGGCAAGCGCGTCCTGATCACCGCCGGGCCGACCTTCGAGGCGATGGACCCGATCCGCGGCATCACCAACCATTCGTCCGGCAAGATGGGCTTCGCCATCGCGCGCGCGGCCCGCGAGGCCGGCGCCGACGTCACGCTGGTGGCCGGGCCGGTGGCGCTGGCCACGCCGCGCGGTGTCGCCCGGGTGGACGTCCAGTCGGCGCGCCAGATGCTGGACGCCACATTGGCCGAGACGCCGCGCGCCGACGTGTTCGTCGCCACCGCGGCGGTGGCCGACTGGCGGCCGGCGAACACCAGCGACGAGAAGATCAAGAAGGACGGCTCCGGCGCCGCGCCTACGGTGCGTTTCACCGAGAACCCCGACATCCTGCTGACGGTGGCGCAGGGCGAGCGCGCGCGCAAGGGCGCGCTGTTCTGCGTCGGCTTTGCCGCCGAAAGCCACGACCTGGTGGCGCACGCGCAGGCCAAGCGGGCCCGCAAGGGAATTCCGCTGCTGGTCGGCAACATCGGGCCGCTCACCTTCGGGCTGGACGACAACCAGCTGCTGCTGGTGGACGAGCACGGGGTGCGCGAGTTGCCGCGCGCTTCCAAGCTGGTGCTGGCCCGCACCCTGGTGGCGGAGATCGCCCGCCGCATGTTCGCAGATTCCCGCACTCCCAGCCCATGAACATCGACCTCAAAGTGCTCGATCCGCGGATGGCGGACCAGTTGCCCTCCTATGCCACGCCCGGCAGCGCCGGCCTGGACCTGCGCGCCTGCATCGACCAGCCGCTGACGCTGGAGCCGAACGGCTGGCGGCTGGTGCCGACCGGCATCGCGATCTACATCAAGGACCCCGGTTTTGCGGCGCTGATCCTGCCGCGCTCGGGCCTGGGGCACAAGCACGGCATCGTGCTGGGCAACCTGGTCGGACTGATCGACAGCGACTACCAGGGCCAGCTGATGGTGAGCGCCTGGAACCGCAGCGACGTCGCCTTCACGCTGCAACCGATGGAGCGGCTGGCTCAGCTGGTGATCGTGCCGGTGGTGCAGGCGACGTTCAACGTGGTCGACGAATTTCCGCTGAGCCAGCGCGGCGAGGGCGGCTACGGGTCCACCGGCAAGGGCTGAAAAGCCGGGCCCTCCTACGGGGGCCGGGCTGCACTCCTACAGACAAGCGAGCCATTGGCCGCTCTGCGGCCGGCCGTGGGCGGTCTCCAATCGGCAGACAGGGTGGGCCCGATGGCGTCACCATGGTTCAACAATCATCAGGAGATTCATATGCGCACACTCGCTACCATCGCTTCCGTCACCGTGCTGGCCGCCACCCTGGCTGCCTGCGGCACCGTTGATCCGTACGGCCCGAACAACTACCCGGTGAGCTCCACCTCGACGACGACGACGTATCCGGCCACCTATCCCGCCTCCACCTATCCGAACGCGACGGTGAGCAGCAACATGGTCGAATTCGGCCGTGTCTCCAACATCGAAGTGATCCAGGCCAACACGGCGCCGCGCGGCAACAGCACGGCCGGCACCATCATCGGCGGCGTGGTCGGCGCGGCCCTGGGCAACACCATCGGCGCCGGCAACGGCCGCGCAGCTGCAACCGTTCTGGGCGCCGTCGGCGGCGCAGTGGTGGGCAACAACATCGCCCGCAACCGTGACGGCACGTACAACAGCAACGTGTACCGCATCAGCGTGCAGACCGACAACGGCCAGTGGCGCTCCTACGACGTGTCAGCCACCGGCGACCTGCGCGTGGGCGACCGCGTGCGCATCGAGAACAACGTCCTGTACCGTTCGTAATGCGATAGGGCCCGGCCGCCGCGGCGGCCGGGTCAGTGCAGCAGCCCGCTCCCAGGAGCCTGCGGCTGCACGGTAAAAAAGCCGGTGCCGCAGCTGCCCCGGCCGATCTCGGCTTCCGTGGCCTCGCGGACCGCTTCCACCTTGAGCGCCAGCCGGATCGCAATGCCGGCCAGCGGATGGTTGCCGTCCAGCACCACCTGCTCGGGATAGATCTCCGTCACGGTGTAAACCACATCACGCGGCGCGTCCTTGCTTCCGCCTTCGGGAATGCCTTCAAAGGTCATTCCTTCCTCCAGGTCGGTCGGGAACAGTTCCCGCGGTTCCAGAAACACCAGGTTCTCGTTGTAGTCGCCGAAGGCTTCCTCGGGCTCGAGGTGCAGGTCCAGCTTGTCGCCCGCTTCATGCCCCTGCAGGGCCTCCTCGATCCGCGCCAGCAGGTCGGCGCCGCCGACCAGGAACTCCACCGGCTCGTCCAGTTCGTCCAGCACTTCGCCAAGGGTGTCCTTGAGCGTCCAGGTCAGTGCGACCACGCATTGGGGTGTGATTTCCATAGGAGAATTGTCGCACCTTGACCCTGCCCACCACACAACCCCTCGCTCTCCTGGGCGGCCTGAGCCCGCAGCAGTTCATGCAGCGCTACTGGCAGAAGAAACCGCTGCTGGTGCGCGGCGCCGTGCCGGGCCTCAAGCCGCTGCTGAGCCGCTCCGAGCTGTTCGGGCTGGCCGCGCGCGACGAGGTGGAATCCCGGCTGGTGGTGCGCAACGCGAGCAGCTGGTCGATGCGGCGCGGCCCGCTGCCGCGCCGGTCGCTGCCCCCGCTGACGCAAGCCGACTGGTCCTTGCTGGTGCAGGGCGTGGACCTGCACGAGGACAAGGCGCATGCGCTGTTGTCGCAGTTCCGCTTCGTCCCGGACGCCCGCGTCGACGACCTGATGATCAGCTGGGCCAGCGACGGCGGCGGCGTCGGCCCGCATTTCGACAGCTACGACGTCTTCCTGCTGCAGGCCCAGGGCCGGCGGCGCTGGCGCATCGGCAAGCAGCAGGACCTGCAGCTGCAGGAGGGCGTCCCGCTGAAGATTCTGGCGAATTTCCAGCCGCAGCAGGAGTACCTGCTGGAGCCGGGCGACATGCTCTACCTGCCGCCGCGCTACGCCCATGACGGCACCGCCGTGGGGGAATGCCAGACCTATTCGATCGGCTTTCGCGCGCCGGGGCGCGGCGAGCTGGCACGCGAGTTGCTGCAGCGCCTGGCCGAGGACGCCGACGACGAAGCCGGGACGGCGCTTTACCGCGACGCCGGCGCCCCGGCGGTGGATCACCCGGCTGCGATACCGGCCGGGCTGCAGCAGTTCGCGGCCGATGCCGTGCGCGCCGCCTTGGCGGATCCGCTGGCGCTGGACCGGGCCCTGGGCGAGTACCTGACCGAGCCCAAGCCCAACGTCTGGTTTGACACGGCCGCGGCGCCGCGCTCGCTCGGGGCGGTGGCGCTGGACCGGCGCAGCCGCATGATGCACGATGGCCAGCATGTGTTCCTCAACGGCGAGAGCTGGCGTGCCGGCGGGCGCGACGCCACGCTGATGCGGCGGCTGGCGGATCGGCGCAGTCTGTCCGCGGCGGAGGTCGGGCGCGCCAGCGCGGGCGCGATCGACCTCCTGCGCGACTGGTGCGAAGCGGGGTGGCTGCACCCGCAACAGGAGGCCGGCAATGGATGACGACAAGGGCCAGGACCAGAAACAGGCGCCGCTGACGGCGGGGCGGTTCGCCGGCCGCGTGGATTTCCAGCAGCTGGTGCGCGATGCGCTGGCGCGGGCCGCGCAGGAGGGCTGGCGGGAACTGATCCTCAGCGATCCGGACTTCGCCGACTGGCCGCTGGGCGAGCGCGCGGTGGCCGAATCGCTGGGCGCCTGGTCCGCCGCCGGGCGCCGCTGCACGCTGCTGGCCTGCCGCTTCGACGAGCTGGCCGTGCGCCATGCGCGCTTCGTCAGCTGGCGCCGCAGCTGGTCCCACATCATCGAGGCGCGCGCCTGCGGATCGGCCGATCCGCTGGAGTTTCCCAGCGCGATCTGGAGCCCGGCGTGGGTCATGCAGCGGCTCGATCCGGAGCGCTGCAACGGCTACGCCGGGCCGGAGCCGGAGCGGCGCCTGCTGTTGCGCGAGAGCCTGAACGAATGGCTGGCCAAGAGCAGCCCGTCCTTCGCCGCCACGACGCTGGGTCTGTAAAGATCAGGGTTTGTGCGGGTGCGCAGAAAAGCGGCATATAATTGAAGGCTGAGCAAGGAGCTCGAGTCCCTTGGTCAGTCCCATCCGGCCATCCCGGCCAATGCGGACGATTTCCGGAAATTGTTCACTCCATAAGGAAACCTGAAATGAAGAATTCGCTAGTCCTGGCGACCCTGTTCGCAGCCGTGGCCCTGGCCGCTTGCAGCAAGACCGAAGCCCCGGCCCCCGCCCCCGCACCGGCTCCCGCCACCACCGTCGTCGTGCCGCCGGCACCGGCACCGGCTCCCGACGCTGGCGCTGCTGCCGCCGCTGGCGCTGCCAACAACGCTGCCGCTTCGGCAAACAACGCCGCCGGCGCTGCCAACGCTTCGGCTGGCTCGGCCGACTCGGCTGCCAAGGCTGCAGCCGACGCTGCATCCGCCGCCAAGAAGTAATTCTTCCGGCCCGGCTGAAAGCCGCCTTCGGGCGGCTTTTTTGTTTTTTGGCACAAGGGGCCGTGACTTTTCTGGCACGGCGTCATTTCCTTTAATTGAAACTAACGGAAACTACTTGTTACCAAATGCGTTTTTGCGATATCGTCAGGCATGCCCTTCGAAGATGCCGAATCGCAGCCCGAATTCGTTCCGACCCAGGCCCCGGCGGCAGTGTCGGATTTCGGCCCGTCGGCGATGGAATCGCGCGAAAGCCGCAGCAGCGAATGGCCGGTGGCGACCGTCGCCACCTTCCTGTATGCGCGCCTGCACAACTTTGCGGCCGCCTGCCAGGCCATGTCCGCCACCGAACTGACCGCATTCGTCAACGACGTGCGCCACATGCTCTCGGACGCCGTCGTCAAGCTCGGCGGCGAGATCGCCCAGCGCCGGCCGGATTCGATCCTGGCGGTGTTCTCCAACGCGCCGGAAGCGCGCAAACCCGATCATGCCCAGCGCGGCCTGCACGCCGCCATCCTGGCCGTGCACGAAGCGGTGCAACTGGCCACCCGCATCGGGGCCCAGCCGGACATGGCTTCGCTGCCCCCGTTGACGCTGGCGGTGGGCGTCCATCTGGGCGCCGCCGACGTGACGCCCCGGGCCAACGGCGCC
The DNA here is from genome assembly GCF_042655405.1 of Caenimonas terrae. Classification (NCBI taxonomy): domain Bacteria; kingdom Pseudomonadati; phylum Pseudomonadota; class Betaproteobacteria; order Burkholderiales; family Comamonadaceae; genus Caenimonas; species Caenimonas terrae. The sequence goes on along the minus strand of NZ_JBHSMF010000006.1, from coordinate 630,004 downwards.
AAGGGCATGGTGACAGCGGTGGGCGAGGCGGTGGAACTCGCGCGCCTTCTTGAAGTGACGGCCACCGACCTGCACTGGAGCATCGCCACGTCCGCCGCTACCAGCCTGGCCGCGGCCGGCCGGGCCGAGAAGGGCCGCATCGGCTCGCTGGGCCTGCCCGACGAATCGTTCATCGACATCGTCGAGGTGACCGGCCTGGTGCCGCGCCGCGGATCGCAGACCCCGCCGCGCATGTTCGAGCTGCTGCGCGATTCGATCGCCGCCAACCAGCAGTGGCGCAAGCGCTCCACCGGCGGCGCGTCGGTGACCAGCCCGGCGGCAGCGATCCATCCGGGCAGCCACCTGCTGGTGGAAGGCTACCGGGTGCTGCGCAAGATCGGGGAAGGCGGGATGGCGTCGATCTTCCTGGCCGAGGCCGGCGACGGCGGCCCGCCGCAGGTGCTGAAGGTGGTGCGCATGGACGCCAGCGCCAACAACGACAGCCTGCAGCGCTTCATCCAGGAATTCGCCCTGCTCGAGCAGGTGAGCCACCCCAACGTCGCGCGCATCTTCCGCCAGGACTTCTCGCTCGGCCATGCCTACATCGCGATGGAGTATTTCCCCAGCGGCGACCTGGCGGCGCGGCTGCGGCGGCCGCTGGACGCCCGCACGGCGATCGATTACCTCAAGCAGACCGCTGCCGGCCTGGGCGCCATCCACGCCGTCGGCATCGTGCACCGCGACCTCAAGCCAGACAATCTGATGCTGCGCCAGGACGGCAGCCTGGCGCTGGCCGACTTCGGCGTCGCCAAGCAGGTCTCGATGCTGATCACTGACACCGGCGACGGCGACATCGTCGGCACGCCGTATTACCTCAGTCCCGAGCAGGCCACCGGCCAGCCGGTGGACGCGCGTTGCGACCTCTACAGCCTGGGCGTGATGGCCTATGAAATGCTGACCGGCCGCAAGCCCTATCACGCCAACACCGCGCAGGAGCTGCTGTCCAGGCACGTCAACGATCCGGTGCCGGTGCTTGGGGCGCCGCACGAGCACCTGCAGCCCGTGCTGGAGCGGATGATGGCCAAGGACCGCGACCAGCGCTATCCGTCGGCCAGCGCCCTGCTCGACGACCTGCAGCAGCGGGGCATCTGACATGACGCAATCCTTCGCGCCCGACCACTCGACGCTGCTCGACCACCGGCGCCCGCGCCGCGGCCACGCCGTCAGCCGGCGTCCCCATGCAGGCACGGGCGGCCTGCCGTGCGTGGCCGGTTATCACCTGCTGGGCAAGGTGGGCGAGGGCCGGCTGGCAACGGTCTACCTGGCGCAGGACATCGATGGCGCCGAGGTGGCCCTGAAGATGCTGCGGCCCGGCCACGCGGACAAGGCCGCGAGGGCGGCGGCGTTCACGCGCGAGTTCGGCATCCCCGCGGCGATCCAGAGCCGGCACGTGGTGAAGGTGTTCGAGCAGCTGGCGGTCGACGGCGACTGCGCGATCGCGATGGAATACCTGGGCGGCGGCGATGTCGGCCGGCTGATCGCCGGCGGCCTGGTGCCCGATGCGGCGCTCGTGCTGGCGCGCCAGGCCGCGCTGGCGCTGGACGCGCTGCACCTGCGCGGCTTTGCCCATGGCGACGTCAAGCCGGCCAACCTGATGCTGCGCACCTCCGGCGAGGTGGTCCTGGTGGACTTCGGGACCGCGCGCGCGTGCGATGCGGCCGAGCCTGCGGCGCCCGCCGGCGTGGTGGTGGGGACGCCGCGCTATGCGGCGCCCGAGCGATCGCAGCTCGGCACGGTGGCCCCGGCGGCCGACGTCTACAGCCTGGGGGTCGTGCTGTTCGAAATGCTGTGCGGCAGGCCGCCCTTTCCCGGGCAGACCTTGCTGGAGGTGTTGTCCCAGCACCTGATGGCGCCGGTGCCGCGGCTGCCGGCTGCGCTGGCGCGGTTCCAGCCGCTGGTGGACGCGATGCTGTGCAAGCAGCCCCATGACCGGTTGCAGGACGGCCGTGCGGTCCTGGGCCAGATCGAACTTCTAACGGGTGCGCCAGCGCATCCAGCGCCGATGGGCGCATTCGCAAGCAGGTGACAAAGGTGAGCATGAACGACCAATTCCTAGTGGACGTGATCGGGTTCAACCCGGTCGAGCGCTCCATGCTGGCCAGCATTTTCGCGCTGGCCGCCAGGCGCGACCCGGGCTTCGCCCAGTACGACCCGACGGCGGGAGGCGACAGCCCCCACCTCTACCTGGTCGACATCGACAACCCGGAAGCTGCCAAGCAGTTCCAGGCGCTGAGCAAGGTGGCTGCCCTGCCGGCGGTGCTGGTGGGGACCGCGCCCGCCGGCGCCCGCAACACGGTGCTGGCCCGTCCGGTGCAATGGGCCCGGCTGCTGCAGGCGCTGGAGGCGACCGCGCTGGCGGCCGAACCCGGCGGTGAGCTGGCGGCAGTGGAAGACTCCACGTTGCCGCTGGGCCGCAGCAATGCCGGGGCCCTGGGCCGCAGCAATGCCGGCGCGCTCGGCTCCAGGGCCTCGGCCGAACCTTCGATCCCGGACCAGGCGTCCAAGCGCCGGGCGCTGGGCGACGCGGTGCTGGTGGTGGACGACAACGCCACGGTCCGCATGTTCATGAAGGCCAAGCTCGCACCCTTCGGCTTCGAGGTGGACTACGCCGAAACCGGCGAGGAAGCGGTGGGCCTGACCGGCTCGCGCGAATACGCGTGCGTGTTCCTGGACGTGGTGCTGCCCGGCATCGACGGCTACCAGGTCTGCAAGCTGATCAAGTCGAACAAGCAGGCCATCAAGAAGACTGCCGTCGTCATGCTGACCAGCCGCAGCTCCCCGTTCGACAAGCTGCGCGGCTCGCTGGCGGGCTGCGACGAATATCTGACCAAGCCCCTGGACGAGAACCGCCTGCTGGAAACGATTGCGCAGTTCATCCCCAGCACCCGCAAACGCGACAAGACGAAAACCGCAACAGGTGAGAAAAAATGAGCAAATCGATTCTGGTCGTCGACGACACGCGTTCCATGCGCAAGATGGTCGCCGCCGTGCTGCAGGGCGCCGGCTACGAAGTCGCGGAGGCGGGCGACGGCGTCGAGGCGCTGGAGCTGGCCCGCGAGCGGGTCTACGACCTGGTCGTGACCGACCACAACATGCCGCGCATGGATGGCGTCACGCTGGTGCGCGAACTGCGCTCGCTGCCGAACTACGACCCGGTGGCGCTGATCGTGCTGTCGACCGAGGTCAGCCCGGAACTCAAGCAGAAGGGCCGCGATGCCGGCGCCAGCGGCTGGATGGCCAAGCCCTTCGATCCGCAACGCATGCTCGACATCGTCGGCAAGTTCATCTAGAGCGGGAGCAGATCGATGTCGCAGCTTTCCAGCGCCCTCGGCGATGCCGACACGTTCCGGGAGATCTTCTTCGAGGAGACCCAGGAGCACCTGGCCAACGTCGAGGCGATCCTGCTGCGGCTGGACACCGATGCGCCGCTGCCGGACGACCTCAACGCGATCTTCCGCGCGGTCCACTCGATCAAGGGCAGCGCCGGCATGCTGGGCTGCACCGACATGGCGGCGCTGACGCACCTGCAGGAAAACCTGCTCGACCTGCTGCGCAAGGGCGAGCGGCCGATCGGCAAGGGCGACATCGACGCCATGCTCAAGGCCGGCGACACCGTGCGATCGCAGGTGCTGCACCACCGCGGGCTGCTGAGCGCGGCGCCGGACAGCTCGCAGGTCGAAGCCATGATGCTGGAGCGCGTGCGCCTGCCGTCGACCGACGCGCCGGGCATGCAGGCCGGCCAGCTGGTGCGCAACTTCACGGTTCGCCTGGCTCCGCTGGCCGAGCCGATTGACGACGCCGAACTCGACATGATGCTGCAAGGCCTGGGCGAGATGGGCGTGGTGGAGAACACCGTGGTCGACAACGTCGCCGGCGGCTCCGTGCGGTTCGACGTCAGCCTGCAGGGGGCCGCGGCGGATCTGCAGAGCGTGCTGTCGCTGGTGGTGGCGCCCGACCAGATCTCCATCGAGACCCGGTCCGATGGCGCGCCCGATCCGGTGGCGGAGGCGGCTGCCGTGCTGGCCCAGGCCGCCGCCGTGGTCGACGGCGACGAATTCTTCGTCGATCCGGCGCAGTTCAAGCGGCGCGGCCATGCGGCCGATCCGTCGCTGTCGGCGGCGCCGAAGGCAGCGGCCCAGCCGACGTCCGCGCACGCCGCCACGCCGGTGGACCTGTTCGTCACGCCGGAACAATTGAAGGCGCAGCGCGCCCCGGTTGCGGTGCGGGAGCCGGCCGAACCGGCGGACCACCATGAGGCGCCGTCGCCGGCCGCCGACAGCCTGCGCCGCGGCGCAGACCAGCAGGCGCACGCCGGCGGCTCGGACGCGTTCATCCGGGTCGCCACCGAGAAGGTCGACCTGCTGGTCAACCTGGTGGGCGAGCTCGTGATCACCGAAGCCATGCTGGCGCGCCACGGCGCCCTGGCCGAAACCGGCGCGGCCAGCCACTATGGCGGCAACACCGGGCTGGCGGACCTGTCGCGCCACACCCGCAACCTGCAGGAAGCGGTGCTTGCGATCCGCATGCTGCCGATCTCCAACGTCTTTTCCCGCTTTCCGCGGCTGGTGCGCGAACTCGCGCTGCGGCTGGGCAAGCGGGTGGAGGTGCGGATGTCCGGCGAGGGGACGGAACTGGACCGCGGCCTGATCGAAAAGATCTCGGACCCCCTGACCCACCTCGTGCGCAACGCCGTCGACCACGGCCTGGAATCGCCCGAAGCGCGGATCGCGGCCGGCAAGCCGCCGGTGGGCGTGGTCAACCTGCGCGCCAGCCAGCGCGGCGGCAACATCGTGATCGAGGTCAGCGACGATGGCCGCGGGCTGGACGTGGAACGCATCCGCGCCCGCGCCGCCGAGCGCGGCATGGCCGTGCCCGCCGATGCGCCGGACGAAGAGGTGTGGGCCCTGATCTTCGAGGCCGGCTTCTCCACCGCGGAGGAGGTGACGGACGTGTCGGGGCGCGGCGTCGGCATGGACGTGGTCAAGCGCAATATCCAGTCGCTCAACGGCACGATCGACCTGTTCTCGACGCCGGGGCAAGGCACCCGCGTGACCGTCAGCGTGCCGCTGACCCTGGCCATCATGGAAGCGATGACGGTTTCCGTCGGCGGCGAGATCTACGTGCTGCCGCTGGCCTGCGTCGCCGAATCGCGCAGCGTCGATCCCGCCGATCTGCACACGCTGCCGGGGCAGGGCGACACGCTGCGGGTGCGCGACGACTACCTGCCGGTGCTGCAGCTGGCCAGGCTGTTCCCGCCCCGGGTGCCGTCGGCGCAGGGCGGCGGCATCGCCGTGATCGTGGAAACCGACGGCTGCGACGCCGCCTTGCTGGTGGACGAACTGGTCGGCCAGCAGCAGGTGGTGGTCAAGAGCCTGGAAACCAATTTCCGCAAGGTGCCGGGACTGTCGGGTGCGACAGTGATGGGCGACGGCTCGGTGGCGCTGATCCTGGACGTCGGCCACCTGGTGCGGCTGGCCGGCCGCGAAGGCGCCCTGCTGCTGTAGCGCGCAGCCTGCGCCGGCGCTGGCCTAGGATTCCTGGGGCGCCAGCGGGGCCGGCGCCGTCATGTCCTCGGCGGCGCCTGCGGCGGCCTTGGCGGCCGGCTGGGGCCTGATGCGCATGGCCTGCTTGCGGTCGTGCGTGACCGCGCCGACGATGCGCAGGCCGGCGAGGTCGCGCGACAGCACCGCGTCGGACAGGCCGGTGCGCTTGCCCAGTTCCACGAAGCTGAGCGGCGCCCGGGTCAACTCGCGGCCGATCATGAGGTGCGAATCGTCGAACAGGCGCTGGGGCAATTGCGGCGAGCGGCACCAGTAGATCGGGCCCGTGCGGAAGTAGGTCGGCAGCAGGTCGCGCTGCGTGCGCATCGCGTACTGCCACAGCGCCTGGCTCATGCCCACCTGCACGAAATGGCCGGGAATCTCGTCGGCCGGGCCGGGGCGCTTCGACCAGAGCGCGTTGTCCAGGTGGAAGGGATCGGCGATCGGCAGCACGCCGACGCCGCTGCGCCGGCTGACCACGGCCACCAGCCGGCCATCGACGGTCACGTGGTAGACGGTGCCGCTCAGGTCCATCCGCGACTGGACGATCCGCGAGGCCAGGCAGAACTGCACCGACACCGGACGCAGCCAGCCCTCGAATTTCTCCAGCATCGCGCGCGTGCTGGGCGGGGAGGCCATGTCGAAGGTGCTCTCGGCCTGGATCCCGGCGGCCAGCGGCAGGCTGAATGCCATCGGGCGGCCCGGATGGTCGGCGTCGATGCGCAGCGCCGGCGAGCGGGGCACCGCGCCGGCCACCTGCAGGCAGCCGTCGGGCAGCGGCGTGACCCGCGATCCGTTCACGCACACGGCATCGGCATCGTCCAGCGCCGAAATGCGCCAGCGCAGCCGGGTGCGCAGGACCACCAATGCGGTCTCGAGCATGGCCTGCTGGGCCGGGCTGAAGCCCAGCAGGCCCAGGCGCAGGACCGGCAATTCGGCGGGGGGTTTTTCGGCGGGCAAGGAGAGGACGCTCACAAAAGTTACGTAAAGATACACGATTTGCCTGCAGGGGGATCGTGCGCCACCGTTCTCCGGCCAAAAAGGCGTTGAATTGCGGCCTTCTGAGCAGTTTTGCACGGGCCGCGCGGGCGCTTTGGGCGGATGAGCAACCGCACCGTCCAGGCGCATGGCCGGGGCAAGGGCAGCATCGCCGGCGCCTGCGCCGAGCCGCAACGGCGGCTGCGCCCGCGTTAGTGCGCAAATCCACAGAATCCAAAATATTCGGCTTGTAACAACAGTTACTGCTTGCAACAAGTGCAGCCGAATGGCATTCTCGCTCCTCATGTGCCATGGCCCCGCGGGCCTGAGGGAGTCCAGACAATGCAACAACCCTACGCCGCCGGCTCTTCCGGCTCGCGCTCCAAGAAGACCGTCGAGGTCGACGCCAGCGAATTCCTGACGTTCCGGCTCGGTGTCGAAAGCTACGGCATCGAGATCCTGAAGGTCCAGGAGATCCGCGGCTACGAGACGCCCACGGCCATCGCCAACGCGCCCGACTTCATCAAGGGCGTGATCAACCTGCGCGGCGTGATCGTGCCGATCCTGGATCTGCGCATCAAGTTCCAGCTGGCGCAGGCCAACTACGACGAGTTCACCGTCGCCATCATCCTGAACGTCGCGGGCCGCGTGGTCGGCGTGGTCGTGGATTCGGTCTCCGACGTCCTGACCCTGGCCACCGAGTCGATTCGCGCGACGCCCGAATTCGCCTCCGCCGCCTTCGACACCAAGTACATCACCGGGCTGGCCACCGTCGACGAGCGGATGCTGATCCTGCTGGACATCGAAAAGCTCATGACCGGCGCCGACATGGCCCTGGTCGACAGCGCGATCCACTGACCCGCATCGCCCTCGACCGACGGAGCCAGGCATGAACCACGCCATTCGCCCGCTGCCGACGCCCAGCCCGGCGGCCATCGGCCATCCCGGGCGCGACACGCCGCGGGTGGCCCAGGGAAAGATCCAGGCATGACCAAGGGAACGGGCATTCTTCGTTCGGTCACCATCCGGCAGCGGCTGGCGGTCGCGTTCTCGATCTTCATCGGCCTGCTGGTGCTGATGGCGGCCATCGGCACCTGGCGCCTGACCTCGCTGGGCGCGGTCGCCAACCGGATCGCCACGGCGGACACGCGGGTGGAGCGGCTGGTGGGCGAATGGTTCGGCGAGACGAAGACCAACGCCGCGCTGGCGCTGGTCATCACCCACACCGACGATGCCGACCTGCAAAGGATCCTGGGGCCGCAGTTCGACGCCGGCACCAAGCGCATCTCCGAACAGCGCAAGCAGGTCGAGGCGATGCTGCTGACCCCCGAGGCGAAGGCGCTGTATGCGAAGGTCAGCGTCGCCCGCAAGGTCTATGAAGACGCGCGGGACAAGATCCTGGACCGCAAGATGACGGGGCAGCGTGACGAGGCGGTGAAGCTGCTGAGCACCGCCATGCTGCCGGCGATGGCTGCCTACGAGGCATCGATCCAGTCCATGGTGGACTACTACGAACAGGACGTCGCCCGCAGCGCCGCGGCGGCGGGCGCCAACGCGGTGGACGGCCGCAACGTGTTCGTGGCGGTGTGCGCCGCCGGCGTGCTGCTCACGGTCCTGTTCTCGTGGCTGATCACGCGCTCGATCACGGTGCCGATCCGCGAAGCCGTGGCGACCGCCATGCGCGTCGCCGGCGGCGACCTCAGCGTGCAGCCGCAGTCGGCCGGCCGTGACGAGACCGGGCAGCTGCTGCACGCGCTGGCCGACATGACCGAAGGGCTGCGCACGCTGGTCGGCGAAGTCGCCGGCGCCGCGGGCACGGTTGCGGACACCAGTGCGCAGATCGCGCAGGGCAACCTGGACCTGTCGCAGCGCACCGAGGAGCAGGCCAGCACGCTGGAAGAAACCGCCAGCTCGATGGAGGAGCTCACCTCCACCGTGACGCAGAACGCCCACAACGCCCGCCAGGCCAGCCAGCTGGCGGTCGGCGCCAGCGACGTCGCGCGCAGGGGCGGCAGCGTGGTCGGCCAGGTGGTCGCGACCATGACCGGCATCAGCGACTCGTCGCGCAAGATCGCCGACATCATCGGCGTGATCGACGGCATCGCCTTCCAGACCAACATCCTGGCGCTGAACGCAGCGGTGGAAGCGGCGCGCGCCGGCGAGCAGGGCCGCGGTTTCGCGGTGGTGGCGGCCGAAGTGCGCAACCTGGCGCAGCGCAGCGCCGCCGCAGCCAAGGAGATCAAGGCACTGATCGGCGCCTCCGTGGAACAGGTCGGGGCCGGCACCAAGCTGGTAGACGCCGCTGGCAAGACGATGGCGGAGATCGTCGATTCGGTCAGGAAGGTCAGCGACCTGGTCGCCGAGATCGCCGCCGCCAGCCAGGAACAGAGCTCCGGCATCAACCAGGTCAGCACCGCCGTCAACCAGATGGACCAGGTGGTGCAGCAGAACGCCTCGCTGGTGGAAGAGGCCACCGCCGCCACCGAGTCGATGAAGGAACAGGCCGCCTCGCTGCTGCGCGTGGTGTCCCGCTTCGATCTCGGCAGCGACAGCGCGCCGTACCAGCCCATGCCGGCCGCCGCCGCAGCGGCCCCGCCCGCGCCGGAGCCGATCCGGGTGCGACCGGCCGCCGCACCGGCGCTCGCCGCTGCCCCCGTGTCGCCGACGGCCGCCGCGCTGGCCGGGCCGCACGTCAACGGCGCACCGGCGGGCGGGGAATGGAAAGAGTTCTAGCCGCCGCGTCAGGCGCCTCGCAGTGACATGCGGGCGCGATCGCAGCTTCAATCACAGGAGAGACAGAAAGTGAACCGTCAACTGGCCTGCCGCACTCGAACGCGGATGGAGATCGCGTGAAAGTCCTGCAAAAGATCCTGGTCGCCCCCGCGGTGGCGATCCTTTTCCTCCTGGTCCTCGGAGGCTTGTCGTACGGCGTCCTGCAGCAGCAGAACGCCGCGCTGGAGGAGCTGTCACGCAGCCGGTTTGCCGGCTATCAGGTGGCGGCCGACGCGGCCCAGGACCTGAGCGAAGTGCACTCCAACGTCTATCGCCTGATCACCTGGATCGCCAACCTCAGCGAGGACAAGGTCAAGCAGGTGACCAACGAGCAGAAGGCGAAGATCGACCAGGTCAACGCCAAGATCACGCAGTTCGCCGGCCAGGCCAACGCCACCGAGGGCGAGCGCAAGCTGATCGCGCTGGCGACGGTGGAACTGGCGAAGTACCGCAAGGCGATCGACACCGCGATCGACCTGAGCACCGTGGACATCTCCACCGGCGCCATGGCCATGCAGAGCGCCGACACGCAGTTCCAGGGCATGCTCAAGCACTTCGACGACCTGGTGCAGCTCGAGAAGAAGCTGGCGCAGGAAAGCTACGACGCCTCGGCCGCCGCGTTCCGCACCGCCGTCGCGGTGCTGATCGCGATCACGCTGCTGGCGCTGGCGGTGTCCGGGGCCATCGCCCTTTACATGAGCGGCGTCATCGTGCGTCCGCTCAAGCGCGCCATCTCGGCCGCCGACCAGATTGCCAGCGGCGACCTCAGCGCCGACATCCGCACCCGCAGCAAGGACGAGACCGGTCAGCTGCTCAAGGCGCTGGGCGAGATGACGCTGAAGCTGCGCAGCCTGGTCGGCGACGTCGCCAACGGCGCGCACACCGTGTCGGATACCAGCGCGCAGATCGCGCAGGGCAACCTGGACCTGTCGCAGCGCACCGAGGAGCAGGCCAGCACGCTGGAAGAAACCGCCAGCTCGATGGAGGAGCTCACCTCCACCGTCACCCAGAACGCCCACAGCGCCAGGCAGGCCAGCCAGCTGGCGATGACCGCGTCGGAAGTGGCCCGCAAGGGCGGCAGCGTGGTCGGGCAGGTGGTCGCGACCATGACCGGCATCAGCGACTCGTCGCGCAAGATCTCCGACATCATCGGCGTGATCGACGGCATCGCCTTCCAGACCAACATCCTGGCGTTGAACGCCGCGGTGGAGGCGGCGCGCGCCGGCGAGCAGGGCCGCGGCTTCGCGGTGGTGGCAGCCGAGGTGCGCAACCTGGCGCAGCGCAGTGCTGCCGCAGCCAAGGAGATCAAGACACTGATCGGCGACTCGGTCAACAAGGTGGACGCCGGCACCAAGCTGGTGGATGCCGCCGGCAAGACCATGGAAGAAGTGGTCAGCTCGGTGGCCAAGGTGAGCGAGCTGATCGCCGAGATCGCCGCTGCCAGCCAGGAGCAGAGCTCCGGCATCGAACAGGTCAACACCGCTATCACCCAGATGGACCAGGTGGTGCAGCAGAACGCCTCGCTGGTGGAAGAGGCCACCGCGGCGACCGAGTCGATGAAGGAACAGGCCGCCTCGCTGCTGCAGACGGTCTCGCGCTTCAAGCTCGGCGCCGCCGACGATGCCTTCGCGACGCTGCGCCAGCCGGCGCCGGCGCCTATGCCCGTGCACCACATGCCCGCTCCCGAGCCGATCCGCGTCCGCGCCAGCGCCGCGCCGGCCCGCGAGGCGGCAGCCGCCAGGCTGGCCGCGCCCCATGCACAGCAAGGCAGCGGCAACGGCGAGTGGAAAGAGTTCTAGCCCGGCCGCAACCTGATTCAACGACGCCTCCAGTTCAGCATGGACAACCGCTTCGACCGCTTGATCGCCAGCATGAAGGTCGGCCCGCGCCTGACGCTGGGCTTCGCGTTGATCGTCGCCCTGATGCTGGGCATGGCGGTGATCGCGGTGCTCGGGTTGCAGGGCCTCAACGGCAACCTGCGCTCGATCGTGGAAAACCGCCACGCCAAGACCGAGCACCTGCACGCCATCGTCGACGAAGTCAACGCCGTCTCGATCGCGCTGCGCAATGCGCTGCTGGCCGACGAGGCCGGGCGTGTCGTCCACCTCACGCGGGTCACGGCCGGGCGCGCGACGCTGTCGGACCTGCTGGACCGGCTGGACGTCGCGTTCGCGCCGACCGACCAGCGCAGCAAGACGCTGCAGCAGGCGCTGCACAGCCACAACGCCGCCTATTCGGTGGAACTGATCCGGCTGATGCGCACCCTGGCATCGGGCCAGGTCGAGGCGGCCACCGGGCTGCTGCACACCGGACTGCAACCCAAGTTCGAGAGCTACATGCAGGCGCTGCGCGAGCTCAATGCCTACGAAGCGCAGCTGATGCAGCAATCGCAGGTGCAGGCCGCCGATTCCTACGCCAGCGGTCGCGGCTGGATCGGCGGGATGCTGCTGCTGGCGGTCCTGTTCACCGCAGTCCTCGCCAGCGTGCTGACGCGCAGCATCGTCAGCCCGCTGCGCGGCGCGGTGTCGGTGGCGCAACGCGTGGCCGAGGGCGACCTGACGATGCAGGTCCGTCCCGGCGGCCGCGACGAGACCGGGCAGCTGCTGGCGGCCCTGGCCGGCATGACGCAGAACCTGCGGACCCTGGTCGGCGAGGTGGTCGGCGGCGCCCACACGGTATCCGACACCAGCGCCCAGATCGCGCGCGGCAACGTCGACCTGTCCGAGCGCACCGAGATGCAGGCCAGCACGCTGGAGGAAACGGCCAGCTCGATCGAGGAGCTCACGACCACCGTGGGCCAGAACGCGGACAACGCCCGCCAGGCCCGCCAGCTGGCAATCGGCGCCACCGAGGTGGCGCGCCGGGGCGGCCAGGCGGTGGGCCAGGTGGTCGCGACCATGACCGGCATCAGCGAGTCGTCGCGCAAGATCGCCGACATCATCGGCGTGATCGACGGCATCGCCTTCCAGACCAATATCCTGGCGCTCAATGCGGCGGTGGAAGCGGCACGGGCCGGCGAGCAGGGCCGCGGTTTCGCGGTCGTGGCGGCCGAAGTGCGCAGCCTGGCCCAGCGCAGCGCCGCGGCGGCCAAGGAGATCAAGGCGCTGATCGGCGATTCGGTGGTGCAGGTGGAAACCGGCACCAGGCTGGTGGACGCCGCCGGCAAGACCATGGAAGAGATCGTCGACTCGGTCCGGAAGGTCAGCGACCTGATCGCCGAGATCGCCGCCGCCAGCCAGGAGCAGAGCTCGGGCATCGAACAGGTCAACACGGCCATCAACCAGATGGACCAGGTGGTGCAGCAGAACGCCTCGCTGGTGGAAGAGGCGTCGGCCGCCGCCGAATCGATGAAGGACCAGGCGGCCTCGCTGCTGCAGATGGTGTCGCGCTTCAAGCTGTCCGGGCAGCCGGCCCAGGCGCCGGCCGGGGCCATCGCGGCGATCCGCGTTCGCCCCGGCGCGGCCGCCGCGCCTGCCGTGCCGCTGGCGCAAGAGGCCTCCCGCGCCCGCCGCAACGGGGCCTCCCCCGGCTGGACGGAGTTCTAGGATGCAAGCGGCATCAGCACTCCGGGCCAGCGACGTCGCCCACCGGCCATCGGACCGCTCCGGCCCGGCGATCGACGGGCCGGCGGGCGTCGATGATGCTGCACCCTCCAGCGTGGGGCTGTTCCGCCGCTCCACCATCCGGGTGCGGCTGATCGTGGCGTTCTGCTTCGTGGCCGTGCTGCTGATGGTGCTGGCCGGGGTGGGCAGCTGGGAGATCGACAGCCTGAACCGGGCGGCGGAATACAGCATGCGGGGCCAGCGCCTGATGGGCAAATGGTTCGCCGAGACCCAGGGCAACGTGATCCGCACGATGGTGATGTCGCGCACCGACGATGCCGGCGTGCGCGAGCAGCTGGCGCCCGAGATGGCGGCCGCATCGCAGCGCATCACGGCGCTGCAGAAGGAGGTGGAAAGCCTGCTGACCACTGCCAGCAGCAAGGCGCTGTTCGAGCAGGTCGGCGCCCGCCGCAAGGCGTACCTGGAGATCCGCCAACGGATGCTGGAGAAGAAGAAGGCCGGCCAGGGCCAGGAGGCGCTGGCCATGCTCGACAACGCGCTGGTCCCGGCGATGAATTCCTATCTCGGCTCGATCGAGGCGCTGCTGGACTTCTACGGCGGCGCGGCGGGCGGCGAGTCGGCGGCCGGCCGGGCCCGGGCGCAGACCGCCCAGATGCTGGTGATCGGCGTGTGCCTGCTGGCGATCGTGGTCGGTTTCGTGTTCGCCTGGAAGATCACCTCCGGCATCGTCGGCCCGGTGCGCTTCGCCGCCAAGCTGGCCCGGCGGGTGGCCGGCGGCGACTTGACCGCGACGGTGCGCACCGGCGGCAGCGACGAGATCGCGCAGATGCTGCAGGCGCTGTCGGACATGATGGCCGACCTGCGCACCGTGGTGGGCGAGGTGTCGGTCGGCGCCCGCACCGTGACCGACAGCAGCACGCGGCTGGCTGCCGGCCACCTGGACCTGTCGCAGCGCACCGAGGAACAGGCCGCCACGCTGGAGCAGACCGCCAGCTCGATGGAGGAGCTGACCGTCACCGTCAACCGCAACGCCGAGAACGCCCGCCACGCCAGCCAGCTGGCCGCCGGCGCATCGGAGGTGGCGCGCCAGGGCGGCGCCGTGGTCGGCGACGTGGTGGCGACGATGACCGAGATTTCGGAGTCGTCGCGCAAGATCGCCGACATCATCGGCGTGATCGACGGCATCGCCTTCCAGACCAACATCCTGGCGCTCAATGCGGCGGTGGAAGCGGCGCGCGCCGGCGAGCAGGGCCGCGGCTTCGCGGTGGTCGCCGCGGAAGTGCGCAGCCTGGCCCAGCGCAGCGCTGCCGCCGCCGGCGAGATCAAGGCGCTGATCGGTGCGTCGGCCGGCAAGGTCGAGGCCGGCACCCGGCTGGTGGACGCCGCCGGCGCCACCATGGCCCAGATCGTCGCCTCGGTGCGCGAGGTCACCGACCTGGTGGCGCAGATTGCGGCCGCCAGCCACGAGCAGAGCGCGGGCATCCAGCAGGTCAACACGGCGGTCGCCAGGATGGAGCAGGCGGTGCAGCAGAACGCGGCCCTGGTGGACGAGGCCACCGCGGCGACCGAGGCGATGAAGGGCGAGGCCAGCGCGCTGCTGCGCAGCGTCGGCCGCTTCCGCCTGGCCGACGCCCCGGCGCAGGCCGCGCCGGCGCAGGCCGGCCCCGCCGCCGGCCGCAGCCCCGGCGCGATCCGCGTGCAGCAGGCCGCGGGCACGGACGCCGCGCTGCATCGGCTGCATTCGCTGGCGCTCGCTGCGACCGGCAAGTACGCCGGCCAACCCGGCCGGAAGGACTCCTAGGTGCTGATGCGCAATCCGCCCGGCGAGCATGCCGGTGCTGCCGCGTCCGAGCCCACCTGGCTGGCCGAGGCGGCATTCCAGCTGAACGACCGCGACTTCGGCCGCGCCCGCCAGCTGATCGACGAGTACGCCGGCATCAAGCTGAGCCTGCAGAAGCGCAACATGGTCTACAACCGGCTGCTGCGGCGCCTGCGCGCCCACGGCGCGCACAGCTTCGGCGCCTACCTGGACCTGGTGGAGGCCGATCACTCGAGCGAGCGCCAGGCCTTCGTCAACGCGCTGACGACCAACCTCACCGCGTTCTTTCGCGAGCCGCACCATTTCGAACTGCTGGCGGCGCGCGCGGCCGACCATGCGCGCCGGGCCAAGGCGCCGCTGCGGGTCTGGAGCAGCGCCTGTTCCACCGGCGAGGAGGCCTGGTCGATCGCGATGGTGCTGCGCGAAGCCGGCTGCGCCGCCGACATCCGCGCCAGCGACATCGATTCGGAAGTGCTGCGCACCGGCACCGCCGGCGTCTACCGCAGCGAGCGCGTCGCCGACCTGGAGCCGGCGCGGCTGAAGAAGCATTTCCTGCGCGGCACCGGCGGCAACGACGGACTGGTGAGCGTGCGGCCGGAACTGCGCTCGATGGTGCGCTTCTTCCAGCTGAACCTGCAGTCGCCCGAGTGGCCGCGGCAGGACCGCTACGACGTGATCTTCTGCCGCAACGTGGTCATCTACTTCGACCGCGATGCGCAAAAGCGGCTGGCCGCGCGCTTTGCCGACATGCTGACGCCCGGCGGCCTGCTGGTGGTGGGGCATTCGGAGAGCTTCCCGGCGGCGCACCCCGCGTTCCGCTCGTGCGGACGCACGGCCTACGAACGCGCTGCGGGCTAGGGCGATGGAGGGCGTCGCACCGATCCGCTACTTCGACCGCGACTTCCAGGTCGAGTCGGTCAAGATCCTGCCCGGCCAGTATTACGCGGCCAGCGGCACGGGGGCGATCTCCACCGTGCTGGGCTCCTGCGTGTCCACCTGCCTGTGGGACCCGGTCACCCGCATCGGCGGCATGAACCACTTCATGCTTCCGGGCGACGGCGAGGCCGCCGCGTCGCCGGCGGCGCCCTCGGCCCGCTTCGGCGTCTATGCGATGGAAGTCCTGATCAACGAGATGATCCGGCTGGGCGCCGACCGTCGCCGGATGGTGGCCAAGGTGTTCGGCGGCGGCCGGGTGCTGCAGGGCTTCGACTCGCTGGACGTCGGCGCCAAGAACTGCCAGTTCGTGCTCGAGTTCCTGGCCACCGAGCAGATCCCGGTGGTGGCGCGCGACCTGCTGGACGTCTACGCGCGCAAGCTGCACTTCTTTCCCGAGACCGGCAAGGTGCAGCTCAAGAAGCTGCACATCCTGCCCAACGACACGGTCGAACAGCGCGAGCGCGAATACCTGTACCGGCTGGGCGACAAGGCCGGCGGCGGCGAGTTCGACAACTTCTCGGCGCGGCGATGATCAAGGTCCTGGTCATCGACGATTCGGCCGTGATGCGGGCCTTCCTGAGCCGGGTGGTGGCGTCGCAGCCGGACATGGAGCTGGTGGCCGTTGCGGCCGACCCGGTGCTGGCGATCGACCGCATCCGGCTCAAGGCGCCGGACGTGATCACGCTGGACGTCGAGATGCCGCGCATGAACGGCCTGGAGTTCCTGGGCAAGCTGATGGCGGTGCGGCCGCTGCCGGTGATCATGATCTCCTCGCTCACGCGCGAGGGCGCGGACACCACGCTGCGCGCGCTCGAACTGGGCGCGGTGGACTTCTTCGCCAAGCCGGCCAACCTGGCCGACCTGGAGGGCAGCGTCCACGAGATCGCCGAGAAGATCCGGGCCGCCGGCCTGGCGCGGGTGGTGCGGCACCGGATCCCGGCGGCGCCGGTGCGCCTGGTGCCGCCGCTGCCCCGGGCCCCGGGCGCGGCGGCGAACGACCGTGTGATCGGCATCGGCGCGTCAACCGGCGGGGTTGAGGCGTTGCGCGAGATCCTGGTGCACCTGCCGCCGCGGATGCCGCCGATCCTGATCGCGCAGCACATGCCCCCGGGCTTCACCGAAACCTTCGCCCGCCGGCTGAACTCGATCTGCCAGATCGGCATCCGCGAGGCCGAGGACGGCCAGGCCGCCTGCCACGGCATGGCCTACATCGCGCCGGGCGGTCGCCACCTGACGCTGACCCGCCGCATGGGCGGCTACGTGCTGCGCGTCACCGACGAGCCGCCGGTGAACCGGCACCGGCCCTCGGTCGATCCGCTGTTCCGTTCGATCGCCAAGGCGGCGGGCGCGCGCGCCATCGGCGTGATGCTCACCGGCATGGGCGCCGACGGCGCCGAGGCGATGCTGGCGCTGCGCCAGGCCGGGGCTTACACCATCGCCCAGGACGAGGCCAGCAGCGTGGTGTTCGGCATGCCGCGGCAGGCCATCGCGCTGGGCGGGGTGCGGGAAGTGCTGGCGCTGGCCGACATGGCGCAGCGGCTGGAGGCGCTCACGGCCTGAGGGCGGGCGGCGCCGCTCAGGCGCTGTGCCAGTCGCTGCCGCTGGGGCCGTCGGCCACCAGGATGTCGGCCTCGCTGCAGCCCAGCGTGCGGGCCAGCACCTCGCGCACCACGTCGGGCCGGTTGTTCTGCTCGCTCAGGTGCGCGGCCATCACCTTGTTCAGTCCCTGCGGCTGGATCGCCAGCGCGATCGCCGCGGCCGCCTCGTTGGCCAGGTGGCCCCAGGCGCCGCCGACCCGGCGCTTGAGGAACGGCGGGTAGCTGCCGGTCGCCAGCATCTGCGGGTCGTGGTTGCATTCGAGCAGCAGCGAGCGGCAGCCGGCCAGCTGCTGCAGCACGTGCGCCGTCGCGTGGCCCAGGTCGGTGAGGATGCCGAAGCGCACGTCGCCGTCGCCGCAGGTCAGCTGCAGCGGCTCGCGGGCGTCGTGCGGCACCGTGAACGGCCGGACCTGCAGCGCGCCGACCTCGAAGGTCTGCGAGTCGCAGACGATCCGCAGCAGGCCGGCGAAATCGGGCTCGCCGATCGCCAGGTAGGTGCCGTGGCTCATGTAGACGGGGATGCGCTCGCGCAGCGCAAGCTGGCGGGCGCAGCCGATGTGGTCGCCGTGCTCGTGGGTGACGAAGATGGCATCGATCTGGTCGGCCAGCATGCCGGCGAGCCGCAGCCGCTTGTCCAGCTGCGGCAGGCCCAGGCCGCAGTCCACCAGCAGGTGGCTGATGCCGGTGCCGCCGCGCGCCTGGACGACGGTGGCGTTGCCTGTGCTGCCGCTGCCCAGGCTCTTGAATCTCAGCATGCTCTTGAAGTGACCTGGCGGGACGGACCAGAGGTGCGGCGCTGCTCTGTCCCCGACTGGTCGTCCTTCTGCTTACTTCAGATCGTCTGCGATGACCTGCACGATGCGCTGCGCATTGGCCGACGACTCGGGGGCGCCGGCGTCGTTGAGCACCGACACGGTGGTCGATTCGCCCTGGCTCTTGAGGTTGATGCGGTACTTCAGCGGCGGCACGCCCTTGTCGTCGCGCTTGAACAGCTTGGCGAAGAAGCCCGGGTCCTTGCGGTCGGCGCTCGGCTCCACGTAACGCACGAAGTACGTGCCCTGGTTGCGGTCGCGGTCTTCGACGGTGAAGCCGGTGCGGTCCAGCGCCAGCCCGACGCGGCGCCAGGCGCGGTCGAAGCCTTCGTCGATCATCACCACCGGCGTGTTGCCGACGGTGGCGACGCGCGAGGTGGACTTGGACGCGGCCGCCGCCACCTGGGCCCGGCTCTGGTCCTGGGGCGCGCCCAGCTTGACCATCAGGCGGCGCAGGAATTCGGTTTCCAGTTCCGGATCGGTCGGCCGCGGCTGCCACACGGTCTGGTCCTTCTGGTTGTTGCTGTACACCTCCACCATGCCGCGGTGGCTGATGTAGATCTCGGTGCCGCCGTTGGCGGTGCGCTCCAGCCGGGTGCGGAACTTGTCGCGCTCGGAGGTGGAGTAGACCGAGTCGATCAGCTTGCCCAGCGTGTTGCGGATGAAGTCCTGCGGCAGCTTGGCGCGGTTCTCCGCCCAGTCGGTTTCCATGATGCCCAGGCTGGACTGGTCCAGCGACAGCAGGAAGCCGTTCTCCTGCCAGAAGTCGCGCACCGGGCCCCACAGCTGGTCGGCCGGCCGGCTCACCACCAGCCAGCGCTGGTTGCCGTCGCGCTCGATGCGCACGTCGCCCATCGTGTTGGCGGCGGTCGGCACGCCCGGGGCGGCCTGGCCCACCTGGAAGCCGGTGGCCGTGACGGCGCCGCCGCTGACGACATAGCGCGAGTCCTTGGACAGCTGGGTCAGGTCCGGCGGCACCTCGAGCGAGACGCCCTTGCCGGCGCTCTTGTAGTCGATCTTCTCGCCCTCCATCACGGAGCAGGCGGCCAGGGCCGCGCACAGCGTCAACAGGGCGAGTTTTGCAGTTTGCTTCACTTCAGGATCCTTCGGAATGATCAATACAAGGCGTTCAGGACAACAGGCCGCATTCGCGCAGCGCTGCTTCCACCACCGGCGCATTGGACTGCGACAGCGGCGTCATCGGCAGGCGCATGGCCGGGCCGCACAGGCCCATGCGGGCCATCGCCCACTTGAGCGGAATCGGGTTGGCCTCGACGAACAGGTGCTTGTGCACCGGCATCAGCTTGCGCTGGATGGCCATCGCCGTCCTGGAGTCGCCGGCCACCGCCGCCACGCACAGCTCGTGCATCAGCCTGGGCGCGATGTTGGCGGTCACGCTGACGTTGCCCTTGCCGCCGCACAGCATCAGCGCCACGGCCGTCGGGTCGTCGCCGGAATAGACCGAGAAGGCCGGCGGCAGGTCGCGGATCAGCCACTGCGCGCGCGCGATGTCGCCGGTCGCTTCCTTGATGCCGACGATGCCGGGCACCTGCGCCAGCCGCAGCACCGTCTCGTGCGCCATGTCCGCGACCGTGCGGCCGGGGACGTTGTACAGCACGATGGGCAGGTCGCCGGTGGCTTCGGCGATGGCCTTGAAGTGCTGGTACTGGCCTTCCTGGGTCGGCTTGTTGTAGTAGGGCACGACCTGCAGCTGGCAGTCCGCGCCGATCTTCTGCGCGTAGCGGGCCAGCTCGATCGCCTCGCGGGTGGAGTTGGCGCCGCAGCCGGCCATGATCGGCACCCGGCCGCGGGCCTGTTCGACCGACACCCGGATGATCTCCTGGTGTTCCTCCACGCTGACCGTGGGCGACTCGCCGGTGGTGCCGACCACGCCGATGCAGTCCGTCCCCTCGGCGATGTGCCAGTCCACCAGCTTGCGCAGCGCGGCATAGTCGACGCTGCCGTCTTCAAGCATCGGGGTCGCCAGCGCCACGATGCTGCCTGTAATCGGTGTCATGTCGGGATTTGTCGGGAAACACGCATTTTAGGGCCTCAGGCGGATGGCAATCGGTAGCGCGGCACGGGCTCATCCGGCAGCGCACGCACCGCCGCGATCCGCTGGACGAAGCGCTCGGGCTGCCCGATGAACCCGTCCTCGTATCCCACCACCCGCAGGCCCGGGCAAACCCGCAGCAACTCGCCGGGCTGCAGCAGGAAATCGGGCCGCGAGGGCTTGCCGACTGACTCGTTGCCGGCGGCAAAAGTTTCGTAAAGCAGCACGCCGCCCGGCGCGACGCTGTCCACGATGGCGGGAAGCAGCGGCCGCCAGAGGTAGTTGGTGACGACCACGCCGGCGAAGCGGCGGCCGGGCAGGGGCCAGGGACCGTTCTCGATGTCGGCCAGCAGCGCCTCGCCCAGGCCCGCGACCTCGGCGATCGCTTGCGGCGAACGGTCCACGCCGGTCACCGGATGGCCGCGCGCGGCGAAGAAGCGCAGGTGGCGGCCGTGGCCGCAGGCCAGGTCCAGCACCGGGCCGCCGGCGGGAACCAGGTGGGCCCAACGCTGCACCCAGGACGACGGGCTTTCCGTTCCGTGCGGCGTGCTCATGTCGGGCGGACGTCGTCCTTGAGCGCCGCCAGCGCCATGTCCTCGACCCGGCCCGGCGCCACCAGCTTGACGAAACGCCCGAGCTTGCCTCTGGCGGTCATGACCACCTCGCGCCGGCGGCCGGCCATGCCCTTGAGGATCAGCCGCGCGCATTCCTGCACGCTCATCGCGTCGTCTTCCTTCAGGCCGCTGGAGCCGGCGGCGACGCCCCTGGCGTTCAGGCCGCGGTGGCGGATCTGGGTGGCGACCACGCCGGGGTACGCGGTGGTGACGCTCACCCCCGAACTCTTGAGTTCGGTGCGCAGCGCTTCGAAGAATCCGGTCATGGCGAACTTGGTGGCGCTGTACGCGGTGCGCCCCGGCACCCCGACCAGGCCGGCCAGCGAGGAGACGGCGACGATCCGGCCCCTGGACGCCTTGAGCGAATGCAGGGCCGCATGGGTGCACCACACGCTGCCCCACAGGTTCACCTTCATCAGGTCTTCGTACCAGTGCAGGTCGGCCGGCTTGACGTCGGCGAACAGGGCTTGCGCCGACACGCCGGCGTTGTTGATCAGCGCGTCGATCTTGCGGAAGCGCGACACCGCCAGGTCCACCAGCGAGCGGCACTGCTGCTCGTCGCGCACGTCCATGCTCACCACCAGCGTCTGCGCGCCCAGCGCCTGGCACTCGGCGGCGACCGCGTCGAGCTTGTCCTGGCTGCGCGCGGCCAGCACCAGCGCCGCGTTCTTGCCGCGCGCCGCCGCGAGCTGGCGCGCCATTTCGGCGCCGATGCCGTCGGAGGCGCCGGTGATGATGGTGACGTTCATTGCACTTAGTGGAAGCAGGACCAGATCTGGTCGGCCAGTGTGACCATGATCTGCGGCCGCGTATACAGGGCAAACACCGCAAGCAGGGCGGCGACGGCGCCGGCATAGGCCAGCAGCTTGCGGGCCGTCATGCGCACTTCATGCCCCCTGCGGCAGCGGGGCGCGCGCGATCGGCGCCTCGCGCACCGGCAGGTTCACCAGCGCCGCGAACACGCCCAGTGCGATCGCGATGTACCAGACGATGTCGTAGCTGCCGGTGCGGTCGTACAGCAGGCCGCCCAGCCAGACGCCCATGAAGGAGCCGATCTGGTGGCTGAAGAACACGAAGCCGCTGAGCATCGACAGGTGGGAGACGCCGAAGATGCCGGCCACCGAGGCGTTGGTCACCGGCACCGTGGACAGCCACAGCAGGCCCATCACCGCGCTGAACAGGTAGACCGACAGCGGCGACAGCGGCAGCGCCAGGAAGAGGGCGATCGCCACCGAGCGCGCGATGTAGATGAAGGCCAGGATCTTGCGCTTGGCCAGCTTCTGGCCGAGCACGCCGGCGATGTAGGTGCCGAACACGTTGAACAGGCCGATCAGCGCCAGCGCGTAGCTGGCCACCTGCGGCGACAGGCCCTTGTCCCGGAGGTAGCTGGGCATGTGCACGCCGATGAACACCACCTGGAAGCCGCAGACGAAGTAACCGGCCATCAGCAGCTGGAAGCTGGGGTATTTCAATGCTTCGCGCAGCGCCTGCATGATGGTCTGCTCGCGCCTGGGCGCAGCGGCGCCGGCGAAGCCCGGTTCGCGCAGGCCGAAGGCCAGCGGCGCGACCAGCAGCACCGCCAGGCTGAGCGCCAGCAGCGCCTGCTGCCAGCCCAGGTTGGCGATCAGCAGACCCTCCACCGGCACCATCAGGAACTGCCCGAACGAGCCGGCGGCGGCCGCCACGCCCATCGCCCAGGACCGTCTTGCCGGGTCGATCTGGCGGCCGATGATCCCGTAGACCACGGCGTAGGTCGTTCCGGCCTGGGCCGCGCCGATCAGGATGCCGGCCGTCAGCGTGAAGGTGAAGACGGTGGGCGCCAGCGCCATGCCGGCCAGGCCGGCCGCATACAGGAGCGCGCCGCCAACGATCACCCGGAAGGCGCCGAAGCGGTCCGCCACCATGCCGGCGAAGATGCCGAAGCAGCCCCACGCCAGGTTCTGGATGGCGATGGCGAAAGCGAAGTTCTCGCGGGTCCAGCCCTGGGCCTGGGTGATCGGCTGCAGCCACAGGCCGAAGCCGTGGCGGATGCCCATCGACAGGGTGACGATGGCGGCGCCGCAGGCGAGCACCTGCAGCATGGACAGGCGGGGGGAGGCAGGCGCGTTCGGCATCCCGCGACTTTAGCGAATGGCCGTGGCCCGGTCCCTTGAAAGTTTTTGCGGCCGCTGATGACCGCAGTGCATGAATGGCCGGCTGTACGTTCATCCAGTCATTTCCGGATGCCGGGTCTACAATCCGCCGCAACATGGCAGTCAAACCACCCAGCGACTATTCAGAAGGCTCGATCCGCGTCCTCAAGGGCCTGGAGCCGGTCAAGCAGCGGCCGGGCATGTACACGCGCACCGACAACCCGCTGCACGTGATCCAGGAAGTACTGGACAACGCGGCCGACGAGGCGCTGGCCGGCCACGGCAAGCGGATCAAGGTGATCCTGCATCCGGACGGCTCGGTCAGCATCGAGGACGACGGCCGCGGCATCCCGTTCGGCATGCACCCCGAGGAGAACGCGCCGGTGCTGGAGCTGGTCTTCACCCGGCTGCACGCCGGCGGCAAGTTCGACAAGGGCAAGGGCGGCGCCTACAGCTTCTCCGGCGGCCTGCACGGCGTCGGCGTCTCCGTCACCAACGCGCTGGCCAAGCGGCTGGAGGTGACGACCCACCGCGAAGGCATGGTCGCCCGGCTGGTGTTCGAGGCCGGCGACGTCGCCGAACAGCTGCAGCTGCGCAAGATGGCCGAGGGCGACCGCCGCCAGGGCACCACGGTGCGGGTGTGGATCGACCCCAAGTACTTCGAGACTGCGCAGTTGCCGATGGCGGAACTGGCCCACCTGCTGCGCAGCAAGGCGGTGCTGATGCCCGGCGTCACGGTCTCCCTGGTCAACGAGAAGACCAAGGAGACCCAGAGCTGGCAGTACAAGGGCGGCCTGCGCGACTACCTGATGCAGACGCTCAATGCCGATCCGGTGATCCCGCTGTTCGAGGGCGAGGGCTTCGCCGACAGCAACGAGAACTTCGCCGAGGGCGAGGGCGCGCAGTGGTGCGTCGCCTTCACCGAGGACGGCCAGCCGGTGCGCGAGAGCTACGTCAACCTGATCCCCACCAGCGCCGGTGGCACCCACGAGAGCGGCCTGCGCGACGGCCTCTTCACCGCGGTCAAGAGCTTCATCGAGCTGCACTCGCTGCTGCCCAAGGGCGTCAAGCTGCTGCCGGAGGACGTGTTCGCCCGCGCTTCCTATGTGCTGTCCGCCAAGGTGCTGGACCCGCAGTTCCAGGGGCAGATCAAGGAGCGCCTGAACTCGCGCGACGCCGTGCGGCTGGTCTCCAGCTTCGTGCGTCCCGCGCTTGAACTGTGGCTGAACCAGCACGTGGAATACGGCCGCAAGCTCGCCGAGCTGGCGATCCGCGCGGCGCAGGTGCGGCAGAAGGCCGGCCAGAAGGTGGAAAAGCGCAAGGGCTCGGGCGTCGCCGTGCTGCCCGGCAAGCTCACCGATTGCGAGAGCAAGGACATCAGCCACAACGAGGTGTTCCTGGTAGAGGGCGATTCGGCCGGCGGCTCGGCCAAGATGGGCCGCGACAAGGAATCGCAGGCCGTGCTGCCGCTGCGCGGCAAGGTGCTCAATACCTGGGAGGTGGAGCGCGACCGCCTGTTCGCCAACACCGAGATCCACGACATCGCGGTGGCCATCGGCGTCGATCCGCACGGCCCCAACGACACGCCGGACATGAGCGGCCTGCGCTACGGCAAGGTCTGCATCCTGTCGGACGCCGACGTCGACGGCTCGCACATCCAGGTGCTGCTGCTGACACTGTTCTTCCGCCACTTCCCCAAGCTGATCGAGACCGGCCACCTGTACGTGGCGCGGCCGCCGCTGTTCCGCGTCGATGCGCCGGCCCGCGGCAAGAAGCCGGCCTCCAAGAGCTATGCGCTGGACGAAGGCGAGCTGACGGCCATCCTGGACAAGCTGCGCAAGGAAGGCGTGAAGGAAAACGCCTGGAGCATCAGCCGCTTCAAGGGGCTGGGCGAGATGAGCGCGGAACAGCTGTGGGAAACGACGCTCAATCCCGACACCCGCCGGCTGCTGATGGTGGAACTGGGCGCCACCGATTTCCTGCAGACCGAGAACCTGATCACCAAGCTCATGGGCAAGGGCGAAGCCGCCTCGCGCCGCGAGCTCATGGAACTGCACGGCGACGCCGTGGAGATCGACGTCTGAGCCCGCACCGGAGCGCCGCATGACAGCCGCCAACTTCGCCGCCAGTTCCCCTTCACGCGCGACCGCCCGGGTGCGGCTGCGCCCGACCATGAGCAGCGACATCGAGTACGTGCTGTCGCTGGAAAACGATCCGCAGAACCTGCAGTTCATCACGCCCTGGGAGCGCACCCAGCACGAGGCGGCGATCCGCTTTCCGGACTTCCGCCACTTCGTCATCGAGGGCGGCGCCGGCCTGGACGCGGTCGGCTTCCTGATCCTGATCGGCTGCCGCAGCCAGAACCAGTCGCTGGAACTGAAGCGCATGGTGGTCCAGAGCAAGGGCGCCGGCTACGGCCGCGCCGCGCTGCGGGTGGCCAAGAAGGTGGCCTTCGACGACCTGCGCGCGCACCGGCTGTGGCTGGACGTGAAGGAAGGCAACAGCCGGGCCCAGGCGCTGTACGACAGCGAGGGCTTCGTGGTGGAAGGCCGGCTGCGCGACGCCGTCAAGGTCGCGGCCGGCTACGAGTCGCTGGTGGTGATGTCGATGCTGCAATCCGAATTCAGCGGCCGCCGCAGCCTCGGCCTGGAGATGCACGCATGAGGAAGCTGCTGGCCGTGCTCGCGCTGATGACGGGGCTGCTGCCGCTGGCGCACGCCGACATCTACGGCTTCGTGGACGACAAGGGCGTGGCCCATTTCGCCGCCGAGAAGGTGGACGAGCGCTACCAGCTGTTCTACCGCGGCGGCCAGAGCTTCGACACCAGCCAGGGGCTGGCGGCGCCGCCGCCGGCGGCAGGCGGCGCGCCGCCCCGGCTACTGGCCTACATCGAGAAGGCGCCGGGCTACCTGCAAGTGCGGAGGCACCTGCGCGAGGCGTCCAGCGCGCAGGGCATCGATTACGAACTGCTGCAGGCGCTGATCGCCACCGAATCCGGCTTCGACGTGGACGCCGTCTCGCCCAAGGGCGCGATCGGCCTGATGCAGGTGCTGCCGGCCACCGCGCAGCGCTACGGCCTGGCCGGCGACCGCAAGCGCACGCTGGACCAGAAGCTGGCCGACCCGCGCACCAACATCCGCACCGGCAGCCGTTACCTCAGCGACCTGATCCGGCTGTTCCCCGGCCAGCTGGAGCTGGCGCTGGCCGCCTACAACGCCGGCGAGGGCGCGGTGCAGCGCGCCGGCAACCGCATTCCCAACTACCGCGAGAC
Source organism: Caenimonas terrae (assembly GCF_042655405.1). NCBI lineage: Bacteria > Pseudomonadati > Pseudomonadota > Betaproteobacteria > Burkholderiales > Comamonadaceae > Caenimonas > Caenimonas terrae. The sequence continues at coordinate 603,877 of NZ_JBHSMF010000006.1, read as the reverse complement.
GCGCAACTACGTCAAGACCGTGATGCAGCTGTACACCCTGCTCAAGCCGGCAGCGCCGCCGCAGATGGCGGACCGGGCGCCGCTGCGCATCCGGATGGAACTGCCGGTGGGAGGCGCCGTGGGCCGGGGCAACCTGCCCACCGGCCTGCCGCTGGCCGCGGCGCCCGACCCGGCGCCCCTCGAACGTGAATGAGCACGCGGACCCGCTGGTCGCCCTGAGCCTGCTGGCCGGCGCCCAGGTGATGGTCGTCTGCTTCAGCGTGGTGATGGCCAACGCCTACCGCGAGCGCGGCCTGCTGCTGCACGCCGGCGCCACCATGCTGGGCGTGATCGCCGCCGCGGTGCTCGACGCCGGCCGCACGGCGCTGGCGCAGACGGCGCTGCTGCTGTTGCTGGCCTTTGCCGGCCTGCAGGTGCGCGACCTGGTGTCGCATGCCGGCGCGGTGCGCAACCCGCGGCGCTGGATGACGGTGCTGTGCATGGGCGTGCTGCCGGCCGCGGCGCTGGCCACAGCGGCGCTGGGCTACAACGTGCTGCTGCCGGGCGCCGCCGCCTGGACGGCGATCACCATGCTGCTGCTGCTGCGGGCATGGCCGCAAAGCCAGCCCTGGATCGTGTGGCTGGCCGCCAGTTGCAGCGCCCTCGCTGCCGGCGTCGCCTGGCTGGGCTGGCGCTCGCTGGACAACGTGCCGGATCCGGCGCTGCCGCTGGCCGCCTGCCTGACGGCCTGGGCCGCGCTGACCCACCTCACCGCCATCTGGCGCAGCCGCATCCTGAGCGAAACCCGGGTGCGGATGGATGCCCGCAACATGGTGGACCCGCTTACCGGCCTGGCGGCGCCGCTGGTGTTCTACGAGCGCGTGCACGCCGTGCGCAACCTGATGCGCCGCTATGGCCACCCCAGCGTGCTGCTGCTGGTCCACATCGAGAACCTGCACCAGCTCTATTCGCAGTTCGGTCCCGAGGTGGCCGAGTCGGCGGTGCTGGTGGCGGCCAACCGCATCCGGCAGTCCGTGGTGGAGGGCGACGTGGCCGCGCGCCTGAGCCATTCGCGCATCGGCGTCCTGTGCGAGGGCGTGGGCCTGGCCGAAGGCGCCGCCAACTTCGCCAGCCGCATCCTGGTGGCGGGGCTGAAGGAGCCGCTGCCGGCTGCGCCCACCGAATTCCTGCAGTTCCGCATCGTGATGGCGCTGGTGCCGGTGACGGACGTCGCGCCCAAGACCTTGCTGCAGAAGATGTCGGACGGCCTTGACGCGCAGGTGCGCGAGGCCGGCGAGCGCCGCATCGTGTCGCTGGGCGACGCCGAACTGGCCTGAGCTTCGTTCCAACTTCTTTCCCCCTGACCCTTACCTTAGCCGCAGATGGAGCAAGACCTGATTTCCACCGACAGTGACGACAGCGGCCTGGACCTGGCCACCTATGCCCAGCGCGCCTACCTCGAGTACGCGCTCAGCGTGGTCAAGGGCCGGGCCCTGCCCGACGTGTGCGACGGCCAGAAGCCGGTGCAGCGCCGCATCCTGTATTCGATGTCCCGCATGGGGCTGGGCTTCGGCGGCCCCAACGGCGCCACCGGCGCCAAGCCGGTCAAGAGCGCCCGCGTGGTCGGCGACGTGCTGGGCCGCTTCCACCCGCACGGCGACCAGGCGGCGTACGACGCGCTGGTGCGCATGGCGCAGGATTTTTCGCAGCGCTATCCGCTGATCGACGGCCAGGGCAACTTCGGCAGCCGCGACGGCGACGGCGCGGCGGCGATGCGTTACACCGAGGCCCGGCTGGCCCGCATCACCAACCTGCTGCTCGACGAGATCGACGAAGGCACGGTCGACTTCATCCCCAACTACGACGGCAGCACGCAGGAGCCGCAGCAATTGCCGGCGCGCCTGCCGTTCACGCTGCTCAATGGCGCCAGCGGCATCGCCGTCGGTCTGGCCACCGAGATTCCCAGCCACAACCTGCGCGAGATCGCGGACGCCTGCATCGCGCTGATCAAGACGCCCAGGCTGACCGACGACGAGCTGTTCGCCATCGTGCCCGGCCCGGACTATCCGGGCGGCGGCCAGATCATCAGCCCGGCGGCCGACATCGCCGAGGCCTATCGCGGCGGCCGCGGCTCGCTGAAGGTGCGGGCCCGCTGGAAGATCGAGGAACTGGCGCGCGGCCAGTGGCAGCTGGTGGTCACCGAGCTGCCCCCGGGGGTGAGCACCCAGCGGGTGCTGGAGGAGATCGAGGAGCTGACCAATCCCAAGGTCAAGGCCGGCAAGAAGGCGCTCTCGTCCGACCAGGCGCTGATGAAGCAGACCGTGCTGTCGGTGCTCGATGTCGTGCGCGACGAGTCCGGCAAGGAGAACGCCGTGCGCCTGGTGTTCGAGCCCAAGACCAGCCGCATCGAGCAGCAGGAGCTGATCACCACGCTGCTGGCCCACACCAGCCTGGAAACCTCCTCGCCGATCAACATGACGATGGTCGGCCTGGACCGCCGGCCGGTGCAGAAATCGCTGCGCCAGATGCTGGGCGAGTGGATCGAGTTCCGCCAGCTCACCATCCAGCGCCGCTCGCAGCACCGCCTGACCAAGGTGCTGGACCGCATCCACATCCTCGAAGGCCGGCAGCTGGTGCTGCTGAACATCGACGAAGTGATCGCCATCATCCGGCGCAGCGACGAGCCCAAGCAGGCGCTGATTGCGCGCTTCAAGCTGAGCGACCGGCAGGCCGAGGACATCCTGGAACTGCGGCTGCGCCAGCTGGCGCGGCTGGAAGCGATCAGGATCGAGCAGGACCTCAAGGACCTGCGCGAGGAGCAGAAGAAGCTCGACGAGATCCTGGGCAGCCCGGCGGCCCTCAAGCGCCTGATGGTCAAGGAAATCGAGGCCGACGCCAAGCTGTTCGCCGACGCCCGCCGCACCCTGATCCAGGCCGAGAAGAAGGCCATCGCCGAAGTGAAGGTGATCGACGAACCGGTGACGGTGGTCGTGTCGCAAAAGGGCTGGGTGCGGGCGCGCCAGGGCCACGGCCACGAGGCGGCCAGCTTCGCCTTCAAGGCCGGCGACGGCCTGTACGGCGCCTTCGAATGCCGCACGGTGGACACGCTGCTGGCCTTCGGCAGCAACGGCCGCGTGTATTCGGTGCCGGTGGCCACGCTGCCCGGCGCGCGCGGCGACGGCCAGCCGCTGACGACGCTGATCGAACTGGAGCCGGGCACCCACCTGATGCATTACTTCGCCGGTGCCTCCACCGCCTGGTTGCTGGTGAGCGGATCGGGCGGCTACGGCTTCCTGGCGACGGTGGAGAACATGCTGTCGCGCCAGAAGGGCGGCAAGGCCTTCATCAGCATCGGCGAGGGCGAGACGGTCTGCCGGCCGTCGCCGGCCAACGTGCCGCCGCCGGCCGGCGTGGCGGCCACCGGCTTGTTCGCGCCTGCGACGCACGTCGCCTGCGCATCGACCGGCGGGCGCATCCTGACCTTCGAGATCGGCGAACTCAAGCCGATGGCCAACGGCGGCCGCGGCTTGATGCTGATCGACCTGGAAGCCAAGGACACGCTGGCCGGCGCCGCGGCCTACAGCCGCAGCGTGAAGATCGCCGGCATCGGGCGCGGCGGCAAGGAACGCGAGGAAACGCTGGAGATCCGCTCGCTGAACAACGCCAAGGCGGCGCGCGGCCGCAAGGGCAAGGCCGCCGACCTGGGCTTCAAGCCGACGGACATCGTGCGGATCGAGTGAGGCGCCGCGCGAAGCGCTGACCTTGGCCGTCGGTTCAGGCCGACAGCGGGAGCGGCGTTTTTCGCGTAGCGTGGCCCGATCGTCACCATCGGTTTGTCCATGCCCCACCTGTTTCGCGCCGGCCTGCTCCAGCGCCGCTTCGCCGTCACGCTGATCGCGCTGGCCTCCACGCTCACGCTGTCCCTGGCCGTTCCGGCGGCACATGCCGCCAGCCGGCACCACAGGGCCGGCGCCGCGGCGCCAGCGCCCGTCGATGCCGCCAGCCAGGCGGCGCAGCTTAGTGGCGAAGCGGCGACGCCGCCGCTGGCCATCGGCTCCAAGGGTGCCGCGGTGGTGCGGGCCCAGGTGCTGCTCGATCGCGCCTGGTTCTCCTCCGGCGAAATCGACGGCATCTTCAGCAGCAACCTGCAGCGCGCGGTCGCAGCCTTCCAGCTGTCGCGCGGCCTGCCCACCAGCGGCAAGATCGATGCAGGCACGTGGACCGCGCTGCAGGAAGACACGGCGCCGCTGTTCACCACCTACACGGTCACCGATGCCGACGTCGCCGGTCCCTACGAGAAGCTGCCGACCGACGCGATGGAAAAGGCCAAGCTGACCGCGCTGGGCTACGAGTCGATGCAGGAGGCGCTGGCCGAGCGCTTCCACCTCGCACCGAAATTGCTGGCCGACCTGAACCGCCGCCGTCCGGCCAACGCCGGCGACACGCTGGTCGTGCCCGACGTGGGCGGCACCGCCAGGCCGGCCGGGCCCTCGGCCTCGATCCGCATCGACAAGAGCGACAAGATGCTCTACCTGCTGGGCGCGCACGACAAGGTGCTGGCGGCCTTTCCGGTGAGCTTCGGCGGCGCCGACGATCCGCTGCCGGTGGGGCGGCTGAAGATCGTGAGCGAAGTGAAGAACCCTCAGTTCACCTACGACCCCAAGCTGCTGAAGTCGGCCAAGCCGACCGACGTCAAGGCGCAGCTGCCGGCCGGCCCCAACAACCCGGTCGGCCTGATGTGGCTGGGCCTGAGCAAGCCGCACGCCGGCATCCATGGCACCAACGAGCCGTCGCGGATGGCGCGGGTGGAAACCAACGGCTGCGTGCGGCTGACCAACTGGGACGTGCTGCGGCTGGCCAGCATGGTCAAGCCGGGGCTGCCGGTCGACGTCCAGGAGTGACATGCTGCGACGCGCCGCTGCATTGACCGCGCTGCTGCTGCTGGCGGCCTGCGGCCGCGAGCAGCCGCGCACCGTCGTCCTCGATCCGCGCACCGGGCATGCAGCAGTGCAGCCGCCCGCGCCGGTGCCCGCGCCGGCGCCGGCGATCGTCGCGCCGCCCACTGCGGCGCCACCGATCGCCGAGGCCCCTGCTGCTCCTTCGGCACCGCCGCCGGCGGACGCGCCAGCGGTTCCGCCCGAGCCGGCGCAGGCGCAATCCAGCGCCGAGGGCGCCGCTTTGCTCGCGGCGCGCCGACCGATGCTGCCGGTGGAGGGCGTGCCGCCTTCCGCCTTGCGCGACAACTACCAGCAGGGCCGCGGCGCGCGCAAGCACGAGGCGATCGACATCATGGCGGCGCGCGGCACCCGGGTGTTCGCGGTCGACGACGGCAAGCTGGTCAAGCTGTTCCACAGCGTGCCGGGCGGCATCACCGCCTACCAGTTCGATCCGCAGGGCCGGCTGGCCTACTACTACGCCCACCTGGACCGCTATGCCGACGGCCTGAAGGAGGGGATGGCGCTGCGGCGCGGCGACCTGATCGGCTATGTGGGCAGCACCGGCAACGCGGCGGCCGAGGCGCCCCATCTCCACTTCGCGGTGTTCCTGCTCGGCCCGGAAAAGCAGTGGTGGAAGGGCGAGCCGGTCAATCCCTTCCAGGCCCTGCGCAGCGGCGATGCCGCCCAGGCCGCGCGTTAAGCTGGCGCGATGGCCCGCCCGATCGCTTCCCTGCTGCTGCTGGCGGCGCTGGCCGCCTGCAGCCGGCCGGGCGCCGAGCTCTCGCATGAGATCGCCCGACGCTTCCAGCTGAGCGGCGGCGGCTCGGTGAACCTGGCGGAGGCGGTGCCGGGGCCATGGGACGAGGTCTGCGTGCTGGCCCCGGGCGCCGACAACGTCGCCGCCAACAACACCCTGGGCTTTGGCTGGAACGCCGAATCGAAGACCTCCATCCGCAGCAACGAGAACATCTCGGTGCTGGTGTTCGTCAAGGACGGCGAGGTGCTGCAGTACGTGGAGCATCCGCGGGCCGACGGCGACTTCAGCCGGCTGGGCGGCAAGTGCTTCCCGCGCCAGGATTCGGTCTTCGTGCAGGAAGAGATCCCGGCCAAGGGCTGGCCGGGCCTTGTCAACCGCTCCGAGCGCCGCTAGCGTAGGAGGGACCATGCCGACGGCTGGCCGCCGAAGTGCGCAGCATCGGCTGGCGCCTTCCGCCGCAGGAGGACCAAGAGGAGCCAAGCGATGTTCGCAGGCCATGTCGGTGCCGCACTGGCCCTGGGCCGGGCGCAGCGGCGCGTCAATGTCGGCGTGTTCGTGCTGGCCGCGCTGCTGCTGGATGCCGTGCTCTGGGTGCTGGTCCTCCTCGGCTGGGAATCGGTGGCGATTGCGCCGGACTACGCCAGCACCCACCAGCCGCAGTTCGACTTCCCGTTCTCGCACTGGCTGCTCGATGCGCTGGTGCACCGGCCCGAGCTGCCGCTGGCCGGCGACGCGTCGGCCAGGCTGGGCCTGGGGCTGTGGAACGCGATGCCGCTGGCGCTGGCCGTCGAGGCCGCGATCGCGCTGGCGGGGCTGGCGCTGTTCCTGTCCGGGGCCGGCCTGTCGCGGGGACGCAAGCTGGCGCTGGCGCTGGTCTTGCTGGTCGTGCTGGCCGGCACCGTGGCCGGCATGACGGTCGCGCCACCACCGCCTTCCATCGCGGCGATGGCCTGGAGTTCGCTGGGCGCGATCGCGCTGGTCTGCCTGCTGGCCGGCTGGTTCGGCCGCGGCGCGATGGATCCCGGGCCGGGCCCGGGATGATGGCTACGCCACTTCGGCGATCAGCTCGATCTCGACGCAGGCGCCCATCGGGAGCTGCGCCACTCCGAAGGCACTTCTCGCGTGCTGGCCGGACTCGCCGAACACGATGCTGAACAGCTCGCTGGCGCCGTTGGTCACCAGGTGCTGCTCGGTGTAGTCGGGCGTGGAGTTGACCAGGCTCATCACCTTGACGATGCGCTTGACCTTGTTCAGATCGCCGACCGCCGCATGCAGCGTGCCCAGCAGGTCGACGGCGATGGCGCGCGCCGCGTGCTTGCCTTCGTCGGTGCTCATGTTCCTGCCCAGTTGCCCGACCCAGGCCTTGCCGTCCTTCTTGGCGATGTGGCCGGACAGGAAGACCAGGTTGCCGGTGCGCACGAAGGGCACGTAAGCCGCCGCCGGCATCGCCACCGGCGGCAGGGTGATGCCCTGGTCCTGCAATTTGTCGTAAACGCTCATGGGAGGCTCCTGAAGTTCGGGGACGGGCGCCGCACGCCTGTCGACCAGCTTGCTCTGGACGGGATCGGAACCGGATTGTAGGAGAGCCGCGGCGGCGCGCTAGCCGGCGGCGCCTTCCACCGGCGACACGGTGACCGCCACCCGCAGCGTGTGGTTGGCGCCGCCGTGGATCACGCCGCGGATCGGCGAGACGTCGGAATAGTCGCGGCCGGTGGCCAGCCGCACATAGTCCTCGCCCGGCATGCGGTCGTTGGTCGGGTCGAGGTCGGCCCAGGTCCCGCCGGCGCGGTCCGCGCCCGGCAGGTAGACCGAGACCCACGCATGCGAGGCATCGGCGCCCACCAGCCGCGGCTTGCCGGGCGGCGGCTGGGTCAGCAGGTAGCCGCTGACATAGCGCGCCGGCAGCCCCAGGCTGCGCAGGCAGCCGAGCATGATGTGGGCGAAGTCCTGGCACACGCCCTTGCGCAGCGCCAGCGCTTCCAGCGCCGGCGTGCTGACGTCGGTCGCCTCCGTCTCGTATTCGAAGTCGTTGTGGATCTTCGTCATCAGCGCCTGCGCCGCGTCCCACAGCGGCCGGCCCGGCGCGAAGCAGGGCCGCGCGTAGGCCAGGAAATGCTCGTGGCGCGGCACGTAGGGCGAGGCGAACACGAATTCGCTGGCCGGGTCCCAGGCCGCCTTGCGGTGGTAGCGCATGCGCTCGCGCACCACCTCCCACGGCAGGCTGGCGGCCGGCGCGTCGCCGCCGCGGGTGGAGACCACGCTGTCGGCCACCACCGTCAGTTCGTCGTGCGCGCTCGCCAGGCTGAAGAAGGCGCGGGTGTTGCCGTAGACGTCGATCGTTTCGGTCTGCAGCGCCGGCGCCGGCGCGATGGCCAGCCGGTGGCTCAGCACCTGCTGGCGCTCGTCGTGCCGGGGCTTGAGGTGCGCCATGTGCTGCGCGGTCTTGACCGGCGGCACGTAGTCGTAGGCGGTCTCGTGGATGACGCGCAGAAGCATACGGTCAGTCGGCGCCGGGCCGCCCCAAGCCGACTGAGGCCCAAGAGGGGCTGAGTCCCGCGGCTCCGAGACTGCCTGCGCAGTCTCGGACGGGACGAAGAGCCGCTGATTCCGGCAGCGGCAAGTCCAGCGCAGGACACGAAGTGACAAGCGTGGGGGCCATATTCATGCTCCGATGCTGTGGCGCGCTTCGCCGGAATGGGTGAAGTAGCGCGCGCCGATGTCGTCCGACAGCTTGTAGGCGGCTTCGGTGCATTGCGCCAGCAGCTCCGCCAGGTTGGCATAGTGGCCCTCGGCGTCGCGCGCGCAGATCGCGTCGAACGACCAGGCCTGCGGATCCGGCACCGTCAGCGCGATCTCGGGCATCTTGCCCGGCGCGCTGCCGGCCAGCCTGGCCAGCCGTCCGCGCAGCGTCTGCGCCACCCAGCCGAGCGAGCGCGGGTTGTCGCGGTCCAGCACCAGCAGGTCCAGCAGGGCGGGGATGTCGTGGCGCTGCTGGTACTGCGCGTGGAAGGTGATGGTGCTGTCGAACAGGGCCACCAGTGCCTCGAAGCCGCCCTCGTCGAACACCGCGCCGGTCTCGAAGGCGTGCGCCAGCGCGGACGACAGGAAGGCCAGCCGCTCCAGATGCCGGCCGCTGGACAGCAGGCGCCAGCCGTCGTCGCGCGTCATGCGGTCGGTCTGGGCGCCGGTCATCGCCGCCGTGTGGCCCGAGAGGTTTTCCAGCGCGCGCAGCGCTTCCACCGACGAATAGTCGCCGTCGTCGTTGAAGCAGGCGCATTCCACCAGGAACTGCTCGTCGGCCCGCACGATGGCATTCCACTGTTCCAGCGACAGGCGCTCGCGCACCGCCGACGCGGCGTTGCGCAGGCCGTTGAGGTTGTAGCCCACGCCGTGCTGCTCGGGGTCGCCCAGCGCGAAGATCAGCGAGCGCTCGAACACGCGGCGCGCCTGCGCCGGCGGCGGCACCGCCGGCAGCACCAGCGCGTGCGCCACGCACAGTTCGCCCAGCCAGGCCAGCAGCGGCTGCGAGTTCTGGTCCTCGCCGTTCAGGCTCTCCAGCGTCAGGCGGGCCAGCCGCGTGGTGTTCTCGGTGCGCTCCGTGTAGCGCCCCAGCCAGAACAGGTTCTCGGCGGCGCGGCTGGTGGTGGTGCTGCGCGCGCGGTGCGACACGGTGGCGGCGGGCTGCTCGTGCTGCAGCAGGCTGGTCGGGTCCACCTCGCCATGGGTCATCACCCAGGTGTCGGCGCTGCTGCCGCCGCGCTGCATGGAGGCGATGTCCTGCTCGGTGCCGGCCAGCCGGGTCAATCCGCCGGGCAGCACGTGCCAGGAGCGCGGGCCGTCGGACACCGCGAACACCCGCAGCACCAGCGAGCGCGGCAGGATCCGGTCGCCGCCGCGGCTGCTGCGCCAGGTCGGCATCTGCGACAGCGGCAGGTAGGACTGCAGGGTGTGCTCGTCGCACTCGCGCACGATGCGGCCGGCCCACTCGTCGCGCTCGCGCCGCGACAGCGACTTGCCCAGCACGGTGGCGCTGCCGGGCCCGGCGTAGGTGGACTTGATGACGCTCTCGCCCAGCAGCGGCAGCACCGCTTCGAGCGCCGCGCGCTCGCCGCACCACCAGGTGGCCAGCGAGGGCAGCTGCAGTTCTTCCTTCAGCAGGTGGCGCGACAGCGCCGGCAGGAATCCCAGCAGCGCGGTCGACTCCAGGAACGCGGAGCCGGGCATGTTGGCCACCAGCACGTTGCCGGCGCGGATCACCTGCAGCAGGCCGGGCACGCCCAGGCGCGAGTCGCTGCGCAGCTCCAGCGGGTCGAGGAATTCGTCGTCCAGCCGCTTGAACAGGCCGTGCACCGGCTCCAGCCCCTGCAGCGTCTTGAGGTACAGGCACTGGTCGCGCACCGTGAGGTCGCTGCCCTCGACCAGCGTCAGGCCCAGGTAGCGCGCGAGATAGGCGTGCTCGAAATAGGTTTCGTTGTACGGGCCCGGCGTCAGCAGCACGATGCGCGGATCGTTCTGCGTCGGGCACATCTGCTTGATGCCGTCGATCAGCGCCCGGTAGCTGGCGGCCAGCCGCTGCACGTTGAGGTCGCGGAATGCCTCCGGGAACAGGCGCGAGGTGATCAGCCGGTTCTCCAGCAGGTAGCCCAGGCCCGAGGGCGCCTGGGTGCGCTGCGACACCACCCACCAGTGGCCGTCCGGCCCGCGCGCCAGGTCGAAGGCCGCGATGTGGAGGTGGGTGTCCGCGGCCGGCCGCACGCCGTGCAGCGCGCGCAGGTAGCCCGGGTGGCCGTGCACCAGCGCCGGCGGCAGCAGGTTGCCGGCCAGCAGCGTCTGCGGGCCGTAGACGTCGGCCATGATCGCGTCCAGCAGCTTGACCCGCTGCAGCACGCCGGCCTCGATCTGCTGCCAGCATTCGGGCGTGACGATCAGCGGGAACAGGTCCAGCGACCAGGGCCGCTGCGGGCCGTCCGCCTCCGCATAGACGTTGTAGGTGACGCCGTTGTCGCGGATCTGGCGCTCCAGGTTGGCGGTGCGCCGGTTCAGGTCCCTGAAGCCGTCGTGGCCCAGGCTCTCGAAGAAGCGCGACCACTGCGGCGTCGGCTGGTCGCGGGCTGCGGCCTCGGCGGGCGCGCCATCGGCGGCGGCCAGGGGCGTGGACACGCCGCCGCGCAGTTCGTCGTAGTGGCCGGCCGCGGCGGGCGGCGCCAATGCGGCCGCCAGCGCCGCCGGCGTCTCGCCGCTGGCGTCGCCGAACAGCGAGTCGAGGTTGTCGTTCTGTTTGTCCACCGGGGGATTGTCACACCCCGGGGCTCCCGGCCGCCCCCGGCTGCGGGGCCGCGCCCATCGCTGTCGCGGGCCGGCGACGGATGGGTAGGATATGGCGATGACTTCCAGCCTTCCCGGACTCCTGATCGGCGCACTGGCCTTCGCCATTGCCTTCGGCATCGCCAAGTTCCTCTCGGTGCGCAGGCAGCGCCGCAGCAAGGAACGCGAGCGGCAGGCCGAGCGCGAGGCCCAGAGCCGGCAGGTGCGCCGGGCGCAGCAACGCAAGGGCCGCTGAGCAGGCTCAGGCGGCGCGCTTGGCCACGGTCTGCGTGTGGGCGCGCGGCTGGTTGGTGTGGCCGTTGCCGGCCTGCGCCTGGCCGATGTTCAGGCCATAGGACGCGGCGGTGACGGCAAGCACTACCGGCAGGCGGTGCAGGATGCTGAGGGTCTTGTTCTCGTTCATTGTTCTGGTACTGCTTGGTTTTCGACAGGGCCGCAGTATCGCGTCCCCCGCCGCCTGCGTGGGGCGCTCGAAGCGTGCCAGCCTCAAATTGGATAGCGGCCTACACGCCGGATCGGCCGGTGCCGACGCCGCTGTCAGGCCGGCGTCGGCGGCGCCGCATTGGCGAGCTTCCAGGCCGCCAGTTGCCGCAGCACCACCGGCAGCGCCATCGCGGCGCCGATCAGCGTCACCACCAGCCCCGGCGCGATCAGCAGCAGCGCGGCGGCCACGCACAGCAGTTGCTCCCAGCGCTTGAGTTCGACCAGGAAGAACTTGCTCAGCGCCGCGGCCAGCACCGTGATGCCCAGCACGCAGCCGATGAAGGTCACGCTGAAGTCGTACCAGGTGAAGCCGTTGGCCACCAGCAGCAGCGAGGGCGAGAACACGAACACGAAGGGCACCAGCACCTTGGCCAGCCCGAGCCGGAACGCCATGTTGCCGGTCTTGAACGGGTCGCTGCCCGCCATTCCCGCCGCCGCATAGGCGGCCAGCGCCACCGGCGGCGTGATGTCGGCCAGCACGCCGTAGTAGAAGACGAAGAAGTGGGCCACCAGCGGCTGCACGCCCAGCTGCACCAGCGTGGGCGCAGCCACCGTCACCATGATGATGTAGTTGGCGGTGGTGGGGATGCCGCATCCCATCAGGATGCAGACCACGCCGGTCATCACCAGCGCGGCAAACAGCGTCAGGCCCGGGGTGCTGGCGAAGGCGGTGGGGATCACCGCCGACAGGCCGCCGGCGATCACCGCGGCCCAGGTCGTGATGATGTAGCTGATCTTGAAGCCGACGCCGGTCAGCGTGACCACGCCGATCACGATCCCCACCGTGGCGGCGGCGGCGCCCACGGCCAGCGCGTACTTGGCGCCGGTCTCGAAGGCCTCGACCAGCACCCGGTGGTGGATGCGCCCGGTCACGCCGGCCAGCAGCCAGCCGGCCAGCGCCAGCGCGACGCCGGCCGCGAACAGGCCCAGCTTGATCCATTCGCTCTGCTGGCCGAGGTCGGCGAAGGCGATCACCACCAGGATCAGGTGCAGCGCGATCATCAGCGCCCAGTTCTTCACGCCGTTGCCGCTCATGCGGGTGGTCAGGCCGACGATCGCGCAGGACGTGATGCCGGTGAAGGCGGCCAGGTAGGGCGTGCGGCCCATCACCAGGATGGAGATCAGCAGCACCAGCGGAATCAGCGTCGGCCAGCGCTGGCGCAGCGACTCGCGCAGCCTGGGCATCTCCTCGTCGGTCAGGCCGCGCAGGCCGAAGCGCTTGGCCTCGAAGTGCACCTGCATGAAGACGCCGAAGAAGTGCATGAAGGCCGGCACGATGGCGGCGGCGATGATGGTCTGGTAGGGGACGTTGAGGAACTCCACCATCAGGAAGGCGGCGGCGCCCATGACCGGCGGGGTGATCTGGCCGCCGGTCGACGACGCCGCCTCCACGGCGGCGGCGAACTCGCGCCGGTAGCCGACGCGGATCATCGCCGGGATGGTGAGCGAGCCCACCGTCACCGCATTGGCCACCGAGGAGCCGCTGAGCATGCCGAACATGGCGGAGCCGAACACGCTGACCTTGGCCGGCCCGCCGGCGTAGCGGCCGGCGACGCTGGCGGCCAGGTCCAGGAACAGCTGGCCCAGGCCGATGCGGGTCGCCATCACGCCGAACAGCACGAAGTGGAAGACGTAGGTCGCCACCACGCCCACCGCCACGCCGTAGATGCCCTGGCTGGTGAGGTACTGGTGGTTGATCATCTGGCTCCAGCTCGCGCCGGCGTGCTTCAGCAGGCCGGGGAAGTAGGGGCCGAACAGCGCATAGATCGTGAAGCCGATCGCGATCAGCGGCAGCGGCCAGCCCATCGAACGGCGCGTCGCCTCCAGCAGCGTGAGGAACAGGATGGTGCCCATCACCACGTCCGACAGGTCGGGATTGCCGACCCGGAACGCCAGGTCGTCGAACACCCACGGGATGTACAGCACGCTGGCGGCGCAGGCCAGTCCGAGCACCCAGTCCACCAGCGGCACGCCGCCGGGGCGCAGCAGGCTCGGGCGGGCCGGCTGGTTCAGCGACTTCTTGCTGGCCGCGAACACCAGGAAGATCAGCCCCAGCACGAAGGCCAGGTGGACGCCGCGGTGCGTCGTTTCCCGCAGCAGGCCGAAGCCGGCCGTGTAGTAGTGGAAGCACGAGAGCGCGATCAGCAGCCACGTGACGATCTGCAGCGCCGGCGGCACCACCGGGCGGAAGCGCATCTCCGGATCGAACTTCTCTTCCAGCTCCTGCAGCTTCTTCTCGTCCAGCGTGGTGGTCAGCTCTGACATCGGCGTCCTCGTGAAAAACAAAAAAGGGAGGGCCAGCCTCCCTTCGTCCGGGCCCGCGGCCGGGGCTTACTTGAGCAGGCCGGCTTCGCGGTAGAACTTTTCGGCGCCCGGGTGATAAGGGATGCCGACGCCCTGCACGGCGTTCTGCCGGGTGATGAACTTGCCCTTGGCGTGGCCGGCCTGCAGCGCCTTCTGCGCCGCGTCGCTGTAGAGGGCCTTGGTGATCTGGTAGACCGTTTCGGTGTCCACCTTGGCGTTGGTCACCAGCTGGGCGCCGACGGCCAGCGTCTGCACGGCGGGCACGTCCTTGTAGGTGCCGGCGGCGATGTTGTCGACGGCGAAGAACGGGCTGGACTTGCGCAGGGCGTCGGCCTGCGGGCCGGCCAGCGGGATCAGTTCGATGCCGGCGCCGCTGGAGGCCAGTTCGGCGATCGCGCCGGCCGGTGCCCCGCCGACGAAGAAGAAGGCGTCGAGCGCGCCGTCCTTGAGCTTGTCGCCGGCCTGGTTGGGCTTGATGTATTCGGGCTTGATGTCCGATTCCTTCACGCCGTAGGCGGCCAGCACCATGCGGGCGTCGATCAGCGTGCCCGAGCCCGGCTCGTCCAGCGCCACGCGCTTGCCCTTGAGGTCGGAAACGGACTTGATGCCCGAGCCCTTCTTGACCACCAGGTGGATGCTTTCGGGGTAGAGGTTGGCGATCATGCGCAGGTCGGCGACCTTGGGCTTGCCCTCGAAGGCGCCGGTGCCGGTGTAGGCCCAGGTGGCGACGTCGGACTGCGAGAAGCCCGCTTCCATCGAGCCGCTGGCGACGCCGTTGACGTTGGCCAGCGAGCCGTTGGTGGCCTGCGCGGTGGCGATGATCTTGCCGGGTTGCGACACGGCGTTGGCGATCATGCCGCCGACGGGATAGTAGGTGCCGGCGGTGCCGCCGGTGCCGATGCGGAAGAATTGCTGGGCCTGGGCGGCGCCGGCAAATGCGAGGCTGGCGGCGAGCGCGCCGGCCCAGAGTAGTTTCGACTTCATGGATGTCTCCTGGAACAGGTTCTTCGAACTGAGCAAGAAGTAGACCACGCTGTCCGCGCGCCATCGCCTAGTGGAAGCCCGAAGGGAAGGCTGTCATCCCGGCCCCCGAGCCGGGCCGAACAACAACGGGGACTGTCGATCAAGCGGGCAAGCGCTGTCTCTTCCTGATCGACGGTATTGGGATTCGAGATGGATGGATGCCGGATCAGGTCCGGCATGACAGCTATTCGTCGATCGAGGCGCTCCAGCGGTCGCCCCAGTTCTTGGCGTCATCGAGCTCGCGCCGGCCGCGCTTGGTCGGACGGCCATGCTCGATCGAATGCGCGGGCTCCGGCGACAGCCGCCGCTGTTCGGCGGCCTGCTGGCGCGCCTTCAGGCTGTCGGCGGTTTCTTCATAGAGCTGCTGCGCCACGGGCGCCGGGCCGCGCACGCCCGACAGGCCCTTGACCACCACGGTGCGCATGACCTGGCCCTGGCGCAGCGTGACGGTGTCGCCGGGCTTGAGCTCGCGCGCCGGCTTGACCTCGGCGCCATTGACCTCGACCCGCCCGCGGGCGATCTCCTCGGTCGCCAGCGAACGGGTCTTGTAGAAACGGGCTGCCCAGAGCCACTTGTCGACGCGCAATTTGTCCATCAGGATCCATTGTGGGCCAGGGGCAGGGTCACCGTGGCCGCCAGGCCGGCGATGCGCCCATGGTTTTCCCGGTTATCCAGCGCGATCGAGCCGCCCAGCGCGCGCACGATCTCGTGGCAGATCGCCAGCCCCAGCCCCGAGCCGCTGCCGACGTCGCCGGCCGAGAACGGCTGGAACAGCCGGCTGCGCAGTTCGGCGCCGATGCCGGGCCCGCCGTCGAAGACGGTCAGCGCCGCGTTGCCCCCATCCGCCACCACCCTCAGCCACAGCTCGCCGCCCTGCGGGCTGTGCTTGATGGCGTTGTGCAGCAGGTTGCGCACCAGCTCGTTGAGCATCCACTCGTGCGAACGCACCGGGGCCGGCACGGTGGTGATGTCGAAGTCCAGGTCCTTGTCGGCGATCAGCGGCGACAGCTCCAGCGCCACCGCACGCACCACGGCGCCCAGGTCGTGGACGCCGGTGTCCGGCTGCTGGCGCAGCTGCTCCACCTTGGCCAGCGACAGCATCTGGTTGGCCAGGGCGGTCGCACGGTCCACCGTCTGGTTGATTTCCTGCAGCGCCTGGCGCGGCTCGAGGTCGCCCCGCAGTGCCGACTGCACCTGGGTCTTGAGCACCGCCAGCGGCGTGCGCAGCTGGTGGGCGGTGTCGCGCACGAAGCGCTTCTGGTTGTCCAGCAGCAGGGCCAGCCGCGCCATCACCTGGTTGGTGGCGTCCACCAGCGGCAGCAGCTCGCGCGGCGAGCCGGGGGCGGCGATCGGCGTCAGGTCGCCCTCGGCCCGCGCCTGCAGCACGGCGCTGAGCTTGCGCACCGGCCGGGTGGCGCGCTGCACCACCACCGCCGCCACCAGCGCGATCACCGCCACCAGCAGCGCCTGCCGCCAGATGGTGTCGACCAGGATCTGGCGCGCCAGCGAACGGCGCAGCTCCGGCGTCTCGGCCACCTGCACCACCGCCATGCCGCGGCCGTTGGCGCTGGCCACCGGCTGCAGCAGCACGGCCACCCGCACCTCGCCGCCGCGGAAGTGGTCGTCGTAGAAGTCCACCAGCGCCGCGTAGGGCGGGCGCTGCGGCAGCGTGCCGTGCCAGAACGGCAGCTCGGGAAAGCCCGACACCATCTCGCCCTGCAGGGTGGAAACGCGGTAGAACAGCCGGCTCTGGTTGTCGGCCTCGAAGGCTTCCAGCGCCGAATAGGGGACGGTGGCGCGCAGCTGCGCCTGCTCGTCGTAGCCTTCCACATCGAGCTGCTCGCCGATGGTCTTGGCCGAGGCCAGCAGCGTGCGGTCGTACGCCGTGTTGACGGCCGCCAGCGCCTGCGCGTACAGGCTGAAGCTGTTGAGGCCGATCAGCAGCACCACCGGCACCAGGATGCCCACCAGCAGGTAGGTCCGCAGCGACACCCCTTCCGGCTTCATTCGACCTTCAGCAGGTAGCCGAGCCCGCGCAGGGTCATCAGCGAGGTGCCGGTGTGGACCAGCTTCTTGCGCAGCCGGTACACCACGACCTCGATCGCTTCGTACTGGACGTCGCCCTCGCCCGGGAACACCAGCTCGAACAGCCGCTCCTTGGAGACCGCGTGGCCCGGGCGCAGCATCAGCGCCTGCAGCAGCGCGGCCTCGCGCGGCGTCAGCTCCAGCACCTGGTCGCGCAGGTAGATCGCGCCGCTGTCGCGGTCGTAGCGCAGCGCGCCGGCGGCGACCGGCGCCTGGCCGGCGGCCGGCGCGGCGCCCGCCTTGCGCCGCACCAGCGCGCGCAGCCTGGCCTCCAGTTCGTCCAGGTCGAAAGGCTTGGGCAGGTAGTCGTCGGCGCCGCTGTTGAGGCCCAGCACGCGGTCGCCGACCGTGCCGCGCGCCGTGAGGATCAGCACCGGCGTCGCCAGCCCGAGGCCGCGCGCCTGTTCCAGCACCTGCAGGCCGTCCAGGCCCGGCAGGCTGAGATCGAGCACCACCACGTCCGGCGGCTGCGCCCGCCACAGCGCCAGCGCCTGGCGGCCGTCGCCGCAGCCCTGCACGCCGACGCCGCGCCGCGACAGCGCACGCTCGAGGGTGCTGCGCATGGAGGGATCGTCTTCGACCAGCAGGAGGTTCATCGCTCGCCCAAGGTTAACGGCAAGCGCCGCATGGCCCGCACTCTAGTAGTTTCCCCAATCCGGCGGACAGCCGTTTGACAGCCGGGGGGCGCATGATCGCGAAGCCGAAACTGAGTGCTACCTGAACAACACCTAGGAGACCCGATGCGTCGCGACACCTTCCTCAAATCGCTGGCCGCGCTGGCCGCAACCGGCGGCCTGCCGCTGTCGGCGCTGGCAGCCACCAACGTCAAGATGATGATCCCGGCCAATCCGGGGGGAGGCTGGGACACCACCGGCCGTGCGCTGGGCAAGGCGCTGCAGGAGGCCAGGGTGGCCGACAGCGTCACCTATGACAACAAGGGCGGCGCCGCCGGCGCGCTGGGCCTGGCGCAGTTCATCAACAGCGCCAAGGGCGATCCCCACGCCATGATGGTGATGGGCGCCGTGATGCTGGGCGGCATCATCACCGGCAAGCCGCCGGTCAGCCTGTCGCAGGTGACGCCGATCGCGCGCCTGACCAGCGAATACAACGTGTTCGTGCTGCCGGCCAATTCGCCGCTGAAGTCGATGGCCGACGTCATCGCGCAGCTCAAGAAGGACCCGGGCAGCGTCAAGTGGGGCGGCGGGTCGCGCGGCTCCACCGAGCACATCGCCGCGGCGATGATCGCGCGCGAGGTCGGCGTCGATCCGGCCAAGATCAACTACGTCGCCTTCCGCGGCGGCGGCGAGGCCACCGCCGCCATCCTGGGCGCCAACGTCACCGTCGGCGGCAGCGGCTACAGCGAGTTCGCCGAGTACATCAACGCCGGCAAGATGAAGCCGATCGCCGTCACCTCGGGCACGCGGCTCAAGGGCATCAACGTGCCGACGCTCAAGGAGCAGGGCATCAACGTCGAGATCGGCAACTGGCGCGGCGTCTACGGCGCCCCCGGCATCACCGAGCCGCAGCGCCGGGCGCTGACCGAGATGGTGCTGGCCGCGATCAAGACCAAGGCGTGGCAGGAAGCGCTGCAGAAGAACGACTGGACGCCGGCGGTCCTCACCGGCGCCGCGTTCGACAAGTTCGTCGACGACGAATTCGCCAGCCTGCGCGCCACCATGGTGAAGTCCGGCATGGTGTGAGACCTTGTGGGACAGATCTTCAGCCCTGTCCCCAACTGATGAGGACCGCGCTTCCCGCAAGCCAAACCGACGCCCGGATCGCCCCGGGCGTTTTTTCGTTCCCCGCACCGGCCAGCACCATGACACAACAACACAAGCCCTCGACGGCGCAGACGGCGATCGGCGCCGGCGTCGTGCTGATCGCGCTGGCGCTGGCCGCCGGCGCGGTCTCGATCCCCTCGGCGGCCGGCTACGGCGGCATCGGCCCCAACTTCCTGCCCTGGGCCATCGCCGCCGTGCTGGCCCTGTGCGGCGTGATGCTGGTCGTGCAAGCGCGCACCACCGGCTTTCGCGAACTGGACCAGCCCACCGGCGCCGAGCACGGCTACTGGGCCGGCTTCGCCTGGGTGACGGCCGGCCTGCTGGCCAACGCGGCGCTGATCACGACCATCGGCTTCATCTTCAGCTGCACGCTGTGCTACCTGCTGGCGGTGCAGGGCCTGCGGCGCGCCGCCGGCGAGGATGCCGGCCACCCGCGGGTGCTGGCGATCGACCTGGCGACCGGGCTGGCGATCTCGGCGCCGGTGTTCTGGACCTTCACCCAGTTCCTGGCGATCAACCTGCCGGGCCTGACCTCCAACGGCTGGATCTGAGCATGGACATCCTGAACGCACTCCTGCAAGGCTTCGCCACCGCCATCACGCCCGCCAACCTGGTCTGGTGCCTGGTCGGCTGCGCCCTGGGCACCGCCATCGGCGTGCTGCCGGGCATCGGCCCGGCGGTGGCCGTTGCCATGCTGCTGCCGATCACCGCCAAGGTGGAAGTCACGGCCTCGATGATCTTCTTCGCCGGCATCTACTACGGCGCCATGTACGGCGGCTCCACCACCTCGATCCTGCTGAACACGCCGGGCGAAACCGCCAGCATGGTGACGGCGATGGAGGGCAACAAGATGGCCAAGAGCGGCCGCGCCGGCGCCGCGCTGGCCACCGCCGCGATCGGCTCGTTCGTGGCCGGCACCATCGCCACCGTGATCGTCACGCTGTTCGCCCCTTACGTGGCGGAGTTCGCGGTCAGGCTCGGGCCGCCGGAATATTTCCTGCTGATGGTGCTGGCCTTCACCACCGTCAGCGCGGTGCTGGGCAAGAGCCCGCTGCGCGGCATGGTGTCGCTGTTCATCGGGCTGGCGGTCGGCCTGGTCGGCCTGGACCAGATCTCCGGCCAGTCGCGCTACACCCTGGGCGTGCCCGAACTGCTGGACGGGATCGAGATCGTGCTGGTGGCTGTGGGCCTGTTCGCGGTGGCGGAGGTGATGTACGCGGCGCTGTACGAAGGCCGCGGCACCGAAACGCAGAACAAGCTGAGCAAGGTCTACATGACCCGGCGCGACTGGAAGCGCTCGATCCCGGCCTGGCTGCGCGGCACCGCGATCGGCGCGCCCTTCGGCTGCATCCCGGCCGGCGGCACCGAGATCCCGACCTTCCTGAGCTATGCGATGGAAAAGCGGCTGGCCAAGGGCGAGGACCTGGCCGAGTTCGGCCGCGCGGGCGCGATCGAAGGGGTGGCCGGGCCGGAGGCGTCGAACAACGCCACCGTCACCACCGCGCTCATTCCCCTGCTGACGCTGGGCATCCCCACCTCCAACACCACGGCGATCCTGCTGGGCGCGTTCCAGAACTACGGCATCCAGCCCGGGCCGCAGCTCTTCACCACCTCGGCCAACCTGGTCTGGGCGCTGATCGCCTCGCTCTACATCGGCAACGTGATGCTGCTGATCCTGAACCTGCCGCTGGTGAACCTGTGGGTCAAGCTGCTGAAGATCCCCAAGCCCCAGCTGTACGCCGGCATCCTGATCTTTTCCACCGTCGGCGCCTACGGCATGCGCCAGAGCGCCTTCGACCTGGTGCTGCTGTACGCGATCGGCGTGGCCGGCGTGGTGATGCGGCGCTTCGATTTCCCGACGGCGCCGGTGGTGGTCGGCATGATCCTGGGGCCGCTGGCCGAGGCGCAGTTGCGCAACGCCGTCTCGATCGGCGAGGGCAGCGCGATGGTGTTCCTGCAGCGCCCCATGTCGGTCACCATGATCGGCGTCATCCTGGTGGTCCTGGTCGTTCCGCGCCTCATGGCCTACCGGGCGCGGCGGCGGCTGGCCTGAGGAAGGCGGGGACAAGGACGCAGAAGTGACGCAGAAGGCGCAGAAGGATTCAAGGAAACCCTGAAGGTTTTCTTTTTGCGGCTTCTGCGTTGTTTCTGCGCTTTCTGCGTCCGGCTGTCCGCTTTCTGTAGCATCGCGGAATGCAAGAAGACAACCTGCCCAGGGACGGCGCGAGCATCCTGGCGCTGGCGGCGCGCTCGATGTTCCAGCTGTTCTCCAGCGTCAGCCAGGGCATGTTCCTGGTCGACCGCAGCGGCCGCATCGTCTGGGTGAACGAAGGCTACCTGCGCTTCCTGCCGGCGCTGGGCCTGACCTCGGTCGACCAGATCGTCGGCCAGATGGTGGAAGACGTCATCCCCAACACCCAGATGCGCAAGGTGCTGGAGACCGGCCAGCCGGTGCTGATCGACCTGCTCACCAACCGCGCCGGCACCTTCGTCGTCAGCCGCATTCCGCTGCGCGACGAACAGAGCAACGAGCTGATCGGCGCGATCGGCATCGTGCTGTTCGACCACCCCGAAACCACGCTGCAGCCGTTGATCAGCAAGTTCGCGCACCTGCAGCGCGACCTGGACGACGCCCGGCGCGAGCTGGCCAGCCAGCGCCGCCACAAGTACACGCTGGCCAGCTTCGTGGGCGCCAGCCCGGCGGCGGTGGAGGTCAAGCGGCAGGCGCGGCGGGCCGCGCAGTCGGCCAGCCCGGTGCTGCTGCTGGGCGAGACCGGCACCGGCAAGGAATTGCTGGCCCACGCGATCCACGCCGCCTCCTCGCGCGCCGCCGGCCCGCTGGTCAGCGTCAACATCGCGGCGGTGCCCGACACGCTGCTGGAAGCGGAGTTCTTCGGCGTCGCACCCGGCGCCTACACCGGCGCCGACCGCAAGGGCCGGCAGGGCAAGTTCAAGCTGGCCGACGGCGGCACGCTGTTCCTGGACGAGATCGGCGACATGCCGCTGAGCCTGCAGCCCAAGCTGCTGCGCGCGCTGCAGGAAGGCGAGATCGAGGCGCTGGGTTCCAACAAGGTGATCGGCTTCGACGCCCGCGTGATCGCCGCCACGTCCAGGGACCTGCAGGCGCTGGTGCGCGAGGGCAAGTTCCGCGAGGACCTGTTCTACCGCCTCAACGTGCTGCCGATCCGGGTGCCGCCGCTGCGCGAGCGCCGCGTCGACATCCCGGCGCTGGTGGAGGTGCTGGCCGAGGACATGGCGCTGCGCAGCGGCTCGGCGCCGCCGGAGCTCGGCGCCGAGGCGATGGCGCTGCTGTCGGCGCAGGCCTGGCGCGGCAACATCCGCGAGCTGCGCAACGTGCTGGAGCAGGCGGCGATGCGCACCGACTCCAACCAGATCGGCGTCGCGGAGCTGGAAGCGGTGCTGCGCGAGTCGGGCATCGAGCAGATCGTCGCGCCGTCGGTCGCCGCGGCGCCGGCGGCGATGCCGCTGCGGCGCGTCACCGACCTGCGGCCGCTGGCCGAGCAGGTGGCCGAGGTCGAGCGGCAGGCCATCCAGGCGGCGATGGCGCACACCCGCGGCAACAAGTTCGCCGCCGCCAAGCTGCTCGGGATCTCGCGCGCCAAGCTCTATGAACGGTTGGATGGATTGCCTGGATCTCAGGCAACTGTCTCGGATTCAGACAGGTAGACTGCCTCGTTCCAAGGCATACTCGCGCCGGCCGAGAAAAAAAGCCTTCAGGATCAAGGGCCGGCCAACTGGCACGCGTCCTGCAATTGCGGGGCGAGAGTTTCGCAGTCAAAACAGGAGACAAATCCATGAATCGCCGCAACACCCTTGCCCTGGCCGCGCTCGCCGCCGCCGCGCTTGCATCGCCGCTGGCCTTCGCCCAGGCCAAGGAGATCAAGGTCGCCCACGTCTACAGCCGCACCGGCCCGCTGGAGGCCTACGGCAAGCAGACCCAGACCGGCCTGCTGATGGGACTGGAATACGCCACCGGCGGCACCATGGCCGTCAACGGCCGCAAGATCGTGCTGATCGAGAAGGACGACCAGGGCAAGCCCGACCTGGGCAAGTCGCTGCTGGCCACCGCCTACTCGGACGACAAGGCCGACATCGCCATCGGCCCGACGTCCTCGGGCGTGGCCCTGGCCATGCTGCCGGTGGCCGAGGAATACAAGAAGGTGCTGATCGTCGAGCCGGCGGTGGCCGACTCGATCACCGGCGACAAGTGGAACAAGTACATCTTCCGCACCGGCCGCAACAGCTCGCAGGACGCGATCTCCAACGCGGTGGCGCTGGACAAGCCGGGCGTGAACATCGCCACGCTGGCGCAGGACTACGCGTTCGGCCGCGACGGCGTCAAGGCCTTCAAGGAGTCGATCAAGACCGCCAAGATCGTGCACGAGGAATACCTGCCCGCCAACACGACGGACTTCACCGCCGGCGCGCAGCGCCTGATCGACAAGCTCAAGGACCTGCCGGGCCGCAAGGTGATCTGGATCGTGTGGGCCGGCGCCGGCAACCCGTTCAAGATCGCCGACCTGGACCTCAAGCGCTACAACATCGAGATCGCCACCGGCGGCAACATCCTGCCGGCGATGGTGGCCTACAACCAGTTCCCGGGCATGGAAGGCGCCAGCTACTACTACTACGGCTTTCCGAAGAACCCGGCCAACACCTGGCTGGTGACCAACCACTACAGCAGGTTCAAGTCGCCGCCGGACTTCTTCACTGCCGGCGGCTTCTCCGCCGCCATGGCGCTGGTCACGGCGCTGAAGAAGACCAACGGCGACACCGGCAGCGACAAGCTGATCGCCGCGATGGAAGGCATGAGTTTCGACACCCCCAAGGGCCCGATGACCTTCCGCAAGGAAGACCACCAGGCGATGCAGTCGATGTACCACTTCCGCGTCGCCAAGGGCGCCAAGCTGGGCGCGCAGGCCGACCTGGAGCTGGTCAAGGAGATCAAGGCCTCCGAGATGCACGTGCCGATCCGGAACAAACACTGAAAAAAATCTGAAGATTTTTTTCAGTGGCTGATCGGTGCGAAGTGGACCGGCAGAGCCGGATCCACCTCGCAAGGGGGACTGTGCTGCACGTTGTTGCGCACAGTCCGATGAAGCCAGGCTGCGCCTGGCGGGCTTTGCTCACGTTGGAAAACCATGAGTCAACTTGCCACGCATGAACTCACGGTCCGCTTCGGCGGGCACGTGGCGGTGAATGCCGTGACCTGCTCGTTCGAGCCCGGGACGTTGACGGCCATCGTCGGCCCCAACGGGGCCGGCAAGACCACCTACTTCAACCTGATCTCCGGCCAGCTGCGCGCCAGCGGCGGCACCGTGACGCTGGACGGCAGGGACCTGTCGGGCGCCTCGCCGTCGGAGCGCACCCGCGCCGGCCTGGGCCGCGCGTTCCAGCTGACCAACCTGTTCCCGCGCCTGACGGTGCAGGAGAACGTGCGGCTGGCGGTGCAGGCGACGCGCGAAGGCCGGCACCGCCTCGGCATGAACCTGTGGAGCATTTGGAGCGACCACGCGGACCTGCTGGCGCGGGCCGACCAGATCCTGCGCGACGTGGCGATGGCGGACAAGGAGGGCGAGCTGGTGGCCAACCTGCCGCACGGCGACCAGCGCAAGCTGGAAGTGGCGCTGCTGATGGCGCTGGAATCCAAGGTGTTCATGTTCGACGAACCGACCGCCGGCATGAACGCGGCCGAGGCGCCGGTGATCCTGGACCTGATCCGCAAGCTCAAGCAGGACCGGTCCAAGACCATCCTGCTGGTGGAACACAAGATGGACGTGGTGCGCGAACTGGCCGACCGGATCATCGTGCTGCACAACGGCACGCTGGTGGCCGACGGCGAGCCGGCCGAGGTGATCGCCTCGCCCGTCGTGCAGGAGGCTTATTTGGGCGTTGCGCCCACCTCCGTTCGGGCTGAGCCTGTCGAAGCCCTTCGACAAGCTCAGGGCGAACGGGATCCGAACCCTTCGACCCTTCGACAGGCTCAGGGCGAACGGGATCCGAACCCTTCGACCTTTCGACAGGCTCAGGGCGAACGGAATGGGGAGGGCGCATGAACGCGAACCTGCTCGAACTGCAAGGCGTGCACACCCACATCGGGGCGTACCACATCCTGCACGGCGTCGACCTGGCCGTGCCGCGCGGCCAGCTCACCATGCTGCTGGGACGCAACGGCGCCGGCAAGACCACCACGCTGCGCACGATCATGGGGCTGTGGCGGGCCTCGCAGGGGCGCATCGGCTTCGGCGACCAGGACATCACGACCACCGACACGCCGCAGATCGCGGGGCTCGGCATCGCCTACGTGCCCGAGAACATGGGCGTGTTCGCCGACCTGACGGTCAGGGAAAACATGCTGCTGGCCGCGCGCAAGGCGAAGCACGCCGGCCAGATGGACGAGAAGCGCCTGCAGTGGATCTTCTCGCTGTTCCCGGCGGTGGAGAAATTCTGGAACCATCCGGCCGGCAAGCTGTCGGGCGGGCAGAAGCAGATGCTGGCCGTCTCGCGCGCCATCGTCGAGCCGCGCGAGCTGCTGATCGTCGACGAGCCGAGCAAGGGGCTGGCGCCGGCCATCATCAACAACATGATCGACGCCTTCGCGCAGCTCAAGGCCAGCGGCGTCACCATCCTGCTGGTGGAGCAGAACATCAACTTCGCCCGGCGGCTCGGCGACACGGTCGCGGTGATGGACAACGGCGTCGTCGTCCATTCCGGCCCGATGCAGCAGCTGGCAGAAGACGAAGAACTTCAGCGCACGCTGCTGGGGCTGGCGCTATGAACAAGCTTGCGGACTTCGACTGGAAGCCGATGGCGCTGGTGCCGGTGCTGGCCCTGCTGGTGCTGCCCTTCATCGGCTCGGGCTCGACCTGGGTCACGCTGACGGTCGCGGGCCTGGCGATGGGGATGATCATCTTCATCATCGCCTCCGGCCTGACATTGATCTTCGGCCTGATGGACGTGCTGAACTTCGGCCACGGCGTGTTCATCACGCTGGGCGCCTTCGTCGCCATCAGCGTGCTGGGCCTGATGCCGGACTGGACCGCCTCGCCGCAGCTCTGGCGCAACCTGGTGGCGGTGGTGCCCGCGATCCTGGCTGCGATGGTGGTGGCCGCGGCGGCCGGCGTGGTGTTCGAGCGGCTGATCATCCGGCCGGTCTACGGCAACCACCTCAAGCAGATCCTGATCACCGTCGGCGGCGCCATCATCGGCGAGGAACTGATCAAGGTGATCTGGGGCCCGCTGCAGGTGCCGTTGCCGCTGCCCGAGGGCATGCGCGGCACGCTGCTGCTGGGCGACGCGGCGGTGGAGAAATACCGGCTGCTGGCGGTGGTGGTCGGCCTGGCGGTGTTTGGCCTGCTGGCCTGGACGCTGGCGCGCACCAAGATCGGCCTGCTGATCCGGGCCGGCGTGCAGGACCGCGAGATGGTGGAGGCGCTGGGCTACCGCATCAAGCGCCTGTTCATCGGCGTGTTCGTCACCGGCAGCGCGCTGGCCGGGCTGGGCGGGGTGATGTGGGGGATGTACCTGCAGAACGTGACGCCGCAGATCGGCGCGCAGGTCAACGTGCTGATCTTCATCGTCATCATCATCGGCGGGCTGGGCTCGACCTCGGGCGCGCTGATCGGCGCGCTGCTGGTCGGCCTGCTGACCAACTACGCCGGCTTCCTGGCGCCCAAGGCGGCGCTGTTCTCGAACATCGCGCTGATGATCGCCATTCTGCTGTGGCGGCCGCAGGGCGTCTACGCCCAGAACCGCTGATCCTTCGACAAGCTCAGGACGAACGGACCTCACCATGCTCAGGCGGCTTCTCTCCCTCCTTCGACAAGCTCAGGACGATCGGGCTTTCTCATGCTGAGCCGACTGCTATCGAACGACTATCCGCGCAGCCGCGTGCTGGCCGTGATCCTGGTGGCGCTGCTGCTGGCGCTGGCCTTCGCGCCCTTCCTGTTTCCCGGCGTCAAGGCGCTGAGCGTCGCCGCCAAGATCCTGGTGTTCATCGTGCTGGTCGCCAGCTTCGACCTGCTGCTCGGATACACCGGCATCGTGAGTTTCGCGCAGACGATGTTCTTCGGCATCGGCGCCTACGGCATCGCCATCGCGTCGACCCGCATGGGCGCGGGCTGGCCGGCGCTGTTGGCGGGACTGGCGGTGGCGCTGGCGCTGTCCTTCGTGCTGTCGCTGGCGGTCGGCCTGTTCTCGCTGCGGGTGAAGGCGATCTTCTTCGCGATGATCACGCTGGCGGTGGCCACCGCGTTCCAGACGCTGGCCTCGCAGCTGTCGGATTTCACCGGCGGCGAGGACGGCCTGACCTTCAAGATGCCCGAGGTGCTGTCGCCCGGCTTCCAGCTGTCGGACACGCCGTTGCTGGGCGTGACGCTGGACGGCCGGCTGATCTGCTATTACCTGCTGTTCTTCTGCGCGCTGTTCCTGCTGCTGGCGCTGCTGCGGATCGTCAACTCGCCGTTCGGCCGGGTGCTGCAGGCGATCCGGGAGAACGAGTTCCGGGCCGAGGCGATCGGCTACCGGGTGGTGGTGTATCGCACGACCTCCAGCGTGCTGTCGGCCCTGTTCGCCACCGTCGCCGGTGCGATGCTGGCGGTCTGGCTGCGCTACAACGGGCCTGACACGTCTCTGTCCTTCGAGATCATGCTGGACGTGCTGCTGATCGTGGTGATCGGCGGCATGGGGACGATCTACGGCGCGGCCGTCGGCGCCGGCATCTTCGTCGTCGCCCAAAGCTACCTGCAGGACCTGCTCAAGCTCGCCAGCGATGCCACCGCCGGCCTGCCGTGGCTGTCGGCGCTGCTGTCGCCGGACCGCTGGCTGCTGTGGCTGGGCCTGCTGTTCGTGCTGTCGGTCTATTACTTCCCGACCGGCGTGGTGGGGCGCCTGCGGGCGCTGCGCCTGGGCCACCCGAAGTAGGAGAGCCTGCATGTCGTTCCGCTCCGAATACGCCAGCTGCGCCGGCCGCGAGATCCACTACACCGAGTGGGGTCCGCGCAGCGGCACCGCCGTCATCGCCTGGCACGGGCTGGCGCGCACCGGCCGCGACATGGACGAACTGGCGCAGCGCCTGAGCCAGCGCTTTCGCGTGATCTGCCCGGACACGCTGGGCCGCGGGCTGAGCCAGTGGAGCCCGGACCCGGCCAACGAATACCAGCTCTCGTTCTATGCGCGGCTGGCGGCCGAACTGCTGGACCGGCTGCAGGTGGAGCACGCCCACTGGGTCGGCACCTCGATGGGCGGCGCCATCGGCACGGTGGTCGCGGGCGGCCTGCTGCAGCCTGCGCTGAAGGGCCGCATCCGCAGCCTGGTGCTCAACGACAACGCGCCGCGGCTCGCTGCCGCCGCAGTGGAGCGCATCCGCACCTATGCCGGCAACCCGCCAGCCTTCGCCACCATGCGCGAACTGGAGGCGTTCTATCGCCAGGTCTACCGGCCCTTCGGCTGGCTGAGCGACGCGCAGTGGCGCCGGCTGGCCGAGACCTCCACGCGGCGGCTGCCCGACGGCCGGCTGACGCCGCATTACGACCCGGCGATGGTGCGGCAGTTCATCGACCATCCGAACGACTACGACATCTGGGAGCACTACGACGCCATCGAGGTGCCGGTGCTCTGCCTGCGCGGCGCCGAGTCGGACCTGGTGCTGCCCGACGCCGTCGACGAGATGCTGCGCCGCGGCCCGGGCCTGCGCGGGCTGACGCGGGTGGTGGAAGTGCCCGGTTGCGGCCACGCCCCGGCGCTCAACGTGCCCGGGCAGCTCGATCTGGTCGCCGGCTTCATCGAGCAGCACGAACCCCGTTAGTGTTGCTGCGCCGGGTGGCAGCTATCGCTCCGCGCCCATCGCCAGCGCCGCCGCCTTCGAGGCCGCGAGCCCCGCCTTGTCCGGCGCCTGTTCGGTCGGCCATCCCTGCAGGTGACGCACGGCGATGGCGCCCAGCGCCGCGATCCAGGCCGGGTCGTCGTTCAGGCAGGGAATGAACTCGAAGCTCTTGCCGCCGGCCTGCAGGAACGCGTCGCGGCCTTCCTGCGCGATCTCCTCCAGCGTCTCCAGGCAATCGGCGGTGAAGCCGGGGCAGGCGACGTCCACCCGCCTGACGCCCTTGCGCGCCAGCGCGACCAGCGTCGGTTCGGTGTACGGCTCCAGCCACTTGGCCTTGCCGAAGCGCGACTGGAAGGTGACGCTGTAGCGCTCCGGCTCCAGTTGCAGCCAGGTGGCCAGCATGCGCGCGGTCTTGTGGCACTCGCAGTGGTACGGGTCGCCCAGCTGCAGCGTGCGCTGCGGCACGCCGTGGAAGCTCATGACGAAGTGGTCCGGCTGGCCGTGCTCGGCCCAATGGCGCTGGATGCGCGCGGCCAGCGCGGCGAGGTAGCCGCGGTCGTCGTGGTAGCGGTTGACGAAGCGCAGTTCGGGGATGCTGCGGACGCGGCCGGCCCAGTCGTTCACCGCATCGACGACGCTGGCGGTGGTCGTGCCCGAATACTGCGGATAGGCCGACAGCACCAGGATGCGCGTCGCGCCCTCGGCCTTGAGCGCGTCCAGCTGCGAGGCGATCGACGGACTGCCGTAGCGCATCGCGTAGCGGACCTTGACCCGGTGGCCGTGTTCGCCCAGCCAGCCTTGCAGCAGCGTGGCCTGCTTCGCGGTCCACACCTTCAGCGGCGAGCCGTCCTTGGTCCAGATGGTGGCGTATTTGGCGGCCGACTTGGCCGGCCGCAACGGCAGGATCGCGCCGTACAGGATCGGCAGCCAGGCGGCGCGCGGGATCTCCACCACCCGCGGGTCGCTGAGGAATTCCTTCAGGTAGCGCCGCACCGCCGGCGCGGTCGGCGCATCGGGCGTGCCGAGGTTGCAATAGAGCACGCCGGTCGTCTGCGGCTGGCCGTGCTGGAAGGCGGGTTCGGGAGCAAAGGGCATCAGCTATTCTCACCGCATGCTTGACGTTTCGAAAATCAAGGCCATCTCGTTCGACCTGGACGACACCCTGTGGCCGATCTGGCCCACCATCGAACGGGCCGAGAAGGCCTTGCACGACTGGCTGGGATTCCATGCACCGATGGCGGCCGCGATGTTCTCCGGTTCCGGCGCGCTGAGCGAGATCCGCAGCGAGATCGGGATGACCCGCCCCGACCTCAAGTCCGACCTCAGCGCGCTGCGCCGCGAATCGATCCGGCTGGCGCTGCAGCGCGCCGGCGAGAACCCGCAGCTGGCCGAACCGGCGTTCGACGTCTTCTTCGAGGAGCGCCAGCGCGTCACGCTGTTCGACGACGCGCTCGCCACGCTGGACTTCCTGTCGGCGCGCTTTCCGCTGGTGAGCGTGTCCAACGGCAACGCCGACGTCGCCAAGGTGGGATTGGCGCACTATTTCCGCGCCTCGATCTCGGCCCGCGAGTTCGGCGTCGGCAAGCCGGACCCGCGGATCTTCCTGGCGGCGGCCGGCGCGCTGGACCTGGTGCCGCAGGACGTGCTGCACGTCGGCGACGACGCCACGCTCGACGGCCTGGGGGCGCTGAACGCCGGCATGCAATGCGCCTGGCTCAATCGGTCCGACCACCTGTGGCCGCACGAGACGACACCCAACCTGACCGTCACCGGCCTGGAAGAACTCTGCGCGCTGTGGCGCCAGCCGGCTTAGCCGGATTCAGGGGACCGGATCCACCCGGACCTTGAGCGACGAATACCAGCTCGCGAGGTCGTCGATGTCGGCGTCGCTCAGGGTCTTGGCCATCAGCGACATCACTTCGTGCCGGCGGGTGCCGGCGCGATAGGCCTTGAGCTGCGCCGCCAGGTAGAGCGCCGACTGGCCCGCCAGGTTCGGCGCGTCGGGCAGCGTGGCCAGCCCCATCGGGCCGTGGCACACCGCGCAGGCATTGGCCTTGGCGCGGCCCGCTGCCACTTCGCCGGCAAGTGCCGGCCAGGCCAGCAGCGCCGCCACCGACAGCGCAGCGACGCGACCGGGATTCACTGGCCGCTGTAGGTGATGCGGTAGATGGCGCCCGCGTAGTCGTCGGAGACGAACAGCGAGCCGTCCTTGGCCACCGCCACGTCCACCGGGCGGCCCCGATAGGTGCCGGTGTCCTCGTCGAGCCATCCCTGCGCGAACACCTCCGTCCTGTCGGCAGTGCCGTCGGCCTTGAGCGATGTGAACAGCACCCGCGCCCCGATGGGTTTGGTGCGGTTCCACGAGCCATGCTGGGCCGAGAAGAAGCCGCCCTGGTACTTCGCCGGGAATTGCCGGCCGGTGTAGAAGGCCATGCCGAGGTCGGCGGCGTGGGCATCGGTCATCACCTGGGGATGGACCGTGTTGGCGGGCAGCGGATCCTTGTCGTAGCCGTTCTCGGTGATCCGGGTCTTGCTGACGATGTAGGGGTAGCCGAAGAACTGGCCGGGCTGGGTCGCCCGGTTGATCTCGCCCATCGGGATGTCGTCGCCCATTCCGTCGGTCTGGTTGTCGGTGAACCACAAGGTCTTGTCCTTCGGATTGAAGTCCATGCCGACGGAGTTGCGCACTCCGGTGGCATACACCTCCCGGCCCGTGCCATCGATGTTCATGCGGATGATGCCGCCGATGCCCACTTTCGTGTACAGCGCCAGCTTCTCGCGCGGCTGCACGTTGAACGGCTGGCCGAGCGTGATGTACAGCTTGTTGTCGGGCCCGATGCGGCACACGCGTCCGCTGTGGTTGAACGACTCTTCGTCCACGGGAATGAGCTCTCCCTGCGGCACCACTTCGCCGACCGCGACGTCGGCGCCTTCGTAGAAGAACTCCGCCGCCGGGAAGGTGTAGACGCGGTTGGTCTCGACCACGATCAGGAAGCCGTCCCTGGTCCAGCACACCGCGTTCGGATTGCGGAACTTCAGCGACGGCGCGAATTCCTTGACCTCGGTCGCGGTGTCGCCGCTGTTGCGGTTGGTCACGGCCCAGACGTTGGACTTGCGGGTGCCCACGAACATCATGTTGGTCGACGGCGCGACCGCGATCATGCGGGCATCGGGAACCACCGCGTACAGGTCGATCTTGAAGCCCGGCGGCAGCTTGATGCGCTTGAGGTTCTCGCGCAACTGGTCGGCGTTCTTGCCGGTCTGCGGCACCATCGGGATGTTGGGGTCGGTGCCCGACACCTTCATCTGCTTGAGCTTGTCGATGTTCTGCATCTGTGCCGCTGCCGGCAGGGCCGCGCCCAGCGTGAGGACCAGCGCGACTGCGGCGAGCGGGTTGAGTCTTTGATCGAACATGGGGCCTCCATTGGTTGTTGGCCCGGCGCCCGCAAGCGCCAGGCCGTCAAACTTTGCGGCGCTCGCAAGGGGCTCGCACGCGGGCTAACCCTAAGCCCGCCGCGGTGCCGCAAGGCGAGCACCGCATGCTCGCGCTGCTGCTGTCGGGCACCGCGCCATGGCAGGGCGCGTCAGCGCACTGAAGCAACGGCGAGCAGCGCCGAGCGCACCGCGCCTTCGATGGTCGCCGGATAGGGGCCGTCCACATAGTCGCCGCAGGCCAGCAGTCCGGGCCCCACCTGCATCGCCGGTCGCAGCAGGCCCGGGACGCTGGCGAAGGTTGCGCGCCGCTCCACCACCGTCTGCACCGGGATGAGGCCGCTCCAGCCGAGCGCGGCTGCCTGCGCGAGCACCTGCTGCTGCAAGATGTCGCGCTCGCGCGGGCTGGCGCTGACGACGAAGGCGAGCAGGCCCTGCGGGCCGCCGAGCTGGCTGCGGTCGAACGCGAACTGCGCCGGCGCACTCTCGTTCGAATGCAGCGCCAGCATCGGCAGCGGCAGCCTGGGGCCGCCGGTGACGTAGACGGTGGCGATCGCTTCGTGCGTGAGCGCGGCGGCGCGGCGCAGCCACTCGCCAGCCTCGATGGCGGCGGCGTGCACCAGCCGCTCGGCCTCCCAGGGCGGGCAGGCGAGCAGCACGGCATCGAAGGGCTCGCCGTCGACCAGCCAGCCCGACGCGTGCGGCCCGATCTGCTGCACCCGGCGGCCTGTCAGCACCCGGGCGCCGCGCCCGGCCAGCCACTGGCCGGCGGCATGCGGGAACAACCGCCCGAGGTCTACCTTCGGCAGCAGCAGGTTGGAGCCGCCCCAGAATCCATGGCCCTTGCCGAACAGCGCATCGCGCACCACCCGCAGGAACACCTCTCCGCTGGAGCGCGCTGCCGGGGTATTCAGCGCCGAGACGCACAAGGGCTCGATCAGCTGCTCCATCACGCGCGGCGTCAGGCCCTCGCAAAGCCGCGTGACCGTCGCCGACGGATCGCAGCGGAAGCGTGCCAGCTGCCAGCGCAGCGAGGCCGCGAGCATCGAGGTCTTGTCGCGCACGCTCCAGCCGCGCGCGCTGGCGATGCCCCAGGCCGCATCCAGCGGCGCCGGCCAGTGGGGCAGGGCCAGGCCGTCGCCATCGGGAAAGCGCAGCGTCAGCGGCAGGCGCAGCAGCACCTGCGCCGGGTCGACGCCGATGTCGTGCATCAGCTGCAGCGTTGCGGTGTAGGCACCGATCATGATGTGCTGGCCGTTGTCCAGCACCAACTGCGATCCATCGGGCAGCGCCAGCGGCAGGCTGCGTGCCCGGCCGCCGAGGACGCGCGAACTCTCGAACAGCGTGACCTGCCGGCCATCCCGCGTGGCGGCCACCGCGGCTGCCAGCCCGGCCCAGCCGGCGCCGATGACGGCAAGCCTCATATGAGCGGCGCCGGGCCGCCCCCAGCCGCGAACGCCCGCCCGGGGGGCAGCGCGGCCCACGCAGTGGCAAGCGTGGGGGCTCTCATGCCCTGCCGAGCGCCTGGACTTTCCAGGCCAGCCAGAGCTTGCGCAGCGGGGTCAGGCTGACCCGCTGGTGCAGCACCTGGAAGCCGTCGCGCTCGATCTCGCGCAGCAGGGTGCGGTAGATGCTGGCCATCATCAGCCCGGGCTTCTGGGCCCGGCGGTCGGTCGCCGGCAGCAGCGCGAGCGCTTCGTCGTACAGCCGGTGCGCGCGCTGGGCCTGGAACTGCATCAGCGCCGTGAAGCGCTCCGAGTAGCTGCCCTTGAGGATCTCGTGGGCCTTGACGTCGAACTGCTGCAGCTCGCTGACCGGCAGGTAGATGCGGCCGCGCCGCGCGTCCTCGCCGACGTCGCGGATGATGTTGGTGAGCTGGAACGCCAGCCCCAGCTTGTGCGCATAGGCCGTGGTTTGCGGCTCGCTCTGGCCGAAGATGCGCGCCGACACTTCGCCCACCACGCCGGCCACCAGGTGGCAATAGCGCTCGAGGTTGGGGAAATCGAGGTAGCGGGTCTGGTCCAGGTCCATCTCGCAGCCCTCGATCACGGCCTGCAGCTGGCGCTGCTCGATGCCGAAGGGCTGGGTGCAGGGCATCAGCGCCTTCATCGCCGGGTGGCTCGGCTTGCCGGCGAAGGACTGCGCCACTTCGGCATGCCACCACGCGAGCTTGGTGCGCGCCACGCCGGGGTCGGTCACTTCGTCCGCCACGTCGTCCACTTCGCGGCAGAAGGCATAGAAGGCGGTGATCGCTGCCCGCCGCTGCGGCGGCAGGAACAGGAAGGCGTAATAGAAGCTGCTGCCCGAGGCGGCGGCCTTCTGCTGGACGTATTGCTCGGGCGTCATGGAGCCCCGATTCTCGCTTGCACGCACCGTCACATGCGCAGGCTGCGCCACAGCATCGCCGGGAAGTCGGCCAGCCCCAGCGCGGGGCGGGCCGCGAAGGTGTTGAACCCCATCTCTTCGATCCGGTCCAGCGTGCGCAGTCCGCCTTGCACCACCAGCCGCAGCTCCCAGCCGGCCCGGCCGGGGACCTGGTGCACGATCGGCGCGCCGCTGTCCATCAGGCTGCGGGTCCAGTGCGCGAATTCCGCGATCAGCTTGGGCGCTTCGCGGTGGACCGCCCAGGTCGACGGCCGCGCCGGGTCCAGGCCGTGGCGCTGCAGGTCCTCGGCCGGCAGGTAATAGCGCCCGCGCACCACGTCCAGGCCGACGTCCTGCCAGAAGTTGACCAGCTGCAGCGCGGTGCAGACGGCGTCGCTGCGCTCCAGCGCCGCGCTGTCGCTGATGCCATAGAGATGCAGCAGCAGGCGGCCGACCGGGTTGGCGCTGCGCCCGCAGTAATCCAGCAGCTCGGCGCGGTTGGCATAGCCGGCGCCGGCCGCGCTCTTGGCGACGTCCTGCTCGAAGGCCGACAGCAGGTCGGCCAGCGGGCGCTGCGGCAGGCTGAAGTCGCGCACCGCGCCGCGCAGCGGAATGAAGACGCAGGGCCAGCGCCCGCTGTCGGGGCGGCCGGCGTAGCAGGCATCCAGGTCGGCGCCGAAGGTGGAGAGGTCGGCCATGCGCTGCGATGCGCTGTCCGTCCCCTCGTCGGCGATATCGTCGGCGGTGCGGGCGAAACCGTAGATCGCGGCCACCGCCGGGCGCAGCCGCGCCGGGCAGAGCCAGGAGGCGACGGGGAAGTTCTCGTAGTGGTCGACCCCTCGGGGCGACAGGCGCAGGCTGGTGTTCACTCATCGATTGTCGCTTGACAGCCAGAACCGCTTCTCCTAGATTACTAACCAGTCAGTCATTAATGTTTTGCTGTTTGCGCAGCAGGTTCGCCATGCCATTGCCCCGCTCCAGCCTCCTGCAGTCCAGCTTCAGCCTTTCGTTCGCCCTGGCGCTCGCCGCCTGCTCGCCCGCACCGGCGCCCCAGGAGCCGATTCGCGCCGTGAAAGTGTTGACCGTCGGCACCAGCAGCTTCGAGTCCACTCCCGAATTCGCCGGTGAGGTGAAGGCGCGGATCGAATCGCGGCTGGGCTTCCGGGTGGCCGGCAAGCTGGTGCGCCGGCAAGCCGAACTGGGGCAGCGGGTCAGGGCCGGCGAGGTGCTGGCGCAGCTCGATCCGCAGGACCTGCGGCTGGCGGCCGACGCCGCCCGGGCCCAGGTGGCGGCGGCGCAGACCAACCGCGAACTGGCAGCCGCCGACTTCAAGCGCTACGCCGCGCTGAAGGACCAGAACTTCATCAGCGGCGCCGACCTGGAACGGCGCGAGACCACCCTCAAGGCGGCGCAGGCGCAGTTCGACCAGGCGCAGGCGCAACTGGCGGCCCAGCGCAACCAGGCCGCCTATGCCACGCTGGTGGCCGATGCCTCCGGCGTGGTCACGGGCATCGACGCCGAGCCGGGGCAGGTGGTGGCGGCCGGCGCGCCGGTGCTGCGGATCGCGCAGGACGGCCCGCGCGACGTGGTGTTTTCGGTGCCGGAAGACAAGGTTGCGCTGGTGCGCACCGGCTCCGACGTGGTCGTGCGGATCTGGGCCGGCAGCAAGACGCTGGCCGGCAAGGTGCGCGAGGTGTCGGCCAGCGCCGATCCGGTGACGCGCACCTTCCAGGTCAAGGTGGCGGTGGAGGGGCCGGACGCGCCGGCGCTGGGCTCCACGGTCTCGGTGCTGCCGAAATCGCTGGGCCACGCCGGCGCCAGCGTCATCAAGCTGCCGACCAGCGCGTTGCGCCAGGACGGCCTGGCCACCGCGGTGTGGGTGCTCGATCCGAAGACCATGACGCTGCGCTCGCAGCCGATCCAGGTCGCGACCGCCGACGGCAACGACGCGGTGATCGCTTCCGGCCTGCAGCCCGGCATGCTGGTGGTGTCCGCCGGCGTGCACGTGCTGTCGCCCGGCCAGAAGGTGACGATCTACCAGGACCGGCTGGCGCCGCCTGCGGCCCTGCCCATGGCTGCGGCGAGCCGGCCATGACCGGCAGCGAGCCCGGGCCGGGCTTCAACCTGTCGAAGTGGGCGCTGGACCATCCGGCGCTCACCCGCTACCTGATGATCGTGCTGATGCTGCTGGGCGCGGCGGCGTTCTTCCAGCTCGGGCAGGACGAGGACCCGCCGTTCACCTTCCGCGCGATGGTGGTGCGGACCTACTGGCCCGGCGCCACCGCGCAGCAGGTGGCCGAGCAGGTCACCGACAAGATCGAGCGCACGCTGCAGGAGGTGCCTTACTCCGACATCATCCGCAGCTATTCCAAGCCTGGCGAGTCGCAGGTGATCTTCCAGATCAAGGACTCCTCGCGGGCCGCCGACGTGCCCAACGTCTGGTACACGGTGCGCAAGAAGATCGGCGACATGAAGATCACGCTGCCGGGCGGCGTGCAGGGGCCGTTCTTCAACGACGACTTCGGCGACGTCTACGGCGTGATCTACGCGCTGGAATCGGACGGCGGCTTCAGCAACGCCGAACTCAAGAGCTTCGCCGACGACGTCCGCCAGCAGCTGCTGCGCGTGCCGGACGTGGCCAAGGTGGAATTGTTCGGCGTGCAGGACGAGAAGCTCTACGTCGAGCTGTCGCAACAGCGGCTGTCGCAGCTGGGCCTGGACATCAACCAGGTGCTGCAGCAGCTGGGCCAGCAGAACGCCGTGGAATCCGCCGGCGCGGTGCAGACGCCGCTGGACACGGTGCAGGTGCGCGTCGGCGGCCAGTTCGAGGTGGTGGACCAGTTGCGCAGCATGCCGATCCGGGGCAGCTCGGGCAACCAGCTGCGCCTGGGCGACATCGCCGAGATCAAGCGCGGCTACATCGATCCGCCGGTTGTCAAGGTGCGCCACCAGGGCAAGGAGGTGATCGCGCTGGGGGTGTCGATGGCCAAGGGCGGCGACATCATCGGCCTGGGCAAGGCGCTCAAGACCATGGGCAACCGGATCGAGGACGGATTGCCGGCCGGCATCAAGCTGGTCCAGATCCAGGACCAGCCGCGCTCGGTGGCCAGCTCGGTCAACGAATTCGTCCGCACCCTGATCGAGGCGGTGGTGATCGTGCTGGCGGTGAGCTTCATCAGCCTGGGCCTGCACAAGCGCCCGGGCGCCGGCGTGCCCTGGTGGAAGCGCTGGTACGTGGACATGCGGCCGGGCCTGGTGGTGGGCATCACCATCCCGCTGGTGCTGGCCGTCACCTTCCTGGCGATGGACTACCTGGGCATCGGCCTGCACAAGATCTCGCTGGGCTCCCTGATCATCGCGCTGGGGCTGCTGGTGGACGACGCGATCATCGCGGTGGAGATGATGGTGCGCAAGATGGAGGAGGGCTACGACAAGGTGCGCGCCGCCACCTTCGCCTACGAGATCACCGCGATGCCGATGCTGACCGGCACCCTGATCACCGCCGCCGGCTTCCTGCCGATCGGCCTGGCCCGCTCCACGGTCGGCGAATACACCTACGCCATCTTCGCGGTGACGGTGATCGCGCTGGTGCTCAGCTGGCTGGTCTCGGTCTACTTCGTGCCTTACCTGGGCACGCTGCTGCTCAAGACCAAGCCGCACGCCGAGCACGACACGCCGCACGAGCTGTTCGACAGCCCGTTCTACAACCGCTTCCGCCGCACGGTGGACTGGTGCGTGGAGCACCGCTGGATCACCATCGGCGCCACGGTGCTGAGCTTCGGGCTGGGCATCGCCGGCATGGGGATCGTGCAGCAGCAGTTCTTCCCGGATTCGAGCCGGCCCGAAATCATGGTCGACATCTGGTTCCCGGAAGGCACCTCGTTCGCGACCAACGAGCAGACCGCCAAGCGGGTGGAGCAGCGGCTGCGCAACGAGCCCGGCGTCGACACTGTCAGCACCTGGATCGGCTCGGGCGTTCCGCGCTTCTACCTGCCGCTGGACCAGGTGTTCCCTCAGACCAACGTGTCGCAGTTCATCGTGGTGCCCAAGGACCTGAAGGTGCGCGAGTCGCTGCGCATCAAGCTGCCGGCGTTGCTGGCCACCGAATTCCCCGAAGTGCGCGGGCGGGTCAAGCTGCTGCCCAACGGCCCGCCGGTGCCGTACCCGGTGCAGTTCCGCGTGGTCGGGCCCGAGCCGCTGGCCTTGCGGCTGCGCGCCGACGAGGTCAAGGCGGTGATGCGCAGCAGCCCCAACACGCGGGGCGTCAACGACAACTGGAACGAGTCGGTGAAGGTGCTGCGGCTGGAAGTGGACCAGTCCAAGGCGCGCGCGCTGGGCGTCACCAGCCAGTCGATCGCGCAGGCGGCCCGCACGCTGCTGGCCGGCAGCACGGTCGGCCAGTTCCGCGAGGGCGACAAGCTGATCGACATCGTGCTGCGCCAGCCGCTGGAAGAGCGCAGCGCGATCACCGACATCGGCAACGCCTACCTGCCGACGGCCTCGGGCAAGTCGATTCCGCTGACCCAGATCGCCAAGCCGGTGTTCACCTGGGAGCCGGGCGTGATGTGGCGCGAGAACCGCGACTATGCGATCACGGTGCAGGGCGACATCGTCGAGGGCCTGCAGGGCGCCACCGTCACCGACGAACTGCTGCCCAGGCTGCGCGCGGTGGAAGCGAAGTGGCCGGCCGGCTACAAGATCCAGGTGGCGGGGGCGGTGGAGGAGAGCTCCAAGGGCTCGTCGTCGATCGCCGCCGGCATCCCGATCATGCTGTTCATCACCTTCACGCTGCTGATGCTGCAGTTGCACAGCTTCAGCCGGGCGATGCTGGTGTTCATCACCGGGCCGCTGGGCATTGCCGGCGTGGCGGCGGCGCTGTTGCTGCTGGGTCGGCCGTTCGGCTTCGTCGCGCTGCTGGGCGTGATCGCGCTGATGGGGATGATCCAGCGCAACTCGGTGATCCTGATCGACCAGATCGAGCAGGACCGCGCCCGCGGGGTGCCGGCCTGGGATGCGATCGTCGAATCCGCGGTGCGGCGCCTGCGCCCGATCGTGCTGACCGCGGCGGCCGCGGTGCTGGCCATGATCCCGCTGTCGCGCTCGGTGTTCTGGGGGCCGATGGCGGTGGCGATCATGGGCGGACTGGTGGTCGCGACGGTGCTGACGCTGCTGGCGCTGCCGGCGATGTATGCCGCCTGGTTCCGGGTGAAACGGGAAGATGACCCCGCCGCGCGTCACCCGATCGCGGGAACCGTCCCCGTTCCCGGGTAAAATGCGCGGTTGACCGAATTTGGGCGGGCGGTCGGGGCTTCCCTGGCTGCCCGCGTCCGATTTCAGCTCAGCGCGGGTGGCGAAATTGGTAGACGCACCAGGTTTAGGTCCTGACGCCAGCAATGGTGTGGGGGTTCGAGTCCCCCCCCGCGCACCAGAGACTGACTCACCAGACAGATTTACCTCAAGAGAGAACTTATGGCCGTGAACGTTGAAACCCTCGACAAGCTGGAACGAAAAATCACGCTGACGCTGCCCGTCAACGTCATCCAGTCGGAAGTGGACTCCCGCCTGAAGCGCCTGGCGCGCACCGTCAAGATGGACGGCTTCCGCCCGGGCAAGGTACCGATGAACGTCGTGGCCCAGCGCTACGGCTACTCGGTGCATTACGAAGTGATGAACGACAAGGTCGGCGAGGCGTTCGCCCAGGCCGCCAACGAGGCCAAGCTGCGGGTGGCGGGCCAGCCCAAGATCACCGAGAAGGAACAGTCGCCCGAAGGCGAGCTCGCGTTCGACGCGATCTTCGAGGTGTTTCCGGAAGTCAAGATCGGCGACCTCGCCGGTGCCGAAGTGGAGCGCGTGACGGCAGACGTCACCGAGAGCGCCATCGACCGCACGGTGGACATCCTGCGCAAGCAGCGCCGCACCTTCGCCCAGCGTCCGCACGATGCCGCGGCCCAGGATGGCGACCGCGTGACGGTGGACTTCGAAGGCAAGATCGACGGCGAGCCGTTCCAGGGCGGCAAGGCCGAGGACTTCCAGTTCCTGATCGGCGACGGCCAGATGCTCAAGGAATTCGAGGAAGCGGTGCGCGGCATGAAGGTCGGCGAGAGCAAGACCTTCCCGCTGGCGTTCCCGGCCGATTACCACGGCAAGGAAGTGGCCGGCAAGTCGGCCGACTTCATGGTCACGGTCAAGAAGATCGAAGCGGCCAACCTGCCGGAAGTTAACGAGGCGCTGGCCAAGTCGCTGGGCATCGCCGACGCGACGGTGGAAGGGCTGCGCGCCGACATCAAGAAGAACCTCGAGCGCGAGGTGAAGTTCCGCCTGCTGGCCCGCAACAAGCAGGCCGTGATGGACGCTCTGGTGGCCAAGGCCGAACTGGACCTGCCCAAGTCCAGCGTGCAGTCCGAAGTGGACCGCATGATCGAGGGTGCCCGCGCCGACCTCAAGCAGCGCGGCATCAAGGACGCCGACAAGGCGCCGATCCCCGAGGACATGTTCCGCCCGCAGGCCGAGCGCCGCGTGCGCCTGGGCCTGGTGGTGGCGGAGCTGGTGCGCTCCAACGACCTGCATGCCAAGCCGGAGCAGATCAAGACCCACGTGGAAGAGCTTGCCGCCAGCTACGAGAAGCCGGAAGACGTGGTGCGCTGGTATTACAGCGACAACCGCCGGCTGGCCGAAGTCGAGGCGATCGTGATCGAGAACAACGTGACCGACTTCGTGCTGGGCAAGGCCAAGGTCACCGACAAGTCGATCTCCTTCGAGGACCTGATGGGACAGCAGGCCTGAGCCCGCGCCTTCCAGCCAATGGGGCCTGTTGCCGGACCTTGCAGTCCGGGGCGCAGGCCCCATTTGCTTTGCAGCTTTCCCTTTTCGCTACAGTAGCGACAGACAACCGGAGTCAATTCCCATGAGCGCACTTGAAACCCAGGCCCTCGGCATGGTGCCGATCGTCATCGAGCAGTCCGGACGCGGCGAGCGTTCCTACGACATCTATTCGCGCCTGCTGCGCGAGCGGGTCATCTTCCTGGTCGGCCCGGTCAACGACCAGACCGCCAACCTGGTGGTCGCCCAGCTGCTGTTCCTGGAGAGCGAGAACCCGGACAAGGACATTTCCTTCTACATCAACTCCCCTGGCGGCAGCGTCAGCGCCGGCATGGCCATCTTCGACACCATGAACTTCATCAAGCCGGACGTCTCCACGCTGTGCACGGGCATGGCCGCCAGCATGGGCGCCTTCCTGCTGGCCGCCGGCGCCAAGGGCAAGCGCTTCTCGCTGCCCAACTCCAAGGTCATGATCCACCAGGTGCTGGGCGGGGCCCAGGGCCAGGCGACCGACATCGAGATCCACGCCCGCGACATCCTCAAGACCAAGGCCGTGATGAACCGCATCCTGGCCGAGCGCACCGGCCAGCCGCTGGAGAAGATCGAGCGCGACACCGAGCGTGACTATTTCCTCGATGCCGACGAAGCCAAGGCCTACGGGCTGGTGGACCAGGTGATCGCGAAGCGTCCCTGACCGACAATGCGGGGCGCGGCGCAACTCCTGCTGAGCGAGTTGCACTGCAGCAACGGCGCTTCCCGGCATCGGAGGCGCCGTTTTTTATTTGGTTATCATTGAGAAACTCCTTTTAAAAGGCATAGTGCATGGCCGAGAAAAAAGGCTCTTCCGGCGAAAAGACGTTGTATTGCTCCTTCTGCGGCAAGAGCCAGCATGAGGTCAAGAAACTGATCGCGGGTCCGTCGGTGTTCATCTGCGACGAGTGCATCGACCTGTGCAACGAAATCATCCGCGACGAGCTGCCTTCGGGCGACGAGACGCGGGAGGCGCGCGGCGACCTGCCCACGCCGGGCGAGATCAAGGCCAACCTGGACAACTACGTGATCGGCCAGGAAGCGGCCAAGCGCACGCTGTCGGTGGCCGTGTACAACCACTACAAGCGGCTGCGCCACAAGGAAAAGTCCAAGAAGGACGACGTGGAGCTGACCAAGAGCAACATCCTGCTGATCGGCCCCACCGGCTCGGGCAAGACCCTGCTGGCCCAGACGCTGGCGCGGATGCTGGACGTACCCTTCGTGATGGCGGACGCCACCACGCTGACGGAAGCCGGCTATGTCGGCGAGGACGTCGAGAACATCATCCAGAAGCTGCTGCAAAGCTGCAACTACGAGGTAGAGCGGGCCCAGCGCGGCATCGTCTACATCGACGAGATCGACAAGATCTCGCGCAAGTCGGACAACCCGTCGATCACGCGTGACGTCTCGGGCGAGGGCGTGCAGCAGGCGCTGCTCAAGCTGATCGAAGGCACCATGGCCAGCGTTCCGCCGCAGGGCGGGCGCAAGCACCCGAACCAGGACTTCCTGCAGATCGACACGACCAACATCCTGTTCATCTGCGGCGGCGCCTTCTCCGGGCTGGAAAAGGTCATCGAGCAGCGCACCGAGTCGTCGGGCATCGGCTTCGGCGCCACCGTCAAGAGCAAGAAGCAGCGCAGCCTGTCGGACATGTTCCGCGAGGTGGAGCCGGAAGACCTGATCAAGTTCGGCCTGATCCCGGAACTGGTCGGCCGGATGCCGGTGGTCGCCACCCTGGCGGAGCTGAGCGAAGACGCCCTGGTGCAGATCCTCACCGAGCCGAAGAACGCGCTGGTCAAGCAGTACGGCAAGCTGCTGGCGATGGAGGGCGTGGACCTGGAGATCAGGCCCAGTGCCCTCAAGGCCATTGCCAAGAAGGCGCTGGCGCGCAAGACCGGCGCCCGCGGCCTGCGCTCGATCCTGGAGCAATCCCTGATCGACACGATGTTCGAGCTGCCCAACACCTCCAACGTGGACAAGGTCGTCGTGGACGAATCCACCATCGAGGAAAACAAGCCGCCGCTGCTGGTGTACCGCGAAGCCGCCAGGAAGGCCTGAGCTGCACGTTGCGTCCGCCGCTGCGGTGAGAGTTGCAACAAAGCTCGCCCTGCCGCCCCCGGCGGCCGGCGCGAGGGTTGAAAATCACCCGATACGGGCCATATTCATCGGGTAACTCAAAGGATAAGCATGTCCGGACACATTCCACTGCCTGCCACCGCGATCGACCTGCCGCTGCTGCCGCTGCGCGACGTGGTGGTGTTCCCCCACATGGTGATTCCGCTGTTCGTCGGCCGGCCCAAGAGCATCAAGGCGCTGGAAACGGCGATGGAATCGGAGCGCCGCATCATGCTGGTGGCCCAGAAGGCCGCCGCCAAGGACGAACCGTCGGTCACCGACATGTTCGAGGTCGGCTGCGTCTCCACCATCCTGCAGATGCTCAAGCTGCCTGACGGCACGGTCAAGGTGCTGGTGGAAGGCCAGCAGCGCGCCCGCGTCAACAAGATCGACGACGGCGAGGCCCACTTCACCGCCAATGTCACGCCGGTGGAAGCGGCCGCGGGCGAGCAGAAGTCCAGCGAGATCGAGGCGCTGCGGCGCGCCGTGATGCAGCAGTTCGACCAGTACGTGAAGTTGAACAAGAAGATCCCGCCCGAGATCCTGACCTCGATCTCCAGCATCGACGATCCGGGCCGGCTGGCGGA
Organism: Caenimonas terrae; assembly: GCF_042655405.1. Classification (NCBI taxonomy): domain Bacteria; kingdom Pseudomonadati; phylum Pseudomonadota; class Betaproteobacteria; order Burkholderiales; family Comamonadaceae; genus Caenimonas; species Caenimonas terrae. The sequence continues at coordinate 560,012 of NZ_JBHSMF010000006.1, read as the reverse complement.
CACCATCGCCGCCCACCTGCCGCTCAAGCTGGATAACAAGCAGATCGTGCTGGACCTGGCCGACGTCAAGCTGCGGCTGGAGAACCTGTTCGAGCAGATCGAGCGCGAGGTCGACATCCTGAACGTCGACAAGAAGATCCGCGGCCGCGTCAAGCGCCAGATGGAGAAGAACCAGCGCGATTTCTACCTCAACGAGCAGGTCAAGGCGATCCAGAAGGAGCTCGGCGAGGGCGAAGAGGGCGCCGACATCGAGGAGATCGAAAAGAAGATCAAGGCTGCCAAGATGCCCAAGGAGGCATTGAAGAAGGCCGAGGGCGAATTCAAGAAGCTCAAGCTGATGTCGCCCATGTCGGCCGAGGCGACGGTGGTGCGCAACTACATCGACGTGCTCACCGGCCTGCCGTGGGCCAAGAAGACCAAGATCAAGCACGACCTGGCGCATGCCGAGGCGGTGCTCAATGAAGACCACTACGGGCTGGAGAAGGTCAAGGACCGCATCCTGGAATATCTCGCGGTCCAACAGCGCGTGGACAAGGTGAAGGCGCCGATCCTGTGCCTGGTCGGCCCTCCGGGCGTGGGCAAGACCTCGCTCGGGCAGTCGATCGCCAAGGCGACCGGGCGCAAGTACGTCCGCATGGCGCTTGGCGGCATGCGCGACGAAGCGGAGATCCGCGGCCACCGCCGCACCTACATCGGCGCGATGCCGGGCAAGGTGCTGCAGAGCCTGAACAAGGTCGGGACGCGCAATCCGCTGTTCCTGCTGGACGAGATCGACAAGCTCGGCACGGATTTCCGCGGCGACCCGTCCAGCGCGCTGCTGGAAGTGCTGGACCCGGAGCAGAACCACAAGTTCGGCGACCACTATGTGGAGGTCGACTTCGACCTGTCGGACGTGATGTTCGTGGCCACCTCCAACTCGATGAACATCCCGCCGGCGCTGCTGGACCGGATGGAAGTGATCCGGCTGGCCGGCTACACCGAGGACGAGAAGACCAACATCGCCATCAAGTACCTGCTGCCCAAGCAGATGAAGAACAACGGCGTGAAGGAAAACGAACTGCTGGTCTCCGAAGAGGCGATCCGCGACATCGTGCGTTATTACACGCGTGAGGCGGGCGTGCGCTCGCTGGAACGCGAGCTGTCCAAGATCTGCCGCAAGGTGGTCAAGGGCCTGCAGTTGAAGAAGATGACGCCGAAGGTCGTGGTCGACGGCGCCAACCTCAACGACTTCCTGGGCGTGCGCAAGTTCACCTATGGCCGCGCCGAGAACCAGAACCAGGTCGGCCAGGTGGTCGGACTCGCGTGGACCGAAGTGGGCGGCGACCTGCTGACCATCGAGGCCGCGCTGATGCCCGGCAAGGGCGTCATCACCACCACGGGTTCGCTGGGCGACGTGATGAAGGAATCGGTGGCGGCAGCGCGCACCGTGGTGCGCAGCCGGGCCCGGGCCCTGGGCATCAAGGACGAAGTGTTCGAGAAGAAGGACATGCACATCCACGTGCCCGACGGCGCCACGCCCAAGGACGGCCCGAGCGCGGGCGCGGCGATGACGACGGCCATCGTGTCGGCGCTCACCGGCATCCCGGTGCGCGGCGACGTCGCGATGACCGGCGAGATCACGCTGCGCGGCGAGGTGACGGCGATCGGCGGCCTGAAGGAAAAGCTGCTGGCCGCGTTGCGCGGCGGCATCAAGACGGTGCTGATCCCGGAAGAGAACGCCAAGGACCTGCAGGACATCCCGGACAACGTGAAGGCGGGCCTGGAGATCGTGCCGGTCAAGTGGATCGACAAGGTGCTGGAAGTGGCGCTCGAGCGCCACCCCACGCCATTGCCGGACGAAGAGCAGGCGCCGGCCGCTGCAGTGGAGGCGCCTGCGGTCGCCACCGCCGCTCCGGTCACCACGCCGGTATCGGTGAAACATTGAATTGAGCGAGCCCAGGTTGCAGCGCAGCGAAAAACTACGCTATAATTCGAGGCTCGAAATGCGGGAATAGCTCAGTTGGTAGAGCGCAACCTTGCCAAGGTTGAGGTCGAGAGTTCGAGACTCTTTTCCCGCTCCAATTTTAAAAAAGGGAAGCTCCGGCTTCCCTTTTTCTTGGCGCGATAGCAAATCGGTTATGCACGGGATTGCAAATCCCGCTAGCCCAGTTCGACTCTGGGTCGCGCCTCCAGTTTCTGCCTCCTTGCGACGCCGGCTTCTGCCGGAATCACTGCGTGAAGCCGGCCTCAGGCATCTCGCGGGCCGGGCGGCTCATGGCAAGCCCGACGAGCAGCAGCACGCTGCCCACCAGCATCCAGTTGTCCAGGTCCCAGAACGCGAGGAACAGCGCTGCGCCGGCAATGATGCACGCCGACGCTGCGCGGGCGCGCGCCGTGCGGCCCCAGAGAACCAGCCCCTGGAGCGCCAGGCCGACGAAAGCCAGCTTGGCAAGCGTCGTCGTGAGCAGGAACGCACCTTGCGGCGACGTCATGGCGGCGTAGGCCGCGGTGGCGCCTTCGACGTCGCGCGCGTCGACACGGGCCAGGCCGTCGTAGAACGCCGTCCACATGCCGAACAGGCCGCCCAGGTAGATCGTCCCGACCACCGTCACCATGCACGCCGCGGCGCTGGCAGCGGCGCGGCCCGGCGCAGCGAGGCGATGCAGCCGCAACGCTGTCACCAGGAACAGCGGCAGCGCCAGGTACGCGATGACGTGCGGGTCGTGCAGCAGCGGACGCTGTCCGCCGTGCGCGATCAGCCAGGGCACGATGACCTGCGGCGGGGTCGGCAGGTAGCGCAGGCGGAAATCCAGGAACTGCGGCAGGCCGCGCAGGTGCATGGCGAAGACGATCACCAGCAGCAGCGGCAGGAGCATGGGCAGTGCGGCGGCGGCAAGCAGGCGCAGGCGGGTGGGTGTCATCGGCGCGATCGAAGTGGGGACGGCCCTTATCATTCCGTGCATCCTCGTCGAACTCCACCCGCAACAGGCTCACCATGTCTCCTACCGGACGTCGGCCCGAAGGTGTCCGGAAACCCGCCGACCGGCGGGTCGCGCGGACACGGCGCAGCATCGACACCGCATTTCTCTCGCTGCTCCAGCGGCGCGGCTACGAAGCCGTTGGCGTCAGCGACATCGTGCGCGAGGCCGACGTCGGCCTCGCGACGTTCTACGAGCACTACACCTCCAAGGACGACCTGCTGCGCGCCCAGCTGCGCCACGTCTGCACGACGATGCTTCGCTCGGGCCCGGACCAGCCGGCCCTGCTGGACGCGACGCCGCTGTTCGCGCACGTCCGCGACATGCCGATGCTGTATCGCCTGGTCGCCGGCCGCGGCGCCGCGGCCCGTTCGCTGCGGGTGCTGCAGGAGGTGATGGAGGAACGCGCGGCGTCCATCCTGGCCGAGCGCCTGACCGCAGGAGCGTCCTTGTGCGCACCGTTCACGGTGCCGGTCGCCTGCCGCCTGATCGTGGCGAACCTGGCCGCGCTGCTGGCCTGGTGGACCGAGAACGGAATGAAGGAGACCGCGGGCGAGATGCAGGCGCTGTTCCGCTCGTGCGTCGGCGCGATGGTCGACCAGGCTGCGCCCGACCGGGCGATCGCTTCGGCATCGGCCCGTTGCCCGACGACATGACCGCGAACCGGGAAGGTTGGTGCGCGGGACGGGACTCGAACCCGTACGCTCCCTTTCGGGTTGGCGGCGGGTTTTAAGCCCGATGTGTCTACCAATTCCACCACCCGCGCGAGGTCCGATCATAGCGTCGGGCATTCCGGGGCCGGCCGGCCGGAATACACTCGGCTGGTGCCCGCTCGCCGCCGAAACCGGGGGCGGCCAAAGACGGAGAACCCCATGTCACGCTACAACGCCCCCTTTGAAATCCATGTCCATGGCGACGTGCCGCTGCGCGCCGACGTGACATTTGCCCAGCTGCAGGACGCGCTCAAGCCGCTGTGGAAGTACGCGGGCGCCAAGTCGCTGGCCGATGGCGCCGAGAGCGCCTACGAGGAAGAGCCCGGCATCAAGTTCGACGCCCCCGAACACCTGCTGCGGATGTGCTGGACGGTCGCCGGCGACGAGGATTTCCGCCAGTCGCTCGACGAGATGTGCATGAGCTTGAACGAACTGGCCGAGCAGGGCGCCGCCATCGAGATCACCTTCTACGACGCCGAGTTCGACGAGGACGAGGAAGGCGACGACGCCGAGTCGCGCGACGACTTCGTCATCCTGTTCGTCGGCCCGACGCCCGCCGCGATCATGCAGGTGCAGCGCGACCTGCTGGTGCAGGACGTGATCAACCTGATGGAGCGCCATTTCGACGGCTCGGAGCTGTCGGGCGTGGTGGCCGAGATCGACAAGCTGTTCAGCCAGCGCTTCGACGCGCTGGTCAACTCGCTGGAGATCGGCAAGCCGCCGCGCGGCACCGGCGGCTCCGGCAGCTCGGGCCACGGCAGCGGCGGCCGCCGGCCGCGCCACCTGCATTGAGCACGGGCTAGGCTGGAGCGCCGGTCGCGCAGGCGGACCGGGTGCTGGCCTTAGAGCCAGCGTGCCGCAGCCCGCTCCAGCGCCGCCAGCTCGCCGGTCGACTCCAGGCGCAGCGCTCCGGCGCCGGCCGGCGCCCGCAGCCCGGCTGACTCCAGCAGCCTGCGGGTCTGCCGGGCCACCGGCTGGCCGGTTTCCACCAGGTGCACGTCCGCTCCGGCCAGCTGCTGCAGCTGCGGCTGGGCGAACGGGTAGTGCGTGCAACCCAGCACCAGGGTGTCGATGGCGCCGCTGTCGGCGCCCAGGCGCCCCAGGGCCCCGGTGTATTGCGCACAGAGTTCGGCGATGCGCGGGCCGTCGTTCGTCTCGATCGCGTCGGCCAGGCCGTCGCAGGCCTGCAGCACGAACTGCGCCTGCCCCTGGAGCGCCGCCTGCAGCGCCGCGAACTTGGCGCTGGCGAGCGTGGCGCGCGTGGCCAGCACGCCGATGCGGCCGGTGCGGGTGAGGGCAAGCGCCGGCTTGAGTGCCGGCTCCACGCCGACGATGGGCAGCCCGGGCAGCTGCGCGCGCAGCACATGCACCGCTGCCGCCGTCGCGGTGTTGCAGGCGATGACCAGCGCCTTGATCGCATGCTCGTCGAGCAGGCGCTGCGCCACCGCACGGGCGCGCTCCGCCACGAAGGCGTCGTCGCGCTCGCCGTAAGGCGCGAAGCCGGCATCGGCCAGGTAGACGAAGTTCTCCGCCGGCAGCTCCGCGCGCAGCGCGCGCAGGATGCTCAGGCCACCGACGCCGCTGTCGAAGACGCCGATGGGCCGGCTGGCGGAAATGGCGTCGGAGCCCAATGTCGTCCCATTCAGGCGACGGCGACCGGGATGTTCCTGAACTCGCCGGTGGCGATCTTCTTTTTCCACTCGGCCGGGCCGGTCACATGCGCGTTCGTCCCGCCGGCGTCCACTGCAACCGTCACGGGCATGTCGGTGACGTCGAATTCGTAGATCGCTTCCATGCCGAGGTCGGCGAAGCCCAGCACCTTCGCGCTCTTGATCGCGCGGGAGATCAGGTAGGCGGAGCCACCCACAGCCATGAGGTACGCGCTCTTGTGCTGGCGGATCGATTCCACCGTTTCCGGACCGCGTTCGGCCTTGCCGATCATGGCGATCAGGCCGGTCTGGCCCAGCATCATGTCGGTGAACTTGTCCATCCGGGTCGAGGTGGTCGGTCCCGCCGGTCCCACCGCTTCCTTGCCCACCGGATCGACCGGGCCGACGTAGTAGATGACGCGGTTGGTGAAATCCACCGGCAACTTCTCGCCGCGGGCCAGCATCTCCTTGATGCGCTGGTGGGCGGCGTCGCGGCCGGTCAGCATCTTGCCGTTCAGCAGCAGCGTCTCGCCCGACTTCCAGCTGGCCACTTCGGCCGGCGTCAGCGTGTCGAGGTTGACGCGCCGGCTCTTCTTCTCGTCCGGCGCCCAGTTGACGTTCGGCCACAGGTCCAGGCTGGGCGGGTCCAGGTACACCGGGCCGGAGCCGTCCATGGTGAAGTGCGCGTGCCGGGTGGCGGCGCAGTTCGGGATCATCGCCACCGGCTTGCCGGCCGCGTGGGTGGGGTACATCCTGATCTTGACGTCCAGCACCGTGGTCAGGCCGCCCAGGCCCTGCGCACCGATGCCCAGTGCGTTGACCTTCTCGTACAGCTCGACGCGCATTTCCTCGACCTTGTTCGAGGGGCCGCGCTGCAGCAGCTCGTACATGTCGATGTCTTCCATCAGCGATTCCTTGGCCAGCAGCACGGCCTTCTCCGCCGTGCCGCCGATGCCGATGCCCAGCATGCCCGGCGGGCACCAGCCGGCGCCCATCGTCGGCACCGTCTTGAGCACCCAGTCGACGATCGAGTCCGACGGATTGAGCATCGCCAGCTTGCTCTTGTTCTCGCTGCCGCCGCCCTTGGCCGCGACGGTGATCTCCAGCTTGTCGCCGGGCACCAGCTCGGTGAAGATCACGGCCGGCGTGTTGTCTCCGGTGTTCTTGCGGGCGAACTGCGGATCGCCCACCACCGAGGCGCGCAGGGTGTTGTCCGGATGGCTGTAGCCGCGGCGCACGCCGTCGTTGATCGCGTCCTCGAAGCCGGCCGGAAAGCCCTCGAGGCGCACGTCCATGCCGACCTTGGCGAACACGTTGACGATGCCGGTGTCCTGGCAGATCGGCCGGTGGCCGGTGGCGCTCATGCGGCTGTTGGTCAGGATCTGCGCGATCGCGTCCTTGGCGGGCGCGCTCTGCTCGCGCTCGTACGCGCGCGCCAGGTGGGCGATGTAGTCGGCGGGGTGGTAGTAGCTGATGTACTGCAGCGAGGCGGCGATCGATTCGACGAGGTCGTTGTACTTGATGGTGGTTGGCATGGTCTTGAGAGGGTAGTGCAGGGGCTTGGCGGATTATCTCAAACGCTTCTCGGGCGGCATCCTTCACGCTCCGGTGGCACTTAATACGCTTGGGGCGACGCTGCACACCTGTACAAAATCTGCACAAACGCGGCACCCTTGCAGATATATTGCTCAGCTGTGCCCAGAATGGGGGGCGCAAGTGACGGCCAAACCTAAGGAGGGAACATGGCAAAAGAACAGACGAAGTCGCCCAAACAGACACCTGCCCCAAAAGCTGCAGCCAAGAAGGCAACTCCGATTCCGTCTAAAGCGCCCGACAAGCCTCGATCCTACATGTCGCAGGAGGACATTCCTGCATATGGAATCGATGACGCTCTACTTGTCGCTCGGGCTATCCTAGAGCAATACGGTGGCGATGCTTCCACGCCGTTGGATGTTGCTGCTGCGCTGGAGATGCAAACAACAAGCTCCAAGTTCCGAATGCTGTGCGGCGCGTCGATCGCCTACGGCTTGACTACGGGCGGTTACAACGCGCAGTCGATTTCGGTAACTGAACTTGCCAGAAGGATCATCGAACCGACTGAGGAGGGCGACGACCTTGTGGCCAAGCGTGAAGCCGTGCTGAAACCCAGGATCATCCGAGAGTTCCTGTCGAAGTACTCAGGGTCTCAACTGCCGCGCGAAGAGATCGGGTTCAATGTTCTTAAGGGAATGAAAGTTCCGGCAGATCGGGCTCAAGCTGTATGGGAAATGATTATCTCGACTGCAAACAGCGTGGGCTTCATTCGGATCATTAAGGACCGGAAATACGCGGACTTGGGAGGCGTGAAGCCACCGCAGACCAGCGAGCCTACGGCACCAGAGTCAAATGCTTCGGAAAAGGCGAGAGACATACCTGAACCGTTTGATGACGCAGCATCGGAAGGAGCTGTTGCTGTGCCGCCCGCGCCGGCACCTGCAACAACAGACCCGCGCAGCAGGAAAGTGTTCATCACCCACGGGAAGAACACTAGCTTCATCGAGCCAATTAAGAAGCTTCTCGGGTTTGGCGAGATGATTCCGGTGGTTTCCGTTGAGAAGCAATCTGTGGCGCAGCCGGTCCCTGATAAAGTGATGAACGACATGCGAGCCTGCGGCGCAGCGATCATCCACGTAGAGGGTGAGATGGTGCTAATCGACAAGGATGCCAAAGAGCACACGGTGATCAACCCCAACGTACTCATAGAGATCGGCGCTGCCATGGCCTTGTACGGAAGACGGTTCATCTTGTTGGTGCGGGACGGCGTCAAGCTGCCGTCAAACCTACAGGGACTGTACGAAGTGCGATACCAAGGAGATTCGCTTGACGGGAATACGACGATCAAGTTGTTGGAAGCGATTAACGAGATGAAGAGTACCCCGCCTCCAGAGCCCGCGTAAGTTCCGAACGGAGAGGTCCCCACAAATAGTTGATCCAATGTCCACAGCCCGACGTTAATCACCCCCAGCCCCCGCGCAGCCCGATGGTTCGATCCGCAGCGACCGAAGAAGAGGAGGAGGAAGAAGAGGAATAGGTGTTAGATGCAAATCATTTGATCTACTTCGTCGGACAGCCTAGTCCTGCATCATCAGCAAGAACCGGTTCAGGGCTTCGTCCGATTTGAAGGACGCGCTAACCTCGTAAGACCACAGCGGGAAGTGGGTAACGCCAGTCCCATCGTTATCCAAATTCGCCGAGTGCGTGATCTGGATTTGCTTAATGAATCCATCGCTCGTGTGCTCACGGAACCACTTCAGGGCAGCGAGGAGGGCGGGGTCGACGCGCTCCTTCTTGTTCTGCGCCTTTCCGATCAGCTCAAGCTTGTTGGGGCCCCGCTCCCACTTCAACCTGACGATGTAGTGATGGATGTAAGGGGCGCCGTTAGTCTGCACGAGCGCCTCCGGTCGCAGCTCTTCGCCTGGCCCGACGATGTCTTTGATTATTCCCTTGTCGAACCTGACTCGGAAATTGAAGCCTCCATTTGGATTGGGAGCCGCGTGCTCGATGACTCCTGTTCCCATCAAGGAGTGAACGACGCGTGAGCCGAGGCCAAGGTCCCCTTCGCCGACGAAGCGAAGCTCAACGTTTTCCGTCACGCGGAACTCAGGCTCCTTCGCTGCGGCCACGTTCTTCGCTTGCTGCACGGCGTCTTCTTCTGAATCGGCCGGCACTTGGACCGGAACTGCCTTCAACTGAACGACTTCAACCTGCCCGTCGTAGAACTTTGTCATGCTTATCGCCTTGTGTGCAGCCAGAACTATGCCATTGCTGCCCGCTTTGCTCGCTCACTTCGCAGCGCGCCTTCAGCGGCACTGGCCCAGACATTGCCCGGAACGCTTGGGCTGACGCCTTCGCTACGAGCTGCGCCGACATCGGCTCGTTGCTCACCTGAGCGCCGCTAGCACGTGCGCGAGTGACAAGAGGATGGCCGGCGCAATCAGCAGCGCAAGCGCGCACAGTTTCACAAAAGCCTTTTCCTTGGCGAAATGTTTCATGAGATCAGGCAGTTTCGTCATAGCACTCTCGCTGTACGGTGTAGCGGCACATTGGGGCAAAAAAAAAGCCGCCCTGGTGGCCGGGCGGCTTTCGTTTGGTCTGCAGTGATGCGCTTCAAGCGCTACGTTCAATGCATGCGGCGATTGTAGCGCATTGGTGCCGTCGGTGAACGCTGCTGCGCACCATCTGCACGTTGTGCAACACGCTGGCCCACGCCGCTTGTGCTGACGCTTCCACTGACTGCTGACTTAGCTGATGTACCGAATGGGTCCAACACCCATTAAAACCCCATTTTTGCCCTACCTTGCTGCGCTCCACCTGCGCGCAATCTATGTGTTACTGAACGGCTGCCGCGGCACCGGCTTGGCTGAACCGCCCAGCATGTGCAAGGGGCGCATCAGCAACTCGCAATTGCCTCAAGACCGTAAAGAAGCCAGCAGGTCTTCAGCCGATCTCGGTTTTCCGCTTGGGTTGCCGCAGATGGAGTGGTCATCAAAAGTGCTTTGAAGCAGCAAGCCCGCGTACCCAATATTTTTCGTCTCGTCCAGGTCGCGGACTGCCATCCACTCGATCGGCGCATGCAGCGTTGACGGTCCGCCTGCGCCCGAACCGGGTCGCACCACGAGTATGTACGGATGGTTGTTGCCCTTTTCGTTCCTTGTGACCATCGTCATTGCGATGGTGTATTTGCCTCTGGTGTCCACGAAGCCAAAAATGCAGCCAACCTTAACGGGCGCCAGGTCGGCGAAGAATTGCGAGCCTGAAGTCGGCGCCGGATTGGGAGTCGGTAAGGACTTTGGCCACTCCGGCAAAACAGTCCCATCAGGGATTAGGGCCTTGAACTTGTCCGCTCCTCGATCGCTGGAAAGCAAAGCGTCCTTGAAATCCTCGAGATACTCTTCATAGTAGTTATTCCACACTGCTCCCTGGTTCAGAGCCAATTCGGTTTCGCGCTGAACAACCATGTTAGGGAAATAGCTTTGCCCTTGATAGGTTTCGATTCCGGCCTTTATCTCGGGCTTCAGGCATGGCGTGTAGAAGTTAGGTTGCTGATTCCAATCACGCTGAACGCTCTGGAGGGCAGCGTCAAACAGCACGGGAACATCTACCTTTACAGCAAACGCAGCTTTTAAGTCATTGAATAACTTCGAGCATCCCGATGAACGATTCGCCTGGGATGTCGTCTGCGCCAAGGATGAGGGCGAAGCGGCATTTAATAGCTGGTTTACGGTCAGTCCAGCAATTGCGTCTGACACGCCCTTTTTGGGGAAGTTCAGAACATTGTCGACTTGTGTTTCGGTAGTGTTCGGCTTCGGCAGCATCGAATGCGGATCAAGTTGCCCGCGGTCGACCAGGACGGATCGCCTTACCTCAAAATTAAACGTCATGGTCAACAACTCATCCCCTTGAGAGCTGTCACTTCTTATTCTGGCGATGGCTTCATCAACGCGCTCCCGCCTTGGAATATAGTCTCCTGGAGCCGTGTAGCGCCGTGTCTCCGCGCGCTTCAGAATTACGGACACGCTCGGTAGCCCCGTCACGATGTCAGTCCACAACAACCTAATTGGCAGCGTTTGCTCGGTGACGCTGTTTGTGCTTAACGCGTCCAAAAGACTTTTTAAGCCGGGAGCCGTTCCGTACTTCGTCAGACCAGCTACTGTGGTTGCTGCGCCTCCGGTTGCTAGATCGCTACTCAGCGCAAGGGCAACCTGGGCGTAAGTGGTGAGCTGCTGTTTTGACTGCGCCAGACTCTTTACAGAAACGACGATACCCGGTTGCTCCCCGACAAGAGCCCCTGGGTCTTGTGTACTGCGCAGCGGGGTGTACGGCACGAGAACTATCGCAGGTTGAAAGGCCGACTTGCAGTAATTCGTTCCGTTCCAGTTGTAAACGGCGATCGGAATGTCGCGAGAGGAGTCGACATTCGAAAAACCGACAACTCGCGCCGTGATTGCTACGTCGAGCTTATTGTCAAAAAAGAGGTTGTCAAACCCGTGCGTTGCTGTAGGGCTGATGCACGTTTGCCCATTGGCATTGTCCACTTGAACTCGGACTCGAACATAGCCTTGCTCTTCCCAGTCGGCAGCGGATAGAAATGAAATCGGCACCTTAGTAGGCGGCGAGCCCTGAACCAGGGTAACCACCTGCTCGGATGCGTGTGCGAGACCGGTAGCGAGTGCGAGGAGCAGACATATTGAGGGTCTGATCATTGAAGCCTCCCGACTAAGGGGCGACTGTACCCTTTCCTATGCTCAGCGATAAACCCTGTGTTTTCCTTATGCGTCGGTTGCGCGGAGACTGTGGGGCGGCCTCGCTCATGTGGCTGCTGGCGCGATCCATCACGCGGCCCTTGAGCACGGCGCTGGCCTCGGTCGAGTGGGTCGCCACGGGCGACCTGACGCACGAAATCGAAGTGCGGTCCGGCGACGAGGTCGGCCAGCTGCTGGCTTCGCTTCGCACCATGCAGGCCAACCTGCGCTCCCTGGTGGGGGAGGTCGCGTCCGGCGCGCATGCGGTGTCCGACACCAGCGCCCAGATCGCGCAGGGGAACGTCGACCTGTCGCAACGCACCGAGGAACAGGCCAGCACACTGGAAGAGACCGCCAGCTCGATGGAGGAGCTCACCTCCACCGTCACCCAGAATGCACACAACGCGCGGCAAGCCAGCGAACTGGCGGTCGGCGCTTCCGAAGTGGCGCGCAAGGGCGGTGAGGTGGTGGGGCAGGTCGTCAGCACCATGACCGGCATCTCGGAGTCGTCCAGGAAGATCTCCGACATCATCGGCGTGATCGACGGCATCGCGTTCCAGACCAACATCCTGGCGCTGAACGCCGCGGTGGAAGCGGCCCGCGCCGGTGAACAGGGCCGCGGGTTTGCCGTGGTCGCGGCGGAGGTGCGCAACCTGGCGCAGCGCAGCGCCGCCGCCGCCAAGGAAATCAAGACGCTGATCGGCGCCTCCGTCGAACAGGTGGACGCCGGCAGCAAGCCGGTGGACAACGCCGGCAGGACGATGCAGGAGATCGTGTCGTCGGTGGGGAAGGTCAGCGACCTGATCGCGGAGATCGCCGCCGCCAGCCAGGAACAGAGTTCCGGCATCGGGCAGGTCAACACTGCCGTCAATCAGATGGACCAGGTCGTCCAGCAAAACGCGTCGCTGGTCGAGGAGGCGACGGCCGCCACCGAGTCGATGAGGGAGCAGGCTGGCTCGCTGCTGCAGATGGTCTCGCGCTTCAAGCTGGGGACCGAGCAGATCGGATACGCCACGGGGCAGGGATCACCGGCGCGGAACTCCACGATCGGCGGCGCCCCGCCGCCGATCAGGGTCTGGAAGCCTGTCAAGCCTGCGTCGGCTGTTTCGCCGGCGCTGGGAGCACCGGTGATCGGCAAGGCCTCCGCCGACCGCGAATGGAAAGAGTTCTGACGCGGGATCTCACCGGGCAGCAGCGGCAAAGCCCGCTTCGACCGCATGTCCGGACGCGCGGAATTTCTTCCATCGGCCCTGGAGCGCGTGGCTAGAATGACGCGAAGGAATCCAGGTGCCCGATCCCCTTCACAGCTTCGTCTACGCGAGTTCAGCGACCACTCTGTTCACCGACCATGAGCTGGAGGTGCTGCTGGAACAAGCGCGCGAGAACAATCGCGTGCATCAGGTCACCGGCATGCTGCTGTATTGCGACGGCAACTTCTTCCAGGCGCTCGAGGGCACGGAGCCCGCGCTGGAGGCAGTGCTTGCCCGGATCCGCCCGAGCAGCCGCCATCGCGGGCTGATCACGCTGTATTACGAGCCGATCGCGCAGCGTGAGTTCGGCGGGTGGGACATGGCATTCAGGCGCATGGACCGCGCCGAGTTCCAGCGGCTGAACATCGGCTCGACGCCGACCCGCTTGCTGCTTCGGTCCTTCCTGGAGCCCGGTCGCTGAAAGCGCGGCACCCCGGGGCCCACAGGCCCGGAACGGACGTCTTCAGTGCGCCACTGACGGCGCCGGCCGCGCACCCAGTGTCCAGCACGCGGCGCGGCTGGTGGCCGAACAGGCTGCGCACGTTGGTGCGGGGGGCGTCGTCGTATTGCAGTCGTCATCGGATGAGGGAATCGGTGGTCTGCCGGATTATTCCGGACGGGCGCCGGGGCATACACAACCCGTCCCAAGTCTGCTACGGTCGCCAAGGGCAGTCTTCGCCCTGACAGCCCAGCGGAACCCGCCATGAACACACGGATTGAACGAGATACCTTCGGCCCCATCGAGGTGCCGGCCGAGCGGCTCTGGGGCGCGCAGACCCAGCGCTCGCTGGTCAACTTCAACATCTCGGGCGAGCGCCAGCCGCCCGAGCTGATCCGGGCGCTGGCCCAGATCAAGCGCTCCTCGGCGGTGGTGAACAACCTGCTGGGCCTGCTGCCGCAGGACAAGGCGGCCGCCATCATCGCGGCGGCCGACGAGGTGATCGCCGGCCAGCACGCCGGCGAGTTCCCGCTGGTGGTCTGGCAGACCGGCTCCGGCACCCAGACCAACATGAACGTCAACGAGGTGCTGGCCAACCGCGCCAGCGAGCTGCTCGGCGGCCAGCGGGGCGAGGGCCGCCTCATCCATCCCAACGACGACGTCAACAAGAGCCAGTCGTCCAACGACGTCTTTCCCACCGCCATGCACGTGGCGGCGGTGGAGGGCTTGATGCGCAAGCTGGCGCCGGCGGTGATGAAGCTGCGGGCGACGCTGGACGCCAAGGCGCACGAGTTCAAGGACATCGTCAAGATCGGCCGCACCCACCTGCAGGACGCCACGCCGCTGACGCTGGGCCAGGAGTTTTCCGGCTACGCGGCGCAGCTGGAGCAGGGCGACCGCCACCTGCACGGCGCGCTGCCGCACCTGTGCGAGCTGGCGCTGGGCGGCACCGCGGTGGGCACGGGCCTGAACGCGCCTGCGGGCTATGCGGAGAACGTCGCGGCGGAGCTGTCGCGCCTGACCGGCCTGCCCTTCGTCAGCGCGCCGAGCAAGTTCGAGGCGATGGCCAGCTGCGACGCGCTGGTCCACGCCCATGGCGCCCTCAAGACGCTGGCCGCCAGCATGATGAAGATCGCCAACGACATCCGCTGGCTGGCCAGCGGGCCGCGCAGCGGGATCGGGGAGATCAGCATCCCCGAGAACGAGCCCGGCTCGTCGATCATGCCCGGCAAGGTCAACCCGACCCAGAGCGAGGCCGTCACCATGCTGTGCTGCCAGGTGTTCGGCAACGACGTCGCCATCAACTTCGGCGGCGCCTCGGGCAACTTCGAGCTGAACGTGTTCCGGCCGATGATCGCCCACAACTTCCTGCAGAGCGTGCGGCTGCTGGCCGACGGCATGGTCAGCTTCAACGACCACTGCGCGGTGGGCATCGTGCCGAACAGGGAGCGGATCGCCGAGCTGGTCGGCCGCTCGCTGATGCTGGTCACCGCCCTCAATCCGCACATCGGCTACGACAAGGCCGCCGAGATCGCCAAGAAGGCGCACAAGGAGGGAAGCAGCCTGCGCGAGGCGGCGCTGGCCACCGGTTACGTCAGCGGCGAGCAGTTCGACCAGTGGGTGCGGCCCGAGAAGATGGTGTGAGACGCGGTGGGGCAGACCTTCCCTGCTCAGTGGCGCCGCTCGGCGATGCCCGACATGATCTTGTCGGTGAAGGCGATGGCGATCGCCGACAGCAGGAAGGTGATGTGGATCGCCGTCTGCGCCACCAGCACGCGGTCGGTGTAGTTGTCTGCGTTGATGAAGGTCTTGAGCAGGTGGATCGACGAGATGCCGATGATGGCGGTGGCCAGCTTGACCTTGAGCACCGAGGCGTTCACATGGCTGAGCCATTCGGGCTGGTCGCGGTGCCCTTCCAGGTTCATGCGGCTGACGAAGGTCTCGTAGCCGCCCACGATCACCATGATGAGCAGGTTGGAGATCATCACCACGTCGATCAGGGCCAGCACCACGAGCATGATCACCGTCTCGTTGAGCGAGGTGATGGGCGCCGTGGTCTTGTAGCCGATGCTGGCGATCAGCGCCTGCAGGGCAGTCTGGCTGCCGAATGCCGCCTCGATCAGGTGCCACAGCTCCACCAGGAAGTGCAGCACGTACACGCCCTGCGCCGCGATCAGCCCGAGGTACAGCGGCAGCTGCAGCCAGCGGCTGGCGAAAATCAGGTTCGGCAGGGGCCGCAGCGGCGGGGCCGGCTTGAGGGTTGCTTCGTCGTTCATCAGGTTCCAGTCAGGTTTGTGCTCTGCGGCGGATTGTAGAGTCGGGCGCCGCAGCCCGCCGGATGAGGGTAGATTTGTAAGCTTCCAGCTAGTCAGTGCCTTGTAAGTGCAACGCGTGACAGTTGCCCGCAATCGACATCAGTGGAGACAACCTCATGAGCGCCATCGAATCGGTCCTGGTCGAAAACCGCGTGTTCCCGCCGCCCGAGGCAGCCGTCAAAGGCGCCCGCATTTCGGGCATGAAGGCTTACGAGGCGCTGTGCGCCGAGGCGGGCCAGGACTTCGAGGGCTTCTGGGCCCGGCTGGCCCGCGAGAACCTGGCCTGGACCAAGCCCTTCACCAGGACGCTGGACGAGTCGAACGCGCCGTTCTACAAGTGGTTCGCCGACGGCGAGCTCAACGCGTCGGCCAACTGCCTGGACAAGCACCTGGGCACGCCCGTGGAAAACAAGGACGCGATCGTCTTCGAGGCCGACGACGGCGCCGTCACGCGCATCACCTACAAGCAGCTGCTGGCGCGCGTGAGCCAGTTCGCCAATGCGCTGAAGGCGCAGGGCGTGAACAAGGGCGACCGGGTCATCATCTACATGCCGATGACGATCGAGGGCGTGGTGGCGATGCAGGCGTGCGCGCGCATCGGCGCCACCCACAGCGTGGTGTTCGGCGGCTTCTCGGCCAAGGCGCTGCACGAGCGGATCATCGATGCCGGCGCGGTCGCGGTTGTCACCGCCAACTACCAGATGCGCGGCGGCAAGGAACTGCCGCTCAAGGCCATCGTCGACGAAGCCATCGCGATGGGCGGCTGCAACACGCTCAAGCAAGTGCTCGTCTACATGCGCACCGCCACCGCCTGCAACATGGTGGCCGGGCGCGACCAGACCTTCGACGAAGCGCTCGAGGGCCAGTCCACCGAATGCGTGCCGGTGCCGGTGAACGCGGAGCATCCGCTGTTCATCCTCTACACCTCCGGCTCCACCGGCAAGCCCAAGGGCGTGCAGCATTCCACCGCCGGCTACCTGCTGTGGGCCAAGGTGACGATGGACTGGACCTTCGACATCAAGCCGTCGGACGTGTTCTGGTGCACCGCCGACATCGGCTGGGTCACCGGCCACAGCTATGTCGCCTACGGCCCGCTGGCCGCGGGCTGCACCCAGGTGGTGTTCGAAGGCGTGCCCACCTATCCGAACGCCGGCCGCTTCTGGGACATGATCCAGAAGCACAAGGTCACGGTGTTCTACACGGCGCCGACGGCGATCCGGTCGCTGATCAAGGCGGCCGAGGGCGACGAGAAGGTGCACCCGGCGCGCTACGACTTGAGCAGCCTGCGCATCCTGGGCTCGGTGGGCGAGCCGATCAATCCGGAGGCGTGGATGTGGTACCACAAGCACGTGGGCGGCGAGCGCTGCCCGATCGTGGACACCTTCTGGCAGACCGAGACCGGCGGCCACATGATCACGCCGCTGCCGGGCGCGACGCCGCTGGTGCCGGGCTCCTGCACGCTGCCGCTGCCGGGGATCATGGCGGCGATCGTCGACGAGGTCGGCAAGGACGTGCCCAACGGCTCGGGCGGCATGCTGGTGGTCAAGCGCCCTTGGCCGTCGATGATCCGCAACATCTGGGGCGACCCGGAGCGCTACAAGAAGAGCTATTTCCCGGAGGAGATGGGCGGCACCTATTACCTGGCCGGCGACGGCGCGGTGCGCAGCGAAGACCGCGGCTACTTCCGCATCACCGGCCGGATCGACGACGTGCTGAACGTGTCGGGCCACCGGCTGGGCACGATGGAGATCGAGTCGGCGCTGGTCTCGATGACGGAGCTGGTGGCGGAGGCTGCCGTGGTCGGCCGTCCCGACGACATGACGGGCGAGGCGGTGTGCGCCTTCGTCGTGCTCAA
Organism: Caenimonas terrae; assembly: GCF_042655405.1. Lineage (NCBI taxonomy): Bacteria > Pseudomonadati > Pseudomonadota > Betaproteobacteria > Burkholderiales > Comamonadaceae > Caenimonas > Caenimonas terrae. The sequence continues at coordinate 542,553 of NZ_JBHSMF010000006.1, read as the reverse complement.
GCGCTCGCGTCCCACCGGCGAGGAGGCGCAGAAGATCGCCACGCAGTTGCGCAACTGGGTGGCCAAGGAGATCGGGCCGATCGCCAAGCCCAAGGACATCCGCTTCGGCGACAACCTGCCCAAGACCCGCAGCGGCAAGATCATGCGCCGCCTGCTGCGCTCCATCGCCAGGGGCGAGGCGATCACCCAGGACACCAGCACCCTGGAGAACCCGGCGATCCTGGAGCAGCTGGCGGAAAAGCTGTAACTGTCATGCCGGGCTTGATCCGGCATCCAGACGCCGGCGCGCCGATGGGGCCGCGTCCAGGCCGAGGTCTGGATCCCGGCTCAGGGCCGGGATGACCGCACAAAAAAAAAGCCGCTCGAAGAGCGGCCTTTCTTTTTTTGCTCAGGTCACTTCAGCGTGAGCACCCAGGCGGCGAGCTTCTTGGCTTCGGCTTCGTTCACCTGCGTGTTGGCCGGCATCGGTACCGGGCCCCAGACGCCGGAACCGCCCTTCATGATCTTGGCGGACAGCTTGTCGACAGCGTCCTTCTGGCCGGCGTACTTGGCGGCCACGTCCTTGTAGGCGGGGCCGACCAGCTTCTTGTCGATGGCGTGGCAGGCCATGCAGTTCTTGGAAGTGGCCAGGGCCAGGTCGGCGAAGGCGGGGGCTGCCAGCGTGCCGGCGGCCAGCAATACAAAAAGGGCGCGTTTCATCTTTTCCCCAATAGGTTGAGTTACATTCGTTTAACGCGATTGTAGTGACTGGCGTTGACCTTGCGTGTTGCGCGGCCGGCACCGGCCGTCATTGGAGTGTTAGAGATGCTTTTCCTCATCACCGGCATCATCCTGCTGGTTCTCTGGTACGGTGAGATCGGGCCGGTGGCCACCTGGTCCTGGTACGTCGTCTTCGCCCCCTTCGGGCTGGCTGTGCTGTGGTGGGCGTGGGCCGATGCCACCGGCTACAGCAAGCGCAAGGCGGTCGAGAAGGAAAACGCCAAGAAGAAGGCGCGCATCGACAAGAGCCGGGAAGCCATGGGCATCAGCCCGCGCAAGAAGCGCTGACCCGTCCGCCCGCCGTTGTGGTGAATTGCCCGGCGCGGGACTAGAGTTGCGCTGGGCGAACTGCCCGGAGACCGATCATGGATGCAGCCACAGACGCGCGCCGCGCCGAGCGCATTGAATCCGTCCTGGCGCTGGCCGCCGGCCGGTTGCCGGCGCAGCAGCGACCGGCGATGGAGCTGTTCGTGCGCGAGCAGTTCCGCCAGCTCGACGACGAAGACCTGGCCGAGCGCAGCGCCGAGGACCTGCTGGGGGCGCTGCTGTCGCACTGGCAGTTCGGCGCGGTGCGCGAGCAGGGCCGGGCCAAGGTCCGCGTCTCCAGCCCGGCACTGGCCGAGAACGGCTGGTCCTCGTCCCACAGCGTGGTCGAGATCGTCAACGACGACATGCCCTTCCTGGTGGACAGCGTCACCATGGAGATCAACCGCCAGGGGCTGACGCTGCACCTGATCACCCATCCGATCTACAGCGTCGGGCGCGACGCCGCCGGCCAGCTCACCTCGATCCAGCCGCGCGCCGGCGGCGCCCAGCCGGGCAACGAATCGTGGATGCTGATCGAGGTGGACCGCATGGTCGATCCGCGCCAGCGGGCCGAGCTCGCGGCCGGCCTGGAGCGGGTGCTGGCCGACGTCCGCGCGGCGGTGCAGGACTGGAAGCCGATGGTCGCGAAGCTGCACGACGCCATCGCCGAACTGGAGCAGGCACCGGCCTCGCTGCAGGGCCCCGGCCTGGCCGAGAGCCGCGCCTTCCTGCAATGGCTGGCCAACGACCACATCACGCTGCAGGGCTACCGCTGCCACGACCTGGTGCGCCAGCAGGACCAGATGGCGCTGCAACTGGTGCCGGGCAGCGGGCTGGGCGTGCTGCGCGAGACCGCCCAGGAGCAGCTCTCGGCCAGCTTCTCCGCGCTGCCGCCGCAGGCGCGGGCGCTGGCCAGCCATCCCGAGCCGGTGGTGATCGTCACCAAGGCCAACACCCGTTCCACCGTGCACCGTGCCGGCTACACCGACTACATCGGCGTCAAGCGCTACAACGCCGCCGGCGAGGTGATCGGCGAGCACCGCTTCATCGGCCTGTTCACCTCCACCGCGTACAGCGCCCGGGTGGTGGAAACGCCGCTGCTGCGCGGCAAGGTGGAAGCGATCGCCCGGCGTGCCGGCCTGCCACCCGGCGGCCACCTGGCCAAGGCGCTGCAGCACATCCTGGAAACCTTTCCGCGCGACGACCTGTTCCAGATCCCCGACGACGAGCTTTACGACACCGTGCTCGGCATCCTGGCGCTGGGCGAGCGCCAGCGGCTGCGCCTGTTCACCTGGCGCGACCCGTTCGACCGCTTCGTCTCCTGCCTGGTGTACGTGCCGCGCGATGCCTATTCGACCGACCTGCGGCTGCGGCTGCAGCGCATCCTGATTCCGGCGCTGGGCGGAACGGCCTGCGATTTCGATGTGCTGCTCACCGACACGATCCTGGCGCGCATCCACTTCACCGTGCGCACCACACCGGGCCAGGTGCCGGAGTTCGACCGCAAGGACCTGGAGCGCCGGCTGGCCCAGGCGGCGCGGCGCTGGGACGACGTGCTGCGCGACGCACTGGTCGGTGCCGAGGGCGAGGCGCGCGGCCTGGCGCTGTTCAAGCAGTGGTCCGGCGCCGTGCCGGCCGACTACCGCGAGCGGGTCACCGCCCAAGCCGCCGTGCCCGACCTGCTCAAGATGACCGGGCTGGCGCCGGCCTCGCCGCTGGCGGTGGCGCTGTACCAGCCGCTGGGCGCGGCGCCGGGCCGGCTGGGCTTCAAGGTCTACCGGCTGGGCGATCCGGTGGTGCTGTCCGACAGCCTGCCGATGCTCGAACACATGGGCGTGCGGGTGCTGGGCGAATCCAACTACCGGATCGGCGCCGGCGAGGGCACCGGCCAGATCGCGCTGCACGACTTCGAGCTGGAGGCGCCGCCGGCCGCGGACGGCGACCCGGACGCCGTGGCCCGGCTGTTCGAGGAGGCCTTCGCCCGCGTGTTTCAGGGCGAGGTGGAGAACGACGATTTCAACCGGCTGGTGCTGCTGGCCGGGCTGGCGGCCGACGAGATCGTGGTGCTGCGCGCCTACGCCAAGTACCTCAAGCAGATCGGCTTCGCGCAGTCGCAGGCCACCATCGCCTCGACGCTGGCGGCGCACCCGCGCATCGCGCGCATGCTGGTGGGCCTGTTCCGGCTGCGCTTCGACCCGGACCACCACGACGAGGAGGGCGCGCGGGCGCAGGCCAACGCGATCGGCAAGGCGCTGGAAAAGGTGAGCAACCTGTCGGAAGACCGCGTGCTGCGCCAGCTGCTGGCGCTGGTGCAGGCGACGCTGCGCACCAACTACTGGTGCACCGGCGTCGGCCACTCGGGCGCGCCCGGCCCGCGCCGCAGCTTCCTGAGCTTCAAGCTGGACAGCGCACGGGTGCCCGGGCTGCCCAAGCCGCTGCCGCTGTGCGAGATCTTCGTCTATTCGCCGCGCTTCGAAGGCATCCACCTGCGCGGCGGCAAGGTGGCGCGCGGCGGCCTGCGCTGGTCGGACCGGCCGGACGACTTCCGCACCGAGGTGCTGGGCCTGGTGAAGGCGCAGATGGTGAAGAACACCGTGATCGTGCCGGTCGGCTCCAAGGGCGGCTTCGTGCTGAAGAAGGCGCCGCCGGCCTCGGACCGCGAGGCCTTCATGAAGGAGGGCATCGCCTGCTACCAGGATTACCTGCGCGGCCTGCTGGACATCACCGACAACCTGGTGGCGGACCGGCCGGTGCCGCCGCCGCGGGTGCTGCGCATGGACGGCGACGATCCCTACCTGGTGGTGGCGGCCGACAAGGGCACGGCGACGTTCTCGGATTACGCCAACGCCATCAGCCTGGAATACGGCCACTGGCTGGGCGACGCCTTCGCCTCCGGCGGCAGCGTCGGCTACGACCACAAGGCGATGGCGATCACGGCCCGCGGCGCCTGGGAAAGCGTCAAGCGCCATTTCCGCGAAATGGGCGTGGACACCCAGGCCACCGACTTCACGGTGGTCGGCATCGGCGACATGTCGGGCGACGTGTTCGGCAACGGCATGCTGCTGTCGCCGCACATCAAACTGCTGGCGGCGTTCGACCACCGCCACATCTTCATCGACCCGGCACCCGATCCGGCCGCCAGCCTGGCCGAGCGCCGCCGGCTGTTCGCGCTGCCGCGGTCGTCGTGGGCGGACTACGAGGCCAGGCTGATCTCCGACGGCGGCGGCGTCTGGGCCCGCTCGGAAAAATCGGTCCCGATCTCGCCGCAGGCGCGCGCCGTGCTGGGCATCGTGGAGCAGCAGCTGACGCCGACCGAGCTGGTCTGCGCGCTGCTGAAGGCGCCGGTGGACCTGCTGTACAACGGCGGCATCGGCACCTACGTGAAGGCATCGGGCCAGGCCCATGCCGACGTCGGCGACCGCGCCAACGACGCCCTGCGCATCGACGGCAACCAGCTGCGCTGCAAGGTGGTGGCCGAGGGCGGCAACCTCGGCTTCACCCAGCCGGGGCGGATCGAGGCGGCGCTCAACGGCGTGCGGATCAACACCGATGCGATCGACAACTCCGCCGGCGTGGACACCTCGGACCACGAGGTCAACATCAAGATCCTGCTGGGGCTGGCCGTGGGCGACGGCGAGATGACCGAAAAGCAGCGCAACCAGCTGCTGCCGCAGATGACCGACGACGTCGCCGCGCTGGTGCTGCGCGACAACTATTTCCAGACCCAGGCGCTGTCGGTGGCCGGCCGCCAGGGCGTGGGCCTGATCGACCAGGAGGCGCGCTTCATGCGCTTCCTGGAAAAAGGCGGGCACCTGGACCGCGCAATCGAGTTCCTGCCGACCGACGGCGCGATCGCCGAGCGCAAGGGCAAGGGCCTGGGGTTGACCAGCCCCGAGCGCGCGGTGCTACTGGCGTACAGCAAGATGTGGCTGTCCGAGCAGCTGATGGCCTCGGACCTGCCCGAAGACCCGTGGATCGCCACCGCCCTGCAGCGCTACTTCCCGGCGCTGCTGCGCGAGAAGTTCGGCCCGTTGATCCCGCGCCATCCGCTGCGGCGCGAGATCATCGCCACCCATGTCCTGAACAGCATGGTCAACCGGGTCGGCTCGACCTTCGTGCACCGGCTGATGGAGATGACCAGCGCCACGCCGGCGCAGATCGTGCGCGCCTACCTGGCGACGCGCGAGGTGTTCGGCTATGTCGCGGTCTGGCAGCAGATCGAGGCGCTGGACAACAAGGTGCCGGACGCGGTGCAGTCCGAGATGATCCTGGAGCTGGACCGCCTGACCACCCGCGCCACCACGTGGTTCCTGCGTTCGCGCCGGCTGGCCGAGCCGATGGAGCACATGGTGCAGCGCTTCCGGCCGGCGGTGGACGCGCTGCGGCCGCGGCTCGAAGGCGTGGCCTCGGGATCGCGGCGCGTGGCCGGCTGGGTCGGCGCCGGCGTGCCGCCGGAACTGGCGCGCCGCATCGACGCGACCGACGGCCTGTTCACCGCGCTGGACATCGCCGAGATCGCGGACGGCACCCAGAGCGCGCTGGCGGACACGGCGCAGGTGCATTTCGGCGTCGAGCGCAGCCTGGACCTGCAGCGGCTGCGCCAGCAGATCCGCGCGCTGCCGACCGAAACCTACTGGCAGAACCTGGCGAAGGTGGCGCTGGCCGACGACCTGGCCGACCTGCAGCGCTCGGTCGCCCAGCACGTGGTCAGCCAGGGCAGCGGCGATCCGCAGCATCGGCTGCAGCAATGGGAGGAGCGCAACCGCGTCGAACTCGAGCGCGTCGGCCGCCTGCTGACCGAGCTCGCCGACGGCCCGCCGGCCGACCTGGCGATGCTGTCGGTGGCGCTGCGCGAACTGCGCAATCTCGCTTGAACCTGCAGTCATAGGGGATCGGGGACGGCTGTCTGCTCCCGCTCCCCCTTAGTGTTGCCGCCCGAACAGCTTCTGGACCAGCGCCCGCATCCACTGCTGGGCCGGGTCCTGCGCCGTGCTCGCGTGCCAGACCAGGTGCACGTCGTAGCGGGGCGCCTGCGGCAGCCGCCACATCCGCAGGTCGTAGCGCTCGCCCAGGTTGCGGGCGTACATGTCGGGGACGATCGCCAGCAGGTCGGTGGAGCCCGCCAGTTCCGGCAGCGCGCCGAAGTGCCGGGCCCGCAGCACGATCCGGTCGGCCAGCTTCATCTTCACCAGCATCTGCTCCACGCTGCTGTGGAAGGTTGCCGTCGGCGAGGCGACCACCAGCGAGGCGCCGGCCAGCTGCTGGCCCGACAGCGAGGCGCCGACCCGGCCGCTGGCGGGCCGCCAGCCCGGCGCCGTCAGCGCGACGTACTGCTCCCGGAACAGCAGCGCGGAGCGGATGCCGCGGTGCCGCGGCTGCAGGATGCCGATGGCGCAATCGATGTCGCGCGCCTCCAGCGCGGTCGCCACGTCGGCCGCCGCCACCGAGACGTTGGACAGGTGGCCGTGCGGCGCCTGGGCCCGCAGCGCCGCCGCCAGGGCGGGCAGGAACAGCATCTCGCCCAGGTCCGACAGCGACAGCTTCCAGTGCATGTCGCTGGTGGCCGCAACGAAGTCCTCCTGTCCCGTCACCAGCGCCTCCAGCGCGCGCAGCTGCGACAGCACGGCCGGCGCCACCGTCTCGCACAGGCGGGTCGGCTGCAGTCCGGCCGGCGAGCGCACGAACAGGTCGTCGTTGAAGAAGCGCCGCAGCCGCGCCAATGCGTTGCTGGTGGCCGACTGGGACAGCGCCAGCGAGCGGCCGGCGGCCGTCACCGAGCCGGTGCGGTGGATGGCCGCGAGCACGCGCAACAGGTTGAGATCGAGCTGGCGGAAGTTCATGGCGCTCCAGTGCCTGGCGGCGGCTTCAGGGTTAGTCCCGATCATTCACCACGTCAATGTAGCCCATGGATAGAAACCATTCGCCAGATGGGCGGGCGCTGCGTAAATTCGCGCCAGTGAGACACCCCAATCGCCATGGCTGAACGATCGTTTGCCTCCGAAGTCAAGCTGCTGCGGCTGGGCGAGGGCGAGCAATTCCGCGGCGAGGGCATCCTGGCCGTGACCAAGGCGCTGCTGCAATCGGGCGTCTCCTACGTGGCGGGCTACCAGGGCGCGCCGATCTCGCACCTGATGGACGTGCTGACCGACGCCAACGACATCCTGCAGGAGCTGGGTGTGCGCTTCGAGCACAGCGCCTCGGAGGCCACGGCCACCGCCACGCTCGGCGCCTCGGTCAATTACCCGTTGCGCGGCGCCGTCACCTTCAAGTCCACCGTGGGCACCAACGTCGCCTCCGATGCGCTGGCCAACCTGGCGTCGGGCGGCGTTACCGGCGGCGCGCTGCTGATCGTGGGCGAGGACTACGGCGAGGGCTCGAGCATCATGCAGGAGCGCTCCCACGCGTTCGCCATGAAGTCGCAGGTCTGGCTGCTGGACCCGCGGCCCAACCTGCCCAGCATCGTCAACGCGGTGGAGCAGGGCTTCGAGCTGTCCGAGGCCAGCAACACGCCGGTGATGCTGGAGCTGCGCATCCGCGCCTGCCACGTGCACGGCAGCTTCACCGCCAAGGCCAACAAGCGGCCGGCCTTCACGCTCAAGGACGCGATCGAGGCGCCGCTGCGCGACGTCAACCGCATCGTGCTGCCGCCGGCCAGCTACCTGCACGAGCAGGAGAAGATCTCGCGCCGCTGGCCGGCCGCGGTGAGGTTCATCCAGGAGCGCGGGCTCAACGAGTTCTTCGCGGCCGACGCCCAGGAGTTCGGCATCGTGCTGCAGGGCGGCCTCTACAACGCGGTGCTGCGGGCGCTCGAGCTGCTCGGGCTGGCAGACGCCTTCGGCAATTCGGCCATCCCGCTGTACGTGCTGAACGTCACCTATCCGCTGGTGGACGCCGAGTTCACGCGCTTTTGCGCCGGCAAGCGCGCCATCCTGCTGGTGGAAGAGGGGCAGCCCGACTTCATCGAGCAGGCCGTCAACAGCATGCTGCGCAAGGCCGACGTGCAGACCCGGGTGCACGGCAAGGACCTGCTGCCGATGGCCGGCGAATACACCGGCGCCGTGGTGGTCAAGGCCGTGGCGCGCTTCGTCGAGAGCTACGCGCCGCAACTGCTGGCCGGCCGGGAACTGCCGCTGGCGGCGCGGCCGGCACCGCTGCCTGCCTTGCCCAACGGCGATCCCAAGGTGTTCGCCATCCAGCAGGCGGCGGCCGAAGTGCAGCCGCGGCCGCCCTCGTTCTGCACCGGCTGCCCGGAGCGGCCGATCTTCACCGCCATGAAGCTGATCGAGCGCGAGCTGGGCCAGCACCACGTCAGCTGCGACATCGGCTGCCACCTGTTCTCGATCCTGCCGCCCTTCAACATCGGCGCCACCACCATGGGCTACGGCCTGGGCTGGGCCGGCGCTTCCGCCTTCAACACCCGCGAGACCGACAAGCGCACCATCTCGATCATGGGTGACGGCGGCTTCTGGCACAACGGCCTGACCAGCGGCGTCGGCAACGCGGTGTTCAACCAGACCGACAACCTGCTGCTGGTGGTGGACAACGGCTATTCGGCGGCAACCGGCGGCCAGGACCTGCCGTCGTCGCGGGCGGCGAACACGCTGCGCAACACCAACAACCCGATCGAGAAGGCCGTGCGCGGTGTCGGCGTGGACTGGGTGCGGACGGTCGACAACACCTACAGCCTGGAGCGGATGCGCGATGCGCTGCGCGACGCGCTGACGACCAAGCAGAAGGGCCCCAAGGTCATCGTGGCGCAGAGCGAATGCATGCTGAACAAGCAGCGCCGCATCAGGCCGCTGATCAAAAAGCGGATCGCCGGCGGCGAGCGGGTGGTGCGCGAGCGCTTCGGCATCGACCCCGAGACCTGCACCGGCGACCATTCCTGCATCCGGCTCTCGGGCTGCCCGTCGTTGACGGTGAAGCCCAATCCCGATCCGCTGCGGCGCGACCCCATCGCCACCGTGATCGACAGCTGCGTCGGCTGCGGCCTGTGCGGCGAGGTGGCCCATGCAGCCGTGCTGTGCCCTTCGTTCTACCGGGCCGAGATCATCAACAACCCCAGCCGCTGGGACCGCTTCAAGGCCAGGCTGCGCGGCGCCGTCATCGGATGGCTGCAGGCGCGGATCGAGCGCCGGCTGGAGGGCCTGGCGGCATGACCCCACGGGCTCAGGGCGAACGGAGTAGTGGACGCGCGATCACCATCGCGATCCTCGCCATGGGCGGCGAGGGCGGCGGCGTGCTGGCCGACTGGCTGGTGGACCTGGCCGAAAGCAACGGTTTCGTCGCCCAGACCACCTCGGTGCCCGGCGTCGCCCAGCGCACCGGCGCCACCATCTACTACCTGGAGCTGTTCCCCGCAGCCGCGATTCCCGCCGGGGCGCAGCCGGTGCTGGGGCTGAGCCCGGTGCCGGGCGAAGTCGACATCGTCATCGCCTCCGAGCTGATGGAGGCCGGCCGGGCCCTGCAGCGCGGCCTGGTGACGGCCGACCGCACGACCTTCATCGCCTCCACCCACCGCGTCTATTCGATGACCGAGCGCACCGCGATGGGCGACGGCCGGGTGGACTCGGACAAGCTGCTGGCCGGCGGCCGGGCGGCGGCGCGGCGCTTCGTCAGCGCCGACTTCGGCCTGCTGGCCGAGCGCGCCGGCAGCCTGATCGGGCCGGCCCTGTACGGTGCCCTGGCGGCGTCCGATGCCCTGCCGTTCAGCCGCGCGCAGTTCGAGGACACGGTGCGCCGCGCCGGGGTGGGCGTCAACGCCAGCCTGCAGGCCTTCGGTGCGGGATACGACGCCGCCACGCAGGCCTCGCTGCCGGCCGAACCCGAGAAGCCGGTGCCGGCGGTCGGGCCGCGGCTGGCGGCGCTGGCGCAGCGCATCGCGCTCGAATTCCCGGCGGCCGCCCGGCCGACGCTGCAGGCGGCGATCCTGCGGCTGGCGGATTACCAGGACGTCGCCTACGCGCAGCACTATCTGGAGCTGCTGCAGCCGCTGCGCGCCGCGCGCGCCGACCTGCTGGACGAGACGGCGCGCCACCTGGCGCTGTGGATGTCGTACGAAGACACCATCCGGGTGGCTGACCTCAAGACCCGCCGCTCGCGCTTCCAGCGGGTCGGCGGCGAGGTCAAGCTGGCAGGCGACCAGCAACTGGACATCAACGAGTTCATGCACCCGCGGCTGGAAGAGATCGCCGACACGCTGCCGGCGCCGGTCGGCCGCTGGCTGCTGGCCACCCGCTGGGCCCGTTCCTGCGTCGAGCCGTTCACGCGCAAGGGCCGCATCGTCCGCACCAGCTCGATCCGCGGCTACCTGCTGCTCTATGCGATTGCGTCGCTGCGCGGCATGCGGCGCCGGTCGCTGCGCTTCCAGGTGGAGCACGAGCGCATCGGCCAGTGGCTGGCGACCGTGGCCCGGCTGGCCGGCACCCATCCGGAGCTGGCGCTCGAAGTGGCCCGTTCCCAGCGCCTCATCAAGGGCTATGGCGACACCCATGCGCGCGGCTGGGGCAACTACCAGCGGCTGGTGGCCGTGCTGCCGCGGCTGCAGGCCGCGCCGCACGGCGCGCAGCAGTTGCGCGACCTGAGCCAGGCGGCGCTGGCCGACGACACCGGCCAGGCGCTTGAGAAGCTGCTGGCCGCTGCCTAACATGAACCGAACCCATGACTGACCGGAGAGCAAGATGAATGTCCAGCAACTCGTCGAACCGGACCGCGTCCACAAGAGCGTCTACACCGACCAGGCGATTTTCGATGCGGAGATGGAACGGATCTGGGAGCGCACCTGGGTCTATTGCGGCCATGAATCGCAGGTGCCCGCCCCCGGCGACTATTACGCCGTCACGATCGGGCGCCAGCCGATGATCATGGTGCGGCAGGGCGACGGCAGCATCAAGGTGATCCACAACCGCTGCCCGCACCGCGGCGTCCAGCTGGTGGGCAACCTCAAGGGCAACACCGGCAACGCCTTCGTCTGCTCGTACCACGCCTGGAGCTTCCATCTGGACGGCAAGGTGCGCGCCATCCCGCTGGCCAAGGGCTACGAGAACACGCGCATGACGCGCGACAACCCGGACTGCTCGGTCAAGCCGGCGGTGCGGGTGGACAGCTACCGCGGCTTCGTGTTCGCCAGCCTCTCGGACGAGGGGCCGCCGCTGGCCGACTTCCTGGGCGAGGCCAGGATCGCGTTCGACGACATGTGCGACCGCTCGCCGGTCGGCGAGGTGGAGGTGGTGCCGATCTGCCACCGCGTCATCCAGCATTCGAACTGGAAGTTCTTCATGGAGAACCAGCTCGATTCGCTCCATCCCTCGGTCACCCACCAGTCCACCGGCATCTCCGCCGGCCGGGTGGAAAAGCGCCTGAAGGCGGAGCAGGGCGCCGCGCCGCTGTATTACCACTACCTGTCCACCTTCGCCTCCAGCTTCGAGCAGTGGGACGCGGTGCAGACCATCAACTTCCCGCGCGGCCACGGCATCCTGAAGGCCTACATGGGCCTGCGGCCGCGCGACCCGGACACGCTGGAGCACGAGGCGCAACTGGTCAAGGCCTACGGCGCGGAGAAGGCGGAGGAATACCTCTCGCGCAGCATCCACCACGTGCTGGTCTATCCCTACCTGTCGGTGCAGTCGCCGCTGCAGCAGCTGCGCTGCCTGCGGCCGATCTCGCCGGACAAGACGCTGTCGGAGATCTGGCACTTCCGCCTCAAGGGCGCGCCCGAGGCGATCTACCGGCGCAGCCTCTGGTACTACAACCTGGTCAATTCGCCGGCGACGATGATCAACGCCGACGACCTGGAGAACTGGACCAAGGGCCAGTGGGGCCTGCAGTCCAACGGCGGCGACTGGGTCAGCTTCCACCGCTGGTACGGCGACGACCGGGAGGAAAAGGGCGTCACCTATTCCAACCACGGCACCTCCGAGGCGGTGATGCGCAACCAGTTCCGCGCCTGGACCCAGTACCTCACGGCCTGAAGGAGCACGACATGAGCAAGACAACGTCCAGCCCCGGCGCGGCGATCCCCAGCGCCGGCCCCGACTTCGAGCACCTGCTCGGCCAGGAAGTGGTGATCGAGGCGAAGGAGGGCGCCGACCGCACGGGAGCGCAGGCCGTCGAGCCGGGCCACTCGCCGCGCGCCGCGCAGGCCGGCACCGCACCGGCGGCGCGCCAGCTGCCAACGCCGGGGATGGTGCCCCGCACCGCCGCCCAGATCGAGCTGCAGCGCGAGGTGGAGCAGCTGCTCTACCTGCAGGCGGAACTGCTCGATGGCAAGCACTGGCAGGCCTGGATCGACCTGTTCGACCCGCAGGGCGTGTACTGGATGCCGGCGACGCCGGAGCAGGTGGAGTGGGAGGGATCGCCGTCGATCTTCGCCGAGGACAAGCTGCTGATGGAGATCCGCAAGGGCCGCGTCTCGCACCCCAACGCCTGGTCGCAGGCGCCGATGTGGGAGACCAACCACATCGTCAGCCACGTGGTGCTGGAATCGACCGGCGGCGGCGAGATCCACGTGCGGTCGCGCTTCCACATGATGGAGCTGCGGCGCGACACGGTGCGCCATTTCGGCGGCAGCTACCACCACCGGCTGGTGCGCGGTGCCGACGGCGCGCTGCGCATCCGGCTGCAGCGCGTCGACCTGTTCAACGGCCAGGCGCCGTTTGACTACGTGCTGCAAGTCTGGGTCTAATCCGCCGGTCCATCGAACAACGAGGAGCCACCATGAACGCGAACCGCCCCCGCCGCATCCCGGCCTTGAACAAGACCCTGCTTGGCATGGCGCTGGTGGCGCTCTGCACCGCCTCGCAGGCGGCGGACAAGGTCAAGATCGGCTTCGTCAGCACACTGTCGGGTCCGTCCTCGGCGCTGGGCGTGGACATCCGCGACGGCTTCCTGCTGTCGGTCAAGCTGCATGGCGGCAAGCTCGGCGGCCTGCCGGCGGAGGTGCTGGTCAGCGACGACCAGTTCAAGCCCGAGGTGGCGCGCCAGCTGTTCGAGCGCAACGTCAAGCGCGACCACGTGGACTTCATGACCGGCGTGGTGTTCTCCAACATCATGCTGGCGGCGCTGCCCGAGGCGATCGACAACAAGACGATCTATCTGAGCCCGAACGCGGCGCCCTCGTCGATGGCCGGCAAGGACTGCAATCCGCTGTTCTTCGCGGTGTCCTGGCCGAACGACGCCTACCACGAGGCGGCCGGCGCCTTCGCCAACCAGCGCGGGCTCAAGAGCGTGTACCTGGTGGCGCCGAACTACCAGGCCGGCAAGGATTCGCTGGCCGGCTTCAAGCGCACCTTCAAGGGCCAGGTGATCGGCGAGAACTACACCAAGCTCGGCCAGCTCGATTACGCGGCCGAACTGGCCGAGATCCGCGCCGCCAAGCCGCAGGTGCTGTACGCCTTCCTGCCGGGCGGCATGGGCATCAACTTCATCAAGCAGTTCGTCGGCGCCGGCCTGGGCAAGGAAACGATGCTGCTGCTGCCCGGCTTCAGCGCCGACCAGGACGTGATCGGCCCGGTCGGGCCCGCGATGGCCGGCCTGTTCAACACGGCCCACTGGTCGCCCGACTTCGCCAACCCGGCCAACCAGCGCTTCGTGGCCGAATTCCAGAAGGAATACAAGCGGATGCCGACGCTGTATGCATCGCAGGGCTACGACACCGCCGAATTGATCAATGCCGCCGTGCGCGACACCAAGGGCAAGCTCGAGGACCAGGAGGCGGTGCGCCGTGCGCTGCGCAGCGCGAAGTTCGACTCGGTGCGTGGCCCCTTCAGGTTCAACAAGAACCAGTACCCGATCCAGAGCTACTACGTGCGCACCATCGGCAGCGACGGCAAGGGCGGCCTGGTCAACAAGTCCTTCAACGAGCCGATCCTCAAGGACCACGGCGACGCCTATGTGCAGCAGTGCATGATGCCCAAGTGACGCGGGGCGCGGCGGCGCGATGAGCGGCCTCCTGGTCTTCGAGCAGGCGCTCAACGGCTTCCAGCTGGGGTTCATGCTGTTCCTGCTGGCGGCGGGGCTGACGCTGGTGTTCGGCGTGATGGACATGATCAACCTGGCGCACGGCTCGCTGTACATGGTCGGCGCCTTCCTGGCCGCCTGGCTGACGCGGGTCAGCGGCTCCTTCCTCCTCGGCGCGCTGGGCGCCGTGCTGCTCACCGCGCTGTTCGGCATGCTGCTGGAGTCGTCGCTGTTGCGCACGCTGTACGCGCGCGACCACCTGTCGCAGGTGCTCGCCACCTTCGCGCTGATCCTGATCCTGAACGACGGCGTGAAGATGGTGTTCGGCAACGACCTGCCGCTGTCGGTCCCGGCGGCGCTGGACGGCCCGGTGCAGATCCTGCCGGGGCTGGTGTATTCGTCCTGGCGGCTGCTGATCATCGGCGTCGGGCTGGTGATCGCGCTGCTGCTCTACCTGCTGGTGCAGAAGACGCGCATCGGCGCGCTGGTGCGGGCCGGCGCCGCCAACCGCGAGATGAGTTCCGCGATGGGCGTCAACGTCGGGCGGCTGTTCACGCTGGTGTTCGGCCTGGGCGCGGCGCTGTGCGCGGTGGCCGGCAGCCTGCTGGGGCCGCTGCTGGCGGTGCAGGTGGGGATGGGCGAGAACATCCTGATCCTGGCCTTCGTGGTGGTCGTCATCGGCGGCATCGGCTCGATCCGCGGCGCGCTGATCGGCGCCTTGCTGGTGGGCACCGTCGACACGCTGGGCCGCACGCTGCTGCAGCAGCTGCTGCGCGACGCGCTGCCGCCGCAATGGGCCAGCGCCGCCGGGCCGGCGCTGGCGTCAATCTCGGTCTACCTGCTGATGGTCGTGATGCTGGTGTTCCGTCCGCAGGGACTGTTCCCGGTGCGCAGCTGATGACCGCCGCCCGGGCCGCTGCGATCGGCGCGCTGCTGGCGGCGCTGGCGCTGCCCTGGGCGCTGCAGGCTGCCGGCGCCGACTTCTACCTGGGTGTCGCCAGCCGCATCCTGATCTACGCCGTCGCCGCCACCAGCCTGAACCTGCTGCTCGGTTACGGGGGCATGATTTCCCTGGGCCACGCGGCTTTCTTCGGCCTGGGCGCCTATGCCAGCGCGATTCTGCTGAGCGAAGGCGTGCGGTCCGCGCCGGTCCACCTGCTGGTGATCGCGGTGGCCGTGGGTGTCGTGGCGCTGGCCATCGGCGCCGTCTCGCTGCGCACCCGCGGCGTCTACTTCATCATGATCACGCTGGCTTTCGCGCAGATGCTGTTCTACCTGGCCAATTCGATGAAGGGCTATGGCGGCGACGAAGGGCTGGCAGTGCGCACCCGCGTGCTGTTGCCCGGCGGCTTCGACCTGCACCAACCCGCCACCCTCTACTACTGCGCGCTCGCCGTGCTGGTGCTGGTGATGCTGCTGCTGCACCGGTTCTCCGGGTCGCGATTCGGCCGCGCTGTGCAGGCGCTGCGCGACGACGAGGTGCGGGCCGAGGCCATCGGCCTGCCGGTGTTCGCCAGCAAGCTGGTCGTCTTCGTCGTGGCCGGCGTGCTGTGCGGCGTCGCCGGCGGCCTGAGCGCCAACCTGCAGGGCTACGTGAGCCCCAACCTGCTGCACTGGACCCAGTCCGGCACGCTGCTGGTGATGGTGATCCTGGGCGGGGTGGGCACGCTGTGGGGAGGGGTGCTGGGCGCCGTCGCCTTGCTGCTGATGCAGGAGCTGCTGTCGGCGCACACCGAGTACCACGAGTTCTGGATCGGCTGGGTGCTGCTGGCCGTCGTGCTGTTCGCGCGGCACGGGCTGGGCGGTGCGCTGGCCAGCCTGGCAGGGCGGAGGACAGCCCGATGACGCACGTGCCGCTGCTGCAGGTGACAGGCCTGAACAAGCGCTTCGGCGGCTTGCAGGCGACCGACCGGGTGGACCTGCAGGTGGCCGCCGGCGAGATCCATGCGCTGATCGGCCCCAACGGCGCCGGCAAGACCACGCTGGTGGCGCAGATCGCCGGCCAGCTGGCCAGCGACAGCGGCACCGTCCATTTCGACGGCAGCGACATCACGCGGATGGCGACGCACCTGCGCGCGCGCCGCGGGCTGGTCCGCTCGTTCCAGGTCACCCGCTTGTTCAAGAGCATGACGGTGCTGGAGCACCTGGCGCTGGCGCTGCAAGCCGCGGGCGGGCGCACGTTTTCCGCCTGGCGGCCGGTGCGGGCCGACACGGCGCTGTTCGGGCGCGCCGAAGGCTTGCTGGCGCGACTCGGCCTGGCGGACAAGAGCGGCTGGGGCATCGAGCAGCTGTCGCACGGCGAGCAGCGGGCGCTGGAGGTGGGCATGGCGCTGGCCGGCAGCCCCAAGCTGGTGTTGCTGGACGAACCGCTGGCGGGCATGGGGCTGCAGGAATCCGAAGCCATGAGCAGCCTGATCGACGGCCTGCGCGGCGAGGTCGCCGTGCTGCTGATCGAGCACGATGTCGACGCGGTGTTCCGGCTGGCCGACACGGTGTCGGTGCTGGTCAACGGCCACGTGGTGGCGAGCGGCCGGCCGGAGGATGTGCGGCGCGACTCGGCGGTCGTCGACGCCTACCTCGGCACCGGCCAGGAGGCGCAATGAACGGCGGGGCCGCTGCCGGCGAACTGCTGCAGGTGCGCGGCCTGTGTTGCGGCTACGGCCGCAGCCAGGTGCTGTTCGGGATGGACCTGGACATCGGGCCGGGCGAAATCGTCGGCCTGCTGGGGCGCAACGGCATGGGCAAGACCACGCTGGTGCGCTCGGTGATGGGACTGATCCGGCCGACCGCGGGAGAGATCGTCTTCGGCGGCCGCCCGATCGGTGCCATGGCGCCGCACCGGGTGGCGCGCCAGGGCATCGCGCTGGTGCCCGAGGGCCGCCAGGTGTTCGGCAACCTGAGCGTGCTGGAGCACCTGACGGCATTCCGCCGCGCCGGCGCCGGCGGCGCGCAGCCCTGGACTCCCGAGCGGCTGTTCGAGCTGTTTCCGCGGCTGGCCGAACGGCGCAGCCACATGGGCGGCCAGCTCTCGGGCGGCGAGCAGCAGATGCTGGCGATCGCCCGTGCGCTGGTGACCAATCCGCAGCTGCTGATCCTGGACGAAGCCACCGAAGGGCTGGCGCCGCTGGTGCGCGAGGAAGTCTGGAAGGTGCTGGCGCGGGTGCGGCAGGCTGGCCACGCCATGCTGGTGATCGACAAGTACGTGCAGCGCCTGATCGGCGTCGCCGACCGGCACGTGATCATCGAAAAGGGGCGGCCCGTGTGGAGCGGGACCTCGCAGCAGCTCGATGCGGACCGCGGCCTGTGGGCGCGGTACCTGGGGCTTTGACGATTTCTTTTTGGACACCAGGAGAAAAACCATGAATGCACGAATCCCGAAGACGATACTGGCCCTGCTGGCGGCCGCAGGGCTGTCCGGCGCCGCCTGCGCCCAGGAGGTGACGCTGCGGCTGGTCAGCGCCTTCGCCGAGAACGGCATCTACGTTCAGCGCCTGCTGCCGTGGGTGCACAAGGTCAACGCCGAGGGCAAGGGCGTGCTGCAGATCAACTTCATCGGCGGGCCCAAGGCGATCCCGCCGTTCGAGGCCGGCAACGCCGTCAAGACCGGCGTGGTGGACATGGCGCTGAACACCGGCGCGTTCTACACCAACGTGATGCCCGAGGCCGACTTCCTCAAGCTGACGCAGATCCCGGTGGCGGAGCAGCGCAGGAACGGCGCCTTCGACGCCATCAACAAGGTCTGGAACGAGAAGGCCAACATGCAATACCTGGCGCGGATGGTGGAGAACCAGCCGTTCCACATCTACACCAACAAGAAGGTCGACAAGCCGGACCTGAGCGGCCAGAAGATCCGCATCACGCCGGTGTACCGCGACTTCTTCCAGGCCCTGAACGCCAACGTCATCACCACGCCGCCGGGCGAGGTCTACACCGCGCTGGAGCGCGGCGTGGTCGACGGCTACGGCTGGCCGATCGGCGGCATCTTCGACCTGAACTGGCAGGAAAAGACCAAGTACCGGATCGACCCGGGCTTCTACGACGCCGAGGTCTCGCTGGTGATGAACCTGCCGGCCTACCGCAGGCTCACCGAACCGCAGCGCGCCTACCTGCACAAGCAGCTGCTGGCGCTGGAGGCCGAGAACGGCTTCTGGGTGAAGTACGCCAGCGACGAAGTCGCGCGCCAGGAGAAGGCCGGGATCCAGGCGATCCGCTTCGACGCTGCCACCGCCAAGGCGTTCCGCGACAAGGCCTATGACATCGGCTGGGCCAGTGCCATCAAGCAGAGTCCCGAGATCGCCGGCCGCTTCAAGACGCTGTTCTCCAAGTGATCACCTCGCTCTCCGGCATCTACGGCCGGATGCTGTCGTCGCTGGCGCTGGTGGGCTGCGCGATCCTGATGGCGATGATGTTCATCATCGTGGGTGATGTCGCACTGCGCAACCTGGCCGTCCCCGGCTGGCCGCAGGGGCTGGCCTGGAGCAACGAAATCTCCGAGCTGATGCTGTACCTGATCACGATGTGCGTGGCGCCCTGGCTGCTGCGCCAGGGCCAGCACATCCGGGTCGACATCCTGCTGCAGGCGCTGCCGCCGCGGCTGGCCTGGGCCTTCGAATGGGTGGGCGACGTGATCGGGCTGGCCTGCTGCGCCGTCATCGCCTGGTATGGCACGCAGGCCGCCTGGTCCAGCTATGTCTCCGGCGCCGTCAACATCAAGACCCTGGTCACCCCGGAATGGTGGGCGCTGGCGCCGCTGCCGGTGGTCTTCGTGCTGCTGGGCATCGAAATGCTGTTTCGCATGCTGCGCCTGCTGCGGGGCGTCCGCGGCCCCCGGCACGACGCGGTGAGCGCGTCATGAGCGGCGGCTGGGGATTCGCCGCCTGGCTGATGCTGGGCGGCTCCACCGTGCTGCTGTTCATCGGCATGCCGGTGGCCTTCACCTTCATCACCATCAACATCGTCGGCGCCTGGCTCTACATGGGCGGCGAGCCGGGGCTGGTGCAACTGGCGCGCAGCAGCGTCAGCTCGGTCACGGCGTTCTCGCTGACGCCGATCCCGCTGTTCGTGCTGATGGGAGAGGTGCTGTTCCACACCGGCCTGGCGCTCAAGGTGATCGAGGGCGTGGAGCGGCTGATCCGGCGCCTGCCCGGACGGCTGGCCGTGGTGGCCGTCGTTGCCGGAACGGTGTTCTCGGCGATCTCCGGATCCACCATCGCGACCACCGCGATGCTGGGCTCGCTGATGCTGCCGGTGATGCTCGCGCGCGGCTACCACCCGGTGCTGGCCACCGGCCCGATCATGGCCATCGGCGCGGTCGACATGCTGATCCCGCCGTCGGCGCTGACGGTGCTGCTCGGGTCGCTGTCGGGCATCTCGATCTCCAAGCTGCTGGTCGGGGGCGTGGTGCCCGGCGTGATCCTGTCGATCGCCTTCGTGGTGTGGATCATCGTGCGGGTACGCATCAGCCCCGAACTGGCGCCGAAAGACGACACCGAGGTGCAGTACAGCGGCTGGGCGCGCTGGCAGCCGTTCTTCGCCTATGTGCTGCCCACGCTGTCGATCTTCGCCGTGGTGGTCGGGGCGCTGGCCGACGGCTGGGCCACGCCGACCGAGTGCGCCGCCATCGGCGCCTTCGCCACCATGCTGCTGGCGCTGGCCTACCGCGTGCTGACCCGGGAGGCGGTGCTCAAGGCGCTCAAGGGGACGGCCGGCATCTCGGGGATGATCCTGTTCATCATCCTGGGCGCCACCACCTTCGCGCAGATCCTGTCGTTCTCCGGCGCGAGCAACGGGCTGGTGCAGTTCATCACCGGACAGGGCCTGTCGACCGCGATGATCGTGGTCGGCATGATGCTGATCCTGATCTTCCTGGGGGTGTTCGTCGACCAGGTCAGCATGATGATGATCACGCTGCCGATCTTCATGCCGATCGTGCAGTCGCTGCAGATCGACCCGGTGTGGTTCGGCGTGATGTTCCTGATCTGCATGCAGCTGGGCCTGCTGCTGCCGCCGCACGGACTGCTGCTGATGACCATGCGCGGCGTCGCCCCGCCGCAGGTGACGATGGCACACATCTTCCGCGCCGTCGTGCCCTATGTGGTCATGAGCCTGGTGCTGCTGGCGGCTGTGTTCTGGTTCCCGCCGATCGCGACCTGGTTGCCGGGGTTGATCGGGTAGCGGCTGTCATCCCGGACTTGATCCGGGATCCATCCCTTTTCCCTCCGGGTCCCTGCGTCGTTCGATCCTCCGCCCGGACGGCGAGGCCGGGGAGGGCGCAGCGCATCGGCGCGGCGGCCGGGGCTGTGCCCCGGCTGCCCTGTGTGTTCCCGATTCCATGACGCCGGTGCCGGACCGGATTTCGCAGCGAAGTCGGCGCGCCGCGCCGACCGCCGCAGTGTGAGCCCGCGTCGGGCTCTGCCTGTCGCGCCGCGCGGAGTTGCCGTGGCGGCGTTTCGACAAGCTCAACGCGACCGGGGCGGGGCGCCCGGAGAAGGATGGATCCCCGGGTCGATCCCGGGATGACAGGTGTCAGTAGTCGTCCAGCACCGCGCCCTTGGATGCGCTCGACGCATTGAAGGCGAACTTCGCCTGCACGCCGCGGGTGTAGCGGGGTTTCGGCGCGGTCCAGGCCTGGCGGCGTTTCTCGATTTCGGCGGCGGGGACGTTCAGCTCCAGCACCAGCTTGTGGGCGTCGATGGTGATCGAGTCGCCCTCGTGCACGAAGGCGATCGTGCCGCCGGCCGCCGCTTCCGGCGCGACGTGGCCGACCACCATGCCCCAGGTCCCGCCCGAAAAACGCCCGTCGGTGATCAGGCCGACGCTCTCGCCCAGGCCGGCGCCGATCAGCGCGCCGGTCGGCGCCAGCATCTCCGGCATGCCGGGCCCGCCCTTGGGGCCGAGGTAGCGCAGCACCATCACGTCGCCGGCCTTGATACGGCCGTCGAGGATCGCCTGCAGCGCCGACTGCTCGTCGTCGAACACGCGCGCCGGGCCGGTGATCACCGGGTTCTTCAGGCCGGTGATCTTGGCCACCGCGCCTTCGGGCGACAGGTTGCCCTTGAGGATCGCCAGGTGGCCCTGCTCGTACATCGGCTTGCCGATCGGGCGGATCACGTCCTGGTCGGCGCGCGGCTGGTCCGGCACGTCCTTGAGCACCTCGGCGACGGTCTGGCCGGAGATGGTGATGCAGTCGCCGTGCAGCAGGCCGGCGTTCAGCAGCATCTTCATCACCTGCGGAATGCCGCCGGCCTTGTGCAGGTCCACCGCCAGGTACTTGCCCGAGGGCTTCAGGTCGCACAGCACCGGCGTCTTCTGGCGCACGCGCTCGAAGTCGTCGATGGTCCATTCCACTTCGGCCGCGTGCGCGATCGCCAGGAAGTGCAGCACCGCATTGGTGGAGCCGCCGGTGGCCATGATCACGGCGACGGCGTTCTCGATCGACTTGCGGGTGACGATGTCGCGCGGCTTGATGTCCTTCTTGATCGCCTCGATCAGCACCTTGGCCGATTCGCGGGCCGAATTTACCTTCTCTTCATGCGGGTTGGCCATGGTGGACGAGTAGGGCAGGGAGATGCCCAGCGCCTCGAACGCGCTGGACATGGTGTTGGCCGTGTACATGCCGCCGCAGGAGCCGGTGCCGGGGATGGCGCGCATCTCGATCTCGCGCAGGTCTTCGTCGCTCAGGTTGCCGGCGGCGTTCTGGCCGACCGCCTCGAACACGCTGACGATGTTCAGCTCCTGGCCCTTGTAGTGGCCCGGCAGGATGGTGCCGCCGTACACGTAGATGGCCGGCACGTTGGCGCGCAGCATGCCCATCAGGCCGCCGGGCATGTTCTTGTCGCAGCCGCCGACCACCAGCACGCCGTCCATCCACTGGCCCTGCACGCAGGTCTCCACGCAATCGGAGATCACCTCGCGGCTGACCAGCGAGTACTTCATGCCCTCGGTGCCCATCGCCATGCCGTCGCTGATGGTCGGCGTGCCGAAGATCTGGGCGTTGCCGCCGGCTTCCTCGATGCCGGCGACTGCCGCGTCGGCCAGCTTCTGCAGCCCGCTGTTGCACGGCGTGATGGTGCTGTGGCCGTTGGCGACGCCGACCATCGGCTTCTTGAAGTCGCTTTCCTGGTAGCCCATGGCGTAATACATCGAGCGGTTCGGGGCGCGCGACTTGCCCTCGACGATGTTCTTGCTGCGGCGGTTGATCTGGATGACCTTGGTGTCCATGGCGGGCTCGGGTTGGCTGGGGAAGGCAAGCAGTATGCGCCGCGCTACTGATTCTTTCCAATCGCTTCTTTCGCTTGGTTTAATATGCGGTGCATATGACCGACCCGGTGATCGACCTGCGCCTGTGGCGCCAGTTCGTGGCGGTCGCCGAAGTGCTGCACTTCGGCCGCGCCGCCGCCGGCCTGCACATGACGCAGCCGCCCCTGACCCAGGGCATCGCGCAGCTGGAGCGCCTGCTGGGCGTGAAGCTGTTCGAGCGGACCAAGCGCAGCGTGCAGCTCACTGCCGCCGGCGCGGCGCTGCTGCCGGCGGCGCGCGACCTGCTGGCCCGTGCCCGGGCGCTGCCGGCGCAGGCGCGGGCGGCGCAGGCCGGCGAGATCGGCCGGCTGCGGCTGGGTTTCGTCTCCACCATCGGCTTCGCCCAGCTGCCGCAGTGGGTGCGCGGCTTCCGCGCCCGCTATCCGAACGTGGCGCTGGAACTGATTGAAGCGACGGGAGACGTGCAGCTGCAGGCGCTGGAACGCGGCGAGCTCGACGCCGGCTTCATGCTGCATTCGCCCGGCTTCGTGCCGCCGGGCCTGCAGCACCTGCGCGTCACGCGCGAGCCGCTGGTGCTGGCGCTGCCCGACCCGCATCCGCTGGCGGCAGCGGCCAGCCCCAGGCTGGCGCAGGTGCTGGACCAGCCGCTGGTGATCTTTCCGCGCCGCATCGTCCCTTCGCTGCACGACGCCATCCTGGGCGTCTACCGGGCCGCCGGCCGGGCGCCGCTGGTGGCGCAGGAGGCGATCCAGATGCAGACCATCGTCAACCTGGTGTCGGCCGGCCTGGGCGTGGCCTGGGTGCCCGAGAGCGTGCGCCAGTTCCAGCGCCAAGGCGTGGTGTACCGCAAGGTGAGCGCGCCGCGCGGCAATCCGGTGCCCGGCGCCGAGACCAGCCTGGTCTGGCCGCAGGCCGGGCCGGGCCCGGCGCCGGCGCTGGAACGCTTCGTCGCGTTCGTCAAGGCGGCAGGGGGCGCCGGGCCCGCCTGACAGGTGGGCACAATACCCCGCATGCTGATGTATCCAAAAATCGATCCGGTGGCCCTGCAGCTCGGGCCCTTCGCCATCCACTGGTATGGCCTGACCTACCTGGCGGCCTTCGCCCTCTTTTACTGGCTGGGAACCCGCCGGCTGCGGCATCCGCCGTTCGCCGCGATCACCGGACCGGGCGCCTGGACGCGCAAGGACGTGGAGGACATGCTGTTCTTGGGCGTGATGGGCGTGGTGATCGGCGGCCGGCTGGGCTACTGCCTGTTCTACAAGCCGGCCTACTACGCGTCCCATCCGCTGGAGATCTTCTACGTCTGGCAGGGCGGCATGAGCTTCCACGGCGGCCTGCTGGGGGTGATCGGCTCGCAGGTGTGGTTCGCGCGCTCGCGCGGCAAGCCGTTCTGGCAGGTGATGGACTTCGCGGCGCCGTGCGTGCCGCCGGGCCTGGCGGCCGGTCGGGTGGGCAACTTCATCAACGGCGAGCTGTGGGGGCGCTTCTCGGACCCCAGCCTGCCCTGGGGCATGGTGTTCCCGCAGAGCGGCTCGATGCTGCCGCGCCATCCCTCGCAGGTGTACCAGTTCCTGCTGGAGGGGCTGCTGCTGTTCGTGGTGCTGTGGCTGTATGCGCGCAAGCCCCACAAGCAGGCGCAGGTGGCGGCGATGTTCCTGATCGGCTACGGCATCCTGCGCTTCGTCGCCGAGTTCTTCCGCGAGCCGGACAGCTACCTGGGCCTGCTGGCGCTGAACATGAGCATGGGCCAGTGGCTGTGCGTGCCGATGGTGCTGGCCGGGATCGGGCTGTGGCTGGGGGCCGGCAAGCGCGCCGTGGTCTAGCCGCCACGCCCGCCCATCGATCCGCCGGTTTTGCTGGCACGCGGCCGGCAGGGGTTGCATAATTAGCCGTAATTACAGGAAATTACGGAGCCGGCCCAACAGCCCTGTCTTCCCCATGCGCGTGATCCAGAACTCCCTGCACGACGAGGTCGCGGCCCAGCTGCGGGAGCGGATCTTCGCCGGCGAGCTGTCGCCCGGCGCCTTCCTGGACGAGGTGGCGCTGTCGGCGCAGATGAAGATCTCGCGCACGCCGCTGCGGGAAGCGCTGAAGGTGCTGACCGCCGAGGGCCTGGTGCGCCACGAACCGCGGCGCGGCTGCTTCGTCAACCAGGTGACCGCGCAGGACCTGGACGAGATCTTCCCGGTGATCGCGCTGCTGGAAGGGCGCTGCGCCCACGAGGCGGCGCTGCACGCCAGCGACGCCGACCTGCTGGCGCTGCAGCTGCTGCACGACAAGCTCGGCCGCCATGCCAAGGCGCGCCGCATCAACGAGTACTACGCCGTCAACTTCGAGATCCACGAGGCCATCATCGCGCTGGCCGGCAACCGCTGGCTGGCCCAGGTGATCGGCGACCTGCGCAAGATCGTCAAGCTGGCCCGGCTGCAGCAACTGCATGCGCCGGGACGGCTGGAGCAGAGCCTGGCCGAGCACATGGCGGTGTTCGCCGCGCTCAAGGCGCGCGACGCCGAGGGCGCGGAAGTGGCCATGCGCACCCATCTCACCCGCCAGCGCACGGCGCTGCGCGACCTGGCAAGCAGCACCAAGTCGAGGTTGGCATGAACGCTGGCAGTTGGATCTTTCGCGGCGCGGGCCGGAGCCTCATGTCCATGATGCCGGCCGATGCCGGCTCGGCGCTGCAGCCGCTGCGCGCCGCGCTGGCGCAGCAGACCAGGCCGGCCGCGCCCAGGGCGGCGCCGGCGCCGGCGCCGCGTTCCACCGGCCAGCGGCTGCAGGCCACGCTGCGGCGCGACAACGAGGCGCTGTCGCCGCGGGCGCTGCGGCGCATGCTGGCGCAGCTGCAGGCCATCGTCGATCCGCACGTCAGCGAGGTGGAGGGCGGGCGCCGCGCGCAGGCGCTGGCCGATTGGTACGCCGCTGCCGCGCCGCAGGAGCGGCACGACCTCTGGCTGCTGATGAGCGAGCAGTTCGTCGCCGACCAGAAGGCCGCCAAGGTGGCGCAGGCCCAATACGCCGCCGCCGTCGGCACCGCCGACGAGGCGGTCGCCGAAGTGCGGCTGCGCCGCGCCACCGTGTCGCCGCGGCGCCGCCTGCTGCAGCGCATCAGCGTGTTTCCCGAAGGCATCCGCTTCCTGGTGGACCTGCGCGCCGAGATGCTGCCGCAGCTGAAATCCGACAAGCGGCTGCAGGCGCTGGACGTCGAGATGGAATACATGTTCTCGACCTGGTTCGACGTCGCCTTCCTGGAGCTGCGCCGCATCAGCTGGGATTCGCCGGCCTCGATGATCGAGAAGCTGATCAAGTACGAGGCGGTGCACGACATCCGCAGCTGGGACGACGTGAAGAACCGGCTGGACAGCGACCGCCGCTGCTACGGCTTCTTCCATCCGCGGCTGCCCGAGGAGCCGCTGATCTTCGTCGAGGTGGCGCTGATGGACGAAATCGCCTCCTCGATCACCCCGCTGCTGGACGAGGCCGCCGCGCCGGCCGACCTGGAAAAGGCCACCACCGCCATCTTCTATTCGATCAGCAACACCCAGACCGGCCTGCGCGGCGTGAGCTTCGGCGATTCGCTGATCAAGCGGGTGGCGGAAACGCTCAAGGACGAATTCCCGCGGCTGAAGACCTTCGCCACGCTGTCGCCGATCCCCGGCCTGCGGTCCTGGCTGCACAAGAACGCTGGCGCGATGCTGGAGCAGGCCGGCGACAAGGCCGGCGCCGAACTGGCGCGGGCCGCCGGCGCCAAGCCGCTGACGGCCGAAGCGCTGCTGGCCGCGCTGGACAAGCCGCTGGCGCTGGAGCCGAAGTCGCCGCTGCGCGCCTTCCTGACGTCCTGCGCCGCCCAGTACCTGGGCCGCGAGCTGCAGCAGGGCAAGCCGGCCGACCCGGTGGCGCGCTTCCACCTGGGCAACGGCGCGCGGATCGAGCGCCTGAACTGGGCCGGCGACCCGTCGGGCAAGGGCGTCAAGCAGTCCTACGGCCTGATGGTGAACTATCTTTACGACGTCAAGCGCCTGGACAAGCACCGGGCCCTGCTGGCGCAGGGCAAAATCCCGGTTTCGCGGGCGATCGAAGAGCTGTATTTTTGAGCCAGTCCAGCAACAACGACAGGAGACAGCGATGAGGAGTGACATCAACCGCCGCCAGGTTCTTGGCGCAGCGGCCGCGGGCGCGGCCGCATTGGCCGCCCCGGCATGGGCGCAGAGCAACTGGCCGGCCAAGCCGGTGATGCTGGTGGTGCCGTTCCCGGCCGGCGGCGGCACCGACGCCTTCGCGCGGCCGATGGCCGCGCAGTTCACCAAGCAGACCGGCAAGCAGCTGGTGATCGACAACAAGGGCGGGGCCGGCGGCACCGTCGGCGCCAGCGTCGCCTCGCGCGCCGCGCCGGACGGCTACACGCTGTTCATGGGCGCCGTGCACCACACGATCGCGCCGTCGATGTATCCCAAGCTCGATTACGACCTGGAGCGGGACTTCGTCCCGATCAGCCTGGTGGCACGGGTGCCGCAGGTGCTGGTGGTCAATCCCAAGCGGATCGACGCGCCCGATTTCAAGTCCTTCCTGGCGCTGGTGCGCAAGAACCCGGGCAAGTACAACTACGGCTCGGCCGGCAGCGGCACCTCGCACCACCTGGCCGGCGAGCTGTTCAAGCAGCAGACCAAGACCTTCATCACCCACATCCCGTACCGCGGCGCCGGCCCGGCGCTGCAGGACCTGATCTCGGGCAACGTGGACATGATGTTCGACGGCCTGGGCTCGTCGTCGGCCCACATCAAGAGCGGCCGCATCAAGGCGCTGATGATGGCGGGCAAGCAGCGCAACCCGGCCTTTCCGGACGTGCCCTGCGCCGCGGAAGTGGGCCTGCCCGATTACACCGTCACCACCTGGTACGGCATCTGGGCGCCCAAGGGCACGCCGCCGGACGTGACGGCGCGGATCGCCGACGAACTGCGCAAGGCGGTCAATTCGCCCGAGATGAAGGCGATCTGGGCCAACAACGGCGCCGATTTTCCCGACCTGAGCCAGCAGCAGTTCGGCGCGCTGGTGCACGACGAGATCAGGCGCTGGTCCGGCGTGGTCAAGGCGTCCGGCGCCACCCTGGACTGATGGCCAGCGACAACCTCTACGCCGCCCTGCGCGGCGCGTTCCCGTCCGACCTGCAGTCCGCCGCGGTGGAAACCGCGGACGGCCTGGTCTATTCGTGGAGCGACCTGGAGCGCGCCAGCGCGATGCTGGCCAACCTGCTGCAGTCGCTGGGCCTGCCCGCCGGTGCCCGGATCGCCGTGCAGGTGGAAAAATCGGTCGAGGCGATGCTGCTGTACCTGGCGACGCTGCGCGCCGGCTATGTGTTCCTGCCGTTGAACACGGCCTACCAGAGCGCCGAGATCGAGTACTTCGTCGGCGACGCCGAACCCTCGGTGGTGGTCTGCAGCGGGCGCAACTTCGGCTGGGTCAGCAAGATCGCCTTCAAGGCCGGCACCCGCCACGTCTTCACCCTGAACGAGGACCGCACCGGCTCGCTGCTGGAGCGCGCCGCGCACCACGGCGACCGGCAGCAGGTGGTGCCGCGCTCGGCCGACGACCTGGCGGCCATCCTGTACACCAGCGGAACCACCGGCCGCAGCAAGGGCGCGATGCTCACGCACGGCAACCTGCTGTCGAACGCGCGCGTGCTGAAGGACTACTGGGGCTGGCAGCCGGGCGACGTGCTGATCCACGCGCTGCCGATCTTCCACGTGCACGGCCTGTTCGTCGCCATCCATGGCGCGCTGATCAACGGCAGCAAGATGATCTGGCTGGCCAGGTTCGAGCCGAAGCTGGTGATCGCGAAGATGCGCGAGGCCACCGTGTTCATGGGCGTGCCGACGCTGTATGTGCGGATGCTGGCCGAGCCCGCGCTGACGCGGGAAGCCACCAAGACCATGCGGCTGTTCATCGCCGGCTCGGCGCCGCTGCTGCCGGAGACCTTCAACGCATGGAAGGAGCGCACCGGCCAGGCGATCCTGGAACGCTACGGCATGAGCGAGACCGTCATGCTCACGTCCAACCCGTACCACCCGGAGCAGGGCGAGCGGCGCGCCGGCACGGTGGGCTTTCCGCTGCCGGGCGTCGGCCTGCGCGTGGCAGGCGAGGACGGCAAGGAACTGCCGGCCGGCCAGATCGGCGCGATCCAGGTCCGGGGCCCGAACGTGTTCAGGGGCTACTGGCGCATGCCGGAGAAGACGCGCGAGGAGTTCACCGGCGACGGCTGGTTCAAGACTGGCGACGTCGGCAAGGTCGACGAGCGCGGCTACGTGCACATCGTCGGCCGCAGCAAGGACCTGATCATCAGCGGCGGCTACAACGTCTACCCGGCGGAGATCGAGGGCTACATCAACGAGCTGCCCGGCGTGGCCGAGAGCGCGCTGGTGGGCGTGCCGCATCCGGACTTCGGCGAGGTCGGGGTGGCGGTGGTGATCCCCAAGCCGGGCGCCAGCGTGGACGGCGACGCCGTGATCGCGCAGCTGAAAAGCCGGCTGGCGAACTTCAAGATCCCCAAGCGCTGCTTCGTGGTCGGCGAGCTGCCGCGCAACACGATGGGCAAGGTGCAGAAGAACCTGCTGCGCGAGGAGCACAAGGCGCTGTTCGCCTGAAGCGGTGAGGAAAGAAGCGTGTGCGCGGGCGGGGCGGAGGTAGTGGAGGTCAGCGTGCAGGTAAGCGAGTACTGCCCGCCTACCCGATGACCGCGGAAACTACATCGCGGCGGCTTCACCGTGGGGCACGGTCCCCGCACGCAGGGCCGCGAGGGTCTGGGCCCGGACCGCGGCCGGCGTCACGCCGGACCGGGTCACGCCGATGAAGCCCGTGCCACCGTTCGTGATGTGCGGGGCCATGTGCGCTTCGGTCGCGACTTCGGCCGCCGAGCGGGTGGAGTTGAATCTGATTCCAAATTGCGAAGTGTCGGCTTCGTCGGCATGCGCGCCGGCGGCGGACAAGAAGGCCAAGGCGATGATGGAGAGCAGCTGGGTGGCGGTACTGGTTTTCACGGAGTGAGTCCTTCATGGTGGTTGGTGGAGACCCAACCCTTACGCAGCACGCGGGACGGCCGGATGTCACGAGTTCGAGTGGACTGTGCAATCGTGCACAGTCTTCGTTCTTGGGGGCTTGCAACACCTTCGGCCCACATCAAGCCGCGGGCGTGCGGTGGCTTGGCCAATCCAACGACAGTGCACGACCGTCCACGCCAGCCACTCAGCCGGCAGGAAAGAAGTCGTTGATGGGCAGGGTATCCGGTAGGACGTAAACCACCCCGGCGCGGGCCCCGAGAACCGGCCGAACGATCTTTGCAAAGAATTCCACCGGAACTGCAACGCATCCCGCGGTGATGCGACGCCCAGCTGGGTCCGGCGACCGAAGTCGAGACATCCGGGGCACGTAGGTGCTGTCACTTGCCAGCTGATGAATGGCAAGTCCCGCGTCATAGTCGAACCAGATGATTTCTGCCGCGTGGTCCGCTGCGGGGAGAGAGTTGAAGCGCCCTGCGGGGGTCTTGCGCTGCTCCGTCGTGAGCTGAGACACCTCAAGATGGCCCACCCCTGGTTCGTCCATGTCGCCCGACGATTTTCCGACCAGAGCCGGCGACGTACCCGCCAGACGTCCCTTGCGGTCAAAGACGTAAATCTTGCCTTCCTTCTTGTCAACGATGGCAAACGCGCGGTCGCGGTTGTCCCGACGTGCGGTGACCCACTGGAGTGCACAAGCGGCGTCGCCGGTAAGGGTGGGCGCAGAGGTCGCGGTCTGACCAGCCAGGGCAAACGATGATGTGCAGCAAAGGGCAACGACTGATGCAGCTTGGCGGCGTGTGAGGAACGAGTGGGTCAAGGTCGCAGTCGACTCTGGCGGTGCGGCTGCGCGCTAGCTGAAGTCCTCCTTCGTGTTGTCGTGAAGGAGAACGGCCCGTCCTACCGGATGCAGCTGGCCGAGGCAGTCGAGGAGAACGGGAGGTGACTGAACCCGCAACCCTTCTCGCCGAGAAGGGCCGCGCGTCCCAACCCCATGTCCCTGTGGATGGGGTGGAA
Organism: Caenimonas terrae; assembly: GCF_042655405.1. Taxonomy (NCBI): domain Bacteria; kingdom Pseudomonadati; phylum Pseudomonadota; class Betaproteobacteria; order Burkholderiales; family Comamonadaceae; genus Caenimonas; species Caenimonas terrae. Next base: position 512,212 of record NZ_JBHSMF010000006.1, on the reverse strand, counting down.
CGCCTTCAATTGTTTCCGGACTTGGACGCCGGACGCGCTCCGGCTTTAGGTCACCAGCATCACGGCGACCGCCACCGCCATCACGCCGGTGGCGGCCCAGCCGAAGAACCGGTGCCGCCGGCTGATGGTGAGCTCGCCCATGATGCGCGGCGACTGGCCGATCCACATCATCACGACCATGATCGGCACCGAGATCACGCCGTTGACGATCGCGCTCCAGACCAGCGCCTTCATCGGGTCCAGCTCGAACACGCTCATCAGCGTTCCGATCGCGGTGGCGGCCACGATGATGATGTAGAAGCCGCGCGCTTCGTGAAAGCCGTGCGAGAGCCCGGCCTTCCAGCCGAACACCTCGCTGACCGCATAGGCGGCCGAGCCGGCCAGCACCGGCACCGCCAGCAGGCCGGTGCCGATGATGCCGAGCGCGAACAGCGCGAACGCGAATTCGCCGGCCACCGGCCGCAGCGCTTGCGCCGCCTGCGCCGAGGTCTGGATGCTGGCGACGCCGGCGTGATTGAGCGTGACGGCCGTCGCCACCACGATGCACAGCGCGACGAGGTTGGAGAACAGCATGCCCACATGCGTGTCCTCCTTGATGCGCGACAGGTGCTCCGCCGCATACGCCGGGTTGCCGCGCAGGGCGGCGGCCTCGGGCCGGCGGTGGTTCTCCTCGACTTCCTGCGACGCCTGCCAGAAGAACAGGTACGGGCTGATGGTCGTTCCCAGCACGGCGACCACCATGCTTGCGTAGTCGCCCACCTTGACGTCCGGGGGCATGAAGGCCCAGGGCTGCACGCTTTCGCGCATCGCTTCGCGCCACGGCACCTGCACCGAGAGGATGACGGCCACGTACGAGAACAGCGCCAGGGTGAGCCACTTGAGCACGCGGACGGTGCGCTCGTAGGAAAAGTAGACCTGACCCAGCACGCAGAGCGCGCCGAAGCCCACGATGTAGAGCGCCTGCGAGCCGCCCGCGAGCAGGCGCACCGCGTCGGCCATCGCGCCGATGTCGGCCGCGATGTTGATCGTGTTGGCGACCACCAGCAGGCCGATCAGCACCAGCGTCACCCAGCGCGGGCAGACCTTGGCGATGTTGGCCGCCAGCCCCTGTTCGGTGACCCAGCCGATGCGCGCCGACAGCATCTGGATGCCGATCATCAGGGGCGTCGTCAGCAGCAGGGTCCAGACCAGCCCGAAGCGGAACTGGGAGCCGGCCTGGGAATAGGTGGCGATGCCGCTCGGGTCGTCGTCGGCGGCGCCGGTGATCAGGCCGGGGCCCAGCCGCTGCGCAAAACCTGTCATCTTCGTGTTGGCCATCTCACTGCTTCCTGGGAGCTTGCAGGACGCTGACGCGCGGACGTCGACAGCTGCGGGGACCCGCATTATGGCAGCGCGCGCAGGACGGTTCCGACCCTTCCCATCGGCGCCTTCCGACAGACGACAGGGCGCTTGCGGCACTGGAGGCGGGGAAGTCTGCCGAGCCAGGTATCGGACCATTCACTACCCGGGGCGCACACCGCGGCCTGCACCATTGCGTCATCGAAACAGCGCAAGTGCAAGGGCAGGAATGGAAGACAAGGCAAGACTGGTTGTTCTCATCGACCCGGCGAACAAGGCGGCGTTCGAAGCCGCATGCTCCGCCCAGGACCTGAGTTCGTCGGAAGTCATCCGGCAATTGATCGTGGACTATCTCGCCCGCCACGGCGTGGGCCTGTCCGGCGGCGGGGACGCCGGCCTGGCGGCCGCCGAATGAGCAGCTACTTGTGCTTGAGGACGTAGCGCACGAAGCCGTCCACCGGCGTGAACTGGTCGTACAGGGCGCGGGCCGCGACGTTGTCCTGCGCCGTGACCCAGTACAGGCGGGCCCAGCCCTCGGCGCGCATCGCATTGCGCAGCCACTCCATCAGCGCCTTGCCGATGCCGCGGCCGCGGGCCGAGGGCAGCACGTACAGGTCTTCCAGGTAGCACACCGGCTGCAGCTCCCAGGTGTTCTCGTGGATCACGCAGTTGGCGAAGCCGTAGACCTGGCCTTCCACTTCGGCGACGATGCACAGCACGCCGGAATCGGGATCCAGGATGCGGCCCCAGGTGCGGGTGGTAACGGCCTCGGACACCTGGGCGCCGTAGAAGTCGCAGTAGCCCTGCCACAGCTTGCGCCAGGCGGCTTCGTCGGCGGGCAGGGCGGGTCGGATCAGGGGCTGTGCCATGGTGCCATTGTGACGCCAGCTCAAGCCGCCAGCTGACGCGCAAGCAACACCGCCGCGTGCACCGCCGGCCGGTCCGCGCCGTCCTGGATCTGGTGCCGGCAGCTGGTGCCGTCCGCCACCACGATCGCACCGGGATACTTGCGAACCGCCGGCAGCAGGTTCAGTTCCGCCATCTGCATCGACACGTCGTAATGGTCGGCTTCGTAGCCGAAGCTACCGGCCATGCCGCAGCAGCTGCTGTCGATCAGTTCGGGCTCCACGCCCGGGACCAGCCTGAGCACCTCCATTACCGGCGAGACGGCCCCGAACGCCTTCTGGTGGCAGTGCCCGTGCAGCAGGACGCGCTTGTCCAGCGGCGCCAGCCGCGCCTTCAGCGGCTCCAGCCGGCCGGCCTTCGCTTCGCGCGCCAGGAATTCCTCGAACAGCAGCGCCTGGCCGGCCACGGCCTGCGCCGCTTCGCCCAGGCCCATGGCCAGCGCCTCGTCGCGCAACGTGAGCAGGCACGACGGCTCCAGGCCGACGATGGCGACGCCCCGGCGGGCGAAGGGCAGCAGCGACTGCACCAGCTCGGCGGCCTTGGCCTTGGCCTGGTCCACCATGCCGCTGGACAGGTAGGTCCGGCCGCAGCACAGGTGCCTGCCGTCGGGCCGCTCCTTGCTTGCCACGTGCACCAGGTAACCGGCCGCCTGCAGCACCCGCAGGGCGGCCGCGGCATTGTCGGACTCGAAGTAGCCGTTGAAGGTGTCGACGAACAGCACCACGGCGTTGGCCGCGGACAGCGCCTGCGCGCGCGTCGCGCCGGCGTGGGCGGTGTTGAAGAAATGCTGCTGTTTCCACTGCGGCAGGCTGCGCCGGGCGGACAAGCCGGCCAGCCTTTCGCCCAGGCGCTTCATCAGCGGACTGGCGTTGCGCCTGTTCACGAGGCCGGCGAAGCGGGCCGCGAGGTGCGCGTAATCGGGCAGCCGTCCGACCAGCCGGTCCTTCAGCGTGAAGCCGTGCCTGGCCTTGTAGTGGTGGAGGAATTCCACCTTCATCTTGGCCATGTCGACGCCGGTGGGGCAGTCGCGCTTGCAGCCCTTGCAGCCCACGCACAGGTCCAGCGCGTCGCGCACTTCCTGGCTGGCGATGCCGTCGGCGCCCAGCTGGCCGGACAGCGCCAGGCGCAGCGTGTTGGCGCGGCCGCGCGTGAGGTGCTTCTCGTCGCGCGTCACCCGGTAGCTCGGGCACATGGTGCCGGCGTCGAACTTGCGGCAGTGGCCGTTGTTGTTGCACATCTCCACCGCCTTGGCGAAGCCGTGCGCCGGGTCGCCGCCGCTGCCGGGCGCGCCGATCTCCTCGGTGGCGGGGTTGTTCTGCACGTCCCATGGCGTCCAGTCCAGCACCGGCGCCAGCGGGATCACGCGGTAGGACGGCGGAAAGCGCATCAGGCGGGTGTCGTCCATCTTCGGCGCGTCGACGATGCGCTGCGGGCTGAGCAGGGCGGCGGGGTCGAACAGCTGCTTGATGCGGCGGAACGCCTCGTTGATCTGCGGGCCGAACTGCCACTCGATCCACTCGCCGCGGCACAGGCCGTCGCCGTGCTCGCCGCTGTAGGCGCCCTTGTGCTTGCGCACCAGCTCGGACGCCTCCTCGGCGATCGCGCGCATCTTGGCCGCGCCCTCGCGCCGCATGTCCAGGATCGGCCGCACGTGCAGCGTGCCCACCGACGCGTGGGCATACCAGGTGCCCTTGCTGCCATGCTTGCGGAACACCTGCGTCAGCGAATCGGTGTACTCGGCCAGGTGCTCCAGCGGCACCGCGCAGTCCTCGATGAAGCTGACCGGCTTGCCGTCGCCCTTGAGGCTCATCATGATGTTCAGGCCCGCCTTGCGGACTTCCCACAGGTTCTTCTGCGGCGCTTCGTCCGCCATCCTGACCACCGAGCCGGGCAGGCCGAGGTCGCCCATCAGCTCCTCCAGCTGCGCGAGCTTCGGTTCCAGCTCGGCGCGGCTGGCGCCGGAGAACTCCACCAGCAGGATCGCCGCGGGCGAACCCGTCAGCGCGGTGCGCACCACCGGCGCGAAGGCCGGGTTCTGCAGCGCCAGGTCGATCATGGTGCGGTCCACCAGTTCCACTGCCGTCAGCGTTCCGTCGCCCAGCTTGACGATGTGCTGCGCCGAATCCATCGCCTGGTAGAAGGTGGGGAAGTTCACCACGCCCAGCACCTTGGCCCGGGGCAGTTCCGCCAGCTGCAGCATGAGGGACCTGGTCAGGGCCAGCGTGCCTTCGCTGCCGATCAACAGGTGGGCCAGGTTGACCGAGCCGTCGCTGGTGTAGGGCCGCTCGCTCTGGTTGCGGAAGATGTCCAGGTTGTAGCCGGCCACGCGCCGCAGCACCTTGGGCCAGTTGGCGTCGATCTGCGGCGCCAGCTCGATCGCCATCTGCCGCACCCGCTCGCCGATCTCGCGCGCCCGGCCGCTGCTCTGCTCGAACAGCCCGAAGTCGTGCAGCTGGCCGTCGGCCGTCCAGGCCTGCGCGCCCAGCACGTTGTGCACCATGTTGCCGTAGGCGATGCTGCGGCTGCCGCAGGAGTTGTTGCCGGCCATCCCGCCCAGCGTGGCCTGCGCGCTGGTGGAGACGTCCACCGGATACCAGAGCCCGGCCTTCTTCAGCCCCAGGTTCAGGTGGTCCAGCACGATCCCGGGCTCCACCAGCGCGGTGCGCTTCTCCGCATCGAAGCTCAGGATGCTGCGCACGTGCCTGGAGTGGTCGATCACCAGGCCGGCGCCCACCGTCTGGCCGCACTGGCTGGTGCCGCCGCCGCGCGGCACGATCGGCACCTTCAGCTCGCGGCAGATGTCGATGGCGATCTTCACTTCGTCGGCATGGCGCGGCACGAACACGCCGATCGGCGTCACCTGGTAGATCGAGGCATCGGTGGAATAGCGGCCGCGGTCGGCCGGCGAGAACAGCACCTCGCCCTGCGTCTCGGTGGCCAGCCGCTGGGCCAGCCGGCCGGCCACTTCGTTGCTGGCGCCGGCCACCGCGTCGTAGGCCTGGAACGGCGCGCCGCGCGCCACCTCCAGGGGCAGCGGTGCGTTCATCGCGCCGCTCCGGCCGCCAGCTTGCTGGCGCGGCGCAACTGGTCGACGACGACGTCGCGCTTGTGGTCCAGGTGGGCCGCCAGCACCTTGCGCATCGCCGCGGGGTCGCGCTTGCCGAGCGCGTCGATCATGCGGTCGTGCTCCGCCATCGCCTGCTTCCACTTGGCCTCGTCCTGGTTGGAGCGAAAGCGCAGCGCCTGCAGCCGCGCGTTGACCTGGTTGTAGGTGGCGCTGAGCACCGGGTTCTTGGCGGCGGCGTTGATGGCGCCGTGGATCTGCGCATTGAGCCGGTAATAGGCCGGCAGGTCGCGCCGGGTGTAGGCCGCCAGCATCTCGAAATGCATGGCGCGGATCTCGGCCAGTTCGGCCTCCGTGATGCGCTGCGCCGCCAGTTCGCCCGACAGCGCTTCCAGCCCCGCCATCACCTCGAAGGTGTTGAGCACGTCGGCCTCGGTGAGTTCGACGGCGATGGCGCCGCGGTTGGGCAGCAGTTCCACCAGGCCCTCGGCCGCCAGCATCTTGATCGCTTCGCGCAGCGGCGTGCGCGAGACCTGCAGCACCTCGGCCAGCTCGCGCTCGTTGAGCTTGGCGCCCGGTGCGATGCGGTTTTCCACCAGCATCTGGCGCAGGCGCTGGGCCACCTGCTCGTGCAGGGAGGCACGCGGGATCGAGATGATGTCTGCGGTCATGCGGCGATTTTGTATGCAAAACGCTCGTCCGTCAAACCGAAGTCTCGCTTGCGGAGCCCTTGACAAATGAATTTTGTATGCAAAAATCCGTCCCATCGCCCAGGAGACCATCCGATGCTGACGCTCGACTTCCACCCCACCGGCCGCCACTTCCTGCAGATCCCCGGCCCCTCGCCGGTGCCCGATCGCATCCTGCGGGCGATGAGCCTGCCGACCATCGACCACCGCGGCCCCGAGTTCGGCGCGCTGGGTATGCGCTGCTTGTCCGGCATCCAGCAGATCTTCCAGACCAGGCACCCGGTCGTCATCTATCCGGCGTCCGGCACCGGCGCGTGGGAGGCGTCGCTGTGCAACGTGATGTCGCCGGGCGACCAGGTGCTGATGTACGAGACGGGCCACTTCGCCTCGCTGTGGATCAAGATGGCGACGCGCCTGGGCCTGAAGCCCGAGGTGCTCACGCTGCCCGGCCTGGAAGGCTGGCGCAAGGGCGTGCAGGCCGACCTGATCGAGGCGCGGCTGAAGGCCGACACCCAGCACGCGATCAGAGCCGTCTGCGTGGTGCACAACGAAACGTCCACTGGCGTCACCAGCAACATCGTGGCCGTGCGCAAGGCGATCGACGCCGCCAGGCACCCGGCGCTGCTGATGGTCGACTCGATCTCGGGCCTGGCCTCGGCCGAATACAAGCACGACGAGTGGGGCGTGGACGTGACGGTCAGCGGCTCGCAGAAGGGCCTGATGCTGCCGCCCGGCATCAGCTTCAACGCGCTGTCGCCCAAGGCGATCGAGGCCAGCAGGACCGCGAAGCTGCCCAAGGCCTTCTGGGCCTGGGACGAGATCATCGAGATGAACAAGACCGGCTACTTCCCCTACACGCCCAACACCAACCTGCTGTACGGCCTGGCCGAAGCCTGCGACATGCTGCTCGATCCGCAGCACGGCGGGCTGCCGGCGGTGTTCGCGCGCCACCAGCGCTGGGGCGAGGGCGTGCGCGCGGCGGTCAAGGCCTGGGGCCTGGAGATCCAGTGCGCCGACCCGGCCGTCTACTCGCCGGTGCTGACCGGCGTGATGATGCCCGAGGGTGTGGACGCCGACGCCGTGCGCAAGCTGATCTACGACCGCTTCGACTGCTCGCTGGGCACCGGCCTGGGCAAGGTCAAGGGCAAGATGTTCCGCATCGGCCACCTGGGCGACTGCAACGACCTGACGCTGATGGGCGCGCTGTCGGGCTGCGAGATGGGGTTGAAGCTGTCCGGCGTCAAGCTGGCCGGCTCCGGCGTCGCCGCCGCGATGGACTACTTCGCCGGCCATCCGTCGCGCATGCCGCTGCAGAAGGCGGCCTGAGCCGGGCGGCGCCAGAACCGGCAGCGTCCTACAGCCGGTGCGGGCGGGCGTGCCTAGGATGGTGAATCCATGAGCACGCCGGCCCCGCCTTCTCCCACCCTCGGTCCGGTCGACCTGAGCGAATCGGTCGCGGGCGAGGAAGACCCCGGCGCATCGCTGGACCTGCCGGTCGGCAAGCCGTCCACCGGCGGCAACGTCTGCCCGAGCTGCGGCGGCAGCGGCAAGCTCGCATCCGGCACCTGCCCGGCGTGCAAGGGTTCGGGAAGAAGCGCGGCGGCTTCTGCTTGATGACGGGATCCGGTTCGGACGAAATGGGGTCCGAGCCTAATTTCGTCGTTGCCCCGCGCGCTACCACATCGCTGCTGTCCTGAATTCGGATCCGACCCCATTTCGCGCATGCGCGGACGCGGTGGACCCCATTCGACGAAGCGGGCGGAGCATCGCGCAGCCCGGTTCCGCTTTTGAAGAGGATCCGGCTTTGCCGGTCCTCTTCACACTGATCAGCCACTGAAAAATCGCTTCAGCGATCTTTCAGTGAGTCTTCCAGCGCCTGGCCGCCGCCATAGCTCACCTGCACCGGCGGCTCACCGCCGACCTTCACGCGGATCGCGCAGTACTTGAACTCCGGGATCTTGGCGAACGGGTCCAGCGCCGAATTGGTCAGCCGGTTGATCGCAGCCTCGTAGTAGCAGAAGGGCACGAACACCGCGCCGCGCGGCGAGCTCTCGTCGGCCCGCGCATAGAGGCAGACCTCGCCCCGGCGCGACTCGATCGTGATCACGTCGCCCGGCTGGCCGCCCATCGCCGCCAGGTCCAGCGGATGCACCAGCGCCACCGGATCGGGTTCCAGCGCGTCCAGCACCGTGGCGCGGCGCGTCATGCTGCCGGTGTGCCAGTGTTCCAGCTGGCGGCCGGTGATCAGCACCATCGGGTACTCGGTGTCGGGCCGCTCGTTGGCCGGGATGATGTCGGCCGGCACGAAGCGGGCCTTGCCGTCCGCGCGCGGGAAGTCCTCCACGAACACCACCGACTGGCCGGGGTCGCCTTCCTGCACGCACGGGTAGGTGACCGAGTGCTCGCGCTCCAGCCGCTCCCAGGTGATGCCGCCGATGCTGGGCATGGTGTGGCGCATCTCGTCGAACACTTCGCTCACGTGCTTGTAGTCCCAGTCGCAATCCAGCTTGTTGGCGATCTCCTGGATGATCCACAGGTCCTGCCGGGCGTCGCCTGGCGGGTTGACGGCCTTGCGGCCCATCTGCACCAGCCGGTCGGTGTTGGTGAAGCTGCCGTCCTTTTCCGGGAAGGCGCTGGCCGGCAGGATCACGTCCGCCAGGTAGCAGGTCTCGGTCAGGAAGATGTCCTGCACCACCAGGTGGTCCAGCGCCGCCAGCGCTTCGCGCGCATGGTTGGCATCCGGGTCGGACATCGCCGGGTTCTCGCCCATCACGTACATGCCGCGGATGTCGCCGTGCTTGATGGCGTGCATCACTTCGACCACCGTCAGGCCGGGCTTGTCGTCCAGCGAGCCGGGGGCGACATGCCAGGCCTTCTCGAAATTCGCCCGCACTTCCGGGTTCGTCACGTGCTGGTAGTCCGGGAACATCATCGGGATCAGGCCGGCATCGGACGCGCCCTGCACGTTGTTCTGGCCGCGCAGCGGATGCAGGCCGGTGCCGGGCCGGCCGATCTGGCCGGTCATCAGCGCCAGCGCGATCAGGCAGCGGGCGTTGTCGGTGCCGTGCACGTGCTGCGACACGCCCATGCCCCACAGGATCATCGAGGCCTTGGAGGTGGCGTACAGGCGGGCGACGTAGCGGATCGCCTCGGCGTCGATGCCGCAGATCGGCGCCATCGCCTCGGGGCTGTAGCCTTCCACGTTCTTCTTCAGTTCCTCGTAGCCGGTGGTGCGGTCGTCGATGAAGGCCTGGTCGACCAGGCCCTCGGTGACGATCACGTTCATCATCGCGTTCAGCAGCGCCACGTCGGTGTCTGCCTTGAACTGCAGCGAGCGGTGCGCCATGCGCGCCAGCTCCGACTTGCGCGGGTCCAGCAGGATCAGCTTGGTGCCGTTGCGGATCGCGTTCTTCAGCCAGGTGGCGGCCACCGGATGGTTGACCGTCGGATTGGCGCCGATCAGGAACACCACTTCGGCCTTGGTCACGTCCATCACCGGGTTGGACACGGCGCCCGAGCCGATGCCTTCCAGCAGGGCGACGACCGACGATGCGTGGCACAGGCGCGTGCAGTGGTCCACGTTGTTGCTGCCGAAGCCGGTGCGCACCAGCTTCTGGAACAGGTAGGCCTCCTCGTTGCTGCCCTTGGCCGAGCCGAAGCCGGCCAGCGACTTCTTGCCGTATTGCTCGCGGATGGCGCGCAGCTTGCCGCCGGCGAACTCCAGCGCTTCTTCCCAGGTCGCTTCGCGGAAGATGTCCATCACCCGGTCCGGGTCCATGCTGAAGTCGCCGGTCTTGGGCGCGTCGGCGCGGCGGATCAGCGGCACCGTCAGGCGCTGCGGATGGTGGGCGTAGTCGAAGCCGTAGCGGCCCTTGACGCACAGCCGCCCGTGGTTGGCCGGGCCGTCGCGGCCCTCCACGAACAGGATCTTGTCGTCCTTGACGTTATAGGTCAGCTGGCAGCCGACGCCGCAATACGGGCAGACCGATTCCACCTGCTTGTCCGGGACTGCGAGTGCCGCGTCGCGCGCCGGCATCAGCGCGCCCGTGGGGCAGGCCTGCACGCATTCGCCGCAGGCCACGCAGGTGGATGCGCCCATCGGGTCGTCCATGTCGAACACGATCTTGGCGTCGTCACCGCGGAAGGCCAGGCCGATCACGTCGTTCATCTGCTCGTCGCGGCAGGCGCGCAGGCAGCGCGTGCACTGGATGCAGGCGTCGAGGTTCACCGCGATGGCGGGGTGCGTCAGGTCTTGCGGCGGCTGGCGGCGCGCCTCGAAGCGGGGCTTGCCGACGCCGATCCTGGCCGCCCATTCGTCCACCTCGTTGTGGCGGGTGTATTCCTTTTCCGGCATGTCCGACAGCAGCAGCTCCAGCACCAGCTTCTGCGACGCGACGGCGCGCTCGCTGTCGGTGACGACCTTCATGCCCTGCGTCGGGAAGCGGCAGCAGGACGGCGCCAGCACGCGCTCGCCGTTGATCTCCACCATGCAGGAGCGGCAGTTGCCCACCGCCTCCAGGCCTTCGGAATAGCACAGGCGCGGGATCGCGATCCCTTCGCGGTCGGCGATCTGGATCAGCGTCTCGTTGGCGCGGGCGTTCACCTCGCGGCCGTTCAATTCGAAGCTGACCACGGGCGCGTCCAGCTGCGCCAGTTCTTGTCGGGTAATCGCGTTCATTGTTGTTGCTGCCTTAGACAAGCTCGTGCGGGAAGTACTTCACCACGCAGTCCACCGGGTTCGGCGCTGCCTGGCCCAGGCCGCAGATCGATGCATCGCGCATCACCAGCGACAGGTCGGCCAGCAGCGGCAGGTTCCACCTGGGCTGTTCGATGATGGCCGATGCCTTGGCCGTGCCGACGCGGCAGGGCGTGCACTGGCCGCAGGACTCGTGCTGGAAGAAGCGCATCAGGTTGCGCGCCGCGTCGGTGGCGGTGTCCTGGTCGGAAAGCACCATCACCGCAGCCGAGCCGATGAAGCAGCCATAGGGCTGCAGCGTGTCGAAGTCCAGCGGGATCTGGTTCATCGTCGCCGGCAGGATGCCGCCCGAGGCGCCGCCGGGCAGGTAGGCGTAGAAGCTGTGGCCGTCCTGCATGCCGCCGCAGTGCTCGTCGATCAGCTGCTGGATGGTGATGCCGGCCGGCGCCAGCTTGACGCCCGGGTTCTTCACCCGCCCGGAGACCGAGAACGAGCGCAGGCCCTTGCGGCCGTTGGTGCCGTGCGAGGCGAACCACTCGCCGCCTTGCTCCAGGATCTGGCGCACCCAGTAGAGCGTCTCGAAGTTGTGCTCCAGCGTCGGCCGGCCGAACAGGCCGACCTGCGCCACATACGGAGGGCGCAGCCGCGGCATGCCGCGCTTGCCTTCGATCGATTCGATCATCGCGGACTCCTCGCCGCAGATGTAGGCGCCGGCGCCGCGCCGCAGCTCGATGGCCGGCGCGTTGGCCATGGCCGGCTCGGCGCGCAGCTTGGCCAGTTCCGCCTCCAGCAGCGCGCGGCAGCCGTGGTATTCGTCGCGCAGGTAGATGTAGATCTTCTCGATGCCGACGGCCCAGGAGGCGATCAGCATGCCTTCCAGGAAGCGGTGCGGATCGCGCTCCAGGTACACGCGGTCCTTGAAGGTGCCGGGCTCGCCCTCGTCGATGTTCACCGCCATCAGCCGCGGGCCGGCTTCGGCGCGCACGATGCGCCACTTGCGGCCGGCCGGAAAGCCGGCGCCGCCCAGGCCGCGCAGGCCGGAGTTCTCCATCTCCTTGATCACCGCCTCCACTTCGCGCTTGCCGTTCAGGCACTGCGCCAGCAGCTCGTAGCCGCCGTGCGCGCGGTATTCGGCCAGGTCGATGTATTCCTCGGGGATGTGCTTGACCGCGTGCGCCGTCACCGTCGCTTCCACCTTGTCGATGGTGGCGTTGGGCACCGGGTTCTGGCCGACCACGGCCACCGGCGCCTGCTCGCAGCGGCCGACGCAAGGCGCGCCGATCACGCGCACGTCCCGCCCGAGGATCGTCGGCAGCCGGGCCAGCAGGTCGCCGGCGCCGGCCATCTCGCAGGACAGGCTCTCGCACACGCGCACCGTCAGCGGCGCCGGCGCATCCTGGCCTTCCTTCACCACGTCGAAGTGGTGGTAGAAGCTCGCCACCTCGTACACCTCGGTCTGGGCCAGCTTCATCTCGTGCGCCAGCGCCGCCAGGTGGGCCGACGACAGGAAGCCGTACTGGTCCTGGATCCTGTGCAGGTGCTCGATCAGCAGGTCGCTCTGGCGCGACGCGTCGCCCAGCAGGCGCTGCACCTGCTCCAGCGCGATCGGGTCGACGCGGCGGCCCTTGGGCGCCTGGCGCTTGCGCTGGCGCGATGCATCCAGCACGGCGATCGGGATGATGGGATGGTTCATGACTGCTTCTGTTGTTCTCGGATTCAGATCACACGTTCGGCGCGCAGCTGCTCGATGTCCGCCGCGCTGTAGCCCAGCTGGGCCAGCACTTCGTCGGTGTGCTCGCCCAGCAGGGGCGAGCGCGTGACCTCGGTCGGGCTGTCGGACATCTTGATCGGGTTGCCAACGCTGAGGTATTTGCCGCGGGTGGGATGGTCGACCTCGACGATGGTGCCGGTCTCGCGCAGCGCGGGTTCGCGCGCGATCTCCTTCATCGACAGGATCGGGCCGCAGGGAATGTCGTACTTGTTCAGGATCTCCATGGCCTCGAACTTGGTCTTGGTCATGGTCCATTGCTCGATGCGGGCGAAGATCGGCTTGAGGTGCAGCAGCCGCGCCGACGCGGTCTTGTAGGCTTCGTCCTCGATCCACTCTTCCTCGCCGATCACCTTGCACACCGAGGGCCACACCGCTTCCTGCGTGATGAAGTAGATGTAGGCGTTGGGGTCGGTCTCCCAGCCCTTGCACTTGAGCACCGAGCCGGGCTGGCCGCCGCCGGAGGCGTTGCCGGCGCGCGGCACCGCGTCGCCGAACTTGCCGTCCGGGTACTGCGGGTATTCGTGCATGGTGTGGGTGCGCTCCAGCCGCTGCTGGTCGCGCAGCTTGACGCGGCACAGGTTCAGCACCGCGTCCTGCATCGGCGCCAGCACCTTCTGGCCGCGGCCCGTCGTGTTGCGCTGGTAGAGCGCCGCGACGATGCCCAGCGCCAGGTGCAGGCCGGTGCCGCTGTCGCCGATCTGCGCGCCCGTCACCAGCGGCGGGCCGTCGTCGAAGCCGGTGGTCGAAGCCGAGCCGCCGGCGCATTGCGCCACGTTCTCGTAGACCTTCAGGTTCTCGTAGGGGCCGGGGCCGAAGCCCTTGACGGAGGCGACGATCATGCGCGGGTTGACCGCGTGGATGTGCTCCCAGCTCATGCCCATGCGATCCAGGGCGCCGGGCGCGAAGTTCTCCACCATCACGTCGCAGGTCCGGATCAGCGCGTCCAGCACTTCCTTGCCCTTGGGCTTCTTCATGTCCAGGGTGATCGAGCGCTTGTTGTGGTTCAGCATCGTGAAATACAGGCTGTCCACGCCGGGAATGTCGCGCAGCTGGGTGCGGGTGGCGTCGCCTTCGCCGGCCCGTTCGACCTTGATCACGTCGGCGCCGAACCACGCCAGCAGCTGGGTGCAGGTGGGGCCGGACTGGACGTGGGTGAAGTCGAGGATGCGGACGCCGTCTAACGCTTTGCTCATCGGAAAATCCTGGGTTGGTCGGTCAACCGGTGATTGTCCCACCGGCCTTGGCGGCCGCCATCTCCAGCTCGGTCAGGCGCTTCTTGAGCGCCCGGTCCTCGGCGAACTTGGCCGACTCGTCGCGCACCACCGCGACGATGGAGGAGATCTTGCCGTCCGGCGAGTGCAGCAGGGCCACGGTGAACGCGATCGACAGCGTGTGGCCGTCCTTGTGCACCGCCGGCACCCGCAGCACGTCGTTGCCGTAGCGGGTGATGCCCGTTTCCATGGTCTTGTTGTAGCCGTCCCAGTGGCGCTGCTGCTGGCGCTGCGGAATGATGATGTCCAGCGACTTGCCCAGGGCCTCGGCCTCGGTGTGCCCGAACATGCGGGTCGCCGCCGGGTTCCACAGGTTGATGGCGCCCGACGGATCGGAGGCGATCACCGCGTCGCCGATGGACTCCACCAGCGCCTTGCAATCGATTGTCGTCTGCATGTTCTTCTCCAAACAAAGACGGCGCCCAATGTGAACGCCGTCTTGGGGGGGACAGGGCGTCAGGCCCCGGGGATCAGATCACTTCCTTGGCGTGCATTTCCTTGATCTGCGCGGCGCTGTAGCCCAGCTCGGCCAGCACTTCGTCCGAGTGCTCGCCCAGCAGCGGCGAGCCGGTGATCTCGGGCTTCATGTCCGAGAACTTGATCGGGCTGCCGACGGTGAGGTAGCTGCCGCGGGTCTTGTGCTTGACTTCGGTGATGGTGCCGCTGGCGCGCAGCGACTCGTCGGCCAGGATTTCCTTCATCGTCAGCACCGGCGAGCAGGGGATGTCGAACTTGCGCAGCACGTCGACGGCCTCGAACTTGGTCTTGTCCTTGAGCCAGTCCTCGATGGTGGCGAAGATCTCGTCGATGTGCGGCTGGCGGGCCTTGGGCGTGGTGTAGGCCGGGTCCGTCTTCCATTCCGGCTTGCCGATGGCGTCGCAGATCGGGCCCCAGGCGTGGCCCTGCACCGTGAAATAGATGTAGGCGTTGGGGTCCGTCTGCCAGCCCTTGCACTTCAGGATCCAGCCCGGCTGGCCGCCGCCGCCGGCGTTGCCGCCGCGCGGCACGACCTTGTCCTTGAAGTATTCCATCTCGTGCGGGTACTGCGGGTACTCTTCCAGGAAGCCCTGGCGCTCCAGGCGCTGCTGGTCGCGCAGCTTGACGCGGCACAGGTTGATCACGCTGTCCTGCATGGACACGGCGACCTTCTGGCCCTTGCCGGTCTGCTGGCGGCCGATGATGGCCGTCAGGATGCCGATGGCCAGGTGCATGCCGGTGTTGGTGTCGCCCAGGGCGGCGGCGGAGATCGTCGGCACGGCGTTGTCGCCCTTCCACCAGCCGGTGGTGGAGGCGGCGCCGCCGGCGCACTGCGCCACGTTTTCATAGACCTTCAGGTCTTCGTAGTGGTGGCCGTCGGAGAAGCCCTTGACCGATGCCAGGATCATCTTCGGGTTCAGTTCCTGGATGCGGGCCCAGGTGAAGCCCATGCGGTCCAGCGCGCCGGGACCGAAGTTTTCCACCATCACGTCCGATTCGCGGATCAGCTTCTCCAGCACTTCCTTGCCCTGCGGCTTCTTGGTGTCCAGCGTCAGCGAGCGCTTGTTGCTGTTGAGCATGGTGAAATACAGCGCGTCGACGTTCGGGATGTCCTGCAGCTGGGTGCGGGTGACGTCGCCGGAGCCGGGACGCTCCACCTTGATCACGTCGGCGCCGAACCAGGCCAGCATCTGGGTGCATGCCGGGCCGGCCTGCACGTGCGTGAAGTCGATGATCTTGATGCCGTTGAGGGGTTTGTTCATGGTGCTCTTTTCCTTCAAAAACTGGGAGTTGCGACTGCCGTTCAGGCGGTCTTCTTCTTGGCGGTGGCCGGGTTCAGGCTGGTGATGCGGCCGCTCTCGGTGCCGGCGCTCTCGTCGATGATGGCGTTGATCAGGGTCGGCTTGCCGGACTTGATGGCCTCGGTCAGCGCCTTCTCCAGTTCGGCCGGGGTGTTGGCCTGCACGCCGACGCCGCCGAAGGCCTGCATCATCATTTCGTACTTCGCGCCCTTGACGAACTGCGTGGGCGCCATGTCGGTGCCCAGCGGGTTCTTGTCGGTGCCCTTGTAGATGCCGTTGTTGTTGAAGACGATCACGCACACCGGCAGGTTGTAGCGGCAGATGGTCTCGACTTCCATGCCGGAGAAGCCGAAGGCGCTGTCGCCCTCGATCGCGATCACCGGCTTGCCGGTTTCCACGGCGGCGGCGATGGCAAAGCCCATGCCGATGCCCATGATGCCCCAGGTGCCGACGTCCAGGCGCTTGCGCGGCTCGTACATGTCCACGATCGAGCGGGCGAAGTCCAGCGTGTTGGCGCCTTCGTTGACGACGATCGCGTCCGGCCGGGCCTTGACCTGGTTGCGGATCACGTTCAGCGCGCTGTGGAAGTTCATCGGGCTGGGGTTCAGCGCCAGCGTCTCGGCCATCTTGGAGATGTTCTTGTCCTTGCGCTCGGCGATGCCCTGGGTCCACTCGGCCGGCGGCTTGGCCCAGTTGCTGCCCATGCCGGCCAGCAGCGCGGAGACGCAGGAGCCGATGTCGCCCACCAGCGGCGCGGCGATTGCCACGTTGCTGTCCATCTCGATCGGCGAGATGTCGATCTGGATGAACTTGCGGTCGGCGGCCTTGTCGCCGCCCCAGGTCTTGCCCTTGCCGTGCGACAGCAGCCAGTTCAGGCGCGCGCCCACCAGCATCACCACGTCGGCTTCGGCCAGCACGTGCGAGCGGGTGGCGGAGGCCGATTGCGCGTGCGTGTCAGGCAGCAGGCCCTTGGCCATCGACATCGGCAGGTAGGGGATGCCGCTCTTTTCGACCAGGGTGCGGATGTCGGCGTCGGCCCGCGCGTAGGCAGCGCCCTTGCCCAGGATGATCAGCGGGCGCTTGGCGCCCTTGAGCAGGTCGAGTGCGCGCTGGACGGCTTCCGGCCCGGGCAGCTGCTTGGGCGCCGCGTCGACCACCTTGATCAGCGACTTCTTGCCGGCGGCGGCGTCCATGGTCTGCGAAAACAGCTTGGCCGGCAGGTCCAGGTACACGCCGCCGGGACGGCCGGAGACGGCCGAGCGGATCGCACGCGCGATGCCCACGCCGATGTCCTGCGCGTGCAGCACGCGGTAGGCCGCCTTGCACAGGGGCTTGGCGATGGCCAGCTGGTCCATCTCTTCGTAGTCGCCCTGCTGCAGGTCGACGATCTCGCGCTCGCTCGAGCCACTGATCAAGATCATCGGGAAGCAGTTGGTGGTGGCGTTGGTCAGCGCCGTCAGGCCGTTGAGGAAGCCGGGGGCGGAAACCGTCATGCAGATGCCGGGCTTTTGCGTCAGGAAGCCGGCGGCGGCGGCGGCGTTGCCGGCATGCTGCTCGTGCCGGAAGGAAATCAAACGCATGCCCGCGGCCTGGGCCAGGCGCGTGAAATCGGTGATCGGGATGCCGGGCACTTCGTAGATGTTCTCGATGCCGTTGAGCTTCAGCGCATCGATCAGCAGGTGGAAGCCGTCGATCGTTTCGCCGGTCTGGGTGTCTGTGGTCATGATGGAAATCTCTTTCGATGAGTGAGCAACGAAGACCCGGGCGGGTCGTTTTGCACCGTCGCGTTATCATAGGAATCCGGCCCGATTCCACCCTTGACCGCGGTCAATTTTCGTTATATTCGGCGGCCCCCGAGCTTGCTGCCGTGCCGCCATCGCCTGTCGCGCCGCTTCCATGATCCCCACCTCCGTCCAGAACCATCCAGAGAGGAATGTCATCCGCGTCCAGCTGGGGCAGAACCTCGTGCTCAAGGCGATGAACTCGGGCCAGACCGCGGAACTGGAGTCCAGGCTGGTGATCCTGGATTGCCAGAAGGGCGATGCCCTGCTGACCCAGGGCGTGCACGAGATGGAGCAGTACTTCATCCTCGACGGCATCCTCAAGCGGGTGGTGACCAACCACGAGGCCAAGGAGATGATCCTGCGCTTTTCCGCGGAGCGCGACATCGAGACCAGCTACGCCGCCTGGCGGCTGGGCACGCCGACGCCCTACAGCATCGTGTGCGTCACCAAGGCGCGGGTGGCCAAGCTGCCGCTGCCGGACTGGGTGGCCTTCCTGGACCGCCACCACGGGCTCAAGCAGACCTTCGAATACGCGGTGATGGAGCACATGAGCGAAATCATGGGCCACACCATCACGCTGCACCTGCTCGACGCGCAGGGCCGCTTCAAGCGGTTCCTGCGCAAGCACCCCGAGCTGTTCGAGCGGATCCCGAAGAAGGAACTGGCCTCGTACCTGAACCTGTCGGCCGAGACGCTCAGCCGGCTGAAGCAGCGCGGGAAGATCTGACGGCGGTCGTCATCCCGGGCCCGACCCGGGATCCAGGCGCTGGAACGAAAAAACCGCCGGTCAAGGAAGAAGCTGCGCTTCCCCTTGATCGACGGTCATCGACTCGCACGCCGAGGTCTTGATGCCGGATCGAGTCCGGCATGGCGTGTCTCGCTCAGGCCGGCTTGTCCATCTGCCGGCGGCGCATCGGCCGCAGGACGAACCACGCCATCAGCGCGGCCAGGGCGTTCATGGCGCTGGCGACGATGAACACCATGTGCCAGCTGCCGGTGGCTGCGGCCAGCACGCTGGACAGCGGCACCAGCAGCGATGCAGTGCCCTTCGCGGTGTACAGCAGGCCGGCGTTGGCGGCCGCGAACTTGGTGCCGAAGGTGTCGGCGCAGGTCGAGGGGAACAGGCTGTAGATCTCGCCCCAGGCGAAGAACACGACGCCGGTGAGCACCACGAAGGCGACCGGGTGCTGGCCGAAGTTGTACAGCGCCAGGATGCCGATCGCTTCCAGCGCGAAGGCGATGAACATGGTCTGCTCGCGGCCGATCTTGTCCGACACCCAGCCGAAGAACGGGCGCGTGATGCCGTTGAGGACGCGGTCGATCGCCAGCGCGAAGGTCAGCGCCGGCAGCGCCAGGCCCATGATGCTCACCGGGATGTCGCCGATCTTGAAGTCCTTGGCGATCGGGCCGAGCTGCGCGGTGGCCATCAGGCCGCCGGCGGCGACCAGCACGAACATCAGGTACATGACCCAGAACACCGGGCTGCGCAGCACTTCGCTGGGGCTGTAGTTGCGCTTGGTCTGCTGCACGGCGGCGGTGGAGATGCCCATCGTCTTGGCGTCGGGCGCGCGGGTGAGGAACCACGAGAGCAGGAACACGATCAGGCCCTGGCCGATGCCGAAATACAGGAACGCGGCTTCGTAGCCGTTGGACTTGATGAAGGCGGCGATCGGCACGATGGTCAGCGCCGAGCCGGCGCCGAAGCCGGCGGCCGTCAGGCCCGCGGCCAGGCCGCGGCGGTCCGGGAACCACTTGAGCGCGTTGCCCACGCAGGTGCCGTACACGGCGCCGGCACCGATGCCGCCGACGGCTGCTGCGACATACAGCAGCGTCAGCGAGTCGGCGTATGAGTTGAGCACCCAGCCCAGTCCGCACAGGATGCCGCCCACCATCACCACCGGACGGGGGCCGAACTTGTCGACCAGGTAGCCCTCGATCGGCACCAGCCAGGTCTCGGTCAGCACGAAGATGGTGAAGGCAACCTGGATCGCGGCACGGCTCCAGCCGTGGCGGTCGGCGATCGGGTTGACGAACAGGGTCCAGCCGTATTGCAGGTTGGCGATCATCGCCATGCAGACGATGCCCATCACCAGCTGCGTCCAGCGATAGCCATTGGATCGCGTCACGGGGCCTGCAAACCCTGTCTCGAGGGTTGCCTCTGAAGTGCTCATGTCGGGGTGCTCCTGATGTTGCGGAAACGAGATGGGCGCGATTCTGGAAGCCCGTTCCATTTGCGTAATTGACCTAGGTCATGGAGTCGGGATAACCCGTATTTCTCCAATGAGAAGGCTGACTTCCATGGTCAGGCAGCAGCGTGAGTCGTGGTAGGGCGCGCCGTCAAAATGGACAAGCCCACCGGTGCCGCGAAGCGCCGGTGGGCTTGGTTCTCATGCGCGCTGTGGGGTCTTCAGTCGACCGGCTGCTCGGCCGCGAAGTCCGGCTTCTTCGGCGGGCGCACCGTCGCGATCAGGCGCGAGATCAGCGGCCAGAAGAGCAGCAGCAGGGCCAGCGAAGAGATGCTGCCCACCAGCCAGTTGGACCACAGCACGGACATCTCGCCCTGCGAGATCAGCATGGCCTGGCGGAACGAATCCTCGGCCTTGTCGCCGAGCACCAGCGCGAGCACCAGCGGCGCCAGCGGGTAGTCCAGCTTCTTGAACAGGTAGCCCACCACGCCGAACAGCATCATGAACCAGATGTCCAGCATCGCGCTGTGCACGGTGTAGGCGCCGATCGCACAGATCACGACGATCACCGGCGCGATGATCGAGAACGGGATGCGCAGGATCGATGCGAACAGCGGCACGGTGGTCAGCACGACGATCAGGCCGACCAGGTTGCCCAGGTACATGCTGGCGATCAGGCCCCAGACGAAGTCCTTCTGCTCGACGAACAGCAGCGGCCCCGGCTGCAGGCCCCAGATCAGCAGGCCGCCGAGCAGCACCGCCGCCGTCGGCGAGCCGGGGATGCCCAGCGCCAGCATCGGCAGCAGGGCGCTGGTGCCGGCCGCATGGGCGGCGGTCTCGGGCGCGATCACGCCTTCGAGCTGGCCGGTGCCGAACTTGGCGCCGTCCTTGGACATCTTCTTGGCCAGGCCGTAGCTCATGAACGAGGCAGGGGTAGCGCCGCCGGGCGTGATGCCCATCCAGATGCCGACCAGCGAACTGCGCACCGAGGTCATCCAGTACCTGGGCAGCTGCTTCCAGGTCTCGAACACCACCTTCGGGTTGATCTTGGCGCTCTTGCCGGAGAAGGCCAGGCCTTCTTCCATCGACAGCAGGATCTCGCCGATGCCGAACAGGCCGATCACGCCGATCAGGAAGTCGAAGCCGCGCATCAGGTCCGGGATGCCGAAGGTCAGCCGCAGCTGCCCGGTCACCGTGTCCATGCCCACCGCCGCCAGCGCGAAGCCCAGCGCCATCGACGCCAGGATCTTGAACGGCGAGCCCTTGCCCATGCCGACGAAGCTGCAGAAGGTGAGCAGGTAGACCGCGAAGAATTCGGGCGGTCCGAACTTGAGCGCGAACTTCGCCACCAGCGGCGCCAGGAAGGTGATCATCACCACGGCGACGAAGGCGCCGACGAAGGACGACGTGAAGGCGGCGGTGAGGGCGGCGCCGGCCTGCCCCTTCTGCGCCATCGGATAGCCGTCGAAGGTGGTCGCCACCGACCAGGGCTCGCCCGGGATGTTGAACAGGATCGAGGTGATCGCGCCGCCGAACAGCGCGCCCCAGTAGATGCACGAGAGCATCACGATCGCGGTGGTGGGCGACATGCTGAAGGTCAGGGGCAGCAGGATCGCCACCCCGTTGGCGCCGCCCAGGCCGGGCAGCACGCCGATCAGCACGCCGAGCACGATGCCCACGAGCATCAGCAGCAGGTTCATCGGCGTCATGATGACGCTGAAGCCGTGGAAAAGAGCGCTGAGTTCTTCCATGTGGTCCGTCGATTCTTGTCGTTGCGGCTCAGTAGCCGAGGAAGCTGATCGGGTCCCACATTCCCTTGTAGAGGGGAACCTTGAACCAGACCTCGAACATCATGAAGAACAGCACCACGACGACGACCGCCGTCGCGATGCTCTTGGTCCTGGAGTAGTTGCCCAGCACGATCATGAACAGGGCGATGTACACAAGAGAGGCCACGTACAGGCCGATCAGCTGCACCACCAGCACGTAGACCAGGGCCGGCAGCAGCACCGAGAGCACGCGCCGCAGCTGCACCCGGTCGACGAAGATCTCGCGGTTCTTCTTCTTCCCCATCAGCCCCTGCACCAGGATGCCGGCGCCGGAGATGCACAGGATCACGCCGATGTAGAAGGGGAAGTAGCCCGCGCCCGGTCCGTCGCTGGTCCAGCCCGCGCCCAGCTTCCAGCTGCCCTGGATGACGATCGCGCCGAGCAGCACGATGAGGACTGCGACCACGGATTCGACGACATAGGTGGGAACGCCGGTGCGAGGCACGTCGAGCGCTTGATCATCTGGTTCCATCGGGAACTCCTGCTGTGGGATGGAAGGCCCCCGGGCATCCGGGGGCCGGGCGGGAATGGGGGAAGGCGGCGCCCGCGGGGCGCCGCCGGGAGCGGGCCGTCGCGGCCCGGCTCACTTGGCCATGAAGCCGGCGGCCTTCATCAGCTCGCGGTGCATCTGCTCGGCCGAGCCCAGCCACTTCTCGAACGCCTCGCCGGTCATCGACGTCTGGTTGAACGCGCCCTTTTCCATGTAGTCCTTCCAGTCCGGCGTCTCGCGCACCTTCCTGAGCAGTTCCACGTAGTAGTCGTGCTGCTCCTTGGTCACGCCCGGCGGCATGAAGACGCCGCGCAGCATCGTGTATTCGGTGGGCACGCCGGCTTCCTTGCAGGTGGGGATGTCGCCCCAGGACTGGGTGCTGGTGACCTTGGCGGTGTACGGCATGCGCTTGGAGTCGAACACGCACAGGGCCTTGAGCTGGCCGGCGCGCCACTGGGCCACCGCCTCGATCGGGTTGTTGACGCTGGAGTCGATGTGCTTGCCCACCAGCTGCACGGCGACGTCGCCGCCGCCCTTGAACGGGATGAAGATGAACTTGGTGCCGGTGGCTTTCTCGATGCCGACGGTCAGGATCTGGTCTTCCTGCTTGGAGCCGGTGCCGCCCATCTTCATCTTCAGCGGCCCGGCGGCCTTGACGGCGTCCAGGTAGTCCTTGGCGGTCTTGTACGGCGTGTCGGCGTTCACCCACAGCACGAACTGGTCCAGCGCCATCATGGAGACCGGCGTCATGTCGCGCCAGTTGAACGGCACGCCGGTCGCCAGCGGCGTGGTGAACAGGTTGGAGAGCGTGACCACCAGCTTGTGCGGGTCGCCCTTGGCGCCCTTGATGTCGAGGAAGCCCTCGGCCCCTGCGCCGCCGGACTTGTTGACGACGATCATCGACTCCTTCATCAGCTTGTGCTTGACGATGATGCCCTGGATCAGCCGCGCCATCTGGTCGGCGCCGCCGCCGGTGCCGGCGGGCACCACGAACTCGACCGGCTTGGTCGGCTCCCAGGCTGCACTGGCATTGCCGGCCAGCGCCATCAGGCCGGCGGCCACTGCGAGGGCGGACAGCTTCAACTTCGCGATGCGGGTGTTCATTTCCATGGCTCCTTGTCTTCTGGTAATTCGCTCCGGCCGGCTGACCGAATCCTGACTATCAGCGCGGATGCTCTTACCAACGGGTGGAAATGGCTCTTGACGAGGGTCAAGATTACCCAATTCTGGGGAGGCTCTAGGGTTTGTCCGGATGACCTTGGTTCGCATCTGCAGGGCCAGGCTAAACCTGCCGGCAGGGCGCCGCATCGGGATATTCCTGCCTGTCAGATCTGACAGGCAGGACGGATCCGTGGCTCAGGCGCAGGCTTCGAGCCGCAGCCGGCCCTGGCCGGCGTGCATGGCGCGCGCCAGCAGCTTGACCAGCGCGTAGACCGAGTCGATGTGCGGCGTCGGCGTGCCCGTCAGGCGGCCGAGTTCGGCCACCGAGCCCACCAGCGCGTCGATCTCCGGCGCGCGGCCGGCCTCGATGTCCTGCAGCATCGAGGTCTTGTGGGCGCCCACCTTCTCGGCGCCGGCGATGCGCTTGTCCAGCGTCACGCGGAATTCGATGCCCAGCTTGTGCGCCACCTGCTGCGCCTCGCGCATCATGCTGGCCGCCAGCTCGCGCGACGGCGGGTACTGGCAGATATCGGCCAGCGTCGAATGCGACAGGCTGCTGATCGGGTTGAAGGTGAGGTTGCCCCACAGCTTGAGCCAGATCTCGGCGCGGATGTCGTCCAGCACCGGCGACTTGAAGCCGGCCGCAGCAAAGCAGGCCGCGATGCGCAACACCCTGGGGCTGCTGCTGCCGTCCAGTTCGCCCAGCGGAAAGCGGTCGCCCTCGATGTGGCGCACCACGCCGGGCGCCACCAGTTCGGACGCGGGATAGACCACGCAGCCGATCACGCGCGCCGGCGGGATGCGGCCGGCCAGCGTGCCGTCCGGGTCCACGCTGGCCAGCGTGCTGCCGGCCAGCGGCCCGCCGTGCTTGTGGAAATACCAGTAGGGGATGCCGTTCTGCATCGTCACCACCGGCGTGTCGGGGCCCAGCAGCGCCGGCAGCCGGTCGGCCACGCCGCCCAGCTGGTGGGCCTTCATCGCCAGGATCACCAGGTCCTGCGGCCCGGGAACGGCGTAATCGTCGGTGGCCTGGACGTCGGCGGCGACCTGCTCGCTGCCGTCGGCGCCGATCAGGCGGACACCGCGGGCGCGGATCGCGTCCAGGTTGGCGCCGCGCACGATGAAGCTGACCTGGTTGCCCGCCAGGGCAAGTCTGGCGCCGACATAGCCGCCGATGGCGCCGGCGCCGATGATTGCAATTTTCACGATCGCTCCAAGGAAGTTATTCGAACCGGTTGCGAAGTCTGCCGACGCCGGCAATCTCCACCTCGATCGTGCTGCCGGGCTTCATCGAGCCGACGCCGACCGAGGTGCCGCAAAGAATCAGGTCGCCCGGCTCCAGCGTCATGTCCTGCGAGATCAGGCTCACCAGCTGCGCGGCGGAAAAGCGCATGTCGCTGATCGGGTAGTCCTGCCGCAGCTCGCCGTTGAGGATGGTCTTCACCGCCAACGTGGCCGGGTCGATGCCGGTCGCGACCGCCGGCCCGAACGGGCAGAAGGTGTCGAAGCCCTTGGCCCGGGCCCACTGCGGGAAGGTGGGATCGCGGTGCAGGATGTCGGCCAGCGTCACGTCGTTGGCGCAGGTGTAGCCCAGCACGTGGTCCAGCGCGCGGGACTCGCTCACGCCGGACGCTCGCTTGCCGATCACGATGGCCAGCTCGCCCTCGAACACCACCTTGCCGTCGCAGCGCGGCTTGCGGATCACGCCGCCTGGCGCCAGCGTCGAGGTGGAGGCCTTCACCAGGTACAGCGGCTCGGCCGGGTCCGGCAGGCCGAGCCTGGCGCCGAGCGCATGGAAGTTGTTCCACAGCGCGATGATCTTGCCGGGCTCGACCGGCGCCAGCAGCTGCACATCGGCCAACGCGACGGTCCGCTCGGTCGGCAGCGCGCCGGCGAACATGTCGCCCTCGCAGACGCGCACGCGCTGCTGGTCGCGCTCCAGCGTGCCGAAGCGGATCTCGCCCTGGTCGAGGAAGCGGACCCAGTGCGCGACAGGGCCGGCCGTCACGCTGCCGCGCCGCCGAGACGGCGGGCCTTGACGGATTCCACTGCGGCCACCAGGAACTCCGGGTCGTAGGCGCGCAGCAGGTGCGGCCGCTCGGTTTCCAGGTAGCGGCGCACGCCGCAGCCGTGGCCGGCCAGCCGCTGGTAGGTGGCGGCGTCCCAGTGCCAGGGCAGGTCCAGTTCCTGGAAGGCCGCGTTGTAGGCGTGGCGCTGCGCTTCGACGGCCGGGTCGTTGGCGGCGGTGGTGGGGGTGTTGGACATGGGATCTCCTTGAACTTGAATCTGGCTGGCGTCAATCGAGCAGGCCGGCCAGCTCCAGGCCGCGCAGGCCTTCGGGATGGCGGCAGTCGATCGGCTCGAATTCGTTGACCTTGTCGATCTCGGTGCCCATCGCGATGTTGGTCACCTTCTCCAGGATCACTTCCACGACCACCGGCACGCGGTGCTCGGCGGCGAGCGCGCGGGCCTGCTTGAGCGTGGCCTGGATCTGGCCCGGCTCGGTGACGCGCAGCGCCTTGCAGCCCAGACCCTCGACCACCTTCACATGGTCCACGCCGTAGCCGCGCAGCGCATCGCCGGGCTCGCCGACGTTGATGTTGTCGAAGGCGAGCTGCACGCAGTAATCCATCTCGAAGCCGCGCTGGGCCTGGCGGATCAGGCCGAGGTACGAGTTGTTCACCAGCACGTGGATGTAGGGCAGCCTGAACTGCGCGCCGACGGCCAGCTCCTCCAGCAGGAACTGGAAGTCGTAGTCGCCGCCGATCGCCACCACCGTACGCGTCGGGTCGGACGCCACCACGCCCAGCGCCGCCGGCATCGACCAGCCCAGCGGGCCGGCCTGGCCGCAGTTGATCCACTGCCGCGGGCCGTAGATGTTCATGAACTGGCCGGCCGCGATCTGGCTCAGGCCGATGTTGCTGACGTACACGGTGTCGCGCGGGAAGGCGAGGTTCATCTCCTCGTACACGCGCTGCGGCTTGATCGGCACTTCGTCGAAATGGCTCTTGCGCAGCATCAGGCGCTTGCGCTCGGCGCAGCGGAAGGCCCAGTCGCTGCGGTCGGCGAGCTGCCCCGCGGCCTGGCGCTCGCGCGCCACCTGCACGAACAATTCGAGTGCCGCCTTCGCGTCCGACACGATGCCGAAGTCGGGCGTGAACACGCGGCCGATCTGCGTGGGCTCGATGTCGACGTGGACGAAGGTGCGGCCCTTCGTGTAGACGTCGATCGAGCCGGTGTGGCGGTTGGCCCAGCGGTTGCCGATGCCCAGCACGAAGTCGCTGGCCAGCATGGTGGCGTTGCCGTAGCGGTGGCTGGTCTGCAGGCCGACCATGCCGGCCATCAGCGGATGGTCGTCGGGGATCGCGCCCCAGGCCATCAGCGTCGGGATCACCGGGATGCCGGTGAGCTCGGCGAATTCCACCAGCAGCGCGCTGGCGTCGGCGTTGATGATGCCGCCGCCGGCCACGATCAGCGGGCGCTGCGCGCCGGCCAGCATGTCCAGCGCCTTCTCGACCTGCCTGCGGCTGGCGGCCGGCTTGTAGACCGGCAGCGGCTCGTAGCTGTCGATGTCGAACTCGATCTGCGCCATCTGAACGTCGAACGGCAGGTCCAGCAGCACCGGCCCGGGCCGGCCGGAGCGCATCAGGTGGAATGCCTGCTGCAGCGCGCCGGGCAGCTGCCCGGGCTCGCGCACGGTGCAGGCCCATTTGGTCACCGGCTTGGCGATCGATTCGATGTCCACCGCCTGGAAATCTTCCTTGTGCAGCTTGGCGCGCGGGGCCTGGCCGGTGATGCACAGGATCGGGATGCTGTCGGCGCTGGCCGAATACAGGCCGGTAATCATGTCGGTGCCGCCGGGGCCCGAGGTGCCCAGGCACAGGCCGATGTTGCCGGCCCGCGCCCGGGTGTAACCCTCGGCCATGTGGGAGGCGGCCTCCACGTGGCGGGCCAGGATGTGGGTGATCGTCTGGCGTTCTCGCATCGCCGCGTACAGCGGGTTGATCGCGGCCCCGGGGACGCCGAAGGCCTGGCCCACGCCTTCCTTCTCCAGCACCAGCACGGCGGCCATCGCGGCCTTCATCTTCGCCATCGTTGTCTCCTTCGCTACCTTCGATGGGTCCAATGTAGGCAGGCGCAACGATTAAGGATAGTGAAAGTATTTGATCATCACCATAATGTAGGAGTTATGGATCAAGATCGGCAGCCATGAAGAATGCAACCCTGCGGCAACTGAAGGTGTTCGAGGCGGTGGCGCGCAACCTGAGCTTTTCGCGCGCGGCCGAGGAGCTGCACCTCACCCAGCCCGCGGTTTCGACGCAGGTGAAGAAGCTGGAGGAGCACGCCGGGCTGCCGCTGTTCGAGCAGCTGGGCAAGAAGATCCACCTGACGCCGGCCGGAGTGGAGATGCTGCATTCGAGCCGCGTCATCATCGCGCAGTTCCAGCAGGTGGAAGAGACGATGACCCAGTTCAAGGGCGTCTCCGGCGGCACGCTGAACGTGGCGGTGATCAGCGCCGGCGACTACTTCTTTCCCAAGCTGCTGGTGCAGTTCGCCGGCCTGCATCCGGGCGTGGCGCTGAACTTCAACGTGGTCAACCGCGAGCAGCTGCTGCAGCAGCTGGCCGACAACGTCACCGACCTGGCGATCATGGTGCGGCCGCCGCTGGACCTGGACACGGTCAACGAGCCGTTCGCCCCGCATCCCTACGTGATCGTCGCGCCGGCCGGCCATCCGCTGGCGGGCCGCAAGCGCATCCCGGTGTCGCGGCTGGCGCGCGAGCCCTTCGTCGCCCGAGAAACCGGCTCGGACACCTGGAACTCGATGCTCGAAGCCTTCGGCAGCCACATGGCCGAACTGAACATCGCGATGAAGATCCGCAGCACCGAGACCATCAAGCAGGCGGTGATCGCCGGCATGGGCGTGAGCTTCCTGTCGGCCCACACCATCGTGCGCGAGCTGCAGTCGCGCAGCCTGGCGGTGCTGGACGTGCAGGGCTTTCCGATGATGGCGCACTGGTACGTGGTGCACCGCCGCCACAAGCGCCTGCCGCCGGTGGCGCAGGCCTTCCGCCAGTTCCTGCTGGAGGACTCAGCCGCGCTGATCGAGCCGACGCTGGGACCGGGATCGGGATCGGACAGCCGGACGCAGAAGACGCAGAAGCAAAGCGGAACACGCAAAAAGGAAGAAGAACGTTGAAGGATTGAATTCAACCCTTTGACGATTTCCTTCTGCGCCTTCTGCGCCTTCTGCGTTGCTTCTGCGCTTTCTGCGTCCGGCTGTCGCTTTCGGACGTCCGGGTGCCTAGGGCTTGTCGAAGACGGTGACCAGCCCGCGCAGGCGCGCGAACTCGCCGGCGTTCATCTTGGCGCCGCCCTCGGGCCGCACGCGGAGCACCTTGATCTCGCCGCCGTGGGCATCGAACACGATCGCGTCCTGGGTGATGGCGGTGATCTCGCCGGGCTTGCCGCGGATCTGGCCGTGCCGGCTGATGGTGCGCTTGCGGCTGTCGTACAGGTGGACCTTCTCGCCGGCGATGCGGGTCCAGGCGCCCGGCGCGGGGTTGCAGGCGCGGATCAGGTTGTAGATCTGGTCGACGTGGATGCCCCAGTGGATCTTCGACTCCTCGTCGTGGAACCAGCCCTCGTAGCTGGCCTGGCTCTCGTCCTGCGGCTGCTCGGTGTGCTGGCCGGCCACGACCAGCGTCGATGCCTCCAGCAGCGCCTGCACGCCCAGCGGAAACAGCTTCTTGAAATAGACGTCGCCCAGCGTCTCGTCGGGACCGATGGCGACCGTGCGCTGCAGGATCACCGGCCCTTCGTCCAGGCCGTCGGTGGGCCGGAAGATCGTCAGCCCGGTCGCGGTGGCGCCCAGCGAGATCGGCCAGTTGATCGACGACGGGCCGCGGTGCAGCGGCAGCAGCGACGGGTGGTACTGGATGGTGCCGTGGCGCGGCGTGTTGACGAACTCCTGCGAGGCGAACTGCAGCACGTAGGCCATCACGCCCAGGTCGGCGTCGAGCTCGCGCATCGCCTGCACCGCCGCTTCGTTGCGCAGGCTCTTGAGCTGGAACAGCGGCAGGCCGTGCGCCTGCGCCGCCAGCCGCACGACGTCGGGCTTCTCGCCCGGCTTTTCGGGCGCGCAGAACACGCCGGCGATGGTGTCGCCGCGGGCGATGAAGGCATCGAGCGCCGCCTTGCCGAAGTCGTGGTGTCCGATGAATGCGATTTTCATGGGTGGGTCAGCGAAACAGGAAATAGGCCGCCAGACAATACAGCACCAGCGCGAACACCCGCTTGAGCGGCCGGATGTCCATGCCGTGCGCGGTGCGCGCGCCCAGCGGCGCCATCGTCATGCTGGCCAGCGAGATCAGCACCAGGCCGGGCAGGTAGAGATAGCCCAGGCTGCCGGGCAGGTTCTGCAGGTTGCGCCCGGCCCAGACATAGCTGGCCGTGCCCGCCAGCGCCACCGGGAAGCCGAGCGCGGCGGAGGTGGCAACCGCGTTGTGGATCCTGACGTTGCACCACTGCATGAAGGGCACCGAGACGAAGGCGCCGCCCGCGCCCACCAGCGCCGACAGCACGCCGATGCCGCCGCCCACCGCCACCATGCCCGGCGTGCCGGGCAGCGTGCGGGTCGGCTCGGGCTTGCGATTGAGCAGCATCTGCGTGGCCGCGAAGGTGATGAAGACGGAGAACAGGATGCTCAGCGCGCGGGTGGGCATGGCCACCGCCACCTGCGCGCCGAGCGCGGCGCCCAGCAGGATGCCGGGCGTGAGCCGCAGCACCACCGGCCACAGCACGGCGCCGCGCTTGTGGTGGGCGCGCACCGAGCTGATCGAGGTGAAGCAGATCGTCGCCAGCGAGGTGGCCACCGCCATCTTGACGATGTGCTCGGGCGGGAAGCCCTTGGCCGCCAGCACGAAGGTGACGGCCGGGACCATCAGCATGCCGCCGCCGATGCCCAGCAGCCCCGCCAGGAAGCCTGTGGCCAGGCCGAGCAGGAGCAGTTCGGCGATCAGTCGGGGTTCGAGGAACATCGGTGGGGTTGTTGGCTGCTGCGCAACCCCGGATTGTGGCGCCTGCCGGCCGGGTGGCCGCAGGGCAGGAAAAAAGGTGTCTGCAAGTGCCACCGGACCGGCATCCTGAACCGGAGTTCAGGTGGGCTAGGTCAACCCCGCGTTGGGTTCATGTGACGCGACATGATCACGCTCGCGGGGCGATGTTCCAGGCCCGGGCTCTAAGAGCATTGGTTCAAGGAAATATAAAGCCCGGCACGCACTGCAGACACGATCGATTGTAGGCGCTCGGCGGCCGCTCGTGGGCCAAAACCGGACCCGTTGCGCGGCGAAACAAAGACGGCTTGACAGCCGGCGGCTTTGTGCGATCCGTTCAGCATCCGTTCATGGGCGCACTGGCACCATTGCCTTCTTCCATCCGGTGCAAGGGACTACCATACCGCCATGAAAACGCTGATTCACCTGCTCTGCGCCGCGCTGCTCGCGCTGGCCGCGCCGGCCTGGGCCAGCGTCGGCCGCGACGAGGCGGCCGCGGTCGCCCAAGGCACCAACGGCGGCCGCGTGCTGTCGGTCGAGAAATCCGAATCCGGCGGCCACGCCGTATGGCGCGTCAAGCTGGTCACGCCGCAGGGCGAGGTCCGCGTGATCCTGGTGGACGTCGCCACCGGCAGGCGGCTCTAGTCCGCGGCCATGCGCCTGTTGCTGGTCGAGGACGACGCGGCGCTGCGGCTCGGGCTGGCGCGCCAGCTGGAGGCCGAGGGCTACCGCGTCGACCAGGCGGCCGACGGTGCCGACGGGCTGTTCCAGGCGCGCGAATATCCGGTGGACCTGGCCATCGTCGACCTCGGCCTGCCTAAGGTGGACGGTATCACCATCGTGCAGAAGCTGCGCGCCGAAGGGCGCACGTTGCCGATCCTGGTGCTGACGGCGCGCGGCAGCTGGCAGGAGAAGGTGCGCGGCCTGGAAGCGGGCGCCGACGACTACCTGGTCAAGCCCTTCGACTACCCGGAGCTGGCCGCCCGGGTCAAGGCGCTGCTGCGGCGCGCGACCAAGTCGGCCTCCGACGTGCTTTCGTTCGGCACGCTGGCCATCGACCTGTCGGCACAGGTGGCGCGGCTGGCCGGCGAGCCGCTGGAGCTGACCGCCTTCGAGTTCCGCCTGCTCGAATACCTGGCGCGCGAGCGGGCGCGGGTGGTCAGCAAGAAGGAGCTGTCCGACTACCTCTATCCGCACGACGAGGACCGCGACAGCAACGTGCTGGAAGTGCTGATCGGCCGGCTGCGCAAGAAGCTCGATCCGGACGGCGCGCTGCAGCCGATCGAGACGCTGCGCGGGCGCGGCTACCGTTTCGCGCTCGAATGAAGCTGCACCGCTCCATCCGCGCCCGCCTGATCCTGGGCGCCGCGGCGGTGCTGCTGGCCTTTGTCACGGCGGCCGGCCTGGCGGTGCAGCGGGCCCACGCGGACAGCGTGCGCGTGTCCCATTTCGCACAGCTGCAGGGCACGGTGTACCTGCTGCTGGCCGCGGCGGAGCTGGACGCCGACGGCGCGCTGCAGATGCCCTCGGCCTTCGCCGAGCCGCGGCTGTCGCTGCCCGGATCGGGCCTGTACGCCAGCATCTACAGCACCGCGCGCAACGAGCAGTGGCAGTCGCCGTCGGCGCTGGGCGCCAACCTGCCGTTCCAGCGCGAGGCGGCAGTCGGCCAGTGGCGCTACGACACGCTGGATCGGCCCGGCGCCGGCTTCCTGGCCGCCACCTACGGCGTGCGCTGGGCCACGCAGCAGCAGCGCGAGGCGCCGCTGGTGCTGTCGGTGCTGCAGGACAAGTCGGAGTCGGACCGCGAGATCGCCGCCTTCAACCGCACGCTGTGGTCGTGGCTGGGCGGCGCCGCCTTCCTGCTGCTGTTCGCCCAGACGCTGCTGCTGGAGTGGGCGCTGGCGCCGCTGCGCCGGGTGGCGGCCGAGATCCGGCGCATCGAGAGCGGCGAGCAGTCGCGCATCGAGGGCGACTACCCGGCCGAACTCACCGGCCTCACCGGCAACCTCAACGCGCTGATCGGCCAGGAGCGGGTGCGCCAGACCCGCTACAAGGAAGCGCTCAGCTTCCTGGCGCACAGCCTGAAGACGCCGCTGGCGGTGCTGCGCACCGGCCTGGGCGAGCCGGCCGCCCTGCCGGCCATGGTGGCGCAGCAGGTGGCGCGGATGGACGACATCGTGCAGCACCAGCTCGGGCGCGCCGCCGCCAGCGGCGCCGCGCGCTTCGCGCCGCAGCTGCTGCTGGCACCGGTGCTGGCGCGCATCCGCGACTCGCTCAACAAGGTCTACGCCGACAAGGGGCTGGAGATCGGCGTCGATTGCCCGCCCGAGCTGGGCTGGCGCATCGACGAGGGCGATGCCTTCGAGCTGCTGGGCAACCTGATGGACAACGCCGCCAAATGGGCGCGGCACCGGGTGGCGGTGCGCCTGGCGCGCGACGGCGCCCGCCTGTCGATCCGGGTGGAGGACGACGGTCCCGGCTTCAGCGACGTGGAATCGATCCTGCAGCTGCACGTGCGGCTGGACGAACGGGTGTCCGGCCACGGCGTCGGGCTGGCCGTGGTCAACGAGCTGGTTGCCAGCCACGATGGCGAGTTGAAGCTGTCGCGCGGCGCCTTGGGCGGCGCCCAGGTGGAGGTCTTGCTGCCGGTGGCGTGAGTCCTGGCGTGCCAGGAGAGACGCAAAGCGCTAGAGCAGCCGGCCGTCGTCGCCGAGCGCGCCATCCAGGCGGGCCAGCAGCGCGGCCAGCACCGGGTCGCGGGCTTCGCCGGCCAGGGCGGGCTCGGAGCTGCGCGCGGCCGGCGCGAGGGCGGGGGGCGGAACCGGCGCCACATCGAACGCGAGGTTGAGCGCGGCCAGCACCGCGATGCGGTCCCTGGCCTTCACCTTGCCGGCGTCGCGGATCTTGCACATCGCGGTGTCCACCCGCTCCACCGCTTCCAGCAGCCGCCCCTGGCCGCCTTCGGGGCAGCCGAGCAGGTAGCTCTGGCCCATGATCTGGACTTCGAGTTGCTTCATGAGGCGATCGGCAGGCGTTCCAGCAGCGCGTCGACGCGGGCGCGCGCCGCGGCCAGCCGCGACTTGAGCGAGTCGCGCTCGGTGGTGAGCGCCTCCACCTGCTGCGCCAGCAGCGCGTTGGTGCGCTGCAGTTCCTCGTAGCGAACCAGCAGCCGCTCCACGCGTTCTGCAATCTGCTCGATTTGGTGTGCGCTGGACATACGGGTTCGATTGTAGGGTTTGTGACAAACCGTGGCCTTAAAATCGGCGCGTTGGTGCTCGCGGTGTGGTTCACATGCCGCAGTTCAACGGGAAGCAGGAAGGAATGCCGGTAACGGCGGACCTCACCTGCGCTGCCCCCGCAACGGTCGCGGAACGGACGGCACGACAATGCCGTCCCGCTTCCATCACACAGCCACTGGGCGCGTCGAACAGGCGCCTGGGAAGGCGATGGAAGCGCTCCGCCAGCCCGGATACCGGCCAACGACGTGGGCCGCGCCTTCCGGGGTGCGGCCTTGACGCCCAGTGCACCGGCGGGGAAGCCGGTGCGGGCATTCGATTCGTGTCTGCATCCCATGAAACATCCCGTGTTCCCCGCCCGCCTGGGCCTGCTCCCGCTGGCGTGCTTCGCCGCGTTCCCGGCCTGGCCGCAAGCCCGCACCTACGCGCTGAACGACGTGGTGGTCACCGCCACCCGCAGCGCCAGCGCGGTCGACGAGCTGGTCAGCGACGTCACCGTCATCTCGCGCGAGACCATCGAGAACTCCACCGCGCGCACCCTGCCCGAACTGCTGGCGCGCAGCGCCGGGCTTCAGTTCAGCTCCAGCGGCGGGCTGGGAAAGACCTCCAGCGTGTTCGTGCGCGGCACCGAGAACCGCCACACCATCCTGCTGGTGGACGGCGTGCGGCTGGGCTCGGCCACCACCGGCAACCCGACCTGGGACAACATCCCGCTGGACATGATCGAGCGCATCGAGGTGCTCAAGGGGCCGGCGTCGGCGCTGTACGGCAGCGAAGGCGTGGGCGGCGTGGTGCAGGTGTTCACCCGCAAGGGCAGCACCGGCTTCCACCCCAATGCATCGGCCACGGCCGGCAGCGTCGGCCACCGCCAGCTGGCGGCCGGCGCCTCGGGCGGGCAGGGCGCGCTGGGCTACTCGGTGGGCGTCCAGCGCACCCGCGAGCAGGGCTTTTCCGCCACCAACGCACGGGTGCCTTTCGGCAGCTTCAATCCCGATCCCGACGGCTTCAGCCAGGACGCGGTCAATGCGTCGCTGCAGTACCGCCTCAGCCCCGACTGGCGGATCGACGCCGGCCTGCTGCATTCGGAAGGCCGCAACGAGTTCGACGACGGCCCGGGCCGCGACGCGCGCGAGGTGGTGCGCTCGCAGGTGGCGCACGTCGGCGTGAAGGGCCGGCTGCTGCCGGCCTGGCAAAGCGAGCTGACGCTGGCCCGCAGCGAGGACGTCGACGACTCGGTGGTGGCCGCGTTTCCGGGCGAGTTCAGGACGCAGCAGCGCCAGTGGACCTGGCAGAACACGGTCGACAGCCCGCTGGGCATCGTGCTCGCCGGGCTCGAGCAGCGGCTGCAGAAGGTGGACAGCAGCACCGCATACGTGGCGACGCGGCGCACGATCAACTCCGCCTTCGCCGGCATCAACGGCAGCAGCGGCCCCCACAGCTGGCAGGCCAACCTGCGGCGCGACGACAACTCGCAGTTCGGCGCCAACACCACCGGCTTCATCGGCTACGGCCTGCGGATCGCGCCGGCCTGGCGGCTGAGCGCGTCGCACGGCACCAGCTTCGTCGCGCCCTCGTTCAACCAGCTGTACTACCCGGACTTCGGCAATCCGCTGCTGCAGCCCGAGCGCGGCCGCAACACGGACGTGGCGCTGACCTGGACGGCCCCCGGCCAGGAGGTCAGGCTGGTGCGCTTCGACAACCGGATCCGCGGCTACATGACCAGCACCACGGTGCCGACCAACATCCCGCAAAGCCGCATCGACGGCTGGACGCTGGGCTACGACGGGCGCTTCGGGCGGCTGGCGCTGCGGGCGTCGCTGGACCGGCTCGACCCGCGCAACGAGCTCACCGGCGCGCAGCTGCCGCGGCGGGCGAAGGAGCAGCTGGCGCTGGGCGCCGACTGGGAGCAGGGCGCGTGGCGCTACGGCGCCTCGCTGCTGCACGTGGGCGAGCGCTTCGACGACGTCGCCAACACCGCGCCGCTGGCGCCCTACAGCACGGTGGACGTCTATGCCGACTGGAAGTTCGCGCCGGCCTGGAGCGTGCAGGCCAAGCTGAACAACCTCACCGACAGGCAGTACGAGACCGCGCTCGGCTACAACCAGGCGCCGCGCAGCTTCTACCTGACGCTGCGCTGGCAGCCGAAGTAGAGTGGCCGGATGAGGATTGCCCACGGACCCGAACGAATCGTCTGCCTCACCGAGGAGACGACGGAGTGGCTGTACCTGCTCGGCCAGGAGGCGCGCATCGTCGGCATCTCCGGCTACACGGTGCGGCCGCGCCGGGCCCGCGAGGAAAAGCCCAGGGTGAGCGCCTTCCTCAGCGCCAGGATCGACAAGATCCTGGCGCTGCAGCCGGACTGCGTGTTCGGCTTCTCCGACCTGCAGGCCGACATCGCCGCCGACCTGATCCGCCAGGGCGTGCAGGTGACGGTGTTCAACCAGCGCAGCGTCGAGGAGATCTTGTCGGTGCTGTACCAGGTGGCGGCGATGGTGGGGCAGGCCCAGCGCGGGCTGGAGCTGCTGGAGGCGATGCGTGCGCGGCTGGCGCAGATCGAGGCCGCGGGCCGTGCGCTGCCGCGCCGGCCGCGCATCTATTTCGAGGAGTGGGACGAGCCGCCGATCAGTGCGATCCGCTGGGTCTCGCAGCTGGCCGGCATCGCCGGCGCCGACGACTGCTTTCCCGAGCTGGCGCAGATGCCGATGGGCAAGGACCGCATCGTGGCCGACGGCGCCGAGATCGTGCGCCGCAATCCCGACATCGTGGTCGGCTCCTGGTGCGGCAAGAAGTTCCGGCCGGAACAGGTCGCGGCCCGCCCCGGCTGGCAGGACGTCAACGCCGTGAAGAACGGGCAGCTGTTCGAGATCAAGTCGGCCGACATCCTGCAGCCGGGGCCGGCAGCGCTGACCGACGGTGTCGAGCAGCTGCACGAGATCGTGCTGCGATGGAGCAGAACATGCGCTGGCTGACCGCCTTGCTGCTGGCGCTGGCGCTGCAGGTCCACGCCGTGACCGTCACCGACGAGCGCGGCGTGAGTGTCACGCTGGCGCAGCCGCCGCAGCGCATCGTCACGCTGATGCCGGCGCTGGCCGAGATGGTGTGCGAGCTCGGCGCCTGCGCGCGGCTGGTCGGCGTCGACGACTACGCCAACTGGCCGGAAGCGGTGCGCAGGCTGCCGCACGTCGGCGGGCTGGAAGACGCGCGCATCGAGGCCATCGTGGCGCTGCGGCCGGACGTGGTGCTGATGCCGCTGTCGTCGCGCGCGCTGGCGCGGCTGGACGCGCTCGGCCTGAAGGTGGTGGCGCTGGAGCCCACCAGCATGGACGACGTGCGCCGGGTGCTGCTGCAGATCGGCGAGGTGCTCGGCCTGCCGCCCGAAGTCGCGCAGGCGAGCTGGCGGCGCATCGACCAGGGCGTGGAGGCCGCCGCCCGCAGCCTGCCGCCGGCGCTGCGCGGCACGCGGGTCTATTTCGAGGTGAGCAGCGGCCCCTATGCGGCCAGCGAATCGTCCTTCCTCGGCCAGGTGCTGGCGCGCGTCGGCGCGGCCAACGTGGTGCCGGGCGCGCTCGGACCCTTTCCCAAGCTCAACCCGGAATTCGTGGTGCGGGCCGATCCCGATCTGATCATGCTGTCGGACCGCAATCCGCAGTCGCTGCGGCAGCGCCCCGGCTGGGACCGCATCCGCGCCGTGCGCGAGCAGCGCATCTGCGCGTTCACGCCGCAGCAGGGCGACGTGCTGGTGCGGCCCGGGCCGCGCATGGCGCAGGGCGCGCAGCTGATGGTGCAGTGCCTGCAGGGCCGGCTGAACGGGCGCGCGCCGTGAATGGCGCCGTCCGGCGGCCGCTCGGGCTGGCGCTGTTGCTGCTGGCACTGAGCGCGGCCCTGTGCCTGCTGGGAAGCGCCGTCGGCAGCCTGGGTTTCGAGCCGCTGTGGAACCGCGCCGGCGACGCCTCCGCTGCCATCCTGTGGGAGATCCGCGTGCCGCGCACCCTGGGCGCCTGGCTGGCCGGTGCGCTGCTGGGGCTCGCCGGCGCGGTGGCGCAGGGGCTGTTCCGCAATCCGCTGGCCGATCCCTACCTGCTGGGAAGCGCCACCGGCGCGGCCTTCGGCGTCGCGGTGCTGCTGGTGCTGATCGGCGTCTCGCCGGTGGCCGCGTCCGGCTGGGGCGCGCGGATCGGGCTCACCGGCGCCGGCTTTCTGGGCGCGGTGCTGGCGGTGCTCGTGACGCTGGGCCTGGCGCGCGGCGTGCAGCAGACGCTGCGCCTGCTGCTGGCCGGCGTGGTGGTGGGCATGCTGTTCGGCGCGTTCTCGGCGCTGCTGATGTTCTGGGTGCCGGAGATCATGCGGACGATGCAGGCCTTCCTGCTCGGGACCACCGGCTTTCTCGGCTGGGCCAGCGTCGGCCTGCTGGCCGGCGTGTTCGCGCTCACGCTGCTGGTGGCCACCGGCGCCAGCCGCTCGCTGGACGCGCTGGCGCTGGGCGACACCACCGCCGCCAGCCTGGGGGTGGCGCTGGCGCCGGTGCGCGCCGTGCTGATCGCGGTGGTGGCGCTGGCCACCGGCGCGGCGGTCGCGCAGGTCGGCCTGATCGCCTTCATCGGCCTGGTGGCGCCGCACCTGGTGCGCGCCGCCGTCAAGCCCACCCACCGCTGGCTGCTGCCGCTGTCGGCGCTGGCCGGCGCCGTGCTGCTGCTGGCCGCCGACGTGCTGGCCCGCTGGCTGCTGGCGCCGCAGGAGCTGCCCGTGGGCGTGCTCACCGCAGTGCTGGGCGGCGGCTACCTGCTGTGGCTGATGCACCGGAGGCCGCTGTGAGTGCGCCGGCGTTCGCGGCGCAGGGCCTGGCGGTGCAACTGGGCGCGGCGCAGGTGCTGCACGGCATCGACCTGCAGATTCCCGCCGGCCGCTGGACCTGCATCGTCGGCCCCAACGGCGCCGGCAAGACCACGCTGCTCAAGGCGATCGCGCGGCTGCTGCCGCACGGCGGCCGGGTGCAGTTCATGGGCCGCGACCACGCGCTGTGGCGCCAGCGCGAGCTGGCGCGCCAGCTGGCCTGGCTGGGACAGAACGAAGCCGGCGCCGAAGACCTGCTGGCGCGCGACGTGGTGATGCTGGGGCGCTTGCCGCACCAGCCCTGGCTGGGCGCGGCGTCGTCCGGCGACCACGCCGCGGTGCAGGCCGCGATGCGCCAGACCCAGTGCTGGGACTGGCGCGAGCGGGCGCTGGGCAGCCTGTCCGGCGGCGAACGGCAGCGGGTGCTGCTGGCCCGCGCGCTGGCGGTGCAGGCACCGGTGCTGCTGATGGACGAGCCGCTGGCCAGCCTGGATCCGCCGCACCAGTCGGACTGGCTGCAGATCGTGCGCAGCCACGTCGCCGGCGGCGGCACCGTGGTGAGCGTGCTGCACGAGCTCACGATGGCGCTGCACGCCGACGACATGGTGATCGTGGCGGCGGGCCGGGTGGTGCACCAGGGCGCCTGCGCCGACCGCGCGACCCACCGGGCGCTGGCCGAGGTGTTCGAGGGCCGGATCGCGGTG
Source organism: Caenimonas terrae (assembly GCF_042655405.1). Lineage (NCBI taxonomy): Bacteria > Pseudomonadati > Pseudomonadota > Betaproteobacteria > Burkholderiales > Comamonadaceae > Caenimonas > Caenimonas terrae. The sequence continues at coordinate 473,425 of NZ_JBHSMF010000006.1, read as the reverse complement.
CATGCGCTGGCCGGCCAGTGGGTGGCCCTGCCGCAGCTGCAGCGGGGCAGCGCATGACGGCGCGCTGCGTGATGGTGCTGGGCACGAGCAGCGGCGCCGGCAAGAGCCTGCTGGCCACCGCGCTGTGCCGCTGGTATGCGCGCCAGGGCTTCAAGGTGGCGCCGTTCAAGGCGCAGAACATGAGCAACAACGCGCGCGTCGTCGCCGGCGGCGAGATCGGCGCCGCACAGTACTTCCAGGCGCTGGCGGCGCAGGCCGAGCCGGACGTGCGGATGAATCCGCTGCTGCTCAAGCCGGAGAGCGACACCCACAGCCAGGTCGTGCTGCTGGGACAGGTGGACGAGGCGCTGAGCCGCCAGCCCTGGCGCGGCCGCAGCGCCAGCGTCTGGCCTGTGCTGGCGCAGTCGCTGGACGCGTTGCGCTCGGAATGCGAGGTGGTGGTGATCGAGGGCGCCGGCTCGCCGGCCGAGATCAACCTCAGGGACAGCGACGTGGTGAACATGCGCGTGGCGGCGCATGGCGATGCGCAGTGCCTGCTGGTCACCGACATCGACCGCGGCGGCGCCTTCGCCCACCTGTACGGCACCTGGGCGCTGCTGGACGCCGGCGAGCGCGGGCGCATCCGCGGCTTCGTGCTGAACAAGTTCCGCGGCGACGCGGCGCTGCTGGCGCCGGGCCCGCAGCTGCTGGAGCAACTGACCGGCGTGCCGACGGTGGCGACGCTGCCGATGTGGCGCCAGCACGGCCTGCCGGAGGAAGACGGCTTCTTTCACCCGCTGTCGCCGGCGCCCGATGCGACGCGGCAGCTCACCGTCGCCGTCATCGCGTACCCGCGCATCAGCAACCTGGACGAATTCCAGCCGCTGGCCAACATCCCCGGCGTGCAACTGCTGTGGGCGCGCACGCCGGCGCAGCTGGCGCAGGCCGACTGGATCGTGTTGCCCGGCTCCAAGCACACCAGCGGCGACCTGGCCTGGCTGCGCGCGCGCAGGCTCGATGCGGCGGTCGCACGCCATGCCGCCGCCGGCCGGCCGGTGCTGGGCATCTGCGGCGGGCTGCAGATGCTGGGCGAGGCGCTGATCGATCCGCACGGCATCGACGGCAACGGCCCGGGGCTGGGGCTGCTTCCGCTGGTGACGGTGTTCGAGGCCGGCAAGACGGTCGCGCGCACCACCGCGGTCTTCGGCCAGGTGGCCGGCGCCTGGTCGGCGCTGGCCGGCATCGCGCTGCAGGGCTACGAGATCCACCATGGCCGCACGGCGCAGCATCCGGCGATGGGGCCGGCGCTGCCGGTGATGGAGCGCGCACTCGCCTGGCAGAACGCGCAGGGCAACGTGCTGGGCGTGTACCTGCACGGCCTGTTCGAGTCGCCCGCGGTGCTGCAGGCGCTGTTCGGCGCCGGCGTGCCGACGCTGGAAACGGTGTTCGACGGCCTGGCCGATTACGCCGATCGCCACTTCGCGTCCGGGGTGCTGCGCAGGCTGTTGCAGGCCTGACGGGTCAACCCGCAATGGCGCGCGCGGCCGCAATGCATTAGCCTCGCAGCCCATGACCGACTTCCTGATCTCCCGCCGCGGCCTGGCCAGCTGGGTCGCCGCCATCCTGCTGGCCGCCTGCGGCAGCGCCCCTCCGGGCCCCGCCACGAGCACCGGCGCCAGCCCCGCGCCCGTCGCCAGCGTGGCGCCCGCCAAGGCCCGGCCCAGGCTGCTGGTGTTCCTGGTGGTGGACGGGCTGCCGCAGCGCCAGGTGCTGGCCTACCGCGACCAGCTCGCGCCGGACGGCTTCGCCCGCTTCCTGGACCACGGCGCCTGGTTTGCCGAGGCGCACTACGGCCATGCCTTCACCGTCACCGCCGCCGGCCACGCCACCATGCTGACCGGCGCCTCGCCGGACCGCACCGGCATCATCGGCAACGACTGGCGCGACCCGGCCAGCGGCACGCCGGTCTACAACACCGGCGACACCACGGCGCACTACATCGGCAATCCGACGGTGCCCTTCGACGGCACCAGCCCGCGCAACCTCAAGGTGGAATCGGTGGGCGACGTGCTGCGCCGCGCCGACCCGCGCTCCAAGGTGATCGCGATCTCGGGCAAGGACCGCGGCGCCATCCTGCCGGCCGGCAAGTCCGGCGTGGCCTACATGTACATGACCCACTCCGGCCAGTTCGCCTCCACCACCTACTACATGCAGCAGCATCCGGCGTGGGTAACGCAGTTCAATGCGCGCAAGCCGGCGGACCGCTATTTCCACACCGAATGGAAGGCGCTGCTGCCGGAGGCGGCCTATGCCAATTCGATCCCCGACAACCAGCCGTGGTTCGGCACCCGCGGCGGCCTGCCGCTGCCGATGGCCGGCGGGCCCGATGCGGCGCCGGGGCCGGCGTTCTACCGCAGCCTGCTGCCCAGCCCCTTCGCCGACGCGCTGGCGCTGGAGTTCGCCCGCGCCGCGATCGCCGGCGAAGGCCTGGGCCGCGACGACAGCCCGGACATCCTGGTGCTCAGCCTGTCGGGCCACGACTACGTCAACCACGCGTGGAGCGCCGAGTCGCGCATGTCGCACGACCATTTCCTGCAGCTGGACCGGCTGCTGCAGTCCTTCTTCCACGATCTCGATGCCGGCGTCGGCGCCGGCAACTATGTCGCGGTGCTGACGGCGGACCACGGCTTCATGCCGGCGCCGGAAGTGGCGGCCGCCAACGGCGAGCCGGCCGGCCGCCTGAACCAGGCGCAGATGGTCACGCGGCTCAACGCCGGCCTGGAAAAGCGCTTCGGCGAAGGCAAGTGGCTGCTGGGCGTGTCGGCCAGTTCGCTGCTGCTGGACAAGCGGCTGATCGCGCAGAAGAAGCTGGATGCCGACGCCGTCGCCCAGGAGCTGCGCACGCTGGCGCTGGCGCTGCCCGGGATCGGCAGCGCCTACACGCGCAGCGAGCTGCTGTCAGGCAGCCGCGCCGGCGCGCCGTTCTTCGAGGCCTCGCGCCGCTCCTGGCATCCGGACGTGTCCGGCGAGGTGCAGTACACGCTCAAGCCGTTCTGGATGTTTGGCACCAGCACCGCCACCCACGGCTCGCCGCACGAGTACGACAACCACGTGCCGCTGATGTTCTGGGGGCCGGCCTGGATGCGCGCCGGCCGTGTCGATACGCCGGTGGACATGGTGGACGTTGCCCCCACGCTGGCGGGCATGCTGGGGGTGGCGGCGCCCGTCGCGTCCGAGGGCAAACCCCTGCCGATTCCGGTTCCCTGAGGGCATGCTTTTGGCCTATGCTTCGCGGCATCGGTGCTGCCGTTCACCGCTTTGGGAGCTTCCATGTACAAGCGCATCCTGCTGGCCTATGACGGCTCGGACGCGGGCCAGCGTGCCCTGCTGGACTGCCAGGACCTGGCCCAGTGGAGCGGGTCCGAGCTGAGCCTGATCGCGGTCATGCCGTCGGCCATGAGCTTCGTCGGGCTCGAGGGCGGCGTCTACGACATCGAGCTGGAAGAGCGCGAGAAGAAGAAGTACCGCGCGGTGCTCGACGAAGGCCTGCGGCGCCTGGCCGACGGCGGCTACACCGCCAAGGGCGAACTGGTGGCCGGCGAGGCGATCGACGAGATCACCCGCTGCGCCCGCAAGATGGAAGCCGACCTGATCGTGGTCGGCCACAAGCACCTGGACAGCTGGGCCGCGCGCTGGTGGCGCGGCTCGATCTCCGGCGCGCTGATCGAGCACGCTCCCTGCAGCGTGCTGGTGGTCATCACTCCCTGAAGGCCTTGCGCCATGCGCTCCGCGGTCAGGCCGGCGGCGCGCCGCCGGGCCGCGGCGCTGGAGCAGTACCACCTGCGCGCAGCGCACTATGACGCCGAACTGGCCGCCTTCGAGCCGCTGCGCGCCGAGGCGGTGGCGCTGCTGGCGCTGCAGCCGGGCGAGCGGGTGCTGGACGTCGGTTGCGGCACCGGCCTGAGCTTCGAGCTGCTGGAACGGGGAGTGGGCGGGCGCGGCGAGGTGGTCGGCATCGAGCAGTCGCCCGACATGCTGCAGCTGGCGCGCGAGCGGGTCGCCGCCCATGGCTGGCGCAACGTGACGCTGGTGGCCGCGCCGGCCGAAGAGGCGCGGGTGCACGGCAAGATGGACGCGGCGATGTTCCACTTCACCCACGACGTGCTGCGCGCGCCCAGGGCGCTTGACAACGTGCTGGGCCACCTGAAGCCCGGGGCCCGCGTGGTGGCGGTGGGCCTGCAATGGGCGCCGCCCTGGGCCTGGCCGGCCAACCTGTTCGTGGCGCTGGCGGCGCTGTATTCCATCAGCGCCTTCGAGGGCCTGGGCCGGCCCTGGGACCTGCTGGCGCGCCGGCTGCAGCATTTCCAGCTGCACACCACGCTGCTGGGAGGCATCTACGTGGCCTCCGGCGTCGCCCGTTAGCGGCGCGACACAAAGCAGATACATCCTTCAGGCATGGTTGCCTCCTGTCTGCCCGGCTGCCGCGGCGACGGGATGTTGGCCTACAACGAAATACTGCCGCCGCGCATGGCGATCGGCCTGGACGCGGATTAGGCTCCCCGCACCGCCGGCCTGCCTTGCCGGAAGCCGACAAGAATAAAAGGACACCGATGGATCCGGAACAATCGACAGCACTCGCCACCGCCCCGGTTTCACCCCCAGCCCGCAAGCCGGTCAGCCGGCGCACCACCATCATCGGCAGCGTGATCGCGCTGGCGGTCGTGGCGGCCCTGGGCTGGCTGGCCTGGGACCTGACGCACCCCTCGGCCGGCACCGGCGGCGGCCCTGCGGGCGCGCGCGCCGGGGGCGGCGGCGGTCCGGGCGGGCCTGGCGGCCCGGGCGGGGGTGGCGGGCGCCCCGGCGGCCGGGCGCCGCCGACCACGGTGGGCATCGCGGTGGCCGCGGCCATGGACATCCCGATCGTGCTCGAGTCGCTGGGCACGGTGGTGCCGCAAGCCACCGTGCGGGTGCGCCCGCAGGTCAGCGGCGTGCTGCAGTCGCTGCTGTTCAAGGAAGGCCAGCTGGTGAAGAAGGGCGACCTGCTGGCCACCATCGACCCGCGCCAGTTCGAGATGGCGCTGCAGCAGGCGATCGGCCAGCGCCAGCGCGACCAGTCCCAGATCGAGGCCGCCAAGGTCACGCTGGCCCGCTTCCAGACCCTGCTGCAACAGGATTCGATCGCCCGCCAGGAAGTGGACACGCAGGCCGCGCTGGTCAAGCAGCTCGAAGGCACGGTGGTGATCGACCGCGCCAACGAGGGCACGGCGCGGCTGAACCTGAGCTACACGCGCATCGTCGCGCCGGTCTCCGGCCGGGTCGGCCTGCGCACGGTGGACGTGGGCAACGTGGTGAGCACCAGCGACACCAACGGCGTGGCGGTGATCACCCAGCTGGCGCCGATCGACGTCGAATTCACGGTGCCGCAGGACCAGGCGCCCGACCTGCTGCAGCGCACCGGTTCCTTCATGGAAGCCAAGGCGCTGGACCGCACCCGTTCCAACGTGCTGGACGTGGGCGTGTTCGCCTCGCTGGACAACCAGGTGGACCCGCAGACCGGCACCGTGCGCGCCAAGGCCCGCTTCAACAATGCGCGGTCCATGCTGTTCCCCAGCCAGTTCGTCAACATCCAGCTGATGGTGCGCACCATCAAGGACGCGATCGTGGTGCCGGTGTCGGCGCTGCGGCACGGCAACGACGGCGACTACGTGTTCGTGCTGAACCAGGACCGCACGGTGGCGCAACGCCCGGTCAAGGCCGGCCAGGCCACGGTGGACAAGGTGCAGATCGTCAGCGGCGTGCAGCTGGGCGAGCGGGTGGTGACCGAAGGGGCGGACCGCCTCAAGGACGGCGCCCGCGTGATCCTGCCGGGCGATGCGCCCGGCGGCAGCGGCGGCGGCGATGGTGGCGGCGGTGGCCGCGGCGGGCGGCGCCGGCAGGGGGCGTCCGCGCCCGCCGGCAACGGCCCGGCCGTTCCGGCGGCCGACGCGCCCGGCCCGAACACGGTGACGCCGGTGCCGGCGCCACGGGGGGCGGCCTCCGGCGCCGCGCCGCGCGCGGCCGCTGCCGCCGCTCCCGCCGCGCCGGGAGCGACCTTCGTCGGCCCGTCGCCCGAGCAGCGCCAGCGCTTCCTCGACCAGGTCAAGGACGACCCCGAGCAGCTGGCCCGGCGCAAGGCCTTCCTGGAGAAGATCGACCAGAAGGACCCGGCCGCGCTGGAACGCTGGCAGCGGATGATGGAGCGGCGCCAGGGCGGCGGCCAGGGCGCGGCGCAATGACGGCCGGCTGGAACCTCGCGATCGAATGAGTCCCTCCCGTCCCTTCATCCTGAGGCCGGTGGCCACCTCGCTGCTGATGGTGGCGATCGTGCTGGCCGGCATCGTCGGCTTCCGCTTCCTGCCGCTGTCGGCGCTGCCGCAGGTGGACTACCCCACCATCCAGGTGCAGACGCTCTATCCCGGCGCCAGCCCGGAGGTGATGTCGCAGACGGTCACCGCGCCGCTGGAGCGCCAGTTCGGCCAGATGCCCGGCCTGTCGCGCATGGTCTCCACCAGCGCCGCCGGCGTCTCCATCGTCACGCTGCAGTTCGGCCTCGGGCTGGCGCTGGACGTCGCCGAGCAGCAGGTGCAGGCCGCCATCAATGCGGGCGGCTCGCTGCTGCCGGCCGACCTGCCGGCGCCGCCGGTCTACGCCAAGGTCAATCCGGCCGACGCGCCGGTGCTGACGCTGGCCGTCACCTCCGATTCGCTGCCGCTGACCGAGGTGCAGAACATCGTCAACACCCGGCTGGCGCTCAAGATCAGCCAGGTGGCCGGCGTCGGGCTGGTGACGCTGTCCGGCGGCCAGCGGCCGGCGGTGCGGATCCAGGCCGACACCCGGGCGCTGGCCTCGTACGGCCTGTCGCTCAACGACCTGCGCACCGCGATCACGGCGGCCAACGCCAACGGCGCCAAGGGCAGCATCGACGGCCCCACCCGCGCCTACACGATCAATTCGAACGACCAGCTGCTGACGGCCAAGGACTACCAGAACGTGGTCGTCTCCTATCGCAACGGCGCGGCGGTGCGGCTGTCCGACGTGGCGCAGGCGGTGGAAAGCGCGGAGAACGTGCGCCTGGGCGCCTGGTCCGCGGTCGGCGGCCAGCTCAAGCCGGCCATCATCCTGAACGTGCAGCGCCAGCCCGGCGCCAACGTGATCGCCACGGTGGACGCGATCAAGGGGCGGCTGCCGGAGCTGACCTCGGGACTGCCGGCCTCGCTCAAGGTGGACGTGCTGAGCGACCGCACCACCGGCATCCGGGCCTCGGTGGAGCACGTGGAGATCGAGCTGGTGCTGGCCGTCGTGCTGGTCGTGCTGGTGATCTTCGCCTTCCTGCACAGCCCGCGCGCCACGGTGATCGCCAGCCTGTCGGTGCCCATCTCGCTGGTGGGCACCTGCGGCGCGATGTTCCTGCTCGGCTACAGCCTGAACAACCTGTCGCTGATGGCGCTGACCATCGCCACCGGCTTCGTCGTCGACGACGCGATCGTGATGATCGAGAACATCTCGCGCCACATCGAGGACGGCGAGCCGCCGATGCAGGCGGCGCTCAAGGGCGCCACCGAGATCGGCTTCACCATCATTTCGCTGACGGTCTCGCTGATCGCGGTGCTGATCCCGTTGCTGTTCATGGGCGACGTGGTGGGCCGGCTGTTCCGCGAATTCGCCGTCACGCTGGCCATCACCATCCTGATCTCCGCGGTGGTGTCGCTCACGCTGGTGCCGATGATGTCGGCCCGCTGGCTGCAGGCCCATCCCGGCGGCGAGACCGGCTTCGCCGGCAAGATGCAGCGCGGCTTCGACCGGGTGATCGCCCATTACGACACGGCGCTGACCTGGGTGCTGGCGCGCCAGCGGCTCACGCTGCTGGTGGCGCTGGGGACATTGGTGCTGACGGTGCTGCTGTACGTCCTGATCCCCAAGGGGCTGTTCCCGACCCAGAACACCGGCCAGCTGCAGGCCCGGGTGGAAGCGTCGCAGTCCGTCACCTACGCCGAGATGGCGCGGCTGCAGCAGGACGTGGCGCGCCGCATCGTCGAGGACCCGGAGGTGACGACGCTCAGCAGCTTCGTCGGCGTCGACGGCGCCAACAACACCATGCTGCACACCGGCCGCATGCTGATCAACCTGAAGGGATCGCGCGGCAGCCAGCAGGCGGTGATGGACCGGCTGCGGGCGCGGGCCCAGCGGGTGCCGGGCATCGCGCTGTACCTGCAGCCGGTGCAGGACCTGACGATCGACGCCGAGACCGGGCCGACGCAGTACCGCTTCTCGCTGGAGTCGTCCGACAACGCGGTGGTGACGCAGTGGGCGGCGCGGCTGACCGAGAAGATGCGCACGCTCAGGCAGCTGCGCACCGTGACCTCGGACGCCAGCGCCACCGGCTCGGCGATCTACGTGGACATCGACCGCGACACCGCGGCCCGGCTGAACATCACGGCGGCCAGCATCGACGACGCCCTGTACAGCGCCTTCGGCCAGCGGATCGTCTCCACCATCTTCACCGAGACCAACCAGTACCGCGTGATCCTGGAGTCGCGGCCGGACGCGCAGGCCAGCCCGGCCTCGCTGGGGATGGTGCAGCTGCGCACCGCCTCGGGCGACGCGACGCCGCTGTCGGCGGTGGCGACCATCACGCAGCGGCGCTCGCCGCTGCAGATCACCCACGTCGCGCAGTACCCGGCCACCACCATCGGCTTCGACACCACCGACGGCGTGTCGCTGGGGACGGCGGTCGACGCGATCCGGGCGGCGGCCAAGGAGATCCAGCTGCCAGCCAGCGTCACGCTGACCTTCCTGGGCGCCTCGGGCGCCTACGAATCCTCGCTGAGCAACCAGCTCTGGCTGATCCTGGCGGCGGTGGTCTGCGTCTACATCGTGCTGGGCGTGCTGTACGAGAGCTACATCCATCCGCTGACCATCCTGTCGACACTGCCCTCGGCCGGCGTCGGCGCGCTGCTGATGCTGATCATCAGCGGCAACGACCTGGGGGTGATCGGCATCATCGGCATCATCCTGCTGATCGGCATCGTCAAGAAGAACGCGATCATGATGATCGACTTCGCGATCGAGGCCGAGCGCAACGAGGGCAAGTCGGCGCTGGACGCGATCCACCAGGCGGCGCTGCTGCGCTTCCGGCCGATCCTGATGACGACGCTGGCAGCGCTGTTCGCCGCCGTGCCGCTGATGCTGGGATGGGGCGAGGGCGCCGAGCTGCGCCGGCCGCTGGGCCTGGCGATCTTCGGCGGCCTGATCGTCAGCCAGATGCTCACGCTGTTCACCACGCCGGTGATCTACCTGGGCTTCGATTCGCTGGCGCAGCGCTGGCGCCGCAAGCACCCGCCGCCGGCCGACGCGCCGCGGCTGCAAGCCAGGGGCGCGGAATGAACGGGGCTCGTCATCCCGGGCTCGACCCGGGATCCATCGGCGTCGGCGCCAATGTGTCAGGATGCCGGGCCAAGTCCGGCATGACGGTCCCTTGCCGGGCGCCGGCGCCATGAACCTGTCCAGCCCCTTCGTGCAGCGGCCGGTGGCCACCGTGCTGCTGACCATCGGCATCGCGCTGGCGGGCATCGGCGCGTTCTTCCTGCTGCCGGTGGCCTCGCTGCCGCAGGTGGACTTCCCGGTGATCTCGGTCAGCGCCTCGCTGCCCGGCGCCAGCCCCGACACCATGGCCACCAGCGTGGCGACGCCGCTGGAACGGCGCCTCGGCGTGATCGCCGGCGTCAACGAGATGACCTCCAGCAGCGGCAACGGCTCGACCCGCATCAGCCTGCAGTTCGACCTCAACCGCAACATCGACTCGGCCGCGCGCGAGGTGCAGGCCGCGATCAATGCCTCGCGCGCCGACCTGCCGGCCAACCTGCGCAGCAACCCGACCTACCGCAAGGCCAATCCGTCGGCGGCGCCGGTGCTGATCCTGGCGCTGACCTCGCCGACACGCACCGCCGGCCAGGTGTACGACGCCGTGTCGAACGTGGTGCAGCAGAAGCTGTCGCAGGTGCAGGGCGTGGGCGACGTGGAGCTGGGCGGCGGCTCGCTGCCGGCGGTGCGGGTGGACCTGATGCCGTTTGCGCTCAACAAGTACGGCATCAGCAGCGAGGACGTGCGCGCCGCGCTGCAGGCCAGCACCGCCAACCGGCCCAAGGGCGACATCGACGTGGAGGGCCAGCGGCTGCAGATCTACACCGGCAGTGGCCCCAGCGGCAGCAGCCGCACCGCCGCCGACTACAGGGGCATGGTGGTGGCCTGGCGCAACGGCGCGGCGGTCCGGCTGCAGGACGTGGCGGACGTGAGCGACGGCGTCGAGAACATCAACACGCTGGGCCTGTTCAACGGCCAGCCGGCGGTGGTGGTGCTGGTCACGCTGCAGCCGGGCGCCAACGTGATCAAGACGGTGGACGGCGTGCGCGCGCTGCTGCCGGAACTGCAGGTGGAGCTGCCCAGCGACATCAAGCTGCAGGTGGCTTCGGACCGCACCACGTCGATCCGGGCGGCGCTGCACGAGGTGGAGATCACGCTGGTGATCGCCATCGTGCTGGTGGTGCTGGTGGTCAGCGCCTTCCTGCGCAACGCGCGCGCCACCGTCATCCCGGCGGCGGCCACCATCGTCTCGCTGCTGGGCACCTTCGGCGTGATGTACCTGCTGGGCTTTTCGCTCAACAACCTGTCGCTGATGGCGCTGACGGTGGCCACCGGCTTCGTGGTGGACGACGCCATCGTGGTGCTGGAGAACACCACACGCCACATCGAGGCCGGCATGGACCGCTTCAGCGCGGCGCTGCTGGGCGCGCGCGAGGTGGGCTTCACCGTGCTGTCGATCAGCCTGTCGCTGGTGGCGGTGTTCATCCCGCTGCTGTTCATGGGCGGGCAGGTCGGGCGGCTGTTCCGCGAATTCGCCGTCACGCTGTCGGCGGCGGTGATGATCTCGCTGGTCATCTCGCTGACCACCACGCCGATGATGTGCGCCTGGCTGCTGCGGCCGGACCTGCACGTCAAGCGCCAGGGCCGGCTGGCGCGCGGCTTCGAGCGCGGCTTCGGCCTGCTGCACCGCGCCTACGAGCACAGCCTGGACTGGGCGCTGAGCGCGCGCTGGCTGGTGCTGCTGGTGCTGGTGCTGGTGGTGGGCCTGAACGGCTACCTGTTCGTCAAGGTGCCCAAGGGCTTCTTCCCGCAGCAGGACACCGGCCAGATCAACGGCGGGCTGCGGGCCGACCAGAGCATCTCGTTCCAGGCGATGCAGGACAAGCTGCGCGAGCTGGTCAACATCATCCGCGCCGATCCGGCGGTGGACACGGTGGTGGGCTTCACCGGCGGCTCGCGCGCCGGCGGCGGCTTCATGTTCATCAACCTCAAGCCGGTGTCGCAGCGCGCCAAAGGCGACAAGGGCAACGCGGTGATCGCGCGGCTGCGGCCGCAGCTGGCGCAGGTGACGGGCATCTCGATCTTCCTGAACCCGGTGCAGGACCTGCGCATGGGCGGGCGGGCCAGCAATTCCACCTACCAGTACACGCTCAAGAGCGACAACGTCAACGACCTCAAGCTGTGGGCGACGCGGCTGGCCGACGCGATGAAGCAGCAGCCCGCGCTGGTGGAGGTGGACACCGACCAGCAGGAGAACGGCGTCGAGACCTATGTGGACGTCAACAAGGACACCGCCTCGCGGCTGGGCATCAACTCGCGCGACATCGACAACGCGCTGTACAACGGCTTCGGCCAGCGCCAGGTGGCCACCATCTACGGCGAGCTGAACCAGTACAAGGTGGTGATGGGCGTGGCGCCCAAGTACACCCGCAGCCCGGAGGCGCTCAAGGACATCTACGTGCCGGCCAAGGTGCCGCCGGGCGCCGTGACGTCCGGCGCCGCCAGCACCGCCAGCACGACGAGCGCGCCGACGGCCGCGGCCACCGGCCCGATCAACCCGGCGCTGCGCGACCAGGCCACCGGCTCGCCGGTCAGCAGCTCGGCCCGCACCATGGTGCCGCTGTCGGTGCTGGCCCGCTTCGCCGAGCGGCCGACCGCCAGCGCGGTGAACCACCAGGACGCCGAGCTGGCCACCACCATCTCGTACAACCTGGCCGAGGGCGCCACGCTGGCCGACAGCCAGGACGCGGTGCGGGCGGCCGAAGCCTCGATCGGCATGCCGATCAACGTGCGCGGCAGCTTCCAGGGCACGGCGCGCGCCGCGCAGGACTCGCAGCAGGAGCAGCCGATGCTGATCCTGGCGGCGATCGTGGTGATCTACATCGTGCTGGGCATCCTGTACGAGAGCCTGGTGCATCCGATCACCGTGCTGTCGACGCTGCCCTCGGCCGGCGTCGGCGCGGTGCTGGCGCTGATGCTGTTCGGGCTGGACTTTTCCATCATGGCGCTGATCGGGCTGTTCCTGCTGATCGGCATCGTCAAGAAGAACGCCATCCTGATCATCGACTTCGCGCTGGACGCCGAGCGCTCGCGCGGGCTGTCGCCGCTGGAGGCGGTGCGCGAGGCCTGCCTGCTGCGCTTCCGCCCGATCCTGATGACCACGCTGGCCGCCGCGCTGGGCGCGCTGCCGCTGGTGATCGGCTTCGGCGAGGGCGCCGAGCTGCGCCGACCGCTGGGCATCGCCATCATCGGCGGCCTGATCGCCAGCCAGGTGCTGACGCTGCTGACCACGCCGGTGGTCTACCTGATGCTGGACAAGCTGCGCCGGCGCAGCCCGCTGGAGCGCGAACTGGGCCGGCACCACGAACCTCAAACCGCATGAACATGTTTACCGGCCGACCCACCAAATCCGTTCGCCCTGAGCTTGTCGAAGGGCTCACGTGGACTTCGACAGGCTCAGTCCGAACGGGATGGACCTTGGTCGTCGCCCTGGCCCTGGCCGGCTGCGCCGCCGTCGGCCCCCGCTACACGCCGCCGGCGGTGGATACGCCGGTGGCCTTCAAGGAAGGGCCGGGCGCCTGGGTGCCGGCGGCGCCGGCCGACACGCTGGCGCGCGGCCCCTGGTGGGAGCTGTTCGGCGACCCGGTGCTCAACGCCCTGGCGCAACGGGTGGCGCTGGACAACCAGAACGTCGCGCAGGCGGTGGCCGCCTATGCGCAGGCGCGCGCGCTGACGGCGGAACAGCGCGCCTCGCTGTTTCCCACCGTGGCACTGGACGCCGGCGCCAACCGGCGCGGCGGCGGCGGCAACACGCCAAGCGCCAGCAGCTACTCGGTGAGCATCGGCGGCAGCTGGGAGCCGGACGTGTGGGGCCGGCTGGGGCGCGGGGTCGATGCCGCGCGCCAGGGCGAGCAGGCCAGCGGGGCCGACCTGGCGGCGGCGCGCCTGTCGGCGCAAGGGGAACTGGCCGCGGATTACCTGGGCCTGCGCGGCACCGATGCGCAAGCCGCGCTGCTGCAGCAGACCATCGCCGGCTACCAGCGCAACCTGCAGATCACGCAGAACCGCTACAACGCCGGCATCGTCGCGCGTACCGACGTGCTGCAGGCGCAGACCGCGCTGGCCAACGCGCAGGCCGACGCGCTGGCGCTGCAGCGGCAGCGGGCGCAGCTGGAACACGCGATCGCGGTGCTGGTCGGCGTGGCGCCGGCCAGCTTCACGCTGCCGGCCGATCCCGGCTGGTCGGTGACGCTGGCCCCGCTGCCGCTGTCGGTGCCCTCGACGCTGCTGCAGCGCCGGCCCGACATCGCCGCGGCCGAACGGCGGGTGGCCGCCGCCAACGAGCAGATCGGCATCGCCATCGCCGGCTACTACCCCAGCCTGTCGCTCAACGGCTCGGCCGGCCTGGGCGCCGCCACCATCGGCGAGCTGTTCAGCGCCTCCAGCCTGGTGTGGTCGGTCGGCGTGTCGCTGGCGCAGACGCTGTTCAACGGCGGCCTCACCGGCGCCCGCGTGGACAGCGCCCGCGCCTCCTACGAGGCAGCGGTGGCGCGCTACCGCCAGACCGTGCTGGCCGCCTTCCAGCAGGTGGAGGACCAGCTGGTTGCGTCGCGCGTGCTGGGCGAGCAGCTGGCCTTGCGCCAGCAGGCCAGCCAGGCCGCCGACCTGGTGGAGCAGCAGGTGCTCAATCGCTACCAGGCCGGGCAGGTGAGCTACACCGAGGTCATCACCGCGCAGGCCACCGCGCTGGCGGCCCGCCGTGCGCTGGTGCAGCTGCAGTCCGACCGCCAGACCGCCGCCGTCGCGCTGATCCAGGCCCTCGGGGGTGGGTGGGCGGGGATCTAGGAAGCGGGAGCGGGAACGGGGACGAGGACGCAGAAGACGCAGAAGCAACGCAGAAGACGCAGAAGGGAAACGAAGGATGAAAACCCGCAGGGTCTTCAATCGCATTCTTCAATCCATCCTTGTCTTGTTCTGCGCTTTCTGCGTTGCTTCTGCGTCTTCTGCGTCCTTGACTCGCTCCCTCTTCCGATCCGGAGTTTCAGTGCGTCTCGCCGCCCAGCAGCGCGCTCATGCCGGCCTCGAGCGCTTCCATGCGGTCGGCGAGCTGCGGCGCGGCCTGCTTGGACAGCTTCATGTACTGGCGGAAGGTGGCGAGCAGCGCGGTGCGCTCGGGGTTGTGCAGCAGCACGGTGGCGAGCGCGGCCTGCATGACGTGAACCTGCGCCGCGAGGGCGAGCTGGTTGTCCATCAGCCCGGCGATGTTCTGGCTGTGCAGTTCGAGTGTTTGCTGGAATTGGCTGTTGTCCATGGTGGGCCTGGCTGGTTCGGTCATCCACTGTAGCGGCAAGCGGCGCGCGCCGGCGCCGGCCGCGTCGTTCAGGCGGCGACCGCCGGCCGGCTGGCGAACAGCGAGGGCAGGGCGTGGACCGCCCAGGCGATCGCCCAGCAGATCCAGGCGGTCCACAGCGTGTGGCTCATGTAGTGGGCGCCGCGCAGCTGCTGCGACAACCCCAGCACGGTGCCGGCCAGCAGCGCGCCGGCCAGCCAGCGCCGAGCGATGGCCGGCGACTGTCCGCGCCAGGCGAAGTAACCGGCGACGAACACGAAGCCGGCGCTGGCGTGGCCGGCCGGAAAGCAGTGGCCGTTGCCGCCGTCCAGAACGCCCCAGGCCCAGTGCGAGATGTGGATGGCGCCGCCGCCGAATTCCTTCAGGTCCCAGGGACAGCTGGTCGTGCTGTTCATCTTCAGCAGGTTCACCGCCAGCAGGCCGAGCCAGATGGCGGCCGCCCACTGCACCCGGACCGCGGTCGGCAGGCGCTGCTGGCCGAGCGTCGGCCACATCGTGCCCAGCGTGATCCAGCCGGCCAGCAGCCAGGCGACGGGCAACACGCCGTCGTGCAGCACGCGGGTCAGCAGCCAGTGCTCCTGCAGCGGAAAGCCCTGCGGCCCGGCCAGCAGCCGCGCGGCCGGCAGGTCCAGCCCGCCCAGGTCCCAGGCCAGCAGCGCCAGCAGGGCGAGCATGGTCCACAGCGCGACCCTGCGGCTGGATCCGGATGGAGGGGAGAGGGCGACGGGGAGCACGAGGCCGCCATCCTACGCGCTCAGGATGAGCTGGACCTGACCGTGGCGCCCGGCGGCGGCGTCTTGGGCTGGTAGTCGCAGTACTGGATCACGGCGCATTCCCAGCAGCGCGGCGTGCGCGCCACGCACACGTAGCGGCCATGCAGGATCAGCCAGTGGTGGGCGTCGGCCAGGTACTCCTTTGGCACGCGCTTCATCAGGCCCATCTCGACCTCGTAGGGGTCCTTGCCCGGCGCCAGCCCGGTGCGGTTGGCGACGCGGAAGATGTGCGTGTCCACCGCCATGGTCTCCTCGCCGAAGGCCACGTTCAGCACCACGTTGGCGGTCTTGCGGCCGACCCCGGGCAGCTTCTCCAGTTCCTCTCGCGTGCGGGGCACTTCGCCGCCGTGCCGCTGCACCAGGATGCGGCAGGCCTCGATCAGGTGCTTGGCCTTCATGTGGTACAGGCCGATGGTCTTGATGTAGCTTTCCAGGCCCTCGACGCCCAGGTCCAGGATCGCCTGCGGCGTGTTCGCCACCGCAAACAGCCGGCGCGTCGCCTTGTTGACGCCCACGTCGGTGGCCTGCGCCGACAGCAGCACCGCCGCCAGCAGCTCGAACACCGTGGTGAATTCCAGCTCCGTGGTCGGCAGCGGATTGGCCGCGCGCAGGGTCGCGAAGAACGGTTCGATGAATTCTTTTTTCATGGGTCTCTCTAAAGCAGGGACAGGACGCAGAAGGCGGAGAAGCAACGCAGAAGACGCAGAAAAGACAAATGAAGGACGAACGCCGGCGGTGCCTTGAACCATGTCATGTTTTTTTCCTGCCTTCCTTCTGCGATTTCTGCGTTGCGTGTTCTGCGTCCTTGTCCCCCGTGTTCAATTCTGCAGCCTGCCCTGGAACTCCCGGATCACCGCACCGACGAGCGCCGCGTGGGGCGAGTCGCGGGTCTGCACCAGGGCGATCTGGCGGGCCTCGGCCTGCGCGATCTCGACGATGCGCAGCCGGGCGTCGGCCTGCCAGCGGCTGTCGCGCAGGTGCGGCAGGATCGCCAGGCCCAGGCCCGAGCGCACCAGCTCCACGATGCTCTCGATCGCGTTGAGCTCCAGGAACTCCTGCGGCCTGGCGCGCAGCTTGCGCAGCGTGCGCTCCACCAGCTGGCCGGTGTGCTGGCTGCGGTCGAAGCGGATGAAGGGATGGCGCTGCAGCAGCGCGCGCGGCGCGGCGTGCTCGATGCTGCGGCCGGCCAGCAGCACCATCGGCTCGGTATAAAGCGCGGTCCAGGCCAGCGCCGGCCGCGCCGGGCCGGGCTCGCGCACCACGATCGCCGCGTCGAGCGCGCCCGATTCGACGTCGGCCAGCAGGTCGATCGACTTGGCGGCGCTCACGTGCAGCTCCAGCCCCGGATGCCTGGCCTTGAGCGCCAGCGTCGCCTGGATCAGCGGCCGCACCGCCGACACCACCGCGCCCAGGTGCACCGTGCCCGCCATCGGCTCGGCCGCCGGCGACGAGGCCAGCAGCTGGTCGTACATCGCCACCAGCTTGCGCACCGCCGGCAGCAGCTCGCGGCCGGCGTCGTTCAGCGCCACCGCCTTGCCCTGGCGCTCGAACAGCGGCCGGCGCAGCTCCGCCTCCAGCGTGCGCATCTGCAGGCCCACGGCCGCCTGCGTCAGCGCCACCCGCGGCGCGGCGGCCGCGAACGAGCCTTCGCTGGCGACGGCGATGAAGGTCCTCAACAGGCGGATGCTGCTCACGGCGCTTCCTTGTGAAAGAAAGCCTTGAGTGTAAGTAAAGCAATCCTCGCTTTTGCTTTGGTGAGGATGTTTCGATAATGGAACCAGCCAATCCGTTCGGGCTGAGCTCAGGGCGAACGGCCACTGAAAGACCCCATGAAATTCGACTTCCACAACCCCTATCCCTCCACCCGCATCCCGGTGCTGGCGCGCAACGTGGTGTCCACCTCGCATCCGCTGGCGGCGCAGGCCGGCCTGCGGATGATGGCCAAGGGCGGCAATGCGGTGGACGGCGCGATCGCCGCGGCGGCGGCGATGACGATCTGCGAGCCGGTCAGCAACGGCCTGGGCAGCGACGCCTTCGCCATCCTGTGGGACGGCAAGGAGCTGCACGGCCTCAACTCCTCCGGACCGGCGCCGGCGAGCTGGACGCCGGAGTACTTCCGCAAGAAGTACGGCAACGATGCGCAGAAGCTGCCGGTGCGCGGCTTCGACTCCGTCACCGTGCCCGGCGCGGTGGCCAGCTGGGTGGCGCTGTCCGAGCGCTTCGGCAAGCTGCCGTTCGCCGACCTGCTGGAGCCGGCCATCGAGATCGCCGAGCGCGGCTACCTGCTGCCGGTGGTCGTGCAGCAGAAGTGGGCCGACGCCACGCCGCTGCTGAAGGACCTGCCGGGCTGGGCCCAGGCCTTCCTGCCCTGGGGCCGCGCGCCCGAGGTCGGCGAGCTGTTCCAGTTCAAGGCGGCGGCGCGCGGCCTGCGCGCCATCGCGCAGAGCAAGGGCCAGGCCTTCTACGGCGGCGAGATCGCCCAGGCCGTCGAGCAGTTCTCCGCGGCCAACGGCGGCAGCATCACGGCGCGCGACTTCGCCGGCTTCAAGCCCGAGTGGGTCAAGCCGATCGGGCGCGACTACCGCGGCTACACGCTGCACGAGATCCCGCCCAACGGCCAGGGCATCGCCGCGCTGATGGCGCTGGGCATCCTGGAGAAGTTCGATCTGACCGGCATGGCGGTGGACGGCGCCGACTGCCAGCACCTGCAGATCGAGGCGATGAAGCTGGCCTTCGCCGACGTCTACAAGTTCGTCGCCGAGCGCAAGGCGATGGATGTCACCACCGAGCAGCTGCTGGACGACGGCTACCTGGCCTCGCGGGCGCGCCTGATCGACCTGAAGAAGGCGCAGGACTTCGGCGCCGGCAACCCGGTCAAGGGCGGCACCATCTACCTCACGGCGGCCGACGAGGACGGCATGATGATCAGCTTCATCCAGAGCAACTACATGGGCTTCGGCTCCGGTTGCGTGGAGCCGCAGTTCGGCATCAGCCTGCAGAACCGCGGCCACGGCTTCAGCCTGCAGCCGGGCGCCAACCAGGTGGCGCCGGGCAAGCGGCCGTTCCACACCATCATTCCGGCCTTCCTGACGCAGGGCGGCCAGCCGGTGATGAGTTTCGGCGTGATGGGCGGCAACATGCAGCCGCAGGGCCACATGCAGACGCTGGTGCGGATGCTCGATTACCGCCAGAGCCCGCAGGCCGCCTGCGACGCGCCGCGCTGGCGCTTCAACCAGGGGCTGGCGCTGAACGTGGAGCGCCAGATGGATCCCGGAACTGTCCGGGAGCTGACGGCGCGCGGCCACCAGCTGGAAGTGATCAGCGACAGCTACCAGGATTTCGGCGCCGGCCAGTTCATCTGGCGCGCCGGCAATCCCAAGGTGGAGGGCTACATCGCGGCCAGCGACCCGCGCCGCGACGGGCTCGCCGCCGGCTTCTGAACCATGGGCGCAGGCCGCGCCCTAAGGAATCCGACGATTGCCAGCCCGCCCGCCAGCGCTTCTAATGGGCGCTTTGTGTCAGTCCTCGGAGTTTTCATGAAGTTAAGGAATATCGCGCTGGTGGCCGCGCTGGCTGCCATCGGTGCGGCCCAGGCCCAGGGTGACAAGTGGGTCATCGGCCAGTCGGCGCCGCTCACCGGCGGCAACGCCAAGTTCGGGCAGGACATCCGCGCCGGCGCCAACGCCTGGTTCGCGCACGTCAACAGCAAGGGCGGCGTGCAGGGCAGGGCCATCGAGCTGCTGACGCTGGACGACAAGAACGACCGCAAGACCGCCGGCGAGAACGCCGCCACGCTGCTGAAGAACCCCGACGTGCTGGCGCTGTACGGCTTCGCTTCCGCCACCCTGAGCCTGGACGCGCTGCCGCTGGCCGAGAAGAGCGGCACCGCCTTCTTCGGCCCGTTCTCCGGCGCCAATCCCGTGCGCACCAACAGCCCGGTGCTCTTCACCGTCCGCGCCTCCTACGGCGAGGAGATGGAGAAGATGCTCAATTTCTGGACCAGCCTGGGCCTGACCCGCGTCTCGGTCATCTACTACGACGACGAGGTGGGCAAGCAGAACCTGGAAGTGGTGACGCAGTACCTCAAGAAGAGCAACCTGGCGCCGCAGGCCATGCCGATCAAGCGCAATGCGCCGATCACCAAGGCCGACATCCAGAAGCTGCTGTCGCAGAACCCGCAGTTCCTGCTGAACACCACGCTGTCCGGGGCCGCCGCCCAGATCCAGAAGGAACTGGTCGGCATGGGCAAGATCATTCCCACCTCCAGCCTGTCGTTCGTCGGCGCGGACCAGTACATCGCCGCCGCCGGCCCTGCGAGTGCCGGCGTCTCGATCGCGCAGGTGGTGCCCAGCCCCACGGCGCAGATCCCGGCGGTGCGCGAATGCGCGCAGGCGCTGGAGGCGGCCGGCGTCAAGAGCGCCATGAACACCACCCACCTGGAGGCATGCTTCGGCGCCAAGGTGCTGACCGAGGGCATCCGCCGCGCCAGGAAGCCGGTCACGCGGCAGTCGCTGCTGGACGCGCTGGCCAACCTGGGCGCCTACGACCTGGGCGGCTACAAGATCACCTTCGGCAACGGCATGCAGCATGGCAGCAAGTTCGTCGAACTGGCGATGGTGACGCGCGAGGGAAAACTCAGCACGCGCTGAGCCGCCGCTTCATTCGCCGGCTTGGGCGAGCACCCGCCGCGTCGCGGCCAGCGCGCGGCGTGCGCGTTCGGTCGCGCCCACCGTGCGCGCCAGCGCCAGCGTCGGCACTTCCAGGCTGAGCGGGATGCCCGCCGGCATCGCCCGCAGCAGCGCCACCAGGTCCAGCCCGCCCTCGCCGGGGAACAGGCGCTCGCCGCGGGCCTCGGCCAGGATCGCCGCCATCGTCGGCGGCAGCGCCGCCGGCACGTCGCAGAACTGCATCATGCGCAGCCGCCCCGGCGCGACGGCGGCCAGGTCGGCGATGCGGCTGCCCGAGCGGCTCAGGTGGAACGGATCGACCAGCACGCCGGCGTCGGCGCGGCCGCTGCGCTGCGCGATGCGCGCGGCCTGCTGCAGGTCCCTGGCGTCGGTCCACGGCATGAACTCCAGCCCGGCGCCCAGGCCGTAGCCGGCCGCCAGCTCGCACAGGGCCGCGAAGCTGTCGGCCAGCCGCGCTTCGTCCGGATCGTTGCCGGCCACCAGCAGCTCGCGGGCGCCGAGCCGGGCGGCGGTGGCGATGGCGGCCTCGTAGTCGGCCGCGCGGGTGTCGGGCCGCAGCCGGAAGATCTCCGCATCCAGCACCTTGATGCCGGTGTCCGCCAGCCGGCGCTCGAGCTCGCGCAGCAGCGGCGTGTCGCCCACGATGTCCCACTGCGGCTCGGTGGGCGTCGCCGGCAGCAGCCGGATGCCGACGTGGCTGTAGCCCGCGTCGAAGGCGCAGGTCACCATCTCCGGCGGCGCCAGTTCCAGCACCGTGAGGGCGGCCAGGGAAATGGGCCGGCTGGGCATCGCTACTTCGCGGACATGGCCGGCAGCGTCGCGACCACGCGCTGCTTGCCCTGGTCGATGCGGATCAGGAAGCTCTCGCGGTCGAGGTCGCCGTTGCGGTCGAACGAGACGTCCATCAGCACGCCCGGATGCTGGGCGGCCGAGATCTTCGCGCCGTGCAGCGCCTCCGACAGCGCCCTGGAATCGAACTTGCCGATCTTCTCCGTCATGGCCTTGACGACGTACACGCTGATGTAGCCCTTCAGGCCGTTGTGGTCGCTCTTGTACTTGTATTCGCGCTGGAACTTCTCGTCGAAGGCCTTGATGCGCGGCTCCGGCGCGTCCACCGTCAGGCCGACGTGGCCCAGCATGCCGTTGGCGGCGTCGCCGGCCAGCTCGATGGTCTTCTGGCTGACCGCGGTGGTCTCGCCGATGATCGGCCTGGCATAGCCCTGCTTGCGCAGTTCGCGCAGGGCGCGCGCGGATTCTTCCTCCAGCGTGTAGAGGAACAGCGCGTCGGCGCCGGCCTGGTTGACCTTGAGCACCGCCGCCGAGAAATCGATCTGGCCGGGCTCGGTGGCGACGTCCACGGCTACCTTGATGCCCTCGGCCTCCAGCGCCTTGAGCATGGCGTCGTGGCCGCCCTTGCCGTAGTCGTTGTTGGTGTACATGACGGCGACGGTTTTCGCCTTGACGCTGTCCTTGATGTAGCGCGCCACCTTCGGCATCGAGGTCAGCTGCGTGAACGAGGAGCGGAACACGTACGGATTGCCCTTCTGCGTGATGGCTGCGGCTTCGCCGCCGGTGAAATTGGTCACTCCGGCGCGCTGCGTTTCGGACATTGTGACCAGCATCGAGCCGGAATGCACCGGCCCCAGCACCACATAGGCGCCGTCGTCGACCGCCTTCTGCGCCAGGCCCTTGGCGACGCCGGGGTTGGTCTGCGTG
Organism: Caenimonas terrae; assembly: GCF_042655405.1. Taxonomy (NCBI): domain Bacteria; kingdom Pseudomonadati; phylum Pseudomonadota; class Betaproteobacteria; order Burkholderiales; family Comamonadaceae; genus Caenimonas; species Caenimonas terrae. Next base: position 451,520 of record NZ_JBHSMF010000006.1, on the reverse strand, counting down.
TCCACTGGCTGGTAGTCGATCGGGCGGCCGAGGATGCCGCCGGCGGCGTTGATCTCCTTGACGGCCAGCTTGACGCCGTTGTTGAAGTTGGTGCCGGGCGTGGCGCCGCCGCCGGACAGTTCCATGATGCCGGCGAACCTGACGGCCGGCGCCTGGGCCGAGGCGGCCAGGGCGGCGGTGGCGAGCGCGGTGCAGGCGAGCAGCTGGGTGATGGTCATGCGAATGTCTCCTTCGGAAGTGATTGATGACTGGAAAGGGAAAGCGGCGCCTCAGGCCGCCGGCGCGAGCGCCTGCGCGACGGCGCGCACCGCCAGCAGGTAGCCGCCGGCGCCGAGGCCGCAGATCACGCCGGTGGCCGCCTGCGACACCAGCGAATGCCGGTAGGGCTCGGGGCGCTGGTGGATGTTGGTGATGTGGACCTCGATCAGCGGCTTGCGGATCAGCTTGAGCGCGTCCAGCACCGGGACCGAGCGGAACGAGAAGCCGGCCGGGTTGATGATCAGGGCGGCGTCCTGCTCGAACGCCTCCTGGATCCAGTCCACCAGCACGCCCTCGTGGTTGGTCTGGCGGAAGTCGCAGGCCAGCCCGAGCTCGCGCGCCAGCGCCTCGGTGCGTTCCTGCACCTGCGCCAGCGTGGTGGTGCCGTACAGGTGCGGCTCGCGCCGTCCCAGCATGTTCAGGTTGGAGCCGTTGAGAACGTAGAGCGGATGGGGCATCGGGTAGTCCTGTGGCTGCGTCGGGGCCGATTGTGGAAAGCCCGGTGGCGGGGCGTTCCGGACTGGAATATCGTTCCGGCATGCGAAACGACGACGCCGGCGCCACAGCGGCCCATCCCTTGACGACCATGCTCGATCGCGGCCTGGGCATCCTCGAATACATGGCGGCGCAGCCCGGCGGCCTGCCGCTGGCCCACATCGCCGATGCCGTCGACATTCCGCGCAGCGCCTGCCACCGGCTGCTGGCGCAGCTGAAGTCGCGCGGCTACGTGCGGCAGGTGCGGCCGCAGGGCGACTATGTGCTGACGACCCGGCTGGTGGCGCTGGGGCTGGGCTTCCTCAGCGGGTCGGGCATCGTCGACGTCGCCCAGCCGCTGATCGAGCGGCTGGCGGAACGCTCGGGCGAGCTGGTGCGGCTGTCGATCGTGGACGAGGACCGGCTGACCTGGGTCGCCAAGGCCGAGGGCGGCCGCAAGGGCTTCCGCTACGACCCGGACATGGGCATGGACGCGCGCCTGTCCTGCACGTCCTCGGGCCATGCCTGGCTGCTGACGCTGTCGGACGAACGCGCGGTGGCGCTGGTGGCCCGGCAGGGCTTCGGCCCGCCGCAGCAGTACGGGCCGAAGGCGCCGACCACCGTCAAGGCCCTGCTCGGCTTCCTGCACGCCGCGCGGGTGCGGGGCTACGCGATGATCGACGAGGTGTTCGCGCCCGGCATGTCAGCGGTCGCGGCGCCGGTGCGGCGCGCCGGCGCGCCCGCCATCGGCGTCATCAGCATCGCGGGTCCGCGCCGGCGCCTCACCGCGGCCCGCATCCAGGCGCTGGCGCCGGCGCTGCTGGCGGCGGCCGCCGAACTGGCGCTGGAGATCAACGCCTCCGGCCTGTTCTCGCGCACGCCGCTGGGCAAGGGCTAGAGCAGCGGCCGCAGCGCCTGCGCCGCCTCGCGCAGCAGCGGCAGCAGCTGCTCCACCATCTGCTCGCCGGTGTAGGCCTGCATCTGCAGCGTCATGCCGAGCGCGCCCTGGCAGTTGCCGCGCCGGTCCTTCAGCGCCAGCGCGATGCCGCGCAGCCCGGCGTCCAGCTGCTGGTCGGTGGTCCAGTAATCGAGCGCGCGGGCGGCCAGCACGTTGGCGCGGAAGGCCGCCGGGTCGGTGACGCTGTGGGCGGTGAAGCCGGTGAACTCGTGCTCGGCGATCCATTCGTCCAGCAGCTCGTCGCTGAAGGTGGAGAGCACCGCGGTGCCGGGCGTCACCACGTGGGCCGGCACCCGCACCCCGACCTGGTAGCCGATCGACACGTAGCGCGGCGGATTGCTGCGCGCCACGTAGACCATCTCGTGGCCGTCCAGCACGCTCATGTTGACGGTCTCGCCGCTCTGCATCGAGATGCGCTGGATGAAGGGCTGCACCAGCCGCGGCAGCCGGGCCGCGCCCAGGTAGCTCTGGCCCAGGCGCAGCACCCGCGGCGCCAGCCAGAACGACTTGCCGTCGGTGGCCGCATAGCCGAAGTGGCACAGGCTCAGGAGGAAGCGGCGCGCCGCGGTGCGCGAGATGCCGGTCAATGCGGCGGCCTCGCTGGCCGTCAGCCGCGGATGGTCGTCGTCGAAGGCCTCGATCACCTTCAGGCCCTTGCCCAGGCCTTCGATCAGGTCCTTCGGGTCGATCTCGAAGGGAGGCTCGCTCATAAGGGGAAACCCGGCAAACACGCGGTAGTCGCGCGGTGTGAGCGATCATCGCGCACCGGGGCCACAAATGGCTTGAGGGAAACCCCCGGGGTGCCTATCGTTGCCCCCGACATGACAACAGCATCCCTTTCCGCCGGCGCTGCGGCCGCACTTCCGATCACGGGCACCACCCGCGTCTTCCTGATCCTGGGCGACCCGGTCAGCCAGGTGCGCGCGCCCGAGATGTTCAACCACCTGTTCCGCACCCACGGCATCGATGCGGTGCTGGCGCCGGCCCATGTGCGGCCGGCCGACCTGGAGCGCTTCGTGCGCAACGTCACCGCCGCCGGCAACATCGACGGCCTCTGGCTGGCGATCCCGCACAAGACCGCGATGGTGGAGCTGCTGGACCGCTGCGACCGGCTGGGCCGCGCCGCCGGCGCCGTCAACGCCGCCCGCCGCAATCCGGATGGCTCGCTGGAAGGCGCGCTGTTCGACGGCATCGGCTTCGTCAAGGCGCTGGACCACTTCGGCATCCCCTGCGCCGGCCGCGACGCGCTGGTGGTGGGCGTCGGCGGCGGCGGCGTGGCCATCGCCGCCTCGCTGTGCGAGCGCGGCGTGCGCCGGCTGGCGCTGTACGACAACGTGCCCGGCCGCACCGCCACGGTTGCTTCGCGGCTGCAGGCGGAGTTCGGCGTCGAGGTGGTGGCGCTGGACGCCGCCGACCCGGCCGGCTTCGACATCGTCGTCAATTCCACGCCGCTGGGCCTGCGCCCCGGCGACCCGCTGCCCTTCGACGTGGCGCGCTGCGAAGGGCACGCCGCCGTGATCGACATCCTGATGAAGAACCAGCCGACGCCGCTGCTGCAGGCCTGCCGCGCGCGCGGCCTGGCCTGCCATCCCGGCTACGAGATGCTGATCCAGCAGATCCCCGAGTACCTTGCCTTCTTCGGCTACCAGGCGCTGGCGCGCCGGGTGCAGGCCGATGCCACCGACCTGCGCGCGCTGCTGGCGCCGCAACAGCCCCCCGTCACCCTCGCTTCAACGTTCCAGGAGACAACACCATGACCATGATCCGCCAATCCCTGACCGCGGCCGTCGCCGCGCTCGCCCTCGTCGCCGGCGCGGCCCACGCGCAGGCGACGATCAAGATCGCCAGCCTGCAGGAGCTGTCCGGCACCGGTGCCACCGTCGGCACCAACTTCAAGAACGGCATGGACCTCGCCATCAAGGAGATCAACGCCGCCGGCGGCATCCTGGGCAAGAAGATCGAGGTCACCCACTACGACACGCAGAGCAATCCCGGCGTCGCCAAGGGCCTGGCCCAGAAGGCGGTCGACGACGACGTGCTGGCGGTGTTCGGCCCCGGCTTCTCCGGCTCGATGATCGTCAGCATGAACGAGACCCGGCGCGCCAAGATCCCCAACTTCACCGGCGCCGAGGCGGCCTCCATCACCACCCAGGGCAACCCCTACGTCTACCGCACCAGCTTCGGCCAGGCCACCTCGATGCCCAAGGTGGCGCGCTACATCGCGCAGAACCTCAAGGCCAAGACGGTGGCGGTGATCTACGTCAACAACGACTTCGGCAAGGGCGGCAGCGACATGGTGACCAAGTCGCTGGCCGACCTGGGCGTCAAGGTGGTGGCCAACATCTCCACCGACCCGGGCAAGCTGGACTTCGCCGCGCCGGTGCTGCAGGCCAAGCAGAGCAACGCCGACGTGATCTTCGTCTACACCAACGAGGAAGAGGCGGCGCGCGCGCTGCGCGAGCTGCGCAAGCAGGGCGTGAACAAGCCGATCGTCGGCGAGACCGTGCTGACCAGCCAGAAGGTGATCGAGCTGGCCGGCGACGCCGCCAACGGCGCCGTGGCCCACATCGGGCTGTCGGTGGACGCGCCGGTGCCGTCGATGCGGGCCTTCCGCGCCAAGTTCGAGCGCGATTACCACTACATCCCGGACCACAACGGCATCAAGGGCTACACCGGCGTCTACATCATGAAGGCGGCGCTGGAGAAGGCCGGCAAGATCGACCGCGCCGCGCTGGCCAAGGCGATGAAGGGCCTGACCATCAGCGCCGCCAAGGAGCCGGGCGTGCTGATGGACGTCAGCTTCGACGACAAGGGCGACATCGACCGCGAGAGCTTCCTGGTGGAAGTCAAGAACGGCAAGCAGGAAGTCAAGGCAGTGCTGCCGGCACTGGGCAGCAAGAAGGGCGGCTGAGGCGACCATGACGGACCTGGTCCAACTGCTGCTGTCCGGCATGGCCACCGGCGCCATCTACGCGCTGGCGGCGCTGGGCTTCACGCTGCTGTGGCAGGCCAGCGGCACCATCAACTTCGCGCAAGGCGAGTTCGTGATGCTGCCGGCCTTCATGATGCTGGCCTTCAACACCATGGGCCTGCCGCTGCTGGTCAGCTTCGCCTTCACCTGCGCCATCGCGGTGCTGGTGCTGGGCTGGGGCTTCAAGCGCGGCATCGCCGATCCGCTACTACGTTTCGGCATGATGCCGGTGGTGGTGGCGACGCTGGGCCTGTCGATCGCCATCCGCAACGGCGTGCGGGCCGGCTACAGCGCCGAGGCCCATCCCTTTCCCAGCCTGTTCGGCGACACGCTGATCCGCGTGGCCGGCGTCACCGTGACCTCGGGCGACATCGGCACCCTGCTGGCGGCGCTGCTGCTGGTGCTGGGCACCCAGGCATGGCTGTCGCGCACCGTCACCGGCCGCGCGATGCAGGCGGTGGCGCAGAACACCGAGAGCGCCACCGTGCTGGGCATCAACGTGCCGCGCATGGTGTTCTACACCTTCGCCATCAACGCCGTGCTGGCCTGCGCCGCGGCGCTGCTGGTCACGCCCACCTACCTGGCCAAGTTCGACATGGGCGAGGGGCTGGCGACCAAGGCCTTCTTCGCCGCGATCATCGGCGGCTTCAACAACTCGCGCGGCGCGCTGCTGGGCGGCATCATCGTCGGCGTCAGCGAGAACCTGGCCGCGCACTACGTGTCGGCGGCCTACAAGGACGCGGTGGCGCTGGTCATCTTCATGCTGGTCATCCTGTTCAAGCCGCAAGGGCTGCTGGGCCAGAAAATCGAACGCAAGGTCTGAGGGCAGCCCGCCATGAAAAAATCGACGCTGTTCCTCCTCGCGCTCGGCCTGCTGCTGCTGGCCGTGCCGCCCTTCCTCAAGAACTACGGCATCTACCTGCTGAGCACCTGGCTGGTCTACGTGATCGCCAACATGGGGCTGAACCTGACGGTCGGCTACGCCGGCCAGAAGTCGCTGGGCCACGCCGCCTTCTTCGGCATCGGCGCCTACACGGTGGCGATCCTGATGCAGCACGGCATCAGCTTCTGGATCGGGCTGCCGGTGGCGGTGCTGGGCTGCTTCCTGATCGGGCTGGCGCTGGGCTTTCCGGCGCTGCGGGTGCAGACCATCTACCTGGCGTTCGCGACGCTGGGCTTCAACACCGCCGTCTGGCTGGTGCTGCGCAACGAGGAGTCGCTGACCGGCGGCACCTTCGGCATCAACAACATCGGCCGGCCCGAGCTGTTCGGCCTCTCGCTGGAAGGCTCGCTGGCCTATTACTACTTCGTGCTCGGCGTGACGGTGCTGCTGTCGGCGCTGATGTGGAAGCTGCTGGCCTCGCCCTGGGGCAAGGCCTTCACCGCGCTGCGCGACAACCCGATCCGGGCCGAGTCGCTGGGCATCCGGATCCAGGCCTACACGCTGCTGTCGTTCGCCTTCGGCGCGGTGTACGCGGGCATCGCCGGTGCGCTGTTCGCCTCGCTGGTGCAGTTCATCGAGCCGGCGCCGTTCGCGGTGGGCACCTCGTTCATGATGTACCTGATGGTGGTGGTCGGCGGCCCGGGCTACTTCTTCGGCCCGCTGCTGGGCTCCGCCGTCGGCGTGCTGCTGCCCGAGTGGCTGCGCTTCGCGCAGGCCTGGTACCTGTTCGTGTTCGGCAGCGCGGTGGTGCTGCTGATGCTGTGGCTGCCCGACGGCCTGCTCAGCATCCCGGACCGCGTGCGCGCCCGCCGGCTGGCACGCGAAGCGTCCGCGGCCCGCGCCGCGTCCGCGGCGGCCGTGGGAGTGCAGGCATGACCGCGCCGGTGCTCAAGGTCAGCGACCTGAAGAAGTCCTACGGCGCCATCCACGCCGTGGCGGGCGTGTCCTTCGAGGTGCTGCCCGGCGAGATCTTCGGCGTGATCGGCCCCAACGGCTCGGGCAAGACCACGATGTTCAACAGCGTGCTGGGCCAGATCACGCCCGACGCCGGCCGCATCGAGCTCAATGGCCAGGACATCACGCGCCTCTCACCCGTGGAGCTGAACCAGCGCGGCGTCGGCCGCACCTTCCAGACCCTGCAGGTGTTCGGCAAGATGAGCGTGCGCGACAACCTGATCGTCGCCGCGCAGGAACACCAGGGCAGCATGTTCGGCCGCATGTTCGCGCCCGGCGATTCGGGCCTGGGCGCCCGGGCCGACGCGCTGATCGACCAGTTCCGCATCCGCCACGTGGCCGACAAGAAGGCCGGCGAGCTGAGCTACGGCCAGCAAAAGCTGGTGGACATCGCGATGGCCTTCATGAGCGAGCCCGACCTGGTGCTGCTGGACGAGCCCTGCGCCGGCGTCAATCCGAGCCTGGTCGGCGGCATCAGCACGCTGCTCAAGGAACTGAACAAGACCCGCAAGGGCTCGTTCGTGGTGATCGAGCACAACATGGACTTCGTGATGGACCTGTGCCACCGCATCCTGGTGATGGTGGAGGGCAAGGTGATGGCGCTGGGCACGCCGGCCGAGATCCGGTCCAACAAGCAGGTGCTGGACGCCTACCTGGGAGCCTGAGATGACGACCATGGACGACACCTGCATCGAATTCGACAACGTGCTCGCCGGCTACGGCGACTTCATGATCCTGAACAACCTGAGCTTCAAGGCCAGGCGCGGCAAGATCACGCTGCTGCTGGGACCCAACGGCGCCGGCAAGTCCACCGTCCTCAAGACGCTGTTCGGCCTGCTCAAGGTGCGCCAGGGCCGGATCCGGCTGGACGGCCAGGACATCACCGGCGCCGGCGCCAAGGAGCTGCTGGTGCAGCACGGCGTGGCCTTCGTGCCGCAGGGCCGCAACCTGTTCGGCCAGCTGACGGTCTGGGAGAACCTGGAGCTGGGCGGCATCACGCTGGGCATGAAGACCACCCACGCCCGCATCCCCGAGGTGCTGGAGCTGTTCCCGCGGGTCAAGGAGCGGCTGCACAGCCGCGCCTCGGCGCTGTCGGGCGGCGAGCAGAAGCAGCTGGAGGTGGGGCGCGCGCTGCTGCTGCGGCCCAAGGTGATCCTGATCGACGAGCCCTCGATCGGCCTGAGCCCGCTGGTGGTGGCCGACGTGTTCCGGCTGCTGCGGCGGCTGGCCGACGAGGGCACCACCGTGCTGATGGTGGAGCAGAACGTCAAGAGCGCGCTGAAGATGGCGGACGAGGCGATCGCGCTCGAATCGGGCCGGCTGGTGCTGCAAAAGCCCGCGGGCGACCTGCTGTCGGACCCGAACATCGAACGGCTGTTCCTGGGCGGCGCGCACGCCGGCGCCGCGCAGCCCGCCTGATGGCCCGCCGTGCGCCGCTGCGGCTGGCGGTCGCCGGGCTCGGCGCCATCGGCCGCGCGCACGTGCAGCGCGTGCTGGCCAGCGGCGACTGCACGCTGGTGGCCGTCACCGATCCCGCGCCCGCCGCGCAGGCGGCAGCGCGCGAGGCCGGCGTCCCCCTGTTCGAGCAACTGGAAGCGATGCTGGATGCCAGCAAGCCGGACGGCGTGATCCTGGCAACCCCCACCCCGCTGCACGTGGCGGGGGCGCTGGCCTGCATCGCCCGCGGCATCCCGGTGCTGGTGGAAAAGCCGGTGGCCGACACGCAGGAAGGCGCCCAGCGCCTGGCGCAGGCGGAGGCGGCCAGCCGGGTGCCGGTGCTGGTGGGCCACCACCGGCGCTACAGCCCGGCGCTGGAGGCGGCGCGCGCCGTGATCGACGGCGGCCGGCTCGGCCGGCTCACCGCCTTCCAGGGCAGCGCCACCTTCCGCAAGCCGGACGCGTATTTCACGGAGGCGCCGTGGCGCTGCCGGCGCGGCGGCGGCCCGATCCTGGTGAACCTGGTGCACGAGGTCGACAACATGCGCGCGCTGATGGGCGAGATCGTGCAGGTCCGCGCGCTGGCGTCCAACGCCGCCCGCGGCTTCGAGGTGGAAGACACGGCCGCGGTGGCGCTGCGCTTTGCCGGCGGCGCGCTCGGCACCTTCCTGGTCAGCGACTGCGCCGCCGGGCCGCGCAGCTGGGAGCAGACCAGCGGCGAGAACCAGGCCTACGACCGCGACCCCGACGAAGACTGCTACGTGATCGGCGGCGATCGCGGCTCGCTGGGCGTGCCGACCATGCGGCTGCGCACCTACGACGGCGAGGCATCGTGGCAGCGGCCGCTGCGCACCCAGCGCCTGCCGGTGACGCGGGCCGATCCGCTGGTGCGCCAGCTGGAGCATTTCTGCGCCGTGATCCGCGGGCTGGACGCGCCGCGGGTCAGCGCCCAGGACGCGGGCCGCACGCTGCGCGCCACGCTGGCGGTGGCCGAATCCGCCGCCCAGGGCGGCGCCGCCGTCGCCATCGACCCGGCCGGGTCCAACCATTTCGACAGGAGCACGCCATGACCGACCCCCAGATCGAGGACCGCGAGGCGATCGGCGAGCAGCCCAACCCGGTGGCGCTGGCCGGCATCGAGTTCGTGGAGTACGCCACCAGCAAGCCGCAGGCGCTGGGCCAGGTGCTGGAGAGCATCGGCTTCCAGCCGGTGGCGCGGCACCGCTCGCGCGAGGTGCTGCTGTACCGGCAGGGCGGCATGAACATCATCGTCAACGCCCACGGCAACGGCCAGCCGCGCGCCGGCGCGCTGTCGGAGACGCCGGTGCTGTCGGCGCTCGCGCTGCGCGTGCGCGACGCCGGCGCCGCCTACCGGCGCGCGCTGGAGCGCGGCGCCTGGGCGGTGCCGGTCAACGTGGAGCCGATGGAGCTGCACATCCCGGCGATCCACGGCGTCGGCAGCAGCCGCATCTACTTCGTCGACCGCTGGCGCGAGTTCTCGATCTACGACGTGGACTTCGTGCCGATCCCCACCGTGGAGCGCAATCCGCCCGCCGTCGCCGGCATGGACTGGTTCGGCCTGGTGCAGTACATCGGCAACGAACGCACCGAGAACTGGACCGACTTCTACCGCGAGCTGTTCGGCTTCACCCAGGTGCCCGACGAGCAGCGCTTCGGCATCCTGCCCAAGGGCCGGGTGCTGCGCAGCCCCTGCGGCACCTTCTACCTGCAGCTGATCGAGCCGGAGGCGGGCATCGTCGACGTGGAGGGCGAGGAGTCGCTGGCGCGGGTGGCCTTCGGCACGCCGGACGTGCTGGCCGCGGTGGCGCAGCTGCGCGCGCGCGGCGTGGACTTCTTCGAGTCGGGCAAGGTCCACAGCGACACCCGCGGCGCGCTGATGAAGCCGGCGCTGTTCGGCCTGACCTTCGAGCTGGTCCACACGCAGGGGTGAGCGCCATGAACAGCAGCATCCATGACGGCGGCAACACCAGCGACTTCGGCATCGACACCATCTCCTTCGGCGGCCCGCTGGGCGCCAAGCTGAAGGCGGCGCGCGAGGCCGGCTTCACCCAGGTGATGCTGGGCGCGCGCGACGTGGTCGGCCATCCCGACGGCTACGAGGCGGCGGTGGAGGAGGTGCGCGCCAGCGGCCTGCGCGTCACCGGCATGCAGGTGATGCGCGACTTCGAGGGCCTGAGCGGCCACCTGCACGACTACAAGGTGGACGTGGCCAAGTCGATGCTGGAGGTGACGGCGGCGGTCGGCGCCAAGGTGCTGCTGGTCTGCTCGTCGACCTCCACCCACGCCAGCACCGACCTGGACGCGATGGCGCGCGACCTGCGCAAGCTGGCGATGCTGGCGGTGCCGCTGGGCGTGAACGTGGCCTACGAGGCGCTGTCCTGGGGCCGCACCGTCAACGTCTTCCCGCAGGCCTGGGACCTGGTGCTGCGCGCCGACATGTTCAACCTGGGCATCGGGCTGGATTCGTTCCATGCCTTCGCCGCCAAGACCCCGGCCGAGGAGATCGACCAGCTCGATCCGGACAAGATCTTCCTGGTGCAGCTGGCCGACTTCATGTGGCAGGAGATCCCGTCGGTGGAGGAGCGCATCACCACGGCGCGCCATTTCCGCGTGTTTCCGGGCGAGGGCGTGCACAGCGCGCAGGTGGCGGACTGGGTGACGCGGCTGCACGCGCTGGGCTACCGGGGCGACTACAGCTTCGAGGTGTTCAACGACGACTACCAGCAGATGCCGGCGCGGGCGGTGGCGGCGCGGGCGCGCAAGAGCGCGCTGTGGCTGGGCGAGGAGGTGCTGCAGCGCTCGGTGCCGCTGCCCAATGCGATGACGCTGCGGCGCCGGGCCGGCGCCTGAGGGCTACTGCGGCAGGGTGCGGCGGAACAGGTCGAACAGCCGCTCCCAGTGGCGCTCGGCCCCGGCGCGGTCGTAGATGCCGGCGCGCAGCGGAAAGACGAAGCCGTGCTCGGTGCCGGGATACCACTCGATGCGGTGCGGCGTTCCCGCCGCCTGCAATGCCTGCTGCAGCACGGCGATCGTTTCCGGCGGCGCCCACCTGTCGGTCTGGGCGCAGGCGAAGTAGCTTTCGCACTTGATCTTCGGCGCCATCAGGTGCGGCGAATCGGGCTTGTCGGTGACCAGCTGCGCGCCGTGGATGGAGGCGATCGACTTGATGCGCTGCGGGAAGGCCGCCGCCGCCGCCATCACGAAGGGCCCGCTCATGCAGTAGCCCACCGCGCCGACGCGCGCGCCGTCCGCTTCCGGCTGGGCGTCGATGTGGCGCAGCATCGCCTCGGTGTCCTGGGTGACGAGCGCGTTGGTCAGCGAATGCATGTGGTCGAACATCACCGCCAGCGCCGGCTCGGTGCGTTCCTTGAGCCAGTAGTCGTGGCTGCGGCGGTAGTAGAGGTTGGGCAGCACCACGTAGTAGCCGACCGAGGCCAGCCGCCGCGCCATGTCGTGCAATTCCTCGCGCTTGCCCGGCGCGTCCATGTAGAACAGGACGACCGGATGCGGCCCGTGTTCTTCCGGGTGGACCACGAAGCTGTTCATCGCCCCGGCGCGCGTGGTGATGTCGATGTGTTTTTCGATCATGCCGGTATTGTGGACGGCAGCGTCGATCCGGCAAAGAGGCCAGTCAGGTCGCTGCCGGTCCGGGCACGAACACGTCGCTGAAGAAGTGCCTGGGATCCAGGCCGCGCTCCTGCACGCAAGCCTTCTTCACGGCAGCCACCATCGGCGGGGCGCCGCAGCAGTAGACCTCGTGGCCGTCCAGGCTCGGGAAATTCGCCCGCACCGCGTCATCGACGCGTCCATGGAAGCCTGCCAGCGCCTGCGCATCCGCGGCGTCTTCCACCGCCGCAATGAATGTGAAGCCGGGGAGCAGCTTCTTCCAGCGCTCCACCGCAGTCATCAGGTACAGGCCGCCCGCATTGCGGCCGCCCCAGACCAGGGTCACCGGACGCCCGACGCCCTTCTTCACCAGGTCGTCCAGCAGCGACTTCACCGGCGCGAAGCCGGTGCCGCCCACCACGCACAGCATCGGCGCCGACGTTTCTTCCTTCAGCTCGAAGTTGCCGAAGGGCAGTTCCACCTTGAGCAGGTCGCCGCTCTTGAGCGTGGGCACGATCTGCGTGAACTGCCCGCCCGCCACGTGGCGCACGTGCAGCTGCAGCGTGTCGCTCTCGTGCGGCGGATTGGCCATCGAGTACGAGCGGCGGCTGCCGTCCGGCAATTCCACCTGCAGGTACTGGCCGGCCCTGAATTTGGCGCGCTGGCCGGCGGGCAGCCGCAGTTGCAGCACGCTGACGTCGTCGGCAGCCAGCGTATTGCGGAACACCTTGGCGCTGAAGGTCTTGCGCGCAGCCGGATCGACGCGGTGCCACGCGGCCGGCACGATCGCCAGGTCGGAGGCCGGCAGGCACTGGCAGAACAACACCTGGCCCGCACCGGCGACGTCGCTGGGCGGGCATTTCACCTGGCCGGACTCGATGCCGCCAGCGCAGTTGCCGCACACGCCCTTGCGGCAGGAGTAAGGCATCTCGATGCCGGCCTTGAGCGCGGCGTCCAGCAGGTTCTCGCCCTCGCCGCAGGAAAAATGCAGGTCGGTGCCGGCGATGCGAACGTCGTAAGCCATGGGGAAACTTCGGTGGGTCGGTTCAGGAAGGGATGCCGGCGACCAGGCGCAGGCTGCGCAGCAGGGCGTCGGGTCTGGCCACGCCCCGGCCGGCGATGTCCATCGCGCTGCCGTGGCCGGTGCTGGCCAGCAGCACGCTGGCGCCGATCGACAGCGCGCTGGCCGCCTGCGGCGCCAGCAGCTTGACCGGGATGTGGCCCTGGTCGTGCAGCATCGCCACATAGAGGTCGTGCTTGCGCCCGGCCAGCAGCACGTCGGCGCCTGCGGGCCCGTCCACGCGCACGCCCAGCGCGCGCAACTGCCGCACCGCCGGCCCGACCAGGTCCTCGTCCTCGGGGCCGAACAGCCGCCCTTCGGACGCATGGGGGTTGATGCCGAACAGCGCCAACGCCGGATCGGGCAGGCCGAGCAACGCGCACGCGCGCACGCCCGCCTGCGTGGCGGCCACGATCAGTCCGGGCGTGATGCGCGCCAGCGCCGTCGCCACCGATTCGTGCAGCGTCACGTGCACGATCCGCAGGCCGCCGCCCACCAGCATCAGGAACACGCTGTCCTGCGGCTGGCCGCAGACCCTTGCCAGCAGCGACGGATAGCCGTTGAACGCGATGCCGGCCTGGCTGATGGCCGTCTCGTGGTGCGGGCCGGCCACCACCGCGTCGAACTCGCCGGCCTCGCAGGCGAGGATGGCCGCAGTGGCGCAGGCGACCGCGCTGGCCCCGGCCTGCGCGTTGACTTCGCCGGGCACGGCGGCGGCGGCCGGCAACTGGCCGGCCGGCCGCAGGTCCAGGCGCGCCAGCACGTGCTCCAGGCCGATCGATCTCGCCGCCCGCTGCAGCACCTCCGGCGGCCCGAAGACCGCGAGCTTCATCCTGTTCTCGCCGTCCAGCGCCTCCAGCGCCCGCAGCACGATCTCCGGACCGATGCCGTTCGGGTCGCCGGCGGACAGCGCGATCCTGCGGGTCACAGCGGCAGCGCCATCAGCGTGTCGGTGACCGTGCTGTCGCAGATGGCGGTGCGTTCGGCCAGCAGCAGCCTGCCGTCCTGCAGCACGTAGCGGTCCCGGTACTCGCCGGTGGCGAACAGCATGGTCTCGCCGGTGGCCATGATCCGCGCCACCATGAACGGGGTGCGGGCGCTGGCGCTGCCGCTGTCAGCCTGCTCGATCAGCGGGATGCCCAGCAGGTGGCGGTAGCGCTGGCGTTCGTAGATGTTGGCCTGGCGCAGCGCGGCGATGCGGTCTTCCAGCATCGCGCGCGAGTCGGCATAGACGATGCCGGCGGCCAGGCCGTCGCGCTCGTTCTCCACGTGGGTGATGCGGTACAGGCAGTCCTCGGTGAAGAAAGAAGGCCATTGCTCCAGCGCGTCGCTGTCGATGGCGCGGGCGTATTGCGCGTTGAACGCGCACAGTTGCAGCAGGTCGATCATGCTCATTCGCCCATGTGCCGACGGTAGGCTTTCCAGAAGCCGCGCACCGAGGCTTCGGTGGCACGGCCCTCGCTGGAGGATGCGCCGTCCCCGCCCATTTCCACGACCGCTTCCATGCCGTGGGCGCCGGCGATGCCGCGCTGCACGAAGCCGCCGACCGCGCCGTCTTCCATCGAGATGAAGCCCGCCGGGCCGACCAGGTTCAACTGCTTCAGGCGCACGGTGCGCTGGGCCGGCGTGTCGTCGCTGTAGCCGATATAGGTCCAGTTCAGCTCGGTGCGCTCGGCGCCCTTGGGCAGCACCTGGCGCACCGCCAGGCAGTTCTGGATCTGCTGCAGCACGAAGCCGGGGAACACCGACAGGATCTGCAGCGTCACGCCGTCGTTGTATTCCTCGAAGCCCGAGAGCACGGTCTGGTCCTTCAGGCGGTAGCGGTTGTCGTCCGAGCGCAGGCCCTGCTCCTTGTACGAGGTGTCGCTGGTGGCGGCCGCCGCCTTGTCCACCATCGAGTAGCTCACGTGGTGCCCGCCCGAGGCGTCGACGATCAGCCCGCCCTTCTGCGACAGCCGGTTCAGTTCGAAGGTGGTGAAGAACAGGTGCAGCAGGCTGGCGTGGTAGCTGTCCTTGACGTTCTCCACGTACAGCTTCCAATTGTTCGGCAGCGCCTGGGTGAAGCGGCCGATCACCTCCACCGGCTTGTGCAGCACGCGCTCGATGCGCTGGCAGATCTCGTCGCCCAGGTACTCCTCGATGCCCGGCACCTCCTCGCTGAAGCTGCCGAACACCAGCCCGCAATAGACCGCGACCCGCAGCTTGCGCGGACCGTGGTCCTGCTTGCAGAAGCTCTTGCCCATGCCGCCCTGGCCCCTGACGCCGGCCTCGAAGGCGACGCCGGTCAGGTCGCCCTGGCGGTTGTAGCTCCACGCGTGGTACACGCACTGGAAGCCGCCGTCGGTGTGGCCCGACTTCTCCAGCGCGATCAGCGCGCCGCGGTGGGCGCAGCGGTTCTCGAAGGCGTAGACCTCGCCGTCGTCGTCCTTGACCACCACCACCGGCGTTTCGCCGGCGAAGGTGGTGCGGTAGCTGCCGCCCTCGGGCAGTTCGGCGTCCAGGCACAGGTAGTTCCAGGTTTCGCCCCGGAAGATCCTCTCCTGCTCCTTCGCGGCCAGCGCCGCGTCGCTGTACACGTCGTACGGGATGCGCGTCAGGCCCGGGCCAGCCCAGTGGATGGTCTGCTCCTGCATCGTCACTCCAGCGTCACGTTGGCGCTCTTGATCACCTTGTTCCACTTGTCCGACTCGCGCCTGATGAAGGCGCCGGTCTGCTCGGGCGACCAGCCGCGCGGCTCGGCGCCCTGTTCGGTGAACTTCTGCTTGACGTCCGGCAGGGCCAGGACGGCGGCCACGGCCTTGTACATGGCGGTGACGACGGCGGCCGGCGTGCCGGGCGGCGCGACGATGGAGAAGAAGGTGACGGCCTCCATCGGCACCCTGGATTCAAGGAGCGTCGGCACCTGGGGCAGGGCCGCCGAGCGGTGTTCGTCGGCCACGGCCAGGATGCGCAGCTTGTTGTTGTTGTGGAACTGGGCCGACGAGCTGATGTTGTCGAAGAACACGTCCACGTTGCCGCCGACCAGGTCCACCAGCGCCGGCGCGGTGCCCTTGTACGGGATGTGGACCATCTTCGTTCCCGTCACTTCCATGAACAGGCTGGCCGTGAGGTGCGAGGTGGAGCCGTTGCCCTGCGAGGCGTAGCTGACCTTGTCGGGATTGGCCCTGAGGTACGCCACCAGCTCGGCGACGTTCTTCACCGGCAGCTTGTTGCTCACGGCGAGCACGTTGGGCACGGTGGCCAGCACCGTCACCGGCACCCACTTGGTCGGGTCGAAGGGCAGCGACTTGTACAGGTGGTTGTTGATCGCGATCGGGCCGGGCGGCGAGACCAGGAAGGTGGTGCCGTCCGCATCCGCATGGGCCACCAGGTCGGCGCCGATGTTGCCGCCGGCGCCGGTGCGGTTGTCCACGATGACGCCGCCGGGGTAGCTGCTGCGCAGCTTCTCCGCGACGATGCGCGGCAGGATGTCGGCGGTGCCGCCGGCGGGGAAGGGCACGATGAAGCGGATCGGCTTGCTGCCCTGGGCGATGGCGAGCCGGCTGCCGGCGGCCAGCGCGGCCCCCAGGGCCAGGACGGAGCGCCGCGTGGTGGTGATGGTCATGAGTGTCATTCGATTGGAAGCAGGGCGCGAGTGTGGGCTGCGCCTTGATCGGGGTCAATGAATTCGCACTTATAGTTCGCATATCGAACTCTTGGGCCAGATCATGTCGATGGCGGGCGAACCGGATACAGCGCGGGAAGAGAAGGAATACGTGATGGGCCTGGAGAAGGGCCTGGCCGTCGTGGAGGCCTTCGGCATCGCCAGGGGCCCGCTGACCCTGAGCCAGGCCGCGGAGATCACCGGCCACACCAAGGCAGCGGTGCGCCGCAGCTTGCTGACGCTGTGCAAGCTCGGCTACGCGACCCAGGACGGCCGGCAGTTCCGGCTGGCGCCGCGGTCGCTGCGGCTGGGACACGCCTATGTGGCGTCGGATCCGCTGACCAAGGTGGCGCAGCCGATCCTGGAGATGACGAGCGAACGCACCAAGGAGTCGGCCTCGATCGCGGTGCTGGACGCGCAGGATTCGGTGTTCGTGGCGCGGTCCACCCACCGCCGCAGCCTGTCCAGCGGTCTGGGCATCGGCGTGCGGCTGCCCGCCTATGCCAGCGCCACCGGCCGGGTGCTGCTGGCGGAGCAGCCCGTGGCGCAGGTGGAGTTCATGCTCAATCGCATGTCGCGCCCGGCGCTGACGCCGCGCACGCGCACCGGCATGCGCGAGATCCTGAGGGAAATCGCGCTGGTGCGCACGCGCGGCTATGCGATCAGCGACGAGGAGCTGGAGCTGGGCCTGCGCTCGGTCGCAGTGCCGATCCGCAACGGCCGCGGCGAGCTGGTCGCCGCGATGAGCCTGTCGGTTGCCACCAGCAGGATGACGCGGGACCAGCTGGTGGACAAGCTGGTGCCGGAACTGGATGCAGCGCGCCGCACGTTCGCGGCGCTGCTCTGAGCGGCCCCGGCGCGAGCCGGGGCCGGCCGGTGCTTACTTCTTGACGGCGGTGGACGTGTCGACGCGCTGCTCTTCGGCGGCGCGCTTGCTGGCGCGGTGGTGGCCCACTGCGCAGCCGATGGCGGCGCCGGCCAGGCCGTGGTGGCCGATGAAATGGCCGCCGACGCCGCCGACGGCAGCGCCCTTCAGGCAACCCTTGGCTTGGGCGGGAGCAGCCACCATGGCGAGGGCGGCGAACATGGACAGAACGGCGACTTGGGTCTTGAACATTTGGAATCTCCCGAGGATGTGTTGTGGAAGGCTCCGAGCATCCACGGGATTGCACGGCCCGCAGGTCAGCCATGCGAGCCAGCCGCTGTAGGAGCGGTCTACCTTCGCCTGACCCGCGGCGTCAGGCGGCGGCTGTTGAACGAGACCGAGATGCGCTGGTCGACGCGCTTCTGGTACTTCGACACGGCGGCGTCGAGCAGGGCGATCGCAGCCAGCGAGACCAGCTGCGTGATGATGGCCTTCTTGGTGGTCTCCATCTCCATGTCGATCGCCTTCTGGCCGATGGGCGCCACCGGCACCGCGACCACCGGCGTGCCGCCGGCGGAACTGGCCATCACCGGCTTGCCGACGTCGACCGACTGCGCGGCAGCCGACCCGGCCACGGACCCCTTGCCCGCGACCACCGACTGCTTGGCCGCCAGCGCCCCGGCCGGCGACTGCACCGCCGCCGCCGACTGTGCCGCGCCCGCCAGCTCCACCTGCTGGCCCGGCGGCGCCTGCGTGCCCGGCACCGACGGCCCCGTCTTGGGCACTTCCACCGGCTTGCCCTCGACGGCGGTCTGCTCGGTTTTCTGCATCGCCTTGGCGCCGGCCAGCGAGCCGTGCTCGTCGGCGTACACCTTGGTGAACTCCGCGCCCAGCAGGAAGATCTGCGCCGCGTAATACACCCAGGCCAGCAGCACCACCAGCGAGCCGGCGGCGGCGAACGATTCCGTCAGGCTGCCCTTGCCCAGGTACAGGCCGATCAGCAGCTTGCCCGCCTCGAACAGCACCGCCGTCACGCCGGCGCCCATCCAGACGTCGCGCCAGGCGATGTGGGTGGAGGGCATCAGCTTGAAGATCATCGCGAACAGCAGCGTGGCGATGGACAGCGAGATCAGCGCATTGAGCGCCTGCAGCATCAGCTCCCAGCCCTGCACCACGCTGCCGGCCCAGGTGCCCAGGGCGGCGAGGCCGGCGCTGACCGACAGCGAGACCATCAGCAGGAAGGCCACGCCCAGGATCAGCCCGAACGACACCAGCCGGGTGCGCAGCAGCGCCACGATGCCGCTGGGCCGGGCCGCCGGCGGCACGTGCCAGATGCGGTCCAGCGCGCTCTGCAGCTCGGCGAACACCGTGGTGGCGCCCACTAGCAGGATGACGGCGCTGATCAGGCTGGCCACCAGCCCGCGGTGGGTGTCGCTGGCCGCGGCCACCAGGCCCTGCACCACCTGGGCGCCGTCCTTGCCGATCAGCCCGCTGAGCTGGCCGACGATCTGGCCGGTGACGGCCTCGCGCCCGAACACCGCGCCCGCCACCGCGATCACGATCACCAGCAGCGGCGCCAGCGAGAACACGGTGTAGTACGAGATCGCCGCGCCCATGCTGGGCGCGAAGTCGTCGATCCAGGCTGCGCCGGCCTTGCGGAAGAGGGAGAAGATGTTCTTGGCGTGCATGTCGATCGTTTCTGGCAGGAGCTGCCATTCTGAACGGATTCGCCCGCCGCGAGGGCCGCCGCGCCCGCGCCGTGAAACGGGGTCGGATCCGAATTCGGGACAATAGCGATTCCGGAGCCGGCAGCTCCACTTCGAAATTCGGCTCCGACCCCGTTTCTCCGCCCGCCAACCGCTCGCAGACACCACCATGCCCCTCCAATTCGCCACCCGCCTGAACAACGTCGAAACCTCCGCCATCCGCGAGCTGTTCAAGCTGCTGGGCAAGCCCGGCATCATCTCCTTCGCCGGCGGCTTCCCGGACAGCGCGATGTTCGACGTCGCCGGCATCAAGGCCGCCGCCGACGCGGCCCTGACGGAGGAACCCGGCGGCGCGCTGCAATACGGCGCCACCGAAGGCTACGAGCCGCTGCGCCAGCAGCTGGCGGCCTTCATGGGCACCAAGGGCGTGGAGGTGGCGCCGGACGGCCTGATCGTCACCACCGGCAGCCAGCAGGCGCTGGACCTGCTGGGCAAGACGATGATCAGCCCGGGCGACAAGGTGATCGTGGAGGGCCCGACCTTCCTGGCCACCATCCAGTGCTTCCGCCTCTACGGCGCCGAGCTGGTGAGCGCGCCCATCGACGCGCATGGCGTCGACACCGAGCAACTGGAACAGCTGATCGTCGAACACAAGCCCAAGTTCGTGTACCTGATCCCCACCTTCGGCAACCCGAGCGGCGCGCTGCTGTCACTGGAGCGGCGCAGGAAGGTCCTCGAACTGGCGGTCAAGTACCAGACCCTGATCGTGGAAGACGATCCTTACGGCGACCTGTATTTCGACCCCGCGTCCCCACCCCCCCGTTCTGTCCTGAGCCTGTCGAAGGACCTGCCTGGCAGCCGCGAATGGATCGCCCACTGCGGTTCAATGAGCAAGGTGCTCAGCCCCGGCCTGCGGGTGGGCTGGATGATCGCGCAGCCCGAGCTGCTGGCCAAGGCCACGATGTGCAAGCAGTTCAGCGACGCCCACACCAGCACCTTCGCCCAGGCCACCGCCGCGCAGTACCTGAAGGCCGGCCGCATGCCCGCCACGCTGGCCAACGTGCGCAAGGTGTACGGCGAGCGCGCCCGTGTGATGGGCGCCGCGCTCACGCGCGAATTGGGCGACGCCGTGGAATTCACCCAGCCGCAAGGCGGCCTGTTCTTCTGGGCCCGGCTGACGGGCAAGGGCGGGAAGGTGAAGGATGCGGGGGAGTTCGCCAAGCGCGCGATCGAGCAGGGCGTGGCGTTCGTGCCCGGCGCGCCGTTCTATGCGAAGGATCCGGATGTCAGCACGTTCCGCCTCAGCTTTGCGACGGCGGATGTGGGGAAGATCGAGGAGGGGGTGGGGAGGTTGGGGAAGGCGGCTTGACGACGCAAGCCGGGCCGGAGAAGCGAAAATTTGTTGCCGCTTGGGCGAGAATTAGAATTCATCGCTGGTGGCGAATTGCTTTCACAGGTTAGGAGAATGGGTCACTCCGAGGACTGCGCCAACTTCTTGCCCCTTTTTGCAACTGGAATGCCTGATCCGGTTGCAAGACTCTTGAGGAGGCCAGTGGGGTCCAGGGGTTTCGTTATGAGCGCGCCAAAAAATGAGTCGAATCCACCAATCGAAGTTGCGAAACTCTTTGTCTTTCCCGCTACCCCGAAAGCACCGTCACATACAAACCCGCACCATTCGCTGCTAGTCGGCAGTGTTTCGACCTTTGCGCCCTGTTCTATGAGATGGCCTAGAACTCTGTTTGGTGCCAATCTCTCGTCTGTTGCAGAAGTGTGAAGTACCACGCGGACACCGCGACGAAGGGCGAGCAAAATCGCATCCATAGCTGAGACATCGAACAGGGACTCGGATGTGGCGGGGCAGGCGACAACAATTTCTGATCTAGAGGAGACCAGGGCTCTTCCAAAGGCAGCCTGCGCTTCAGACAGTCCGACCCACGCCGACCTTTTAACCAGCGGTGCAGTACCATTCATCAGTAGCTGCTCTGCAAGTGTCGAGTTTTCGTTAGCGGAAAATGCCACATACGTACTTAGCGCGTTGCGTATAACGCTGGTTTCGATGAATTTTATCCCCTTCAACTGGGGGCAGTGCTGGATGATCGTTCGCTTAACCAACTGATCATGACGGGCTACTACTGCCTTTAGTTGTAAGAGTGCTGGATGAGACGCATAACGTTGCGCGAGTTCTTGATCTGCCACACCGTCGATGCAAATCTGAGGCAGCGCTTGCACTCCTCTCCTTAAGAGTAAAACACCGGGCTTAAACAGGGCGTTGGCTCGAACGATGCGGCCCAATTTCGCAACTTCTAAGACGCGTGGCATCGCATTTCTATTCTGCAAGATGGCTAGCTTAACGTTGGGGAAGTCCAATTCATCAACGCGCGGCGGCCTCGTGGGTACTGCTGGCAACGGCAAGCATCCATGAGGCAGGCGCCGCTTCGGCATCAGGTCCCCAGGTGCGATTTCGATTCGACGCGTAGATCCATGAACATAGCAGCCCGCATCACGAATAACCGTGCGGGTTAGGTTGTCAGTCATTAGCGCCCGGATACCCCTGTCTAACAGCTTCAGTTTTAGGGGCGCCGCATCAGGGGTAACGAAAAGTTCGTCCACCAACTCCTGCGTTTGACTCGCGATCTCCGCCTCAGCAACGCCAAGGAGACCGGAGATCGAGTGAATGCTGTCTACGCCAATACTGATCGAGCGAAGAATGAAGTCTTTCAGCGCGCCCAAGTCACGTCGCTCCACACAGACCGTAGTCAGTCGCAAAAAGAAATACGGGATGGCAATCGACAGGGCGGCGGCTGGGGGTTCATCATCGTCTGCCATGTGAGCGGCGACAGTACGAACTAACTCATTGGCCCGCATATCGAGTCTCGCAGGTTTTGGGGTTGGCTTCCATGTGATCGATTACCCTCTTGAAGGGATTCTCGCCAGGAACTCCGTAACAAAAGGATTGGTCGCCGACGATCACTAGAAGATCCTGCGGACGGGAAAGTGCCACGTTTAGCCTCTTTACGCTTCGAAGAAATCCAAGGTAGTCACGGGTGTTGCTGAGGGTGGCCGAAAATATGCAGACTGACGCCTCTCGTCCTTGGAATGAGTCGACTGTGGCCACTTCCACATCAAGGGCAGAGAGGTGGCCTCGCGGTATGCGTCTATCAAGAGCATTGGCTTGAGCAGCGTAGCCTGCAATTACTGCAACCGACAGTTTCGGGGCCGTGCGATCGCATTGCCTTTGCAGATCATTGAGGAGGTCCAATATGACTTGCTGTTCTTTTGGGTTGACGAAGCTGTGGCCCTGAGGCAGGTCCCGTGCCCCAGTGGTGTCTAGCCAAACCACTGGCTTAGGGAACCGCTTCTTGATCCACTCCGGCCGCTCGCTGTCTGGCCGATCGTTGATAAGGGAGCGGCCATAAAACGAGACACTGATCAGTTCTCCAATTGATTTGCACATCCGATGTTGGTGGGTCAACTCCTTGACGCACGATGCCGGCAGCCTTGGAAGTAAGTAGTCAAGCAGTGTTTCCTTAACCTCCGACTCCGAATACCCTTCAGTTTCAACGCCATCCCAAAAGGGAGGCAATTGCTTTGGGTCGCCGACGATCAGGGCGCGTGCGCTGCGTACTAGGGGGACTAAAGCTTCTGTAGCGGAGGCCTTCGATGCCTCATCAATGATGCAGAGGTCGAAGCGAGCGGTGGAAAATGCATCATTGCTCGCCAATCCGACGCAGGTTCCGGCGACGACTGAGGCGGATCGCATGACGACCTCTTCGAACTGCTTCAACTGACCGAGCAAGTCCAGCCATGCGACTTGGAGAGCAACAACCCGTCGGAACTCTGTCCACTTCGAATCATTGCGCTGCAGAACTGATATGTACTCGCCAAGCTCAACTGCTGAGAAGTTTGACAGCAACAGTCCGTCAGGTCCCCGCAATCTCAACTCCTCTCGGAGTAGCAGCACCCGTTCGTTCGAGCGACTAATCTGTTCTTGCAGTTCGGCTGCCGTGACGGTAGCCGCAGTAGCAGTTTCAATCTTCTGCGTTTCGTCCGCTTTTGCTTCTACTGCGGCTGATTGAGCGGCGTCGAGCTCACTTCCAATCCTTGCAAGATCTCGAGCCAATGTCGCCTGATGCTGGTAGGTTTGCAATAGTGCCTCGGCGCGTACTAGCAATTCGACCTCTGTTGAATCAATCCCGAGCGCAACTCCAGCAGTGAGGGAGTGAGTGCGCGCCCGCCTGGCGGTTGATTCGCACCATTCGGCAAGGCAGTTTTGCAACAGTGTTGGGCGCACCGCAGGGGAAACTTTGTCTTCGTCCACCCTTGCGATGCGCACAATTTCGCCGGGCAAGTGGCCCATTGATAGCAGTTTCTCGACCACATGATCAATAGCGATGTGGGTCTGCGCAGCCACTAACACCCGGGCTCCGGGTTGCTCGGCAAGGTACTGCGAAACAATGGCAGTAATCAGCCGAGTCTTGCCCGTACCAGGTGGTCCCTGAACGACCATCAACTCTGGTGCGCCGAGAGCGGCGTCGAGCACTTCAGCCTTGTCTGGACTTAAATCATCTCTGTTCGGTCTGCCGCTTTGTTCGGGCGCTCTAGCAGCCGCTGGTGTAAGTATTAATCGTTTGAGGGAGGGCGATACTGCGTTGTCATCACGCAGAGTTTTCAGCGCGTCTTCTTGTCTCTCGAGCGCTCGTCGTTGTGCTGCCGTGTCGGCTTGCAGTCTTCCAGAAGTTGGTGGCTGTCCCCTCACTGCGCCAAATGGACGAAGAATGACCCTGCCAAGAGCCAAGGTCACGAATTCAAATACGATTACGCCACTTGTTCCTCGTATGACTCTGCGCTCGCCCGGTAGGAGGCCGTGTTCCTCGTCGACGATTACCGAGAACTCTCCACCATCCCACTTGCCGTCTTCATATTGAAGTTCTGGCAAAAAGCGAAGCGCTCGAGTGCGGGCGATGAGTACATCCTGCAGCATGTTCAGGAATCGCTCTTCATCCTTGCGTCGCTGCTCCTCATCGTCGCGTTCCTTCTGCGATGACAAGAACCGTTGGATGAATTCAAGACTTCCACGCGATGCGGTGGGATCAACACCGGACGCAACTCGCTCAGCAAAGCGAACCGATATGCTGGTGCCGACCGCAGAGGCTGGGCGTTGGACGGCGGGCCAGACGTCCTTGATCATTAGCCAAGGCGATTCTTCGGACGCACGCGTCGCGCGGACGCAAAGCGTATTGCCGGTGAATTCCCAATCCCCTTCGGGCAAGAGAAAGACCTGAGAGGAGAAGTTGAAGTCATTGAGCAGTCTGGCTATTTGCTCATCCGGCGCTCCTTCGACTAGGTCAGGAAGTTTCTCATGCACCTTCGGGGCGAGGTCGACACCGATAGTCCTTTCATAGATTGGATCTGTACCGCGAGCTTTGTGATAGTCATCTAGCTCCCACAGAAGTTCTGTTGCCGTGCCTGGACGCTTGTCATCACCTAGGCATCGAAGTAACAGGTCGGTGGGGGCGACTGCGGAAAGCTTGCTAGCCGCAATTCTGAGTTCTTCGGATGTCTTAAAGGTCAACCGCCCGGTGAGCGCGCCAACGGCTATCGCGGCCCACGAATAGATATCCCGAGATTCATTCGGATTAGAACCTGTTGATTCACTTGGCGTCCATGGCGAAGAGCTGGCTCGGGCGAAGGTCAAACCTAGGCCGATACCGTCAGCAGCTTTGGCAATTCCAAAGTCTGTGATCTTGGGGACGCCCTTCTTGTCTAGCATCACGTTCCAGGGCTTGAGGTCGCGATGAGCGAAGCCGCGCCCATGCGCGTACCTGATACCTTCAAGGATGGGGCGGCCTAGCAACTCGTAGAACGCGTTCCAATTTGTGGGACCGTATGCATCAATGCGTTCGGCAAGTGTCTCCTCCAGCCACTCTAGTACGAGGAACCTCTCCACGCCATCCGTTCCAACTCCTAAGAGTTTGACGATATTGGGATGGTCCATTCGTTCAAGCGCGTGAAGTTCACGGTTAAAGCTCTCCACTGCCTCATCGCGAAAGTCGCCCGGCTTCCGCCCCTTCAGAGCGACGAGGATGTCTTCGTCCTTGATCGTGGCTTTTTGAACCCGAGCCATTCCGCCGTCCTTTGTTACGGAAGAGAGTTCAAAATCGCTCATGGAAAAGGCGCGCGGGCTCATGCGGTTCTTCTTAATCGTTTGGTCCCTGAGACTAGCACCATGACTAGTCTATTGCGCCAGGGCGTCGTCAGTCAGTACCGCTCCATTGACCTCTCGAGCCCTCTTTCCCTCTGGAGGGCTTGCGAGCGCGTTGCTGCATTCGCAATGCTCTTATCGGGACGACGACCCGGCCCTGACTTAGCAAGGCTCGGCAGAACCGGTAGGCTAGCGGCCCATTTCGCCCGAGCCTTCCCCAGTTCAGATTAGGGAACGTTCTTCTTGACTAACGAGTGGTTTTTGACGCGGTGCGCGTGGGGGCGGCAGCGCGCGGTGCATGTCTTTAGGCGGGCAGCGAATCCTTACGGCACCGAATAAGCCACCTCATCCCCCGTCTCCATCGCCAACCTCCTGAACTGCTCCTCTCACTTCCACTCCTCAAAACTCCCCGGATCGCGCGGCGGAAGGTAGGTGACCAAGTCGAAGTAGCGCGCCCGCATGTTTGCGCCGATCGCGGCGTTCTGCTGCGCCGGCGTCATGCCGCTGGTCCGCATGCGAGACGGCGCTGGACGCTGTGGGCAGGCCGCGGTAGTCTCCCGCGGCATCCCACGCATCTTCCGGATCACCCCATGCCCATCATCCCCCCCGCCCCCGACCTCGTCGACCGCCTGGTCTACGCCAACCGCATCCTGTACGACCAGAACATCGTCGACGGGCTGGGGCACGCCAGCGTGCGCCACGAGAGCGAGCCAGGCGCCTTCCTGCTGTCGTGCAATCGCGCCCCGGGCCTGGTGCGGCGGCGGGACATCACGGTCTACGACTTCGACGGCAACACGCTGTCGGACCAGCAGGAGCGGCCCTACCTGGAGCGCTTCATCCACGCCGAGATCTACCGGGCCCGGCCCGACGTGATGGCGGTGGTGCACAGCCATTCGCAAAGCGTGATCCCGTTCGCCATCACCGGCCACGCCCTCAAGCCGGTGTTCCACATGTCCGGCTTCCTGGGCGAAGGCTCGGCGCAGTTCGAGATCCGCGAGGCCGGCGGCAACACTGACATGCTGATCCGCAGTTCCTACCTGGGCCAGGCGCTGGCCAAGTCGCTGGGCCGGCACAGCTGCGTGCTGATGCGCGGCCACGGCTCCACGGTGGTCGGCACCTCGCTGGAACAGGCCGTGTACCGCGCGATCTACGCCGAGGTCAACGCCAGGCTGCAGCTGGCCGCCAGCGGGCTCGGCGAGATCACCTTCCTGAACAAGGAGGAAGCGCAGCTCTCCTCCGACATGAACGACGGGCAGATCCCGCGCTCGTGGAACCTGTGGATCAAGCGGCTCGGTGCGGTCGACCTGGACGAGTGACGGCATGATGCAGCCCATGCGATTCAAGCTCTTCTCCATCGCCGCCGGCGCCCTTGCGATGCTGCTGGCCGCCGGCGCCGCGCAGGCAGACGGCTATCCGTCCCGTTCCGTGCGCATCGTCGTGCCTTATGCCACCGGCGGCGGCTCCGACATCCTGGCGCGCCAGATCGGCGCCGGCCTGCAGCACCTGTGGGGCCAGAGCGTGCTGGTGGAGAACCGGGCCGGCGCGTCCGGCAACATCGGCAGCGCGGAGGTGGTGCGCGCGCCGGCCGACGGCTACACGCTGCTGCTGCAGAACAGCACCATGGTCACCAACCTCGGCCTCACCGGCAAGCTGCCCTACGACGCCGAGAAGGACCTGACGCCGATCATGCTGCTGGGCGTCACGCCGATCGCGCTGGTGGCGCATCCGTCGCTCAACGCGGGCAGCGTCAGGGAACTGGTGGCCGTCGGCAAGGCCAAGCCCGATGCATTGAGCTACGGCTCCTGCGGCATCGGCACGCCGCAGCACTTCGTGATGGAGCTGGTCAAGCAGCAGGCCGGCGTGGCCGCCACGCACGCGGGCTACAAGGGCTGCGCGCCGGCCGTCACCGACGTGCTGGGCGGCCAGATTCCGCTGGCCGTGGTCAGCGCCAACCTGGTGGTGCCCTATGCGCGGACCGGCCGGCTGCGGGTGATCGGCATTTCCACGGCCCATCGCTACGGCCTGCTGCCCGACGCCGCCACCTTCGAGGAGCAGGGGCTCAAGCCCTTCGACTTCTCGATCTGGTACGCGCTGATGGGGCCGCGCAACCTGCCGCCGGCGGTGGTCGCCAAGGTGGTGGCGGACGTGTCGGCCATCCTGGCCCAGCCGGCGGTGGTGGCCAACCTGTCCAGCGCCGGCGTCGAGCCGTACAAGGGCACGGGCGAGGAGCTGGCCCGCCTGATCAAGGCAGACACCAGGCGCTACACCGAGCTGGCCCGCAGCGCGAACATCAAGGCGGAGTAGCGCCGGCTGGCGGCGCGGATCCGCGACGCCGCTACGGCATCGGATACGGCTCCGCGTCCGGCGTTTCCATCGCCAGCTTCCTGAACTGCTCCTGCCACTCGCCCGGCACGAAGCTGGCCGGATCGCGCGGGCCCAGGTAGTTCACCAGGTCGAAGTGATTCAGCCGGTGCGGCACGACCTCCATGTCCAGCCTCGCCGTGCCCTTGATGTGCGACATGATCGTGCGCGCCATCAGCGCATAGGCCCAGGGCGCGGCGCCGATGCCGTCCAGGCCCACGCCCGGGAAGTACAGGTTGGGCGCATCCAGGCTGCGCAGGCCGCCGCCGCAGCGCGCGCCCAGCTCGTTGACGCTCCTGATCGCGGCCAGGGGCGGCACGGCGAAGGACGACAGGTCCGCCGCGTAGCCGGTGCCCCACAGCAGCACGTCGATGCCATCGAGCTTCGTCTCGCCGTCGGCCAGCAGCACCGTGTTGCCGTCGATGGCGGCGACGCGGCCCGGGTGCCGCTCCAGCGCCGCGAAGTGCTCCAGCATGCGCGCCCGGCCGGGGATCAGCTGGTCGTGCAGCACGTCCAGCGGCCGCTGCGGCAGGATGTCGGTGATGCCGAACTTCTCGTAGCGCGCCCGCATGTCGGCGCCGATGGCGGCGTTCTGCTGCGCCGCCGTCATGCCGCTGGCCTGCATGCGCGCATAGGGGCGCACCGTGCCGGCGATCGCCTTGGGCTTGCGCGTGGGCGTGAACCAGCGCTGGCTGCGATACACCCACACGATGCGGCGCGCGCCTTGCTCCAGGCACTGGTCCAGCAGGTCCAGCGCCGAGGCGCCGGCGCCCACCACCAGCACCGCCTGGCCGGCCAGCTCCGACGGCTCGCGCAGTTGGCTCGAATGCCGCTCGCGTACGCGGCTGGCGTGGCGCTCCACCTCGGAGACGACGGGTTTGTTGTGCGCGCCGGTGGCGGCCACCAGATGCCGGGCGCGGACAGTGCCGGCCGCCGTCTGCAGTTCCCAGCCCTGGTCGGCCGGCCGCGCCTGCAGCACTCTGGTCCCCAGCCGGATGCCGTCGGCCAGGCCGAAGCGCGTCACCCAGGCCTCGATGTTGGCCAGGACCTGCGGCTGCATCGGGCCGGCCAGCGGGATGTCGCCCAGCGCCCAGTCGGCGGTGCTGATCTGGATGTCCTGCCACGCCGGCAACTGGCGCCACAGCCCGCCCACGCCCTCCTGCGCCTCGAACACCGCGGCGTCGAGGCCGGCGCGCCGCGCGTAATGCAGGTGCACCACGCCGGCGATGCCGGCGCCGATGATGGCCACGTCCAGCGGGCGGTTGGTCGGCATGTGTCGCTCCTCGTGCAGGGTGTGCGTCCGGGTCGAGGGCATGATGGCGGCCGCCGGCAACCGGGTCAATGCGGTGTGCTGCGCGATGCCGATGGCGTCCTGCCATCTGACTAGCGCTTGGCGGCTACTCTCTTTGGCGCACACGTATTCCCTAGCCGGCGCTTCGCGGTTTTGCCCGTTTCGCTCCTTACATTCGTAGCTCAACTATAAGGAGTGAGCATGAGGAGGATTGAATGCGGCAAGCTGCTGCGGATCGCGCGCGTGCTGTTCGGCGCCGCGGCGGTCGTTTCGCTGACGGCGTGCGCGTCGTTCGAGTTCACCAAGGCGGCGCCGGCGCACACGCAGGCCGTCACGCTGAAGTCGTCGGGCGAAGAGATTTCCGGCTGGAACGACCTGCCGATCGGCGTGTACCGCGTGCCTGACAGCCACGTGGTCATCACCGGCCACCAGAAGGGGCAGGGCGCGGCCCTGCTGTTCGGCCTGGTGGGCGTGGCCGTGGCCCACGCCGCCAACGCCAGCGCCGGCGCCACCGCGGTGCAGGACGTGGAGAGCAAGCTGCGCATCAAGCTCGATGCGCCGATGGAGAAGGCGATGGCCGAGGTCGCCGCCGCTCCGGAATATTCGAAGCACCTCACGCGGGCCGCGGGCAAGGGCAACGCGCAGATGGAGCTGACGCCGGCGCTGATCCTGACCTTCGTCAACGACACGCTGGTGCGGCCGTACGTCATCCTGCGCGCGAACATGAAGGCCAACGGCGCCAATCCGGCCTGGTCCACGCGCTACATCGCCTCGCCCGGGCAGGCGCGGCCGCTGGTGGGCCCCGGCGGCTGGCTGGAAGGCGACGGCAGCAGGCTGCGCGCTGCGGTGGACACCAACATGCGGCTGGCGATGCGCGCCATGGCGTCCGACCTGGCGAAGCCGGCAGCGCGCGACGACAAGGCGATGACGATGGTGCAGGCCAACTTTCCGTTCGTGAAGCCGCGCTTCCAGACGCTCGGCTACCGCCTCAGCGAAGACGACAACTACCTCACGTTCGTGCCGAAGCTGGGCGACGTGATGGTGTTCGCCGGCGTCAACGTGTTCGAGAAGTCCGCAATCACCTTCCGCCCGGCGCAGAAGGACGACGCCGTGTTCAAGGTGCTCGAAGAGCCGGTGGCGAAGTAACCGGGCGATGCCTGATCCAGCGGCGGGGGCGATTGGTCGCCCACGCTGCTGCAGGCGGCCTGAGGCTGTGGGTCAGGGCACCGCTCAAGCGACCGTCACGCCAACCCCCGCCCCCGGCGCGCCGTAGACCAGCAGGTAGGCGGCGTCGCCGCTCCCCGGCAGGGCCGAGCTGCCGCTGCCCTTGCCGGCGGCGCGCTGCGTCAGGTCCGCGTCGAGCACTTTCCACGAGACGCTGTTCGCCACCGAGACGGTGCCGCTCGCGGGCAGGCGGAACCACTCGCCGTAGCCTTCGGCGCCGATCGTGGCGGTGTGGCTGCCGGCCGCCAGGGCCGGCACCGTCGCCTGCGGCCTGGACAGCGCGCTGCCGAGGCGCAGCCACTCCTGGCCGTTGCGCATGTCGACCACCACGTCGTTCAGGTCCGTGCCGGCCAGGATCGGGATCTTCAGGCACATGCGCGCCCGCGTGTCGTCGCCGCTGGGGTCGACGATCTGGCCCCGGTCGGTGACGACGTAGCCCGGCAGGTCGGGCACGGCGTGCAGGCCGACGCTCAGGGGCTGCTCGATGGCCAGCGGGTGCTCGTTCACCGTCAGCCAGGTGCGGCCGGCGCGGGCCTGCCATGCGGCGGACAGCGGGGCCTGCGGCGCCATCGCCTGGCCGTACAGCAGGTCTTCCTCGACATGGCCGTAGCCCGGCGTCGACCGCATGACGAGGTAGCGCCGGCCGTCGGCCGTGATCGTGTGCCAGGCGAGGTGCGGCGCGGCATCGGCGGACCAGGTGCCGTCGGCGCGCAGCTTCAGGCCGGCACTGCGTTGCCGCCACTGCCCCTGGTCGTCCACCAGCATCGCCAGCGTGCGGTCGGGCTGCGCGTCGATGCGCAGCAGCATGTCGTGCCGGCCGTACCAGCCGGCGATGGCCGCCATGTCGGCGGCGGTCGGCGTGCGCTCCGGCAGCGGTGTGTTGGGCAGCAGCGCCGGCATCCCGGCGATGCGGCCCCGGTCCGCCAGCGCGTGCAGCAGGATCGTTTCGGCCACGCCCGCGGCGTTGTAGCTGGTGGACGTGGCGGTGATGAACACGGCCATCTGCTCCTGCGGCGCGACGAACAGCTCGCTGCCGTAGAACACCGAGCCGCCGTTCTTGTGCCACGTCGTCACGCCGACGGCCTGCAGCCCGCCCTGCGTCACGCCGTCCCAGCCCAGCCCGAAGCGCATGGAAGGAACCGGGTTGAAGGGCAGCGACGCGGTCTGGTCGCGGGCCATCTCGGCCACCGCGCCCGGCGACAGGATGCGCTGGCCGTCGAGCTCGCCGCCGTTGATCAGCATCATCGCCACCCGCGCCATGTCGCTGGGCGTCGAATACAGGCCGCCGCCGCCGTAGCAGTTCAGCACCTCCAGCGGCTGCTTGACGTCGTCGCGGTAGCCGGGCGCGTACGAGCCGACCGGGAACACCGTCAGGGTGAAGCCGCTGTGCTCCATGCGCAGCGGCGTGAGGATCTCGTCCTGGACGAACTGCACGTAGGGCTTGCCGGTGGCGGCGGCCACCACCAGTTCGGCGATCGCGAAGCCGTCGTTGCAGTACACCGCCATCTCGCCCGGCGCGTGCTTCAGGCGCGCGGTGGCGAGCGTCTGCTCGGTCTGCCGCGCGTAGCCGGCCATCGGCACCTCGGTGGTGGAGTTGCGGTATTCGGTGCCGGGGAATCCCGAGGAGTGGTTCAGCAGCATGCGCACGGTGATCCGCGCGGAGTCGGGCGAGGCCATGCGGAAGTCGCTCACGTACTGCGTGAGCGGCGCGTCCAGCTCCACCAGCTGCCGGTCGACCAGGACCATCGTCGCGATGGTCGAGATCATCTTGCTGACCGAGCCGATGCCGAACATGGTGTCGGTGGTGGGCGGCTGTTGCGTGGCCTTGTCGATCACGCCGAACGCCTCGGCCCAGACCACCTGGCCGCGGTCGACCAGGGCCACCGAGGCCGAGGGCCCGTGGTGCTCGGCCAGCGCCTTGAGGATCGCGGCCCGGCCTTGGCTCCTGGTGCTGCTGTAGTCGGTCGGGGCGGCGCCACCTCCGCCGCAACCGTACAGCAGGCCGGGCGCCAGCAGGCCCGCGCCGGCCAGCGACAGCAGCTCACGGCGGGTCGGGGAGAAGGTGGAACTGCCTGTGTGGGGTGTGCGGATGGAGGGCATGCGCCGACGTTAGCGGCGGATGGCGCTGCCGATTTTGATCTGGCGCAAGATTGCCTGCGTCACGCCGCTTTCGCCGCCGGTGGCGCACCGGACCTGCTCGTCCTAAACTGCGCCACCGGCCCCGCCGGCAGGAGACGACAATGAAGAAGGCCTGCGTTCCCGCTGCGCTCCCTCGCATGCTCCCGGCGCTGTTCGCGGCGCTGTTGCTCGCGGCCTGCTCGCAGCTGCCGCCGCCCGCCACGGGCAGCGCCGCCCCAGACTTCCAGGTGGACCCGAAGTGGCCGCTGCCGCTGCCGGAGCAGGGCGGCGTGCAGCAGCTGTTCGGCCAGGTGGCGGGCATCGCGGTCGATCCGCGCAACGGCCACGTGTGGGCGATCCACCGACCGGCCTCGCTGCTGCCGGACGAGTTCGACACCAAGGCGGCGAAGCCGGTGACGCACCGCTGCTGCCTGCCGATGCCGGCGGTGGCGGAGTTCGATCGCGACGGCAGGCTGCTGCGCTCCTGGAACCCGGGCGGCAGCGGCTTCGACTGGCCGAAGGTCGAGCACGGCATCTACATCGACGACGACGGCTACGTCTGGCTGGCGGGCAACGCGGTGGGCGACAACCAGATCCTCAAGTTCACGCAGGACGGCAGGTTCCTGATGCAGATCGGCCATGCCGGGCCGACCGAGGGCAGCAACAGCCCGACGCAGCTCGGGCAGCCGGCCAACATGATCGTCTCCAGGGGCGAGCTGTTCGTGGCCGACGGCTACGGCAACCGGCGCGTGGTGGTGTTCGACGCCGCCACCGGCGCCTACAAGCGCCACTGGGGCGCGTACGGCGGCCGCCCCAGCGACGACAAGCTGCCGGCCTACGACCCGGCGCAGCCGGCCGCGCGCCAGTTCGGCAACCCGGTGCACTGCGTGCGCATGTCGCACGACGAGCTGCTGTACGTCTGCGACCGCACCAACAACCGCATCCAGGTGTTCACCCGCGCCGGCGAGTTCCGCACCGAGTTCCGCGTCGAGCCGCTGACACTGGCCAACGGCTCGGTCTGGGACATGGTGCTGTCGCACGACCCGGCGCAGACCTACATGTATGTGGCCGACGGCGCCAACGGCCGCATCTACGTGCTGCGCCGCGCCGACGGCGTGCAGGTCGGCCAGTTCGGCCGCACCGGCCGGATGGCCGGCGAGTTCAAGTGGATCCACAACCTCGCCATCGACGCCGAGGGCAATCTCTACACCTCGGAGGTGGGCTACGGGCGAAGGATCCAGAAGTTCGTGCGGGGCGGCGGCGGCTTCTGAGGACGCGCCGCGCCACGCGCCGGCGATCTACTTCATCGAGAAGCGCTTGCGCTTCAAGACCGGCGCGCCGTCGGCGCCCTTGCCGACGATCTCGTGGGTGGCGCCCGCCGGCAGCGGCTGGCCGGCCGGCACCGCCTCGCCGCGGCTGACCAAGCCCTCGACGAACTTGGCCTTGGCCGCCGCGGCGGCGCCCGGGGCCGGCGGCGGCAGCCCGGCGGCCACCGACTTAGCCGCCGGCGTCTTGCGGCCGGCGGGTTTGGCTGCTGCGGTCTTGGTCTTGGGCTTCTTGCTCGCCATTGGATTCGGTCCCGGTTGCACGCGGGAATCTTAGTCCGATCGGCCGGCCGCAGCCACAGTGGAACAGCCTGCGGGTCAGCTTCAGGCCGCCGGGCGCCTTGGTCAGCACGTGGGTCTTGCGCAGCTGCTCGCGCGGCGTGCTGTCGGTGATGCTGGCCTTGCGGGTGCCCGAGTCGGAATCGACGCGGTCGTGCGCGAACAGCTGCTTGACGAAGCGGTGGGTGGCCTGCTCCACCTTGTCCGGGCCGCCGTACTGGTGGATCAGGCTGGCGGCGGCGGTCTGGAAGGGCTTGCGCTCCACCGGTGCCATCACGATGACGGTCTTGTCCTCCAGCCCGAAGGCCTGCGCGTTGAAGGTCACCTTCTGGAACTGCGTGGTCGGGCGCCTCGCCATGGCGGCGCGCGCGACCACCGCGGCCGGCGCGGCCTTCGCCACCGGAGCGGCGGCGAGCGACTGGACCGCCGTCTTGGGCAGGATCCGGCGCTTGACGAAGGTGGCCACCAGCGCAGCGCGGTACTTGCCGGCGAAGCGCGAGGTGTCCGCATCCACCATGTGCGCCGCCACCTGCGCGAAGTAGTCCGGCTGCACCGGCGCCGCCGCCGTCGCATCCGACAGCAGGTACGCCATGTCGGTGGCCACCGAGGCCAGCACGGCGTCGGTCGGCGCCTTCGAGCGGATGTTGAGCATGCCCGACAGGATTTCGTAGAAGGCGCCGGTGAAGACGCGCGAGAAGGAATGCACCTCGGCCGACAGGGCGGTGGCGGGAGCGCTGTCCGGCAGGGTCTGCGGGTCCACGTACTTGAAGGCGTTGTAGGCGTTGCGCAGGCAGTCCTTGTCCACCGCCGGCTTGTCGACCTTGCGGATGCCCTCGCCCAGCTGCTCGGCGCAGCGCGACAACGGCGAGGGCTTGTAGTCCTTCAGGGGCTTGAGCGCGACGGCCCGCACGCTGGGCAGTTGCAGCGCGGAGAGGATCGCGCTCATGTCGCCGAAGGATTCGTGGAAGGCGCCGGCCTCGATGAACGGGGCGTCCCACAACTGCGGCCGGTGCGCGTCCAGGCAGGCGTGGCCCATCTCGTGGCACACCACGTCGGGGCTCTCGCCGGAGTAGTAGGTGGTCTTGCCCACGGCTTCGTGGAAGAACGCCAGTTCGCTGCGGTCGTAATACGCGTTGAGGTCCGTGCCCTTGTCCAGGCTGACGCCCAGCACCGCGCCCGGCTGCCAGCGGCTGAGGCCCAGCAGCGGTGCCCAGAAATCGCCGCCGCGCCGCAGCGCCTCGGCGGCGGTCCAGTAGCGAAAGCCTGGCGTGCCGCCCGGGTAAACCTGCGGCGGGATGGCCGTTCCCTTGATCTTGAACTTGAGCGCGCCCTTGGCCAGGTTGGGAACGGGGCGCGGAATCGGCGGCAAGCCGGAGAGGGGATCGTCCTGCCAGGCGGAGATGACCGCTGCCGCGGCGGCCTTGCGGGCCGGCCGCTTGGCCGTGGTCTTTTTCGCTGCTGGTTTGGTTCTTGGCATGGTGGCCTCCAGAGGTGAGTGGGCCGGGGGGATGGCGCCCCGTCCGGCGCCGTGTAGATTGGACAATGGCCCGCTGGCGTGCATCCCCCATTTGGGTGGACTTGAACGCTCCGGCGCCCGGCTGTCAAGGGCGGGAAGGTCGTGGCGGCGGCGCGCATGATCCCGCCGCAAGGCCGGGAAGACACCAGCCCAACGGCAGCCTCTTTGCACCTACACTCGCCTTGCCAGCAACCGCCCGGCTACCCGCCGCCAGTGGTCCGATTCTTTCGACAACCGCCGACACAATCGGCGTGGAGTGAGACAAGCATGAGCCAACAGCAAGCCGCACTGCGCCTGCACGTGCCGGAGCCCTCGGGCCGCCCGGGCTGCGAAACAGACTTTTCCTATCTCCATCTCTCGCCCGCCGGCGCCGTGCGGCGCCCGCCGGTGGAGAGCGCGCCCTTCGACACCGCCGACCTGGCCTTCGGCCTGATCCGCGTGCTGGACGAGCAGGGCAACGCGGTGGGCCCATGGGCGCCGCAGGTGGAACCGGCGCGCTTGCGCAAGGGCCTGCGCGCGATGATGAAGACGCGCACCTTCGATTCCCGCATGCTGATCGCGCAGCGCCAGCGCAAGCTCTCGTTCTACATGCAGAGCCTGGGGGAGGAGGCGATCGGCACGGCCCAGGCCCAGGCGCTGCAGCCGGGCGACATGTGCTTCCCCACCTACCGCCAGCAGAGCCTGCTGCTGTCGCGCGACGACGTGCCGATGGTGGAGCTGATCTGCCAGCTCATGAGCAATGCGCGCGATCCGCTCAAGGGCCGCCAGCTGCCGGTGATGTATTCGTACAAGCGGGCCGGCTTCTTCTCGATCTCGGGCAACCTCGCCACCCAGTTCATCCAGGCCGTGGGCTGGGCCATGGCCTCGGCGATCAAGGGCGACACCAAGATCGCGTCGGCCTGGATCGGCGACGGCGCCACGGCGGAGGCGGACTTCCACACGGCGCTCACCTTCGCCCACGTGTACCGGGCGCCGGTGATCCTGAACGTGGTCAACAACCAGTGGGCCATCTCCACCTTCCAGGCCATCGCCGGCGGGGAAGCGACGACTTTCGCGGCGCGCGGCGTCGGCTGCGGCATCGCCTCGCTGCGGGTGGACGGCAACGACTTCCTGGCCGTGTACGCCGCGTCGATGTGGGCGGCCGAACGGGCGCGCAGCAACCTCGGCCCGACGCTGATCGAATGGGTGACGTACCGGGGCGGCCCGCACTCCACCTCCGACGATCCGTCCAAGTACCGGCCGGCCGACGACTGGCAGCGCTTCCCGCTGGGCGACCCGATCGCGCGGCTGAAGCAGCACCTGATCGGCATCGGCGAATGGTCCGACGCCCAGCACGCGCAGGCGCAGCAGGAGCTGGAGGCGGAGGTGATCGCCGCGCAGAAGGAAGCGGAGACCTACGGCACGCTGCTGGACGGCCACATCGCCAGCCCGGCGACCATGTTCGAGGATGTCTACAAGGACATGCCGGAACACCTGCGCGTGCAGCGCCAGCAACTGGGAGTGTGAGCATGACCACCGATACCAAGGAAGCGGAAGCGGGCGCGGCGGCGTCCTCCGATCCGCGCGGCAAGACCGTGCCGATGACGATGATCCAGGCGCTGCGCTCGGCGCTGGACGTGATGATGGCGCGCGACGACAACGTGGTGGTCTACGGCCAGGACGTGGGCTACTTCGGCGGCGTGTTCAGGGTGACGGAGGGCCTGCAGGCCAAGTACGGCAAGTCGCGCTGCTTCGACGCGCCGATCTCCGAAGGCGGCATCGTCGGCACCGCGGTCGGCATGGGCGCCTACGGGCTGCGTCCCGTGGTCGAGATCCAGTTCGCCGATTACTTCTATCCGGCCTCTGACCAGATCGTGTCGGAGGCGGCGCGGCTGCGCTCGCGCTCGGCCGGCGACTTCACCGCGCCCATCACCATCCGCATGCCCTGCGGCGGCGGCATCTACGGCGGCCAGACCCACAGCCAGAGCCCGGAGGCGCTGTTCACCCACGTCTGCGGCATTCGCACCGTGATGCCCAGCAATCCGTACGACGCCAAGGGCCTGCTGATCGCGTCGATCGAGAACGATGACCCGGTGATCTTCCTGGAGCCCAAGCGCCTGTACAACGGCCCCTTCGACGGCCACCACGACAAGCCGGTGGTGCCGTGGTCGCAGCACCCGATGGGCGAAGTGCCCGAGGGCTACTACACGGTGCCGCTGGAGTCGGCCAAGGTGTTCCGCCCCGGCAAGGACGTGACCGTGATCACCTACGGCACCATGGTCTGGGTGGCCGACTGCGCGGCGCGCGAGCAGGGCATCGACGCCGAGATCATCGACCTGCGCTCGATCTGGCCGCTGGACCTGAAGACGCTGGTCGATTCCGTCCAGAAGACGCGGCGCTGCGTGGTCGTGCATGAGGCGACGCGCACCAGCGGCTTCGGCGCCGAGCTGGTGGCGCTGGTGCAGGAGCACTGCTTCTACCACCTGGAGGCGCCGATCGAGCGCGTCACCGGCTGGGACACGCCCTATCCGCACGCCCAGGAATGGGCCTACTTCCCCGGCCCCGAGCGGGTCGGCGCGGCGCTGCGCCGCACGATGGAGGCATGAGATGGCCGACTACATCATCAAGGTGCCGGACATCGGCGAAGGCATCGCCGAAGTGGAGCTGGTCGCCTGGCACGTGAAGGTGGGCGACACGGTGCGCGAGGACCAGGGCCTGGCCGACGTGATGACCGACAAGGCGGCGGTGGAGGTTCCCTCGCCGGTGGCCGGCAAGGTGCTGGCCCTCGGCGGCGAGATCGGCAAGATGATCGCCGTCGGCGCCGAACTGATCCGGCTGGAGGTGGAGGGCGCGGGCAATGTGAAGGCCGGTGCGCCGGCTGCTCCCGCGCGGCAGGCGCCGGCGGCGGCCGCGCCGCAACCGGCGCCCGCTGCGCCACCTGCGCGCGTGGCGCCCGAGCCCGAGCCGGCGACGACGCAGGCCGCCGCCGCCCAGGCCGCGCCGCTGCGCGCCAGCCTGGCGCCGATGCGCGCGCCCGGCGACAAGCCGATCGCCTCGCCGGCGGTGCGCCGCCGCGCCTGGGAGCTGGGCATCGAGCTGCAGTACGTGCACGGCAGCGGCCCGGCCGGCCGCATCGTGCACGAAGACCTGGACGTCTACCTGGCCTCGCGCGGCCAGCCGGCGCAGCGCCAGGGCGGCACCGCCTACGCGCAACGTGATGGGGAAGAAGCCATTCCGGTCATCGGCCTGCGCCGCAAGATCGCGCAGAAGATGCAGGAGGCCAAGCGCCGCATCCCGCACTTCACCTACGTGGAGGAAGTGGACGTCACGGAACTGGAGGCGCTGCGCGGCCAGCTGAACGCGAAGTTCGCGGCGGGCAAGGGCAAGCTCACGCTGCTGCCCTTCATCGCCCGCGCCTTGGTGCTGGCGGTGCGCGACTTCCCGCAGATGAACGCGCGCTTCGACGACGACGCCGGCGTGGTCACGCGCTACGCCGCGGTGCACCTGGGTATCGCGACGCAGACCGAGCCGGGCCTGATGGTGCCGGTGCTGCGCCACGCCGAGACGCTGGACCTGTGGGCGACCGCCGCCACGATCGCCCAGCTGGCCGAGGCGGCGCGCAGCGGCAAGGGCACGCGCGAACAGCTTTCCGGTTCCACCATCACCATCACCAGCCTGGGCGCGCTGGGCGGCATCGTCAGCACGCCGGTGATCAACCATCCCGAGGTGGCCATCATCGGCGTCAACCGCCTCGCGCTGCGGCCGATGATCCGCGACGGCGCGGTGGTGGCGCGGCAGATGATGAACCTGTCGTCCTCCTTCGACCACCGCGTGGTCGACGGCCTGCACGCGGCGCAGTTCATCCAGGCGATCCGCGGCCTGCTGGAGTCGCCGGCCATGCTGTTCGTGGAGCCCTGATTTGAAAACCCAATCGACAACGCTGCTGGTGATCGGCGGCGGCCCCGGCGGCTACGTGGCCGCCATCCGCGCCGGCCAGCTCGGCATCCCCACCGTGCTGGTGGAGTGCGGAGCGCTGGGCGGCACCTGCCTGAACATCGGCTGCATCCCGTCCAAGGCGCTGATCCACGCGGCCGACGAATTCGAGAAGGCGCGTCACTACGCCGACGGCTCGGCGCTCGGCATCCATGTCGAGGCGCCGCGGATCGACATCGCCCAGACCGTGCGCTGGAAAGACGCCATCGTGGCGCGCCTGACCGGCGGCGTCGGCGCGCTGCTGCGCAAGCGCGGCGTGCAGGTGGTGCAGGGCTGGGCCACGCTGGTCGACGGCAAGACGGTGGACGTGGTGACGGCGCAGGGCGAGCCGCTGCGCATCCAGTGCGAGCACCTGCTGCTGGCGACCGGCTCGCTGCCGGTGGAACTGCCCTTCATGCCCTTCGGCGGCACGGTGATCTCGTCGACCGAGGCGCTGGCGCCCAGCGAGCTGCCGCGCCGGTTGGTGGTGGTCGGCGCCGGCTACATCGGGCTGGAGATGGGCATCGCCTACCGCAAGCTCGGCGCCGAGGTGGCGGTGGTGGAGGCCCTGCCGCGCGTGCTGCCGGCCTACGACGACGAGGAGCTGACCCGGCCGGTGCTGGGCTCGCTCAAGCGGCTGGGCGTGGTGCTGCATCTGGGCTGCACCGTGCAGGGGCTGGACCCGGCGGGCGCGGTGCGGGTGCGCAGCGCCAGCGCCGACGAATTCGCGCTGCCGGCCGACAAGGTGCTGGTGGCCGTGGGCCGGCGCCCGCGCACCGAAGGCTTCGGGCTGGAGTCGCTGCGGCTGGACCTGGCGGGCCGCGCCGTCCGCGTCGACGACCAGTGCCGCACGTCGATGCGCAACGTCTGGGCAATCGGCGACATCGCCGGCGAGCCGATGCTGGCGCACCGCGCGATGGCGCAGGGCGAGCTGGTGGCCGAAGTGATCGCCGGCCACAAGCGGCATTTCGCGCCGGCGGCGATCCCTGCGATCTGCTTCACCGATCCGGAGGTGGTGACGGTGGGCCTGTCGCCCGACCAGGCGCAGGCCGCCGGCATCGAGTGCACGGTCGCTTCCTTCCCGTTCTCGGCCAACGGCCGCGCCATGACCATCGAGTCGAACGACGGCTTCGTGCGCGTGGTGGCACGGCGCGACAACCACCTGATCGTCGGCTGGCAGGCCGTCGGCCGCGCCGTCTCCGAGCTGAGCACGGCGTTCTCGCAGTCGATCGAGATGGGCGCGCGGCTGGAGGACATCGCCGGCACCATCCACGCCCACCCGACGCTGGGCGAGGCGGTGCAGGAGGCGGCGCTGCGCGCGCTGGGGCAGGCGCTGCACATCTAGCCGCGGCGAGGCGTGCCGCCTCAGCACTCGACCAGGTCGGTGTGGCCGAAGCCCCTGGTGTAGTCGAGCACCGAGATGACCGTCGGCGTGACGCGGAAGATGCGCACCTCCTCCGCCGTCGGCATCTTCATCGGCAGCGGCGGCGCGTCGGGATATTTCAGCGGCAGCATGGCCAGCACCTTCTGCGCTTCGGCCGGGTCTTGCACCGCCTGCGCGCGCGCCGCCATCGACAGGCCGGTGATC
This sequence comes from Caenimonas terrae, assembly GCF_042655405.1. Classification (NCBI taxonomy): domain Bacteria; kingdom Pseudomonadati; phylum Pseudomonadota; class Betaproteobacteria; order Burkholderiales; family Comamonadaceae; genus Caenimonas; species Caenimonas terrae. Next base: position 410,769 of record NZ_JBHSMF010000006.1, on the reverse strand, counting down.
GCCATGAGGTCGGGCGTATCGTGGTCGATGGTCAGTGACAGCCGGTCGTCGCGCGCCAGGTTCTTCGCCTTCTGGCTCTCCAGCCCGCAAAAGAAGTACAGCGTCAGGCCGTCGTTCACGTAGCCGACGGTGGTGGCCTGCGGCCAGCCGTCGGGCCGCAGCGTGGCCACCGTCATGATCCGGTGCTGGTCCAGCAGTGCCAGGATCTTCTGCTTGAGCTTGTCGTCCATGGGTCGCCTCCAGGGCGCCGACCGGGCGCCGCTGCAGGAAATTCTGGGCTGCCGCGGGCGCGTGGATTTGACCGAGGTCAAGGCGGCGCCACCGGACGCGCGCGCCGCGCTCTACGAGTCGATCGCGTCCCAGCTCTCGGCGCTGGCGCCGGCAAGCGCGCGCACCCGCTCCTCGTCGCGGCCGAACTCGGCGGCCGGGCCCTCGTAGGCGATGGCGCCGTTTTCCAGCACGTAGGCCCGGTCGGCGATCTCCACCGCGGCGCGCACGTTCTGTTCCACCAGCAGCACGGACATGCCCTGCTTGCGCATCTGCGCGATCACCTCGAACACCTGCTTGACGATCAGCGGCGCCAGCCCCTGCGACGGCTCGTCCAGCATCAGCAGCTTCGGGTTGAGCAGCAGCGCGCGGGCGATCGACAGCATCTCCTGCTCGCCGCCCGACAGCTGCCGGCCCTTGCTGGCGCGGCGCTCCTGCAGGCGGGGGAACAGCTCGTAGACGCGGGCGATGGTCCAGGGCCCGGGGCGCTCGAGCGGCACCCGCAGGTTCTCGTCCACGCTGAGGTTGGCGAACACGCGCCGGCCCTCGGGCACGAAGCCGACGCCCAGCGCCGCGACGCGGTAAGGCGACCATTTGGTGGTGTCCTGGCCCAGCACCCGGATGCTGCCCTCGCGCGCCGGGGTCAGGCCCATCAGGCTGCGCATGGTGGTGGTCTTGCCGGCGCCGTTGCGCCCGAGCAGCGTCACGATCTCGCCCTCGCGCACCTCCAGGCCGACGCCGTGCAGGATGTGGCTCTTGCCGTAAAAGGTATGCAGGCCGCTGGCTTCGAGCACGTTCATTCGGTCTTCCCCAGGTAGGCGGCCTGCACGCGCTCGTCCTTGGCGATCTCGTCGGCCGTGCCTTCGGCCAGCATCGCGCCTTCGGCCAGCACCATGATGCGGTCGGCCAGGTGGAAGACGACGCGCATGTCGTGCTCGATCAGCACGATGCTCAGCTTGCCGTCGCGGTGCAGCCGGCGCACCAGGCGCGTGATGTCGTAGGTCTCCTGGTCGCCCATGCCGGCGGTGGGTTCGTCCAGCAGCAGCAGGCGCGGTCGCAGCGCGATCGACATCATGATCTCGGTGGCGCGCTGGTCGCCGTGCGCCAGCTCGCTGGCCAGCCGGTCGGCCTTGCCGGTGAGGCCGCCCATCTCCAGCAGCTCGTCGACGCGCGTGCGGATGGTGGCGTCCTGCGCGCGCCCCAGCCAGGGCCGCAGCCGCAGTCCCAGCGCCACCTCCACCGGGATGCGCAGGTTCTCCCGCACGCTCAGCTCGGGGAAGATCTCGGTGATCTGGAAGGTGCGCGCCATGCCGCCGGCCACCCGCCGGTCCGCCGGCCAGGCGGTGATGTCGCGGCCGTCGAACTCGATCGTGCCCGCCGTGGGCGGGAAGAAGCCGCTGATCAGGTTGAAGAAGGTGGTCTTGCCGGCGCCGTTGGGGCCGATCACCGCGCGCAGCTCGCCCGGTTCGACGGTCATCGACACGTCGTTCACCGCCACCAGGCTGCCGAAGGTCCGCGTGACGTTGTTGACGCGCAGCAGGCTCACGCTTGCACCTTGCGCTTGATCATTCCCAGCACGCCGCGCGGGAAGAAGGACACCACCAGCACGAAGAACAGGCCGATCACCGACATCCAGTTCTCGGTGTGGCTGGACACGTAGTCCTGCAGCACCACGAAGATCGCGGCACCGACCAGCGGCCCCCAGAACGAGCGCATGCCGCCCAGCACGGCCATGATCACGAAGTTGCCCGACAGCGTCCAGTGCAGCGAGCGCGGGTCGGTGAAGTTGCTCAGGAGCGCGTACAGCGCGCCGGCCAGGCTGGCGAAGGCGCCCGAGATCACGAACGACAGCCAGATGTGGCGCTCCACCGGGATGCCCAGGAAGCGCGCGCGCCGCTCGTTCTCGCGGATGGCGATCAGCGTGCGCCCCAGCGGCGAGCGCAGCAGCCATGCCATGATGCCCACCGCACCGGCGAAGAAGACCAGCGCCATGTAGTAGAAGGCCTTGTCGTTGCCCAGGATGTCGATGGTGGTGAAGCCCAGGTCCAGCGGCTGCCGGTGCCAGCCGGTGAGGCCGTCGTCGCCGCCGGTCACCGAGTTCCAGCGGAACGCGATGAAGTAGAAGACCTGGCCGAAGGCGATGGTCACCATCGCGAAGTAGACGCCGCGCAGCTTGGCGATCAGCGCGCCGATGATGGCCGCGGCCAGCGTGCCGGTCAGCACGCCCATCAGGATCGCCAGCGGCGTGCTGGGCGCCCAGAACTTGAGCACCATCGCCGCGCCGTAGGCGCCCAGCCCGAAGTAGGCGGCGTGGCCGAAGGACAGCACGCCGGTGAAGCCGAGCAGGAAGTTCAGCGCCATCGCCGCCAGCCCCAGCACGATGACGCGCGCCGCCAGCTCGGTGTAGCCGCCCATCGCGTTCATCCAGTACGGCATGGTCAGCAGCAGCACCCAGATCAGGGCGGTGCCGGCCCGGTGGTCGAGCGCCTTCATTGCGTTCTGCCTTCCTCGCCGAGCAGGCCGCGCGGGCGCACCAGCAGCACCAGGCCCATCATCACGTACATCACCGCCTCGGTGGCGGAGGGAAAGAACATGGTGGTGACGCCCGAGGCCACGCCGATCAGCAGGCCGCCCAGCAGCGTGCCGGGCAGGCTGCCGAGGCCGCCGACGATGATGGCGACGAAGCTGGGCATGATCAGCGAGGTGCCGATGGTGGGCTGCAGCCCCAGCATGCCGGCGGCCAGCACGCCGGCCAGTCCCGCCAGGTAGATGCCGAGCCCGAAGTTCAGGTTGCGCAGCACGCCAATGTTCACGCCCAGCACCGACACCGTCTCCAGGTCGAGCGTGCCGGCGCGGATGCGCATTCCCAGCCGCGTGCGGTTCAGGATCAGGAACAGCGCCGCCACCACCACCGCGACCAGCGCCACCATGAACAGGCGGTAGCCGGTGAGGAAGAAGTATTCGGCCGACAGCGGCGTCGTCAGCCAGGCCGGGATCGGATAGGGCAGGCTCTGCGCGCCCCAGATGTAGCGCGTGCCGTCTTCCAGGATGTAGGCCAGCCCGAAGGTGAGCAGCAGGCTGTACAGCGGGTCGCGCCCGTACAACCGGCGGATCAGCACCCGCTCCACCGCGATGCCGATCAGCGCCGTCAGCAGCGGCGCCACCACCAGCGCGCCCCAGAAGCCGATCGTCGGCATCAGCATGTACGCGAGGTACGCGCCGATGGCGAGAAAGCCGCCGTGGGCGAAGTTGATGACTCCGCTCAGGTTCAGGATCAGCGACAGGCCGAGCGCCATCAGCGCGTAGAAGGCGCCGACGATCAGCCCGTTGAAGACGTTGAAGAGAAGCAGCTGACTCATCGGGCCAGCGCGCTCATGCCGGCCAGGTCATCTTGCAGCCCGACTCCTCCAGGGTGCCGGCGGCGTCGATGCCCTTGACCACCTGCGTCACCTTGAACAGGTCGTCCGGCGCGCTGCCCTGGGACTGGGCATGGCCGACGTAGAGGTTCGGGATCAGCTGGTTCTGGCCGGCGCGGAAGAACGCGCCGTCGGGCATCAGCGCCACCTCCGGCGGCAGCTTCATCCCCTGCAGCGCCTTGGCCATCTTGACCGCCTCCAGCGACTTCGCGCCGTTGGCGGCCAGCGCGCAGGTCCAGGTCGAGACGAAGCCCATCCAGGTGCGCGCCGTCGGCACGCGGCCGGTCTTCTTCTTGATGGCGGCGACGAATTCGGCCACGTGGGGCACGCCCGGCTGGTTCCAGTACCACTCGAACACCCAGGTGCCGATGCGCGCCTCCGGCGGCAGGCCTTCCAGGGCCTCCAGCTCCTGCTGGCCGCCGGCCAGGTGGAAGCGCTTGTCCAGCCCGAACTGCACCGCCTGCTTGAGCGCGTTGATCATGTCGTCGCCCTGCGTGAGGAACACGATCACGTCGGGCTTGGCGGCCTGCGCCTTGATCAGGTAGGCCGAGAAGTCGGTCGTGCCCAGCGGCGTCAGGTCGGCACCGACCTTGGTGCCGCCGGCCTTGGCGCAGGCCTTCTCCAGGCCGGACTGCAGCGTGTGGCCGAAGGCGTAGTCGGGGGTGATGTAGTACCACTTCTTGCCGGCGTCCCTGATCAGCGCCGGCGTGACCGCGTTGGCTTCCATCTGCGTGGTGTTGCACACGCGAAAGACGTTCCAGTGGCAGCTGGTGCCGGTGACCGCGTCGGTGTGGCCGCCGGGCACGACGTGCAGCACGCCCTTTTCGTTGCTGACCTGCGCCATCGCCAGCGCGAGCGCCGAGTTGACGTTGCCCAGCAGGAAGTTGACCTTGTCGCGCTCGATCAGCTTGCGCGCCTTCTGCACCGCGGTGCCGGCGTCGCCGCTGGTGGAATCCTCCACCAGCAGTTCCACCGGCCGTCCCAGGATGCCGCCCTTGGCATTGATCTGCTCCAGCGCCAGCTGGCAGCCGGCAAGCTCGTTCTTGCCGACCGCCGCATAGGTGCCGGTCAGGGGGTTGTCCAGCCCGATCTTCACCGCGTCGGCCGCGCGGGCCGTGATGATGAACGGCGAGGCGACCTGCAACAGGCTGGCGCCGGCCGCCACCTGCACGATGGTGCGCCGGCGCAGCGACACGGCGGTGGTGGCGTCGGCCGCGGCCGGGGCGTCAGGAGCGTGCTGGTTGCCAGCTGCGAAGTCATCGGTCTCGTTCATGTTGGTCTCCACAAATGAATGTTGTCGATCGACGCCCGGAACTCTCAACCTGCACCACAACGACTGCCCGTTCGCGCGCCAGGGGCAGATAGTGGACCTCTGCAGTGACGCCGCGAAGCTAGGGCAAACGAGCGTCAGTCGAAAGGATTACTTTACTGCTTCAGCGGATGAACTTGTTGTTGGCACCGACGATGGACATCTCGACGAAGTTCGAGCCCGAATGGTCCTCTGGCGTATAGGAGATTTCGATCCCCCCGAGGTCGTACCCGCGGATGCCTTCCAGCGCCTTCACGACCGACTGGCGGGTCGGCTTCGGTCCGGCCCGTCGCAGCGCCTCCACCAGCACCTTGGCGCCGCAGTAGCCTTCCAGGAAGATCGGCGACAAGTCCGTCTGCCCGGTGGCCTTGGCCAGCTCCCGCGCTTCCCTGACCACGCTGTAACTGCTCTCCGACGGGAACACCTGCGACACGATCACGCCGCGGCCCTGGTCGCCAGCCAGCTTGATGAAACCGGAGGAAGCGTTGTTCGAGAGCGTGATCACCTGGATCCTGGAGCCGGTGGCGCGCAGGACCTTGATGCCCTCGGACACGGCGGCGGAGGTTCCCACCCACAGGACCGCTTGCGGGTTGGACTGCAGGACGTCCTTGACGATCCGGGGCAGGTCGGGCTTCGCGCGGTCGGCCTTGACGACCGCCGTCGGGTTGAGCTTGACCGCCGCGAAGCCCTTGCGGGCGCCCTCGAGAATGTCCTGGCCGAACGAATCGTCCACATAGATCACCGCAATGCGATCGATGCCCACCGTGTTGAGGTGGGCGATGGCCTTGACAGCCTCCAGCTGGTGGCTGGCGCGGATGTTGAAGATGTATTTGTTGACCGGCTGGCGCAGCAGCATGGCGCCCGAGGCCGGGGCCACCAGCGCGACGCCGTACTGGGCCAGCAGCGGCATGATGGCCTCGGCATGGGGCGTGCCGCGGTCCATGAACAGCGCCACCACGTTCTTTTCCTTGATCAGGATGCCGGCATTGACGGCGGACAGCGCGGGATCGAAGCGGTCGTCCAGCGCGATGAGCTCGATCTTCTCGCCGCGGATTCCGCCCTTGGCGTTCACGCTGTCGAAGTAGAGCTTGGCGCCTGCGGCAGCGTCCTTGGCCGAGGCCGCAATGGGTCCGGTCAGGCCGACCGTCTGGCCGATGAGGATCTGTGCGCGGGCCGCACACGCCATGCAGAGCAGTGCTGCCGTCACGAGGCAGATCTTGCGGAACTTCAAATCGATTCTCCCAGGATTCGCGGGCAGTGTAGGTTCGCCCGGCCAGCCGCGCCCAATAGGACATTCCGACGGTTCGTATAACTTTTTGTGATGGGTCGTCGGGCGCATCTGCGCGCTGGCCCGGCAATCAGCCCGGCTTATACTCGCGCCGAACTAACCGAGGAGACGCGATGTCGTTGAGTACCCTGCGCAAGGTTGTCGTTCCCTGCTGTCTTGCACTGTTGCTGGCCGGCAGCGCCCACGCGGCGGAGTTCATCAGCATCCTCACCGGCGGCACCAGCGGCGTGTATTACCCGCTGGGCGTCGCGCTGTCCCAGATCTACACCAAGGCCATCCCGGACGCCAAGTCCTCGGTGCAGGCGACCAAGGCGTCGGCGGAAAACCTCAACCTGCTGCAGTCCGGCCGCGGCGAGATCGCCTTCACGCTCGGCGACGCGCTGTCCGACGCCTGGAAGGGCAACGAGGACGCCGGCTTCAAGACGCCGCTGAAGAAGCTGCGCGGCGTCGCCGGCATCTATTCCAACTACATCCAGATCGTGGCCAGCGCCGACTCGGGCATCAAGACCCTGGCCGACCTCCGGGGCAAGCGCGTCTCGGTCGGGGCCCCCAAGTCGGGTACCGAGATCAACGCCCGCGCCATCCTCAAGGGCGCCGGCCTGAGCTACAAGGACCTGGGCAAGGTCGAATACCTGCCCTTCGGCGAATCGGTGGAGCTGATGAAGAACCGGCAGATCGACGCCACGCTGATCTCGGCCGGCCTGGGCGTCTCCGCCATCCGCGACCTGGCGACCTCGGTGAAGATGGTCGTGGTGCCGATCCCGGCCGACGTGGTGGCCAAGGTCAACGACCCGGCCTACATCGCCGGCGTCATTCCGGCCAACACCTACGACGGCCAGACGGCCGCCGTCGCCACCGTGGCGATCGAGAACTTCCTCGTGACCCACCAGGGCGTGTCGACCGACACGGTCTACAAGATGACCAAGTCCCTGTACGAGAACCTGGACCAGATGGTGGCGGCCCACGCCGCGGCCAAGGCGATCAAGCGGGAGGAGGGGCCCAAGCACATGCCGCTGCCGCTGCACCCCGGCGCGGAAAAGTACTACCGCGAGATCGGCCTGATCAAGTAGGCCGCCGCCTCGACCGCACCGAAGCCGCGCCGGCCCGCTGCCACCGCGGCTTTTTTGTCGACTTCCTTCCCGGACCGCCATGACCGACGCCGCCAAGCCACCGCCACCCAGCCTGTTCGACCATCCCGCGCCGAGCGAGGAATTCCAGGAGCACGGCCACACCCGCAACCTGGGCGGCTGGCCGCTGAAGGCGGTGACGTGGGCCGCCATCCTGTTTTCCGCCTACCAGCTGATGGTGGCCGGCTTCTCGCCCCTGTCCAGCCTGGTCACGCGGGCGGTGCACGTGGGCTTCCTGCTGCTGATCACCTTCCTGCTGTATCCGGTGGTGCAGCGCGCCAGGCCGGCGACGCGCATCCCCTGGTACGACTGGCTGCTGGCGGCGGCCGGCTTCGCGCTGGCGTTCTACCACTGGGTGTTCGAGGCCGACCTGATCCAGCGTTCGGGCGACCCGACGATGGTGGACCTGGCCGTCGGCGCCATCGTCATCGTGCTGGTGTTCGAGGCGGCGCGGCGCATCCTCGGGCTGGCGCTGCCCATCGTCTGCGGGCTGTTCCTGCTGTATGGCCTGTTCGGGCAGTACCTGCCCGGCGACCTGGCCCACCGCGGCTACACGCTGGCGCAGATCGTGGACCAGCTGGGCTTCGGCACCGAAGGCATCTACGGCATTCCGACGCTGGTCTCGGCCACCTACATCTTCCTGTTCATCCTGTTCGGCTCCTTCCTCGAGCACGCCGGGATGATCCGCCTGTTCAACAGCGTGGCGCTGGGCTTCGTCGGCCACGCGCAGGGCGGGCCGGCCAAGGTGGCCGTGATCTCGTCCGGCTTCATGGGCATGATCTCGGGCTCGGGCGTCGCCAACGTGCTGACCATCGGCCAGTTCACCATTCCGCTGATGAAGCGCTTCGGCTATTCGTCGGTGTTCGCCGGCGCGGTCGAAGCCACCTCCTCGATGGGCGGGCAGATCATGCCGCCGGTGATGGGGGCGGTGGCCTTCATCATGGCCGAGACGCTCAACGTGCCCTATGCGGACATCGTCAAGGCCGCCGTGATCCCGGCCTTCCTCTACTACTTCACCGCCTTCGCCATGGTGCACCTGGAGGCCGGCCGCCTGAAGCTGCTGGGCATCCCCAAGGACCAGTGCCCCAACCCCTGGCACGCGATCCGCGACAACTGGTACCTGATCCTGCCGCTGGCGGCGCTGGTGGTGATGCTGTTCGAGGGCTTCACGCCGATGTTCGCCGGCATGATGGGGCTGGCGCTGACGGCCATCCTGATCCTGGGCAGCGCCATCGCGGCGCGCATTTCGCAGACGGCGTTCCGGGTGGTGTTCTGGTTCGCGATGGGCCTGGCCGCCGCCTCCTTCGCCAAGTGGGGGATCCAGCCGGTGATGGCGGTGATCGCGGCGCTGGCGATCGGCAACCTGTTCGTGCATGGCGGCAGGAAGACGCTGCACACCATGAAGATGAGCCTGGTGGACGGCGCCAGGCAGGCGCTGCCGGTGGGCGTGGCCTGCGCCGTGGTCGGCGTCATCATCGGCGTCCTCACGCTGACCGGCGCGGCCTCCAGCTTCGCCGGCTACATCCTGACCATCGGCCAGAAGAGCCTGTTCGCCTCGCTGTTCCTGACCATGGTCGTCTGCCTGATCCTGGGCATGGGCATCCCCACCATCCCCAACTACATCATCACCAGTTCGATCGCCGCGCCGGCGCTGCTCAAGCTCGGCGTGCCGCTGATCGTCTCGCACATGTTCGTGTTCTATTTCGGCATCATGGCCGACCTGACGCCGCCGGTGGCGCTGGCCGCCTTCGCCGCCGCCTCGATCGCCCGCGCCTCGCCGATGCGGATCGGCTTCAAGGCGACGCAGATCGCGGTGGCCGGCTTCGTCGTGCCCTACATGGCGATCTACGATCCGGCGCTGATGCTGCAGGGGCAATGGACCGTGCTCGCAGTCGCCTATGTCGCCTTCAAGGCGGTGCTGGCCATCAGCCTGTGGGCCGTGATGACGATCGGCTACCTGTGGCAGCCGGTCAACTGGCTGGGGCGGCTGTTCGCGTTCGCCGCCGCCGCCTTGCTGGTGGCCGCCGTTCCCTTCACCGACGAAATCGGCTTTGCCATGGCGGCGGTGTTCGTGCTCTGGCAATGGTTCCGCAACCGGCTGCCGCCGCCGCTGGCGGCCTGAGATGAGCGGGCTGTGCCTGGCCGCGGGACTGCTGGCCGCGAGCCTGCCGCTGTCTTCTTTCACGCTGGCGTGGACCCATTCGATCGAGAAGATCCGCTGGGAAGAGGACTACCGCATCGTCGGCACGCGGCTGGTGCTCGAGGAAGCGCGCATCCTGGGCAGCGGCGCCGGCATGGAGCCGCCGCCCGACGCCCGGCTGGACCGCCGCGGCGTCTGGCACTACCGCCCGCCGCTGGCGCCGCTGCAACGGCTGCGCCTGAGCCACTCGCCCTACGCCGGCAACTACGAGATCTGCAGCGCCGGTTCCTGCCGGCCGCTGGGCGCGATCCTGGCGCCGCTGCCGGAGTTCGCCACGGTGGAAGTCGCGGCGTGCGGGCCTGCCGCGAATTGACCGGTTCCGTTCAGCTTTCGTTCATCGCAGCCCGCGCAAGATGGCTTCACCTTCAACAAGGAGCCATCCATGAACTCTCCGATCCGTGCCAGATTCATCGCCGCCGCCGCCCTTGCACTGGGCGGGCTGGGCGCGATGTCCGCCGCGCAGGCGCGCAGCGACGTGTCCTTCTTCGTCGGCGTGCAGTCGCCCGTGTACATGGAGCCGGCGCCGGTCTACGTGCAGCCGCAGCCGGTGTACGTGCAGCCGCAGCCGGTCTACGTGCAGCCGCAGCAAACCTATGTGCAGCCGCGCACCGTGTATGTCTCTCCCCCTGCCTATGTGCAGGACAGCCAGCCGGTGTACTACAACGGCTACGCATTCGAGCGCAACCGCCGCCATGAAGAATGGCGCCGCTGGCAGTGGCGCCATCGCTTCGACCGCGACCACCACCACGGCCGCGACTGGGACTGAACGCGCGCGGAGGCCGAAACTCAGCGCGCCAGCGCCGGCCGGGCCGGCAGGCGAGCAAGGCGGGCGGCCGGTGCCCTGGCCGCCTGCCTGGCCGGAAGCTGCGGCGCCTGGGCCACCGTGCCCAGCTTGAAGCGCGAGACGGTCTGCAGCAGCGCCGCGGCCTGGTCCTTCATGGACTCGGCGGCGGCGGTGGCTTCTTCCACCAGTGTGGCGTTCTGCTGCACCACGTGATCCATCTGGGTCACCGCGGTGTTGACCTGCGCGATGCCCGAGCTCTGCTCCTGGCTGGCCGCCGCGATCTCCGCGATCAGGTCGGTCACCTGCCTGACCGCACCCACGATTTCTTCCATCGTCAGGCCGGCGGCGTCCACCAGCCGGGTGCCGGCCTCCACCTTGTCGGCCGAATCGCTGATCAGGCCCTTGATCTCCTTGGCCGCTGCGGCGCTGCGCTGCGCCAGGCTGCGCACCTCGGCAGCCACCACGGCAAAGCCGCGTCCCTGCTCGCCGGCGCGGGCCGCCTCCACCGCGGCATTGAGCGCCAGGATGTTGGTCTGGAAGGCGATGCCGTCGATCACGCCGATGATGTCGGCGATCTTCCTGGACGACTCGGAAATCCCGGTCATGGTGGAGACCACCTGGCCCACCGCCTGGCCGCCCTTGCGCGCTACTTCCGACGCGCCGACGGCCAGCTGGCTGGCCTGGCGTGCGGTCTGCGCGTTCTGCGACACGGTCGCCGTCAGCTGCTCCAGCGAGCTGGCGGTTTCTTCCAGCATGCTGGCCTGTTCCTCGGTGCGCTGCGACAGGTCCGTGTTGCCCTGTGCGATCTGCGCGCTGGTGTCCGACACGGTGTGGGCCCCGGCGGACACTTCCGCCACCAGCGTGCGCAGGTTCTGCGTCATGCCCGCCAGCGCCGCCATCAGCTGGCCGGTCTCGTGGCGCCCGCTTCCTTCCACCTGCACCGTGAGGTCGCCGCCGGCGACGCGCTGCGCGATCGCGACGGCGTCGATGATCGGCCGCGTGATCGAGCGGGCGATCGCCACGCCGAAGTAGCCCATCGCCAGGAACAGCAGCCCCATCGCGGCCAGCGCCGCGAGCAGGGCCGCATTCTGGCTGGCGGCACGGGCGTCCAGCATCTTCTGCAGCTGCGCCATCGCCAGGTCGGCCAGGCCGAACTGCGCGTCGATGGCCCGGCCCATGGCCCGGTCGAAGTCGTCGGCCGAGGTGGTGCCGCCGGCGCGGACCGTCTCCGCCGACAGCAGGGCCAGCGCCCTGGCCGTCTCGTCCTGGCTGGCCTGGGCGGCGCTGCCCAGCGCTGCCTTGAGCGGCGCGCTGCTGGCCAGCGAGCTGGCCAGCGCCTCGGCCAGGTGCCGCTGCAGGCTGCGCGCCGACTGGCCCAGCGCCAGCACCGCGACCTGGTCGGCCGCTTCGGCCTGCTGCCCGCCGAAATAGGCGTCGCCGCGCAGGCGTGCCTGGGCGAACGCTTCGGTCAGCTGGGGCAGGTACACCAGCGATGCGCTGATCAGGTGGTGCGACTCGGCATCGGCGTCCAGCTTCAGGCTGTAGTAGTCGCTCAGCTGGTCCAGCAGGTTCAGTTCGCTCGCCAGCAGCGCGGCATGCCCGGCCTGTTGCTTGGCCGCGGCATCGGTGCCTGCGCCGGCGCCGGCCTTCAGCTCGGCCCACTGGGTGGCGGCCTGCACCCACTTGGCTTGCAGCCCCTGGTCCTGCACCCCGGCATGCACCAGCACGCTGAGCTGTTCGTAGTCCCGGTCGGCCTGCGCCTGCGTGGCCGCCTGCGCCTCCCGCTTCGACGTGCCGGCCAGGGCGGCGTGCTGCCCGGTGCCATGGATGACGCGCAGCAGCTGGCGGGCCGGTTCGATGCCGGCCTGCTCGTCCTGGATCACGGCCAGCAACCCGCTGGCCTGGCGCAGGTAGAACACGAAGGGCACCAGGAACAGCAGGGCGCCGACAAAGCCAAGAAGGGCGAACTTTTCGCCCAGGCCGAAATTGCGTAGGACAGACATGGTTTCCTTCGGTGAGGGCGGGGTCAGGCCGGTGCCGGCGCCGGGGCGCTGCGCTGGACCAGCTGCTGGACGGCGAGCAGGGCGGCGATGCCCAGGGCCAGGGTGATCACCAGCGCCGGCAGGTCGAGCGCGCTGATCACGCCGAAGCCGCGCGGCAGCTTGCTGCGGTAGGCGGTGGTGCAGATCAGGTCGGCGGCGGCCATGCCGGTGTAGTGCATCGCGCAGACGGCCACGCCCATCAGCAGCGCCGCGCCGCCGCGCGCCAGCCAGGTGTTGGTGTTGAAGGCCAGCCAGAGCGCGGCGATGGCCGCCACGATGGCGATCAGCACCGACAGGCCGACCAGACCGATCGACCAGTCGAAGCGGCCGCCGAAGCGCATGCCGTACATGCCAGGTAGTGCATCACGCAGACGCCCAGGCCCAGGATGGTGCCGGCCGTGACGACGCGCGTCAGCGTGGTGTTGCCGGCGACGAAATACAGGGCCAGCGACGTGGCGGCCACGGCGGCCAGCAGCGAGACCAGCGTTTCGGTCATCGAGTAGCCGATCGCCAGGTCGGCCCTGAGCGCCAGGATGCCGACGAAGTGCATCGACCAGACGCCGATGCCGCCCAGCGCCGCGCCGGCGGCCACCACGTTGGCGCCGTGGATCGAGCCGTCCGGGCGGACGATGCGGCGCGCCGCCGACAGCGCGATGAAGGATCCGATCACCGCGATGAGGAACGACAGGCCGACATAGGTCGTGTCAAGGCCGGCGGTGACGACTGAGTTCATTGGGCTGCTCCGAGGAGTTGTATTGCAAGTGGTTACCTGGGGTAACAATTGCTTACTCTAACGTGCTTCCTCCTCCGAATGGGGGTAGATCGGGCGCCGGCCGCCGTCATATCCCCAAACCGTGAACCTCTTCACAGCGCGACCTGGCGACCCGATGCCTGGGTAGAGGGCAGGCGCAGCAGCGCTTGCACTTTCTTCGTAGCGGGCCGCTGGCGACAACCCTGATTGACGCCTGACGGGTCGGTCCGTAGCCTCGTGCGCTTCCAACCAGGAGACTTCATGCGGCTGTTGCAGAAAATCGTGTCGGTCCTCGTGCTGCTGTGCGGCGCCGTCGCCGGCCCCGCGCTGGCGCAGGCGGACTACCCGAACCGGCCGATCCACTGGATCGTGGGCTACCCGCCCGGCGGCACCACCGACCTGCTGGCGCGCCTGATGGGGCAGTACCTGTCGACCCGGCTCGGCCAGCAGGTGGTGATCGACAACCGCGCCGGCGGCGGCAACAACATCGGCACCGAGATGGCGGTGCGCGCGCCGGCCGACGGCTACACCCTGTTCCTGGTCAATCCGGCCAACGCCATCAACGCCACGCTGTACCAGAAGCTGCCGTTCAACTTCCTGGAGGACCTGGTGCCGGTGGCCGGCATCGTGCGGGTGCCCAACGTGATGACGGTGACGAAGAACTTCCCGGCCCGCAACATCGCCGAGTTCATCGCCTACGGCAAGGCCAATCCGGGCAAGATCAACATGGCCTCGTCGGGCTCGGGCACCTCGGTGCACCTGTCGGGCGAGCTGTTCAAGTTCATGACCGGCGTCAACATGAAGCACATTCCCTACAAGGGGGCCGGGCCGGCCATCACCGACCTGCTGGGCGGCCAGGTGGACGTGCTGTTCGACAACATGCCGTCGATCATCGGCCACATCCGCGCCGGCACCGTGCGCGCGCTGGGCGTCACCAGCGCGCAGCGCTCGCCGGCGTTGCCGGACGTGCCGGCGGTGGGCGAGGTGGTGCCCGGCTACGAAGCCAGCGCCTGGTTCGGCGCCGCCGCACCCAAGGGCACGCCGCCGGCGGTCATCGCGCGCTTGAACCGCGAGTTCAACGCGGCGCTGGCCGACCCGGTGATGAGGGCCAAGCTCGCCGACCTGGGCGGCGTGCCGATCGCCGGCACGCCCGAGGAGTTCTGGGCCATCCACCGGATGGAGACCGAGAAGTGGGCCAAGATCGTCCAGTTCTCGGGCGCGAAGGCTGACTAGGGCGCGCCGGGAACGAGCCGCGCCGCGCGCCGGCCCGCGGCCCCGCGCCGGATCACCCGGCGCCAGCGTTCCACCGGCTGGTCGATCAGCAGGTAGAACAGCAGCGAGCAGGCCAGCACGCCGGCGAACATGGCGCCGAAGTAGCCGGCGCCCTGGCGCGCGCCCTGCATGTCGAAGCTGGCCAGCCCGTGGAACAGCCAGGCGCTGAGCACCACGCACACGGCCCAGTGCAGCAGGAACATCGGGTAGGCGATCTTGCCCAGCACCGCGGCGATGCGCGCCGGCCAGCCGGCGCGGGCGCCCGGATGCTGCACCAGGTACAGCAGGATCACCGCGAACGGCAGCACGCTGCCGGCCAGGTTGGCCTTGTCCAGGTCCGCCTGCTCGAGCGAGGGAACGAGGTACACGTGCGCCAGGTACGCGGCGCACGCCAGCAGGAACAGCGGCAGGCCGATGCGCACCGCGTCGCGGTAGAAATACGCGACCGAGCCGAGCGCGAAGACGAAGCCGTTGCCGACCGCGCTGCCGTAGAACGCGAAGGGCAGCACCCCGGCCGCGCACAGCAGGCCCAGCGGCAGGCTGAGCGCGCACAGCGCGATGCTGGCGCGCCTGGAGCGGGCCGTCACCAGCCCGATCACCAGGTAGAAGTACAGCTCGGTGCCCAGCGTCCAGGTGGCGGGCAGCACCCGCACGCCGCTGTCGATCAGCCCGAACATGTCGAACTGGTCGCGCCATTCGCCAGCCGTCTGCGGCCAGCGCATGTAGCTGTTGATGTGAGACGCCGCGTCGGGATAGACGGCGATGGCCAGCAGGCCGAGGCCGAGCGCCGCCAGGTATTGCGGATAGATCCGCAGCGAGCGGTTCAGCAGGAAGCTCCAGGTGCGCCCGGGCGGCCGGTACACCTCCTGCACGATCTGCGTGATCAGATAGCCGCTGGTGAAGAAGAAGCCCAGCACCGCCACCGGCCCCGCGCCCGGCGCCGCCGCATTCCACAAGTGGAAGAGGACGACGTTGAAGGCGAGGAAGAACCGCACCAGGTTCAGGCCGGCGTTCATCGCTGCGGGTCCCGGCGCCGGCCTTGCGCCGGCATGAACGGTGCGATCGCGCGCTGCCAGCGCCGGTAGCCCTCGCCGTTGAGGTGGATGCCGTCGATGGTGTATTCGGTCATGAGCTGGCCTTGCGGCGCCAGCAGCGGCCGCAGGTCGACGAAGCGCACGCGCGCCGAGGCCAATGTCGCCAGCCTGGCATCGAGCGCCGCGATCCTGCCGTTGAGGGCGGCGCAGGACTTCCACTGCCCCTTGGCCTCGTTGCAGGGCAGGGTGGACTGCACCACCACCTGCACGCCGGCCTGCTGCAGCCGCGCGACCAGGTTCCGGTAGTCGGCGAACACCGCATCTACCTCGCGCTTGCCGTCGGCGAAGTCGTTGATGCCCAGCATGATGAAGGCCAGCCGCGGGCGCAGCGCCAGGATGGTGTCCAGCCGCGCCAGCACGCCGTCGACCGTGTCGCCGTCGATGCCGCGGTTGGCGATGCTGCGCCCGGGAAACAGCTCCGCCCATTCGGCGCCGTCGGTGAGCGAGTCGCCCACCATGACGACCTCCGCATGGCGCTGCAGCGTCGCGAACAGGGAAGTGCGCTCGCGCCAGTAGGAGGAGCGCTGCGGCGCCGCTGGCGCATCCGCCGCGGCCACGCCCGTTGCGACGGCAGCCAGCAGCAGCAGCGCCGGCAGCGCGCGGGCGGATCTAGACAGGACCATGCCCCATTGTTGCGGAAGCCGCGCTGGAGGGTCCGCGACGCCCCAGGCGCCGCGCCTCACAGCAGGTTGTGGATCAGGTAGTACACGCTGGCGCGGGACCGCTCGAACCAGTTGCGCGTCTGCCATTGCTCCAGCGTGATCTCGGTGGCGCGGGCGACGTAGCGCTCGAACACGTCGTTGATCTGCCGGGTGATGCCGCGGTCGCAGATGCCCAGCGTGATCTCGTCGTTGGTGTCGAAGGAGCGGTCGTCGAAGTTGGTCGAGCCGACCGCGCACCACACGTCGTCCACGGTCATCGCCTTCTGGTGCAGCAGCGTGTGCGGGTACTCGAACAGCCGCACGCCGCTCTTGAGCAGCTGCTCGAAGTTGCGGTGCCCGGCGTGCTGCACCATCGGGTTGTCGGAGCCGCTGGTGGAGGGCATCAGCACGCGCACGTCGACGCCGCGCTTGACGGCCTCGCCCAGCGCCTTCACGGCTTCCACCTTCGGGATGAAATAGGGGTTCTGGATCCACAGCTTCTCGCGCGCCAGGCAGATGACGGTGTGGTGCAGGATCTTGACCGCCGGCGCCGAGTTCTCCGGCTTGGCGTAGGCGGCGTGCACGGTGATGTCGCCGGCCGGCTCCAGCGCCGGGAACTCGTTGTCGCCGGCAAACAGCTCGCCGGTCTCGCCGGCCCAGTTCTCGCTGAAGGCCGCCTGGATGCTGTGCACGATGGGGCCGTGCAGGCGCACGCTGACGTCGGCGAAGTGCTTGCCGTCCTCGGCGTCGCCCAGCCACTCGTCGACCACGCAGTGGCCGCCGACGAAGGCCTCGCGGCCGTCGACCACCACCAGCTTGCGGTGGTCGCGGTCGTTGAGCACGCCCACGGTGTAGATCGAGCGCTTGTGGAAGAACTCCACCCGGCAGCCGGCCTCGCGCATCTGGCGCACGGCTTCCTTGCCGGCCTTCTGCGAGCCCTGCGCGTCCAGCATCACCCGCACCTTGATGCCGGCGCGGGCGCGCTCGGCCAGCGTGTCGGCCATGCGCTGGCCGAGCTTGCCTTCCTTCCACAGGAAGGTCTCGAAGTTGACGCTCTGCCTGGCGGCCTGGATGCTGGCCACCAGCACGTCCCAGAAGGCGCCGTTGATCAGCACTTCCACCGAATTGCCGTGGGTGGGGGTGCTCAGGGTCAGCCCGGCCAGCGTGGGCACCAGGTCCTTGATCGAGGCCTTGCAGTCCACCTTCAGCCTGGGGCTGCGGTGCCGGCGGATCGACCAGATCACCAGCACCAGCAGGGCGACGATGCCCAGGAAGACCAGCAGGATGAGGGAGGGTGTGTCCTGGAGCGATTCGATCATGGCCTGCCTGTGCTTTCCCCGGTGATGCGGCGGCCGGTGATTTCCGACAGCAGCCGTTCCAGCTCCTCGACCCCGTAGGGCTTGGCCAGCCGCCAGCAGCGCAGGCCGGCCGGCACCTCGGCGTGCGCGCCGTAGCCGGAGACGAAGACGATCTTCAGCGCCGGGTCGGCGGCCGCCGCCTCCAGTGCCAGTTCGGTGCCGGAGCGTCCCGGCAGCCGGATGTCCGTCAGCAGCACGTCGATGCCGCCGGCGCGCAGCAGCGGCAGCGCCTCTTCGGCGCTGGCGCAGCCGCGCACGTCGTAACCCAGCATGCCGATCATGTCCTGCGTCGCTTCGCGGGCGTCGGGGTCGTCTTCCACCAGCAGCAGGCGGGGCGGCCCGGCCCGGGACGGCGCCGCGGCAGGGGCGAGCATCTGCCGCACCTTGCGCGCCAGGTCTTCCTGCCGGTAGGGTTTGCTGAGCAGCTCCACGCCGGGGTCGAGCCGCCCGCCGTGGACGATCGCGTTGTGGGTGTAGCCCGAGGTGAACAGGACGGCGAGCCGTGGCAGCAGCAGCTTGGCGCGGGCCGCCAGTTCGGGGCTGCGCAGCGGGCCGGGCATCACGACGTCGGTGAACAGCAGGTCCACGTGGACGCCGCTTTCGATCAGCGCCAGTGCGGCCTGGGCGTCGTTGGCGCGCAGCACCTTGTAGCCCAGCGCTGCCAGCATCTGGACCACGGCCGCCTGCACCGCCACGTCGTCTTCCACCACCAGGATGGTCTCGCTGCCGCCGCTGACGGCGCCGGTGGCCGCCGGCGGCAGCACCGCCTCCGCGTCGTCGCTGCGCGGCAGGTACAGCTTGATGCTGGTGCCGCTCCCGGGTTCGCTGTAGATGCGGATGTGGCCTGCGCTCTGCTTGGCGAAGCCGTACGCCATGCTCAGGCCCAGCCCGGTGCCGACGCCCTCCGGCTTGGTGGTGAAGAAGGGGTCGAAGGCCTGGGCCAGAACATCGGCCGTCATGCCGGTGCCGGTGTCGCTGACGGCCAGCATCACGTACGGGCCGGGCAGGACGTCGCCGGCTGCGCGCGCGTAGTGTTCGTCGAGCGTCGCATTGGCGGTCTCGATGGTCAGCCGCCCGCCCTGCGGCATCGCGTCGCGGGCGTTGATCGCCAGGTTGAGGATCACGTTCTCCAGCTGGCCCGGGTCGGCCAGCGTGTTCCACAGGTCGTCGTCCAGCACCGCGCGGATCTCGATGGCCTCGCCCAGCGCGCGGCGCAGCATGTCGCCCATCTCGCGCACGCGGCGGTTGATGTTCATCGGCAGCGAGCGCAGCGGCTGGCGCCTTGCGAACGCCAGCAGCTGGCCGGACAGCCGGGCGCCGCGCTCCACCGCGCCGGCGGCGGCGCGCAGCAGCCGCTCCGCCTGCGGGTCCGGGCCCAGCCCGGCCTGCAGCAGGTGCAGGTTGCTGCCGATGATCTGCAGCACGTTGTTGAAGTCGTGGGCCACGCCGCCGGTGAGCTTGCCCATGGCATCGAGTTTCTGCGCCTGCAGCAGGGCCCGCTGGCTGTCCTCGAGCTCGCGGGTGCGCTCGGCCACCAGCTGGGTCAGGCTCTGGTTGCGCTGCTTGAGTTCGTCCTGCGCGCGCCGCTGCTGCGTGACGTCGCGCGCGATCAGCGAGATGCCGCCGTCGCCGTCGCCGGCCACCGGCGCCATCAGCAGTTCCAGGATCGACGGCCGGCCGTGCAGCACGTGCTCCTGGTCGACCGTGACGGTGCTGGCGCCGCCCTCGATGCTGTCCACCGCGGCGTCCAGCGCCGGCGACCAGAACGGCAGCGCGCTGGCCGCCTGTCCGAGCAGCGTCGCCGCGCGGGCCTGCAGCAGTGTCTCCGCCCCGGAGCTCATGAACAGCAGCCGGCGCCGGCTGTCCAGCCCCAGCACCGCGGCCTGGGCCAG
The DNA here is from genome assembly GCF_042655405.1 of Caenimonas terrae. Taxonomy (NCBI): domain Bacteria; kingdom Pseudomonadati; phylum Pseudomonadota; class Betaproteobacteria; order Burkholderiales; family Comamonadaceae; genus Caenimonas; species Caenimonas terrae. Next base: position 391,328 of record NZ_JBHSMF010000006.1, on the reverse strand, counting down.
CCGCAGGAAGTTCGACAGGTGGTGGTCCGACGCGACCAGTCGCTGGTATTCGCGGGCATTGACCGTGCGCGTCAGGCTGACCTGCGCGTTGGCCGCAGCCAGCGTGGTGCGCAGCTGCAGCCGCTGGCGGTTGCCGGCCAGGGCCTGGCGGGTCGCCCGCGCCAGCCGTCCTGCTTCCAGTTCGGTCAGCGCCCAGTGCCGCCCGAGCATCGGCGCCGGGCCCAGCGCGTGCCGGAGCGCCTCGATGGCATGGGGGTGGCTGGCCAGCAGCAGGTGGGCCTGTGGCCAGTGCGCGCGCAGGCGGCGCGCCAGCCGCAGTGGATCGGCCACGGAGGGCAGCAGCACCACGACCGCCGGGGCGTCTTGCGGCTGCGTTGCGCCGCCCAGCCCTGCGGCCGCCGCGGCTTCGCCGATGCGCGACGCCTGGGGCGCCATCTCGCGCAGGAATTCCTGCGCGACGCGCGTTTCATCCGCGTCGGCTGTCGTCTCCGCGCCCACCAGCAGGATCGTGTCGGGCCTCATCCGCTACAGCAACGGCACGCCGAGCAGGGACCGGCCGGTCCACAGCTTGAGCAGGTCGGTGGTGGGGGACATGACGTGGCTGGCGCGGGCATCGCGCAGCATCTGGGCGACGCGGCTGTTCTCGCGGTAGGCCATGCCGCCGCACAGGGTCATCGCCTCGTTGGCCAGCAGCACCGCGGTGTCGGCGGCATCGGCCTTGCATGCCAGCAGGTAGGGCAGAGCGTCCGGATGGCCGGCGTCGCCGCGCGCCGCCGCCTCGCGCAGCAGGCCGCGCGATTTCTCCAGCGCCACCCACATGGCGGCGAAGCGCACCTGCAGCGACTCGATGTCCGCCAGCGATTCGCCCGAGTGGGCGTAGCGGCGCATGCGCAGGTGCGCCTCGGTCGCTTCCAGCGCCGACTGCGCCACGCCCAGGTAGGTGCCGGCCATCGCCATCAGGAAGAACGGCGCGATCACTTCGAACACGTACCAGACCTGGTCGCCCTGTTCGCCCAGCAGGTTGCGGCGCGGCACCCGCGTGCCCTCCAGCCGCAGGCCGCGCGACGAGTTGCCGCGCATGCCGAAGCCGGCCCACGGCTCCTGCCACTGCAGGCCGGGAGCGTCGGCGTCCAGCACCAGGCAGCTGAAGTCGCCGCCCGGCGCCGCCGCGCCGTCCTGCTGCGCCGCGGTGGAGATCACGTACGAGTCGGCGTGCGAGCCGTTGGTGACGAACTGCTTGGTGCCGTCGACGATGAAGTCGTCGCCGTCGGCCGCCAGCCGCGTCGCCGGCAGGAAGAAATGGGCGCCGCTGCCGCTTTCGGACAGCGCCAGCGTGGTGATGTGGCGGCCCTGGGCGATGGCGCGCAGGTAGTGCTGCTGCTGGTAGCCGGTGGCCTTGGCCGCGATCACGGCGGTGCCGACGCAATGCATGCCGAAGCACAGCGCCGACGACGGGCAGGCGCGGCCGATGGTTTCGGTGATGGCTGCCAGCGTCTGCAGGCCCTGGCCATGGCCGCCGAGCGCGGTGGGCACGTGCAGCCCCATCAGCCCGGCCTGCGCGAGCGCGGCCATCGAATGCGCGGGCCACATGCACTGCGCGTCCACCTGCGCCGCCATCGGCTCGATGGAGGTCTGCGTCACCTGGCGGGCCAGGGCCTGGAGCGAATCGACGGTGGGAGAAAAATGGTGGTCCATGCGGGTCGTCTGAAAGGTCGGAGGCGACCGGCAACGGGGGAGGGAGTACTGCCTGAAATTATTGCAGTCCTTCGTGTAGGAGGGAGCCGCCAGTTGCCGTGGGCGCGGCGCCGGGGCCGCGGCAAATTGCCCGGAATGGCCCGCCATGCGCCAGCGGGTGCAGGGGCGCGGCGGCGGTACCATGGCGCATGGCCCAGACCACCATCACCACCGACGCCTACAAGCTGTTCCCGTCGCCGCGCAACGTGCACCGGGTGGTGTTCGAACATGAAGTGTTCGTGCCGCAGCCCTATGCGCTGATCGACCTGCCCAGCTTCCACCTGAAGGGCCGTTCCAGCCTGTTCGCCGCCCACCGGCTGGCGGACGGCAAGAACGGCCAGCTGGTCACCTTCGAGCTGGAAGCGGACGCGCAGAAGTTCGCCCGCCTGTTCGTGCCCGATTGACCGACGACGACAACCCCGAGGAAACGCCCATGACCATCACTCTGCACGGCTCGCCGATCTCCAACTACTACAACAAGGTGAAGCTGGCGCTGCTGGAAAAGGGCGTGCCGTTCGAGGAGGCGCACGCCGGAACGCCCGGCGCCGGCAGCGCCGATCCGGCGGTGCTGGCGGCTTCGCCGCTGGCCAAGATCCCGTTCCTGAGCACCGAGCAGGGGCCGCTGTGCGAGAGCCAGCCGATCCTGGACTACATCGAGGCGCGCTGGCCGCAGCCGCCCTTGCTGCCGGCCGACGCCTATGCGGCGGCCAAGGTGCGCGAGCTGGCCACCTTCATCGACTGGCACCTCGAGATGACGGCGCGCCAGCTTTACGGCAGCGCGTTCTTCGGCGCCCCGCCGCTGAAGGACGAGCGCAAGGCGTCGATCCGCAAGCAGCTGGCGGCCGCCATCGATGCGTTCAGGCGGCTGGCGAAGTTCGCGCCCTTCGTCGCCGGCGACACCTTCACCCAGGCCGATTGCGCCGCCTTCGCCAGCCTGCCGCTGGTGGGCATGGCCACCAGGGCGGCCTACGGCGAAGACCTGCTGCTGGCCGCCGGCGTCGACTACAAGGCGTACGTCAAGATGATCGGCGAACGGCCGTCGGCGCAGAAGGTGGTCGCGGACCGGAAGGCGGCGCAGCAGCGGCTGTAGCGCCAGCGGCGCAAGCTGGTCCTGTCGCTCGCCGGATCCGCGCGGCGCGGCAGGCGGTGCCCGGCGCGGGTCACGCTGCGGCGGCCGGCGCGGCGCGCCACGCCAGGCCTCATTCGAACTTGACGTTGTTCTCTTTCACCACCTGGTTGAAGCCGTCGTACTGCTTGCGGAAGAACGCGGCGAACTGGGGGGAGCTCATGCCGTAGCCGTCGAAGCCCTGCTGCGCGAGCTGCAACTTGACCTCCGGCGTTTCCAGCGCGGCCTGCAGCGCGGTGCTGAGGCGATCGCGCACCGCCGGCGGCAGGCCGGAGGGCCCGAAGAAGCCGGCCCAGGGCAGGATGGTGAGGTTGCCCAGCCCGAGCTCCTTGCCGGTCGGCACGTTCGGCAGCAGCTGGCTGCGCTCGGACTGCAGCACCATCAGCGCCTTGGCCCGGCCGTCCTTGACGAAGGCCGGCGCGGTGGTGCCGGTGGTGAAGATCATGTGGATGCGGCCGCCCACCAGGTCCGTCAGGGCCGGCACGTCGCCCTTGTAGCGCGCATTGACCACCTTGCGCTTGCCCACCAGCTGGATCATCGCCAGTTCGGCGGCGCTGTTGCTCGACGCCGAGTTGTACTTGCCCGGGTTGGCGTCCAGCAGCTCCAGCAGTTCCTTCACGCTGTTGACCGGCAGCGTCGCCGGCACCAGCAGGAACACCGAGAAGTTGCCGGCCGAACTCAGGGGCGTGAAATCGCGGAACGGGTCGAACGGCGGATTCGGCCGCAGCGACGGCACGGCGACCATCGTGGTGTTGGTCCCCATCAGCAGGGTGTGGCCGTCGGCCGGCGCGTGCAGCACCTCGTTGGCCGCGATGATGCCGTCGGCCCCCGGCCGGTTGTCCACGATCACCTGCTGCCCCAGCTGCTTGGCCAGCGCGGTCGCCATGACGCGGGTCAGCACGTCGGCCGCGCCGCCCGCGGGAAAGCCCACCACCAGCCGCAGCGGCTTGCTCGGGAAGGGGGCGGGCGCGGGCTGCGCCAGGGCGGCCGTGGCCAGGGTAGCGGCGCTCAGCGCCAGGATCTGTCGTCTTTGCATCGTTTGGTCTCCGTTGTCTCGTGCGGCCATTGTCCCCCGGTCGGGCAGCCTACAGGGCAGGCGTGCCGATGCGCTAGATTGCTGCCATGACACCAAACCGCTGCGCAAGTCCCGCCGCCTGGCGCTACGGCCGCCCGGCCATCGTCCTGCACTGGCTGCTGGCCGCCCTGATCGTCCTCATGGTCGCCCTGGGCTGGTCCATGATGACCATCGAGCACGGGCCGCAGGGTCCCTGGTACTTCGACCTGCACCGCTCGATCGGGCTGGTGGTGTTCGCGCTGGTGCTGCTGCGCATCGTGTGGCGCCTGTTCCACCGGCCGGCGCCGCTGCCGGCCGGCCTGCCGCGCTGGCAGGTGGCGCTGTCTTCCGTCACGCAGGGCCTGCTCTACGCCTGCATGGTGGTCATGCCGGTCACGGGCTATCTCGGCTCGGCGTACAGCAAGGCCGGCGTGCGCTTCTTCGGCCTGCCGCTGCCGGCATGGGCCACGCCGGCGCGCGCCACCGCACACCAGCTGTTCGAGATCCACTCCATCACCGTGTGGGTGCTGGTGGGCCTGGTGGCGCTGCACGCCGCCGGCGGCCTCAAGCACCTGCTGGTGGACCGCGACGGCGTGTTCCAGCGGATGTGGGCCTGAATTCCTTCGACTGAGGGTGGAAATTCCGCCCGCCGCGCTCTAGAGTTGCTGGCATCCCATGCGACCTGAAGGAGCTTTCGATGGCGCGCATCATCCCGCCGGCGGGGCCGGCCCGCCGCTATTGTTCGCAGCCGATCCAGCGGCCGCGCGAGTTCGATCCAGCCGTCTCGGCCAACCGCGCGTCGGCCATCATCACCTTCGGCAAGAAGTGGGTGAACGGCACGGACCTGACGTATTACTGCTTCAAGCCCGGCGACAGCGGGCCGGCCTCCTGGCAGGGCGAGGATGGCGACCTCGAGGCGGTGCGCACCGCCTTCCAGAAGTGGTTCTCGCTGGGCATCGGCATCTCGTTTCGCGAGGTGGCGCGGCCGGCTGACGCCACCGTGCGCATCGGTTTCGATCCCGGCGACGGCTCCTGGTCGCTGGTCGGCCGCGACGTGCTGCAGGCCAGGGACCCGGGCGAGCGGACGATGAACTTCGGCTGGCCGCTGACCACGCCGTACGGCAGGGACACGGCGCTGCACGAGATCGGCCACACGCTGGGCCTGGAGCACGAGCACCAGAATCCGTTCGCCGGCATCGTCTGGGACGAAGAGGCGGTCAGGAGCTATTTCCGCGGCCCGCCCAACAACTGGGGCGACGCGCAGATCGCGCACAACATCCTGGACAAGATCCCGGTCAAGTCGGTCAAGGGCAGCGAATGGGACCCGGACTCGGTGATGGAATACGAATTCGAGCCCGGCCTGGTCAAGGAGCCGGCCGAGTATTACCAGGCCGGCATCAAGCCGGCCGGCGGCCTGTCGGCGCTGGACCAGGCCTGGATGCGCGATTCCTATCCGCGCACGCCGGCGCAGCTCCCGCTGCTGGAAGTGGCCACCTCGCAGAAGCTGGCGCTGGGCAAGGGCGAGACGCGGGTGTTCGCCTTCAACCCGGACCGCACCCGCACCTACCAGATCGGCACCTTCGGCACCTCGGACACGGTGCTGGTCCTGTTCGAGGTGACGCCGGCCGGCAACGTGCAGATCGCCGGCGACGACGACGGCGGCGAAGACCGCAATGCGCTGATCTCGATGCGGCTGCAGGCCGGGCGCAACTACCAGGTCGGCATCCGGCTGTACCACGCGGACCTGCCGGACGAAACCTCGGTGATGGTCTGGTGAGTCGTCATCCCGGGCGCGGCCCGGGATTCACGCGCTGCCGCGCCGCCGGATGCGTCCCCGGCAAGCGGTCGCGCCCGAACAGCTTGCCCCGCAGCGTGCCCGCCGCATAGGCCGTCTTGTAGGCGCCGCGCTCCTGCAGCCGCGGCACCACCAGCGCGATGAAGTCGTCGAAGCATTCCGGCACCACGGTGCGCGCCAGGTTGAAGCCGTCGACGCCGGCCTGCTCGCTCCAGTCGACCAGCTTGTCCGCGATGGCGTCGGCGGAACCGACCCACGGCGGCTGCCGGCTGCCCAGCACCATCTGCTCCAGCAGCTTGCGCCGGGTCCACTGCGGGCCGGCGGCGCGCGTCATCGCCTCCACGTTGGAGACGATCGCCTGGCTCTTGCCGGTGTCGACCGGCTCGTCGATGTCGTACCTGGAGAAGTCGATGCCCAGCGACGCGGCCGCGTGCACCAGCGCCGCCTCGGAGCTGGCGTAGCGCTGGTACTCGGCGAACTTCTCCTGCGCCTGCGCGTCGCTGCGGCCGGTGACGATGGTGGCGCCCAGGAACACCTGGACGTCGTCCGCCGCGCGCCCTTGCTCCATTGCCTGGCTGCGGATGCCGTGCACGATCTTCTGCACCGCCGGCTGGCTCTGGCCATTGAGGAACACGCACTCCGCATGGGTGGCGGCGAAGCGCGAGCCGCGGGCCGAGGAGCCGGCCTGGTACAGCACCGGCGTGCGCTGCGGCGAGGGCTCGCTCAGGTGCATCGCATCCACCCGGTACTGCTTGCCGTGGTGATGGACGACATGGACCCTGGCGGGATCGGCATAGACGCCGCGGTCGCGATCGCGCAGCACGGCGCCGTCTTCCCAGCTGCCTTCCCACAACTGGTAGACCAGCGCCATGTATTCGTCCGCCAGGTCGTAGCGGTCGTCGTGCGCCGGCTGGCCGGTCAGGCCGACTGCGCGCGCGGCGCTGTCCAGATAGCCGGTGACGATGTTCCAGCCGATCCGCCCGCCGGTGAGGTGGTCCAGCGTCGACATGCGGCGGGCGAAGGCGTACGGCGGCTCGTAGGTCAGATTGGCGGTGACGCCGAAGCCCAGGTGGGTGGTGGCCGCCGCCATCGCCGGGATCAGCAGCATCGGGTCGTTCACCGGCACCTGCACCGCACCACGAACCGCTGCATCGGGGCTGCCGCCCAGCACGTCGTACACGCCCAGCACGTCGGCGAAGAAGATGCCGTCGAACAGCCCGGCTTCCAGCCTCCTGGCGTAGTCGGTCCAGTAGTGGATGTCGCGGTAGCGCGCCGACTGGTCGCGCGGATGGGTCCACAGCCCCTGCTGGATGTGGCCCACGCAGTTCATGTCGAAGGCGTTGATGCGGATTTCGCGTGGCATGGTGTCTCCCCCTGCAGGGCATCTTAGGCCGCTCGGTAGAATCGAAAACAAGAAATCCATTTCATGACCGCCAGCACCCACACCCGTTTGCCCGGCACGCCGGATCCGATGCACTTCTGGACCGGCCATGGCGGCATCCGGCTGGCCGGCGATTCGTGGGGCGACCCGCGGGGGCCGCTGGTGATCCTGCAGCACGGCGGCGGCCAGACCCGCCACGCCTGGAAGGGCGCCGGCGAGACGCTGGGTGCGGCCGGCTACCACGCGGTGGCCTTCGATGCGCGCGGCCACGGCGACAGCGACTGGGCACCCGACGGCCTGTACGGCCAGGACGTGATGGTGCGCGACCTCGAGTGCATGGTGGCGGCGCTGGGCCACCAGCGGCCGGTGCTGGTCGGCGCCTCCATGGGCGGGGGCACCAGCCTGGTGGCGGTCGGCGAGCAGCATGTGGACGCCACCGCGCTGGTGCTGGTGGACATCGCGCCGAAGATCGAGGCCGAGGGCGTGGCCAACATCCAGGCCTTCATGACGCTCAAGCCGGATGGATTCGATTCGCTGGAAGACGTGGCGGCCGCGATCCAGACCTACCAGCCGCACCGCAAGCGCAAGAACAACCTGGACGGCCTGGCCAAGAACGTGCGCCTGGGCGACGACGGCAAGTACCACTGGCACTGGGACCCGCGCTTTCGCACCGGCACCCGCAACCTGGGCCAGCGCACGGCGCGGCTGGAGGCCTGCGCGCGCAACCTGCACCTGCCCACGCTGCTGGTGCGCGGCGGCCTGTCTGACCTGCTGAGCGAGGAGGGCGCGCAAGACTTCCTGCGGCTGTGCCCGACGGCGGAATACGTCAGCGTCACCGGCGCCGGCCACATGGTGGCGGGCGACCGCAACGACATCTTCGCCACCGCGGTGATCGAGTTCCTGGGACGCGCGGTGCCGGTCGGCGGCCAGCCGGTGCAGCCGCCGCAACCCGTCACGCCGGTGGGCGAGGGCAGCGGCGAGGACATCGTCGACGTGCCTTGAGCGCGCCCGCCGTGACGGCCGAGGCGGTTCCGCGCCGCATCCTGCCGGTGATCGTGCTGGCGCAATTCGCCGGCACCTCGCTGTGGTTCGCGGTCAATGCGGTGATGCCCGACCTGCAGCAGGCCTGGGGCCTGCCGGCCACCGCCGTCGGCACGCTGACCTCCGCGGTGCAGCTGGGCTTCGTCGCCGGCACGCTGGTGTTCGCGCTGCTGCTGGTGGCGGACCGCTTCGCGCCGGCCAGGGTGTTCCTGGTGTGTTCGCTGCTGGGCGCGCTGGCCAATGCGGCGATCCTGCTGGCCGACGGCAGCGTCGGCGTGCTGCTGGCGCTGCGCTTCGTGGTCGGCTTCCTGCTGGCCGGCATCTATCCGGTCGGGATGAAGATCGCGGCGCTGTGGTACCGCGGGCGGCTCGGCGCGGTGCTGGGGGTGCTGATCGGCGCGCTGGTGCTGGGCACGGCGCTGCCCCATGGCCTGCGCGCGCTGGCCGCGAGCGGGGCGATCGGGCAGCTGCCGTGGCAGGCCGTGGTGCTGGCGGTGTCGGCGCTGGCCGCGCTCGGCGGCATCGCCACCTGGCTGCTGGTGCCGCCGCGCGACCCCGTCGCCGGGGCCGCCCGCATCACGCCGCGCGCGCTGGTCCTGATCTGGTCGGACCGCAAGCTGCGCGCCTCGGTGTTCGGCTACTTCGGCCACATGTGGGAGCTGTATGCCTTCATCGTGCTGGTGCCGCTGATCGTGGCCAGCCGGCTGGCCGGCAGCGCCGCAGTCAGCGCCGCGGCGTTCTGGGCGATCGCTGCCGGCTTCGCCGGTTGCATCGGCGGCGGCCTGGCGGCGCGGCGCTTCGGCAGCGCGCGGGTGGCGCAGCTGCAGCTCGCCACCAGCTGCGCCTGCTGTCTGGTATCGCCGCTGATGTTGTCGGCGCCGCTGCCGCTGTTCTTCGGCTGGCTGCTGTTGTGGGGCGCGACGGTGGCCGGCGATTCGCCGCAGTTCTCCACGCTCACCGCGCAGAACGCGCCGCACCAGGTGGTGGGCAGCGTGCTCACCTTCAGCAACTGCATCGGTTTCGCGATCTCGGTGGTGAGCATCCAGCTGTTCGTCGCCGCGGCGCAGGCCTGGCCGCTGGCGGCGGTGCTGCCCTGGCTGGCCGCCGGGCCGCTACTGGGGCTGTGGATGATGCGGCCGCTGCTGCGGGCCTGAGGCCCGGATCCCGGGCCGGGCCCGGGGTGGCTTCACTTGGCGAACAGCGAGTCCAGGTTGGCGAAGGCCTTGATCTCGATGGCGTTGCCCGACGGATCGAGGAAGAACATCGTGGCCTGCTCGCCCGGCTCGCCCTTGAAGCGGATGTAGGGCTCGATCACGAACCGCGTGCCGGCGGCCTGCAGCCGGTCGGCCAGCTGCTGCCATTGCGCCAGGTTGAGCACCGCGCCGAAATGCCGCACCGGCACGTCGTGGTCGTCCACCTTGCTGGAGCCGGCGCGGCGGCTGCATTCGTCGGGCGCCAGGTGCGCCACGATCTGGTGGCCGTAGAAGTTGAAGTCCACCCATTCGCTGGAGCTGCGGCCCTCGGGGCAGCCGAGCAGCTCGCCGTAGAAGGCGCGGGCGGCGGCGATGTCGTGCACGGGAAAGGCGAGATGGAAGGGCGGCATCGCGGCGGTGGAGGGCAGCATGGAAGGAATGGGGGTTGCGTGTTGAAGGAAGGAAGCAGGGTATTTTGCCGTCAGAAGCGCAGGGCGATGCCAAGCTGTTTCATTGGGCGATCCGTTTCTCGATGCGCGGGTCCGGCACCAGCCAGACCAGCGCCACTGCCACGAAGAAGGCCAGCCCGGCCCAGGGCGCGACCAGCCAGGCCGCCAGCAGGCCCAGCAGGTACATCAGGAGCGAGGCCTTGCCCTTGACGTCGCCGCTGACGGCGCGGGCCAGCGGCGAATCGTGGCCCTGGTGGCGGATCAGGCAGGCCTGCAGCACCGTGTAGGCGACGGCGCAAAGCAGCAGGTTGGCGCCGTACAGGATGGTCGGGCCCTGCCCGAAGTGGTTCTCGCCCATCCAGCCGGTGGTGAAGGGCACCAGCGACAGCCAGAACAGCAGGTGCAGGTTGGCCCACAGCACCTTGCCGTTGATGGTGTGGGTCAGCTGCAGCATGTGATGGTGGTTGTTCCAGTAGATGCCGATGTAGACGAAGCTCAGGACGTAGCTGAGGAACACCGGCCACAGCGGCTCCAGCGCGGCCAGCCCCAGGCCGTGCGGCACCTTCAGCTCCAGCACCATGATCGTGATCAGCACGGCGATCACGCCGTCGCTGAAGGCTTCCAGCCGGTGTTTTTCCATGGCCGCATTCTGACCGGTCATGCCGGCCCGGGGGCTGGATGCCAGTCGTCAATAATCCACCATGACCGCCGCCGTCTCGCATTCGCTCTGGAGTCCCCTGCGGATTCCCGCGTTCCGCGGCCTGTGGTGCAGCAGCGCGATCTACTTCATCGGCAACGCGATGCAGGCGATGGCGGCCTCCTGGCTGATGGTGGAGCTGACCGGCTCGTCGTTCCTGGCGGCGCTGGTGCAGACGGCGGTGTTCCTGCCGATGTTCCTGCTGTCGCTGCCCTCGGGCGTGCTGGCCGACACCACCGACCGGCGCCGGCTGATCCTGTCGGCGCTGTGCGTGCAGGCCGCCACCGTCATCATCCTGGCGGTGCTGCTGCTGGCCGGCCTGGCCGGCCCCGGCATGCTGCTGTTCTTCACCTTCGTGGCGGGCTGCTGCACCGCGCTGTTTTCGCCGGCCTGGAATTCGACGGTGGCCGACACGGTGCCGCGCGAGGACATGCCGCAGGCCATCACGGCGATGTCGATCGCCTGGAACACGGCGCGCGCACTCGGTCCGGCGCTGGCCGGCGTGGTGTTTGCCGCCTGGGGCGCCGGCTGGGTGTTCGCGCTGGCGGTGGCCAGCTCGCTGGTGATGATGCAGGCGATCCGGGTCTGGCCGCCGCGCCCGCATCCGCAATCGCGGCTGCCGGCCGAGCGGCTGTGGGGCGGCACGCTCAGCGGGCTGCGCTTCGCCCGCCACAACAAGATCGTGCTGGCGCAGTTGCTGCGCACCATGGCCTACAGCGGATCCGGATCGGCCCTGTGGGCGCTGCTGCCGGTGATCGGCCTGCGCCAGCTCGGACTGGGCGCGGCCGGTTTCGGCCTGCTGATGGCGTGCCTGGGGACCGGCGCCGTCGCCGCCGGCCTGGTGCTGGGCCGGGTGCGGGCCAGGATGGGGCTGGAGGCGCTGGTCAGCACCAGCTGCGTCGTGTTCGCCCTGGTGATGGCGGTGGCGGCGCTGGTGCGCATCCCGATCCTCGTCTACGCCGCGCTGGTGATCGGCGGCGCCGCCTGGATGGCGGTGATGTCCACCTTCAACACCGCCACCCAGACCAGCGCGCCGCCGTGGGTGCGCTCGCGCGCCGCGGCGCTGCACACGCTCAGCGCGCTCGGCTCGTTCGCGATCGGCTCGGCGTTCTGGGGCGCGGTCTCGGGCATCGCCGGCCTGCCGGTGACGCTGTGCATCGCCGCCGTCAGCATGGCCGGCGGCGTGCTGCTGGCGCGGCCGTTCCCGCTGCGCATGGGCGACAAGCAGGAGGTGACGCCCGGCACGCCGTGGGAGGAGCTGTTCATCCTGGCCGAGCCCGACCCCGAAGCCGGCCCGGTGGCGGTGGAGATCGCCTACCGCATCCGGGAGGGCGACGCCACCGCCTTCCTCGACGCCGTGACACAGCTGCGGGCGCCGCGCCGGCGCGACGGCGCCACCTTCTGGCGGATCTACCGCGACCTGGCGGATTCCTCGCGCTTCGTTGAGCGCTTCATCGTCACCTCGTGGGCCGACTACCTGCACCAGCGCGCCCGCGCCACCGTGGCCGACCAGGCGCTGGAGCTGCGGGTGCGTGAATTCCTGGCGCCCGGCGAAACGGTGACGATGCAACATTACATCGCGGAACGCTGAGTGGGCCCCGTCCTACGCCGGCTCCTGCCCCTTGGCCCTAGGCTCGCCGCATGAAAGAGGCTCTCCGGCGCATCGCGCTCCAGGCCGACGACCTGGCCCGCCGGGGCGTCGCCCTCATCCGACGCTACCCGGTGCGCGCCGCGCTGGCGCTGCCGGCGCTGCTGCTCGCCTACGTGCTGGTGCTGATCCCGCTCACCCCCAGCATCAGCGACCTGCGCAAGGCCAAGACCGAGGCGCCGGCGGTGGTGATGTCGTCCGACGGCGTGGCGCTGGCGGAATTCAAGCGCATCAACCGCCAGTGGGTGAAGCTGCGCGACATCTCGCCGGCGGTGATCGACGCGCTGATCGCGACCGAGGACCGGCGTTTCTACCAGCACCACGGCATCGACCTGCGGCGCGTCGCCTCCGCGCTGTGGAGCACGCTGCGCGGCGACCTGCAGGGCGGCTCCACCATCACGCAGCAGCTGGCGCGCAACATGTACCCGGAGGAGATCGGCCGCTCCGCCACGCTCAACCGCAAGGCCAAGGAAGCGGTGACGGCGCTGAAGATCGAGGCGGTCTACACCAAGGACGAGATCCTGGAGACCTACCTGAACACGGTTCCGTTCCTCTACAACGCGTTCGGCATCGAGATGGCGGCGCGCACCTATTTCGACAAGTCGGCGCACGAGCTCGATGCGCTGCAAAGCGCCACCCTGATCGGCATGCTCAAGGGCACCAGCTACTACAACCCGGTGACCAACCCCGAGCGCGCGCTGCAGCGGCGCAACCTGGTGCTGGCGCAGATGGTGGCCTTCGGCAAGCTGCCGGCCGACCGGCTGCAAGCGCTGTCGGCGCGGCCGCTGGGCGTCGATTTCGAACGCCAGGCCGAGCCGGTCGGGCCGGCACCGCACGTGGCGGCGCAGCTGCGCAAGTGGCTGATCGAATGGGCCGACCGGCGCGGCTACAACATCTATTCCGACGCGCTGGTGGTGCGCACCACGCTCAACTCGCGCATGCAGAAGGCGGCCAACCAGGCGGTGGCCCGGCAGCTGGCGCGACTGCAGCCGCTGGCCGACGCGCGCCGCCGCAAGGGCCAGGAGCGCCAGCTGCTGCAATCGGGCTTCCTGGCGCTGGACCCGCGCGACGGCCGCATCCTGGCCTGGGTCGGCAGCCGCGATTTCGCCCAGGAGCAGTTCGACCACGTGGGGCAGGCGCGGCGCCAGCCCGGTTCCACCTTCAAGCCCTTCGTCTACGGCGCGGCGTTCGTGCAGGGCTTCTCGCCCGACAGCACCTTCGTCGACCGGCCGGTGACGATCCGCTTCGAGGGCGGCGGCGTCTGGTCGCCCACCGACGCGACGCCGCCCACCGGCCAGACCATGACGCTGCGGGAGGGCCTGAGCTTCTCGAAGAACACGATCACGGCGCAGCTGATGGAGCGGGTCGGCCCGCAGCGGGTGGCGCAGCTGGCGCAATCGATGGGCATCCGCCAGAGCCGGCTGGAGCTGGTGCCGTCGCTGGCGCTGGGCACCAGCCCGGTCACGCTCAAGGAGATGGTCGCGGCCTACGGCACCATCGCCAACGGCGGCAGCTACATCGAGCCGGTGCTGGTGACGCGCGTCGAGGGCCGCGGCGGCAAGGTGCTGGAGGAGTTCGCGCCCCCGCGCCGCGAGCAAGGCATGCCGCACGCGCAGGCGCTGACGCTGGTGGATGCGATGCGAGGCGTGATCGACCAGGGCACCGGCAGCGCGATCCGCACGCGCTACGGCATCCAGGCCGACGTCGCCGGCAAGACCGGCACCACCCAGGACAACAGCGACGGCTGGTTCATCCTGATGCATCCGCAGCTGGTCGCCGGCGCCTGGGTCGGCTTCAACGACAACCGCGTCACCATGGCCGATTCGTGGGGGCAGGGCGCGCACAGCGCCTTGCCGATGGTGGGCGACTTCTTCCAGCAGTCGCTGCGCGGACGCTGGATCGACCCGCGTGCGGAGTTCGCCATCCCGCGCCCGCACTACCTGCCGCCGCCGACGGCGCAGCCGCATCCGATGCGGCCGCAGGACGCGCTGGGCGGGATCATCAACAACATCTTCGGGCGGCTGTTCCGGCAGCTGCAGTGAAGCGCACCAGGCAGAAACGTTTTCGGGTGTAACCGTCGTCGTCAGCGGCGAAACGGCTGGCACAATCCGCAGCGTCACGGAGGGCAACGATCTTGTTGATGCAGGCGATGGTGTTTATCGCGGCGGCGACGCTTTGCGTCTACCTGCTGCGTTCGGTATGGCGGATGCTGGTGGAGGTGCCCGATGCCGACCAGGTGTGGACGCACGACGTGGTGGACGAATTCCTCACCCGCTCGGTCAGTGCGCTGCTGGTGGCCAACAGCGGGCTGTTCCTGGTGGCGATGGTCCGCTAGCGGCCGCGGCGTATGTTCCTCTTCAGCCGGCGTTCCCTCCTGTCCGCGGCCGCTACTGTCGGCGGCCTGGCCCTGGCCCGTCGCGGCATGGCGCAGGTCGGCTCGGGTGGCACCGGTATCAGCCCGGCGGCGTCGATCGGCACGGCTGACCTTGTGACGGGCGCGGTGACGCTGTACCGCGACGGCCAGCCGCCGGTTCCGCTGGAGAGCGGCGCCAGCCTGCAGCAGGGTGACCAGGTAGAGACCGGCGCAGGCGCGGAAGTCCATCTCGCGTTCGGCGACGGCGGCTACCTGGCCTTGCGCGCCGACTCCAACCTCAAGATCAACCGCTATGTCGTCACCGGCGAAGCGACCGACATCGCCGCCATGACCCTGGTCAGGGGCGCGCTGCGCTCGGTTACCGGCTGGATCGGCAAGCTCGACCCGCAGCGCTACCGGATCTTCGCCGGCGCAGCCACCATCAGCGTGCGCGGCACCGACCACGAGGTGGTGCTGGTGCAGCCCCAGGGCGGACTGCCGGATGCCGAGCCCGGCGTGCACGACCGAGTCAACGAAGGCGCCACCGTGCTGCGCAGCGCCGGCAGCGCGGTGGACGTGGCGCAGGGCGCGGCGGGCTACGCGCCGCGCGGCGCCGCGCCCCGCTTGAACGCCTCCGTGCCGGCGTTCTTCGATCGGCTGCGCACGCCGCAGGATGCGCGCGTCGAGACGCAGGCCCGCGAGGCGCAGCGGCGCATCGAGGGACGGCTGCGCCAGCTCGGACGGCTCGGCGCGGGCGAGCGTTTCGAGCAGTACCGCGAACGGCTGCAGGCCCGGCGGCGTGGCCGCGCTGCGCCGGTGGCCAACCCGCTGCCGCTGTCGCGCGAGCAGCGGCGCGCGGCTCGCGAGCAGCGCCGCCGCGCCCGCGCCGGCAAGCAGCCGCCGCCGGCGCAACGCTGACCGGCGGTCCGCCAGGGCCGGCGCTTTTCCCGCTTCACGAATCTTTACCTCCTGACGGTCGGCGCACGCGCCTGCCCGGTCGTTCAATTAGCATGGGAATATTTCCCATGAATGGTCAACCGGCATGTCGCCGGCGCCAGACGCCTCAGGAGCACATTCATGTCGACACGGTCCCAATCAGCCGTCAGCCTGCTGACCCTTGCTCTCGCTCTCGCAGCGGCCGCCATTCCGGTGCTTGCGCGTGCGGCCACCGGCCAGGACAGCGCCTTCGCCAGCACCCACCCGCGCCGCGAGCAGGTCAACGAGCGGCTGGCCAGTCAGAACCGGCGCATCAAGGCCAAGGTCGCGGCCGGCGATCTCACGGGCAAGCAGGCTGCGAAGCTGCATCGTGACGACCGCAACATCCGGCGCGAGGAGCGCCTGATGGCCTCGCAGAACCGCGGCCACATCACCAAGGCCGAACAGGGCGTCCTGAACCGGCAGGAAAACGCCGTCGGCAGCCAGATCGGCAGGTAGGACCGCCGGGCACTGCGGTTTCCTGCGGCGGCGGGCCGCACTTCATGGGAAAATATCCCTTGGCGGGGGCGCGACGCTCCGGCCAAGCCCATGAAAAAAGCCGCCGCCGACCTGCTGCTCGAGCAATCGCAGCCCCTGCTGATGCCGTGGGTGGAACTGCTCCTGCGCCAGGGTGTTACCTATCCGCAGCTGGCCGCCACGCTCAAGCAGGTCTTCTTCGACGCGGCGCAGGCCGAGCTGCGGCGCACCGGCCAGCGCCAGACCGATTCGGCCATCAGCGTCCTGTCCGGCCTGCACCGCAAGGAGGTGCGCGCGCTGGGCTCGGCCGGGCCCCGCGCCGCCGGGCCCGCGGTGCCGCTGTCTTCGCAGATCGTCACCCGTTGGCTGGCCGATGCGCGCTACCGCGACCGGCGCAACAAGCCGCGCGACCTGCCGCGCCACGGGCCGGGCGACTCGTTCGAGTCGCTGGCCAGTTCCCTGTCCAAGGATGTCCACCCGCGCACGGCGCTGGAGGAGCTGGTGCGGCTCGGGGCGGTCACGCTGCAGGGCGACATGGTCTGCATCAACGGCGCCGCCTTCGTTCCCAAGCAGGGCTTTGCCGACATGGTGGCATTGCTGTGCGCCAGCGTCGCCGACCACATCGCCGCCGGCGCGCACAACCTGGAGGCCCCGGACGCCGGGCCGCGCTTCCTCGAGCAGAGCGTCTTTGCCGCCAGCCTGACGCCGGAGTCGGCACGGCGGCTTGGCGAGCTGGCGCGAGAAATCTGGGCCGTGGCGTTCCAGCGCATGGTCGCCGAGGCCAGCGCCCGCGTGGACCATGATCGCGAGCGGCCGGACGCGACGCACCGCGCGCGTTTCGGCGTGTTCTTCTACGCCGACACCGACCCCCAGGCGCCGGACGGGGCCTGAGCGCCGGGCCCCGGCGGTACACGTTTCTTTACACCGGCCCCGGTCGGCGCTTGTGATTTCCGCGCCGTTATGTGAATATGGGAAAAATACCCATTTCATGACGGAACGGCATCCCGCCGGCACCGGCACCTCGAGGAGCGCTTCATGCTGAGAGACTCGGAAATCGCAGTGGCGGACAACCCGCCGGCAGAACCGCAGCCGGAGCCGGCGCCGCTGGCGGCGGCGGCCGCATTGACGGCGCTGCTGGCCGCATGCGGTGGCGGTGGCGGTGGCGACGCGCCGGGCCCGGCGCCCGCACCCGTCCCGGCGCCTGCGCCGCCGCCCGTTGGGGCGGCCGAGGCTGCGCGCTTCTTGGCGCAGGCCACGCCCGGCGCCGGCAAGGGGGAGATCCTGGCCGTGCAGGCCGGCGGCTTCGCGGCCTGGATCGAAGCGCAGTTCGCGCTGCCGCAAAGCCAGTCGCACTACGACTGGCTCGCGGCCCACGGCTACAACGACGAGAAATACCGCAACAACGCCACCGGCCTGGACAACACGATCTGGCGCAAGCTCATCGCCAGTCCCGACGGCCTGCGCCAGCGCGTGACGCTGGCCCTGTCGGAGATCTGCGTGGTGTCGGTGCTGGGCGTGAGCACGCCCTGGCGCCAGTTCGCGGTCGCCAACTACCTCGACCTGCTGGAGAACAACGCCTTCGGCAACTATCGGACGCTGCTCAGGCAGATTTCCCTGAGCACTGCGATGGGCTACTACCTGACCTTTCGGGGCAACGCCAAGGCCAACCCGGCAACCGGCAGCGAGCCCGACGAGAACTATGCGCGCGAGCTGATGCAACTAATGACGCTGGGCCTGTACAAGCTCAACGCCGACGGCACGCCGCAGGCCAGCGAAACCTACGGCCAGGCCGACGTCAGCGGGCTGGCGCGGGTTTTCACCGGCTGGGATCTCGATGTGAGCGGGCTGGCCAGCCCGTTGCCGCCGGACGTGCACCGGCGGCCGATGGCGCAGGTGGCGAGCCGCTACGAGAGCGGCAGCAAGAGCTTCCTGGGCACCACTATCGCCGCCGCAACGGCGGCGCCGGCGGCGCTCGACGCCGCGCTCGACACGCTGTTCGGCCATCCCAACCTGCCACCCTTCATCGGCCGCCAGATGATCCAGCGACTGGTCACCAGCAATCCGTCGCCCGCTTATGTCGCCCGGGTCGCCGCCGCCTTCGCGGACAACGGCGCCGGCGTGCGCGGCGACATGAAAGCGCTGGTCCGCGCGATCTTGCTGGATGCCGAGGCGCGGGACCTGGTCACGGCCAGCGCGCCCTCGTTCGGAAAGCTGCGCGAACCGGTGACGCGCTTCCTGAACTGGGCCCGCGCCTTCGGCGCGGCGTCGGCCGGTGACACATGGAGCGTCAACGACCTGAGCGACCCGGCTACCAAGCTCGGGCAGAGCCCGATGCGCTCGCCCTCGGTCTTCAACTTCTTCCGGCCCGGCTATGTTCCGCCGAACAGCGCCATCGCCGCCGGCGGCCTGGCGGCGCCGGAGTTCCAGATCACGACCGAGTCGTCGGTGGCGGGATACGTCAACTTCATGCAACTGGCGGTCAGCGGCGCCGGCATCGGCGACGTGAAGAGCGGCTACCCGACCCTGCTGCCGCTGGCGGCGGACTCGCGCGCGCTGCTGGCCGAACTGAATCTGGTGCTGGCAGCCAACCAGCTGTCGGCGACGACGCTGGCGACACTGGCGGCGGCGCTCGACTCGGTCGCTGCCGGCAGCGACAGCGGCAAGCTCAATCGCATCTGGGCGGCGCTGACGCTGGTGCTGGCATCGCCCGAATACATCGTGCAGAAATAACAGGAGCGCAGCATGAACCACTTTCCGACCCTCCGGCCCGACAACGCCGGCCGCCGCGCCTTCCTGCGCCGCGGCGCCGCGCTCTCGCTGGCCGCGGGCGCGACCCCGTGGGCGCTGAGCCTCGCGGCCATGGGGGAGGCCGCGGCCGCCACTGCCACCGACTACAAGGCGCTGGTGTGCGTCTTCCTGTACGGCGGCAACGACCAGTCCAACACCCTCGTGCCTTACGACAGTGCGAGCTACCGCGCCTACCAGTCCCTGCGCAGCAACATCGCGCTCGATCGCAATGCGCTCACCGGCACGGTGCTGAACCCGGCGACTCCGCTGGCCGATGGCCGCCAGTACGCGCTGGCGCCCGGCCTGGCGCCGCTGCTGCCGCTGTTCGACGGCGGCAAGCTGTCGGTGGTGCTGAACGTCGGCACGCTGGTGCGGCCCACCACCAAGGCGCAGTACGCCGCCGGCTCGGTGCAGCTGCCGCCCAAGCTGTTCTCGCACAACGACCAGCAGTCCTTCTGGCAGGCGTCGTCGCCCGAAGGCGCGACCTCTGGCTGGGGTGGGCGCATGGGCGACCTCTACGCGTCGGGCAACGGCAACGCCACCTTCACCTGCGTCAGCGTCGCCGGCAACGCGGTGTTCATGTCCGGCCGTAGCGCGGTGCAGTACCAGGTCACGCCCAGCGGCTCGGTGCCGGTGGCAGGCATCAAGAGCCCGCTGTTCGGCTCGGCCGCCTGCTCGCAGGCGCTGCAGGCGCTGATGACGCAGCCGCGCACCCACCTGTTCGAGAGCGAATACACGCGGGTCACCGGCCGCTCGATCGCGGCCAACGACCAGCTCACGGCGGCACTGTCCGGCGTCAACGTCTCGACGCCGTTCCCGGCCGGCAACAGCCTGGGCGACCAGCTCAAGATGGTGGCGCGGATGATCGCGGCGCGCGGCGCCACCGGCGCCAAGCGCCAGGTGTTCTTCGTCTCGCTCGGCGGCTTCGACACCCATGACGGCCTGGCCACCGCGCATCCGGTGCTGATGGCCAGCGTCGGCAGCGCGCTGGCGGCGTTCTACCAGTCGACGGTGGAACTCGGCGTCGCCGACCAGGTAACCACCTTCACCGGCTCCGACTTCGGCCGCACGCTGGTGAGCAACACCGACGGTTCGGACCACGGCTGGGGCAACATGCAGTTTGTGCTGGGCGGCGGGGTGTTGGGCAAGTCCTTCGTCGGCAGTGCGCCGGTGCCCGCGAGCAATGGGCCGGATGATGTCGGGCAGGGGCGCCTGCTGCCGTCGCTGGCAGTCGAACAGTACGCCGCGACGCTCGCCGGCTGGTTCGGCGTTTCGGCGACCGACCAGGCCGGGGTGCTGCCGAACCTGGGCAACTTCAGCGCGCGCAACCTGGGATTCATGGCGCCGGCCTGAACGGCTGTGCTACTGTCCGGCGCTATCTCACCCGGAGTTTCCATGCCGCGCCCCATCCTCGACGACGACCACATCCATCCCGCCATCCGCGCCAAGGTCGCCGGCCACCAGCAGGCGATCGTGCAGGAGGTGATGGCGGCGGTCCGCGACAACCCGGTGGTGGTGGTCGGCATGGCCCAGAACCCGTTCCCGAAGAAGGCCCGCGCCGCGCTGGAAGCGGCCGGCCAGCCCTGCAAGTACCTCGAGTACGGCAGCTACCTGAGCCGGTGGCGCGAGCGCAATGCACTCAAGCTGTGGACCGGCTGGCCCACCTTCCCGATGGTGTTCGTCAAGGGCACTCTGGTGGGCGGCTACAGCGAGCTCAAGGCGCTGATCGACAGCGGCGAACTGAAACGCATGGTCGCAGGCTGATACGCTGCTGCCCAGCCGTGCAGGAGCGATCCCACGGCTGGTCGGTGCGCCTTCCCACCCCGCGTGCCCGGCGGCTGCGGGACGCTTGGCTCCTGTCCTTTCAAGGAGTTCAAGCATGATCAACAAGACATTTGCAGTCGCCGTGCTCGCCGCGGCAGCGGCCGGGGCCCTGGTCCCGATGGCTGCCAGCGCCGACACCTACACCATCGTCAGGGTCGCGCCGCCGGCCCCCATCGTGGAGACGGTGCCCGCAGCGCGCCACGGCTGGGTCTGGGCGCCGGGCTATTACGACTACCGCGACAACCAGTACGTCTGGGTGCAGGGCCACTGGATGCGCGAGCGCCCGGGCCACGAGTGGCGCGAGGCGCGCTGGGTCGAAATGGGCAATGGCCAATGGCGCCGCGTGGGCGGCAACTGGGAGCGGGGTCCGTACGGCGACCGCGACCACGACGGCATCCCGAACCGCTATGACCACTACCGCAACCACGCCCGCGGCCCGTATGGCGACCGTGACGGCGACGGGGTCCTGAACAAGGACGACCGCTACCCGAACAACCCCAATCGCAGCTGACCGGCGGCGCCATGAAAAATCCCGGCGCTCGGCCGGGATGATCTGGAAAGGGGCCGCAACGGCCCCTTATTCTTGGGGCCGCGGCTCAGCGGCCGTCGCCGTCGGCGTCGCCCGGCAGCGCCCGTTCGACGCGGTGCCAGCCGGCGCTCGCTGCATGCCTGGCTTCGTCCCAGGTCAGGCGCGAGGACCCTTTCATCGTGTCCCAGTCGTTGCGGAATGCCGGCTCGTATTGCTCGAAGGTGCCGCCGTCATACCTGGCCCGGCTGGCCCAGCCCATGCGATAGGCCGGCTGGTAGTCCTCGTAGGTGAAGCCGGGGCGGTAGTAAGTTTCGTGGACGTGGGCGCCGCGCCAGTAGGCGTCTTCCTCGTCGTGGTTGACCGCGTGGGCGACGCCCTTGCCGGCCGCACCGCCGGCCAGCGCGCCGACCGCTGCGCCCACGGCCGCACCGACCGGTCCGCCCACCGTCGCACCCACCGCAGCGCCGCCGAGCGCGCCGCCGCCGGCGCCCAGGCCCTTGCCCAGGTTGTGGTCATGCTGGACGTCGGTCGGTTCCGGATTGGCCATCTCCGCCACGCCGCGCCCGGCCAGGCCGCCCGCGATCGCGCCGATCACCGCCCCCACTGCCGCGCCCGCGGGCCCGCCCGCGGCGCCGATGGTGGCGCCCGCCACCGCACCGCCTGCCGCCCCGACGCCGGTGCCCACCGGGTGGTCGCCGTGCTCGTGGTCCAGATCCGATTTTTCCTTGGCTGCCATGGGGTTCTCCTTTGAATGATTGAAGGGATGTCCCATGGTCTTGCCGGCACGCCAGGCCCATCGTCGGACAGCCGACGCCGGCCGCGTAGGAACCGGCCCGCAAGGGCCGAACGCCTGAGCTTGCGGCATCGAATGCTGGCTCTGCAGGGCGCGAGATTATGGGGCTCAGGCTGATACATCCGCGACTTTTACATTTTGGACGCAATGCCAGGGTCGGCTGCCAGCCCGCGCCGGTGCTGGCTTTCCGAACCATCAGCCAGAAACGCGCTGCCTCAGCAAGACGCCAAATTGCAACACCGGTGAACTTCAAAGCTGTAGGACCGCTCCTTAGGGGCTGTAAGAAAGGGACTACAACGATGATGAAGTTGAGCTGGATCGCAACCGCCACCATTGCCTGCACGCTCGCCCTGGGCCTCGAAGTCGTGGCCGTCACCGGCTGGATGCGCCCGCACCCCACGCCGGCCGCAGCCGCCGTTCAGGCCCAGCTGCCGGCCAATCCTGCGGTTGCGGTCGAGACGCCGGCGCAACCCGCGGTTGCCGTCACCGCCGACGCCACCACCCGTCAGGAAGACAGCTACTACGCCCAGCTGCGCTCCAAGATCCATTGGGTCGAAACCCGCATCGGCAGCGACAAGCTGCTCACGCCCGACGACAGCTCCCGCATGCTGCTGGCCAAGTCGGCCGCCGAACGCGCCAACCTGCAGGAAGTGGGCCTGAGCTTCAAGGACGTGTACGGCATCATCAACGCCGAGACCTCCTGGATCCCGCGCATGGGCGCCAGCAAGGACGGCACGCCCAACCTGGGGCTGGCGCAGTTCGAGCCGGCCACCGCGCGCGCCCTGGGCCTGCGCAACCCCAACGACCCGGTGGAAGCGATCCACGTCGCCGCGCTGCACATGAAGGAAGCGGCCGAGTGGAGCGCCAACCGCATCGCCGGCCTCAAGCTCGGCGCCGGCGAGCGGGCCCAGAAGCTGCGCGAAGGCGTCTCGATCTTCTACAACCTGTCGACCAAGGGCCGCAACCGCTGGAACGGCAAGAACACCGCCAAGCTGCCGATCGAAACGCAACTGCACATCCGCAATGCCCGCAGCGGCGCGCTGTTCGCGGCCGAACTCGAAGCCAAGCAGCCGGCTGCCGGCATCCTGCTGGCCGGCGGCTGAAGCGGCTGCCCGCCGGGGGCACCGTATGATCCGGCGATGCAGATTCCGCCCCCCCGCATCGCCCTGATCCACGCGACGGCCCTGGCCGTCGACCCCATCGCCGCCGCGTTCGAGCGCCACTGGCCGCAGGCGCAGCGCATGAACCTGCTGGACGACAGCCTGTCGGTGGACCGCGGCAAGAGCGGCCAGCTGACCGATTCGATGGTCCAGCGCTTCATCGACCTGGCCACTTATGCCAAGGGAACGGGCTGCAATGCCATCCTGTTCACCTGTTCGGCCTTCGGCCCGGCCATCGAGGCCGCCGCCTGCGCCGTGCAGCTGCCGACGCTCAAGCCGAACGAGGCGATGTTCGCGCAGGCGCTGGCGCTCTGCCCCGCCGCCGGCGGCAAGCTGGGCCTGATCGCCACCTTCCAGGCCTCGATCGCGTCGATGTCGGGCGAACTGCTGCAGATGGCGCAGGAGCGGGGCATCCCGATCGAACTGCGCAGCGCCTTCGTCCCCGATGCGATGCAGGACCTGGCCGAAGGCCGGGCCGACGAGCATCACCGCAAGGTCGCCGCCGCGGCGCAGCAGCTGGCCGGTTGCGACGTCGTGATGCTGGCGCAATTCTCGATGGCGGATGCGCAGCCGGCGGTGCAACAGGCACTGGCCTGCCCGGTCCTGAGCAGCCCCGACTGCGCGGTGCTCGCGCTGAAGAAGGAAGTGGCCGATGGCGCCTGAAACCCGCGTTCCGCTGGCGCAGCTGCGCGAGTTCATCACCATTGCAATGACGCGCCTGGGGCTGCCGCCGCAGGACGCCGCCACCGTCGGCGCCCTGATGGCGGAAGCCGAACTGCAGGGCTCCGACGGCCACGGCGCGATCCGGCTGCTGCCCTATGCGCGGCGCATCCGCGCCGGCGGCATCAACCTGCATCCGGACATCAAGATCGTGCAGGAGCGGCCCGGCATGGCGCTGCTCGATGGCGACAACGGCATGGGCCACCTGGTGATGAAGAAGGCCGCCGAGATCGCGATCGAGAAGGCGCGCACCTGCGGCGTGGCGTGGGTCGGCTCGCGCCTGAGCAACCACGCCGGCCCGGCCTCGCTGTACGCGCGCATGCCGATGGCGCACGACATGATCGGCATGTACTTCGCGGTGGGCAACGCCAACCACCTGCCGCCCTGGGGCGGGCTGGACATGCTGCTGTCGACCAACCCGATCGCGGTGGCGGTGCCGGGCGGCGAGGAGCCGCCGGTGGTGCTGGACATGGCCACCACCGTGGCTGCGTATGGCAAGGTCAAGGCCAAGGCGCAGCGCGGCGAGCAGATGCCGATCGGCTGGATGATCGACCGGCTTGGCCAGCCGCTGACCGATCCGAAGCGCGCCGAAGAAGGCTTCCTGATGCCGATCGGCGGCTACAAGGGCTACGGCCTGGCGCTGATCGTCGGCCTGCTGGCCGGCACGCTCAACGGCGCCGCCATGGGCAGCGAGGTGATCGACTTCAACAAGGACGACACCAGCACCACCAACACCGGCCAGGCGATCCTGGCGATCGACCTGAGCGCCTTCGGCGACGTCGCCGCCTTCAAGGCGCGCGTCGACAAGCTGGTGCGCGAGATGCGCGCTAGCGAGCGCATGCCGGGGGTCGAGCGCATCTGGCTGCCCGGCGAACAGAGCCACGACCGGCGCGCGGCCAACGAGCGCGACGGCATCCCGATCGGCCCGGCGCTGCTGCAGACGCTGGACCGGTTTGCGCAGGACATGGGCATGGCCCGCCTGCAGGACACCTGAAGACAACGACCTCCCGGAGACCAAGCATGACCATGACGATCCGCCGCCGCCACCTTGCCGCGCTGCTGTGCACCTTGCTGGGCTGCGGCCTGGCCGCGGCCCAGCCGATGGCCTCGGGCTACCCGAACAAGCCGATCCGCATGATCGTGCCGCTGGCGGCCGGCAGCGCGGTCGACGCCGCCGCCCGCATCGTGGCGCAGAAGATGGGCCAGAACATGGGCCAGAGCTTCGTGATCGAGAACCAGCCCGGGGCGGCCGGCCTGATCGGCGCCGGCGTGGTGGCCAAGGCGGCGCCGGACGGCTACACCATCGGCGGCTTCAACGACTCGATCATGACCATGCTGCCCCACCTGCAGCCGAAGATGCCGTGGGACATCCTGAAGGACTTCGAGCCGATCGCGCTGGTCGCCACGGTGGAATGGGGCCTGGTGGTGAATGCCGACAGCCCCGTGCGCAGCGCCGCCGACCTGATCGCCGCCGCCCGCAGCGCGCCGGGCAAGATCAACTACGGCACCGGCGGCAACGGCAGCCCGCAGCACATCGCGATGGCCCTGTTTGCTTCCCAGGCCAAGGTGCAGATGACGCACGTGCCGTACAAGGGCGCGACCCAGGCCGCCATGGGCGTGGCCGGCAAGGAAGTGGATGCGGCCTTCCAGGGCATCGCCACCGTCAACTCGCTGGTCAAGGCCGGCAAGCTGCGGCTGGTGGGCGTCACCACGCCGCGCCGCATGCCGCAGTTCCCGGACGTGCCGACGGTGTCGGAGTCGGGCCTGCCGGGCTTCGAATTCAATTCTTGGTTCGCCATGATGGCGCCGGCCGGCACGCCGCGGCCGATCCTGCAATACCTCAGCGCCGAAGTGGCCAAGGCGCTGGCCGATCCGGAAGTGCGCGAGAAGCTCATCGCCCAGGGCCTGACGCCGCGCGGCACCTCGCCCGACGACCTCGGCAAGGCGATGCGGGTGCAGTTCACCCGCTACGGCGACCTGATCAAGCAGAACGGCATCACGGTGGAGTGACGGCCGGGTCGTCGCTGGACGCCGCCCGCAGCCGCATCGACAGCCCCACCGGATACATCGTCAGCGCGAGCCGTTCCTGCGGCTCCTCGCCGTCGGGCGTGGAGACCTCGGCGATCTCGAAGTTGGCCAGCAGCATCGCCGCGACCATCTTGATCTCGGCCAGCGCCAGGTAGCGGCCGGGGCAGATGCGCGGGCCGGCGCCGAAGGGCATGACCACGCGCTTGGACGATCCCAGCGAATGGGCGGCGGCGCCGGCGCCCTCGAGCCAGCGCTGCGGATCGAATTGCAGCGGAGCTTCGAAATTCTTCGCGTCCAGCGCGCCGGGCCGCATCAGGCAGATCACCAGCGTGCCGGCGGGCACCTCGATGCCGGCCACCACCGCGTCCTTGCGCGCCTCGCACCCGATCAGCGGCGCCACCGGCTTGAGCCGCATCGCTTCGTAGGCGCAGGCTTCGATGTAATCCAGCCGCGCGAGCTCGTCGATGCTGCGCGCGCAGGTGCGGCCGCCGAGCACCGCTTTCGCTTCCTCGCTGGCCCGCCGCAACGCGTCCGGATTGCGCTGCAGCAGCCAGATCAGCCAGGCCAGCGTGTTGGCGGTGGTGTCTTCGCCGGCCAGCAGCATGGTCAGCACGTTGCCGGACACGTCGCCCTCGCTGATGCCGCTGTTGTCGCGGTCGCGCGCCGCCAGCATCGCCTGGATCAGGTTCACCGGCCGCTCGCGCAGCGCGGGCTGTTCGTCCAGCTGGCGCGCGGCGCGGGCGATGAAGCCGCGCACCGCGGACTGCAGGGCCTGCAGGTGGCCGGGGATGGCCCGGTCTTCCTTGTTCGGGAAGTACTTCCAGACCGGAAAGGGCGCGAACATGCGCTTGAACAGGGCGGGCAGGATGTGGTTCAGGTGCTGCTGGATCGCCTGGTCCTGCTGCGCATCGATGGTGTTGATGTCCTCGCCGAAGGCCAGCGCCGCGGTCACGTCCACCGTGTAGCGCATCAGGTCGGCCTGCAGGTCGATCGCGGTGCCGGCGGCCGCCGCCCGCCCCCAGTGGCGCGCGAAGCGCTCCGTCACCTCGATCAGGGTCGGGAAGAAGGCCTTGATGTGGGTCGGATCCAGCCCGGCCAGCACCATCGGCCGCTGCCGCCGCCAGGTTTCTCCGCTGGCCGAGAACAGGCCCAGGAAACCAAACTCGCGCGAGAGCTGTTCCAGCCGGCTGGAACGGCGGAAGGTGTCGGGCCGGTCGCGCAGCACCGTGGCCACCACCTCCGGATTGGACACCACCACCACCCGCAGCGACACCAGCTTGAAGGTGTAGGCCTCGCCGTAGCGCGCCGCCCATTGCTCCAGTCCGGCGTGCATGCGGTTGCGGTCCATCTGCAGCGCGCTGCCGACGATGGGCAGGCTGGGCGGGCCGGGCAGGTCCGCGATCGTCCTGTTGGCAACGGGTTGCGTGGTCGCGTCCATGTGATGTCCCTGTGTTTTGCGTAGCGACGTTACGACAGCCGCGCCACGATTACAAGGCATTGCACGGCGCCGATGGCCTTTCGGCGGCCCTTTGGTGAGAATGAAGCTTCCACAAGAGGAGATGAGTCCGATGGCCCGAACGATGACCGGCCGCAGGCCTGCGGTGGCGGCCGGCGAGATTGCATGACGCAGCGCAAGGCCGCCATCGTCACGGGATCCGCCACCGGCGTCGGTGCAGCCACCGCACTGGCGCTGGCGCAAAGGGGCTACGACGTCCTGATCAACTACTCGCGCAGCGAGGCCGAGGCCAAGCAGTCGCAGGCCGCCTGCCGCGAAGCCGGCGCCGACACGCTGCTGCTGCGCGGCGACGTCGCCGTCGATGCCGATTGCCGGCAGCTCGCGCACGCGGCGATGGACCGCTGGAAGCGGATCGACGCGCTGGTCAACAACGCCGGCATCACCAGCTTCGACGGCGCCGCCAACTGGGACGCGCTGGACGCCGCCACCTTCCAGCACATCGTCGGCGTCAACGCGATCGGCACCTTCCAGATGGTGCGCGCCTGCGCGCCCCACCTGAAGGCCAGCAACGGCGCCATCGTCAACGTGTCGTCGATCGCCGGCGCGCTCGGCATCGGCTCCTCGATCGCCTACATCGCGTCCAAGGGCGCGATCAACGCGATGACCCTGCACCTGGCGCGCGAGATGGCGCCGCAGGTGCGGGTGAATGCGGTGTGCCCGGGCCTGATCACCTCGCGCTGGTTCGTGGACGGCATCGGCCAGGAGGGCTACGCCAAGGTGAAGGCCGGCTACGAGCGCGGCACGCCGCTGGGCCAGGCCTGCACGCCGGAAGACGTGGCCGAAGCCGTGCTGTGGCTGGTGGACGGCGCGCGCACCGTCACCGGGGAGCTGGTGCTGCTCGATTCGGGCCTGCACCTGGGCGGCCTGCAGGCTGCCGTCCCCGGCCGGGACTGAAGCCTCAGAACCCCAGCCCCGCCAGCTTGTCGCTCCAGAACTGCGGCGCGGGAATGACGCCGGTGCCGGCGGCAGCGTTGTCCTCCATGTGCGCCGGATTCGAGGTGCCCGGAATGACGCAGGTCACGGCCGGCTGCGACAGCACGAACTTGAGCAGCACTTGGTTCCAGCTCGCGCAGCCGATCTCCGCGGCCCACGCCGGCAGCGGCCTCCCGCGCAAGGCGCGCAGCTCGCTGCCGCCGCCGAACGGCAGGTTCACCAGCACCGCGACGCCGCGCTCCTGTGCCAATGGCAGCAGCCGCTTCTCGGCGTTGCGGGCGGCGAGCGAATAGTTCAACTGCACGAAGTCCAGCGGCGTCGTGCGCAGCACGTCCTCCAGTTGCGGATGGGCGGACTCGGTGTAATGGGTGACGCCGATGGACGAGATGCGGCCCTGGTCCTTCCATTGCCGCATGGTCTCCAGGTGGGTGCGCCAGTCGACCAGGTTGTGCACCTGCATCAGGTCGATGCGGTCGGTGCGCAGCAGGTTCATGGAGCGCTCCATCGATTCGATGCCGGCCCGCTTGCCGGTGGTCCAGACCTTGGTGGCCAGGAAGGCACGGGCGCGCGAGCCGGCCTGGTCCAGCAGCTGCCCGACTACCTGTTCGGCCGAGCCGTACATTGGCGAGCTGTCGATCACGCGGCCGCCGGCGCCGAACAGTTGGTCCAGCACCGCTGCCCGCTGCGGCAGTGCGGCCGGGTTGCTGCCGACGTCGAAGCCGATCCAGGTGCCGCAGCCGACCACCGGCAAGGCGGCGCCGCTGGCGGGAATGGTCCGGGTGTGCATGGCGCGATTCTGCAATGGTGTCTATCATTTTCGGTTTCGCCGAGGAGGATCCCATGCACAAACGCCACTTCCTGGCCGCCGCTGCCCTGGGCGCGCTGGCCCTTCGATCGACCGCGCAGGTGGCCGGGCTGGCATCGCCGGCGCTGCTCACCGTGACGGGCGCCATCGGCAAGCCCAACCGCGGACCGCTGGACCCGGTGCGCGACCAGATGATGGCCAAGCAGAAGCTGGCGTTCGACAAGGCCCGGGCGTTCGACTTCGGCATGCTGGCCGCGATGCCGGCGGTGGCCATCCACCCCACGCTGGAATACGACAGCCAGCCGCACGAACTGCGCGGGCCGCTGCTGGCCGACGTGCTGGCCGCCTCGGGCGCTGCGGCCGAGGGCAGGCTGGCGATGCGCGCGGTGGACGGCTATTCGCCGACGCTGTCGATCGCCGACGCCCTGCGCTATCGCTTCATCGTCGCCACCCACCTGGACGGCCAGACCATGCCGCTGGGCGGCCTGGGGCCGCTGTGGGCGGTCTATGACGCCGACCGCTTCCCCGACATGGCGGCCAAGCCGATGAGCGACCGTTTCGCCAGCTGCCCGTGGGCGCTGTTCCACATCGACGTGCAGGCCTAGCCGGCCCGCCCGTGCTTCAGAGCTCGGTGTCCAGCTCCGCCGGCTCGGTGGCGGCCCAGCGCTCCCCGAGCAGGCGGGCCAGAACATCGGTCACTTCCTGCGGCGCGCTCATGTGCGGGCAGTGGCCGGTGGCGCGCAGGTGGATCAGCTCGCTGCCGCGGATCGATTCGTGCATGTACTCGCCCACCACCTCCGGCACCATGTTGTCTTCCGTGCATTGCAGTACGGTGGTCGGGGTGCTGAGCAGCGGCAGGTCGGCCCGGTGGTCGCTGCGAAAGCACAGCCGGGCGAAGCGCCTGGCGACGTCGGGGTCGATCCGGTTGAAGCCCGATTCCAGCTCCCAGGCCAGCTCGGGCCGGTCCGGGTTGCCGACGATCAGCGGCGCGACCTGGTGCGTCCAGTGCCGGTAGTTGGCCTCCAGGGCTTCCAGCAGGGTGTCCAGGTCTTCGCGCTCGAATCCGCCCAGGTAGCTGCCGTCGTTGAGGTGGCAGGGCGAGGGGGCGACCAGCACCAGATGGCGGAAGGCGGCCGGCCAGCGCACCGCTGCCAGCACGCCGATGATCGCGCCGACCGAGTGGCCGACCAGCACCGCGTCCTGCGCCCCGGCGGCGTCGCACACCTCCAGCAGGTCGTCCGCATAGCCCTGCAGGCTGGCGTAGCGGATGGCATTGGCGGCCGAGAGATCGGAGCGGCCGATGCCCACGTGGTCGAACAGCACGATGCGGTGCTCGGCGGCGAAGTGGGGGGCGACCGAGCGCCAGACGCCCTGGTCGCAGCCGAAGCCGTTGACGAAGACGAGCGCGGGCCGGCCACGGTCGTGGCCTTGCACCACGACGTTGTTGCGGCGCAGGACGGCCGCCTGCGCTGGCGTTGGGGGGGCCGGACTCAATCCATTCCTTAAGAGGGCTCCATGAGAATGCTAGCTGCGCCAAGGCACGCGGGCCTAAGCCATCTCCCTAGGACCGGCCGCCGGGCGAGCGGTGCAGCCGCGGCGCCGACAGCAGCGCCAGGTTGTCGACCACCGCCGAATCCAGTTCGCGCCAGCGGCCGGCCAGCCCGGCGGCGGCCAGCGCCGCCTGCAGATGCTGCAGGTCCTTGACGGCGGGCGCGACCTTGATCTGGGCGATCGCCGCCGTCGTATTGCCGCCCTTGACCAGGGCCAGGACCTTGTTGGACCATTCGTTCGCTCGCGCCATCGTGCTTCCTGTCTCCCGATGAGCCAATGTACACAAGGCCGGGGGCCTTGCAAACGGGGCCGGCGCCCCGAATTGCCTGAAATCATGAGCGAATCCCTGCAGATCGTCTGCCCGCACTGCCAAACCACCAACCGGGTCCGGTCCGACCAGCTGGCCAGCGCGCCCGATTGCGGCAGCTGCAAGAAGGCCCTGTTCGACGGCCATCCGGCGGCGCTGGACGAGGCGGCCTTCGACAAGCACATCGGCCGCAACCAGATCCCGGTGCTGGTCGACTTCTGGGCGCCGTGGTGCGGCCCGTGCCGGATGATGGCGCCGGCCTACGAGAAGGCTGCCGCGCAGCTGGAGCCGCAGATGCGGGTGGCCAAGGTCAACACCGAGGAGGCGCAGAACCTGGGCGCCCGCTTCAACATCCGCAGCATCCCGACGCTGGCGCTGTTCGTCGGCGGCCGCGAGGTGGCGCGCCAGCCCGGCGCCATGACCAACCCGGCCGACATCGTGCGCTGGGCCCGCTCGCAGCTGCCCGGTTAAGCTTGCGCCCCATGAAGACGGGGCAACGATGAAGAACAGGGCGACCGCCGGCGGGCTGGTCTATTCCACCGACGCCGGCCGCATGTGCCCCGTTTGCCGCAATCCGGTGGCGCAGTGCAGCTGCGGCCAGGCGTTCGTGCCCAAGGGCGACGGCGTGGTGCGGGTCTCGCGCGAAACCAAGGGCCGCGGCGGCAAGGCTGTGACGGTGGTCAAGGGCGTCGCCCTGGCCGCCGAGCAGCTGGCCGATCTCGGCAAGCAGCTGCGCACCGCCTGTGGCTGCGGCGGCACCGTCAAGGACGGCGTGATCGAGGTGCAGGGCGACCATGCCGACCGCGTGGTGGAACTGCTCAAGGCGCGCGGCCACGGCGCCAAGCGCGCCGGCGGCTGAGGCCATGGACTCGGATTCGCTGCAAAAGCTGGTGACGATGGAAATGCCCTACGGCAAGTACAAGGGGCGCGTGCTGGCCGACCTGCCCGGCAACTACCTGAACTGGTTCGCGCGCGAAGGCTTTCCCTCCGGCGAACTGGGCCGGCTGCTGGCCCTGATGCACGAGATCGACCACAACGGCCTGTCGCAGTTGCTGGCGCCGCTGCGCAGGTGACAATCGGGCATGTCCTATTCCCTCAAGCTCTATGACGCCGACGGCGTGTCGCAGCTCCAGCACCAGCAGGCGGAGCAGCGCTTCCGCCAGGCGCTGGAAGGCGCGCTCGGCGACGAGAGCCTGGTCGCCCCGGTGTATGCGGCTTACCTGCGCATCGTCGGCGCCTACGGCG
Organism: Caenimonas terrae; assembly: GCF_042655405.1. Taxonomy (NCBI): domain Bacteria; kingdom Pseudomonadati; phylum Pseudomonadota; class Betaproteobacteria; order Burkholderiales; family Comamonadaceae; genus Caenimonas; species Caenimonas terrae. Next base: position 359,207 of record NZ_JBHSMF010000006.1, on the reverse strand, counting down.
ACAGCCCGGACCCCGAGAGCCTGAGCGACGCCGAGCGCGCCGTGTTCGAGCAATGGCAGGCGGCGGAATCCGCCGCCGTGGCCGCCGCCTTCGGGCCCAACCGCTACATGGGCGACGCCATGTACGAAATCGCCTTCTGATCGCCACACCATGAAAAAGACATTCCAGCTCCAGGCCGAGGGCAAGCATCCCGACCGCCTGCTCGACGCCATCAAGCACGAGCTGCGCAAGTACGTGAAGCGCGAGCGCCGGCGCGAGCTGCCGGCCGGGGCCGACTACTGGGACTTCGACTGCCGCTTCGGCGCCAGCGAGGCCGCGGCGCAGCCGGCCCACCTGTCCACGCTGATCGGCCTGGTCGACGGCGTGGCGCGCGACGGCGGCAGCCAGTTCTACATCGAGATCCTGGCCCGGCCGGCGCAGCGCAAGGGCAAGCCGGCCGAGGCCGGCGCCGCGCAGGACAGCGAGCTCTAGCCGCCGTCGCCGCCCTCAGCTGCTCTTGGCGGCTGCCCGCAGCTTGTCCTTCTTGCTGGGGCGCTTGCCCTTGACGCCGCCGCCGCCGGGGCTCTCGGGCACGGCGGCTTCGGCCGGCTCGAAGCCTTCGATCACCTCGCGCGGCAGGCTCAGGCCCTGGCGCTTCTCGATCAGCCGCATGTGGGCCTCGGAGCCGGCGCTGACGAAGCTCACCGCCAGCCCGGGCTCGCCGGCGCGGCCGGTGCGGCCGATCCGGTGCACGTAGTCGACGGCCGAGCGCGGCAGGTCGTAGTTGATCACCACCGGCAGCTGCGCGATGTCGATGCCGCGCGCCGCCAGGTCGGTGGTCACCACCACGTCCCATTGCCCGTTCTTGAATTCGGCCAGCACCTTGGTGCGCGCGCCCTGGCTCAGGTCGCCATGGAACGGCGTCGCAAAGATGCCGTTCTTGTGCAGCTTCCACGCCACGTGTTCGGCCGCGTACTTGGTGGCGACGAACACCAGCACGCGCGACCAGTCGCTTTCATGCTGCTTGAGCAGGTGCCGCAGCAGCTCGGTGCGCTTGATGGCATCGACCGCGATCACGCGCTGCACGATGGCCGGTTCGTTGGCGGCCGTGGCTTCCACTTCCACCCGCACCGGGTCGCGCAGCAGGGTGCCGGCCAGCGCCTGCACCTCGGGGGGAAAGGTGGCGGAGAAGAACAGGTTCTGCCGCCCGGCCGGCAGCAGGGCGAGCACGCGGTTGAGTTCTTCCGAGAAGCCCAGGTCCAGCAGCCGGTCCGCTTCGTCCAGCACCAGCGTGTCGACGGCCGACAGCTTGAGCGCGTTCTGCTCCAGCAGGTCCAGCAGCCGGCCCGGCGTCGCCACCACGATGTCGGCGCCGCCGCGCAGGCTCATCATCTGCGGATTGATCGACACGCCGCCGAACACCACAGCGATCTTCAGCCGCTGCGGCAGCGCACTGCCCAGGCTGCGCAGCACCTCGCCCACCTGCGCCGCCAGTTCGCGCGTCGGCACCAGCACCAGCGCGCGCACCCGGCGCGGCGTGTGCTGGGCTCCCTGCTGCAGCTTCTGCAGCAAGGGCAGGCCGAAGGCGCCCGTCTTGCCGGAGCCGGTCTGCGCGCAGGCCAGCAGGTCGGCGCCGCGCAGGATGACGGGAATCGCCTGCGCCTGGACCGGCGTGGGCGTGCTGAAGCCGAGTTCGGCCGCGGCGCGGGCGAGGTCGGGGGAGAGACCGAGTGAGGTGAATGGCATGGGGGACTTCGGGCCAGTTTAACGGCGCGGCTATCCATTGACGGTGATTCCCGAACGGCGACCTTGCTTGGCCGACGGCATCCGCGTCCGGACGGTCTGGATCCGGGGTCGCGCCCGGGATGACACGCGCGGGCCCCGGGGATGACAGGCATTTGGCATTTGCTATGGTTGCGCCATGACCGATCCCTCTCCCGACCTTTGCCTGGCGGCCACGCCGCTGGTGGACAGCGACCATCCCGCCGTGCAGGCCTTCGCGCGGCAGCATGCAAGCGGCGGCAACGACCGCGAACGCGCGGTGGCCCTGTATTACGCGGTACGTGACCGCTTTCGCTACGACCCGTACCGGATCGACCTGGGTCCCGACGGCATGCGCGGCAGCTCGGTGCTGGCGCTGGGCTACGGCTGGTGCGTGCCCAAGGCGGCGCTGCTGGCAGCGGCCTGCCGCGCCAGCGGCATCCCGGCCCGCCTGGGCTACGCCGACGTGCGCAACCACCTGTCGACCGAAAAGATGCGCGCCACCATGGGCACCGACGTCTTCATCTGGCACGGCTACACCGACATCTGGATCGACGGCGGCTGGCGCAAGGCGACGCCGGCCTTCAACGTCGAACTGTGCGAACGCTTCGGCCTGCATCCGCTGGAGTTCGACGGCCAGAGCGATTCGATCTACCACCCGTTCGACCGCAGCGGCAACAAGCACATGGAATACGTGGCGCAGCGCGGCGCCTTCCTGGAGATGCCGCTGCAGCAGATCGTCGACGATTTCCGCCAGGTCTATCCCGGCTGGCTGGCCTCCGGGCGCAGCCAGAGCGCGCTGACGTCGGGCGACTTCCTCGCCGACGTCGAGCGCGAAACGCAGCGCTAGCCGAGCAGGCCGCGGGCCGACAGGTTGGCGAACAGCTCGCGCAACCCGAAGGTCCATGGCGCGATCCGGTCGCTGGTGTTGACCGTGTTCTCCAGCGCCCCGAGCTTGGCGCTGGAGATGCGCACCACGTCGCCCAGCTTGTGGGTGAAGCCGCCGCCCGGGTTGTCGCGGTCCTGGGTGGGCGCGAACATCGTGCCCAGGAACAGCACGAAGCCGTCCGGGTACTGGTGGTTGCCGTTCAGCGTCTGCGCCACCAGGTCCAGCGGGTCGCGGCTGATCTTGGCCAGCGAGCTGTCGCCGCGCATCACGAAGCCGTCGGTGCCGTGCACCTCCAGGTTCACCGTGCACTGGCGCACGTCGTCGATCGTGTAGCTGGCGTCGAACAGCCGGATGAACGGACCGATGGCGCAGGAGGCGTTGTTGTCCTTGGCCTTGGACAGCAGCAGCGCGCTGCGGCCCTCGAAATCGCGCAGGTTGACGTCGTTGCCCAGCGTCGCGCCCTTGACTTCGCCGCGGCTGTTGACGGCCAGCACCACTTCCGGCTCCGGGTTGTTCCAGGACGAGCCGGGGTGGATGCCGATCTCGGCGCCGGCGCCGACCGCGGACAGCACCGGTGCTTTGGTGAACACTTCCGCGTCCGGGCCGATGCCCACCTCCAGGTACTGCGACCACAGGTTCTGCTGGATCAGCAGGTCCTTGAGCTTCATCGCCTGGTCCGAGCCGGGCACCAGGCCGGCCAGCGAGCCGCCCAGCAGGTCCAGCACGCGGACGCGGACCGCCTCGGCCTGGCCCGGATCGCCCTTGGCCTGCTCCTCGATCACCCGCTCCAGCAGGCTTTCGGCGAAGGTCACGCCGGCCGCCTTGATCACCTGCAGGTCGCAGGGCGCGAGCCACTGCACGGTGTCGACGCTGCCGATGGCGCGGCCGGGCGTGGCGCAGACCGCGCCGGCGGGATCGGGCAGTTCCAGCAGGCCGCTCATGGTGGCGAACCGCTGCGACAGGTCGAACACGCCGTCCTTGCGGATGGCCACCACGCCGGGGCCGGCGATGGTGCCGGGCGCTGCGGGAATCCAGGCGCGGCCGACCAGCGTGCCGGCGGTGCCGTCGTCGGGCAGGGTCATGCGGGCGGCCATCAGAACCCCACCTCGTTGCGGCCCTTGAGCCTGAGCAGCGTGCGCGCTTCGTCCGGCGTGGCGATCTCCAGGCCCAGCGCTTCCAGCATCCTGCGGGCGCGCAGCACCTGGTCCGCGTTGGTCTTTGCCAGATTGCCGGGCCCGTCCCAGAGCGAATCCTCCAGCCCGACGCGCACGTTGCCGCCCTGGGCCGCCGACATGGCGGCGATGGGCATCTGGGCCCGGCCGGCGCCCAGCACCGACCACACGTAATCCTTGCCGAACAGCCGGTCCGCCGTCCGTTTCAGATGCGAGACGTCGTCGGCGTGGGTGCCGATGCCGCCCAGGATGCCGAACACCGTCTGCACGAACAGCGGCGGCGTCGCCAGCTTGCGGTCCAGGAAGTGCGCCAGGTTGTACAGGTGCGCCGTGTCGTAGCACTCGAACTCGAACTTCGTCCCGTTGTCGGTGCCGGCCTTCAGGATGAACTCGATGTCGGCGAAGGTGTTCTTGAACACCAGGTCCCTGGTGCCGGCCAGGTACTTGCGTTCCCAGTCGTGCTGGAATTCCTTGTAGCGCTCCAGCACCGGGAACAGGCCGAAGTTCATCGAGCCCATGTTGAGCGATGCCACCTCGGGCTTGAGCTGCAGCGCCGGCTGCATGCGCTCTTCCACCGTCATGGTCGGTGCGCCGCCGGTGGTGAGGTTGATCACCACGTTGCTGCGGGCCTTGATGTCCGGCACGAACGCGCGGAAGGCCGCCGGCGTCTGGTCGGGCCGGCCGTCCTGCGGGTTGCGCGCGTGCAGGTGGACGATGGCCGCTCCTGCTTCGGCGGCGCCCACCGCGGCGTCCGCGATCTGCTGCGCCGTGACCGGCAGGTAGGGCGACATCGACGGCGTGTGGATCGAGCCGGTGACGGCGCAGGTGATGATGACTTTTCGGCTCTGGGCCATTCGGACTCCTTGGATGATTGAGATTCAGCGGCCGCCGGCGACGTCGACCACGGTGCCGTGGACATAGGACGCGGCCTCCGACGCCAGCCAGAGTGCAACCTGCGCCACTTCGGCGGCGCTGCCGGCGCGGCCCAGCGGCACCGCCGTCCGCGCCATCTGCTCCATTTTGGCGATGCCGCCGTGCACCTCGTGCATGTCGGTGGAGATCAGGCCCGGTCGGATCGCATTGACGCGGATGCCTTCCGTTCCCACCTCCTTGGCCAGCGCCAGGTTGAAGCTGTCGATCGCGCCCTTCGAGGCCGCGTAGGCGGCGCCGCCCCCCAGGCCGCCGAGGCGCGCCGCGACCGAGGACATGTTGACGATCGCGCCGCCCCGGCCGCCGTGCGCCGTCGACATCCGGCGCACCGCCTCGCGCGAGCAGAAGTACATGCTGAACACGTTGGCGCGGAACATGTCTGCGACGTTGCTCTCGTCGACCGCGTCGACGCGGAAGTTGGCCAGCACCCCGGCGTTGTTCACCAGCACGTCGAGCTGGCCGAAGGCGGCGTCCAGTTCCGCGAACATGCGCTCGACCTGGGCGAGCTGCCCGACATCGGCCTGCAGCGCAACTGCCTCTGCGCCGCCGTCGCGGATTTGCTGGACCACGGCGTGGGCGGCGGCTTCGCTGCGCAGGTAGTTCACGCCCACGCGGTAGCCCGACTGCCCGGCCAGCAGCGCGATCGCCGCGCCGATGCCGCGGCTGGCGCCGGTGACCAGCATCACTTTCTTGCCCATCGCGTTCACTCCGGCTGGATGTTGGCTTCGCGCGCCAGCCGGGTCCACTTGACGACCTCGGTGCCGATGAAGGCCTTGAGCTGCTCCGGCGCCATCGGCATGGGCGTCAGGCCGATGCCGGCGAGCTTGTCCTTCATCTCGGGCGCCTTCAGCGCCTGGGTGGTGGCGGCATTGAGCTTGTCGACCACCTCCCTGGGCATGCCGGCCGGCCCGACGATGCCGAACCAGGCCGTGATGTCGAAGCCGGGCAGCACCTCGGCGATCGCCGGCACGTCGGCCATCAGCGGCGTGCGCTTTCGCGAGGTGACGCCCAGCGCCCGCATGTTGCCGCCCTTGACCTGGGCCAGCGCGTTGCCGACGTCGGCGAAGGTGTAGTCGAGCGTCCCGCCCAGCACGTCGTTGACCGCCAGCGGGATGCCCTTGTATGGAACCAGCAGCGTCTGCGTGCCGGCCAGCTTGTCCAGCGTCGCGATGCTGATCTGCGAGCTGGAGGAGCCATAGCCGGCGCTGACCTTGCCCGGATGGGTCTTGATGTAGGCCACCAGCTCCTTCACGTTCTTCACCGGAAAGCCCGACTTGACCAGCAGCACCAGCACCGTTTCGCCGGTGCCGGCGATCGGGGTGAAGTCCTTGTTGGGGTCGTAGGGGATGTTCTTGAGCAGGGCGACATTGGAGGCGAGCGCCGAGTTCGACGAGAACAGCAGCGTGTAGCCGTCGGGCGCCGAACGGATCACTTCCATCGCCGCGATCGAGCCGCCGGCGCCCGGCTTGTTCTCGATCACCACCGGCTGGCCGAGCGACGCGCTCAGCTGCTGGCCGATCACGCGGGCCGCCATGTCGGTGGCGGCGCCGGCCGGGAAGGGCACCAGCATGCGGATCGGCTTGCTGGGGAAGGCCTGGGCGGACGCGCCGGTGGCGGCGCAAGCCAGCGCCAGCCCTGCGGCCGCGAGAAATGTCGATCTCTTCATGTCGTTTCCTTTGGTTTTGCGATTTGTGAGGCGTGGACTGCCGGCACCTGCACCGGCAGCGTCAACAGGTGGAAGGACAGCGCCTTGCCGTGCATGTCGAGGTTGAGCGAATCGTTGACGCCGCCGTCCAGCACGTCGTCCAGCACGAAGTTCATCGCGCCTAGCTTGGGCAGCAGGTAGCGCACGACTTTCGTCGGCGCCCGGTGGGCGAAATGCTTCGCGACCCGTTCCTCGGTGACTTGGTCGACCAGCAGCTGCCAGTCGGCGGCGTCGTAGGCGATCAGGCTGATGTTGACGCGGTTGCCCTTGTCGCCGGTGCGCGCGTGGGCGAGCCGGTACAGGGTTGTGGTGGTCGGCATGGCGAATCCCTTCAGGCGGCGGCCATGGAAAACCAGGCCGGCAGCTGGTCGCGCGCGATCAGGCAGGACTGGGTGGACAGCCGCTGGCGCTTGGCCACCCGCACGCCGCCGCCGCCGGCCGGGCCGCCGGTCCACAGCGCCGTGAGCTCGCGCAGCAGGCGGTCCACCGTCGCCAGCTCCTGGTGCTTGCCAGCGACGCGCAGGCGGATGTCGGTCGCCGCGCCGGTGGGCGCGGCCCGCAGCATGCGGCCGCCGTCGTCGCCCAGGATGCTGGTCACGCCGATCAGGTCGAAGCGCAGCGCCATGTAGGCGCCCATGCGCTTTTGCATCACGTCCATCGCCAGCCGGGCGCGCGCCTGCGCGTTCGGTCCGGCATAGGAAATCTCGCCCTCGCCGAACCAGCCGCCGTCGAAGAACACGTTGGCCTTGAGCGTGGCCGTGCGCGGATGGCCGCGCACGCCGGACAGGCGCACGCGGTCCAGCCCGACCTGCTCGACCGTGGCCTGCGTGATGTCGGCCACCACGTCGGGCGTGATGTACGCGGCTGGATCGTGCAGTTCGTACAGCAGCTGTTCCTTTACCGTGCGCTCGTCGACCAGGCCGCCGGTGCGGCTGGCCTTGCTGACGATGCAGTTGCCGTCGGCCGCGATCTCGGCGATCGGAAAGCCCACGTCCTCCAGCCCCGGAACGTCCTTCAGGCCCGGGTCGGCGAAGTAGCCGCCCGAGACCTGGGCGCCGCATTCCAGCAGGTGGCCCGCCATGGTGGCGCCGGCCAGCGCATTCCAGTCGTCGGGACTCCAGCCGAAATGCGCCATCGCCGGCCCGACGGTGAGCGACGGGTCGGCCACCCGGCCGGTGACCACCACCTGCGCGCCGGCGCGGATCGCCTGCGCGATCTCGAAGGCGCCCTGGTAGGCATTGGCGCAGACGAAGCGCGCCTCGTCGAAGCCGGCGCCCAGGTGCTGGCGCAGGATCGGGCGGGTCTGGCTGCCCGAAAGATCGTCGCCCTTGACCACCGCGATGCGCGGCGGCGGCAGTTTCAGCTCGACAGCAAGCCGGTGGATCACGCCGGCCGCGGCCTCCGGATTGGCGGCGCCGAAGTTGCCGACGATGGTGATGCCGTGGGCCAGGCAGTCGGCCAGCACCGGGCGCAGCTCCAGTTCGAGCAAGGGTTCGTAGCCGGCCTGCGGATTGGCGCGCCGCGCCAGCTGCTGGGTGGCCAGCGTGCGCTCGGCGAGGTTTTCGAAGATCAGCGCCGCCGGCCCGCCGCGTTCGATCAGCGTGCGCACCACGGGCGGCGCCGCGTCGACGCGGTCCCCCGAAAAGCCCGCGCCGCAACCTACCGCCAGTGTCTCCATGTCGTTCCTTCGTTCGAGCCGGTGACTTTGCACCAGCAGCAGCAGGATGTAAACGCGGCTGTGACGTCGCGCACGGATGGTGTGCATCGGCGACGACACCGGGCCGCATCTGCGGACTTATCCCTTATCCTTCGCGCACGGCTGGGCCAGAGACCTTGCCACCCGGCCCGTAAAGCTCGAAAGTCCAGCCTCCATGACGTCGAACGCCCCGAATCCCGCCAGCGACCGAAAATTCCAGGCCCTGGCGCAGTGTTCGCCGTTCGGGATCTTCCACACCGATGGCACCGGCAGCGTCGTTTATACCAACGACGCGTGGCAGGAGATGTCGGGGCAGGACGCGGCGCAGACGCTGGGCTTCGGCTGGAGCGCCGTGGTGCACCCCGAGGACCGGGAACGGGTGCTGGCGCAATGGCAGGGCGCCGCCGTCGGCGGCGGCAAGGACTTCGCCACCAGCTACCGGATCGTGCGTCCGGACGGCTCGGTGCGCCACCTGCAGGTCAAGGCCCGGGCGCTGGACGGCGACGATGCAGGCTATGTCGGCGTGGCGCTGGACATCAGCCAGCAGATCGAGGCGGCCGAGCAGCTGCGCGAGAACAACGAGCTGCTGCAGGCCATGATCGCCCACATTCCCTGCGGCATCAGCGTGTTCGACCGCAACCTGAAGCTGCAGGTCGGCAACCCGCTGTTCCGCCAGCTGCTGGAGCTGCCGGACCACCTGTTCGAGGGCGAGCCGGATTTCCGCAGCCTCAACATGTACACCGCGCGCCGGCTGGCGCCGGACGATCCGCAGGCCGAGGTGGATCGCCGGCTGCAGGCTGCGCTGCACCCGCAGCAACGGGTGCACGAGCTCAATCGCGCCAACGGCCAGGTGCTGGAAGTGCGGCGCGCCCTGATGCCTGCCGGCGGCTTCGTCACCACCTACACCGACGTCACGGCCAACAAGAAGACGCTGCAGTCGCTGCGCGAGGCCAAGGAAGAAGCGGAGCAGGCGGCGCTGGCCAAGTCGGCCTTCCTGGCCACCATGAGCCACGAAATTCGCACGCCCATGAACGGCGTCATCGGCATGACCAGCCTGCTGCTGGACACGCCGCTGACCGAGGAGCAGCGCGAGTTCACCGAGGTGATCCGCCAGAGCGGCGAGGGCCTGCTGGTGGTGATCAACGACATCCTGGATTACTCCAAGATCGAGTCCGGCAACATGGACCTGGAGTGGCTGCCGTTCGACCTGCAGGAGACGCTGGAGAGCAGCATCGAACTGCTGGCCCTGAAGGCGCAGGAAAAGAAGCTGGACCTGCTGTACCTGATCGAGCCCGACGTGCCGCAGTGGATCTACGGCGACCTGGCGCGGCTGCGCCAGGTGCTGGTCAACCTGATCTCCAATGCCCTGAAGTTCACCGACCAGGGCGAGGTGTTCGTCTCGGTGCGCAACTCGCGGCAACCGGCGGCCGGTGCGCCGCGTTCGGTGCTGCTGGAGGTCTGCGTCAAGGACACCGGCATCGGCATTCCCGCCGACAAGCTCGACCGGCTGTTCCAGGCCTTCAGCCAGGTGGATTCGAGCACCGCCCGCCGCTTCGGCGGCACCGGGCTGGGGCTGGCCATCTCGCGCCGGCTGGTCGAGGCCATGGGCGGCAGGATGTGGGTGGAAAGCGAGGCCGGCGTCGGCGCGCGCTTCTATTTCAGCCTGCTGACCGAGGCCGCGCTGCCGGTGGAAAACGGCAACGCCGTGCCGCGGCCGGAACTGCGCGGCAAGCGTGCCCTGCTGGTGGACGACAACGTCACCAACCTGCGCATCCTCAGCCTGCAGTCCGGGCGCTGGGGCATGACGCACCGCGCCTGCGAGAGCCCGTGGGCGGCGCTGGCGGCGCTGGAGGCGGGCGAGCATTTCGACGTCGTCATCACCGACATGCACATGCCGGAGATGGACGGCGCCGCCTTCGCCCGCAAGGTCAAGGCCCTGCGCCCGGGCATGCCGATCGTGCTGCTGTCGTCGGTGAGCATGCGCCAGACGCCGGACGCGCAGCTGTTCGCCAGCGTGCTGACCAAGCCGGCGCGCCAGCTCGCGCTGTTCGACGCGCTGGTGGCGGCGCTGCCGGCCAGCCAGCCGGTGCAGCGCACGGCCGGCGCGCGGGTGTCCCAGTTCGACAGCTCGCTGGCCGAGCGCATGCCGCTGCGCATCCTGCTGGCCGAGGACAACGAGGTCAACCGCAAGGTGGCGCTGCGCATGCTCAAGGGCTTCGGCTACAACGCCGACGTCGCCGGCAACGGGCTGGAGGTGCTGGAGGCGCTGCAGCGCCAGCGTTACGACCTGGTGCTGATGGACATCCAGATGCCCGAACTCGACGGGCTGGAGGCAACCCGCCGGATCGTGCGCGACGTGCCGTCCAACATCCGGCCGCGCATCATCGCGATGAGCGCCAACGCGCTGCGCGAGGACGCCGAGGCGGCGGTGCACGCCGGCGTCGACGACTACGTGGTCAAGCCGATCTCGGTGCCGATGCTGCGGGCGGCGCTGGAGCGCAGCGGCGAGCTGGCCGCCCAGCGCAAGGGCCAGTCGCAGCCGGCGCCGCTGGCGCCGACGCCGGCGGATATGCTGTGCGACATGCTTGACGACGAACACCTGCGCAGCTTCATCGACCTGGACCCGAGCGGCGAGTTCGTCGCCGGACTGGTGAAATCGTTCGCGGGCAACTCGCGCCAGTCGCTGGCGCAGATGCGCCAGGCGGTGGCGCAGAACAAGGCGGCGGAGGCGGGCGGGCTGGCGCACCAGCTCAAGGGCACCAGCAGCACGCTGGGCATCCGCCAAATGACGCGGCTGTGCGCCGCGATCGAGGACATGGCCGCGCGTGGAGAACTGGTGGGTGCGGCGGCGGTGGTCGACCAGTGCGAGCGCGAATTCCAGGCCGGCCTTGCCGCGCTCGACGTGTTCATGGCCCGGCACAGCCAGGGCTGAGGCAAAGCGCAGCCATGGCCCTTGTGATCGCCATCGACGATACCGAGGAGATCCGCAAGCTCATGACCTTCGTCCTGTCCAAGGACGGCCACAAGGTGATGGAGGCCAAGGACGGCATGGTCGGCCTGGCGCTGGTCAAGCTGCACCGGCCGGACCTGGTGGTCAGCGACGTGCAGATGCCCGGAATGAACGGCTTCGACCTGGTGCAGGCGCTGCGCCAGGACCCGAACATCGCGGCCACGCCGGTGATCCTGCTGACGTCCCTGAGCGACCGCGCCGACATGCGCCAGGGCATGATCTCCGGCGCCGACGACTACATCACCAAGCCCTTCACGCCCAAGGAGCTGAGCGACGCGGCGGCGGCGGCGCTGGCCAAGCGCGGCATCCGCGACGAGCGCCAGAAGAAGATCGTCACCGAGCTGCTGCTGGACCAGAAGAAGCGGCTCACCGGCTTGTACGAGCGCCGGCTCTCGCGCGAGCTGCAGCAGCGCTGGCCCATCAACGGCGACGGATCGGAGCAGGACGAGCGCTTCGACAGCGCCATCGCGCTGTTCGCCGACATCGTGGGCTACGCCGCCCTGGCCGAAAAGCTCAGCGCCGACGAACTGAGCGAGGTGGTCAAGCGCTTCTACGGCGGCGCCGGCGACACGCTGTACCTGTTCGGGGCGCGGCACCTGCATTTCGTCGGCGAGGGTGTGTTGGCCCTGTTCGCGGTGGACAACGACACGCAGTCGGTCGGCCACGGCCAGCGCGCGGTGCGGGCGGCGCTGGGCCTGCACGACACAGCGTGCGCGCTCAGCCGCTTCCTGCAGCAGCGCTATGCGGGCCGCGACCTGCCCGAGTTCCGCGTCACCGTCGGCCTGCACGCCGGCCCGGTGACGCTGGCCAAGCTGCGCGACCCGATCACGGGCGCTTCGGCGCAGACCTTGCCGGTGGGCGAAACGGTGGGCCTGGCGATCCGGCTGCAGCAGCAGGCGGATTCGCTGGGCTGGGTGGTGCTGGCCACGCAGGATGCGCTGGAGGATGTCGCCGACACCGTCACCACCCGCGCCACTGCGTCGATCGAAGTCGCCGGCCGCAGCCGGAACGTGCAGGTGCACGAGGTGACCGCGATCAAGGCCCGCTAGGCGCGGCCGCCGCAACGCTGCGGCTCAGGCCGTCCGCTGCGCCGACACCAGCACCGGCGACTCTCGGTATTGCGACGCGAACAGGCGCTGGAGGTTGGCGACCTTGGGCGCGTCGAAGCGCGCGATGTAGGGCGACCCGGGATTGCGGGTGGCGTAATCCTGGTGGTAGGCCTCGGCCGGGAAAAAGGCCGGCAGCGGCACCAGCTGCGTCACGATCTTCGCCGCCAAGACTTTCGCGGCGTCCAGCTGCGCGATGTAGCGCGCGGCCACCTCCTTCTGCGCCGGGCTGCGGAAGAACACCACCGAGCGGTATTGCGTGCCGGTGTCCGGGCCCTGGCGGTCGCGCTGGGTCGGGTCGTGCACCACGGAAAAGAAGATCTGCAGCAGCCTGCCGTAGGACAACTGGCCGGGGTCGAAGCTGACCTCCACCGATTCCGCATGGCCGGTGCTGCCGGAACTCACGCTGCCGTAATCGGCTCGCTTCGGGTCGCCGCCGGCATAGCCCGAGACCGCATTGAGCACGCCCCGGGTGTGCTGGTAGACGGCCTGCACACCCCAGAAGCAGCCGCCGGCCAGCACCGCGCTGTCGCGGGCCGCGGGGTTGGGCGGATCGAAGGCCGGCGGCGGCAGCGCGACGGCCTGTTGCGGCGAACCGCCGGCGAGCGCGGCCCAGCCGGCGAGCAGCGTGGCGCCGGAGCCCAGGGCCAGGATGGTGTTGCGTCGTGTCGGCATCCGCACTCCTTGTCGGTGAACCATTGTGAACCGGTCAAAGCGGCGCGCAAGTGGAGCGCGCGGTCAGCTTCCGATGCGCGGCCCTCAACCCGAACCGCAACTAGAGCGACTCGCGGATCCCGGCGGTCAGCTCGTAGGAGCGCCGCCGGTGGTGATGGTCGAACATCTGCGAGGTGATCATCAGTTCGTCGGCGCCGGTGCGTGCGATGAAGTCGGCGATGCGCTGCCGCACGACCGGCGGCGAGCCGATGGCGGTGCAGGCCAGCACGCCATCGAGCATGTGGCGCGCCGCCGGGTCCAGGTTCTCCAGGTAGCCGGGAACCGGCGGCGGCAGTTGCACCGGGCGGCCGCTGCGCAGCGCGACAAAGGCCTGCTGCATCGAGGTGGCCAGCAGCGCGGCCTCGTCGTCGCTGTCGGCGGCGAACACGTTGTAGCCCAGCATCACGTAGGGCTTGGCCAGCTGCGCCGAGGGCTTGAAGGTCTCGCGGTAGAGCGCGATCGCCTCCATCATCTGCGCCGGCGCGAAGTGCGAGGCGAAGGCGTAGGGCAAGCCCAGCATCGCGGCCAGCTGCGCGCCGAACAGGCTGGAACCCAGGATCCACACCGGCACCTTGGTGCCCTTGCCGGGGACGGCGCGGACCCGCTGGCGCGGTTCGTCCGACAGGAAATCCATCAGCTCCACCACGTCCTGCGGGAACTGGTCCGCATCGGACTCCAGGTTGCGGCGCAGCGCCCGCGCCGTCAGCTGGTCCGAGCCGGGCGCACGCCCCAGGCCCATGTCGATGCGCCCCGGATAGAGAGACTCCAGCGTGCCGAACTGTTCCGCGATCACCAGCGGCGAGTGGTTCGGCAGCATGATGCCGCCGGCGCCGACACGGATCTTCTGCGTCTTGCCGGCCACGTGGCCGATCAGCACCGAGGTCGCGGCGCTGGCGATGCCCGGCATGCCATGGTGTTCAGCCAGCCAGTAGCGCTGGTAGTTCCAGCGCTCCGCGTGCTGGGCCAGGTCGACCATGTTGCTGAAGGACTGGGCGGCGCTGCTGCCCTGCGGAATCGGTGCGAGGTCGAGGACGGAAAAGGGGATCATCTCTTTTAGCTTGGGGTATTCCACGGAACGGCAAGAGAAGGAAATCGGGGACAAGGACGCAGAAGACGCAGAAGTCGCAGAAAGACCCGGATCAAGGTTTGATTCCATTCCTCCTCTGTCTCTTTTGCGTTTTCTGCGTTGCTTCTGCGCTTTCTGCGTCCGGCTGTCCGATTTCGCTTTGCCTCAGCGCCGCGGAGCCGCCCGGCCGTCGTCGTTGAGGTGCACGAACTTCTGCAGCAGGCGGACGAACTCGGCCTGCTCGTTCTTGTCCATGTCGGCCAGCATGGTGCGGCACATCCGGTTCATGCCCGGCACCAGCCGCGCCAGCAGCGCTTCGCCCTCGTCGGTGAGCACCAGGCGGCGCTGGCCGCGCGGCAGCACCTCGCGCACGATCAGGCCCTTGGCTTCCAGCCGCACCGCCACGTCGGCGGTCGACGAGGTGTCCAGCGCGATCTCCTGCGCCAGCGTCACCTGGTCGATGCCCGGCTTGTCCTGCAGCGCCCGCAGTACCGCGTACTGCACCGGCGTCACTTCCCGGCCCAGGGTCTCGTGGAACAGCGCCACCGCGATCTGGTGGGCGCGCCGGATCAGGTGGCCGGGCTGCTCGTGCAGCTCGATCGACGCAGCAAGGGCCGGCGCCTTTGCCATGGCCGGCATCAGAGGTCCAGCACCAGCAGCGGCGACTTCGAGCGCGAGCAGCAGGGCGTGAACTGGTCGTTCTTGGCCTGCTCCTCGGGCGTGAAGTACAGGTCGCGATGGTCCGGCTCGCCTTCCAGCACCCGCGTGATGCAGGTGCCGCAGACACCTTGCTCGCAGGAGGTGAGGATCTCCACGCCGGCCTTGGACAGCGCCTGCACCACGGTCTGGTCCTTCGGGATCCGGACCACCTTGCCGGAGCTGGCCAGCCGCACCTCGAAGCTGCCGTCGTCGGCCTTGGCGGTCACCTCGGCGCCGAAGTATTCGTAGTGGATCTGCTCCTGCGGCCAGCCGCTGGCGCGTGCCGTGGCCAGCACCGCGTCCATGAAGCCCTTGGGCCCGCAGACGTAAAGGTGGGTGCCGGCCTTCGGCGCCGCCAGCAGCGCCGGCAGGTCCAGCTTCTGCGCCGCGTCGCCGTCGTCGAAATGGAACTGCACCTTCGGCGCAAAGGCCGATTTGCCGATGCGCTCGAAGAAGGCGGTGCGCTCGCGCGAGCGGGTGGCGTAGTGCATCTCGAAGGACGCGCCGGCGATCGCCAGCCGCTCCGCCATGCACAGGATCGGCGTCACCCCGATGCCGCCGGCCAGCAGCAGGCTGTGCGAGGCCTCGTGCGCCAGCGGGAAATGGTTGCGCGGCGCGCTGATGGTGAGCGTGTCGCCCTCCTTGACCAACTCGTGCATCGCCCTGGAGCCGCCACGGGTGGCCGGGTCCTTGAGCACGCCGATCAGGTAGCGGTGGCTCTCCTGCGGGTCGTTGCACAGCGAATACTGGCGGGTCAGCCCGCCGGGCAGCTGCACGTCCACGTGCGAGCCGGCGGAGAACGCGGGCAGGGGCTTGCCGCTGACGTCCACCAGCTCGAAGGTGCAGATGTCCAGCGCTTCCTGCACCTTGCGCTCCACGCGCACGCTGAGGCTGGCCGGGTTCATGGCGTCTCGCCCTCGGCCACCGCGATCGGGATCACGCGCTTCTCGGCGGCCAGCAGGCGGTCGATGACGCGCCGGGACTGCACGCCGCCCGAGTCGATGTTGAGCATCAGCAGCTTGCGCTCGGGATGGGCCAGCAGGTTCTGCTGCTGGCGCTCCAGCATCTCCAGGTCCTCGGAGAAGATCTTGCCCTGGCCTTCGCGGATGCTGGCGGTGAGCGCCTTGTCCTTCGGGTTGAAGTTGCGCGCCATGCCCCAGAAGTACCAGATCGAGGTCTCGGTCTCGGGCGTGATGAAGTCCACCACGATGCTCGAGGCCTTCACGCTCGGGTCGGCGTCGTAGCCGCCCTTGCCGGCGTGGGCCACGCCCACTTCGATCAGCACGTGGCTGGGCGGGGTGAAGCGGCAGATCTGCCAGCGGTCCACCGGCACGTCGTCTGCCAGGTTGTTGCCGCGCAGCGCCATGCGCCAGAACGGCGGCGCCATGATGTTGCTCATGTGGCGGCTGGTCACCACCATGTCGCCCTCGGTCTTGGTGGTGGTGGGGGTCTCGTCGATTTCCTTCTGGCCGATCGAGGTGGAGTGCACGTAGGTCTCGTGCGTCAGGTCCATCAGGTTGTCGATCATCAGCCGGTAGTCGCAGTTGATGTGGTACAGCCCGCCGCCGTAGGCCCAGTCCTGGCTCTCGGCCCATTCCAGGTGGTGCAGCTTGGCCGGATCGGCCTGCTCGGCGTCGCCGGGCCAGACCCAGATGAAGCCGTAGCGCTCGATCACCGGAAACGCGCGGATCGCCGGGAAGCCGCGCACCCGCTGGCCCGGCATCGCCACGGTCTTGCCGTCGCAGCCCATCTCCAGCCCGTGGTAGCCGCACACCAGCTTGCCTTCCTGCACCGTGCCCAGCGACAGCGGCGCGCCGCGGTGCGGGCAGAAGTCCTCCAGCGCGGTCGCCTTGTTGTCCGGCCCGCGGTAGAGGACCATCGCCTCGCCGCAGATCCGGCGGCCGAGCGGCTTGCTGTCGATTTCGTCGGGCATGCACGCGACGTACCAGGCGTTCTTGGGAAACATGGGTTTGCCTCTGTTGTTCGGGATGACGATCAGTATACTGATCGTAAGGCCCGCCGGGGGCGATTTGCCCCACCGGCGGTCGGTTATTGCGGGAGCGGGGCGGCCGGATGGCGCCGCGCCATCCACAGGTAGAGCAGGGCGCCCAGCACCAGCGCCGCGCCGGCGATTTCCAGGGAGCGGGTAAAGCCCACGCCCGGGGTGGAGCTGCGGCTGAGCATCGCTGCCGCCAGCGGCGGCCCGACGATCTGGCCGACGCCGTACATCGCCGTCAGCAGCCCCATCGTGCTGGCCGCCTGCTGCGGCCGCAACAGCCGCACTTCCTGCATCGCAAAGAAGGTGATGGCGGTGAAGGGCAGGCCCAGCAGCAGGCTGCCGATGACGAAGCCGGCCAGCGTCGGGCTGACCAGCGAGGCGGCCACTCCGCCTGCCTGGATCAGATAGCAGGCCGCCAGCATCAGCAGGCGGTTGGCGCTGGAGGGCACGCGCGACGCCCCCAGGGCGCCCAGCACCACGCCGAGGCCGAAGATCGGCCAGAACAGATCGAGCCAGTGGGACCCCGGCAGCGCCTGCCGCGCGATCACCGGCAGGAAGGTGGCGGTGATGATGTAGCCGAAGCCGGCCAGGCCATAGGCCAGGGTCAGCAGGCCGATGCCGTCGCGGCGCGGCGCGACGGCGGCTGCGGTGGCAACGACAGGGCCCGCCGCGGTCGACGGCTGCAGCTCATTGCGCGCATCGAACACCGGCCAGACCAGCGCCGTCAGGATGGCCGCCAGCACGCCGAAGATCAGCCAGCCGTCCGCCGCCGGCCAGCGCAGCGCCACCATGCCGCTGGCGGCCAGGCCGCTGAGCACGATGCCGCCGCCGGGGCCGGTGTAGATCAGGGCGCCCATCTCCGGCACGCCGCGCAGCGCCAGCTGCGACAGGCACCAGCCCGAGGTGTAGACGAACACGAAGGCGCTGGCGACGCCGGCGGCGAAGCGCAGCAGCGGCCAGGCGGCCGGCAGCTGCAGCGCCATGCCGAGCGTGAGCAGCGCAGTGGCGATCAGTCCGGCGCGCACCGCCAGCGGCGGCCGCGGCGGCGGCGGTCTGCCCAGCCGGCGCCAGATCCAGGGCTGGAAGGTGCACAGCAGGGCGCCCACCAGGTAGCCCAGGTAATTGGCGCTGGCCAGCCAGCTGGCGCGCGGCAGGTCCAGCACGCCGTCGGCCAGCATCATCGGCAGCAAGGGCGTGAAGGCGAAGCGGCCGATGCCCATCGCCACGGCCAGCGAGACCAGGCCCGCGGCCGCGATGCGCCACGGCTTCATTGCAGGCCCAGGCCGTCGTAGACGCGGATCGCGGCCCAGGCGTCGTTGGCGGCGTAGACCAGCTGCGCCGGCGTCAGGCGCGGATTGGACCAGTTGGAAGTCGCCGCCTTCTTGGACTTGATGTAGCGCCGGTTGAACAGCACCGCCACCGCGCCCTTGACGCCCATGTCCTTGCGGTAGCCGCGTTCGCGGAACACGGCATTGAGTTCCAGCACGCCGGCCGGCTCCACGCCCAGCTTGCTCACGATCCGCCTGGTGTCGTCGCCCAGTCCGAAGCCGGCCTTGAGCAAGCCGGGCAGCGCCAGCAGTTCGGCGGCGATGGCGCGGCATTCGAGGTCATGCAGCTGGAAGATCCAGGCCCGCTCGCGGGTGGCGAGCTGCACGATGTGCGGTCCTTCGGACACCTGGTCCTTGAAGAAGGTCGGCTTGGATTCGGTGTCGAAGCCCAGCACGCCGGCCGCCGCCAGTTCGGCCGCGGCCTCGCGCGCGTGGCCGGCGCTGGAAACCAGCTCGATGCGGTCCAGGCCGAGTTGCTCGAAGGGTTCGAGCAGCGCGATCTGCTCCTTGCTGGGAGTGGGGTGGGTGCTGTGCATGGGTCGGAGCGCAGGATAACCGCTTGCGCCGGGCGGCGCCGGCGCGGCAATAATCGGCCATGGCATTCCCGCTCGACCCCGGCTCGGTCACCCATGGCATCCAGCTGGCGGTCGCGCCGGTGTTCCTGCTGACGGCCGTCTCCGGGATGATCGGCGCGGTCGCCGGCCGGCTGGCCCGCATCATCGACCGCGCCCGCGTGGTGGAGGACCGGGCGCGCGGCTCGGCCGATGCCGACCTGCTGCGGCGCGCCGCCGACGAACTGGCCGAACTGCGCACCCGAGGCCGGCTGGCCAACGCCTGCATCGCGCTGCTGACCGCGTGCGCGTTCCTGATCGGCGTGACCATCATCGTGCTGTTCCTGGGCGAGACCACCGATTCCCAGGTCGGGCGTTACGCGGTGACCAGCTTCCTGCTGGGCGTGGTGAGCTTCCTGCTGGCGCTGCTGTGCTTCCTGGGCGAAACGATCCTGGCCACCAGGCTGCTCAACTTCCACATGCTGCGGTGAAGCGCCCTAGTACGGCAGCACGAAGCCGTTGCGCCCGGCGCTGATGCGCAGCGCGGTCGGCTGGCCGTCGATCTCCTGCGCGCTGACGGCGACGCTGGCGCCGGGCACCAGCAGGCTGCGGTCGCCGGGGCGGAAGGTGACCACGGGCGCGCCCGGCGGCACCACGATGACCTGCTCGCCGTCCTTGTAGCGCAGCCGCAGCTTGCGGCCCTCGGGCGCGGCCACCATGTCGGCCACGGTGGCGTTGGTCATGGTGCTCTGCGGCGCGTAGTCGAACGGCCGGAAGCCTTCGCCGGTGCCGCGCGCCGACTCGGGAAAGACGGTGACCGCGATCGCCCGCTGCGAGCCATCGGGCTGCGGCATCCCGCCCACCCCGATGAAGCTGCCCGGCTTGATCTCGGCCAGTTCGATCGGATAGGTCTCGGAGATCGCCAGATTGGGCGGCAGCACCAGTTCCACCACTTCGCCGCTGCGCTCGCGCACGGTCACGCTCGATGACGTGACGGCGGTGATGGTGCCGCGCAGCCGCACGGTGGGCCCGGCGCCGGCCGTGGGCGCCGCCTGCAGCCGCTGGCGAAAGAAGGTCACCGTGCGATCCCAGGCCAGCCTGGCCGCCGGCGCATCGAAGCGCGGCGTGGTGTCGTTGTTGAAGCCGTGCTGCGTGCCCGGGTAGCGGTAGGCCACATAGCGCACGCCCGCCGCCTTCAGCGCCGCCTCATAGGCCGGCCAGGCGGCGTTGATGCGTTCGTCGATGTCGGCCTGCTGCACCAGCAGCGGCGCCCGGACCTTCGCCGCTTCCGACGGATCGGGCGTGTTGCCGTAGAAGGGCACGGCGGCGGCCAGCTGCGGCAGCTGCGTGGCCAGCCAGTGGACGATGCCACCGCCGTAGCAAAAGCCGATGGCGCCGAGCTTGCCGTTGCTGTCGGCGCGGGCATCCAGCCACAGGCTGGCAGCGCGGAAATCTTCCCGCGCCCGGGCCTGGTCCAGCCTGGCGAACAGCTCGCGCGCCTTGTCCTCGTCGCCCGGGTAGCCGCCCAATGGCGTCAGCGCATCGGGTGCGAATGCCATGAAGCCGTCCAGCGCCAGCCGGCGGGCGATGTCCTCGATGTGGGGATTGAGGCCGCGGTTCTCGTGGATCACCACGATCGAAGGCAGCTTCGTCGCGCCCGCGCTCGCGGGCCGCACCAGGTAACCCTTGACCTTGCCGCTGCCGGTGGGCGAGTCGTAGGTGATCCATTCGATCTTCAGCCGCGGATCGTCCCTGGACACCACCTGGCCGGCGGCGAAATCCGGGCTGAGCGCGGCCAGCAGGCCGGCGGCGCTGAGGCCGGCCTTGGCGAATTTCTGGGCCTTGTCCAGGAACCCGCGCCGGTCGAGATTGCCGTGCACATAGGCATCGAAAAGAATCAGCAGGTCCTGGTCGAAATCGCTGGCGCTGAGGCGAGGTGGCATGGCGGTTCCCTTGAAAGAAGGCGCAGCATAAGTCAGCACGCGGACCTGCACTGGCGGCATGGTCGCATCGCCGCCGCAGTTGCAAGCGCCGGCGACCCGCTTGCCCGGATGAGGAGGCGGAACTACCATCGCCGGGAACAACCAGGAGTCCGGCGTGCCGCAACTCATCGCAACCGTCGAAGGCGTGGAAATCAAGCACGTCTACCTGACCAAGGACCGGACCACGCTGGGCCGCAAGCCCGGCAACGACATCGTGCTGGACAACCTGGTGGTCAGCGGCAACCATTGCGCGTTCGAGCTCAAGGGCCTGGCCGACGTCTACATCGAGGACCTGGGCAGCACCAACGGCACCTTCGTCAACAACCGGCGGGTCAAGGAGCGCCAGCTGCTGCACGACGGCGACACCATCGCCATCGGCCACTTCCGGATCCAGTTCCTGACGGCCTCGGGCGATTCCGGCTTCGGCCAGACCACGGCCTTCGATTCGATGATGGGCGCGGCGCCGCTGCACGCCAGCTTCCAGGTTCTGAACGGGTCGTCGAGCGGACTGGAGGTGCCGGTGGTCAAGGCGGTCACCACCTTCGGCAAGCCGGGCGTGACGGTGGTGGCCGTGTCGCACCGCCGCAATGGCTTTTTCGTCGCCCATCTCGACGGCGAGACCGTGCCCACCCTCAACGGCCAGCCCCTCAAGGCCGACCCGGTGCTGCTGGCGGACGGCGACGTGCTGGACCTGGCCGGCACGCGGATGGCGTTCCAGTTGCGAGAGCAATAGGAAGGACGCGGGCGCGGACGGCGTGCCGTCCGACAGGCCGGCAATCTCGCCGTCCTACGAGCCCGCCGTTGCGCCTGCATAAGCATCGAGCGATGCCGCGCTTGGCCGCGGCGAGGAGTCGCCCATGGCATCCGAGTCCCTGACCGCAATCCCGCCGTTGGCTGCCAGCAATGCCAGCGACCAGCGGGCCGCGGCGCGCTTCGGCGTCGGCATGCCCTACACGGTGGACGGCCATGAGGGGCAGACCCGTGACCTGAGTGCCACCGGGCTGAGCTTCGAGAGCGACACCGACTACCCGGTCGGCTCCCTGGTGGACCTGACCTTGCGCTACGGCCTGGACGGCCACAACTTTCCGATGGCCTGCCAGGTGGAAGTGGTCAGGGTGGAGCCCTGCGGCCCGCGCTTCATGGTGGCCGCGCGCTGGTGCCAGCCCTTCGACCAGCCTGACGAGTGAGAAAGCAGGGCAGGCAATCTGTGTCGGCTGTCCTACAGCATCCGCAACGTTGAGCCACTACCGTGATCGCACCTGCCGCACCGACGGCGCACCGGAGCTTCCCATGCAGCAGCACACCCATCCCAGCCAGGCCACCGACGCGGTCCTGATCCACCCGCGCTCGGGCGACCGCTTCGGCATCGCCCTGGCCGTCACGATGGACGACGGCGAGGGTGAAACGCTGGACATCAGCGAAACCGGCATCCTGTACGAAACGTCCGTCGAATCGCAGCCGCAGGTCGGCGCGAAGGTCGCCATGACGCTGGAATACTCGGTCGATGGCCACGATTACCGCACCCGTTGCGAAGCGGAGGTGGTGCGGGTGGAGCGGGTTGGCAACCGCGTCAACGTCGCCACCCGGCTGCTGTCGCCGCTGCAATCCGCGCAGTAAGGCCGGTTCCGGCTGCCGCAGCCGGCCGCGATCCGGGGGGAATCGCGCACAATGATGGCATGCAACTGATCAAGAAGATGTTTGGCCGGGCCCCTGGGACCAGCCCGGCACCCGGATCCGAATCGGCGCAGTTCCAGGAAACGGACAGCAACAGCGAGTCGGGCTCGCGCAATGCACCGCGCCGCGAGCTGGTCCAGGTGGTGCTGCGCGACTCGATGCGGCGCCACGGCATTCCCTCGGCCTGGATCGACTGCCGCATCCTGTCGGTGATCACGCGCACCCAGCGCACCGGCATGCATGTGCAGTTCATCGTGCGCGACGGCATCGACCGCCTGCTGACCTACGTGCCGGCCTTCCAGACCAGCTTCATGGAGGAGATCGCCAGGTTCGATCCGCGGGTGGACGACTGGCTGTTCAGCGTGTCGTGGCAGTTCCTTCACTTCAATGCCAAGGTCGCCAGCCTGATGCCGGATCCCGCGGTGTGGGCCGGCACCACCGCCGGCGCGCCGCTGCAGGGCCAGGTGCCGGCAGCAACCGGTCCGGCGCCCTTGCAGCCGGTTGCCGCGACGCCCGCGCCCACCCCGTCGCCGACGCCCCGTCCGACCCGGGCGCCGGCGGCTGTCGCTCCCGCCGTGGCCGCTGCGCCCCCCGCCGACCAGGACGTGATGGACGACCTGCAGGCCTTGTACGCCATCCGCGACGCCGCGCTGCGCCAGGGCCGGGCCGACCCGGCGCCCGGGCCGGCCGGCGAGAAGGACTTCGAATCGACGCACCCGGGCGAGGATCCCGCGGCCCCGCCCAAGCGCTGGTGAAGCGCCGGTAGGACGCGCCTGGGCCGGTTTTCCCGTTCGCGCCTACCTTGCAACCGGCCCGGGCGGCCCAATGTGGGAGGCATGAACAATCCAGTCACCCTCAACCAGAATCTGGTGCTGCTGGCCCGCGTTCTCGAGCGGCTGGACCACAGTGCGCAGAGCGTCGACGCCGAGCAATACCGTTCGGTCGTGAACCATCTTTCCAGCGAGCTGGCGATCGCCCCGCAAGACGCCGGCCTGCAGGCCGTGCTGCAGGCGTGCCCTGCGGCAGCCGAGTTGTACGAGAACCTCAATTACCAGCACGCCGGCCTGTGCCGCGCGGAACTGGACGTCGCGATGGCGTCCGAAGCCGCCGCCCGCAACGCGATCGCCAAGGCCCGCGGCCGTTGAGCGTCTTCAGTTGAAGCGCCGCAGCGCGCGGTAGCCCTGGCCGGCGGCCGACTCCACCAGCGCGAAGCCGCCGTCCACTTTCCACTCCATTGCCGGTCCCTGCGCCGGCACCTCTGCCCTGGCAGCCTTGCGCGCCAGCGTCACGTGCGGGCGGAACGGCCGCTCCTCCACCGGCAACCCCAGCCGTCGCAGCACGTCGGCCAGCCGGGCGTGCAAGCGCTCCAGCGGCGCGGGCGCGGCAAGCGGGCACACCACCGCGATTCCGCCCGGCCAGAGCTGCGCAATGCCGAACGTCAGCGTGAAGGGTTCCGTGGCCGGCCTTTCAGCGAGCGCCGCAATCAGCGCGTCGCGCCGGTCGGCGGCAACCGGGCCCAGGAAATGCAGGGTGAGATGCAGGTTCTCGGTCCGCGTCGGCGCGGCACCGGCTGGAAGCGTCCAGTGGTCGCGCCATTGCGCCAGGGCCTGGCGCGATGCGTCGTCCGGCCACAGCGCCAGGAACAAGCGGGGCGCGGGTGCCGGAATTGCCATGTCCGATTGTGTCCCACAGCGGCGTCCGTCGCCGTCCTACGAACTTTGCAGCACCGCACTTTTACCGTGGAGGTCCATCCACCGGAGGTTCCATGCCCAGTCCCACCCGCCGCGTCGAAGACCCCGACCACCGGGCCGCTGCGCGGTTCGACACCGCCATGACTGTCGACGTGTCAGGCCACAAGGCAGAGGCGCACAACATCAGCGCCACCGGTGTCTATTTCGAAACCGACGTCGACATGCCGCTGGGCTCGCTGGTCAACCTCAGCGTGCAGTTCACCCATGGCGGGCGCAAGCACTGGGTCTCCTGCGAAGGCAAGGTGGTGCGCGTCACCCACGCCGACGGCCATCATGGGGTGGGTGCCCAGCTGACGACGCCCTTCTTCTCGCCCGAGGAAGAGAAGATCGTCGCCCGGCCCGCCAAGCGCTGACAGGCCGCGGGCGAGGCAGTGGCTACAGCTTGGGGATGTGCAGCGTCTTGCTGATCATCAGGCTGCCCGACAGCACGAACACCAGCGACATCAGGTGCAGCTGCCACGGGCCGATGGCATAGGCGCCGCCCCATAGCGCGTCGCCGATCGCGCCGCGCCAGGCCGCCAGCGCCAGCAGGCCGGTGATGACCACGCTGGTCGGGATCGGCGTCCCCTCGAAATACTTCACCTTGTCGGTGCCGGCGGAGAGCGTCTCGGCCGTCACGTTGTAGCGGGCCAACCGGCTGACGCCGCAGCAGACGAAGTAGATCAATGCGGCCGCGTCCCAGCCGCCATTGAGCCCGGCGGCGAAGCCGAGTGCGGCGGGCGCCACGCCGAAGGAGATCACGTCGGACAGCGAATCCAGTTCCCGGCCCAGCGCCGAGTGCTGGTGCCGTGCGCGTGCGATGCGCCCGTCCAGCACGTCGAAGACGAAGGCGGCGGGCGCCAGCGCGGCGGCGGCGAAGAAATGGAACGGCAGCGCGCTCTTCATGTACAGCATCGCGAAGAACACCGCCCCGACCCCGCAGGCCGCGTTGCCCAGCGTGAAGAAGTCGGCCAGGTGGAAGCCCCGGAGCATCGAAAAGTGGCGTGGCGCGGGCACGGCTGGCTGCATGGTGTTCTTCCCCTATGGTTGTCCCTGCACCATATGCATGAGTTGGGGCAGGGCTTGTGGGACCGCAGGCGGCCTGCCTGTCGGCGCCGTCCGACGCCGGCCCGGCCACAATGGCGGCCATGGCAACCCGGGAGCGCCGCCACCACTATCACGTCTACGTGGTCGAACTCGCCGACCAGGTCTGGAACGTCGGCCGCTTCCGCCGTGCCAATCCGGACTACCAGCTGGGCAAGCCCTTCGTCTACGTCGGCATGACCGGGCTCGACCCGGACGTGCGCTTCGACAAGCACAAGGCCGGCATCCAGGCCAACTCCTATGTGCGCGATTACGGCTTGCGGCTGCTGCCCGGCCTGTACGCGATGTACAACCCCATGCCTTACGACGCCGCGCGCGACATGGAAGTGGAGCTGGGGATCGCGCTGCGCGAGGCCGGCTACGGCGTGTGGCAAGCTTAGCGGCCATGACCCGCTCAGCCGCCACCGCCCACGACATCGAATCGCCTTACGCCTGGCTGCGGCTGGCGGTTTCGCTGCTGCTGATGACCATCGGCGGCTCCGGCATGTATTCCGTCACAGTGGTGCTGCCGCGGATCCAGGCCGACTTCGGCGTGGACCGCGGCGCCGCGTCGCTGCCCTATACGCTGACGATGGTCGGCTTCGGCATCGGCGGGATCCTGATGGGCCGCCTGTCGGACCGCTTCGGCGTGGCAGTGCCGGTCGGGCTGGGCGCCCTCGGCCTGGGCGCCGGGTTCATCGCCGCCGCCTCGGCCAGTTCGCTCTGGCAATTCAACCTGGCCCAGGGCGTCCTGATCGGGCTGCTCGGCACGTCGGCCACCTTCGCCCCGCTGGTGGCCGACACCTCCCAATGGTTCGACCGCCGGCGCGGCATGGCAGTGGCGGTCTGCATGAGCGGCAATTACGTGGCCGGTGCGGTCTGGCCGCCGGTGATGCAGCACTTCATCGACAGCGTGGGCTGGCGCGCCACCTATTGGGGGATCGGTGTGTTCTGCGTGCTGTCGGTGCTGCCGCTGGCGCTGGTCCTGCGGCGCCGGCCGCCGCCGCAGCCGCAGACGATGCCGGTGCCGGTGCCGCTGCCGGCCGCCGTCCGGGGCCGGGCCGCGCCGGCCGGCAGCGGCCAGGCGCTGGTGCTGGGCATGCCGGCCGGCATGGTGCAGGCGCTGCTGTGCGTGGCCGGCGTCTCCTGCTGCGTGGCGATGTCGATGCCGCAGGTCCACATCGTCGCCTACTGCGGCGACCTGGGCTTCGGCGCGGCGCGCGGCGCCGAGATGCTGTCGGTGATGCTGGGGATGGGCGTGGTCAGCCGGCTGGTGTCCGGCTGGATCTCGGACCGCATCGGCGGCCTGCGCACGCTGCTGCTCGGCTCGGTGCTGCAGGGCGTGGCGCTGCTCCTCTTCCTGCCCTTCGACGGGCTGGCGTCGCTCTACGTGGTCTCGGCGCTGTTCGGCCTGTTCCAGGGGGGCATCGTGCCGGCCTATGCGCTGATCGTGCGCGAGTACTTCCCGCCGGAGCAGGCCGGTGCCCGGGTCGGCACCGTGCTGATGGCCACCCTGTTCGGGATGGCGCTCGGTGGCTGGATGTCGGGCGCGGTGTTCGACCTCACCGGCTCCTATCGCGCCGCCTTCCTCAACGGCATCGGCTGGAACCTGCTGAACCTCTCCATCGTGTCCTTCCTGCTGCTGCGGGCCAGGCTGCTCCAGACCGGCGCGGGACTGCGCTCGGTCGGCGCCACATAAAGGCGCGAGGGCTGCAGCGCGTAGACGATGGCGCGCCGGTGCTCGCTGGTGCTGAATTCGCCGCCCGCTTCGATGATGTAGTCGCGCTGGTCGTTGTCCAGCGTGATCCAGAGCTGGCCCTCGCGGCAGCTCAGGCGCAGCTGTGCAGCGTCCGCCACCGCATACAGCGCCCGGGCGGCGAGATCCAGTTCGAACGGCTTCGTGCTGGCCTTCATGTTCTTTCCTTCACATTCTTGAGTGGAATGAATATAGTCAGCCACCTGCACTGTCTCAAACGTTCAATTGGAATCACTGCATGCATGAGCGGAATGTGAAGGGCGACATTGCCAAGGCCGGGATCGGGCGCGGCGATTTGCCCCCGCTGGACCTGCTGCGCAGCTTCGAGGCGGCCGCGCGCCACCTCAGCTTCACCGTCGCGGCGCGGGAGTTGTTCCTGACCCAGTCCGCTGTCAGCCGGCAGATCCAGCAGGTGGAAGCGCGGCTGGGCGTGCCGCTGTTCGAGCGCAGGCACCGCGCGCTGGAACTCACCCCCGCCGGCCAGGTGCTGCATCGCGCGGTGAGCGACGCGCTGCAACGGCTGCGGGATGCCACCGCCCTCATCCGGTCGTCCGTGCAGCCGCGCCAGGTCGCCATGACCTGCACGCCCGGCTTTGCGTCGTTCTGGCTGATCCCCCGGCTGGCCCGCTTCACGGCCGACCACCCGGAGGTGGACGTCCGGATTTCGGCCACGGTGGACCTGCTGGACCTGGGGCGCAGCCCGGTCGACCTGGCGGTGCGCTTTTGCTCCACCCGCGACGGCCAGGGCCCGCCGCTGTTCGAGGAGGTGGTGGTCCCGGTCTGCTCCCCGGGGCTGGCCCGGGGCGGGGCCGCGCCGCTGGCCAGGCCGGCCGACCTGGCCGGCCATACGCTGCTGACGGTGGAGATGCCGCAGGGCATGGCGCCGACGGTGGACTGGGAACCCTGGCTGCAGGCCCTGGGCCTGGGCGACCTGCGGATGAAGAACATGCTGCGCTTTACCCATTATTCGGATGCAATCGCGGCGGCGGTGGCCGGCCAGGGCGTGGCCATCGGCCGCCTGCCGCTGCTGGCCGAGCTGCTGGGCGACGGCCGGCTGGTCACCCCCTTTGGCGGCGGGGCAGCATCCGAACGCGGCTATTTCGTGATGCTGACACCCAGGGGCGCGGAAAACCCTGATGCCCAGGACTTCGCCCGCTGGCTGCGGACGGAGGCAGAATCGGCTGGAAACAACTTGCTACAGTAAGCCGTGAACGTTAGTCTCCATCCATGCGCCGGCGACTGTTGAGCCTGACCCGAGCGCCGCTGCAACCTGCTGTTGCAAAGAGCGGTCTGGCCGCCGCATGGCGCATGCGCCTGGGCTGCTGGCTCGGCTGCGCCCTCGCACTGGTGCTGGCCCTCGGCTGGCCCGCGGCCAGCTTCGCCGGCGACGTCGCGATCGGCAACAACGGCAGCTACTCGCTGTCGCGGGAATTCAGCTTCCTGGAGGACGCGGACGCCAAGCTGGACTTCGAGCAGGTCCGGCAACAGGACCAGCAGGGCCGCTTCGCCGCGCTGCCCTCGGACAGCCCGGGCCCCAACTTCGGCATCACCAGTGCGGCGATCTGGCTGAAGGTGACGCTGCGTCCGGCCGCCGACGCGCCGGCCAACTGGCTGCTGGAAGTGGCCTATGCGCCCCTGGGCACGGTGGAGCTGTTCGCGCCGGATGCCACCGGGGCTTATGCCAAGCAGAGCGCCGGCGTCTTCCGGCCTTTCGCCACCCGCGTCATCCCGCACCGCAACCACGTCCTGCCCGTGACCCTGCGGCCAGGGATGGCAAGCACGCTGTACCTGCACGTCCGCTCCGAAGGGTCGGTCACCGTTCCGGCCACGCTGTGGCAGCCGGCGGCCCTGTGGAACCACGACCAGCTGGCCTACGGCGCATTCGGCCTGTACTTCGGCCTGCTGATCGGCCTGTTCATCTACAACCTGCTGCTGTACGTGTCGGTGCGCGACAAGGTCTACCTGGTGTATGTTGGCTATGTGGCGGGCATGGCGCTGTTCCAGGTGACGCTGACCGGCCTGGGCAACCAGTTCCTGTGGCCCGACCTGGTCTGGTGGAACAGCCGCTCGCCGCCGGCCGGCACCGTGATGGTGGCCACCTTCGGGCTGCTGTTCGCCCGCACCTTCCTGCTCAGCGCGGCGCGCACGCCGCTGCTGGACAAGTTCATCCTGGCGCAGGTGGGCGGCTACATGGTGTCGCTGGTGGTGCTGCTGGCGTATTCGTACACGCTGGCCAGCTACCTGACCACCGGCCTGGTGCTGGTGAGCGTGACCACGCTGATGGTGGCGGGTATCTTCGGCGTGCGGCACGGCCATCCGGGTGCCCGGAATTTCCTGATCGCCTGGGCGGTGCTGCTGCTCAGCGTCGTGCTGCAGGCGCTGCACAACATCGGTACGCTGCCGTCCAACGTGCTGACCTCCAACGCGGTGCTGTTCGGCTCGGCGCTGGAAATGCTGCTGCTGTCGTTTGCGCTGGCCGACCGGATCAACGTCGCGCGCCGCTTCAAGGAACAGGCCCAGGTCCGGCTGGCCGCCGAACGGGCCTTGATCCAGGCGATGAGCGTGTCGCACGAACAGCTCAAGACCACGCTGGAGGAGCGCGAGGCGATCATCGACAACTCGATCGTCGGCATCGCCTTCCTCACGCCGCAGGGCCGCATGCGCTGGGCCAACCCGCGGATGCTGGACATCCTGGGCGCGCGCGGGCGCGACATCGAATCGATGGAGCCGTTCTACCTGTCGCGCGACCAGTACCTGGAGATCGGCCGCGCGGTGGCCGAGCGGGTCAAGCGCGGGCGCGTCTACGAGACCGAGATCCGGATCCGGCGGCTGGACGGCCGCGAGATCTGGATCGCGCTGTCCGGCAAGGGCGTGGTGCTCGAAGGCCGGGTGCGCGGCACGGTGTGGGTGATCGTCGACATCACGCGGCGCAAGGAGCTGGAGGAAGAATTGCACGAGGCCCTGACCGCGGCGCAAAAGGCGCGCGAATTCGCCGCAACGACGCCCGAGGGAGACGAGTAGGGGAGCGCCGCCTCGCTGCCGGCCGGCGGTCCTAGCGCAGCACTTCCAGCAGCCGGTCCAGGCCGCCGCTGTTGATCGCCACCATCGCCTGCTCGCGCACCTTCGGTTTGGCGTGATAGGCCGCCGACAGGCCGGCCTCGCCCATCATCGGCAGGTCGTTGGCACCGTCGCCCATCGCGATCGCCTGCCTGGGTGAAATGCCCATGCGCTCGCAGGTTTCCAGCAGCATCCTGCGCTTCTCGTCGCCGTCGCAGATGTCGCCCCAGGGCTGGTCCACCATCTTGCCGGTGAGCTTCCCGTCTTCGACGGCGAGCACGTTGGACCGGGTGAAGTCGATGCCCAGCCGGTCGCGGATCCGGTCGGTGAAGAAGGTGAAGCCGCCGGACACCAGCAGCACCTTCATGCCGGCCGCCTGGCAGGCCGCGACCAGCCGGTCCGCCCCGGGATTGAGCTGCAGCCGGTTGGCATAGACGTCCTGCAGATGCTGCACGCTTACCCCCTTCAGCAGCGCCACCCGCTGGCGCAGGCTGGCCTTGTAGTCGGCGATCTCGCCGCGCATGGCGGCTTCGGTGATCGCCGCCACTTCCTCCTTGCGGCCGGCGGCTGCCGCGATCTCGTCCACGCATTCGATGTTGATCAGGGTCGAGTCCATGTCGAACGCGATCAGCCGGAAGTCCGCCAGCGCCAGCGGCGGGGTGAAGCGCTGGATCACCAGGCCGGGGGAGATTTCCTTGGGAGACGTCATGGTGTGATTCCTGCCGGTTCGGCAATCCGGGGCTGGCCGAGCGAGCGCAGCACGTCGCGCACCATCTGGGCGCGGTCCTTCGGATCGGGCAGTTCGCGCTCGATCCGCAGCTTCTCGTTGCCGGCCAGCTTGATGTGCTTGTTCTTCTGCACCAGCTCGATGATCCGCATCGGTTCGATCGGCGCGTCCTTGCGGAAGGTGATGTGGATGACGCCGGGCGCCGCGTCGACCTTGACCACGCCGTAGGGCCGGGCCAGCACCCGCAGGCGGTGCACGTCGATCAGCGTCTGCGCCTGCGGCGGCGGCTTGCCGAAGCGGTCCACGATCTCCTCCAGCAGGGTGTCGATCTGGTCCGTGGTCTTGGCGGTGGCGAGCTTCTTGTAGAACGACAGCCGCAGGTGGACGTCGCCGCAATAGGTTTCAGGCAGCAGCGCAGGTGCGTGCAGGTTGATGTCGGTGGTGATCGACAAGGGCGACAGCAAGTCCGGTTCCTTGCCTTCCTTCAGCGACCTGACAGCCTCCGACAGCATCTCGTTGTAAAGCTGGAAGCCCACCTCCAGCATGTTGCCGCTCTGGTTCTCGCCCAGCACCTCGCCGGCGCCGCGGATCTCCAGGTCGTGCATCGCCAGGTAGAAGCCCGAGCCCAGTTCCTCCATCTGCTGGATCGCGTCCAGCCGCTGCGAGGCCTGCTTGGTCAGGCTCTCCTTGTCCGGCACCATCAGGTAGGCATAGGCCTGGTGGTGGCTGCGGCCGACCCGGCCGCGCAGCTGGTGCAGCTGCGCCAGGCCGAACTTGTCGGCGCGGCTGATGACGATGGTGTTGGCAGTGGGCACGTCGATGCCGGTCTCGATGATGGTGGAGCACAGCAGCACGTTGTACTTCTGGGCCACGAAGTCGCGCATCACGCGCTCCAGCTCGCGCTCGGGCATCTGGCCGTGGGCCACCGCGATGCGCGCCTCGGGCAGCAGTTCTTCCAGCCGCAGCCGCCGGTTCTCGATGGTCTCCACCTCGTTGTGGAGGAAATAGACCTGGCCGCCGCGCTTCAACTCGCGCAGCACCGCCTCGCGGATCACGCCGTTGCCCTCGTTGCGCACGAAGGTCTTGATCGCCAGCCGTCGCTGCGGCGCGGTGGCGATCACCGACAGGTCGCGCAGGCCTTCCAGCGCCATGCCCAGCGTGCGCGGGATCGGCGTGGCCGTCAGCGTGAGCACGTCCACCTCGGCCCGCATCGCCTTCATCGCTTCCTTGTGGCGCACGCCGAAGCGGTGCTCCTCGTCGATGATCAGCAGGCCCAGGTTCTTGAACTTGGTCGATTCCGACAGCAGCTTGTGGGTGCCCACCACGATGTCGACGCTGCCGTCGGCCAGGCCCTTGAGCGTGGCCGCCACTTCCTTGCCGGAACGGAAGCGCGACACCTCGGCCACCTTCACCGGCCACTTGCTGAAGCGGTCCACCAGCGTCTGGTAATGCTGCTCGGCCAGCAGCGTGGTCGGGGCCAGAAAGGCCACCTGCTTGCCGCCGGTGATGGCGATGAATGCGGCGCGCAGCGCCACTTCCGTCTTGCCGAAGCCGACGTCGCCGCACACCAGCCGGTCCATCGGCCGCGGCGAGATCATGTCGTGGATCACCGCGTGGATGGCGGCGTTCTGGTCGGCCGTCTCCTCGAAGCCGAAGTCGGTGGCGAAGCTTTCGTAATCGGTGGCCGAATAGCGGAACGCGTGGCCCTCGCGCAGCGCGCGGCGGGCGTAGATGTTGAGCAGTTCGGCGGCGGTGTCCCGCACCTGTTCGGCGGCGCGGCGCTTGGCCTTTTCCCACTGGCCGGAGCCCAGCTTGTGCAGCGGCGCCTCGTCGGCACTGACGCCGGTATAGCGGCTGATCTGGTGCAGCTGGCTGACCGGCACGTACAGCGTGGCCTTGTCGGCGTATTCCAGGTGCAGCATCTCCTGCAGGATCGGGGTGCCGTCCGCATTCCTGCCCAGCCCCAGGTCCATATTGATCAGGCCCCGGTAGCGGCCGATGCCGTGCTGGGAGTGCACCACGGGGTCGCCCACATTGAGCTCCGACAGGTCCTTGATCAGGGCCTCGACGTCGCTGACCTGCTCCTGCTTCTTGCGCCGGCGGGTGGTCGGGCCGGCGGCGAACAGCTCGGTCTCGGTGACGAAATCGATGCCGCGTTCCAGCCAGGCGAAGCCCGCGTTCAGCGGCGCGGTGGCGATGCCCAGCTTCTCGTCGCTGGCCTCGAACTCCTCCAGCGATTCGAAGGCCGGCGGCGCCAGGTGGCTGGCGCGCAGGAAGTCCAGCAGGCTTTCGCGCCGGCCGTCGCTCTCGGCCAGCACCAGCACCCGGTTGCCGGTGGTGCGCAGGTGATGCTGGAAGCGGGCCAGCGGCTCTTCGGCGCCGCGCACGACCGACATCTCGGGCAGCTTCTGGAACAGGGCGCTGTCCGCGACATCGTCCACGCCGGTCCGGATCGCCAGCTGCGAGCGTTCGTTGGCCTTTGCGTAGAACTGCTCGCTCGACAGGAACAGCGCCTGCGGCGGCAGCACCGGCCGCTCGGAGTCGCCCTGCACCAGCCGGTAGCGTTCCCTGGTGTCCTGCCAGAAGTGCTGGAAGGCCGGCTCGAGGTCGCCGTGCAGCACCACCGTGGCCTGCTCGCCCAGATAGTCGAACACCGTGGCCGTCTCCTCGAAGAACAGCGGCAGGTAGTACTCGATGCCGGCGGTGGCCACGCCGTTGCCCATGTCCTTGTAGATCCGGCTCTTGGTCGGATCGCCCTCCAGCAGTTCGCGCCAGCGGCTGCGAAAGCGGGCCCGGGCATCGTCGTCCATCGGGAACTCGCGGCCGGGCAGCAGCCGCACCTCGGGCACCGGATAGAGGCTGCGCTGGCTGTCGGGGTCGAAGGTGCGGATCGAGTCGATCTCGTCGTCGAACAGGTCCACCCGGTACGGCACCGGCGAGCCCATCGGGAACAGGTCGATCAGGCCGCCGCGCACCGCGTACTCGCCGGGGCTGACCACCTGCGTGACGTGGCTGTAGCCGGCCAGGGTGAGCTGGGCCTTCAGCTTCGCTTCCTCCAGCTTCTGCTTGACCTGGAAGTGAAAGGTGTAGCCGGCCAGGAACTGCGGCGGCGCCACGCGGTACAAAGCAGTGGTGGCCGGCACGATCACCACGTCGGCCTCGCCCTGCGAGATGCGCCACAGCGTGGCCAGCCGTTCGCTGATCAGGTCCTGGTGCGGAGAGAAGGTGTCGTACGGCAGCGTTTCCCAGTCAGGGAACAGGCAGGTGCGCAGGTCCGGCGCGAAGAAGGCGAGTTCGTCGAGCAGGCGCTGGGCATCGGTGGCGTCGGCCGTGACGATGGCGGTGAGCCGGCCGGCGGCCTTTTCGCGCAACGCCAGCTGACCCAGCAGCAGGGCGTCGGCGGAGCCGGGCGGGCGGGGCAGGGTGTAGCGTTTGCCGGGAGAAAGTTTCGGTAAGTCCATCGAGTGCCGCAAAAAATAGCAACACCCCGCGCCTGAACAGGGCGGGGTGGTGAGCTCGATTCTAGAATGGCGACAAACCCATGAGTGTCAATGTGTCCAATACCCGATTTTTCGCGCTGATCCCCTGCGCCGGCAACGGCAGCCGCGCCGGCACCACCGGACCCAAGCAGTACGAGCCGATCGCGGGCCGGCCGATGGTGATGCACACGCTGGCGGCGTTTGCCGCCGTCAAGCGCATCGCCAGGACGCTGGTGGTGGTGGCGCAGGGCGACGGCTTCTTCACGCGCAACTTCGCGCCGGTGACGGCGGCGGCTTGCGGCGGCGAGACCCGCGCCATCAGCGTCGTCAACGGCCTGCACGAACTGCGCAAGGTCGGCGCCGATGGCCGCGACTGGGTGCTGGTGCACGACGCGGCCCGCTGCCTGATCACGCCGCAGCTGATCGACGGCCTGATCGATGCCTGCCAGGAGGACGACGTCGGCGGCCTGCTGGCGCAGAAGCTGGTGGACACGCTCAAGACCGAGCGCGGCGGCCGCGTGGCCGAAACACTCAGCCGCGAAGACAAGTGGCTGGCGCAGACACCGCAGATGTTCCGCATCGGCCGGCTGATCGAGGCCATGGAGCAGGCCGGCGACTCGGTGACCGACGAAGCCAGCGCGATGGAGGCGCTCGGCCAGCGGCCGCTGCTGGTGCCGGGCGGGCCGCAGAACTTCAAGGTCACCTACCCGGACGATTTCGCGCTGGCCGAGGCGGTGCTCAAGGGCCGGCAGCGGTGACGCGGCTGCGTATCGGCGAAGGCTGGGACATCCACGCCCTGGTGCCGGGGCGCGCTCTGGTGATCGGCGGCGTGGAGATCGCGTTCGAGCGCGGGCTGCTGGGCCACTCGGACGCCGACGTGCTGCTGCACGCGATCACGGACGCGCTGCTGGGCGCGGCGGGGCTGGGCGACATCGGGCGCCATTTCCCCGACACGGACGAACGCTTCAAGGGTGCCGATTCCATGGTGCTGCTGGCGGAGGCGGCGCGCCGGGTGCGCGAGCAGGGCCACCAGATCGGCAACATCGACAGCACCGTGATCGCGCAGGCGCCGCGCCTGGCGCCGCACATCGAGGCCATGCGCAACGGCATCGCCGCGGCGCTGGACCTGGCGCCCGCGCAGGTCAACGTGAAGGCCAAGACCGCCGAGAAGCTCGGCCCGGTGGGCGAGGGCGCGGCAATCGAGGCCCGGGCGATCGTGCTGCTGGTCTGAGCGATCAGCCGGCGGCCGGCTGCTGCGCGGCAATGCCCAGCGTGCCGGCGACGCCTTCGCAGAAGGTGCGCTCCTCGCGCAGGATGAATTTCTTCTGCTGCGCGAAGGCAAAGTTCTCGCGGCCGGCCGGATCGCTGCGCAGGCGCGTGCGATAGGCCTCGTAGGCCGCCAGCGAGTCGAAGCCGATCAGGCCCCAGGCGACGTCGTTGGTTCCTTCGTGCGGCAGGAAATACCCCAGCAGGTGGCCGCCGCAGGCCGGGATGATGCGGCCCCAGTTCTCGGCGTAGCTGCGGAAGGCGTCGCGCTGGAACGGGTCGATCTGGTAGCGGATGAAACAGGTGATTTGCATGGTGTCTCCAGGGCAGGCACGCCACGATAGCGTGTTGCCATGCGTTGATGGTTCGCCTACGATCGAACCATGAAAGACGGTCCCAGCATCGCCCGCGTCGCCGCGCTGATCGGCGACCACGCACGCGCCGAGGTGCTCACGGCCCTGATGGCCGACCGCGCATTGACCGCGACCGAACTGGCGGGCATTGCCGGCGTCACCAAGCAGACCATCAGTGCCCACCTGGCCAAGCTGCTGGACGCGGGGCTGCTCGCCGTCGACCGGCAGGGCCGGCACCGCTATTTCCGGCTGGCGGACCAGGACGTGGCCGGCCTGCTGGAATCCCTGATGGGCGTGGCGTTCCGCACCGGCGCCGTGCGCCTGCGGTCCAGCCCGCGCGAGCCGGCGCTGCGCAAGGCGCGGGTCTGCTACGACCACCTTGCCGGCGAGCTCGGCGTGCTGGCGTACGAGTCGCTGCTCGCGCAGCGGGTGCTGAGCGCGGGAGCGGATGGATTGCGCCTGACGCCCAAGGGAGAGGGCTGGTTTTCCGCCCTCGGCATCGACGCCCCGGCGCTGGCCTCGCAGCGGCGGGCCTTCTGCCGGCCCTGCCTGGATTGGGGCGAGCGGCGCCACCACCTGGGCGGGGCGCTGGGCGCGGCGCTGCTCGCACGCATCGACGAACTGGGCTGGGCCCGGCGCCGCAAGGACTCGCGCGTGATGGCGTTCACGCCGCCGGGCGAGCAGGCGTTCCGTTCGCTGTTCCGGTGAACCCGCGGCCCGGCTCGGGCCGCGCCGCGATCAACGGGAACCGCCCGGCGTGGAACGCCCGCTGGAACAAGACCGTCGAAAAGTAAGCTGCCGCTCAGTGCACGGATTCCGAGGCGCGGTTCGGCTCCGCCTCGGTTCCGTTGTTGGAAGCCTTTGGCTTCTGCAGCTTGATGTGGGCGGCCAGGCCGCCCGAGGTGGTGTTGGCCAGCGCGAAGATGCCGCCCATCCGTTGCACCGTCTTGTCGACGATCGCCAGCCCCAGGCCGGCGCCGGTGGCGGCCGTGCGGGCCGCGTCGCCGCGGAAGAACGGCTTGATCAGGTTGGGCAGCGCCTCCGGCGCGACGCCCATGCCGTGGTCGCGCACCTTCAGCAGCACCCATTCGTTGCGTGACTTGGCGTTGATGTCCACCACCGCGATGCCGGTCTCCGGCGTCTTGCCGTAGCGGCGCGCGTTTTCCAGCAGGTTGGAGATCACGCGGGCCAGTTCCACCTCGTCGGCCAGCACGTACAGGCCCTTGGCGATGTCCAGGTTGATCCGCATGTCGCCCTGGTCCTGCACGGCGTAGAGGCAGGCCTCGATCACGTCGTTGAGCAGCACCGGCTTGAGTTCGGCGTGGTCCGGCCGCGCGTAGTCCAGGAACTTGTCGATGATGGCGTCGAGCTGGTCGATGTCGGCCGCCATGTGGTCGCGCGCGTCCTGGTCGGCCACGCTCATCTCGGTTTCCAGCCGCAACCGCGCCAGCGGCGTGCGCAGGTCGTGCGAGATGCCGGCCAGCATCACGGCGCGGTCCTGCTCGATCTTGGCCAGCTGCTGCGCCATCCGGTTGAAGCCGATGTTGACCTCGCGGATCTCGCTGGTCACCGCCTTCTCGTCGAGGCGGCTGGCATCGAAGTCGCCGTCGCGCACCCGGCTGGCGGCAAACGAGAGCTGCTTGAGCGGCCGGTTGATCAGCCGGGCGATCAGCGCGGCGCCCGCCAGCGACAGGCCGGCCGCCGTGATCAGCCAGATCAGCCAGGTGCGGCTGCCGACCGAGGTGAAGCGCGCCTTGTCCAGCCGGATCCAGTAGCGGTCCGCGTCGATGCCGAAGCCGACCCACAGCCCCGAGATGCCGTTGACGCTGGCCGCCACGACCGTGCCCGGCCCGAGCCGGCTCACCAGCTCGTCGACGATCTTGGTGTCCAGGCCGCCCGAATCGAAGCTGACGAAGTGGTCGTTGGGCTCGCGCGGGGAAATGCGCACGTCTTCCTGGTCGACCAGGGCCTTGATCAGCGAGACCCGCTGGATGGAATCGGAATGGATCAGCGCGGCGCGGCTGAGGTTCACCAGCGAGGCGATCTGCTGGGCCGTCTGCACCGCTCGCGGCTCGAATTCGAGCGCCCGGAAGGTCTGGAGCCAGGCGACGATGCTGCCGATCAGCAGCAGGGACAGCAGGAAGAAGGTACGCCAGAACAGCGACAGGCCCACGCGGGGCCGCATCTCCAGCGGCGCCGGTGCCGTTTCCAGCGGCGCCGGGCCGGTCGCGTCGATGCTGGTCGTGACGGCGCGGATCAAACCTGTCCCCTGCTCATGTGCTTGCCCCTGCCTCTTGATGAATCGCGGGGGCCGGGGCCGCCGGACGCTTCAGGTCTTAACCCGCTCCGTCCGGCACGAACACATAGCCGACACCCCACACGGTCTGAATATAACGCGGTGCAGCGGCATCCACCTCGACCAGCTTGCGCAGGCGCGACACCTGGACGTCCAGGCTGCGGTCGAAAGGTTCGAATTCGCGGCCGCGGGCCAGCTGGGCCAGCTTCTCGCGCGACAGCGGCTGGCGCGGATGGCGCACCAGTGCCTTGAGCATGGCGAATTCGCCGGTGGTCAGGGGCAGTTCCTCGCCGTTCTTGCGCAGGGTGCGGGCCCCCAGGTCGAACGCGAAGGGACCGAAGTTCACCACCTCGTTGTCGCTGGAGGGCGCGCCGGGTGCCTCCTGGGCCGGGCGGCGGCGCAGCACTGCATGGACGCGAGCCAGCAGTTCGCGCGGGTTGAACGGCTTGCCGAGGTAGTCGTCGGCACCGACTTCCAGGCCGACGATGCGGTCCACGTCCTCGCCCTTGGCGGTCAGCATGATGATCGGCGTGCGGTCGTTGGCCGCGCGCAGGCGCCGGCAGATCGACAGGCCGTCTTCGCCCGGCATCATCAGGTCCAGCACGATCAGGTCGGCCGTTTCCCGCAGCATCAGGCGATTCAGCGCCTTGCCGTCCTCGGCCAGGATGACTTCGAAGCCTTCCTGGGTGAGGTAGCGGCGCAGCAGGTCGCGGATGCGGGCGTCGTCGTCGACCACCAGGATCTTGTCGGTTTTGGCTGCAGCTTGGTTCATGTCACTCCCAACGTGTATTTGTAACAGAGCCGATTCTGCAGGGCTCGCAGCCCATCGTGCGGGTTTTTCCCGATAGGCTGACCTATTGTTACAAATGTTGCCCCGCAGCGCATCCCTTCACGCGGGTGACCGTACGGGAGCGGGCCCCGCCGCGTCCAATTGCTGGCATGAAAGCTCTTTTTGTTGCGTTTTGCCGGCGGCTGCTGGCGGCGGCGCTGTTCGGCTGCGCCTGTTTGGCGGCCCAGGCGGCCCCGCAGCGGCTCGACCAAGCGCAGGCCAGACACCTGCTGCTGAGGTCAGGCTTCGCGCCCACCCAGGCCGAAGTGGACCGCCTGGTGGGGCAGGGCGCGGTCCAGGCGGTGGACGGGATCATTGCGGCGGCCCGGACGGCTGCGTCCCGCAATCCGCCGCCGGCTTTCGTCGACGCGCCGCCGCCCAGCCCGCCACGGCTGCTGGACACCCGCGAGCAACGGCAGGCGTGGCGCCAGCAGCAGCTGCGCGAAGGACAGGACCTGAAGGCCTGGTGGATGAGCGAGATGGTCGCCAGCCCGACCCCGCTGGCGGAGCGGATGACGCTGTTCTGGCACGGCCACTTCGCCACCTCGCAGCAGAAGGTGGTGCGTTCGCAGGCCATGTGGCGCCAGCACCAGTTGCTGCGGGCCCAGGCCCTGGGCAATTTCGCCGGCTTGCTCCATGCCGTGGCAAGGGACCCGGCCATGCTCGCGTACCTGGACGGCGCCAGCAGCCGCAAGGAGGCGCCCAACGAGAACTTCGCCCGCGAAGTGATGGAGCTGTTCGCGCTGGGCGAGGCGTCGCAGGGCGGCGGCTACAGCGAGCAGGACGTGCGGGAGGCGGCGCGGGCTTTCACCGGCTGGAGCGTGGAGCGCGACGACTTCGCCTTCCGCCTGCGGCCGGCCTTCCACGACGGCGGCACCAAGACCGTGTTCGGCCGCAGCGGCGCCTTCGACGGCGACGCGGTGATCGACCTGATGCTGCAGCAGCCGGCCGCGGCGCGCTTCATCACGGCCAAGCTGTGGAAGGAGTTCGTCTCGCCGGCGCCGCAGGGCCCCGAGTTCGAGGCCATCGCCGACCGCTTTCGCGCCAGCGGCTATGACATCTCCACCGTGCTGCACGACCTGCTGCTGTCGGATGCGTTCTGGGCCACGGAGAACCGCGGCGCCCTGATCAAGTCGCCGGTGGAACTGGTGGTCGGCGCGGTGCGGCAGTTCGGGCTGCAGCCGCCCGACCCGCTGCCGCTGGTGCGCAAGTCGGCCCAGCTCGGGCAGAACCTGCTGCTGCCGCCCAACGTGAAGGGCTGGCCGGGATACACCGACTGGATCGACGCGACCCGCCTGCTGGAGCGCAAGCACTTCGCCGAGCAATTGTTCCGCGCCGCCGGCGCCATGCAGGACCCGCCGCCGTGGGCCGAGCGCTTCCTGGCCGGCTACGGCGGCCACGCGGACCGCGAGCCGGACGCGGCGCTGCAGGTCCGCCTGGCCGCCGCCATGCTGCCGCTGGCGCCGACCCAACCGGTGCCGGCCGGCACGGTGGGCGTGGCCTGGCTGCGCGCCCTGATGCTCGACCCCGCCTACCAACTGAAATGAGCCAATGAAACGCCGCCAACTGCTTCATCTGGGCGCCGGAATGACCGGCGCCGCGCTGCTCGGGGCCCACCTGCCGGGCCTGGCGCAGGCGCTGGACCGGCGCGCCGCCGCGGCCAGCGACCGGATCCTGATCCTGGTGGAACTCAAAGGCGGCAACGACGGGCTCAACACCGTCATCCCCTTTGCCGACCCCCTGTATGCGCAACTGCGGCCCACCCTGGCCATTGCGCCCGGCGACGTGCTGCGCCTGGACGCGGCCACCGGCCTGCATCCGGAGCTCAGGCCGCTGCTCGCGCTCTGGGAGAAGGACGAGCTGGCGATCGTGCAGGGCGTCGGCTATCCGCAGCCCAACCTGTCGCACTTCCGCTCGATCGAGATCTGGGACACGGCCTCCGGCTCGGGCGAGTACCTGGGCGACGGCTGGCTGGCCCGCGGGATGAAGGCCGGCCTGGCTGCAAGCGCATCGTTCACCGCCGAAGGCGTGCGCATCGGCAGCAGCGATTTCGGCCCGCTGGCCGGCGCCCGTGCGGTGTCCCTGAACAACCCCGAAGCTTTCGTGCAGGAGGCGCGCCTGGCGTCGCCGCAGCCGGCGCACGGCAACCCGGCGCTGCAGTACCTGCTGCGGGTGGAGGCCGACGTGAGCCACGCCGCCCAGGGCCTGCGCGCCGAGCGCCATGCCTTTGCCACCGCCTTTCCGGCCGGCGCGTTCGGCAACGGCGTGCAGGCGGCGGCGCAGGTCGTCGCCTCGCAACGCGGCCGCGGCGGCGTTCCGGTGATCACGCTGACGCTCGGCAGCTTCGACACCCACCAGAACCAGGCCGGCCAGCACGCCAACCTGCTGCGGCAACTGGCCGAGGGCCTGGTCGCGTTGCGCGCGGCGCTGACGGAACTCGGCGCCTGGGATCGCACCGTGGTGATGACCTTTTCCGAGTTCGGCCGCCGCCCGCGCCAGAACCAGAGCAACGGCACCGACCACGGCACGGCGGCGCCGCACTTCATCGCCGGCGGCGCCGTGCGCGGCGGCCTGTACGGCCAGGGCGCCGACCTGTCGCGGCTGGACGGGGCGCAGAATCTGGTGTTCACGACCGACTTCCGCCAGCTCTATGCGTCGATTGCGCGCGACTGGTGGGGCGTGAACCCCGAGAGCGTCGTCCGCGGCCGCTTCGAGCCGCTGCGCTTCCTGAAAACCTGAGCCCGCATCGCGAGATCCATGAACCCGAACAAACTGATTGCCGCCGCCCTTCTGTCGATCTGCGCGCTGGGCGCGATGGCCCAGGGCGTGCCGCCGCCGCAGAACGTGCTGCAGCTGTCCGCCAGCGGCACGGTGGAGGTCCAGCAGGACCTGCTGTCGCTCACCCTCACCACCAGCCGCGAAGGCCCCGACGCGGCAACGGTGCAGAACCAGCTGAAGGCCGCGCTCGAGGCGGCGCTGACGGAAGCTAGGAAGGCCGCGCTGCCCGGCCAGCTGGACCTGCGCACCGGCAACTTCAGCCTGTATCCGCGCTACACGCGCGACCAGAAGATCAGCGGCTGGAGCGGCAGCGCGGAGCTGGTGCTGGAAGGGCGCGACTTCCCGCGCATCACGGCCACCGCCGGCAGGATCCAGACCATGACCATGGGCGGCGTCGGCTTCGGCCTGAGCCGGGAGCAGCGCGCCAGGGTGGAAGGAGAAGCCCAGGCGATGGCGATCGAGCGCTTCAAGGCCAAGGCGACGGAGCTGGCGCGCGGCTTCGGTTTTTCCGGCTACACGCTGCGCGAAGTGGCGGTCAACAGCAACGACCAGGGCTATCCGCGGCCGCGCATGATGGCGATGGAGATGAAGGCCGCGCAGGCCGACGCACCGGTGCCCGTCGAGGCCGGCAAGAGTTCGGTGGTCGTCACCGTCTCCGGCTCGGTGCAGTTGCGCTAGCTGCCGCTCACTGGGCGGTCCAGCCGCCGTCCATGGTCCAGGCCACGCCGCGCACGTTCTTCGCCGCGTCGGAGCAGAAGAACACCGCCAGCTCGCCCAGTTCGTCGGGCGTGGTGAACTGCAGCGAGGGCTCCTTTTCTCCCAGCAGCTCGCGCTTGGCCTGCTCCACCGAAATGCCTTCGCGCTTGGCGCGGTCGTCGATCTGCTTTTGCACCAGAGGCGTCAGCACCCAGCCCGGGCAGATCGCATTGCAGGTGACGCCGGTGGTCGCGGTCTCCAGCGCCACCGACTTGGTGAAGCCGACCAGGCCGTGCTTGGAGGCGACGTAGGCCGACTTCTGCGGCGAGGCGACCAGGCCGTGGGCCGAGGCCACGTTGATGATGCGGCCCCAGTTGGCGGCGCGCATCGCGGGGATGGCGAGGCGGGTGGTGTGGAAGGCGCTGCTCAGGTTGATCGCGATGATGGCGTCCCACCTGTCCAGCGGGAACTCCTCGACGCTGGCCACGTGCTGGATGCCGGCGTTGTTCACCAGGATGTCGACCTGGCCAAAGGTGGCGGCGGCGAACTTCATCATGTCCGCGATCTCGGCCGGCCTGCTCATGTCGGCGCCGTGGTAGGCGGTCTTGGCGCCGAGCGCCTCGATCTGCGCCTTCGGGCCGTCGACGTCGCCGAAGCCGTTGACGACGATGTTGGCGCCCTGGCGCGCGAGCGCCCTGGCGATGCCCAGGCCGATGCCACTGGTCGAGCCTGTCACGAGTGCGGTCTTGCCTTTGAGCATGCGGGTCTCCGGTCTTGAATTAGGATGGCGTGGACACAAGAAAAATGCAGCCGCACAGTATGCTGCGGATTGATTTCCATGACCGACCCTACGCTGAACTACGTACAGTGCCCCGACGCCTCGGGCGGCCACCGCATGGCCTTCTGGCAGTGGGGCGATGCCGCTGCGCCGCACGTGGTGGTCTGCGTCCACGGGCTGTCCAGGCAGGGCCGCGACTTCGATGTGCTGGCGCAGGCGCTGGTGGTGCGCGCCGGCGGCGCATTGCGCGTCGTCTGTCCTGACGTGGTCGGGCGCGGCCGCAGCGACTGGCTCAAGGACCCCATGGGCTATCAGTTGCCCAACTACGCGGGGGACATGCTGGCCATGCTCGCCCAACTCAACCAGCAGGCGCCGGTGGCGCTGCTCGACTGGGTCGGCACCAGCATGGGCGGGCTGATCGGCATGGCGATCGCCGGCACGCCGGGCCTGCCCTTGCCGGCGCCGGTGCGGCGGCTGGTGCTCAACGACGTCGGACCGGCGATCCAGTGGCAGGCGCTGGCGCGCATCGGCACTTACCTTGGCAATACCGGCAAGTTCGATTCCGTGCAGCAGGCCGCCGACGCGATGTGGGCCATCTCCACCAGCTTCGGCCCCCACACGCCGCAGCAATGGCTGGCGCTGTCGCAGGCCATGGTCAAGCCGCTCCCCGAGGGCGGTTACACGCTGCACTACGACCCGGCGATCGCGCTGCCGTTTCGCACCATCACCGAAGCGTCCGCCGCCCAGGGCGAGGCCGCTCTCTGGCAGCTGTACGACAACATCAAGGCGCAGACGCTGCTGACCCGCGGCGCGCAGTCGGACCTGCTGTCGCGGTCGACGGCGCTGGCCATGACCGGGCGCGGCCCGAAGCCGGCGCTGGTGGAATTCGCCGGCGTCGGCCACGCGCCGACTTTCGTGTCCGACGACCAGGTGGAGGCGGTCGCCGCCTTCCTGCTGCAACCTCCTTCTCCCGATGAAAAGCCTGGCAGCAGAAGCCCCTGAAGGCGGCCAGGTCCCGGAGCTGATCGCCGCGACCGAGCAGTCGTTGCCGGTGCAGGCCGGTGCGCTGGCGCGGGCGCGCGCCTTCGCCGAACCCTTCATCACCGGCGAAACGCTGGACACGGGCGAGAACACGCTCGAGCACGCCGATGCCGTGGCGCAGATCCTCAAGTCGATGGGCGGCTCGGAGGCGATGCAGGCCGCCAGCTACCTGGTGTACGCCAGCAGCCACCTGACCAAGCCGCAGGAGGTGATCGCCAAGGCCTTCGGCGAGAACTACGCCACCCTGGCACTGGAGACCACCAAGCTGGTCAAGGTGCAGCAGCAGACCCGCGAGGCGGAGGACGCCGGCAATCCGGTCGACGACCCGAAGCTGCAGACCGAGAACGTGCGCAAGATGCTGCTGGCCTTCTCGCGCGACCTGCGGGTGGTGATGCTGCGGCTGGCCTCGCGGCTGCAGACGCTGCGCTTCCACGCGGC
Organism: Caenimonas terrae; assembly: GCF_042655405.1. Lineage (NCBI taxonomy): Bacteria > Pseudomonadati > Pseudomonadota > Betaproteobacteria > Burkholderiales > Comamonadaceae > Caenimonas > Caenimonas terrae. Next base: position 314,639 of record NZ_JBHSMF010000006.1, on the reverse strand, counting down.
CCGCAAGACGGTGGCGCCGCCCTCGGTCGCGCGCGAGGCGCTGCACGTGTTCGCGCCGCTGGCCAACCGGCTGGGCATCTGGCAGGTCAAGTGGGAGATGGAGGACCTGGCCTTCCGCTTCCTGGAGCCGGACACGTACAAGCAGGTCGCGCGGCTGCTGGACCAGAAGCGCACCGAGCGCGAGGGCTACGTGGAGCAGCTGCGCTCGCGGCTGGAGGGCGAGCTGAAGGCGCAGGGCATCGATGCCCACGTGCACGGCCGGCCCAAGCACATCTACAGCATCGTCAGGAAGATGCGCGGCAAGTCGCTGGACTTCGACCAGGTGTTCGACGTGCGGGCGCTGCGGGTCATCGTGCCGGACGTCAAGGACTGCTACGCCGCGCTGGCGTGGGTGCACGACCGCTTCGACGCCATCGATTCCGAATTCGACGACTACATCGCCCGGCCCAAGCCCAATGGCTACCAGTCGCTGCACACGGTGGTGCGCGACGGCGAAGGGCGGCCGATCGAGATCCAGATCCGCACCCAGGCCATGCACGACCACGCCGAGCACGGCGTGGCGGCGCACTGGGCCTACAAGGAGGCGGGCAGCAAGGGCTACGGCGGCGTGTCGGCCAGCGGCGCCTACGATGCCAAGATCGCGGTGCTGCGCCAGCTGCTGGCGTGGGAGCGCGACCTGGCCGGCTCCGGCCAGGGCCTGTTCGAGGACCGCATCTATGTGCTGACGCCCGACGCCGCGATCGTGGAATTGCCGCAGGGCGCAACGCCGGTGGACTTCGCCTACACGCTGCACACCAGCCTGGGCCACCGCTGCCGCGGCGCCCGCATCGACGGCGTGATGGTGCCGCTGAACACGCCGCTGCAGAACGGCCAGACGGTGGAGATCACCGCGGCCAAGGAGGGCGGGCCGTCGCGCGACTGGCTCAACGCCGACCTCGGCTTCCTGGCCAGCCACCGGGCCAAGGCCAAGGTGCGGGCGTGGTTCAACGAGCAGATCCGGCACGAGACGGTCGCCCGCGGGCGCGAGGCGGTGGAGAAGCTGCTGCAGCGCGAGGGCAAGACCTCGGTCAAGCTGGAAGACCTGGCCTCCCGCCTGGGGTTCAAGTCGGCCGACGACCTGTTCGGCGTGGTGGGCAAGGACGAATTCTCGCTGCGCAACATCGAGACGCTGCTGCGGCCGGCCGAGGCGCCGGCGGCGCCCGAGGAATTCCTGCTGAAGAAGCCGCGCCAGCCGGAGAAGGCGCACAAGGGCGGGGTGCTGGTGGTGGGCATCGATTCGCTGATGACGCAGCTGGCGCGCTGCTGCAAGCCGGCGCCGCCCGACGCGATCGGCGGCTTCGTCACGCGCGGCAAGGGCGTGAGCATCCACCGGGCCGACTGCAGCAACTTCCGGGAGCTGGCGGCGCGCCACGCCGAACGCGTGATCGCGGTGGAGTGGGGCAAGGCCAGGGGCGAGGGCGCCGCGGTCTATCCGGTGGATGTCTCGGTGGAGGCCGCAGACCGCCAGGGCCTGCTGCGCGACATCTCGGAAGTGTTCGCCAAGGAGAAGATGAACGTGATCGGCGTGCAGACGCAGTCCGTGAAGGGCACGGCCTGGATGACGTTCACGGTGGAAGTGGCCGATTCGGCCCGGCTGGCCAAGGTCTTGCTGGTGGTGGCCGAAGTGCGCGGCGTGCGTTCGGCGCGCCGGCGCTGATCCGCGGCAAAGCCGCCGCCGGCCTCTGCTATAATCGAAGGCTTCGGACAGACTTTAGGCGCGTAGCTCAGCTGGTTAGAGCACCACCTTGACATGGTGGGGGTCGTTGGTTCGAGTCCAATCGCGCCTACCAATTTCGACAGCCCCGTTTCTCATTCGAGGAGCGGGGCTTTTTCCTTTTGGCGGCTAGCCCGGCGCTGCCGAACCGCGGCCCGCCGCGTAAGGGTTAAACCCCGGACCCGGGGCGGTCCCCGTCCCTAGAATGTGCTGCACTGCAATACCCATACGCGGCGGGCCACGAGCCACGCGGCGACCAGGAGCCCCCCAGTGCAAAGCAAGAAAGCCCCCGCGGCCAAGCCGGCGCAGCGCGTCATCAAGAAGTACCCCAACCGCAGGCTCTACGACACCGACACGTCCACCTACATCACGCTGGCGGAAGTCAAGCACCTGGTGATGGACAGCGAGCCCTTCGTGGTGCGGGATGCCAAGACCAACGAGGACCTGACGCGCAGCATCCTGCTGCAGATCATTCTGGAAGAGGAAGCGGGCGGCGCACCGATGTTCAGCGAGGTCGCGCTGGCCAACATCATCCGCTTCTACGGCCACTCGGCGCAGGGCTTCATGGGCACCTACCTCGAGAAGAACGTCCAGGCCTTCACCGACATCCAGGCCAAGCTGGCCGAGCAGTCCAAGACGGTGTCGCCCGAGATGTGGGCGCAGTTCATGAGCATGCAGAACCCGCTGATGGCCGGGATGATGGGCAACTACGTCGAGCAGTCCAAGTCCATGTTCGACAAGGTGCAGGAGCAGATGCTCGGGGCATTCGGGCTCAAACGCTAAGGCTTTCGTTTAGCGGGGACAATGCGGGGATGAGCGAAGTCCTGTCCCCTGCCACCAAAATCCCCAAAATCGGTTTCGTCAGCCTCGGTTGCCCGAAGGCGCTGACCGATTCCGAGCTGATCCTCACGCAGCTGAGCGCCGAGGGCTACCAGACCTCCAAGACCTTCGAGGGCGCCGACCTCGTCATCGTCAACACCTGCGGCTTCATCGACGACGCTGTCAAGGAAAGCCTGGACACCATCGGCGAAGCGCTGGCCGGCAACGGCCGCGTGATCGTCACCGGTTGCCTGGGCGCCAAGGCGGGAGACGACGGCGGCAACCTGGTGCGGCAGATGCACCCCTCGGTGCTGGCCGTGACCGGCCCTCATGCGACGCAGGAGGTGATGGATGCGGTCCACGCCAACCTGCCCAAGCCGCACGACCCCTTCATCGACCTGCTGCCGGATCCCGCGCGCAACTCGTTCGGGGTGGCCGGCATCAAGCTGACGCCGCGCCACTACGCCTACCTGAAGATCAGCGAGGGCTGCAACCACCGCTGCACCTTCTGCATCATTCCGTCGATGCGCGGCGACCTGGTGTCGCGGCCGATCGGCGACGTGCTCAAGGAAGCGCAGGCGCTGTTCGAGGGCGGCGTGAAGGAACTGCTGGTGGTCAGCCAGGACACCTCGGCCTACGGCGTCGACGTCAAGTACCGCACCGGCTTCTATGAGGGCAGGCCGATCCGCACCCGCATGCTGGAGCTGGTGCAGGCGCTGGGCGAGATCGCCGAGCCCTACGGCGCCTGGGTGCGCTTGCATTACGTCTATCCATACCCATCTGTCGATGAAGTGATTCCGCTGATGGCGACGGGCAAGGTCCTGCCTTACCTGGACGTGCCGCTGCAGCACAGCCACCCGGACGTGCTGCGCCGCATGAAGCGGCCGGCCAGCGGCGAGAAGAACCTGGAGCGCATCCAGCGCTGGCGCGACACCTGTCCGCAGATCGTCGTGCGCAGCACCTTCATCGCCGGCTTTCCGGGCGAAACCGAAGCGGAATTCCAGCACCTGCTGGACTTCGTGCGCGAGGCGCAGATCGACCGCGCAGGCTGCTTTGCCTACAGCCCGGTCAAGGGCGCCGCCGCCAACGACATTCCCGGCATGCTGGCGCAGGAAGTGCGCGAGGAGCGCCGGGCCCGCTTCATGGCCGTGGCCGAACAGGTCTCGGCCGACAAGCTGCGCCAGCGCATCGGCGCGACCATGCAGGTGCTGGTGGATTCCGCGCCCGCGCTGGGCCGCAAGGGCGGCGTGGGCCGCTCCTATGCCGACGCGCCGGAGATCGACGGCACGGTGCGCCTGCTGCCGCCGGAGAAGATCAGCAAGCAGCTCAAGGTCGGCGAATTCACGCGCGCGCGGATCGTCGACACGCAGGGCCACGACCTCGTGGCCGTGCCGATCTGATGTTGCGCCAAGGTTTGCGTGGCCACGCCGGCGAAAAGCCGGCGACCGGCCAAAGAAAAAGCCGCCATTCGAAGGCGGCTTTCACGTGTGCTTGCACACAAAACAAAGCCGGCAAAGCCGGCTTTATGATTGGTGCCCAGGAAGGGACTCGAACCCCCACGATGTTACTCGCTAGTACCTGAAACTAGTGCGTCTACCAATTCCGCCACCTGGGCATTTCAGGAAAGAAAAGGATTCTATATCAAAAATATCGGACACATCAGCAGCGGGCTGCTCGATGAAATCGAAGGCGTCATAAACGGCCATCGCGACGGCCACGGATACGTGGTGCGCGACGACGGCGAAGGCGACATTTACCTGCCGCCCAACGAGATGCGCGCAGTGCTGCACAAGGACCGCGTGAAGGCGCGGATCGTGCGCCACGACCGCAAGGGCCGGGCCGAAGGCCGCGTCGTCGAGATCGTCGAACGGCCGCCGCAACCCATCATCGGGCGGCTGCTGCACGAGAGTGGCGTCTGGCTGGTGGCGCCGGAAGACAAGCGCTATGGCCAGGACGTGCTGATCCCCAAGGGCGCAACCGCGCTCGCCAAGGCGGGACAGGTCGTGGTGGTGGAACTGACCGAGCCGCCCAGCCTGTACGGCCAGCCGGTGGGCCGGGTGAAGGAAGTGCTGGGCGAGATCGACGACCCCGGCATGGAGATCGAGATCGCGGTGCGCAAGTACGGCGTGCCGCACGAATTCTCGGACGCCTGCATCGCGCTGGCCCGCACGCTGCCTGACAAGGTGCGGCCGCAGGACAAGAAGCATCGCGTCGACCTCACCGACGTGCCGCTGGTGACCATCGACGGCGAGGACGCGCGCGACTTCGACGACGCGGTCTACTGCGAGCCGGCCAAGGTCGGGCGCGGCAAGGGCTGGCGCCTGCTGGTGGCGATCGCCGACGTCAGCAACTACGTGGAGACCGGCAGCGCGATCGACATCGACGCCTACGAACGCGCCACCAGCGTGTACTTCCCGCGCCGGGTCATCCCGATGCTGCCGGAGAAGCTGTCCAACGGGCTCTGTTCCCTGAACCCCGAGGTGGAGCGGCTGTGCATGGTCTGCGACATGCTGATCAACAGCGGCGGCGAGATCTACGCCTACCAGTTCTATCCGGCCGTGATGTGGAGCCATGCGCGCTTCACGTACACGGAGGTGGCTGCGATCCTCGCCAACACGCGCGGGCCGGAGGCGATCCGCCGCAAGGACCGCGTCGCCGACCTGGAGAACCTGTCGGACGTCTACCGCGCGCTGCTCAAGGCGCGCCAGGCGCGCGGGGCAGTGGACTTCGAGACCACCGAAACGCAGATCATCTGCGACGACAGCGGCCGCATCGAGCAGATCGTGCCGCGCACCCGCAACGAGGCGCACCGCCTGATCGAGGAATCGATGCTGGCGGCCAACGTCTGCAGCGCCGACTACATCCAGGAAAGCAAGCACCCGGGCCTGTACCGCGTGCATGAAGGCCCGACGCCCGAGAAGGTGGAGCTGCTGCGCAACTACCTCAAGGCGATCGGCGTCGGAGTCACCGTCAGCGAGGACCCGGCGCCGGGCGAATTCCAGCGCGTGGCCGAGGCCACCAAGGAGCGGCCGGACGCGCTGCAGATCCACAGCATGCTGCTGCGCTCGATGTCGCAGGCGATCTACACGCCGATCAACAGCGGCCACTTCGGCCTGGCCTACGACGCCTATACGCACTTCACCAGCCCGATCCGGCGCTACCCGGACCTGCTGGTGCACCGCGTGATCAAGGCCATCCTGTCCAACGAGCGCTACCAGCTGCCGGTGCTGCCGACCCCCGGCGAGGCGCACGAGAAGCTGGCGCGCCGGCTCGCGGCCCGGGTCCGCGCCCCGACCAACAAGCTGAAGAAGCCGGTGCAGCCGCCCAGCCGCGAAGTGCAGGCCTGGGAGGCGGCGGGCCTGCATTGCAGCGCCAACGAGCGGCGGGCCGACGAGGCCAGCCGCGACGTCGAGGCCTGGCTCAAGTGCAAGTACATGCGCGAGCACCTCGGCGAGGAATACGGCGGCGTCGTCACCTCGGCGACGACCTTCGGCATCTTCGTCACGCTCGACGCGATGTACGTCGAGGGCCTGGTGCACATCACGGAACTGGGCGGCGAGTACTTCAAGTTCGACGAGGCGCGCCAGGAATTGCGCGGCGAGCGCACCGGCATCCGCTATGCGATCGGCACACGGGTGCGGGTGCAGGTCAGCCGCGTCGACCTGGATGGCCGCAAGATCGACTTCCGCCTGGTGCGCGAGGGCGAGGAGCTGGTCAACCGCGCGATGAAGGACAAGGGCGTCCCCGCTGCTGCCGGCAACGGCGTGCCGGCGAAGGCATCGGTCAAGCGTGCTGCCCGCAAGACGGCGCCGGCGACCGGTGAGCGGGCGCGCTCGCCGATCCAGGCGCTCAAGTCCGCGGTCAAGAAGGCCGCCACCACCAAGAGCAAGAGCGGGCGCAAGAGCCGGCGATAGCAGGACAACGAGGAAAGACACATGGCTGACAACAACAACAAGGGCAGGATCGCGATCGTCACCGGCGGCGGTTCGGGCATCGGCAAGGCCGCGGCGCTGGCGCTGCTGGGCGACGGCTGGAGCGTCGCGCTGGCCGGCCGCCGTGCCGACGCGCTGCAACAGGTCGCGACCGAATCCGGCGCCGGGGCGCGGGCGCTGGCAGTGCCCACCGACGTCACCGATCCGGCCTCGGTCAAGGCGCTGTTCGAGGCGACGGTGCAAGCCTTCGGCCGGGTCGACCTGGTGTTCAACAACGCCGGCATGGGCCTGGGCGGCGCGGCGCTGGAAGACATCGCGATCGAGGACTGGAAGCGGGTGGTGGACACCAACCTGAACGGGATGTTCTATTGCATCCAGCAGGCCTTCCGCACGATGAAGGCGCAGCAGCCGATGGGCGGACGCATCATCAACAACGGCTCGATCTCGGCCCATGCGCCGCGCCCGGGCTCGATCGCCTACACCGCGACCAAGCATGCGGTGACGGGCCTGACCAAGACGGCTGCGCTCGACGGCCGCAAGTACGACATCGCCGTCGGCCAGATCGACATCGGCAACGCGATGACCGACCTGGCGGCGCGGATGGCCAAGGGCGTGCCGCAGGCCAACGGCGAGATCAAGCCGGAGCCGCTGATGGACGCCGCGATCGTCGGCACCTCGGTGCTGTACATGGCCAACCTGCCGCTGGAGGCCAATGTGCTGTTCCACACGGTGATGGCCACCAAGATGCCCTTCGTGGGCCGCGGCTGACGGCCCTCAGGCCCGGCGCGCCAGTTCTCCGGCGGTGAGCGGCTCGCCGTCCGGCCAGCGGTCGGCGCAGGCGCCGTGCGCATGCACGGCCTCGCTCGCGGCGCGCATCGCGTCCCGTCCCTGCGCCAGGCGCGCGGCAACCATCCCTGCCAGCACGTCGCCGGTGCCTGCGGTGGCCAGCCTTGCGTTGCCGGTGAAATTGACCAACGGAACCTCGCCCGGGCCGGCGGTGATGCTGCCCGAACCCTTGAGCACCGCGACGCACGAGAAGCGCTGCGCAAGTTCGCGCGCCGCCGCCAACCGGTCCGCCTGGACCTGGGCGGCGGAGCTGCCCAGCAGGCGCGCCGCCTCCAGCGGATGCGGCGTGATGACGGTGGCGCGGCCGCGGCCGGCCCGCGCCTTCAGTTGCAGCTGCAGTTGCGGGTCGGCGGCGACCGCGTTCAATGCGTCGGCGTCCAGCACCAGGGCGCGCGCGGTTGACAGCACCTTGGGCAGCGCGGCGCGCACCGCTTCGCCGCCGCCGCAGCCGCATGCGACGCTCATCGCGCCCAGGTCCAGCGAATCCCAGGGCCGCAGCATCAGTTCCGGCTGGGCGCTGTCCACCTTCAGCGTGTCGGCGTCCAGCAGGCCGACGAAGACGCGGCCGGCGCCGCCGTGCAGCGCCGCCGACCCGGCCAGCAGCGCCGCGCCGGCCATGCCCGGCGCGCCCCCGATCACAGCCACATCGCCGTAGCTGCCCTTGTGCGATGCGTGCAGCCGCGTCGATGCCGCGGCGGGCGATGACAGCCATGCGGTCGGTGCGCCGTCCCCCGTGCCGGGCAAGAGGCCGAGTTCGTCGAACCAGATCGCCCCCGCTGCGTCGCGTCCGTGGGCCGTGAACAGGCCGCGCTTGAGCGTGAGCAGGCTCAGCGTGTGGGTGGCGCGGACGGCGGCGCCGTTGCCCGTGTCTGCATCGAGGCCCGATGGCACGTCGACCGCGAGCACGGACTGGCCGCCTGAATTCAGGGCGGCGATCCACTCGGCCATCCGGCCTTGCGGCGAGCGCGCGCCGCCGATGCCCAGCAGCGCATCGATGGCGAAGTCCCAGTCCGGCGGCGGCGCAGCGCCGAAGGCGACACCGGCCTGCCGGGCCCGCTGCAGCGACGCCAGCGCATCGGCCGGCGCCTTGCCCTCGTCTCCCAGCCATGTCAGCTGGGGCGCCTTGCCCCAGCGCTGCAGGTGCATCGCCGCTTCCAGGCCGTCGCCGCCGTTGTTGCCGGGACCGCAGGCGATCCAGATCCGCCGGGCGTGGGGTGCGAGAGCGAGCGCCAGCCGCGCCACCGCCAGGCCGGCGCGCTCCATCAGCGTGTGCGGGGGCAGCGCTGCCGCCGCGGCCTGTTCGATCTGCCGCGTCGTGGCGATGTCGTGCAGCGGCCAGCGGCGGTCGGGTCGAATCGGGTGCATGGCCCGATTCTGGCAGGGCGTCCTCAGGCCGCCAACCGCTCGATGCCCAGGCCCTCGAGGTCCACTTCGGGGGTGCGGCCCCTCATCAGGTCGGCGACCGCGCGGGCACTGCCGCAGGACAGCGCCCAGCCGCTGGAGCCGTGCCCCAGGTTGATCCAGACGCCGGGAATGCCGGTGGCGCCCAGCACCGGCGGTCCGTCGGGCAGCATCGGGCGCGCGCCTTTCCACTCCTGCACGGCGGCGCCGGTGTTGGAGATCTGGGCGGCGCCCGGAAACCAGTCGTGCAGCACCTTGTACAGCGTCTGGATCGCGGCCGCGTGCTTGCTGGTCGGCGAGCCGCCGATCTCGGCGCTGCCGGCCACCCGCACTCGGTTGCCCAGGCGCGAGATCGCGACCTTGTAGCGCTCGTCCATCAGGGCGCTGCGCGGGGCATTCAGCGGCTCGCGGATCGGGGCGCTGATCGAGTAGCCGTGCACCGCCGCCAGCGGCAGCTTCAGTCCCAGCGGGCGCAGCAGCAGCGCCGAATCGAGCGCGCCGCAGACCACGACGGCGTCGAAGCGCTGCTGGCGCGGTTGGCCGCCGTCGGATCCAATGGTCAAGGTGCAGGGCTGCGCCGGGTCCAGCGGCGCGACGGTGCTGTTGAATTCGAAGTTCACGCCCAGGCGCTGGGCCTGGCCCTTGAGCAGCAGCGCGAACTGGCGGCAGTTGCCGACCTCGTCGTCCGGCAGGTGCACGGCGCCGAGGAACTGCGTGTCCGGGTTGAGGGCCGGCTCCAGTGTCCGGGCCTGGGCGGCGTCGATCTCGCGGAACGGCACGCCGGCGTCGCGCAGCACCTGCAGGCCGGGCTGCACCAGCTTGCTGTCCTTTTCCGAGCGCAGCAGCACCAGGTAGCCGGTGCTGCGGTCGTATTCCAGCTTCAGGTCCTCGGTGAGCTGGTGCAGCCGCGAGCGGCTGTAGAAGGCCAGCCGCTGCATCCGCGCGCGGTTGGCCAGGTAGCTCTCCAGCTTGCAGGCGCGCCGCCATTTCCACATCCAGCCGATCTCCGCCGACGTCAGCGGCAGGGACACCCGCACCGGCGCGTGGCGGCTGAACAGGTAGCGCGCCACCTTGGCCGGCATGCCGGGCGCGGCCCAGGGCGTGACGGCTCCCGGTGCGATCACGCCGGCGTTGGCGAAACTGGTTTCCTCGGCGACGGCGCCGCGGCGCTCGAAGACTGTGACCTGGTGACCATCGGCGGCCAGCTCGTAGGCTGTGGTCACGCCGATGATGCCGGCGCCCACGACGGCGAGGTTCATCGACGTCTTTCTGCTGCGATGGCGGTGTTCATTGATCCCTTGATGCTGGTGCGAGTGCGGCTTCGGCCTGCTGCGCGATGTTCAGGATCGTATCGTCGTGCAGGGCGCCGTGCCAAAGCATCAGGCCCACCGGCAACTCGCCGGCGGCCTGGCAGGGAATCGAGATCGCGCAGCCGTCCAGCACGTTGACGACGCTGGTGTTGCGAAGCAGCAGGGGGTTGACGCGCATGAACTCGGCGTCGCGCTCGCTGCCGGGGGCGAGGCCGGCGATCAGGGGGGCGACCATCGGCACCGTGGGCGACAGCAGCGCGTCGAAGCCGCGCATCGCCTGCTCCATCCGCGCGATCCACGCGCGCCGCGCCACCACCAGGTCGAGATACTCCCAGGCCTTCATGGCCGCGCCCTTCTCGATCCGGAACCGCACCCGCGGGTCGTAGCGCTCGCCATCCCTGGCCAGCAGCTTGCGGTGCCAGGCATAGCTTTCGGCGGCGGAAAAGCCGCCGCCGGCCAGCACGGTGGCCACGTCCCGGATCTCGGGGAGTTCGATCTGCGAGATCGCCGCGCCGGCCGCGCGCAGCGCCTGCAGGCTGCGTTCGAAGGCGCGGGCGACGGTCGGATCCAGCCCGTCGAGCATCAGCGTGGCCGGCACGGCCAGCCGGTAGCTCGACAGGGGCGCGTTGCTGCGGGTGAGCGGCCGCGCCGACAGGATCTCGTGCGCCAGCATCGCGTCGCGCACCGACCGGGTCATCGCGCAGACCGTGTCCAGCGTGGTCGACAGCGGCAGGGCGCCGTCCAGCGGCACCAGGCTGGCGGTGCACTTGAAGCCGACGATGCCGTTGAGGGCCGCCGGGATCCGGATCGAGCCGCCGGTGTCCGAGCCCAGCCCGATGAAGGCCGCGCCGGTGGCGACCGACACCGCCGCGCCCGAGGAGGAGCCGCCGGGAATGCGCGGCTGCTTCGGGTCGGCCGCGTTGGCCGGCGTGCCGAAGTGCGGATTGATGCCGACGCCCGAGTACGCGAACTCGCTCATGTTGGTGCGGCCGATGACGACGCCGCCGGCCGCCCTCAGCCGGGCGACGGCGGGGCAGTCCCGGGTCGCCGGCGGCGCGTCGGCCAGCACCACCGAGCCGGCGGCGGTGGTCTCCCCGGCGGCGTCGAACAGGTCCTTGATCGACACGGCCAGCCCGGCCAGCGGGCGGGCGGCGTTGGCGCCGTCGGCGGCCTCGGCCCGGGCCGCCTCGAAGCGGGTCTTGAGGAACACGTGCTCGCAGGCCGGCGACTGCGCGATGGCGATGGCTTGTTCGATCTCGGCGGGGGCGCCGGCCAGGCCCGCGCGCAGGCGTTCCCGGGTGGTGTGGAGGTCGGCATGCATGGGGGAGGCGGCCTCTTTCCTGCTATAATCTTTGGGTTTTGCTGGTAGCGCGAGCTGCTTGCGAAACAGGCGCCGCGAATCCGTCGCGACGCCATTCCCAAACCGGCCCACCAAGGTGTTGCTGCCGCCTCAAGGCGAAAGCGATTTCGGGCTGGATTTTAGACCCAACCTTCGGAGTCAATCTCATGTCAGTATCCATGCGCGAAATGCTGGAAGCAGGTGTCCATTTCGGCCACCAGACCCGCTTCTGGAACCCCAAGATGGCCCCGTTCATCTTCGGCCACCGCAACAAGATCCACATCATCAACCTGGAAAAATCGCTGCCGATGTTCCAGGACGCGATGAAGTTCGCCAAGCAGCTGTCCGCCAACCGCGGCACCATCCTGCTGGTGGGCACCAAGCGCCAGGCCCGCGACACCATCGCCGCCGAAGCCAAGCGCGCCGGCGTGCCTTACGTCAACCAGCGCTGGCTCGGCGGCATGCTGACCAACTTCAAGACGGTCAAGACCTCGATCAAGCGCCTGAAGGACATGAAGGCCCAGCAGGAAGCCGGCCTGGAAGCGATGAGCAAGAAGGAGCAGTTGATGTTCGCCCGCGAGATGGAGAAGCTCGAGAAGGACATCGGCGGCATCCAGGACATGACGACGCTGCCGGACGCGATCTTCGTGATCGACGTGGGCTTCCACAAGATCGCCGTGTCCGAAGCCAAGAAGCTGGGCATTCCGCTGGTCGGCGTGGTGGACTCCAACCACTCGCCCGAAGGCATCGACTACGTGATCCCGGGCAACGACGACTCGTCCAAGGCGGTCACGCTGTACGCCCGCGGCATCGCCGACGCGATCCTGGAAGGCCGTTCCAGCGCCCAGAGCGACGTGGTCAAGGCGGTCAAGGAAGGCGGCGATGAATTCGTCGAAGTCAACGAAGGCGCCGCTGCCTGAGAGCCCGGCCCAAGCCGAAGAAGGGGCTCTGGTAGCCCCTTTTTTCTAACTGAATTGAACTGAACGATACGAGGACAAAATGGCTGCAATCACCGCTAGCATGGTCGCCGAACTGCGCGCCAAGACCGACGCGCCGATGATGGAATGCAAGAAGGCCCTGACCGAGGCCGAGGGCAATTTCGAGAAGGCCGAAGAGCTGCTGCGCATCAAGCTGGGCAACAAGGCCGGCAAGGCCGCCTCGCGCATCACCGCCGAAGGCGTGGTCACCGCGTCCATCAACGGCACGACCGGCGCGCTGCTTGAAACCAACTGCGAAACCGACTTCGTCACCAAGAACGACAGCTTCCTGGCGATGTGCCAGGCCGCCGCCGACCTGATCGCGAAGAACAACCCCGCCGACATCGCTGCGCTGGGCGCGCTCCCGTACAGCCAGGACAGCTTCGGCCCCACGCTGGAAGACGTGCGCAAGGGCCTGATCGGCAAGATCGGCGAGAACATGACCTTCCGCCGCTTCAAGCGCTTCGAAGGCGCCAGCAAGCTGGCCGCCTACCTGCACGGCACCCGCATCGGCGTGGTCGTGGAGTTCGACGGCGACGAAGCCGCCGCCAAGGACGTGGCGATGCACGTGGCCGCCATGAAGCCGGTCGCGCTCACCAGCGCCGACGTGCCGGCCGACGTGATCGCCAAGGAGCGTGCCGTTGCCACCGGCAAGGCCGACGAGGACCGCAAGGTGGCCGAGGCCGCCGGCAAGCCGGCGCAGTCGGCCGAGATCGTCGCCAAGCGCATCGAGGGCGGCGTGCAGAAATTCCTCAAGGAAGTCTCGCTGTTCAACCAGCCGTTCGTGAAGAACGACAAGCAGACCGTGGAGCAGATGCTCAAGGCGGCCGGCACCACCGTGAAAGGCTTCACGCTTTACGTGGTCGGCGAAGGCATCGAGAAGAAGGTCGACGACTTCGCGGCCGAGGTGGCAGCGCAGGTTGCCGCCGCCAAGCAGGCGGCCTGAGCATCACCAAGGTCATTAAACTCACGCCAAACCCAAGGAGCCGTCCCATGTCAGAAGCCCGCGCAGCCCACAAGCGAATCTTGTTGAAGCTGTCGGGGGAGTCGCTGATGGGGGACGACGCCTTCGGCATCAACCGCGGCACCATCGTGCGGATCGTCGGCGAGGTCGCCGAGGTGGTGAACATGGGCGTGGAAGTGGCCATCGTCATCGGCGGCGGCAACATCTTCCGCGGCGTGGCGGGCGGTTCGGTCGGGATGGACCGGGCCACCGCCGACTACATGGGGATGCTGGCCACCGTGATGAATGCGCTCGCCCTGGGCGACGCGATGAACAAGCAGGGCCTGACGGCCCGCGTGATGTCGGCCATCGGCATCGAGCAGGTGGTCGAGCCCTACGTGCGGCCCAAGGCGCTGCAATACCTCGAAGAGGGCAAGGTCGTGATCTTTGCCGCCGGCACCGGCAACCCGTTCTTCACCACCGACACCGCCGCTGCGCTGCGCGGTGCGGAGATCGGCGCCGAGCTGGTGCTCAAGGCGACCAAGGTGGACGGCGTCTACACGGCCGATCCCAAGCTCGATCCGGCGGCCACCCGCTACAACAAGATCACCTTCGACGACGCCATGGCGCAGAATCTGGGCATCATGGACGCCACGGCCTTTGCGCTGTGCCGCGACCAGAAGCTGCCGATCAAGGTGTTCTCGATCTTCAAGCACGGTGCCCTCAAGCGAGTGGTGCTGGGCGAGGACGAAGGCACCCTGGTGTATGCATAAGAAGCCTGCGATTCAGGAGAAAGCCAGATGACGCTAGCTGAAATCAAGAAGACCACGGAAGCCAAGATGGACCAGTCCATCGCCGCTTTCCAGCACAACCTGACCAAGATCCGCACCGGCCGCGCCAATCCCGGCCTGCTGGACACGGTGCACGTGGATTACTACGGCTCCTCGGTGCCGATCAGCCAGGTCGCCAACGTGTCGCTGCTCGATGCCCGCACGATCAGCGTCCAGCCCTGGGAAAAGGGCATGGGCGCCAAGATCGAGAAGGCCATCCGCGAGAGCGACCTGGGCCTGAACCCGGCCTCGATGGGCGACCTGATCCGGGTGCCGATGCCGCCGATGAGCGAGGAGCGCCGCAAGGAGATGACCAAGCTGGTGCGCCATGAAGGCGAAGCGGCCAAGATCGCCGTGCGCAACCTGCGCCGCGACGCCAACGAGGCGGTCAAGAAGCTGGTGAAGGAAAAGCTGGCCTCGGAAGACGAGCAGAAGCGCGCCGAAGCCGACATCCAGAAGGTGACGGACAAGCACGTCATCGCGATCGACCAGATGGTGGCCAGCAAGGAACAGGAAATCCTCGCGGTCTGACCGCGCCGATCCCCCGATGAACGCCAGCGCGGTTCCCCACCACATCGCCATCGTCATGGACGGCAACGGCCGCTGGGCCACCAAGCGCTACCTGCCGCGCGTGGCCGGCCACAAGAAGGGCGTCGACGCGATGCGGGCCTGCGTGCGCCACTGCGGCGAGCGCGGCGTGCGGGTGCTGACGGTGTTCGCGTTTTCCTCCGAGAACTGGAACCGGCCGCCCGAGGAAGTCTCCGGGCTGATGGAGCTGCTGGCCGTCGCCTTGTCGCGCGAGGTGCCGCAGCTGCATGCAGAGGGCGTGCGCATCCATTTCGTCGGCAATCGCGCCGCGCTGTCGGACAAGGTGCGCGCCGGCCTGTTGCAGGCCGAGACGGCCACCGCCGGCAACACCCGGCTGATCTTCAACATCTGCTTCAACTATGGCGGCCGCTGGGATATCGCCCAGGCCGCGGCCGGACTGGCGCAAAGGGGCGAGGCCATCACCGAGGCCAGCCTGGACCGCGCCATGGCGCTGGCCCATGTGCCCGACCCTGACCTGCTGATCCGCACCGGCGGCGAGCAGCGCCTGAGCAATTTCCTGCTGTGGCAGGCGGCGTATGCGGAGCTGTACTTCAGCGACAAGCTCTGGCCCGACTTCGACGAAGCGGCGATCGACGAGGCCATCGCCAACTACGCCGCGCGCGAGCGGCGCTTCGGCAGGACATCCGAACAAATCGCCCCTGGCAGCAGCAAGAAGGTCGCGTGACGGCCTGTCCCATGACCGTGGCCTGACCGCGTCCTCCATGCTCAAGCAACGCATCATCACCGCGCTCGTGCTGCTGGCCATCCTGCTGCCGGCCCTGTTCTATCCGTCGCCGGTCCCGTTCGCAGCGGTGACGCTCGTGCTGATCGCGGCCGGCGCCTGGGAGTGGGGCCGCCTGAACGGGCTGCCGCAAGCCGGCGCGCTCGTCACCGGCCTGGCCTGCCTGCTGCTGTGCGCGGCCTCGTGGCAGGCCGGCCTGATCGGGCAGCGCCTGCCGCTGCTGTGGAGCGTGGCCGGCGCGGCCTGGGTGCTGGCCGGCGGCTGGCTGCTGCGCGGCGGCGTTGCCGGCTGGCCGCGGATCCACCAGGCGGTCCGGCTGGTGGCCGGCGTGCTGGCGCTCTGGGTGGCGTGGCTGGCGGTGGCGCAGGCCCGTGCCATCGGCGTGAACTTCCTGCTCTCGATCCTGGTGCTGGTCTGGGTGGCCGACGTGTTCGCCTATTTCGCCGGCCGCAGCTTCGGCCTGAAGTTCACCAAGAACAAGCTGGCGCCGGCGATCAGCCCGGGCAAGAGCTGGGAAGGCGTCTGGGGCGGCATGCTCGGGGTGGTGGTGCTGGGCGTGTGCTGGGTGCTGGCCGACGCGAAGCTGTCGGCACCGGTGCCTAGCCTGTACAGCCGGCTGGCGGCCCATGGCTGGTGGCTGCTGCTGATCGGCGTGGTCTTCCTGGCCGCGATGAGCGTGGTCGGCGACCTGGTGGAATCGCTGATCAAGCGCAGCGCCGGCGCCAAGGATTCGAGCAACCTGCTGCCCGGCCACGGCGGCGTGCTCGACCGCGTCGATGCCCTGTTGCCGACGCTGCCGCTGGCGATGATGCTCACCTCGCTGGCCTCGTCGCTCGCGCCATGAAGCAGCGCGTCGCCGTCCTGGGCTCCACCGGCTCGGTGGGGGCCAATACGCTGGACGTGATTGCGCGCCATCCGGACCGCTTCGAGGTGGTTGCGCTCAGCGCTTCCACCCAGGTCGACCTGATGCTGCAGCAGATCGCGGCCTTCCGTCCGCGCTATGCCGTGATGGCCGACGAAGCGGCGGGCCGCGAGCTGGCCGACAAGGTGGAGGCCAACCGGCTGGGCACGCAGGTGCTGTCGGGCCAGGCCGCCATCGAGATGGTCGCGTCGCACGAACTGGTCGATACGGTGATGGCCGCCATCGTCGGCGCCGCCGGCCTGGCTTCCTGCCTGGCAGCGGCTCGCGCCGGCAAGCGGCTGCTGCTGGCCAACAAGGAGGCGCTGGTGGTGGGCGGCGAGTTCTTCATGGACACCGTGCGCGAGGGCGGGGCCGTGCTGCTGCCGATCGACAGCGAGCATTCGGCGATCTTCCAGTCGCTGCCGCAAGACCCGTCGACCTGGGATGCCCGGGTGGAGAAGATCATCCTCACGGCTTCGGGCGGGCCGTTCCGCACCCGGGCGCCCGAGACGCTGCGCAACGTCACGCCGCAGGAGGCCTGCGCCCATCCCAACTGGGTGATGGGCCGCAAGATCTCGGTGGACTCGGCCACCATGATGAACAAGGCGCTGGAGGTGATCGAGGCGCGCCACCTGTTCGGCCTGCAGCCCGAGCGGCTGGAGGTGGTGATCCATCCGCAGAGCGTGATCCATTCGATGGTCCAGTACCGCGACAGCTCGGTGGTGGCTCAGCTGGGGACGCCCGACATGCGCGTGCCCATCGCCTACGGCCTGGCCTGGCCGGAACGGGTCGCCTCCGGCGCGCAGGCGCTGGATTTCTCCACCCTGGCAGACATGAGCTTCGAATCCTTCGACAGCCGCGGCCATCGCCAGCGCTTCCCCGGGCTGCTGCTGGCCTGGGAGGCATTGCGGGCGGCGCCCGGAACCACCGCGGTGCTCAATGCCGCCAACGAGGTGGCGGTGAGCGCCTTCCTGGACAGCGAGATCCGCTTCGACCAGATCCATTCGGTGAATCTCGCAACTTTGGAGGCGTTCGCCCCCTCCAAGCCCGGTGGGCTGGCGGACCTGCTGGCGCTGGACGCGCAAGCGCGCGCCGCGGCGCGGCAAGCCATCGGCCGGATGCGCCCGTGAAGGAATCCAGATGCTGACCATCCTCGCTTTCGTCGTTGCCCTGGGGCTGCTGATCGCCGTCCACGAATACGGGCATTACCGCGTGGCGGTGGCCTGCGGCGTGAAGGTGCTGCGCTTCTCGGTCGGGTTCGGCAAGGCGCTTTACCGCTGGCAGCCGAAGAAGCAGCGGCCCGGGCAGTCGACCGAATTCGTGATCGGCGCCTTCCCGGTCGGCGGCTACGTCAAGATGCTCGACGAGCGCGAAGGGCCGGTCGCGCCGCACGAGCGGCATCTGGCCTTCAACACCCAGCCGCTGCGCTCGCGGGCGGCGATCGTCGCCGCCGGCCCGCTGGCCAACCTGCTGCTGGCCGTGCTGCTGTATTCGGCGGTCAACTGGTACGGCGTGCAGGAACCCAAGCCGATCCTGGCCAGCCCGGTGGCGGGATCGATCGCCCAGCAGGCCGGATTGCAGGGCGGGGAAACCGTGACGCAAGCCGGCTTCGAGGGCGAGCCGCTGCACAGCGTGGACTCGTTCGAGGAGCTGCGCTGGCTGCTGACCCGCGGCGCGCTGGACGGCCACGACGTGCGGCTGCTGGTGAGCGCCCGCCAGGGCGGCGGCCGCGACGTGCTGCTGCCGCTGAGCGGACTGCAGGCCAGCGACGCCGACGCCCAGCTGTTTCGCAAGATCGGCATCCTCGGGCCGTACACGCCGCCGGTGATCGGCGAGGTGGTGGCGGGCGGTGCCGGCGCGAAGGCCGGCCTGCGCAAGGGCGACCTGGTGCTGGCGGTCGGCGGCAAACCGGTGGTGGACGGCCAGCAGCTGCGCGAGGTGATCCGCGCCAGCGTCGACGGCACCCGGGCGGTCAGCGCTGCGTGGCGGCTGCAGCGCGGCGAGCGGGTGCTGGAGCTGCCGGTGGCGCCGCAGCCGGTGCGCGAAGGCGCGGCGTCGGTGGGCCGCATCGGCGCTTTCGTCGGCGCGCCGCCGGCCTTCGTCACCGTGCGCTACGGCCCGCTCGACGGCCTGTCCAAGGGCGCGGAGCGGACCTGGGAGGTGTCGGTGCTGACGCTGCGCATGATGGGCCGCATGGTGATCGGCCAGGCCTCGCTGAAGAACCTGAGCGGGCCGCTGACCATCGCCGACTACGCGGGCAAGTCCGCCAGCCTGGGGCTGACGCAGTACCTCGTGTTCCTCGCCCTGATCAGCGTCAGCCTCGGCGTGCTGAACCTGCTGCCGCTGCCCGTCCTCGATGGCGGGCACCTGATGTATTATCTTTGGGAGGGAGTCACGGGCAAGAGTGTCTCCGATGCCTGGATGGAGCGCCTCCAGCGCGGCGGCGTGGCGGTGTTGCTGGTGATGATGTCGATCGCGCTGTTCAACGACGTGACCCGTCTCTTCGGTTAATTTACCCGGTCCAACAAAACCGTCCCACCGAACGATGGTGCGGGCCAAGCTGATTCATGAAAAAACAATTCCAGCGCTTTCGCGTGCGTTCCCTGTCGGCAGTGGTGGCCCTGGCCTTCGTGGCCAATGCGGCGTGGGCAGTAGACCCGTTCACGGTCAAGGACATCCGGGTCGAGGGCCTGCAGCGGGTGGAGCCGGGCACGGTGTTCGCCTCGCTGCCGTTCCGGGTCGGCGAGCAGTACAACGACGAGAAAGGCCTGGCCGCCATCCGTGCGCTGTTCGCGCTCGGCCTGTTCAAGGACGTGCGGCTGGAGACGGTGGGCGACGTGCTGGTGGTGATCGTCGAGGAGCGGCCGACGGTGGCCGACGTGGAGTTCGTCGGCGCCCGTGAGTTCGACAAGGACGCCCTGAAGAAGGCGCTGCGCGAGATCGGCCTGACCGAGGGCCGGCCCTACGACCAGAGCCTGGCCGACCGCGCCGAGCAGGAGCTCAAGCGCCAGTACATCAACAAGAGCCTGTACGGCGCGGAGGTGGTGACCACGGTGACGCCGATCGAGCGCAACCGCGTCAACCTGACCTTCACCGTGACCGAAGGCGAGCCCGCCAAGATCAAGGAAATCCACATCGTCGGCAACAAGGCCTTCAGCGAATCGACGCTCAAGGGCCTGTTCGACCTGGACACCGGCGGCATGCTGAGCTTCTACACGAAGTCGGACCGCTACTCGCGCACCAAGCTCAATGCCGACCTGGAAACGCTGCGCTCGTATTACCTGTCGCGCGGCTTCCTCGAATTCCGCATCGATTCGACCCAGGTGGCGATCTCGCCCGACAAGCAGACCATCTCGATCACGGTCAACGTGAGCGAAGGCGAGCGCTTCGCCGTCTCCGGCGTCAGGCTGGAAGGCAACTACCTGGGCAAGCAGGACGAATTCAAGACGCTGGTGACGATCCGCCCCGGCGAGCCGTACAACGCGGACCAGGTGGCGCAGACGACCAAGGCCTTCACCGATTACTTCGGCCGCTTCGGCTATGCCTTCGCCCAGGTGGAGGCGCGCCCGGAAGTGGACCGCGTCAACAACCGCGTGGCCTTCGTGATCGTGGCGGACCCGTCGCGCCGCGCCTACGTGCGCCGCATCAACATCGGCGGCAACAACCGCACCCGCGACGAAGTCATCCGGCGCGAGTTCCGCCAGTTCGAATCGTCGTGGTACGACGGCGACCGGATCAAGCTGTCGCGCGACCGCATCGACCGGCTCGGCTACTTCAAGGAAGTCAACGTCGAGACCAGCGACGTGCCGGGCGCGCCCGACCAGGTGGACCTGAACGTCTCGGTGGTGGAGAAGCCCACCGGCAGCCTGCAGGTGGGCGCGGGCTTTTCCAGCGCCGAGAAGCTGGCGCTGTCGTTCAGCGTCAAGCAGGAAAACGCCTTCGGCACCGGCAACTACCTGGGCGTCGAAGTCAACACCAGCAAGTACAACCGAACGCTGTCGTTGAGCACGGTGAACCCGTACTTCACGCCGGATGGCATCTCGCGCACGCTGGACGCCTATTACCGCAGTTCCAAACCCTACGAAGACCAGGGCGGCAACTACGAGCTGGTGACCACCGGCGCCAGCGTGCGCTTCGGCGTCCCGTTCAGCGAAGTGGACACGGTGTTCTTCGGCGCCGGGCTGGAGCGCACGCAGATCAAGCCGGGCACCAACATCCCGGCGGCCTATCTGGCCTACGCTGCGCGCGTGGGCTTCACCAGCCAGGCGCTGCCGCTGACGGTCGGCTGGGCACGGGACGACCGCGACAGCGCGCTGGCCCCCACCAGCGGCCGCTTCCAGCGGCTGGGCACGGAGTGGGGCATCGCCGGCGACGCGCGCTACCTGCGCGCCAATTACCAGGTCCAGCAGTACGTCCCGCTGAGCAAGCAGTTCACCCTGGCGCTCAACGGCGAAGCCGGCTGGGGCAAGGGGCTGTCCGGGCTGCCGTATCCGGTGTTCAAGAACTTCTATTCCGGCGGCCTCGGTTCGGTGCGCGGCTTCGAGCAGGGCACGCTGGGGCCGCGGGACGTCACCGGTTCGGTGATCGGCGGCCCCAAGAAGTTCACGCTCAATGCCGAGGTGCTCACGCCGTTCCCCGGCGCCGGCAACGACAAGTCGCTGCGGCTGTTCGGTTTCGTCGACGCCGGCAACGTGTACGGCGAGAACGAAAAGGTCACGCTGTCGACTTTCCGCTCGTCCGTGGGCTTCGGCGTCAGCTGGATCTCGCCGATCGGCCCCTTGCGTCTCGCGGTGGCCCACCCCATTCGCAAGTTCGCTGGCGATAGAATCCAGAAATTGCAATTCCAGATCGGAACGTCTTTCTAATGAAGCATCTTCTCCGTCAATGGCTGCTGGTCCTCGTGGGCCTGGTGGCCTTCGCGGCGCACGCCGACGAATTCCGTGTCGGCTTCGTCAACACCGACCGGATCTTCAGGGAGGCGAACACCGCCAAGGCGGCGCAGGCCAAGCTGGAGCAGGAATTCTCGCGCCGCGAGAAGGAACTCAACGACATCGGCAACAACCTCAAGTCGCTCTCGGACAAGTTCGAGCGCGAGGCGCCGACGCTGTCGGAGGCGCAGCGCGCCCAGCGCCAGAAGCAGCTGGTGGACCAGGACCGCGAATTCCAGCGCAAGCGCCGCGAGTTCCAGGAAGACCTCAACGCCCGCAAGAACGAGGAGCTGCAGCAGGTGCTGGAGCGCGCCAACAAGGTGGTCAAGCAGGTCGCCGAGGCCGAGAAGTACGACGTGGTGCTGCAGGAAGCCGTCTACATCAATCCCAAGCACGACATCACTGACAAGGTGATCAAGGCGCTGAACGCGTCCAAGTGATGCTGGCCGGCACAACGTGGCGCTGCGTCTAGCCGCTATCGTTGCAGCCCTGGGCGGGGAGCTTCACGGCGACCCGGCCCTGCTGGTCGAAGGCCTGGCCCCGCTGGAGCAGGCCGGGCCCGGCCAGCTGTCCTTCCTGAGCAATCCGCGCTACCAGCCGCAACTGGCGGCCTCGCGCGCGGGCTGCGTCATCGTGGCGCCCTCGATGCTGGCCGCCGCGCAGGCCCGCGGCGCCTGCATCGTCGCCCCGGACCCCTATCTTTATTTCGCCCGGCTGACCCAGCTGTGGAAGAAGCAGTCGGCGCCGCCGGCCGGTCCGGCCATCCATCCCAGCGCGGTGATCGATGCCGCGGCGGTGATCGATCCGGCCGCCAGCATCGGCGCCCTGTGCGTGATCGAACGCGGCGCGCGCATCGGCGCGGGGACGCGGCTGGCGCCGCGCGTGACGGTGGGCGAGAACTGCGTCGTCGGCGAGCGCTGCGTGCTGCATCCGGGCGTCGTGATCGGGGCCGACGG
The DNA here is from genome assembly GCF_042655405.1 of Caenimonas terrae. NCBI lineage: Bacteria > Pseudomonadati > Pseudomonadota > Betaproteobacteria > Burkholderiales > Comamonadaceae > Caenimonas > Caenimonas terrae. Next base: position 292,374 of record NZ_JBHSMF010000006.1, on the reverse strand, counting down.
CTTCGGCTTCGCGCCCAACGCCGGCGCCTGGGAAAAGATCGAGCAGCTCGGCGCGGTGCGCATCGGCAACGACGTGGAGATCGGCGCCAACACCTGCATCGACCGCGGCGCCCTGGCCGACACGGTGATCGAGGACGGCGTCAAGCTGGACAACCTGATCCAGATCGGCCACAACGTGCGCATCGGCCGCCACACGGCCATCGCCGGCTGCGTCGGCGTGGCCGGCAGCGCCACCATCGGCGCGCATTGCACCATCGGCGGCGGCGCCGGCATCCTGGGCCACCTCACGATCGCCGACAACGTGCACATTTCGGCGCTGTCCAACGTCACCCGCTCGATCTCGCGGCCCGGCCACTACACCGGATTCTTTCCCATCGACGACAATGCAGCCTGGGAAAAAAATGCGGCGACGCTCAAGCAGCTGCACGGCCTGCGCGAACGCCTCAAGGCCCTGGAGAAGAAATAGCCACGATGGACATCCACGAAATCCTCACCCTGCTGCCGCACCGCTATCCGTTCCTGATGGTGGACCGCGTGCTTTCGATCGACAAGGGCAAGAGCATCAAGGCGCTCAAGAACGTCACGATCAACGAGCCCTTCTTCACCGGCCACTTTCCGCGCCGGCCGGTGATGCCCGGCGTGCTGATGCTGGAGGCGATGGCGCAGGCCGCCGCCCTGCTGTCGTTCCACATGATGGACGCCCGGCCCGACGAGAAGAGCATCTATTACTTCGCCGGCATCGACGGCGCGCGCTTCAAGCGGCCGGTGGAGCCGGGCGACCAGCTGATCATGGACGTGACGCTGGAGCGGGCCAAGTCCGGCATCTACAAGTTCAAGGGCATCACCCGTGTCGGCACCGAAGTGGCTTGCGAAGCCGAGCTGATGTGCACCATGCGGACCATCGCCTGAGCCGGGCCATGGCTCTGATCCACCCCACGGCGATCGTGGACCCCGGCGCGCAGATCGATGATTCCGTCAGCATCGGCCCCTACACCCTGATCGGCCCGCACGTGAAGATCGGCGCCGGCACCACCGTCGGCCCGCACTGCGTGATCGAGGGCCGCACCACCATCGGCCGCGACAACCGCATCTTCCAGTTCAATTCGCTCGGCGCGATCCCGCAAGACAAGAAGTACGCCGGCGAGCCGTGCGAGCTGGTGATCGGCAACCGCAACACCATCCGCGAGTTCTCCACCTTCAACATCGGTTCGCCCGGCGGCGGCGGCGTGACCAGCGTCGGCGACGACAACTGGCTGATGGCCTACGTGCACCTGGCGCACGACTGCAAGGTGGGCAACCAGACCATCTTCGCCAACAATTCGCAGCTGGCCGGCCACGTGGAGGTGGGCGACTGGGTGATCCTGGGCGGCTTCACCATCGTGCACCAGTTCGTGCGCATCGGCGCCCACGCGATGTCGGCGATGAACGCGGTGCTGCTGGCGGACCAGCCGCCCTTCGTCATGAGCCAGGGCCAGCCGGCCCAGGCCCGCTCGATGAACTACGAGGGCCTGCGCCGGCGCGGCTTCTCGGCCGAGCGGATCGCCGCCGTCAAGGCCATGCACAAGGCGCTTTACCGTGACGGCCTGACGCTGGAGCAGTCGCGCGAGCGCATCGCCGCCCTGGCGCGCGAGACGCCCGAGGCCGCCCCCGACGTCGCTCTGATGCTGGACTTCCTGGCCAGGGTCTCGCCCCAGCGCGGCATCGTGCGATGACGCCGCGGTGAGCGCCGCCGGGCCGCCCCAAGGCGCGAAAGCCCCCTCGGGGGCAGCGCAGGACACGAAGTGACAAGCGTGGGGGCAACATTTGCAATGGTCGCGGGCGAGGCGTCCGGCGACCTGCTGGCGGGGCTGCTGCTCGATGGCATGAAGCAGCGCTGGCCGCAGCTGCAGGCCCACGGCATCGGCGGGCCGCAGATGGCGGCGCGCGGCTTCCAGGCCTGGTGGCCGCAGGACAAGCTGGCCGTCCGCGGCTACGTGGAGGTGCTGCGCCATTACCGCGAGATCGTCGGCATCCGCAGCCAGTTGCGCGAGCGCCTGCTGCGCGAGCCGCCCAGCGCCTTCATCGGCGTCGATGCGCCGGATTTCAACCTCGACCTGGAAGCGGCGTTGCGGCAGCGGGGCATTCCCACCATCCACTTCGTCTGCCCGTCGATCTGGGCCTGGCGGCCGCAGCGGGTGGAAAAGATGCGGCAGGCCTGCGACCACGTGTTGTGCCTCTTTCCCTTCGAGCCGGCGCTGTTGCAGCAGCACGGGATCGCCGCCACCTACGTCGGCCATCCGCTGGCCAGCGTGATTCCGCTGGAGGCCGACAAGGCGGGCGCGCGCCGGGCGCTGGGCCTGGCGGACGGCGACGAGGTGGTCGCGATCCTGCCGGGCAGCCGGCGCTCGGAGATCCACTACATGGCGCCGCGCTTCTTCGCCGCCGCGCTGCAGATCCGGCAGGCCCGCCCGGGCGTGCGCTTCGTCACGCCGGCCGCGCCCGGCCTGAAGGCGGCCATCGAGCAGGCGGCGCGGGCTGCCGGCCTGGCCGACGGACTGCAGGTGCTCGATGGGCAGTCGCATACCGCGCTGGCCGCCTGCGACGTCACGCTGATCGCCAGCGGCACCGCCACCCTGGAAGCCGCGCTGTTCAAGCGGCCGATGGTGATCGGCTACGCGGTGAGCTGGCTGACCGCCAGGCTGATGCGGCGCCAGCACCTGCAGCCGTGGATCGGCCTGCCCAACATCCTGTGCGGCGAGTTCGTGGTGCCGGAATTGTTGCAGGAGGACGCCACGCCGGAAAAACTCTCGCGGGCGGTCTTGGATTGGCTGGCCGCTCCTGCGAGAATCAGCGCCGTACAACACCGATTCCAGGCGCTGCAGCACGAGCTGCGGCGCGACACCCGCGCGCTAGCCACCGATGCCATCGAAAAAGTTATCCGGACCTGAGCAGAAGAAGCTCGCGTGGGACCCCGTCGGCCTGATGGCGGGCGTCGACGAGGCCGGGCGCGGCCCGCTGGCCGGTCCGGTGGTCGCCGCCGCGGTGATCCTGGACGACGGCAAGCGCATCCGCGGGCTGGCGGACTCCAAGATCCTGACTCCGCTGCAACGCGACAAGCTGTACGACCTGATCCGCGAAAAGGCGCTGTGCTGCTCGGTGGCGCAGGCCTCGGTCGAGGAGATCGACGAACTGAACATCCTGCACGCCACCATGCTGGCGATGAAGCGCGCGGTCGAAGGCCTGCGGCTCAAGCCGGCCAAGGTGCTGGTGGACGGCAACCGCCTGCCCACCATCGACGTGCTGGCCGAAGCGGTGATCGGCGGCGACGCCAAGATCAAGTCGATCTCCGCCGCCTCCATCCTGGCCAAGGTGCACCGCGACCGCCTGTGCCAGCAGCTGGACGAGGAGTTCCCGCATTACGGTTTCGCCGCCCACAAGGGCTACGGCACGCCCGAGCACCTGGAAGCGCTGCGCGTGCACGGCGCCTGCCGCCACCACCGCAAGTTCTTCGGGCCGGTGGCCGCCACCTTCATGACGCCGGACGGTCAGCTGATCGAACTGCGCGCGTCGTGAGCTCTCCCGACCCGCAGCTGATCAGCTCGCGCGAGAACCCGCTGCTCAAGGAGCTGCGGCGGCTGGCGCAGGACAGCACGGCCTACCGCAAGCAGCAGCGGGTCTGGATCGAGGGCGACCACCTGTGCCGCGCCGCCCTGGCCAGGGGCGTCCGGCCGGCGCTGGCGGTGTTCGCCGAATCGGCCTGGCCGCAGGCCCGCACTGAGTGGGCGACGGCCGCCGCCAAGACCGTGCTGGTGGCGGATGCGCTGTTCGCCGGCATCAGCGGCCTGGAGTCGCCGGCCACCATGGCCTTCGCCATCGACCTGCCGGCCGCGCCGGCGCTGGATCCGCTGGCCGCCAGCGTCATCCTGGACCGGGTGCAGGACGCCGGCAACGTCGGCGCCATCCTGCGCAGCGCCGGCGCCTTCGGCTTCCGGCAGGTGATCGCCCTGAAGGGCACGGCGGCGCTGTGGAGTCCCAAGGTGCTGCGCGCCGGCATGGGCGCGCACTTCGGCCTGCGGCTGCTGGAGTCGCTGGAGCCAGCGGCGCTGGACGCGCTGGCGGTGCCGATCCTGGTGACCAGCTCCCACCACGGCGAATTCCTGCACCAGGCCGGGCTGCCGTGGCCCTGCGCCTGGGCCCTGGGCCACGAAGGGCAGGGCGTCGGCGACGAGGTCGGCTCGCGCGCCAGCCTGGCCGTGCGCATCGCCCAGCCCGGAGGCGAGGAGTCGCTCAACGTCTCCTGCGCCGCTGCCATCTGCCTGCACGCCAGCGCCACGTCCCACGCCTGAGTGGGTCCGCGGCAGGGACGGTGTTTTTGAACGCAGAGGGGGCAAAGGGGCGCAGAAGCCGCAGAAGGGTTTTCAGTCCGGGCGGTGGGCAGGCCGGCAGCTCGGCCGGTTATAATCAAGGGCTTTCCCGCAAACCCCCGTACGCCTAGCGCACTCCAGCCTCTCCCTGACAAAAGAAGCAATCAAGAGCCCGCTCTTGAGCGCGTTTGGGCGTACCCGTAATCATCCGGAGAACCCAGTGCTCTTGTCTCAACAGGGAACCGCCCCTCCCGCCATCCTGGCGCTCGCAGACGGCACGGTCTTTCTTGGCATTTCGATCGGCGCCACCGGCACCACCACCGGCGAAGTCGTGTTCAACACGGCGATCACCGGTTACCAGGAAATCCTCACCGACCCGAGCTACCGCGGCCAGATCGTGACGCTCACCTATCCGCACATCGGCAACTACGGCGTCAACGAGGAAGACATCGAGGCCGCCAAGGTCCACGCTGCCGGCCTCGTGATCCGCGACCTGCCGCTGGTGGCGTCCAACTTCCGCTCGCACATGACGCTGCACCAGTACCTGGTGCGCGAGAACACGGTGGCGATCGCCAACATCGACACCCGCAAGCTGACCCGCATCCTGCGCACCAAGGGCGCCCAGGGCGGCGCCATCCTGGCGCTGGCCGCCGGCACGGAAATCACCCCGGCGCTGGTGGACAAGGCGGTGGCCGCGGCCCGCGCCACGCCCTCGATGGCCGGCCTCGACCTGGCCAAGGAGGTGTCGGTGCGCCAGCCCTACGACTGGACCCAGACCGAATGGGCGCTGGGCGAGGGCTACGGCCAGCTGCAGACCCCCAGGTACCACGTGGTCGCCTTCGACTACGGCGTCAAGAACAACATCCTGCGCATGCTGGCCGAGCGCGGCTGCCGCGTGACGGTGGTGCCGGCCCAGACCACGGCGGCGCAGGTCAAGGCGATGGAGCCGGACGGCGTGTTCCTGAGCAACGGCCCGGGCGACCCGGAGCCCTGCGACTACGCGATCGAGGCGACCCGCGACCTGATCGAGGCTGGCTATCCCACCTTCGGCATCTGCCTGGGCCACCAGATCATGGCGCTGGCCTCCGGGGCGAAGACCTTCAAGATGAAGTTCGGCCACCATGGCGCCAACCACCCGGTCAAGGACCTGGACAACAACCGCGTCAGCATCACCAGCCAGAACCACGGCTTCGCGGTCGACGAAAAGACGCTGCCGGCCAACCTGCGGCCGACGCACATCTCGCTGTTCGACGGCACGCTGCAGGGCCTGGCGCGCACTGACAAGCCCGCATTCTGCTTCCAGGGCCATCCGGAAGCCTCGCCCGGACCGCACGACATCGGCTACCTGTTCGACCGCTTCACCGGGTTGATGGACCAGGCCGCAGCAGACAAGAAGAAGTAAGCCATGCCTAAACGCCAAGACCTCAAGAGCATCCTCATCATCGGCGCCGGCCCGATCGTCATCGGCCAGGCCTGCGAATTCGACTACTCCGGCGTGCAGGCCTGCAAGGCGCTGCGCGAGGAGGGCTACAAGGTCATCCTGATCAACAGCAACCCGGCGACGATCATGACGGACCCGGCCACCGCCGACGTCACCTACATCGAGCCGATCACCTGGCAGACGGTGGAAAAGATCATCGCCAAGGAAAGGCCGGACGCCATCCTGCCGACCATGGGCGGGCAGACCGCGCTCAATTGCGCGCTGGACCTGTGGCACCACGGCGTGCTGCACAAGTACAAGTGCGAGCTGATCGGCGCCACGCCGGAAGCGATCGACAAGGCCGAGGACCGCCTGAAGTTCAAGGAGGCGATGACGCGCATCGGCCTGGGCTCGGCGCGCTCGGGCATCGCCCACAACATGGACGAGGCCTGGTCGGTGCAGAAGACCGTGGGCTTTCCCACCGTGATCCGCCCCAGCTTCACGCTCGGCGGCACCGGCGGCGGCATCGCCTACAACTCCGAGGAGTTCGAGACCATCTGCAAGCGCGGCCTGGAAGCCTCGCCGACCAGCGAACTGCTGATCGAGGAATCGCTGCTGGGATGGAAAGAGTTCGAGATGGAAGTGGTGCGCGACAAGGCGGACAACTGCATCATCATCTGCTCGATCGAGAACCTGGACCCGATGGGCGTGCACACCGGCGACTCGATCACGGTCGCGCCGGCGCAGACCCTGACGGACAAGGAGTACCAGATCATGCGCAACGCCTCGATCGCGGTGCTGCGCGAGATCGGCGTCGACACCGGCGGCTCGAACGTGCAGTTCTCGATCAATCCGGTGGACGGCCGGATGATCGTGATCGAGATGAACCCGCGCGTCTCGCGGTCGTCCGCGCTGGCGTCCAAGGCCACCGGTTTTCCGATCGCCAAGGTCGCGGCCAAGCTGGCCGTCGGCTACACGCTGGACGAACTGCGCAACGAGATCACCGGCGGCGCAACCCCCGCGTCGTTCGAGCCCAGCATCGACTACGTGGTCACCAAGATCCCGCGTTTCGCCTTCGAGAAATTCCCGCAGGCCGATTCGCGCCTGACCACCCAGATGAAGTCGGTGGGCGAGGTGATGGCGATGGGCCGCACCTTCCAGGAATCGTTCCAGAAGGCGCTGCGCGGGCTGGAAGTGGGCGTCGACGGCCTGAACGAGAAAACCCAGGACCGCGAGGTGCTGGAAAAGGAACTGGGCGCGCCCGGTCCCGAGCGGATCTGGTACGTCGGCGACGCCTTCGCAATGGGCCTGTCGGTCGACGAGGTCTACGACCTGACCAAGATCGACAAGTGGTTCCTGGTGCAGATCGAGGAGATCGTCAAGATCGAGCTCGAGCTGGAGAAGATGTCGCTGGACCAGGTCGACAAGGCCACCCTGCTGCTGCTCAAGCAGAAGGGCTTCTCCGACCGCCGGCTGGCCAGGCAGCTCAAGACCACCGACAAGGTGATCCGCGAGAAGCGGCGCGCGCTGGGCGTGCGGCCGGTCTACAAGCGGGTGGACACCTGCGCCGCGGAGTTCTCGACCAACACCGCCTACATGTACTCGACCTACGAGGAAGAGGACGAATCGGAGCCGACCGACCGCAAGAAGATCATGGTGCTGGGCGGCGGGCCCAACCGGATCGGCCAGGGCATCGAGTTCGATTACTGCTGCGTGCACGCGGCCCTCGCCATGCGCGAAGACGGCTACGAGACCATCATGGTCAACTGCAATCCGGAGACCGTCTCCACCGATTACGACACCTCCGACCGCCTGTACTTCGAGCCGGTGACGCTGGAAGACGTGCTGGAGATCGTCGACAGGGAGAAGCCGCTGGGCGTGATCGTCCAGTACGGCGGCCAGACGCCGCTGAAGCTCGCGCTGGACCTGGAGGCGGAAGGCGTGCCCATCATCGGCACCTCGCCCGACATGATCGACGCCGCGGAAGACCGCGAGCGCTTCCAGAAGCTGCTGCACGAACTGGGGCTGCGCCAGCCGCCGAATGCGACGGCGCGCACCGAGGCGGAGGCCCTGGAGAAGGCGGCCGCGCTGGGCTATCCGCTGGTGGTGCGCCCCAGCTACGTGCTGGGCGGCCGGGCGATGGAGATCGTCCACGAGCAGCGCGACCTGGAGCGCTACATGCGCGAGGCAGTGAAGGTCTCCAACGACTCGCCGGTGCTGCTGGACCGGTTCCTGAACGACGCGGTGGAATGCGACGTGGACTGCATCTCGGACGGCACGGCCACCTTCATCGGCGGCGTGATGGAGCACATCGAGCAGGCCGGCGTCCACTCGGGCGACTCGGCCTGTTCGCTGCCGCCGTATTCGCTGAGCAAGGAAACGATCGACGAAATGAAGCGCCAGACCGCACTGATGGCCAAGGGCCTGAACGTGATCGGGCTGATGAACGTGCAGTTCGCGATCCAGGAGAAGGACGGCAAGGACGTGATCTTCGTGCTGGAGGTCAATCCCCGCGCCTCGCGCACCGTGCCGTACGTGTCCAAGGCGACCGGCGTGCAGCTGGCCAAGGTGGCGGCGCGCTGCATGGTCGGCCAGAGCCTGGCCTCGCAGGGCATCACCGAGGAGGTGAACCCGCCGTACTTCAGCGTCAAGGAGGCGGTGTTCCCCTTCGTCAAGTTCCCTGGCGTGGACACCATCCTGGGCCCGGAGATGAAGTCCACCGGCGAGGTGATGGGCGTGGGCAAGACCTTCGGCGAGGCCTTCGTCAAGAGCCAGGTCGGCGCCGGCACCAAGCTGCCGCGGCCGACCGACGCGGTCAGGAAGGTGTTCCTGAGCGTGAAGAACAACGACAAGCCGCGCGCGATCGAGGTCGCGCGCCAGCTGGCCGACATGGGCTTCGACCTGGTGGCGACCAAGGGCACGGCGGCAGCGATCTGCGCCGCCGGCATTGCCTGCGTGATGGTCAACAAGGTCACCGAGGGCCGGCCGCACATCGTCGACATGATCAAGAACAACGAGATCGCGCTGGTCATCAACACGGTCGAGGAACGCCGCAACGCGATCACCGACTCGCGCCAGATCCGCACGTCGGCCCTGCTGGCGCGCGTCACCACCTTCACCACCATCTTCGGCGCCGAAGCGGCGGTGGAAGGCATGAAGCACATGGACAACCTGGGCGTCGTCTCGCTGCAGGAGCTGCACGCGCAGCTGCGCGCAGCCTGAAGGGGCAGGGGAGCTGACCGTGCAAACCCGGCTCCTCACGCTCGAGAGCGCCGACTGGGCCGCGCCCGGCTCCGACCCGGCCTGGATCGAGGCGGTGGAGGACGGCCAGGTGCTGTATTTCCCGCGGCTTTCCTTTGCGCTGTCGCCGGGCGAGCAGGCGCTGCTCGGCCCGGCGCTGCTGCAGCCGGGCGTGCGCAACATCAGCCTGGACGCCGCCGGCCAGCTCAAGGGCGTGGCCGGCGAGGCGCCGGTGCAGGCGCAGGCCCGGGCCCTGATAGAGCGCTTTGCCGCGCAGTCCCTGCAGCTGGTGCACACGCTCTTTCCCAAGTACCAGGGCCAGCTGCGGCTGGCGCCGACCAGCCTGCGTCCGGTGGGCGTCTCCAACCGCAGGCAGTCGTGGCGCGCCGACGACCGCCGCCTGCACGTCGATGCGTTTCCGTCGCGGCCCAACCGCGGCGAGCGCATCCTGCGCGTGTTCTCCAACATCAACCCGCACGGCCAGCCGCGGGTCTGGCGGATCGGCGAGCCGTTCGGCGACGTGGCGCGCCGCTTCCTGCCGGTCGCGCGGCGCTATTCGCCGCTGCAGGCCCGGCTGCTGCGGGCGCTGGGCGTGACCAAGTCGCTGCGCAGCGAATACGACCACCTGATGCTGCAGCTGCACGACCTGATGAAGGCCGACGCCGGCTACCAGGCGGAGGCGCCGCAGCAGACCATGGAGTTCCCCCCGGGCAGCACCTGGGTCTGCTTTTCCGACCAGACGGTGCACGCGGCGATGTCCGGCCAGCACATGATCGAGCGCACGTTCCACCTGCCGGTGGCCAGCCAATACAATCGGGAAGCGAGCCCGCTCGCGATCCTGACCCGCCTCGCGGGCCATCCGCTGATCTAGCGGCGGCCAGAATTCCCGGCCGGACGACGCTGTCCGGCCTTTCCTTTTTTTGAAGACTTCAGACATGGCGACCATTCCCATCACCAAGCGCGGCGCGGAAAAGCTCAAGGCCGAACTGCATGAACTCAAGACCGTGCAGCGGCCCTGGGTGATCAACGCCATCGCCGAGGCGCGCGCCCAGGGCGACCTGTCGGAAAACGCCGAATACGAAGCGGCCAAGGACCGGCAGGGCTTCATCGAAGGCCGGATCCAGGAGGTGGAGAGCAAGCTGTCGGCGGCGCAGATCATCGACCCGTCGGCGGTGGATGCCGAGGGCCGGGTCGTGTTCGGCGCCACGGTGCAGCTGGAAGAGGAGGAATCGGGCGAGAAGGTGACCTACCAGATCGTCGGCGAGGACGAGGCCGACCTGAAAAAGGGCCTGGTCAACATCTCCAGCCCGATCGCCCGCGCCCTGATCGGCAAGGAAGTGGGCGACACCGCCGAAGTGCAGGCGCCCGGCGGCCTCAAGCGCTACGAAATCGTGGCAGTGAGCTACGTGTGAGCCTGCAGCGCCTGCCGTCCGGTCTCGCGCTGCTGGCGGCGGCGCTGTGGTGGGGCAGCCTGACGGTCACGGGGTTCGTCACCGTGCCGCTGCTCTTCACCCACCTGCCCACGCCGGCCATCGCCGGCAACATGGCGGCCCGGCTGTTCGCGGCCCAGACCTGGATCGCGCTGGGCTGCGGCATCCTGCTGCTGGCCATCGCACGGGGCCGGGATTCCGAAGCCAGGATCGACTGGGGCGGCGGCGCCATGGCCTTCATCGCCGGCGGCATGCTGCTGGCGCTGCTGTCCGAATTCGCGGTGGCGCCGCGGATCGTCGCGCGCGACAACCTGCCGCTGTGGCACGCAGTCGGCAGCGGGATGTACCTGCTGCAATGGGTGTGCGCCGGAGTGACGCTGTGGAAGCTGGGCAGCCGCCTCAGGTCTGCCGGCCCTTCTTGATCGACTTCTGCTTGGGCGCCTTGGCGCGCCGCACCTGGCCGCCCGGCGTCAGCCGCTGGTTGCCCAGCACCCGCAGCGTCTTGACTTCCGGTCGCTGGCCGGCCTGCTTGCTGTACTTGAGCACCTTGAACTCGCGCGGGCCCGGCATCCGGTCCTCGTCGTCGCTGGCCGCCTTGGCCTTGGGCGGCTTGGGCCGCCACAGCACCAGCAGCTTGCCGATGTGCTGGATCGGCGCAGCGCCCAGGTCGTCGGCGAGCGACTGGTACATGGCCTCGCGCTGCACCCGGTCGTCGCCGTGGACGCGGACCTTGATCAGCCCGTGGGCGCTCAGCGCGGCGTCGATTTCCTTGCGCACGTTGTCCGTGAGGCCGTCGTTGCCGATCATCACGACCGGGTCGAGATGGTGGGCTTCGGCGCGGTGGACTTTGCGCTGTTGCACTGTCAGTTGGATTTGGGGCATGGGGGGATTATCCCGCCTGGAGCCGGGAGCGGACAGCCGGACGCAGAGGACGCAGAAGTGCGTCACTTCTGCGTCCTCTGCGTCCGGCATCCGTCTTGGCCCAGAATCGGCATCCAGATGAAAAAGAGCAGCAAAGTCAACCGCGCGTGGATCAACGACCACGTCAACGACCCCTACGTGAAGCAGGCCCAGAAGGAGGGCTATCGGGCCCGGGCGGCCTACAAGCTCAAGGAGATCGACGAGACGCTGGGCCTGATCAAGCCCGGCCAGCTGGTGGTGGACCTGGGCTCGGCGCCGGGCGCCTGGAGCCAGTACCTGCGCCGCAAGCTGTCGCCCAGGGGCGCCGCCCAGGGCGAACTCAACGGCACCATCCTGGCGATCGACATCCTGCCGATGGAGCCGGTGGAGGGCGTGCAGTTCCTGCAGGGCGACTTCACCGAACCCGGCCCGCTGGCCCAGCTGGAGGCGCTGCTGGCCGGGCGCAAGGCGGACATGGTGGTCTCGGACATGGCGCCCAACCTGTCGGGCATCGACTCGGCCGACATGGCACGGATCTCCCACCTGGTGGAACTGGCGGTGGACTTTTCGCTGGCGCACATGAAGCCGCAGGGGGCGCTGGTGGTCAAGCTGTTCCACGGCAGCGGCTACAGCCAGCTTGTCAAGCTCTTCAAGGAGACCTTCAAGGTGGTCAAGCCGATCAAACCGAAGGCGTCGCGCGACAAATCCTCCGAGACATTCCTCGTGGGCATGGGGCTGAAGGCGCCGAGGTAAAGCCTGTGACATTCGTCAAGATGTCCCTGCGTTTCCGGGGGGCGGCGTCGCCAAAATACATCATTGCATAGCTTGAAACGCCTAGAATGGGGCGCAAGTAGCTCGAGTACCCTCCCCGGAGACAGACGTTGAACAATCAGTGGTTTTCTAAAATTGCCGTGTGGCTGGTGATCGCCCTCGTGCTCTTCACGGTCTTCAAGCAGTTCGACACCCGCGGCGCCGCCGGCGCCAGCGTGATGGGCTACTCGGACTTCCTGGAAGAGGTGCGCGGCAAGCGGATCAAGAACGCGATCATCCAGGAAGGGCAGGGCGGCACCGAGATCATCGCCGTCACCAATGACGACCGCAAGGTCCGCACCACCGCCACCTACCTGGACCGCGGCCTGGTCGGCGACCTGATCAACAACGGCGTGAAGTTCGACGTCAAGCCGCGCGAAGAGGGCTCGCTGCTGATGACGCTGCTGGTCAGCTGGGGACCGATGCTGCTGCTGATCGGCGTCTGGATCTACTTCATGCGCCAGATGCAGGGCGGCGGCAAGGGCGGGGCCTTCAGCTTCGGCAAGAGCAAGGCCCGGATGCTCGACGAGAACAACAACACCGTGACGTTCGCGGATGTCGCCGGCTGCGACGAGGCCAAGGAAGAAGTCAAGGAAGTCGTGGATTTCCTGAAGGACCCGCAGAAATTCCAGAAGCTGGGCGGGCGCATTCCGCGCGGCCTGCTGCTGGTCGGCCCCCCGGGCACCGGCAAGACGCTGCTGGCCAAGGGCATCGCGGGTGAAGCCAAGGTGCCGTTCTTCTCGATCTCCGGTTCGGACTTCGTCGAGATGTTCGTCGGCGTGGGCGCGGCCCGCGTGCGCGACATGTTCGAGAACGCCAAGAAGAACGCGCCCTGCATCATCTTCATCGACGAAATCGACGCCGTCGGCCGCCAGCGTGGCGCCGGCCTGGGCGGCGGCAACGACGAGCGCGAGCAGACCCTCAACCAGATGCTGGTCGAGATGGACGGCTTCGAGACCAACCTGGGCGTGATCGTGGTCGCGGCCACCAACCGCCCGGACATCCTGGACGCCGCCCTGCTGCGTCCGGGCCGCTTCGACCGCCAGGTCTACGTGCAGCTGCCGGACATCCGCGGCCGCGAGCAGATCCTGAACGTGCACATGCGCAAGGTGCCGATCGGCCAGGACGTGAACGCCAGTGTGATCGCCCGTGGCACGCCCGGCATGTCCGGCGCCGACCTGGCCAACCTGTGCAACGAAGCCGCCCTGATGGCCGCCCGCCGCAATGCCCGCGTCGTCGAGATGCAGGACTTCGAGAAGGCCAAGGACAAGATCTTCATGGGCCCCGAGCGCAAGTCCATGGTGATGCCGGAAGAAGAGCGCCGCAACACCGCGTACCACGAGTCCGGCCACGCGCTGATCGGCAAGCTGCTGCCCAAGACCGACCCGGTGCACAAGGTCACCATCATCCCGCGCGGCCGCGCGCTGGGCGTGACCATGAGCCTGCCGGCCCAGGACCGCTACAGCTACGACAGCGAATACATGCTGAACCAGATCAGCATGCTGTTCGGCGGCCGGATCGCCGAGGAAGTGTTCATGAACCAGATGACCACCGGCGCGTCCAATGACTTCGAGCGCGCCACCCAGCTGGCCCGCGACATGGTGATGCGCTACGGCATGACGGATGCCCTGGGCCCGATGGTGTACGCCGAGAACGAGGGCGAAGTGTTCCTGGGCCGCTCGGTGACCAAGACCACCAACATGAGCGAGCAGACCATGCAGAAGGTGGACGCCGAGGTGCGCCGCATCATCGACGAGCAGTACAACCTGGCCCGTCGCCTGATCGAGGACAACAAGGACAAGATGCACGCGATGGCCAAGGCGCTGCTGGAATGGGAAACCATCGACAGCGAGCAGCTGGACGACATCATGGCCGGCAAGGAGCCGCGCCCGCCCAAGGACTGGACGCCGCGCACGCCTCCGTCGGGCAGCGGCGGCGGCTCCGGCGGCAGCACGGTGGCGCCGGAGCCGGCGCCGACGGCGGCCTGAGCGGCCTGCCGGCGACAACAAGGGGCCTCGCGGCCCCTTTTTTCATGGGCGCTACATGGTCACCAGCATCGCCGCGACCGCAATCGCCATCAGGGCGGTGCCGGCCCAGCCCAGCCAGCGCAGCCGGGTGCTGACGACGAAATCGCCCATCACCTTGCGGTTGCTGGCCATCAGCATCATCACCGCCATGATCGGCACGGCGATCACGCCGTTCATCACCGCGCTCCAGAACAGCGCCTTGATCGGGTCGATGCCGGTGAAGCCCAGCGCCATGCCGATCACGGTGGACAGGGCGATGATCGAATAGAAGCCCTTGGCGCGGCTGGGCGGCAGCTCCAGCCCGCGCTTCCAGTGGAAGGCGCCTGCCATCGCATAGGCGGCCGAGCCGGCCAGCACCGGGATGGCGAGAAAGCCGGTGCCGATGATGCCCAGGCTGAAGAGGGCGAAGGCCAGCTGGCCGGCCACGGGCTTGAGCGCCGAGGCGGCCTGGGCCGAGGTCTGGATGTCGGTGACGCCGTGGGCGTGCAGCGTCAGGGCGGTGGTCAGGATGATGAAGAACGCCACCAGGTTGGAAAACGCCATCCCGATCACGGTGTCCACCTGGATGCGGCGGAAACTGGCGCCCGCCTGCTTCGGCGCCTCGATCAGGGGCAGGGCGCCGGGCGTGGCCTGCTGCTCCTCCACTTCCTGCGAGGCCTGCCAGAAGAACAGGTAGGGGCTGATGGTGGTGCCGAACACCGCCACCATCGTGGTGACGTATTGCGCGTTCCAGGCGATGTGCGGCCAGAAGGTCGCGGCCAGCACCTGCGCCCACGGGATCTGGACCGTGAACACCACGCCGACATACGCCAGCAGCGCCAGCGTCAGCCACTTCAGCCAGGGCACGTAGCGGGTGTACGGGACGAACACCTGCAGCAGCAGCGAGACCGTCCCGAACAGCAGGGTGTAGAGATGGACCGGCCCGCCGGCCAGCAGCCGGGCCGCCTCGCCCATGGCCGAGACGTCGGCGGCGATGTTGATGGTGTTGGCCACCACCAGCAGCAGCACCACGCCATAGAGCAGCCAGCGCGGATAGTGGCGCCGGATGTTGCCGGCCAGGCCGTGCCCGGTGACGCGGCCGATGCGGGCGCTGACCACCTGGATCGCCACCATCAGCGGCCAGGTGAGCAGCACCGTCCACAGCATGCTCAGGCCGAACTGGGCGCCGGCCTGGGAATAGGTGGCGATGCCGCTGGGATCGTCGTCGGCGGCGCCGGTGATCAGGCCGGGGCCGAGCTTGCGCACCCAGGAGCGCTCCGGTTCGTCGATGGTGTCTGCTGGCAAGAAAATGTCCGTGTTCGGGGAGTCTGGCCGGATTGGAGCACGCCGCGCCTGACCGCAGCCCCGCCGCGCCGGACCATGCGGGACAATCGCCGCATGCATTGGCAAACAGCGCGCTTTTCGATCGACCTGGCCCGGCCCAGGCTGATGGGCATCGTCAATGTCACGCCCGATTCGTTCTATGACGGCGGCCTGCATGCGGGCACGCGCGCCGCGCTGGCGCATTGCGAGCGGCTGCTTGCCGAGGGCGCCGACATCCTGGACATCGGCGGCGAATCCAGCCGCCCCGGCTCGCCGCCGGTGCCGCTGGACGAGGAACTGGCCCGGGTGCTGCCGGTGCTGCGGGAGGCGGTGAAACTGGGCGTGCCGATCTCGGTGGACAGCTACAAGCCGCAGACGATGCGGGCGGCGCTGGCCGAGGGCGCCGACATCGTCAACGACATCCGGGCGCTGCGGCAGCCCGGCGCGCTGGAAGCGGTCGCGGCCCATCCGGCTTGCGGCGTCTGCCTGATGCACATGCACGGCGACCCGCAGACCATGCAGCGCTCGCCGCTGGCGGGCGACGCCGTGCCGCAGGTGCACGAGTTTCTCCGGCAGCAGACGGCCCTGCTGCTGGCCGCCGGCGTCGCCCGGGCCCGGATCGCCTGGGACCCGGGCATCGGCTTCGGCAAGACGCCGCCGCAGAACTTCGCGCTGCTGGCGCGCCAGCGCGAGCTGCTCGCGGACGGCTATCCGCTGCTGGCGGCGTGGTCGCGCAAGTCCTCGCTGGGCGCCGTCACCGGCCTGCCGGTGGAGGAGCGGCTCGCGCCCAGCATCGCCGCGGCGCTGCTGGCCGTGGAGCGCGGCGCGCGCATCGTGCGCGTCCACGACGTCAGGGAAACGGCGGCGGCCCTGAAGGTCTGGGCCGCCGCTACAATTTTTTCAACAACAGACCAGCCAGGCAGTCCCCCATGAGCAGAACCTATTTCGGCACCGACGGCATCCGCGGCACGGTCGGCCAGCCCCCCATCACCCCCGACTTCGTGCTCAAGCTGGCGCACGCGGTCGGCCGGGTGCTGAAGAAGACCATCGACCGACCCACGGTGCTGATCGGCAAGGACACCCGCATCTCCGGCTACATGCTGGAAAGCGCGCTGGAATCGGGCTTCAACTCCGCCGGCGTCGACGTGGTGCTGCTGGGCCCGTTGCCGACGCCGGGCGTCGCCTACCTCACGCGGGCCCAGCGCGCCGACCTGGGCGTCGTCATCAGCGCCAGCCACAACCCGTTCGCCGACAACGGCATCAAGTTCTTCAGCGCCACCGGCACCAAGCTGTCCGACGACTGGGAGCTCGAAGTGGAGGCGGAAGTGGCCAAGCCGCCGGTCTGGGCCGACTCGGCCAACCTGGGCAAGACCCGGCGGCTGGACGACGCGGCCGGCCGCTACATCGAGTTCTGCAAGAGCACCTTCGCCCACAACCTCACGCTCAAGGGCGTGAGCATGGTGATCGACGCCGCCCACGGGGCGGCGTACCACATCGCGCCCAAGGTGTTCCACGAGCTCGGCGCCGAGATCGCCTGCATCGGCTGCTCGCCCGACGGCCTGAACATCAACGACCACATCGGCGCCACCCATCCGCAGACCCTGGTCGATACCGTGAAGATGCACATGGCCGATTTCGGCGTGGCGCTGGACGGCGACGCCGACCGGCTGCAGATCGTCGATTCGGCCGGGCGCCTCTACAACGGCGACGAGCTGCTGTACCTGATGGTGTGCGAGCGGCTGGACCGCGGCGAGAAGGTCCCCGGCGCGGTCGGCACGCTGATGACCAACATGGCGGTGGAGCTGGCGCTGCGCGAGCGCGGGGTCGAGTTCGTGCGGGCCAAGGTCGGCGACCGCTACGTGCTGGAGGAGCTGGAAAAGCGCGGCTGGCTGCTGGGCGGCGAGGGCTCGGGCCACCTGCTGGCGCTGGACAAGCACACCACCGGCGACGGGCTGATCAGCGCGCTGCAGGTGCTGCAGGCCACGGTGCGCAGCGGCAAGTCGCTGTCGCAGCTGCTCAAGAACGTCACGCTGTTCCCGCAGACCCTGATCAACGTCAAGCTCGCCCCCGGCCAGGACTTCAGGAAGAACACCCAGCTGGCCAGCGAAAGCCAGCGCATCGAGGCGGAGCTGGGCGCTTCCGGCCGCATCCTGATCCGGCCCAGCGGCACCGAGCCGGTGGTGCGCGTGATGGTGGAGGCGCGCGACGCCAAGCAGGCGCGCAGCAGCGCCGAGCGGCTGGCCGAAGCGGTGAGGGCCGGTTGACGGCGCCGCCGGCCAGCGTGGTCGCGGTCCACCGCAGCGGCAGCCACAGCTTCAGCAAGTTCGCCGAAGACGCCGTCACCCTGGTGCCGGGCATCGGCGTGCAGGGCGACGCCCATTCGGGCACGACGGTGCAACACCGCTCGCGGGTGGCGCGCGATCCCAGCCAGCCCAACCTGCGCCAGGTCCACCTGCTGCATGCGGAGCTGTTCGACGAACTGATGGAGGCCGGCTTTCCGGTCTGGCCCGGCGAGCTGGGCGAGAACCTCACCACCCGCGGCGTCGACCTGCTGGCCCTGGCCACGGGAACCAGGCTGCACCTGGGCGAGAGCGCGGTGGTCGAAGTGACCGGGCTGCGCAACCCCTGTTCGCAGATCGACAAGTTCCAGCGCGGGCTCACCGCCGCGGTGCTGGACCGCGATGCGGCCGGCAACCTGGTGCGCAAGGCGGGCGTGATGGCCGTGGTGCTCGCCGGCGGCCAGGTGCGGCCGGGCGACGTCATCCGCATCGAAGCGCCGGCCGGACCCTTGCGGGCGCTGGAACCGGTCTAGCCGGCAGGGCCGGCGGCGCCGTCCTCGCGCTCGGCCTTGGCGAAGATGTCCCAGGCGGCGACGAACATCGCCGCGATCACCGGGCCGATGACGAAGCCGTTGAGGCCGAAGATCGCCATCCCGCCCAGCGTGGAAAACAGCACCAGGTAGTCCGGCAGCTGGGTGTCCTTGCCCACCAGCACCGGCCGCAGCAGGTTGTCCACCAGGCCGATCACCAGCACGCCCCAGGCGATCAGGCCGAAGCCCTGCCACAGCGAACCCGTGACCAGCAACCAGATGGCCACCGGCAGCCAGACGATGGCGGCGCCGATCGCCGGCAGCAGCGACAGCATCGCCATCACCGCGCCCCACAGCATCGCACCCGGAACGCCCAGGAAGCCCAGCGCCAGGCCGCCCAGCGCGCCCTGGATCAGCGCCACCAGGATGTTGCCTTTGACGGTGGCCCGCACGACGGTCACGAACTTGTCGAACAGTTGCCGCTTGCGATGCCGCTGCAGCGGCATCGCCTCCACGATGCTGGACGACAGCGCCGGTCCGTCGCGCAGCAGGAAGAACAGCAGGTACAGCATCAGGAAGAAGCTGACCAGGAAGTCGAAGGTGGTCTGGCCGATGCTCAGGGCCTGCGCCGTCAGCGCCTGGCCGCTTTGCGACAGGCTGGCCACGAACCGGCGCTGCGCCTGCGTCACGTCCAGCAGGCCGAAGCGCTCGGCCAGCTGGCGCAGCCAGGCCGGCAGGCTGTCGACGATCTGCTGGAAGTACTGCGCCGGGTTGAGCTCGCCCGACTTGACCCGGCCGTAGATCGCCGCGGCTTCCTGCGTCACCGACACCGTCAGCAGCACCAGCGGCAGGATCGCCACCACCAGCGTGATGCCCAGCGTCGCCAGCGCCGCCAGGGTGGCGCGCTGCGGGCCGAAGCGCCGCAGCAGCCGGCGGTGCAGCGGCAGGAACACGATGGCGATGAAGATCGCCCACCAGATCGCGCCGTTGAACGGCCAGATGATCAGGCCGAAGGCGACCGTCACCAGCACCAGCAGCGCCAGGAACACCTTGTTCTGCAGTTCGGGGGAGTTCAGCGGCGTCGGCATGGGCCGAGCATAGCCGGTGACGCGCGCGTGACGGGCCACGGACCGTCATCCGGTTGCCATCAAGCTGTCACATGGCGCGCCCAGACTCGGTTCCATGGACGGCTACGAGAACACCCACTGATGCGCTACCGCGCCATCTTCATCTCCGACCTGCACCTGGGAACCCCCGGCTGCCAGGCGCGGGAACTGCTCGACTTCCTCAAGGCCTGCGACAGCGATTACCTCTACCTGGTCGGCGACATCGTCGACGGCTGGCAGCTGCGGCGCCGCTGGCACTGGCCGCAGGCGCACAACGACGTGGTGCAGAAGCTGCTGCGGCGCGCCCGCAAGGGCTGCGAAGTGGTGTACGTGCCGGGCAACCACGACGAGTTCGCGCGCCAGTACTGCGGCCACCATTTCGGCGGCATCGAGGTGCGCCGGGAAGCGGTGCACCTGACCGCCGACGGCCGCCGGCTGTGGGTGGTGCACGGCGACGATTTCGACGGCGTGATCCAGTGCGCCAAGTGGCTGGCCTACCTGGGCGACAACCTCTACGAGTTCACGCTCAGGCTCAATCGCCATCTCAACCGGCTGCGCGGCCGGCTGGGGCTGCCGTACTGGTCGCTCTCGGCCTATCTCAAGCACAAGGTCAAGAAGGCGCTGAACTACGTCGCCGATTTCGAGGCCGCCGTCGCCGCCGAGGCCCGCCGGCGCGGCCACCACGGCGTGGTCTGCGGCCACATCCACCGCGCCGAGATGCGCGAGATCGGCGGCACCCTGTACTGCAACGACGGCGACTGGGTGGAAAGCCGCACGGCCCTGGCCGAGCACTTCGACGGCCGGCTCGAACTGCTGCACTGGATGCCGGGCGGCGAGGCGCCGTCGGCGCAGGGCGAGGCGCCGGAACTCGGGCTGGAACTGGAGGCGGCGTGAAGATCGCCCTGGTGACCGACGCCTGGCAACCCCAGGTCAACGGCGTCGTGACCACCCTGGTGGAACTGGTGCGGGAACTGGAGCAGGCCGGCCACCGGCTGGAAGTGATCCACCCCCATCTGTTTCGCACCCGGCCCTGTCCGGGCTACGACGGCATCGATCTGGCGGTCGCCCCGGCGCTCGAGCTGGCGCGCCGGCTGGATGCGTTCCAGCCCGACGCGATCCACCTGGCCACCGAAGGCCCGCTGGGCTGGTCCGGGCGCCGTTATTGCCTGCAGCGCCGGCTGGCCTTCACCACCGCCTTCCACACGCGCTTTCCGGAGATCCTGCACGCGGCACTGCGCGTCCCGCTGTCCTGGGGCTATGCGCTGTTCCGGCATTTCCACCGGCCGTCGGCCGGCGTGCTGGTGCCGACTCAGGGCGTGCTGGAGATGCTGCAGCGGCGCGGCTTTCGCAACCTCAGGCCCTGGACCCATGGCGTCGATACCGCGCTGTTCAGGTTCCACCCGCAGCCGCGCAACGACGCACCGCACGGCAGCCTGCGCCGGCCGGTCGCGCTGTTCGTCGGGCGGGTGTCTTACGAGAAGAACATCGACGCCTTCCTGGCGCTGGAGTTGCCCGGCAGCAAGGTGGTCTGCGGTGTCGGGCCGGTGCTGGACACGCTCAGGAAGCGCTATCCCCAGGTGCACTGGCTCGGGTTGCTGCCGCGCGACGAACTGGCGAAGGTGTACGCGGCGGCCGACCTGTTCGTCTTTCCCAGCCGGTCAGAGACCTTCGGGCTGGTGATGGCCGAGGCCATGGCCTGCGGCACGCCGGTGGCCGCGTACCCGGTGGACGGGCCGCTGGAGGTGCTGGGGCGGCGGGACCTGGACGGCGGCGGCCGCCTGGGCGGCGCGCTGCACGAGGACCTGCGGCTGGCCTGCTTCCGGGCGCTGGCCGTGCCGCGCGAGCACGCGCGGCTGCGGGCGCTGGACTTCAGCTGGCGCCGGGCCGGCGAGCTGTTCGCGGGCCATCTGGTGCCGGCCCGGCCGCGGCCGGCCGGTGCCGGGCGCGCCGACCCGCTGGTGCCGGCCCCAAAACCGTCGTCGAGCGCGTGATACTGTGGGCGAACTCCCCGTCATGGAATTGTCACCACGCACCGCGCCCACCACCGCGCCGCAACCGGCCGCCGACGGCCCGCTGCGGTTCCTGGACCGCGACCACAGCATCCTGGCCTTCCAGGAGCGGGTGCTGGACTGGGCTCATCGGCGCGACGTGCCGCTGCTGGAGCGGCTGCGCTACCTGTGCATCGTCTCGTCCAACCTGGACGAGTTCTTCGAGGTGCGGGCCGCACCGCACCTGACCGCGGTCCAGAACGGCGACCACAAGGGCCTGTACACCATCGAAACCTTCGAGGCGCTGTCGCAGGCGGCCCACAAGCTGGTCGACAAGCAGTACGCGCTGTTCAACGAGGAGCTGACGCCGGCCTTCGTCAAGGCCGGCATCGAGATCGTCTCCCACGGCGACCGCAACGCCGCCCAGCGCGCCTGGGTCGCCGAGTATTTCGAGCGCGAGGTCCGGCCGCTGCTGATCCCGGTCGGGCTGGATCCGGCCCATCCCTTTCCGCAGGTGGCCAACAAGTCGCTGAACTTCATCGTCCGCCTGGGCGGCAAGGATGCGTTCGGGCGCGAGAACGAGATCGCCATCGTCAAGGTGCCGCGCGTGCTGCCGCGCGTGATCCGGATGCCGGCCAAGGTGTCGGGCAAGAAGGCGCTGTTCGTCTCGCTGTCCAGCGTGATCCGGGCCCACCTGGACAGCCTGTTCAGCGGGCGCGAGGTCGGCCAGTTCTCGCAGTTCCGCGTCACCCGCCACTCGGACCTGGCGGTGGACGAGGACGACGTGCGCAACCTGCGCACCGCCCTGCGCCTGGGCCTGCAGCACCGGCACTACGGCCAGGCCACGCGCCTCGAAGTCTCCTCGGGCTGCTCCGATTACCTGGCCAGCTTCCTGCTGCAGCAGTTCAACCTGCCGCCGGCGGCGCTGTACCGGGTGCACGGCCCGGTCAACCTGGTGCGGCTGCAGCAGCTGATCGACCTGGTGGACGCGCCGCAGCTGCTGTTCCCGCCCTACAAGCCGTCCTGGCCGGTGGAGCTGGTGCGCGGCCAGTCCTTCTTCGAGCAACTGCAGCGGCGCGAAGTGCTGATGCATCACCCTTACGAAAGCTATGACGCCGTGCTGGAGTTCCTGCGCGAGGCGGTGCAGGACGCCAACGTGCTGGCGATCAAGCAGACCATCTACCGCACCGGCGCCGATTCGACGCTGATGGACCTGCTGCGCGAGGGCGTGCGCCGCGGCAAGGAAGTGACCGTGGTGGTGGAGCTGCAGGCCCGCTTCGACGAGGAAGCCAACATCAACTGGTCGGAGATGCTGGAGTCGATCGGCGCCCAGGTGGTCTACGGCGTGCTGGGCTTGAAGACGCACGCCAAGATGCTGCTGGTGACGCGGCGCGAGGGCCGGGAGCTGCGCCGCTACGCCCACCTGGGAACCGGCAACTACAACGCCCGCACCGCGCGCCTGTACACCGACCTGAGCTTCCTCACGGCGGATCCCTTGCTCACCGCCGACCTTGAGAACGTGTTCCTGCAGCTGGCCAGCCAGAGCAAGCTGCCGCGCCTGAACCTGGCGCTGGTGGCGCCGTTCCAGCTGCACCGCAAGCTGATCGAGAAGATCGACGTGCTGGGCGAGGCGGCCTCGCGCGGGATCGAGACCCGGGTGGTGCTGAAGATGAACGCGCTGACCGACGAGGCGCTGATGCTGGCGCTGCTGCGCGCCGGCCGGCACGGCGCCAGGATCGACCTGATCGTGCGCGGCGCCTGCATGCTGCCGGCCCGGGTGCCGGGCGTCTCGGACAACATCCGCGTGCGCTCCATCGTCGGCCGCTTCCTGGAACATTCGCGCGTGTTCTACCTGCGCTGCGGCAGCACCGAGGAGCTGTACCTGTCCAGCGCCGACTGGATGAACCGCAACATGCTGCGCCGCATCGAGCTGGCCTGGCCGGTGAACGAGCCGCGGCTGCGCCAGCGGATCATCGACGAATGCCTGGTGGCCTGCCTGCACGACGACCGCGACGCCTGGGACCTGATGGCCGACGGCAGCTACAAGCGGGTCAAGGGCGCGGGCGACCCCAAGGGCCATGGCGCGCAGGCGGCCCTGATGGCCCGCTATGCGGCGCGCGACAACACCGAAGGAGCCTGACCGTGGACCTGATCCTGTGGCGCCATGCCGAAGCCGAAGACCCGTACGATGGCCAGAGCGACCTGCAGCGCGCGCTCACCCCGCGCGGCGAGAAGCAGGCGGCCCGCATGGCCGTGTGGCTGGACCGGCACCTGCCGGACAGCGCGCGCATCCTGTGCAGCCCGGCGCTGCGCTGCGAGCAGACCGTGCTGCCGCTGGGCCGCAAGTACAAGCTGAGCGAGGCACTGGCGCCGGACATGGGCGTCGACAAGCTGCTGGAGGGCGCGGACTGGCCGCACTCCCGGCCGGCGGTGCTGGTGGTCGGCCACCAGCCGACGCTGGGGCAGGCGGTGGCGCGGCTGATCGGCGTGAGCAACGGCGACTTCCCGATCCGCAAGGGCGCCGTGTGGTGGCTGCGCAGCCGCGAGCGCGACGGCCACCAGCAGACCGTGGTGCTGTCGGTGCAGTCGCCCGACCTGGTCTAGCGCCGGCTATTGCTGCTGCTGCGCCTGCAGGCGGGCGCGGCGCTCCAGGCTGGCGGCCGGCCAGTGCTCGGAAGCCCGGTAATACTCGGCAACGGCGGGCGTGCCGGGCGGCAGCAGCACCCACGGCTGCTTGGTCGAGGTGAAGATGTGGATGTCCGGCGGCAGCCGGCCGGCCTCGTCCAGCGTGCCGACGCGCACGAAGCGCACGGCGGCGCCGGCGCCGGCGTAGTTGCTCCAGACCGCCACCTTGCAGTGGGGGCAGCGCGCAATCTGCTGGCCCTTGCCGCTGGCCGAGGGCGTGTCCACCACCTCGACTTCCCCCGCCAGCAGCTGCACGCGGTCGGACTCGACCATCGCGTTGAGCGCGAAGGCCGAGCCGCTTTCGCGCTGGCACCAGGTGCAATGGCAGCAATGGACGAACAGCGGCGGACCATGCAGCTGGTAGCGCACGTGGCGGCAGCTGCAGCCGCCGTCCAGGACCGCCGGTGCCTCGTCCATCGCTGCCTCCCGCCCTTATTCCTTCGACGGCCTGCCGGTCTTGATCGGCGGCACGGCGGCCAGGGCGGCCGTGAATGCCGCATCGCTCATGGCGGCGAGCGCCTTGATGCCGGCGCGCAGCAGCTCGCTCTTCTTGGCGGCGGTGCCGTGCATGCCGGCGCGCAGCTTCAGGTCCTGCAGCACGGTGAACTCGGCCTTGGGAATGGTGAAGCTGTCGCGCACCAGCTTGGGCTTCTTCGGCTTGTCGGCTTTCGGCGCCTCCGCCGGCCTGGCCGGCAGCGGCCGGGCCGAGGCGGCCGGGGCGGGGGAGGCGGCGGGCCGTGGCGCGGCCTTCGCGCGCGGCCTGGCCGCGGCCGGCTTCTTCGGCGCGGGCTTGCGCACCGGGATCACGGACTTGCTGGTTTTCTTGCTGGTTGCCATGGACGCCCTGCGGAAGTTAAACGGTATATACAGTTTATCCCGGTCGCGGCGCAGGCTCCTAGAAGGTCATGGTGGTGCGCAGGCCGACGGCGGTGGCATTGGGAATACGCTGCTTGCGGGCAGCGTCCGCGGGATCGACCGCCCCGGCTGCGGGCCTGATGGTGTACTGGAGCACCCCCTGCAGCAGCCAAGAGGGCGCCAGCTGGTACACGTAGGTCGCCTCCAGCAGGGTTTCATGGCTGCGCACGGGAATGCGGGTGTTGTTGAACGCGTTGAGGTCCCGGTCAAGTGCGAGCGCATCCTGGCTGAGCTTGAGAAAGGCCACGCCGACGCCCAGCACGTCATGGGGCCGTGCCGCGAACGGCGCGGTCACGGTCAGGCCCGCGTCGGCGGAGAAGCTCACCAGGTTGCGGTCCGACGGCGCGGCCATGGCGCGCAGGAAAACGTTCACGGCCCCGGGACCAGCTTGCGCGCGCCACAGCATCCGGTCGGCCGTGGCATACAGGCTGAAGTTGCCCCGGTGCTGGGCCGGGCCTGCATTGCTAGCCGGGTCCGCCTGGGACAGGCCCTGGGCATCGCGGCGCTGGTCGGCAAACGACTTGCTGTGGTGCCACACGCCGAGCTTGTAGGTCGCGGGCAATCCAGTCGCACCTTGCGTCTCGCCGGGCGCTGCCTGGTTGACAGCGTACTGGTACTCGGCGATGGCGAGGGTGCCGCCGTGCAGGCTGAATGTGGTTCCGCGCGGATTGGCGACCTGTGCATCCTGGCTGCTGGAATTGGCCGCATCGCCGGCGAACACGCCCGCCAGGAGGGTGGATGTCTCCGACAGCTGTGCGCGCACGCGCACGCCCAGGCTGGCCAGCGGGTACACCCCGCCGCTGGCGGGAAGGTCCACCGAGGGCAGCGCGGGCCAACCGAAGTAAGCCGCGGCAAACGGCGCGGCGCCGCCGTTGATCATGAATTCCTGGTCGATGCTCTGCTGGCCGACCTTGATGTCAAGCGAGCCGCTGACCTGGTGGCGGTACCACAGCTCCCAGAGCCGGGTCGCCCTGCGGGCCTCCAGGTTGCTCGCAGTGTGAAAGCTGCCCACGTATTCCGGCGTGAATTCGCGGCCATGGATCTGCAAGGCGCTGGCAAACAAGGTGCCGCCGTGCCAGGCGCCCGCCTGTTCGGTGTCCATGGTCAGATTCAATGTCGTGAGGCCACGGTAGGCCTGCCCCTGGCGAAGGCCGCCGCGCAGCACCCCGGTCACCTCGCTGGCTTCGGTCAGTCCCAGCACCGTGCCGTGGCGAGCCAACGCGGGGCGCAAGCCGCCCATGTCGCCCAGCAGGCCGCGCGGCAGGTCGCCCTCGCTCGCTGCCCCGCCGTCGGCATCCGGGCGGGCGGGTTCCGCCGCACCGGCATAGCTGCCGAATCCTGCCGCCGATGCGACCAAGGCGGCACCGGCAAGCCGGGCGAAGGTCCGCAGGCCCGTCAGGTCGTGGATGTCGGGTCTGCGCTGGTTCACGGTTCGCACTTTCCTTGTAGGAGCGGCCAGCGGCACATCGACGACGCCGGCACGCTGCCGGCGCTGGTCGGCGCCCAGGTTGCGGCGAGTCTACGCTGCTGTCCCGCCTGGCCCGGAGGCCAGCGGGCCGGAAAGCCCGGCGCGCAGACGTCGCCTTGCGGTTCGCTGTGGGCTTTATCGGTTTTCTGACGCAGCATGGAGGGTCTGCGGATGCACTGAAGTCCATCGGGAGACGACAGGCCCATCAACCGGAGCGGATCGACGATGACCGAATTCGAACTGAAGCTGGAAGTGCCGCCCGAGCGGCTGCAGCCGCTGGCCGCCGCGCTGCGCCAGGGGCCGGCCAGGCGCGAGCGCCTGCGCGCCACCTATTTCGACACGCCGGACGGCGCGCTGGCCCGCCACGGCATCGTCGTGCGGATGCGCCAGGAAGGCCGCAAGTGGGTGCAGACCGCCAAGGCGCCCGGCCGCGGGCCGCTGGAGCGGCAGGAGCACAACGCCCCGGTGGCGCCGGACGCAGCGGCAATGATTCCGGCGGTGGACCTCGCGCGCCACGCCGGCACGCCGGCGGGGCAGGCGATCCGCCGCGCGCTCCGGCTCAAGCCGCAGGCCGCCTTTCCGCCGCTGGTGGCCCTGTACGAAACCGACGTGACGCGCCTGTCCGTGACGGTTGCGCGCGGCGCATCCCAGATCGAACTGGCGCTGGACGAAGGCCGCATCGTCGCCGGCGCGCACTCCGTGCCGGTGCGCGAGCTGGAGCTGGAACTGCAGCAGGGCGCGCCCGCCGATGTGGTGCAACTGGCGCGCGAAGGCTGCGCGCTGCACGGCCTGTGGCTGAGCACCATCAGCAAGTCGGCGAAAGGCCAGCGGCTGGCGGGCACGACGGCACGGCCGGTTGCCACCGTGCAGCCGCCCGCGGTCGGGCCGCGCGCCGGCGGGCAGGAACTGGTGGCGGCGGTGTTGTCGTCCTGCCTGGGCCAGGTGCTGGAGTACGCCAGCGAAGTCGCCGGCGGCAGCACCGATGCCGAACACATCCACCAGCTGCGGGTGGGCATCCGCCGCCTGCGCACCGCGCTGCGCGAGCTGGCCGGCCTGGCCCAGGGCATCGATCCCGGCTGGGAAGCGCCGCTGGTGGCGGCGTTCCGGGTGCTGGGACGGCACCGCGACCAGGGCCACCTGGCGCGCACCGTCGAGCCGCTGATGGAAGGCGCCGGCGGCCCGGCGGTTGCGCCGCAGGCGCTGCAGCCGCAGGTGCCCGATCCCGGCGCGGCGGTGCGCGCACCGGCGTTCCAGGATGCGCTGCTGGGGCTGCTGGCCTTCGTGCACGGCGGCGCCGCCGGCGCCGGTCCGGACCACGATGCCACCAGGAAGCGCGTGCGCAAGGCGCTGGCCGGCCTGCATGCCCGGGTGCTCAAGGATGGCCGCCGCTTCGCCAGCCTGGACGAGGCGCGCCAGCACCGCGCGCGCAAGCGCGCCAAGCGCCTGCGCTACCTGGCCGAGTTCGCCGCGCCGCTGTTTGCGCCGGCCAGGAGCCAGGCCTTTGCCGACCGCCTCAAGCCGGTGCAGGACGCGCTGGGGCTGTACAACGACGAACTGATGGCGCTGCACGCCTACCGGTCGCTGGCCGCCACCGAGCCGCGCGCCTGGTTTGCCGCCGGCTGGCTGAGCGCGCGGCGCGAGCCCAATGCACAGGCCTGCCAGCGGGCGATCCAGGATTTCGGCCGGGCCCGGCCGTTCTGGGACTGACGGCCCGGCTCACGCCAGCGCCAGGATCCACGGCGTCTTCTGCCAGGCGATCACTTCCTCGCGCAGCAGGTAGGCCGACTGCGGCCAGGCCTGCGGCCAGTCGGCGCGCAGGGCGAGCGTGATCACGTGGCCGTCGGCGCGCAGCTGCACGCCCTTGAGGTCGGGATCGCGCCGCGCGTGGCACAGGATCACCGCCAGCCGCAGGCACAGCAGCTGGTGCACGAACAGGTCGTCCTCGAAGTCGGCGTCCAGCTTGCGCAGCTTGCCCCGGTGGCCCAGCACCAGCAGGCTCAGCCGGTGCAGTTCGGGCTGCGCGAACCCGGGCGCGTCGGCGTTGTCCAGGATGTAGGCACCGTGCTTGTGGTAATCGCTGTGCGAGATCTGGCTGCCGATCTCGTGCAGCTGCGCGGCCCAGCCCAGCTCGCCCTGCTGGCGATCGAGTTCGGCGGCGTCGCTGCCGCTGCGCAGCTGGCGCAGCAGCTGGCCGGCGACCCGGCCCACGCGTGCCGCCTGCGCCGGATCGGCGCCGAACTTGCCGGCCAGCCGCTGCACGGTAGTGGACCGGATGTCGGTCTCGCTGTGTTCCCGGTCCAGCAGGTCGAACAGCGCGCCATGGCGCAGCGCACCCTCGGCGGCGTGCAGCACGTCGATCTCCAGCAGGTCGAAGGTGGCCTGCAGCACGCTCAGGCCGCCGCCGATCACCGCCCGGCGGTCGTCCTTGATGCCATCGAGCTTGAGCTTGTCGGCGCTGCGGGCGGCCAGCAGCCGCTCGTGCAGCCACTGCAGCCCGGCACGGTCGATCAGCCCGGCCGGCCGGCCGGCGGCGCCCAGCACGTCGGCCACCGCGCCGATGGTGCCGGAGGCGCCGTAGGCCACGTCCCAGTCGCTGCGCCGGTAGGCGCCCAGCGCTTCGTCCAGCACCGCCTTGGCCGCGACCTCGGCCCGGGCGAAGGCGCCTTCGGTGAACTGGCCTTCGGGGAAATGCTTCATCGACCAGGCGACGCTGCCCACCCGGTAGCTCTCGGTGGTGCCGGCGGTGAAATGCTGGCCCAGGATCAGTTCGGTGGAGCGGCCGCCGATGTCCACCACCAGCCGGCGCTCGTCCGACTGCGGCAGCAGGTGGGCCACGCCCTGGTAGATCAGCCGCGCTTCCTCGCGGCCGGAGATGACGTCGATCGGAAAGCCCAGGATGGCATGGGCGCGCTCCAGGAACTCGTCGCGGTTGCGCGCCTCGCGCAGCGTCTGGGTGGCGACCGCACGCACCTGGTTGCGCTTGAAGCCGGCCAGCCGCTCGCCGAAGCGCGCCAGGCAGTCCCAGCCGCGCTGCATCGCCTCGCGCGTGAGGTTGCGCTCCTCGTCCAGGCCGTTGCCCTGGCGCACCGTCTCCTTGAGGTATTCGGTGCGGTGGATCTGCCCGTGGTCGAAGCGGCCGATCTCGAGGCGGTAGCTGTTCGATCCGAGGTCGACGGCGGCAAGCAGGGTTCCGTTTTGCATCAGGCTGGTTCGGCGGGGGCGTGGTCCAGCATAGCATCGGGCCCGCCGCCATTGGGCCGGCCGGCGCACCTCAACCGACGACACGCCCGTCCGCTGTCAGCATGCTCTGGGTGACGTAGCCGGCGCTGCGGCGGCTGCCGTCGAAGGCGACTCGGTAGCCGCCCAGGTCCAGCGCGGCGAGCTTCTGGAACGCGGCCAGCGCGCTGGCGCGGGTGACGGCGCCGTCGATGCCGGCCAGCACTTCGGCGGTGTAGCGGGCGGCGATGAAGCCGGCCAGGCTCAGCGCCGTCGGCTGCTCGTCGAACAGCCGCGCCAGCACCTCGCGGTAACGCCGCACGATCGGCACCGAGGACGCCGTCACCATCGGCACCACCTGGGTCGCGATCACCGGCGTGGCCCGGGCGCCGCCCATCTGCAGCACGGTCTGCAGGTTGACGTCGGCCAGCGCCACCACGTAGCGCTGGCGCGCCTGCCGGTCCAGCCCCTGGGTGAACTGCACCAGTTCCGGGGTGCCGCCGATGAACAGCAGCACGGCCGGCGTGGCCTGGTCCATCTGCTGGCCCAGCTGCGCCAGCGGCAGGTCGCCGGGATAGCTGCGCAGGCCGAGCCTGAGGCCGGCGGCGATGCGGGCGGCGTCCTCGCGGTACAGCGCGTGTTCGCGGCGGGATGCGAACACCGCGCCGACTTCGCGCACGCCGGTGGCCGAGAGCGACTTCAGCGCGTGGGCGATCTGCTCGCGGCGCGCCGCGAAGATTGGAAAAGTGCGCTCGTCGATCTCCTGCATCGAGTTCTGCAGCCAGGGCGCGACGTGGGCGATCGCCAGCGCTTCCTGCCGCAGCAGCGCCGCCAGCTGGGTGGCCGCCGGGTCGCTGACGGTGCCGGACAGCGCGATGCAGGCGGGGTTGTCGCGCACCGAGCGCAACACCGCCTGCAGGCTGGCCGGCGTTCCGTCCACCTCGAGCACGAGGTGCTGGATCGGCCGGCCGCGCAGGCCGCCGCCGGCGTTGACGTCCTGCCAGGCGGCGCGCGAGCCGACCAGGAAGTCCCGCGAGACGTCCTGCTGCTCGTTGGACAGGTCGACGACCTGGGCCACCACCAGGGGGTGGGCCTGGGCGTGCCCGGGCTGGCACCAGGCCGCGCGGGTGGTGGCGAGCACGGCAGCGGCAGCGGATTTCAGGACCGTTCTCCGGCGCAGGCCTGCATGGGTTCGGCGCATCGGGTGCAATCCGGGGCTCAGCGGCGCGGCGGCATCAGCACGCGGTCGATCGCGTAGACCACGCCGTTGCTGGCGATGACTTCGTGGCCCTGGGCCAGCGCGTCTTCCACGGTGACGAAGTCGCCGGTGCGCGCCAGCGCGACCTCGGCGCCGTTGGCGGTCCTCGCATTGACGGTCTTGATGTCGGCGGGCACCATCCGGGCAGGAAGCACGTGGTAGCTCAGCACCGCCTTCAGGCGGGCCGGGTCCTTCAGTTCGGCCATGGTCGCGGCCGGCACTCCGGCGAAGGCCTCGTTGGTCGGGGCGAAGACCGTGTAAGGGCCGGCGCCGCGCAGCATGTCGGCCAGCCCGGCTTGCTGCACCAGGGCGTTGAGCGTGCTCAGCTGCGGGTCGCGGGCCAGCGTGTCGGCCACCGACAGCGGGGCGGACGGCGTGGCGCAGCCGGCCAGCAGTGCCAGCAGCGAAGCGGCAAGAAGGAAGCGGCGATTGGACATTGGGTTTTCTCCTGGAGTAGTTGGCCCGCCCGAGGCTAGGGCGCAGCCGTGTCAACCGCATGACAACCCCGCGGTCCGGGCGTCGCCCGCCGCCGGCGGCCGGCCGAGGCAGTGTCATCCCCCTGTCACACAAGCTTCGTAGAGTCGTGGCAGTCCACTCCAACCAGAGGTAACCCTCCATGAACAAGACTTTCCGCATCGCCGCCTTGTCGCTTGCCGGCTTCTCGGCCCTGTCCTTCGCCGCCGCTGCCGGCGCCCAGGAAGTCACCGGCGCCGGCGCCAGCTTCCCGGCACCGCTGTATTCCAAGTGGGCCTCCGACTACAACAAGGCCACCGGCGTCAGGATCAACTACCAGTCGGTCGGCTCCGGTGCCGGCATCAAGCAGATCGACAGCAAGACCGTCGACTTCGGCGCCTCCGACATGCCGCAGAAGGACGAGGACCTGGCCAAGAAGGGCCAGATGCAGTTCCCCACCGTCATCGGCGGCGTCATCCCGGTGGTCAACATCAAGGGCATCGGCCCCGGCCAGCTCAAGCTCAACGGCCAGGTGCTGGGCGACATCTACCTGGGCAAGATCACCAAGTGGAGCGACGCTGCCATCAAGGCGATCAACCCCGGCCTGGCACTGCCGGACGCGGCAATCTCGCCGGTGCGCCGCGCCGACGGCTCGGGCACGACCTTCATCTTCACCAACTACCTGAGCAAGGTGAACCCGGAGTGGAAGTCCAAGGTGGGTGAGGGCACCGCCGTGAACTGGCCCACGGGCGCCGGCGGCAAGGGCAACGAGGGCGTCGCCGCCTTCGTCGCGCGGCTGCCCAACTCGATCGGCTACGTGGAATACGCGTACGTCAAGCAGAACAAGATGACCTATGCCCAGATGCAGAATGCGGCCGGCAAGTTCGTCTCGCCCGAAGACCGGGCGTTCAAGGCGGCCGCCGCCGGCGCGCAGTGGAACAAGAGCTTCTACCAGATCCTCACCGACCAGCCGGGCGCCGAGTCCTGGCCCATCACCGGCGCGACATTCATCCTGATGCACAAGGTGCAGGACAAGCCGGCCCAGGCCGCGGCGACGCTGAAGTTCTTCCAGTGGGCCTACCAGCAGGGCGACAAGACCGCCGCCGAGCTTGACTACGTCGCGATGCCGGCGGTGGTCAAGACCCAGATCGAGAAGGCCTGGGGCGAGATCAAGGACGGCTCCGGCAAGGCCGTGGCCATCAAGTAAGCGGCAGCGGATCCGCTCCGAACCGACGGGAAGGGCCGCCTGTGTCCTCTACACTTCCGGCCCATGAGGCCTCGTTCGACCTGTCGCGTTCGCTCTCGCCGGAGCGCGCGATGAGCATGCCGCCGGCTGCCCATCCCCTGCGCACCTCCGCCATCGCCGACCGCCTGTTCGGATGGGCGGCCCGCGGCGCCGCGCTGCTCACGCTCGGGATGCTGGCCGCCATCCTGCTGTCGCTGCTGGTCGGGGCCTGGCCGGCGATCGAGAAGTACGGGCTGGGCTTCCTCACCAACAGCGTCTGGGACCCGGTGAGCGAGGAGTTCGGCGGCCTGGTGATGATCTACGGCACCCTGGCCACCTCGCTGATCGCGCTGGTGATCGCGGTGCCGGTCAGCTTCGGCATCGCCCTGTTCCTGACCGAACTGTCGCCGGCCTGGCTCAAGCGCCCGCTGGGGACGGCGATCGAGCTGCTGGCGGCCATCCCGTCGATCGTGTACGGCATGTGGGGCCTGCTGGTGTTCGGGCCCATCCTGGCCACTTACGTGCAGCAGCCGCTGCAGAGCCTGTTCGCCGGCGTGCCCTACCTCGGCGCGCTGGTGTCGGGCCCGCCGGTGGGCATCGGCATCCTCTCGGCCGGGATCATCCTGGCCATCATGATCATTCCCTTCATCGCCTCGGTGATGCGCGACGTGTTCGACGTCACCCCGCCGATGCTCAAGGAGTCGGCCTACGCGCTGGGCTCCACCACCTGGGAAGTGGTGTCGCAGGTGGTGCTGCCCTATACCAAGGCCGGCGTGATCGGCGGCATCATGCTGGGCCTGGGCCGGGCGCTGGGCGAGACCATGGCCGTCACCTTCGTGATCGGCAACTTCAACCAGCTCGATTCGCTGTCGCTGTTCCAGGCCGCCAACAGCATCACCTCCGCCCTGGCCAACGAGTTCGCCGAAGCCGGCGAGGGCCTGCACCAGGCCGCGCTGATCTACCTGGGCCTGGTGCTGTTCTTCATCACCTTCGTCGTGCTGTCGCTGTCCAAGCTGCTGCTGGCGCGGCTGCGCCGCCATGAGGGGGCCAAGTCGTGAGCGCCGCACCGGCCACCCCCGGGGGCACCGGCGAGCGCCTGCTGCGCAAGGCCGACGCCGCCCGCGGCCGCGAGCTGAAGTACGCGGTGCGCAAGCGCGTGAACCTGGTCGCCCTGACGCTGTCGCTGCTGGCGATGGTGTTCGGCATCTTCTGGCTGGTCTGGATCCTGTGGGACACAGTGCGGCTGGGGCTGGGCGGGTTGACCTGGGCCACGCTGACGCAGATGACGCCACCGCCCAACGAGGCCGGCGGCATCGCCAACGCGATCTACGGATCCTTCCTGATGGTGGCGTTGGCCACCTTCGTCGCCACGCCGGTCGGCATCATGGCCGGCATCTACCTGGCCGAATACGACCTCAAGGGCTGGCTGGGCTCGCTGACCCGCTTCGTCAACGACATCCTGCTGTCGGCGCCGTCCATCGTCATCGGCCTGTTCGTCTACACGGTGGTGGTGGCCCGCTTCAAGTCGTTCTCCGGCTGGGCCGGCATCGCCGCGCTGGCCCTGATCGTGGTGCCGGTGGTGATCCGCACCACCGAGAACATGCTGATGCTGGTGCCGGCCGGCCTGCGCGAGGCGGCCTACGCCCTGGGCGCCCCCAAGTGGAAGGTGATCATGAGCATCACCCTGCGCGCCGCCCGGGCCGGCGTGGTGACCGGCGTGCTGCTGGCGGTCGCCCGCATCTCGGGCGAGACGGCGCCGCTGCTCTTCACCTCGCTGAGCAACCAGTTCTGGACCTCCAGCCTGTCCGGGCCGGTGGCCAGCCTGCCGGTGACCATCTTCAAGTTCGCCATGAGCCCGTACGAGAACTGGCAGCAGCTGGCCTGGGCCGGCGTGTTCCTGATCACCATCGCGGTGCTCGGGCTGAACATCCTCGCGCGGGTGCTGACCCGCAGCAAGATCTGACAAGGCAAGAATGAACACCGCCACCCTGGCTGCAGCGCCCGTCGCGCCCGTCGCAAGCCCCGGCATGTCCGCCGTCGCTGCCGCCGGCGCCGCCGCGCCGAAGATCGCGATCCGCGACCTCAATTTCTATTACGGCAAGTTCCACGCCCTCAAGAACATCAACCTGGACATCCCCGAGCACAAGGTCACCGCCTTCATCGGCCCGTCCGGCTGCGGCAAGTCGACGCTGCTGCGCACCTTCAACCGCATGTTCGAGCTGTATCCGGAACAGCGGGCCGAGGGCGAGATCGTGCTGGACGGCGAGAACCTGCTGGCTTCCAAGCGCGACGTCGCGCTGATCCGGGCCCGCATCGGCATGGTGTTCCAGAAGCCGACGCCGTTCCCGATGTCGATCTACGACAACATCGCCTTCGGCGTGCGCCTGTTCGAGAACCTCAGCGCCACCGACATGGACGAGCGGGTCGAGTGGGCGCTGCGCAAGGCGGCGCTGTGGGGCGAAGTGCGCGACAAGATGAAGCAGAGCGGCGCCGGCCTGTCCGGCGGCCAGCAGCAGCGCCTGTGCATCGCCCGCGGCATCGCCATCAAGCCCGAGGTGCTGCTGCTGGACGAACCCTGTTCGGCGCTGGACCCGATCTCCACCGCCA
Organism: Caenimonas terrae; assembly: GCF_042655405.1. Classification (NCBI taxonomy): domain Bacteria; kingdom Pseudomonadati; phylum Pseudomonadota; class Betaproteobacteria; order Burkholderiales; family Comamonadaceae; genus Caenimonas; species Caenimonas terrae. The sequence continues at coordinate 257,172 of NZ_JBHSMF010000006.1, read as the reverse complement.
GGATCGAGGAGCTGATCGGCGAGCTCAAGCACGACTACACCGTGGTGATCGTCACCCACAACATGCAGCAGGCGGCGCGGGTCAGTGACTACACTGCCTACATGTACCTGGGCGACCTGGTGGAAGTGGGGGAGACCGAACAGATCTTCTTCAAGCCCAAGCGCAAGGAAACCGAGGACTACATCACGGGCCGATTCGGTTGAGGAGATTTCATGCCTGACAAACACCTCTCCACCCAGTTCGACAGCGAACTCAACGGCGTGTCCTCGCGCGTGATGGAGCTGGGCGGGCTGGTCGAATCGCAGATCCGCAGCGCGATCTATGCCTTCACCCAGTTCAACGCCGAAGCCGCCGACGAAGTGTTCGAGATCGAGGAGCGGGTCAACCGGATGGAGATCGACATCGACCGCGAGCTGTCGTCGATCATCGCCCGGCGCCAGCCGACGGCGCGCGACCTGCGGCTGCTGATCGCCATCTCCAAGACCACCGCCAACCTGGAGCGGGTCGGCGACGAAACCACGCGGATCGCCCGCATGGTCCGCAACATCGTCGACAAGAGCGGCGCCGGCCGCACGCTGCCTTCGTCGGAGCTGCGGGTGGCGGCCGACCTGGCGTCGGCGCTGCTGCGCAAGGCGCTGGACGCCTTCGCGCGGCTGGACACCGCCGCCGCGGTCGCGATCCTGAAGGAGGACGACGCCATCGACCGGGAGTTCGACGGCTTCGTGCGCAAGCTGATCACCTACATGATGGAAGACCCGCGCACCATCTCCGCCAGCCTGGACCTGCTGTTCCTGGCCAAGGCGATCGAGCGCATCGGCGACCACGCCAAGAACATCGGCGAGCTGATCATCTACGTCGTCAAGGGCGCCGACGTGCGCCATTCGTCGATGGAAGACATCGAATCAGCGGTGAGATGAAGCACCAGCCCCGGGTCCTGATCGTCGAGGACGAACCGTCGATCGCCGAACTGGTGTCGGTCAACCTGCGCCACAACGGCTTCGCGCCGGTGTGGGCGGAAGACGGCATCGCGGCGCAGCGCGAGCTCGATGCGGTGCTGCCCGACGCCATCCTGCTGGACTGGATGCTGCCGGGCCAGAGCGGCCTGGCGCTGGCGCGCAAGTGGCGCGCCGACAGCCGCACCAGGGCGATCCCGATCCTGATGCTGACGGCCCGCGGCGACGAGCCGGACAAGGTGGCGGGGCTCGACGCCGGCGCCGACGACTACATCACCAAGCCGTTCTCCACCCAGGAGCTGCTGGCGCGCATCCGCGCCGTGCTGCGGCGGCGGGCGCCGGAACAGGGCTCGGAGACGGTGACCATCGGCGAGCTGGCGCTGGACGCCGCCACCCACCGGGTCAACTGGCGCGGCCGGCCGCTGAAGGTCGGGCCCACCGAGTTCAAGCTGCTGCACTTCCTGATGAAGCACCCGGAGCGCGTCCACAGCCGCTCGCAGCTGCTGGACAAGGTCTGGGGCGACCACGTGTTCATCGAGGAGCGCACCGTCGACGTCCACGTCAAGCGGCTGCGCGAATCGCTGGGGCCGGCCGCCGGCGCGCTGGAGACGGTGCGCGGCGCCGGCTATCGCCTGACGGCGCAGGTCGGCAGCGCGGCGCCGAGCTGAGCGCGCCGGCGTTCCATGCTGTTTCGCATCTCGCTGTTCGTGGCCATCCAGCTGGCCGGCACGCTGGCGGGATGGTGGGCGGGCGGCCTGGCCGGCGCGCTCGCGGGCCTGGCCATCGCATCGACGCTGTGGTTCCTGCTGGACCTGTGGCGCGGGCTGAAGGTGGCGCTCTGGCTGCGCGACGGCGGCGCCGGCCCGGAGCTGCGCATGCGCGGCCTGTGGGGCGAGGTCGCCGACCGGGCCCGCCGGGCGCTGCGCTCGCGCGAGCAGCTGGCGCTGGACAGCCAGCGCCGGCTGCAGGACTTCCTGGCCGCGATCCAGGCCTCGCCCAACGGCGTGGTGCTGCTGGACCCCGACGGCCGGATCGAATGGTGCAACCAGACCGCCGCCGCGCAGCTGGGCATCGATGCCCACCGCGACATGCTGCAGCTGATCGGCAACCTGGTGCGCGATCCCTCGTTCGCGGCCTATTACGCGGCGAAGGACTACCGGCGCGACATCGTCGTCACCGGACGCGAGAGCACGTCGGTGCGGCCGGTGCGGATCTCGGTGCAGCTGCATCCCTACGGCGAGGGCCGCCAGCTGCTGCTGACGCGCGACATCACGGCGCTGGAGCAGGCCGATGCGATGCGGCGCGATTTCGTCGCCAACGTCTCGCACGAGATCCGCACGCCGCTGACCGTGCTCACCGGCTTCGTCGAGACCATGCAGACGCTGCCGCTGTCGCGTGACGAGCAGCTGCGCTACCTGGACCTGATGGGGCGCCAGGCCCACCGCATGCAGACGCTGGTGAGCGACCTGCTGACGCTGTCGCGGCTGGAGGGCAGCCCGCCGCCGCCGGCCGGCGACTGGACGCCGGTCGCGGCCCTGCTGGCGCAGTGCGAGCAGGAAGCCAGGGCGCTGGGCGGCACGCTGGGCAAGCAGCAGGAGCTGCGCTTCGCCGACACCGACGCGCAGCTGGCCGGTGCCCAGAGCGAGCTGCACAGCGCGCTGTCCAACCTGGTGAGCAACGCGGTGCGCTACACCGGGCCGGGCGGCGCGATCGACGTCGGCTGGCAGCCGCTGCCGGATGGCCGCGCCGTCTTCTCGGTGCGCGACACCGGTCCGGGCATCGCGCCCGAGCACGTGCCGCGGCTGACCGAGCGCTTCTACCGGATCGACCGCAGCCGCTCGCGCGAGACCGGCGGCACCGGGCTGGGCCTGGCGATCGTTAAGCACGTGGTGCAACGGCACGGCGCCGAGCTCAAGATCGAGAGCGCGCCCGGCGCCGGCTCCACCTTCTCGATCGTGTTCCCCGCCGCGCGGGTGCGTATGTCCGCTAGGCCTGCCGCTGCGCCCGCCGCACCGCTCGCCACAGAATCGTGAGCAGGATCGGCGCCAGCAGCAGCAGCGCCAGCGTGCTGGCCTGCCAGAAGGCCAGCGGGGAATTCTGCGGCGGCAGCGGGCCGATGCCGCGGTAGGCCAGCAGGTAGCCGCCCGACAGCCCGACGCCCCACAGCAGCACGCAGTAAGCAACCAGCGGCGCGATGGCGACCCGGTAGCAGCGCAGCACGAACACGAACACCGCCTGCGCGGCGTCGCCCAGGTGGAACACCGCCAGCCAGGCCAGCAGGGTCGCTGCCAGCGCGGCGACTTCCGGCGTCTTTGCATACACGCTGGCGATGCCGTGGCGGGCCAAGAGCGTCGTCGTGGCCAGGCCCAGCGAGAGCGCGGCCGCCAGCCGGAAGCCGGTGCGGATCGCCGCCCGCGCGCGGCTGTGGTCGCCCTGGCCCAGCCAGTAGCTGACCCGCGCGCTGGTCGCGATCGCGATCGACAGCGGCGTCATGTACAGCACCGCCGCCAGATTGGAGGCCACCTGGTGGGCGGCCGAGGCCAGCGTGCCCTGGCGCGCGATGAACAGCGCCATCAGCGTGAACGAGGTGACCTCCACCATGATCGCTAGCCCGCCGGGAATGCCCAGCCGCGCGAACTGGCCGATTGCGCGCCAGTCGGGGCGCTCCAGCCGGCGCCAGATCGCGTAGGGCTCGTATAGCGGCTGGCTGCGGATCAGCCAGAGCGCCAGCAGGATGAACAGCCAGTTGACCACCACCGTCGCCCAGGCGCAGCCGACCGCGCCGCGCGCCTGCAGGCCCAGCCCGCCGAAGGCGAACCAGATCGACAGCGGAATCTTCACCAGCAGCGAGCCGGTCTGCAGCCAGGTCACGAGCAGCGGCTTGCCCAGGCTCTGGTTGAGCGTGCTGTACATGCGAAACAGCAGGGCGGCGGGCAGCGCCAGCACCAGCACCGCCAGGTACTCGCGCACCTCGCCCTGCAGCGCCGGCGGCACCTGCGTCCACCGCAGCAGCGGCCCGGGAAAGAACAGCGCGGTGACGCCCACCACCATCGTCAGCCCGGACAGGTACAGCGCCTGGCGCACCGAGCGGCCGACGTCGTGGCCGCGGCCGGCGCCGTGCAGCTCGGCCCAGGTCGGCAGCAGCGCCTGCAGCACGCCCATCAGGCCGACGAAGATGCTCACATAGACGGCCGAGCCGACCGAGAGCGCGGCCAGCGCCTGCTCCGAATAGCGGCCGGCCACGATGGTGTCGGTGACGCCGAAGGCCATCACCGCCAGCTGGCCCACCAGCACGGTGCCCGCGTGGCGGGCGATGGTCCGCAGTTCCGACACCCGGCGTCGTCCCTATCTCGCCGCCCGGCGGTAAAGCACGAGGTTGTCGGCGCTGTCGGAGGGCCGGGTGAAGATGGAGACGGCTTCCCATTGGCGCATGTCCACCACCAGCTCCGCCGAATGTTGCGCGTCGGCGTCCACCAGCAGCCAGGGGCAGGTGGCCGGCCGCGACGCCGGCCGCAGCGTCATGCCGCCGTGGTAGCGCAGCGCCGACAGCTGGGCCTGGCTCAGGCCGTGCACTTCGACGCAGCCCGGCCGGTCGATCAGCGCCGCCACGTTGTGCACCAGCGGCGCGTAGCTGCGGCCGTAGTCCAGCGCCGGCAGCCACAGCGTCATCAGCAGCAGCCAGCACAGCGCGGCGCCGCCGGCCGGCAGCACCAGGCTCTTCCAGATCACCGCGCGATGGCGGCCGGCCCGCCACTTGACCAGCCAGGCCCAGGCCAGCGTGGCGGCCAGCGCGGCGACGAAGGCCAGCAGCGAGAAGCTGGGCACGAAGCCTGGCGCCAGCCGCGCCACGTTGGCGGCCGGCCGCGGCGGGAAGCCGGTCTGCATCGCCACCCACACCACCCAGATGATCAGCGCGCAGCCGCTGAAGAACAGCAGCGTGAACCAGTCGATCAGCGCCGCCACGCTCCGCTTGAGCGTGGGCAGCGCGAAGGCCGCCAGCGTCGCCAGCGCAGGCAGTCCCAGCAGCAATGCGCGGTCCGCCGTGGCGGTCAGCAGCGCCGCCCCCAGCGACACCAGCAGGAACCACAGCGGCACCGCCACGTGCCGGCTGGTCAGCTGGCGCCGCCAGCGCCACAGCGTCCACAGCGCCAGCGGCCAGGCCGGCCACGGGAACCAGACCAGGAATTTCAGCAGGCCGCGCCAGTCGCGGTGCGCGGCTGCCGGGTCGATCCGCCAGCGCCACAGGTCCAGGCCCCAGGCCAGCGCCGTCGCCGCCAGCGTCGCGCCTGCAATCAGGCCCACGCCCAGCAGCTTGCGCTCGCGCGCCTTCTCGTCCTGCGGCCGGTCGAGCAGCCCGATGGCGATGCTGCCGGCGCCGAACCACAGTGCCATCCACGGCGCGCCGCTGAGCGAGAGGCCGGCCAGCCCGGCGACGACCGCCAGCCCGGCGACCGCGCTGCGAAAGGGCAGCGCAGCGACGCCGAACATGGCGATCGCGGCGAAGCCCAGCTGGGCCAGCGCCGGCGTGGTTTCGTGGGAGAGCTGCGCCAGCCCCAGGCTGGCGATCAGCGCCAGCAGCCCGCCGTCGGCGATCGCGCGCGCGTAATCGGTGGGCGCCGCCTCGCCGCCGAAGGCAAATGCCAGCGGCTGGGCCTGCGGGCTGCGGGCCAGGAAGTAGACGGCCTGCCAGGTCGCCAGCAGGGTCAGCGTCAGCAGCAGGATGAAAGGGATGCGGGCCGCGAAATCGGGCGCCACCCAGCCCGGGGCCGCCTGCATGGCCCAGGCGCCCAGCCAGTAGGGCAGCAGGCCGTCGAACTCGGGTGCCTGGCCCAGCAGCCGGGGCGAGAGCCAGGAGGTGGCGCCGTGCGCCAGTTCCGCCATGTAGCCGAAGGCGGCGATGTCGGCGTTCTTCCAGGGCTCGCGGCCGATGAAGCCCGGCAGCACATAGGCCAGGCAGAACAGCAGCAGCGCAATGCGCGGCAGCCGCCGCACGGCACTCTGGGCAACGATGGCTGGAGTCGGCTGGTTCACTGCGGACGGATTATGGGACGGGCCGGTTCGCCTAACGAAAAGGGGCAGCACGGTTGCCCGGGCTGCCCCTTGTGGGGTGCTGGAATGCGCCGCTTATTTGGCTGCGGTCTTCTCTTCGGCCTTGGCCGGCTCTTCGGCCTTGGCGCCGGCGGGCTTGCCGAACTTCTTGAAGAACTTGTCGACCCGGCCGCCCATGTCGTTGACCGACTTCTGGGTGCCCGTGTAGAACGGGTGCGATTCGCTCGACGTGTCCAGCTTGAACATCGGCAGTTCCTTGCCGTCGTCGGTCTTGCCCATTTCCTTGGTGTTCACGCAGGAGCGGGTGACGAACTTGAAGCCGTTGGACAGGTCAACGAACAGCACGTCGCGGTAGTTGGGGTGAATGCCTTCTTTGGCCATGATGAATCCTTGAGGTGTCAGGACGGGAGCCGGTCCGGACTATTCCGGGCTACTTTCCGCAAGTTAGCCCGCGATTATAGCTGGAACCCAGGATCGGACTGCGTTGGGCTTCAGCCGCCGCGCCGCATCATGTCGAAGAACTCGACGTTGGTCTTGGTGGCCTTCATCGACTTGAGCACCATTTCCATCGCCTCGATCTCGTCCATGTTGTACATGAACTGGCGCAGGATCCGGGTCTTCTGCAGGATCTCGGGCGCGAGCAGCAACTCCTCGCGCCTGGTGCCCGAGCGGTTGAGCTGGATCGAGGGGAACACGCGCTTTTCGTACAGCCGGCGGTCCAGGTGGATTTCCGAGTTGCCGGTGCCCTTGAACTCCTCGAAGATCACTTCGTCCATCCGGCTGCCGGTGTCCACCAGCGCAGTGGCGATGATGGTGAGCGAGCCGCCTTCTTCGACGTTGCGGGCCGCGCCCAGGAAGCGCTTGGGGCGCTGCAGCGCGTTGGAGTCCACGCCGCCGGTCAGCACCTTGCCCGACGACGGCACGACGTTGTTGTAGGCGCGGGCCAGGCGGGTGATCGAGTCCAGCAGGATCACCACGTCCTTCTTCAGTTCCACCAGGCGCTTGGCGCGCTCGATCACCATCTCGGCGACGTGCACGTGGCGGGCGGCCGGCTCGTCGAAGGTGGACGCGATCACTTCGGCCTTCACCGAACGCTGCATCTCGGTCACTTCTTCCGGCCGCTCGTCCACCAGCAGCACCATCATGTAGCTGTCCGGGTAGTTGGCGGCGATGGCGTGCGCCATGTGCTGCATCATCACCGTCTTGCCGCTCTTGGGCGGCGCCACCAGCAGGGCGCGCTGGCCCTTGCCGATCGGCGCGATGATGTCGATCACCCGGCTGGTGATGTTCTCTTCGCCCTTGAAGTTGTCGCGCTCGAGCTTCATCTGCTCCTTGGGGAACAGCGGCGTCAGGTTCTCGAACATCACCTTGTGCTTGTTCTGCTCGGGCGGGCCGTCGTTGACCTTGTCCAGCTTGGTGAGAGCGAAGTAGCGCTCGCCGTCCTTGGGCGTGCGCACTTCGCCTTCGATCATGTCGCCGGTGTGCAGGTTGAAGCGCCGCACCTGGCTGGGCGAGATGTAGATGTCGTCGGTGGACGCGGTGTAGCTGGTGTCCGGGCTGCGCAGGAAGCCGAAGCCGTCGGGCAGGATTTCCAGCACGCCGTCGGCGAACACCTGTTCGCCGGCGCGGGCCCGCTTCTTGATGATCGCGAACATCAGTTCCTGCTTGCGCATGCGGCCGGTGTTTTCGATCTCAAGCTCTTCGGCTTGCTTCAGGACTTCAGACACGTGCAGTGCCTTGAGTTCGTTTAAGTGCATGGAGGTACCCCTTGCGGAGTTCTTGTTGGATGGGGGAGGTTTTGGGTGGGGCGAGAACTGCCCCACCAACCGGGAACTCGAACCGGGCGCCGCAATGCGACCGGTGAACAGGGACGATTATGGCAGGAAAAACAACGCCCGCGTGGCGGGCGTGGGGGAGAAGCTCAGGCGGCCAGTTGCTGGTCGATGAAGGCGGTCAGCTGGGCCTTGCTCATGGCACCGACCTTGGTGGCGGCCAGTTCGCCGTTCTTGAACAGCATCAGCGTCGGGATGCCGCGGATGCCGAACTTGGCCGGCACCTCGCGGTTCTCGTCCACGTTCATCTTGGCGATCTGCAGCTTGTCCTTGTAGGTGCCGGAGACCTCGTCCAGGATCGGAGCGATCATCTTGCAGGGGCCGCACCACTCGGCCCAGTAGTCGACCAGCACCGGCTTGTCGGCCTTCAGGACGTCGGCGTCGAAAGAACTGTCGGACACATGCTTGATCAGGTCGCTGGCCATGGTGGGGATTCCTTTGAGGGCGGGGCGGTACAGTCTGGGAATTGTGACAGAAACAGAGTCCCCGCATCGGCCGGGGACGGGCTCCTTCCCCTATGAATGCAATAGCGCAAACGCATGAGGCCGCGGCCGTCCTGCGGGCGTCGATGCGCAGCCTGCGCGCCCTGATCGACGCGCGCGGCGCCCATCCGGCCCGCACCGTGGTGCTGGTTCCGTACGCCCAGCTGATGCCGCTGGCGGCGAAGGCGTGGGCCGCCGAGGTGCCGGCAGGCTTCGCGCCGCGCTTCGAGACCACCATGAACTGGGCCGGCGCCGGCGGCTTCGCGCCCGCCGGCGACGACCTCGGCTTCGACATGGGCCGCGACCTGCTGACGGCCCACTCGCTGCTGCAGCGCGCCGGCCTGCAGCAGCAGGCTGAATTGCTGTCGGGCCGGCTGGTGGAAGCGGCATGGCAACTCGGCGGCGTGGCTGCCGCCGTGCCGCCGGCGCAGCGCGCGGACTGGGCCGCGCAGGCGCGGCCGCTGGTGTCGGCGGGCTTCGACGGTCCGGTGCTGGCGCTGGAAGCGGCGGTGGCGCGCATCGCCATCGAATGGGCCGCGGCCTCGGCCTACGCAACCGACAGCCTGCTGCAGCAGGACCTGGCGTCGACGCTGGACCTGCTGGTGGTGCTGGAAGGCCTGCAGGCCGAGCCGGTGGCGGACACGCTGCGGCAACTGGCTGGAGACAAGGCCGTCTCGCTGCCGCTGGACGTGCCCGCACCGCCCGGCGCCGTGACCCTGCATTGCGCCGCCGACCCGGCCGACGAGGCGGAGCAGGCGGCGGCCTGCGTGATGCGGCAGATCGACGCCGGCCGCGTGCCGGTGGCGCTGGCCGCCACCGACCGCGTCCTCACCCGCCAAATCCGCGCCATGCTGGATGCGCGCGGCGTGGCCATCCGCGACGAGACCGGCTGGAAGCTGTCCACCACCCGCGCCGCCGCCCACCTGATGGCGGCGCTGCGCGCCTGCGCCTGGAACGCCTCGAGCGACGCGGTGCTCGACTGGCTGAAGAACTGCCCGGCGCTCCCTGCTTCGGCCGTGCTCGCGCTGGAGCGGCGCGTGCGGCGCGCCGGCGTGCGCGACTGGTCCGCCTTGCGCGAGGCGGACCTGGGCGACAGCCGGACGCTGCACGACCTGGCGGCCCGCATCGCGCAGTGGCAGCAGCAGTTGCAGGGCAGCCGGTCCCTGCCCAAATGGCTGTCGGCCCTGCGCGAATTGCTGCAGGCCACCGGCCAATGGACGCTGCTGGAAGGCGACGCCGCCGGCGACAAGCTGGTCGCGGCGCTGCGCCTGAGCCAGGTGGCGCAGGGCGAGTTCGAGCAGCTGCCGCAGGCGGCGCGCCGGCTGGACCTGGCCGGCTTCAGCGCCTGGGTCAACGACACGCTGGAGGCCGCGAGCTTCGTGCCGGAATCGCGGCGCAAGGAGGAGGTGGTGATCCTGCCGTTCAACCAGCTGCTGGCGCGTCCGTTCGCGGCGCTGGTGCTGCCCGGTTGCGACGAGGTGCGGCTGCCGGTCTCGCCGGAGCCGCCGGGCCAGTGGACCCCGGCGCAGCGCGAGGCGCTGGCCATGCCCTCCCGCGAAAGCCTGGAGCAGGCGGTGCGGGCCGGCTGGCGCTGCGCCCTGCAGGCGCCGTTTTGCGACGTGCTGTGGCGCGCCAGCGATGACAGCGGCGAGACGCTGCTGCCCAGTGCGCTGGTGCTGGCCCTGCAACTGGAGGCGCAGATGCTGGAGGGCAGCGATCCGCGCGAGCAGCGCACGCTGCAGGCCGCCCCGACCGAGCCGCCGCACGCCAACGGCGCGGCCCTGCCGGTGGCCGAGATCTCCGCCAGCGCGTACGAGGACCTGCGGCGCTGCCCGTACCGCTTCTTCGCCCTGCGCCAGCTCGGATTGAAGGAGCAGGACGAGCTCGACGCCGAGATCGACAAGCGCGACTTCGGCAACTGGCTGCATGCGGTGCTGGCGGCCTTCCACGAGACCCTGCGCGACAGCCCCGAGCCCGCAGGGACGGGCCGGACCGGCCTGATGGACATCTGCGCCGACGAGGTGACGCGCGAGATGCGGCTGGAGGACGGCGAGTTCCTGCCCTTCGCCGCGGCCTGGCCGCAGGTGCGCGACGGCTACCTGGCCTGGCTGGAGCAGCACGAGGCCAGCGGCGCCGGCTTCGCCAGTTCCGAGAGCTCGCACCGCGTGCCGCTGGGTCCGCTGACGCTGGTGGGGCGGATCGACCGCATCGACGTGCTGGCCGACGGCACCCGGCTGGTGGTCGACTACAAGACCGAGGCGCTGGACAAGAGCAAGCGCCGCGTCGCGGTGCCGGGCGAGGACACGCAGCTGGCGTTCTATGGCGCGCTGCTGGAGGACGACCGGCTGGAGGCGGCCTATCTCAACGTCGGCGAGCGCTCCGGCACCGCGCGGGTCGGCCACGACGGCGTCACGCAGACGCGCGACGAACTCATCGCCGGCCTGCTGCAGGACATGGAGCGGATCGGGCGCGGCGAACCGATGGCGGCACTGGGCGAAGGCACGGCCTGCGACTTCTGCAACGCACGCGGCCTGTGCCGCCGGGATTTCTGGAAATGAGCGCTTTCGCCTACGAGCGCAACGGCAGCCGCATCGGCCGCGAACGGTTCTACGCGATCGCCTGCGATCCGCGCCGCAGCGTCGCGGTCGAGGCTTGCGCCGGCGCCGGCAAGACCTGGATGCTGGTTTCGCGCATCCTGCGGGCGCTGCTGGCGGGCGCGCAGCCGCAGGAGATCCTGGCCATCACCTTCACCCGCAAGGCCGCCGGCGAGATGCGCCAGCGGCTGCACGACTGGCTGCAGGAGTTTTCCACTGCATCGCCCGAGCGGCTGGCGCAGGCGCTGCTGGAGCGCGGGGTCGATCCCAAGGACGTGCCGCAGCAGGCCGACGCGCTCCAGGGCCTGTACCGGCGCACGCTGGCGGCGGGCCGGCCGGTGCAGATCCGCACCTTCCACAGCTGGTTCGCCGCGCTGCTGCGCAACGCGCCGCTGGCGGTGCTGGAGCACCTGGGCCTGCCGGCCAGCTACGAGCTGCTGGAGGACGACAAGGAAGCGGTGGAGCGGGTCTGGCGGCGCTTTCACGGCGCGGTCGCGGCCGATGCCGATGCCCGCCAGGACTTCGAGGCCAGCGTGCGCGCGCACGGGCGCTTCAGCACCCAGAAGGCCTTGCTGGCCGCGCTGGCCAAGCGGGTGGAACTGTCGCTGGCCGATGCGCACGACGTGGTGGAGGCGTCGGTCAAGCCCTGGGGCGAGCAGTTCCCTGAGTTCGCCGGATGGAGCGAGCCGTGCGAGCTGCTGGCGGCGGCGAACGCGCACACCCGCGCCTTCCTGGCCGCGGCCAGGGCGCTCGGCCAGGCCAGCGCGCCCAGCTTCGCCGCCAAGGGCGAGGAACTGGAACGGGCCTTGAGCGGCCGCGACGTCGACGCCGTGCTGGCCGCGCTGCTCACGCTCAAGGGCGACGCGCGCAAGTTCAGCGACAAGCTGGCCGGCGTCGAGCAGGTGCGGCTGGCACAGGAACTGGCGACGCGGCTGGCGGCGGCCTGCCGCCAGCACCAGGCCTGGCTGCACCACCAGCGCATGGCGCGGCTGGCGCGGCTGCTGGTGGACCAGTTCGCGGCCCTCAAGCGCGAGCGCGGCTGGGTCGACATGAACGACGTCGAGCGCGCGGCCCTCACCATGCTGGCCGACCCGGTGCTGTCGGGATGGGTGCAGGAGCGGCTCGATGCCCGCGTGAAGCACCTGCTGATCGACGAATTCCAGGACACCAATCCGCTGCAATGGCAGGCCCTGCATGCGTGGCTGTCCGGCTATGCCGGTGCCGGCGGCGATGCACCGGGCGTGTTCATCGTCGGCGATCCCAAGCAGAGCATCTACCGCTTCCGCCGGGCCGAGCCGCAGGTGTTCAGGGCGGCGCAGGAATTCGTTGCGGACGCGCTGGGCGGCGACCGCCTCAGCTGCGACCACACGCACCGCAACGCGCCCGCCATCATGGAAACCGTCAATGCGGTGATGGGCGCGGCGCAGGCGCAGGGCATGTACGACGGCTTCCGGCCGCACACCACGGCGTCGACCCAGAGCGGTTCGGTGGTGCGCCTGCCGCAGGTTCCGCGCGAGGGGCCCGACTCCGTTCAGGCTGAGCCGGTCGAAGCGGGGCGAACGGATGTCGGATGGCGCGACAGCCTCACGACGCCGCGCGAGCTGGCCGAGGAAAAACTGGTCACCCTCGAATGCCGGCAGGCGGCCGCCTGGATTGCGCAGCAGATCGCGCAAGGGTTGCTGCCGCAGCAGGTGATGGTGCTGGCCCGGCGCCGCGACCGGCTCGCCGCCATGGAAGAACAGCTGCGGCTGCTGCACATCCCGGCGCAGCAGCCGGAAAAGACCGACCTGTGCGAGGCGCCCGAGGTGCAGGACCTGACGGCGCTGCTCGACGCGCTGGTCTCGCCGACGCACGACCTGTCGCTGGCGCGCGCGCTGAAGTCGCCGCTGTTCGGCATCACCGACGACGAACTGGTGCAGCTGGCGCTGCTGGCCCGGACCGCGGCCGACGAGGGCCGGCCGCGCCCCTGGTTCGAGCTGCTGCAGGATCCGCGGCTGGGCGTGCCGGCCCTGGGCGATGCGTCGGTGAAGCTGCTGCGCTGGAAGGCGCTGCTGGACCGGCTGCCGCCGCACGACGCGCTGGACGCGATCTACCACCAGGGCGACGTGCTGGCGCGCTTCGCGCAGGCGGCGCCGGCGGCGCTGCGCAACAAGGTGCTGGCCAACCTGCGTGCCCTGCCCGGTGCGGCCCTGCAAGTGGACGGCGCGCGCTACGCCACGCCCTATGCACTGGTGCGCGCATTGAAGGCCGGTGGCATCCGCGCACCGGCCACCAGCCGCGCCGACGCGGTGAGCCTGCTGACGGTGCACGGCGCCAAGGGGCTGGAAGCGCCGGTGGTGCTGCTGCTGGACACCGATGCGCCGGCCACCCGCGCCGAGACCATGGGCGTGATCGTCGAGTGGCCGGGCGAGGCGCCGGCGCCCTGGCGCTTCGCCTTCATCGCCAGCGAAACCCGGCCGCCGCCCTGCAGCGCCGAGGCGCTGGAGGTGGAGAAGGCGGCGCGCCAGCGCGAGGAGCTCAACGCGCTGTACGTGGCGATGACCCGGGCCCGCCGGCAGCTGGTGCTGTCCTCGGTGCAGCCGCATGTGGCGGCCGAGGGCAGCTGGTGGCAGCGGCTGCTGCCGTATTGCGAGGCGCTGGCGGCGCCGCCGCCGGCAATGCCGCTTCAGGCCGCCGCCGAGCGCGGCCCGTTCACCCTGCCGGTGGTGCCGATGAAGGCCGCCACGCCGGCGGCCGACGAGCCCGCGGCGCCGGCGCCGGATTCGCCCGAATCGCGCTTCGGCCAGGCGGTGCACCAGCTGCTGGAACGCTGGCGCCCCGGCAGCGAGATGTTTGCGGCGGCGCAGCTGCGGCGGGCCGCGCGCGACTTCGGCCTGGACGAGGGCCAGCTGCAGGAGGCGGCGGCGATGGCGCGCCGCATCCTGCAGGGCGAGGGCGCCTGGGCCTGGCGGTCCGAGGTGGTGGACTGGCAGGGCAACGAGGTCGCCCTGGTGCATGAAGGCGAGAGCCTGCGGCTGGACCGGCTGGTGCGCCGGCGCGACAACGGCCAGTGGTGGGTGTTCGACTACAAGTCGCGCGGCCAGGCGCACCAGCAGCCCGAGCTGCTGGCGCAATTGCGCCGCTACCGGCAGGCGGTGCAGGCGGCGAACGCCGGCGCCACCGTGAAGGCGGCCTTTCTCACCGGACAGGGCCGGCTGGTGGAGGTCGAATGAGCGCCGCCAATGTCGCAATCATCGGCGCCGGGCCGGCCGGCCTGATGGCCGCCGAAGCTGCGGCCCAGGGCGGCGCCCAGGTCGACGTCTATGACGGCATGCCGTCGGCCGGCCGCAAGTTCCTGCTGGCCGGGCGCGGCGGCCTGAACCTCACGCACTCGGAGCCGTTCGAGCCGTTCGCGTCGCGCTTCGGCGAGCGCCGCGCGCAGGTGGAGCCCTGGCTGCGGGCCTTCGGCCCCGAGCAGCTGCGCGCCTGGGCGCAGCAGCTGGGGGTGAGCACCTTCGTCGGCAGCTCGGGCCGGGTGTTTCCGTCCGAAATGAAGGCGGCGCCACTGCTGCGCGCGTGGCTGCATCGCCTGCGTGCGGCGGGCGTGCGCTTGCACATGCGGCATCGCTGGACCGGCTGGACCGACGCCGGCGCGCTGCGGTTCTCGACCCCGGAGGGCGAACACCACACCACGCCCGATGCGCTGGTGCTGGCGCTGGGCGGCGCCAGCTGGCCGCGGCTGGGGTCGGACGGCAGCTGGCAGGCCTTGCTGGCGCAGCGCGGCGTGCAGCTGGCGCCGCTGGCGCCGGCCAATTGCGGCTTCGACGTGCAGGGCGGCTGGAGCGAGCACTTCGCCAGCCGCTTCGCCGGCCAGCCCTTCAAGTCGGTGGCGATCCGCTTCTCCGACGCCAGCGGGCGAAGCTTCGAGCGCAAGGGCGAGTTCGTCGCCACCGCCGGCGGCGTCGAAGGCAGCCTGGTGTACGCCGCATCGGCCCTGCTGCGCGACGAGATCGCGCGCAGCGGCCATGCGACCTTCTCTCTGGACCTGCTGCCGGCCCGCAGCGCGGTCGACGTCGCGGCGCAGGTGAGCCATCCGCGCGGCGCCCGCTCGCTGTCCAGCCACCTCAAGAGCCGGCTGGGGATCGAGGGCATCAAGATGGCCCTGCTGCACGAGCTGTTGCCCAAAGAGGTGCTGGCGCAGCCGCAACGGCTGGCCGCCGCGATCAAGAACCTGCCGGTGACGCTCAGCGCGGCGCGGCCGATCGACGAGGCGATCAGCAGCGCCGGTGGCGTGCGCTTCGACAGCCTGGACGCCGACCTGATGCTGCGCGAGCTGCCCGGCGTGTTCTGCGCCGGCGAGATGCTCGATTGGGAGGCGCCGACCGGCGGCTACCTGCTGACGGCCTGCATGGCCAGCGGCCGCACGGCCGGGACCGCGGCGGCGCGGCGCGGCTAGAACTGGTTGCGGTAGTACACCATCGGCCGGCCCATGCTGCGCTTGACCGTGATGCGGGCGCCGCCATCGAGCTGCATGCCGACGAAGCCGCGCTCGGCCACCAGCGGCGAGTGCGCGCCCGACAGCTGCATTTCCACCCGGGCGCCGTAGCCGGCGTCGCGCGACTGGATCATCGCCAGCGCGTCGTTCGGGCGGTTCATCTCGCGCCAGGCCGTGATGTCGACGCGGCGGTTGTTGTCGATGATGTAGCGGTATTGCAGGCCGAGGTTGACTCCGGCCGTGCCTTCCGTGCTGCCGGCATTGAAGCCGTAGCGCGACGGCGCCAGCCCGGTCACGCCCATCGTCACGCCGAAGGCGGAGCGGCCCGGCGACAGCAAGGCCATGTCCAGCCGCTGCTGGGTGCGGCTGCTGCCGTCGAAGTTGTCGAAGCGCGGCAGGTTGGAAGCGCTGATCTCGATGGTGGAGCCGGTGGCCGGCGCCGGGCTGCCCGCTGCCGCCAGCGGCGCGGGCGTCAGGCTGGCGGTCTGCGACACCCAGTCGGCCGGCTCGGCGGCACAGGCGGCGCCGATGGCTGCCAGCAGGCCGCACAGGCAGGCCTGGGCCAGCCGCGCGGGGCGTCGCGATAGTCCTCGAGCTTCACTGGGCGATGCTGTCTTCATGGCGCACTCCAACGATGTGACTGAAGTCTGGTCGGGCGGTGTCAGAAGGTTTGTGGGACGTTGCCGACCGTTACCGTGGGAGCCAGCCGGTGCCGGCATGCGCGAAGCGGCAGTTCGTGCGAAAGGTCACGCCGATTGCCCCTCGCAGAGGCGTTGCGCCGATGCCGAATCGGCGTGCGCCGGCGGATCAATCAATCGACAATGCCCTGGCGCGGACCTACCATTCGTTACGTCTGAGGGAGATAACAATGACATCGAAAGTCCTCGTGCGCGGCCTGGTCCTGTCGGGCCTGCTGCTTGCCGGTGCCGTCCACGCCCAGATCCTGATCGGGCAGACCGCCGGGTTCACGGGCACCGTTGCTGCGGGCGTGAAGGAGACCACCGACGGCGCCAAGCTCTACATCGACTCCGTCAATGCCAAGGGCGGGGTGCACGGACAGAAGATCGAGCTGATCCAGATGGACGACAAGTTCGACCCCAAGCTGGCCGCGGAGAATGCCAGGACCCTGATCGTCGACAAGCAGGTGCTGGCGCTGTTCCTGAACCGCGGCACTCCGCACACCGAAGCGATCAACCCCCTGCTGGAGCAGTACGGCGTGCCGCTGATCGCTCCTTCCACCGGCGCCATGGTGTTTCACCAGCCGGTGAAAAAGTTCATCTTCAACGTGCGCGCCACCTACCAGCGCGAGGCCGAAAAGGCGGTGGAGCACCTGCTGACCATGGGTGTCCGGCGCATTGCCGTGGTGCACACCGACGACTCCTTCGGCCTGGACGGCTTGCAGGGCGCGATGCGCGGCCTGAGCAAGGCGCATCTGCAGCCGGTGGTGGTGATCAAGACCGACCGCAGCAAGCCCGACTTCAACGCCCTGCCGGCGCCGATCGCCAAGGCGCAGACGCAGGCCATCATCTGGGTCGGCTCCGGCACCCATGTGGTCGACGGCATCAAGGCGCTGCGCGCGGCCGGACCGGTGCCGCAGGTGGTCACGCTGTCGAACAACGCCTCCTCGGGCTTCGTCAAGTCGCTGGGGGCGAATGCGCGCGGCGTGATCGTCACCCAGGTGTTCCCGTCGGAGCGCTCGATCGCCTTCCCGATGGTCAAGGAGGCGCTGGCGCTGGCCAATGCCAAGCCGGGCACCGCGCTGTCGCCCGCGATGCTGGAGGGCTATGCCGCCGCCAAGGTGCTGGTCGAGGGCCTGCAGCGCGCCGGCCGCAACCCGACGCGCGAGAAGCTGCGCGCGGCGCTGGAAGGGATCAAGAGCTTCAACCTGGGCGGCCTGGAAATCGGCTACGGTCCGGACGACCACACGGGGCTGGACTTCGTCGACCTGTCGATCGTGGGGGCCGACGGCCGCTTCATGCGCTAGCCCGGCCGGGGCCCGAGCCGGCTGGCCGCTTGGCGGCAAGCGCCCAGCAGCTGCCTGGACGACACTGAGACACGTGGACCGCCTGAACCAAGACCAAATGCCGACGCAACCCGGGCCGCGCGGGGCGCTGGAATCGGCGCAGCCGTGAAGGCCGTGCCGTACCGGTGGCGTTGCCTGGCCTGCGGCAGCGGCAACGCCGCATCGAGCCAGCAGTGTGAGCGCTGCGGCTGCCCGGCCCGGCCGCGGATGGTGCAGATCGAGCGCTGCGCACGGCTGGTGGCGCTGCGCTCCGACAAGGTCTTTGCCCCGGCGGACGCCGACCTGGCGGCCGCGGCGCGCGCGCCGTCGCCGCAGCGCACCGCGTGGACGGTGCTGGCGGTGCTGGCCTCGTGGGCGGTGCTCGCGGTGGTGATCCGGCTGTCGATGGCGCCGGTTGCGGGCAGCCGGGTCGGCGGCTGGCTGCTCGGCGCGATGATGGTCGCCGTCGCGGTGCTCGCGCCCCTGAGTTGCGTGATCGTTTACCGCGCTGCGCGTGGCGCGCAAGCCGAAAGCTAGCGCCGGGGCCTTGCCTGCCGCGCGGCTCCTGGGCTATCGTGGCCGGCATCCTTCCAAGCGGAGTTCCAACATGCTCTTTCTCGCAGGCGGCTTTCTGCTGGCGCTCGGCCTGTTTTCCGGCCTGGTGCTGCTGCTGGCGCCGCTCGGCGTCCTGGCCGCCGATCCCAACCTGGTGCTGTGGCTGATGTTCCCCCTGCTGTGCCTGGTGGGCTTCGCGGTGCTGGGCATGCGGGCCTCCGCCCAGGAGATGCGCACGATCTCGCTGGCCGCTTCGGCGCTGCTGCTGCTGCTGGCGCTGGCCTCGGTGGCGGTGATCGTGCTGGGGGCCGCCTCGGTGATCGTGCCGCCCGAGGATGCGGCGTCGCTGTGGTTCGTGATGGGCGTGGGCGCCGTGCTGGGCCTGTTGGGCGCCGCGTCCTTCGGTCGCCAGCCCAGCCAGGCATGACCGGACGCGTAATTGGGTTGACGAGCCTTACCCCCGGCACTGGCTCCACAGTTAGGGCTGCTTGGTTCCCCACCTGACCCGGTTGGCCGCTTCACCATGCGGGGAGGCCCGTCAGCCGCTATTGTAGGGGACGCGCAAAGGCCCCATGGGCGCGCGGCCCGCAAAAAAGCGGCAGTGGCCGGCCCCGTAGAATCGACGCCGATGTCCTATCTCGTGCTCGCCCGCAAGTACCGGCCCAAGACCTTCCTGCAGATGGTCGGCCAGGAGCACGTGGTGCAGGCCCTGACCAACGCGCTCACGCGCCAGCGGCTGCACCATGCCTACCTGTTCACCGGCACGCGCGGCGTCGGCAAGACCACCGTGTCGCGCATCCTGGCCAAGTCGCTCAACTGCCAGGGGCCGGACGGGCAGGGCGGCATCACTGCCGCGCCCTGCGGCGTGTGCCAGGCCTGCATCGACATCGACAGTGGCCGCTTCGTCGATTACACCGAGCTGGACGCCGCATCGAACCGCGGCGTCGACGAAGTGCAGCAGTTGCTGGAACAAGCCGTCTACAAGCCGGTGCAGGGCCGCTTCAAGGTCTTCATGATCGATGAAGTGCACATGCTCACCGGCCACGCGTTCAACGCGATGCTCAAGACGCTGGAAGAGCCGCCGGAATACCTCAAGTTCGTGCTGGCCACCACCGATCCGCAGAAGGTGCCCGTCACCGTCCTGTCGCGCTGCCTGCAGTTCAACCTGCGGCCGATGGCGCCGGAGACGGTGCGCGAGCACCTCGAGCACGTGCTGGCCGACGAAGGGGTGGAGGCCGAGACGCCGGCCCTGCGGCTGCTGGCGCGCGCGGCCCGCGGGTCGATGCGCGACGCGCTGTCGCTGACCGACCAGGCGATCGCCTTTGGCAGCGGCAAGCTGGAGGAAGCGGCGGTGCGCCAGATGCTGGGCAGCGTCGACACCAGCCACGTGTTCCGACTGATCGAGGCGCTGGCCCAGGGCGACGGCCGCACCGTGGTCCAGACCTCGGAGACGCTGCGCCTGCACGGGCTGAGCGCGGCCTCGACGCTGGAGGAAATGAGTTCGGTGCTGCAGCGCATGGCAGTGGTGCAGGCGGTCCCCGATGGCGGCGATGGCGCCGACCCGGACGCGGCCGAGATCGCGCGGCTGGCCGCGCTGCTGCCGGCCGACGAAACGCAGCTGCTGTACAGCATGTGCCTGCACGGCCGCGGCGAGCTGGGGCTGGCGCCCGACGAATACGCGGCGCTGACGATGGTGCTGCTGCGGCTGCTGGCCTTCAAGCCCGCGCAGGAGCCTGCCGGGCGGCCGCAGGCGGAAAAAAAAACTCTGAATGAAGCGCCGGCGGCGATAGCCGCTGTCGCGCCGGTCGCTGCTCCGGTCGTTGCCGCGACTGCCGTGCCTGCTGCGCCGCGCACCGCAGCCCTGGCGCCGCCGGTCCCCGCCCGCGCCGCGGTCCCTGCCGCCGCCGCGCCCGCCGGCCGCGTGCTGCCGGTGGTCGATCCGCCGCGCGGCCCGCCGCGGCGGCCGGCCGACGCCCCGCGCGACGCCGAGTCGCACCAGGTGGTGGGCGTGCCGGTGCGGGTGCAGGCCGAATCGCCGCGCGACGCGGGCGCGGCCCGTCCCTCGGCGCCGCTGGTGCTCACCGAGGAGGGCGACTTCTGGTACGCCACGGTGCAGCAGCTGGTGGCGCAGCAGGCCGTGGTGGCGCTGGTGCGCGAGCTGGCGCTGCAGTCGCAGCTGCTGGCGCGCGACACCGGCCACTGGATGCTGCGGGTGGAGCGCGAATCGCTCAACCAGCCGGCCAGCCGCGAGCGGCTGCGCGCGGCGCTGGCGGCGGCCGGCCACGAGGTCAACCTCGGCGTCGAGGTCGGCACCGTCACCGACAGCCCGGCACGCCGCAACGCCGCCGCCGCCGCCGAGCGCCAGCGGGCCGCCGAGGAGATCATCCTCAACGATCCCTTCGTGCAGGCGACGAAGCAGGATTTCCCGACAGGCTGGAAAATCATCAGCATCCAGCCCCGATCGACCAACCCCAACCAACAGGAATAGCCATGTTCAACAAGGGACAGCTCGCCGGCCTCATGAAGCAGGCACAGGCCATGCAGGACAACCTCAAGAAGGCGCAGGAGGAACTCGCCTTCGTCGAAGTCACCGGGGAGTCGGGCGCCGGGCTGGTCAAGGTGACGATGACCTGCAAGCACGACGTCAAGCGCATCACCATCGACCCCAGCCTGCTGGCCGACGACAAGGACATGCTGGAAGACCTGGTGGCGGCCGCGTTCAACGCCGCCGTGCGCAAGGCCGAAGAGACCTCGCAGGAAAAGATGGGCAAGCTCACGCAGGGCATGCCCGGGCTGCCGGGCGGCATGAAGTTCCCGTTCTAGTCGATCGCTGCATTGGCCGACACCCATTCGCTCGAGGCGCTGGTCCAGGCGCTGCGCAAGCTGCCCGGCGTCGGCGTGAAGTCAGCTTCGCGCATGGCATTCCACCTGCTGCAGCATGACCGCCCCGGCGCGATGCTGCTGTCGCAGGCGCTGCAGCAGGCGGCCACCAACATCCGCCACTGCAGCCTGTGCCAC
Source organism: Caenimonas terrae (assembly GCF_042655405.1). NCBI lineage: Bacteria > Pseudomonadati > Pseudomonadota > Betaproteobacteria > Burkholderiales > Comamonadaceae > Caenimonas > Caenimonas terrae. The sequence goes on along the minus strand of NZ_JBHSMF010000006.1, from coordinate 236,213 downwards.
ACCTTCACCGAGAACGAGGTCTGCGCCACCTGCCTGGATCCGCAGCGTGACCACAGCAAGCTGTGCGTGGTGGAAACGCCGGCCGACCAGGCGGCGGTGGAGCGCACGTCGGCCTACCGCGGCCTGTATTTCGTGCTGATGGGCAAGCTCAGCCCGCTGGACGGCATCGGGCCCAACGAGATCGGGCTGGCCAAGCTGTTCGAGCGCGCCACCCGCGGCGACGTGCAGGAGGTGATCCTGGCGACCAACTTCACCGCCGAGGGCGAGGCGACGGCGCACGTGATCGGCGAGGCGCTCAAGGCCCGCGGGCTGCGCGTGACGCGGCTGGCGCGCGGCGTGCCGGCCGGCAGCGAACTGGAATACGTGGACCTTGGCACCATCGCCCATGCGTTCGTCGACCGCCGCTAGCGGTCGCCGGACAAGCGCCTCATCCCTTACGTGAAAACCCGCACGGGATGTTCCCGATGCAGGGGCCACTGCTGCGCGCTACGCTTTGCGAATAGCGCCACAGAGAGGCGCCACAGAGAGGATTTCCCAGTGAAAAACATCGCCATCAGCCGCCGTGCATTCAACTCGGTGGCGCTGCTCGCAGCCGCCGGACTGGGCGCGCCGTCGGTGTGGTCCCAGGGCAAGCTGGAGAAGACCAAGGTCTCCATCGCCGTCGGCGGCAAGGCCGCGTTCTACTACCTGCCGCTGACGATCTCCGAGCAGCTGGGCTACTTCAAGGCGGAGGGCCTGGACGTCGAGATCTCGGACTTCGCCGGCGGCTCGCGCGCGCTGCAGGCGCTGGTGGGCGGCTCGGCCGACGTGGTGAGCGGTGCCTACGAGCACACCATCAACATGCAGAGCAAGAACCAGTACATCGAGTCCTTCGTGCTGATGGGGCGGGCGCCGCAGATCGCGATGGGCGTTTCCACCAAGGCGATGCCCGGCTACAGGGACGTGGCGGACCTGCGCGGCAAGAAGATCGGCGTGTCGGCGCCGGGTTCCTCCACCAACATGGTGGCCAACCTGGTGCTCTCGCGCGCCGGCCTCAAGCCCAGCGACGTGAGCTTCGTGGGCGTCGGCACCGCGGCCGGCGCGCTGACCGCGCTGCGCTCGGGGCAGATCGACGCCATGAGCAACACCGACCCGGTGATGACGATGCTGGAGCAGAAGGGCGAGGTCAAGATCATCAGCGACACGCGCACGCTCAAGGGCACGCAGGAAGTGTTCGGCGGGCCGATGCCGGCGGCCTGCTTCTATGCGCATGCCGAGTTCGTGCAGAAGAACCCCAACACCTGCCAGGCGCTGGCCAACGCCATCGTGCACGGCCTGAAGTGGCTGCAGACGGCGGGCCCCAGCGACATCATCAAGACGGTGCCGGAAAGCTACCTGCTGGGCGACCGCGCGCTGTACCTGGCCTCCTTCAACAAGGTGCGCGAGGCGATCTCGCTGGACGGCATCCTGCCCGAGGAAGGCACGCGCACCGCGCTCAAGGCGCTGGCCAGCTTCGATCCGTCGGTCAAGGCCGACAAGATCGTGCTGTCCAAGACCTACACCAACGACTTCGCGCGCCGGGCCAAGGAACGGTTCAAGGCCTAAGGCCGGTCGTGGCCGACCACGCCCTCGAGTTCGAGCGCATCAGCGTCACCTTCCGCGCGCGGGAGGGCGGCGGGCAGCGCTATACCGCGGTCGCGGACACCACCCTTCATGTGCGCGCCGGGGAATTCGTCTCGGTGGTCGGACCCACCGGCTGCGGCAAGTCCACGCTGCTGAACATCGCAGCCGGTCTGCTCGAACCGTCGTCGGGCGAGGTGAAGGTGTTCGGCCAGCCGCTGCGCGGCATCAACCGCCGCGCCGGCTACATGTTCCAGAGCGAAGCGCTGATGCCGTGGCGCAGCGCCATCGACAACGTGATGGTCGGCCTGCAGTACCGCGGCGTGGCCGACGCGCAGGCGCGGCGCGAGGCGCAGGCCTGGCTGGAGCGGGTCGGGCTGGGCGGCTTCGAGGACCGCTATCCGCACCACCTCTCGGGCGGCATGCGCAAGCGCACGGCGCTGGCCCAGGTGCTGGCGCTGGACCCGGACATCATCCTGATGGACGAACCGTTCAGCGCGCTCGACATCCAGACCCGCCAGCTGATGGAAAACGAGGTGCTCGCGCTCTGGGCCGCCAGGAAGAAGGCGGTGCTGTTCATCACGCACGACCTGGACGAGGCGATCGCGATGAGCGACCGGGTGGTGGTGCTGTCGGCCGGCCCCGGCACGCGGCCGATCGGCGAATTCGAGATCGACCTGCCGCGCCCGCGCGACGTCGCCGAGGTGCGCAGCGATCCGCGCTTCGTGCAGCTGCATTCTCAGATCTGGGCGGTGCTGCGCGACGAAGTGCTCAAGGGCTACGCCCAGCAGTTGAACAAGCCTGTCCTGGGCGCCGTCGAAGGGGCTGCGTGATGGCAGGCACGCTGCGGCCCAACGCCGGCAACCTGCGCTACTGGCAGGCCGGCCTGCTGCTGGTGCTGCTGGCGGCCTGGCAGCTGCTGTCGCGCAACGAGCAGACCGCGTTCTTCCTGGGCGAGCCGGTCAAGGTGGCCGGGCGCATCTGGTCGTGGTTCATGCCCTTCGGCTTCGGCGAGAGCACGCTGTTCCCCGACGGCCTGCCGGGCCGCGCCGACATCTACGCCCACCTGGGCATCACGCTGCTGGAGACGGTGCTGGCGTTCGCGATCGGCACCGTGCTGGGCCTGGTGTTCGGCCTCTGGCTGGCGCTGGCGCCCACCGCCAGCAGCATCCTGGATCCGTACATCAAGGCCGCCAACTCGATGCCGCGGGTGATCCTGGCGCCGATCTTCTCGCTGTGGTTCGGGCTGGGCATGTGGAGCAAGGTGGCGCTGGCGGTGACGCTGGTGTTCTTCATCGTGTTCTTCAACGTCTACCAGGGCGTCAAGGAGGTCAGCCCGGTGGTGCTGGCCAACGCCCGCATGCTGGGCGCCAGCCACCGGCAGCTGCTGCGCACCGTGTACCTGCCCAGCGCCACCAGCTGGGTGTTCTCCAGCCTGCACACCTCGGTCGGCCTGGCATTCGTCGGCGCCGTGGTCGGCGAGTACCTGGGCTCGGCCCGCGGCGTCGGCTACCTGATCCTGCAGGCGGAGGGCACCTTCGACGTCAACACCGTGTTCGCCGGCATCGTGGTGCTGACGGCGTTCGCGCTGGTGCTGGACGGCCTGGTCGGCCGGATCGAGAAGCGGCTGATGAAGTGGCAGCCGCGCTCGGGCGAGACCGAGAAGCTCTGAGCGGGAAAGGGCCCGGGCGAGGCGCCTTCAGCGGCGCTTGGCCGGCAGTGCGTGCTTGCGCGCCGGCACCTTGACCGAGGCACGGCCCTGCGCCACCGGCTTGACCGCGCGCGCCGGAATCCGCACCGTGGCGCCGCGGCCGACGCTGCGCACCACCGTATGCGCCCGCACCGGCAGGAACAGCACCACCTGCTGGCCCGGCTTGAAGACCGCGCTGGCCAGGACGTTGTTCCAGCTTGCCACCTCGCCCGGCTGGACGCGGTAGCGCCTGGCGACGCTGGCGACCGTCTCGCGGCGGCCGGCGCGCACCGTGGTGCGGCGGGTGACGATCTCCGGGGCCAGGTTCAGCTGGCCGTGGTCCGCCACCTGGCTGGTCACGTCGTTCTGCTGTTGCGGCGTGCGCGGCACGATCAGCACCGAGCCGCCCTTGATCAACATCCGCGGCGGGATGGTGTTGGCGGTGCGCAGTTCGTTCTCGGTCATGCCGGTGCGGCGGGCGGCCTCGGCCACCGTCATGGTGGCCGGCGCGCTCCAGGCGGTCCAGCTGGCGAACTGGCCCTTGGTGTAGGCGTCGAAGTTGCGCTCGAACACCTGGGCGTTGTCCCACGGCAGCAGGATCTCGGGCGTGCCGGCCGCCAGGATCACCGGCCGCTTCATCGACGGATTGAGCGCCTTGAAGTCCTCCAGCTGCACGTTGGCCAGCCGCGCCGCCAGTTCGACGTCGATGTCGCGCGTCACCCGCACGCTCTGGAAGTAGGGGTGGTTCTCCACCAGCGGCAGCTCGGTGTTGTAGTTCTGCGGGTGGGCGATGATGTTCTTCACCGCCTGCAGCTTGGGCACGTAGTAGCGCGTCTCGTTGGGCATGTTCAGGTCGGCGTAGGTGGTGCCCAGGCCCAGCTTCTGGTTGCGGGCGATCGCCCGGCCGACGCTGCCTTCGCCCCAGTTGTAGGCCGCCAGCGCCAGGTGCCAGTCGCCGAACATGCCGTACAGCTTCTGCAGGTAGTCCAGCGCCGCCCGGGTGGAGGCCAGCACGTCGCGCCGGTCGTCGCGGAACACGTTCTGCTTGAGCTCGAAGAAGGTGCCGGTGGCCGGCATGAACTGCCACATGCCGGCGGCGCGCGCGCTGGAGACGGCCTGCGGGTTGAAGGCGCTCTCGATGAAGGGCAGCAGCGCCAGTTCGGAGGGCATGTTGCGCCGCTCCAGTTCCTCGACGATGTGGAACAGGTACTTGCTGGAGCGCTCGGTCATGCGCTGGATGTAGTCCGGCCGCGAGGTGTACCACTGCTCCTGCTGGCGCACCAGGTCGCCTTCCAGGTCGTTCATCTTGAAGCCGCGCCGGATCCGGTCCCACAGGTCGGCCGGCACCTGCATGCCGGCGACGTCCTGCGAGGACGCCAGGTCCGCCGGGGTGATCGGCTGCAGCGGGCCGCCGGGAATGACGGGGGTGAGCGGCGCGGCGTGCACCGGGCCGGCCGCAGCCACCGGGCCGGCGCCGGGCCGGGCGGCCGCATCCGTGGTGGCCGTCTTGGGCGCGGTGACGCAACCGGACAGGCACAAAAGCAGGATCGCGGCGATGGGGTACAGCTTCATCGGGTCTCGTTCTCGGTTGTGGTCCTGGCGTAGTGGACCAGATTGGCGAGGCCGTGGACGGCCGCAGTTGCAAAGTTCCGTTGCAGCATTCCCGATCCGGGCCTATCGCACGCCGGCGTGCCGCAGAGGCCCGGGAGGTGCGTGACTAGAATCGCTCCAAGTTGCAGGCCGGGATGCTGCAAGGGCCACAAGTCGTTGTCCTGGAACGCAGGCAGCGGGATTAACTTCATGAGCGACCCGATTATAGGAATGCAGCAATGGTTTGAAACCCCGCCCGGGCAGTACCTGCTGGCGTGGGAGCGCTCGGAGTTCGAGCGTGCCGTGGCCGACATCTTCGGCTACCACGCGCTGCAGCTCGGGGTGCCCGAGATCGACGCGCTGCAGGCCAACCGGATGCCGCACAAGTGGCTGGCGCTGCCCAGGCCGCTGGACGAGGGCGCGGCCGGTGCCATCCGGCCGGCGCTGGTCACCGATTTCGCGGCGCTGCCCTTCGAGGAGAACAGCCTGGACCTGGTGGTGCTGCCGCATTCGCTGGAGCTCAATCCCGACCCGCATGCGACCCTGCGCGAGGTGGAGCGGGTGCTGGTGCCCGAAGGCCGGGTGGTGATCTGCTGCCTCAATCCGGCCAGCCTGTGGGGCCTGAAGCAGCGCCGCGCCCACCTGTATCGCAGCCTGGGCGCCGGCGAGCTGTACCTGCCGGGCGCCGGCGAATTCATCGGCCACTGGCGGCTGCGCGACTGGCTGCGGCTGCTCAATTTCGAGGTGGAGTCGGCCAGCTTCGGCTGCTACCGGCCGGCGATGCGGACCCAGAAATGGCTGGACCGCTACGGCTGGATCGACGGCGTCGGCGAGCGCTGGTGGCCGATCTTCGGGGCCGCGTACTTCCTGGTGGCGGTCAAGCGGGTGCGCGGCGTCAAACTGATCGGCAAGGCCTGGCGGCCGGCCGCCGGCATCGCCACCGCACCCGTGCCTCTGGCCAACCGCACCCATCGCGCCGCGGCGCAAGAAAGAAAGAGTCCGTGAATCCTGTCGAGATCTATACCGATGGCGCCTGCAAGGGCAACCCCGGCCCGGGTGGCTGGGGCGTGCTGCTCAAGTCCGGCGGCACCGAGAAGGAGCTGTTCGGCGGCGAGCTGGCCACCACCAACAACCGGATGGAACTGCTGGCCGTGATCCGGGCGCTGGAGGCGCTCAAGCGGCCCTGCGCCGTGACGCTGTTCCTGGACAGCCAGTACGTGCTCAAGGGCATCACCGAATGGCTGCCCGGATGGAAGGCCAAGGGCTGGCGCACCGCCGCCAAGCAGCCGGTCAAGAACGTCGAGCTGTGGAAGGAACTGGACGCGCTGGTCAGCCAGGGCGGCCACACCATCGACTGGCGCTGGGTGCGCGGGCACAACGGCGACGCCGGCAACGAACGGGCCGACGCGCTGGCCAATCTGGGCGTCGAGGCGGCGCTGTCGCAGCGCGCCTGAGCGCCTGTGTAAAGCCTGCGTAAAACGTGCCCGTCGGGGGCCGCGGAATGCCGCCGGTACGTGGGATTGCGCATGGCGCCGGGCATGGCTGCTGCTACATTGGCAGGTTAGTTTGCGCCAGCGCCGCGCCGCCCTTTCCACCCTCGTCGGACCCGTCTTTTCATGGCATCGAAAGCAATCTACACCGCGGTCGCTGTGGTCGCCGTTGCGGCACTGTCGGCAGCGGCTTGGTGGTCGGTCCGCACGCCCGCCAGCGCCGCCGATGAACGGCCGGGCGCCGCGGCCGGCGCGCGCGCCGCATCGGGCGCCGGCGGCCCGCCGACGCTGGTGACGGTGGCCACCGTGGTGCGCCAGGACGTGCCGGTGGTGGTTGAGGTCAACGCCACCGTGGTGTCCCTCAACAGCGTGGAGGTGCGGCCCCAGGTCAGCAACAAGGTCGACAAGGTCCACGTCAAGGAAGGCCAGTTCGTGCGCGCCGGCGAACCGCTGTTCACGCTGGACGACCGCGCCGACCGGGCCAACCTGGACAAGGCCCGGGCCCAGCAGATGCGCGACGAGGCGCTGCTGGCCGACCTGGAACGCCAGTACCGCCGCAGCCAGGAGCTGCTGGCGCAGAACTTCATCTCCAAGAGCGCGGCCGACAACACGCTCAGCCAGGTGGAGGCGCAGCGCGCCGCCATCGCCGCCGACCGGGCCGCCATCCAGGCCGCGCAGGTCGCCCTCAGCTACGACAGCATCCGTGCCCCGATCTCGGGACGCATCGGCACCATCGCGGTGTTCGCCGGCAGCCTGGCCCAGCCCGGCGTGCCGATGGTCACGGTGACGCAGCTCGACCCGATCGCGGTGAGCTTCCCGGTGCCCGAGGGCAAGCTGCAGGACCTGCTGGCGGCGGCCCGGGTCCGCGCGCCGGTCATGGCCACCGTCCCGGGCACGGCCGCGCCGCTGCGGGGCGTGCTCAGCTTCGTCGACAACACGGTGGACGTGCAGGCCGGCACCGTGCGGGCCAAGGCGCAGTTCGACAACGCCTCGCAGGCGCTGTGGCCGGGCCAGTACGTCACCGCGAAGGTCACCGTCCGCGTCATCAAGGACGCGACGCTGGTGCCCCAGGCGGCGGTGATCACCGCCGCCAACGGCCGCATCGTCTACGTGGTGGCCAAGGACGACACGGTGCAGCCGCGCAAGGTGGAGATCGAATACCCGTTCGGCGACCAGGCCGTGCTGCGCGGCGTCGAGGCGGGCGACCGGGTAGTGGTCGAAGGCAAGCAGAACCTGCGGCCCGGCGCGCGCGTGCGCGTGGAGCGCAGCGGCAAAGCGGAGCCGGCCAAAAAAGACCCGACATGAACATCTCGGAACTGTGCATCCGCCGCCCGGTGATGACGGTGCTGTTCAGCGCCGCCATCGTGCTGGCGGGCATCTTCGCCTACCTCAAGATCCCGGTGGCGGCGCTTCCCAGCTACAACACGCCGGTGATCAGCGTCAACGCGCAGCTGCCCGGCGCCAGCCCCGACACCATGGCCGCCTCGGTCGCGCTGCCGCTGGAAAAGCAGTTCTCCACCATCGCCGGGCTGAAGCTGATCAGCTCCACCAACACGCTGGGCAACACCCAGATCACGCTGGAATTCGAGTCCACGCGCGACATCGACGCCGCCGCGGTCGACGTGCAGGCGGCCCTGCTGCGGGCCCAGCGCCAGCTGCCGGCGGAGCTGACGCAGCTGCCGTCCTACCGCAAGGTGAACCCGGCCGACGCGCCGGTGCTGTTCATCGCCCTGAACTCGCCCTCGATGGGGCTGTCGGAGCTCAACGACTTCGCCGAGGGCCTGATCGCGCCGACCCTGTCCACCATCGACGGCGTGGCCCAGGTCAATGTCAACGGCCAGAAGCGCTTCGCCGTGCGGATCCGCGCCAACTCGGACCTGCTCAACGCCCGCGGCATCACGCTCGAGGAGCTGGCCGCGGCGGTCAAGGCGGCCAATTCCAACACCCCGATCGGCGTGCTGGACGGGCCGCGCCAGACGCTGACCATCCAGGCCAACGCCCAGATGAAGAACGCCAGCGAGTTCGCCGACATCATCGTGGCCTCGCGCAACGGCGCCCCGGTGCGCCTGAGCGAAGTGGCCACGGTGGAGGACAGCTACGAATCGGTCAAGACCTCGGCCAGCTACAACGGCGAGCGCTCGATCCTGCTGGCGGTGCAGCGCCAGCCCAACGCCAACACGGTGCAGGTGGTGGACGCGGTGCGCAAGCTGCTGCCGCTGTTCCGGGCCCAGCTGCCGCACTCGATCAACATCAACATGGTCAACGACCGCTCGCTGTCGATCCGCGCGGCCATCCACGACGTCAACCTGACGCTGGCGCTGACCGTGCTGCTGGTGGTGCTGGTGATCTACCTGTTCCTGCACCGCGTGATGGCCACGCTGATCCCGGCGGTGACGATGCCGATCTCGCTGATCGGCGCGGTCGCGCTGCTGTACGCCTTCGGCTACAGCCTGGACAACGTCTCGCTGCTGGGGATCACGCTGGCCGTGGGGCTGGTGGTGGACGACGCGATCGTGGTGCTGGAGAACATCGTGCGCCACATCGAGGAGGGCCTGCAGCCGCTGCAGGCCGCGCTGGTCGGCGCGCGCGAGATGGGCTTCACCATCGTCTCGATCTCGGTGTCGCTGGTGGCGGTGTTCATCCCGATCTTCTTCATGCCGGGCGTGATCGGCCTGCTGTTCCACGAGTTCGCGGTGGTGGTGGCGCTGGCGGTGCTGGTGTCGGCGGCGGTGTCGCTGACGCTGGTGCCGATGATGGCCAGCCGCTTCCTCAAGAGCGAAGGGCCGGCCGGGCAGGTGCACCGCGTGCCGGGCGGGCTGGTCGGGCGCGTGTTCGAGGCCCTGTTCCGGGCCGTGCACGGCTTCTACATGCGCACGCTGGACTGGACCCTGGGGCACCGCCGCGTCATGCTGGTGGTGGCGCTGTCGACCTTCGTGCTGACCGGCCTGCTGGCGGTCACCATCCCCAAGGGCTTCTTCCCGGAGGAGGACATCGGCCAGATCCAGGTGACCACCGAGGCGTCGGAAGACGTCTCGTTCCCGGCCATGCTGGCGCTGCAGGACCGGGTGGCCGCGACGCTGCGCGCCGACCCCAACGTCGCCGACGTGACGTCCTTTATCGGCGCCGGCGGCAACGGCACGCTCAACACCGGGCGCATGTTCGTGGTGCTCAAGCCGCGCGGCGAGCGCGCCAGGATGCCGGCGGTGATGGAGTCGCTGCGCAAGGCCTCGCGCACCATCCCGGGCGTGGCGGTCTACATGCGGCCGATCCAGAACCTGCAGCTGGGCGGGCGCCAGAGCAAGAGCCGCTACCAGTATTCGCTGCAGAGCGTCAGCGCCGACGCGCTCAACGACTGGTCCAACCGGCTGATGGAGCGGATGCGGGCCGACCCGGCCTTCCGCGACGTCACCAGCGACTCGCAGAACAAGGGGCTGCAGGCCTCGCTGAAGATCGACCGCGACAAGGCCAACCTGCTGGGCGTGCAGGTGGGCGACGTGCGCAATGCGCTGTACGACGCATTCGGCGAGCGCCAGGTCTCCACCATCTACAGCGCCGCCAACAGCTACCTGGTGATCCTGGAGGCGATGGATGCGGACCGGCGCTTCGAGGAGAGCCTGGGCAAGATCAACCTGCGCAGCAAGACCGGCGCCATGGTGCCGCTGTCGGCCTTCGCCACCGTCAGCCGCACCGTCGGGCCGACCGCGGTGAACCACCAGGGCCAGCTGCAGGCCATCACCATCGCCTTCAACCTGGCGCCGGACACCCCGCTGGGCGACGCCACCCGCAAGATCGACGCCTTCTCGCGCGAGCTGAAGCTGCCGGCTTCCATCATCACCAGCTACGGCGGCGACGCGGCGGTGTTCCAGGACTCGCAGTCCAGCCAGGCAATGCTGATCATCATGGCGGTGCTGGTGATCTACGTGCTGCTGGGCGTGCTGTACGAGAGCTACATCCACCCGCTCACCATCCTGGCCGGGCTGCCGTCGGCGGCGGTGGGCGCGCTGCTGACGCTGCGGCTGTTCAACGTCGACCTGACGCTGATCGCCACCATCGGCATCCTGATGCTGATCGGCATCGTCAAGAAGAACGCGATCATGATGATCGACTTCGCCCTCGACGCCCAGCGCACCCGGGGCATGACGCCGCCCGAGGCGATCCGCGAGGCCTGCCGGCTGCGCTTCCGGCCGATCCTGATGACCACCATGGCGGCCCTGATGGGCGCGCTGCCGATGGCGTTCGGCCTGGGCACCGGCGCCGAACTGCGCCAGCCGCTGGGGCTGGCGGTGGCCGGCGGCCTGATCTTCTCGCAGGTCATCACGCTGTACATCACGCCGGCGATCTACCTGGCGCTGGACCGCTTCAGCGGCACCGGCCCGCTGCAGGACCTGAACCTGATCGGCCGCCGCGCCGGGCCCGAGCTGGTCGCCAAGTAGGCGCCGCGAAGGCACAATCCGGGTCATGGCCCTGGTCGAATTCGCCCCGGCGCTGACCCGCCACGTCGCCTGCCCGCCGCGCGAGCTGCCGGCGGCCACGCTGCGGCTGGCGCTGGAGGGTGCGTTCGAGGCGGCGCCGGCGCTGCGTTCCTATGTGCTGGACGAGCAGGGCGCGGTGCGCAAGCATGTCGCCGTGTTCGTCAATGCCAGGATGATCCCCAGCCGCAGCGAGCTGGACCTCCCGCTGGCGCCCGCGGACAAGGTGATGGTGATCCAGGCGCTGACAGGAGGTTAGCCGTGGCTGCTTCATCCCAGACGCTCTGCATCGGAACCCGCAAGGGCCTGTTCACCGCATCCCGCGCCGCCAGCGGCCACGGCTGGCGCCTGGGCGCTCCCCATTTCCCGGGCGAACCGGTGACGCAGTTCGCCGCCGATCCGGCCGCCGGCGCCTGGTACGCCGCGCTGCGCATGGGCCACTTCGGCATCAAGCTGCGCAAGAGCGTCGACGGCGGCTCGAGCTGGCAGGAAGTGGCGGCGCCGGCCTTCCCCGTCAAGCCCGCGGACGGCCCGTGGAAGGACGATCCGACCCCCTGGGCGGTCGACATGGTGTGGGCGCTGGAAGCGGCGCCAGGAAGGCTGTGGGCCGGTTGCCTGCCGGCCGGCCTGTTCAGCTCGGACGACGGCGGCGCCAGCTGGCAGCTGGCCGACAGCCTGTGGCGGCGGCCGGAACGCCTGGAGTGGCTGGGCGGCGGCTACGACCACGCCGGCATCCATACGATCCTGGTCGATCCGCGCGACAGCGCCCACGTCACCATCGCCATCTCCTGCGGCGGCGTCTGGCAGACGCGCGACGGCGGCGAGAGCTGGCACAGCACCTCCAGCGGCATGGACGCCGGCGCCTACATGCCGCCCGAGCGCCGCTACGACCCCAACATCCAGGACGTGCACCGGATCGACCACTGCCGCGCGCAGCCGGACGTGCTCTGGTGCCAGCACCACTGCGGGCTGTACCGCTCGGTGGACGGCGGGATGCACTGGCAGGCGATTGCGGCGCCGGCGCCCTCGGGCTTCGGCTTTCCGGTGGTCGCACATCCGGGCGACCCGCAGCGGGCCTGGTTCGCGCCGGCGCACTCCGATGCGCGCCGCATGCCGGTGGACGGCCGGCTGGTGGTCAACGAAACGCGCGACGGCGGGGCGAGTTTCGAGGCGCACGGCTACGGCCTGCCGCCGCGCGATGCGTATCACCTGATCTACCGCCACGCCCTGGCGGTCGCCGAGGACGGCCAGACCCTGGCGATGGGCTCCACCACCGGCGGACTGTGGATCAGCGACGACGCCGATGCCTCCTGGCATTGCGTCTCGCGCGACCTGCCGCCGATCGCGGTGCTGCGCTGGGTCTGATGCCACTCGCGCCGGTCGCGCCCGGGGCGGCCAAGTAGACTCACGACCGGTCCTGCGCGCGACCTGCCGTCTGCGATCCCGCCGGTTCGCAAGCCCTGCAGGCCACCCCCTCAAGACATGACCAAGAACAAGAACAAGAAGATCCACCTCAGCGACCTCCAGGGCCACGCAGACGAACTGTGCGCCGATCCGCGCTTTCGGGCGGCGGTGCGGCGCCACCTGACGCGCGCGGACGATGGAAGCGAACTCAAGCTGGCCATTCACCCGAACGACCAGATGCTGACCCATTCGCTGCATCACCTGCGCAGCGCCGGCGCAGCGCTGAGCCAGTACTACGGGGTCGCCCTGCAGCAGCAGCGCGCCGCCGAACAGGTCATCGACCTGCTCGTTCCCGACCGCACCCGGATCAAGGTGCTGGACTTCGCCTGCGGTTACGGCAGGCTGCTGCGATTCCTGTCGCGGTCGGTGGCGCCGGCGCAGATCTGGGCGTCGGACATCCAGCACGAGGCAGTCGACTACGTGACCGAGCAATTCGGGGTCCATGGCATCTATTCGACGGTGGAGCCCGCCGAGTTCCGTCCGGACATGAAGTTCGACCTGATCTGGGTCGCCTCGCTGTTTTCGCACCTGCCGGCGGACCTGTTCGAGCAGTGGCTCGCGACGCTGGCCGGACTGCTGACGCCCGAAGGCATGCTTTGCTTCAGCGTCCACGACGAAGCCCTGCTGCCGCCGGGCCGGTCCATGCCGGCCGAGGGCATCCTGTTTGCCGGCCACAGCGAGAACAATGCGCTGGGACGGGCGACCTATGGCACGACCCATGTGACCGAAGCTTATGTCGCCGGCGTGGTCCAGCGGGTGCTGGGCCCGGGGCATCGTCACTACCGCGTCAAGCGCGGGCTGGCATACCAGCAGGATCTCTACGTCGTCTGCAGGGATGCCCGGCGCGACCTCGGCGCCCTGGATTCGTTCCGGTGGGGCCCGTGGGGCTGGGTCGACTTTCGCGGGCAGACCGACTCGGGCCGACTGCACCTGTCAGGCTGGGCGGCATCGGTCGACCAGGGCGGAATGGAAGGGGTCGCCGTCGACGACGGCCTCGCGCAGACGCAATGCCCGACCGTGATCGACCGCCCCGACGTGGAGAAGGTCTACGAGGATCCACGGCTGCGCAAGGTCGGCTGGGAGACGGTGTCCACCGGACGCAGCGACGCCGGCGACACCTTCCTGGAAGTTTCGGCCGTCGCGGCCAATGGGGAGCGCGCGCTTCTCTACGCCGGTCCCGCCGTCGAGCCGAAGCTGGTCTGGAGGTGGTTCGGACTGGAACTCGTGGGGCACTTGCTGAGCGACATCCTGTTCCGGCTGCGCGCCCGCTTCTGACCGGACCCCTGGGCGCCCTGGCGTCCGCGATTCGCAAGGGGCGCCGGCCACCTCTTTCAATACTCCAGCCGCTCCGGCCTGATCTCCTGCAGGATGGTGGTGGCGATCTCCTCGATCGACTTGGTGGTGGTGGACAGCCAGCGGATGCCCGAGCGCCGCATCATCGCCTCGGCCTCCGCCACTTCCATCCGGCAGTTTTCCAGCGAGGCGTACTTCGAATTGGGCCGCCGCTCGTTGCGGATCTCGGTCAGCCGCTCGGGCGCGATCGTCAGGCCGAAGATCTTCTTGCGGTGCGGCTCCAGCGCCGGCGGCAGCTGCCGGCGCTCGAAGTCCTCCGGGATCAAAGGATAGTTGGCGGCCTTGAGCCCGTACTGCATCGCCAGGTAGAGCGAGGTCGGCGTCTTGCCGCTGCGGCTCACGCCCACCAGGATCACGTCCGCCTGCTCCAGGTCGCGGTTGCTCTGGCCGTCGTCGTGCGCCAGGCTGAAGTTGATCGCCTCGATCCGGTCGTGGTACTGCTGGCTCTTGCTGACGTCCGAGAAGCGGCCGACCCGGTGGTTGGACTTGATGCCCAGCTCGATCTCCAGCGGCCGCACGAAGGTGCCGAACATGTCCAGCAGCATGCCCTTGCAGCCTTCCTCGATGACCCGCACGATGTCCACGTTCACCAGGGTGGTGAAGACCACCGGCTTGCGGCCCTCGACCTCCGCGGTGTGGTTTATTTGCCGCACCACCTGATGGGCCTTGTCGACGCTGTCCACGAAGGGCAGGCGCACGTGGCGTGGCTTGAATTCGAACTGCGCCAGGATGGCGTTGCCGAAGGTCTCGGCCGTGATGCCGGTGCCGTCCGACACGAAGAAAACGGTGCGGGTGTGCATTTTGGATTTGGCTGCTGAGCTTTACTGCGTAAGAATGTTGTTACACCTGAACAACGCCTGACGGCATCGGAGGAAGCGTGGTGAACAACAGGAATGATCGTTGGAACGTCGCCATGATGCGCCTGCTCGCGCTCGCATTGTTGCTCGGCGCGCTGGCCGGCTGCAGCCGCAAGACCGAGATCAACGAAGTGGTGGCGTCGGTGGAGGCCACCTCGCTGCAACTGGACAAGATGATCGCCAGCGCCAAGGAGCGCAAGGGCAAGGACCCCGCCTTCGCCGAGATGCCGATGGCCACCGAGCCCTTCGTGGTCAAGTTCAAGAGCGGCAGCCACAAGGTGCTGTGGACGCTGGAGGGCCAGCAGGCCAGGACCGGCCCGATCGACGCCACCATCGTCGCCACCCTGGGCGACGGCTCCGGCGGCCGCGTGCTGGGTTGCCGGCTGCCCTCCACCAGGGAATTCCCGGCCGGCGCCGCCAAGATGGAATGCGAAAGCGCGCCGTTCCGGGTGGAGCAGGACAAGACCTTCATCCTGCAGACCGGCCTGGGCAAGGCGGAAGGCTTCACGCCGACCCGCTTCAGCGCCCAGGTGGCGGCGGTGCCGGTCAGGGTGGGCTGGGGCGGCTGGTTCACCGCGATGATCTATGCGATGGTCGGCGCGGTGATGCTGGTGCTCTGGTTCGTGTTCTTCAAGCGGTGAGGCCCGGCCGCGTCCTGGCCACGCGCCGCGCCGGCTGGCTGCTGGCCTGCGCGCTGTCCGCCGCACTGGCGGGCGCCGCGGGCTGGCGGCTCTGGCACTTCTGGCAGACCGCCTGGAGCATGCCGCTGGCCGCGTCCCTGAGCGAGATCCACTTCCCGGCCCAGGTGTTCAACGAAGGCGGCGCGCTGGAGCGGCCCTACAACAAGGCGGCGGTGGGCCTGAGCCTGCTGGCCTTCCTGGCCACGCTGATCACCGCGTTGCTGCGGCGCGGCGTCGACGGCCGGCCGCGCGCCATCATCACCCTGGTCGGCGGCGGCTGCGTCGCGATGATGCTGCTCACGGCCTGGGCCATGCAGTCGGACTCGCAGGTCAACGGCGGCATCCGCAAGCTGGCCGACGACGGCAACTTCGCCGAGCTGGAGCGCATCGCCCGGCGCCGGCCCGAGCTGCCCTATGGCCGCTACATCGGCGCCCAGGCCCTGGTGCTGGCCGGCAAGGGCGAACAACTGCAGCGCGACTACGGCCCCTGGCTGCAGGACTGGGGCCGCCGCGCCGCCCGCGAAGGCTATGTCGGCCCGGGCATGACCGGCCGCGAGCTGCCTTACTGGGAAGGGATGAGTGCGTCGCCCAGGGTGATGCGCGCGCTGGAGCTGCTGGCCTTCGGCCACGGCACCAGCGTGTTTTCCAGCGAATACGAGGCGCGCGTGCAGCGCGACACGCTGGTGGCCCGGCGCCAGGGCCTGCCGGTCGGCCTGGGCTTCGCGCTGTTCGCCGGCCTGGCCGCCATGGCGGCCCTGCGGGCCCGGGAGCTGGGGCGCCGCATCCAGGAGTTCGAACGGCGCCGGGCCATGTTCGAGGCCGACAGCACCCAACCCGCCGGAATCTGAGCGGCGCCGCCGCCCGGGCGGCGGGCGGGCCTAAAATGGCCGCAACCCCCCATTTCCATGAACCGCCCGGCCCGCCACCAAGCACAAGAAGAAAGCGCCGGCCCGCGCCTGTTCATTCGCGTCCCGCCCTGGCCGGACGCCGCACCGCTTTCAACTTCCGGAGCTTCCCCATGTCTGCACTGTTCGAACCGACCGCCCTGGTCGTTCCGTTTGAAAACCTGAGAATGAGCGATGTCGAGGCGGTCGGCGGCAAGAACGCCAGCCTCGGCGAGATGATCTCCCAGCTGCCCCAGGGCGTGCGCGTGCCCACCGGCTTCGCCACCACCGCCCACGCGTTCCGCCAGTTCCTCGCCCACGGCGGCCTGGCCGACCGGATCCGGACGCGCCTCACCACCCTGGACACCGAGGACGTGCGTGCGCTGTCGGTGGCCGGCGCCGAGATCCGCGGCTGGATCGAGGCCCAGCCCTTTCCGGCCGACCTGGAGCAGCGCATCCGTGCCGCCTTCAAGGCGCTGGAAGCCGGCAACGCCAAGGCCAGCTTCGCCGTGCGCTCGTCCGCCACGGCCGAAGACCTGCCCGATGCGTCGTTCGCCGGCCAGCAGGAGACCTTCCTGAACGTGGTGGGCATCGAGGACGTGCTGCACAAGATGCGCGAGGTGTTCGCGTCCCTGTACAACGACCGCGCCATCAGCTACCGCGTCCACAAGGGCTTTGCCCATGCCGACGTGGCGCTGTCGGCCGGGGTGCAGCGCATGGTGCGCAGCGACCTGGGCGCGGCCGGCGTGATGTTCACCATCGACACCGAATCGGGCTTCGACCAGGTGGTGTTCATCACCTCCAGCTATGGCCTGGGCGAGACGGTGGTGCAGGGCGCGGTGAACCCGGACGAGTTCTACGTCCACAAGCCGATGCTCCAGGCCGGCAAGCGCGCCGTGATCCGGCGCAACCTGGGCTCCAAGCTGATCCAGATGGTATTCACCAGCGCCGACGAGAAGAAGAACGGCGGCGGCAAGCTGGTCAAGACCGTGGACGTGCCGCTGGAGCAGCGCAACCGCTACAGCCTGACCGATGCCGAAGTGGAGCAGCTGGCGAAATACGCGCTGGTGATCGAGGAGCATTACCAGCGGCCGATGGACATCGAGTGGGGCAAGGACGGCTCCGACGGCCAGATCTACATCCTGCAGGCCCGGCCCGAAACCGTGAAGAGCCAGCAGAAGGGCAAGGCCGAACTGCGCTACAAGTTGAAGGGCAAGGGCAGCGTGCTGGTCGAGGGCAGGGCGATCGGCCAGAAGATCGGCACCGGCCCGGTGCGTCTGGTGCACAGCCTGGCCGAAATGGACAAGGTGCAGGCCGGCGACATCCTGGTCACCGACATGACCGACCCGAACTGGGAGCCGGTGATGAAGCGCGCCAGCGCCATCGTCACCAACCGCGGCGGGCGCACCTGCCACGCCGCCATCATCGCGCGCGAACTGGGCATCCCGGCGGTGGTCGGCTGCGGCGACGCCACCGAGAAGCTCAAGGACGGCACGCTGGTCACCGTCAGCTGCGCCGAGGGCGACACCGGCTTCATCTACGACGGCCTGCTGGAGACCGAGGTCAGCGAGGTGGTGCGCGGCGACATGCCGCCGATCAAGACCAAGATCACGATGAACATCGGCAACCCGCAGCTGGCCTTCGACTTCTGCCAGTTGCCCAACCACGGGGTCGGGCTGGCGCGGCTGGAGTTCATCATCAACAACAACATCGGCGTCCATCCCAAGGCGGTGCTGGACTACCCGAACGTCGACGCCGACCTGAAGAAGGCGGTGGAGTCGGTGGCGCGCGGCCATGCCTCGCCCAAGGCCTTCTACGTCGACAAGGTGGCCGAGGGCGTGGCCACCATCGCGGCGGCGTTCTGGCCCAAGCCGGTGATCGTGCGGCTGTCGGACTTCAAGTCCAACGAATACCGCAAGCTGATCGGCGGCTCGCGCTACGAGCCGGAAGAAGAGAACCCGATGCTGGGCTTTCGCGGCGCGTCGCGCTACATCAGCGAGGACTTCCGCGAGGCCTTCGCGATGGAGTGCGAGGCGATCCGGCGCGTGCGCGACGAAATGGGCCTGGTCAACGTGCAGGTGATGGTGCCCTTCGTGCGCACCCTCGGCCAGGCCGACCGCGTGACGCAGCTGCTGGCGCAGCAGGGCCTGAAGCGCGGCGAGAAGGACCTCAAGGTCATCATGATGTGCGAGGTGCCGAGCAACGCCATTCTGGCCGACGAGTTCCTGGAGTACTTCGACGGCTTCTCGATCGGCTCCAACGACCTGACCCAGCTGACGCTGGGGCTGGACCGCGACTCCGGGCTGGAGCTGCTGGCGGCCGACTTCGACGAGCGCGATCCGGCCGTCAAGGCCATGCTGTCGCGCGCCATCAAGGCCTGCACCAGCAAGGGCAAGTACGTCGGCATCTGCGGCCAGGGCCCGAGCGACCATCCGGACTTCGCGCAGTGGCTGGTGGACGAGGGGATCGAATCGATCTCGCTGAACCCGGACAGCGTGATCGCCACCTGGAAGCAGCTGGCCGGCGGCTGATGTCTTGATCCCGGCTCGGGCCGGGAGGACGTCCTCTAGTCAGGAAAGCCCTAGCTGAGCCGTCCGCGGCCGGTGCGATGATGCGCGCCATGGTCGACCCCAAGGCACTGGAGAAACACGACCCGCGCGTGCTCGCGCTCAAGGCCGGCCTGCTGGCCGTCTGGGTGGCGATCAGCTTCGGGTGCTGCTATTTCGCCCGCGAGCTGTCGTTCATGGTGGTCGGCTGGCCCTTCAGCTACTGGATGGCGGCCCAGGGCGCGGTGCTGGGCTTCATCGCCATCGTCGTGGTCTATGCAACGGTGATGCGCCGGCTGGCGCCGGAGGATTCGCTGGAGCCGCCGGATGCGTGACGCGCCGCAGTACGCGGCCTACAAGCGGCGGCTCTATCGCATCCTGGGCGGCTACGTGGTCGGCCTGCTGCTGTTCCTGCTGCTGCTGGCGTGGGCCGAGCGCCGGGGCATGTCGCGCTTCTGGCTCGGCCCGATCTTCATGTTCTCCACCGTCATGGTGTATGCCGGCATCGGCATCTACGGGCGCACCACCGATCCGGAGGAGTACTACGTCGCCGGCCGCCGCATCCCGCCCGTGTTCAACGGCATGGCCGCCGCCGCCGACTGGATGAGCGCGGCCTCGTTCATCAGCCTGGCCGGCGGCCTGTACCTGCAGGGCTTCGGAGGCACCGCGGCCCAGCCCGGCGGCCTGGCCTACGTGCTGGGCTGGACCGGCGGCTTCTGCCTGGTGGCGCTGCTGATCGCGCCGCACCTGCGCAAGCTCAATCTCTACACCGTGCCCGACTACTTCAGCGTGCGCTTCGGCGGCCGCTGGCCGCGGATGATCGCGGCGTTCTCCGCGGTGGTCTGTTCCTTTACCTACGTGGTGGCGCAGATCTACGGCATCGGGCTGATCGCTTCGCGCCTGACCGGGGTGCAGTTCGAGATCGGCATCCTGCTGGGGCTGGGCGGCGTGCTGCTGTGCTCCTTCCTGGGCGGCATGAAGGCGATCACCTGGACCCAGGTGGCGCAGTACGTCATCCTGCTGCTGGCCTTCCTGATTCCGGTGTCCTGGCTGGCCTACAAGCAGCTGGGCAACCCGCTGGCGCCGATCGTGTACGGCACGCAGCTGCAGAAGATCGCGCAGCTGGAACGCAAGCTGGCCGACGACCCGGCGGAGCGCGAAGTGGCTGCGATCTACCTCCAGCGCGCCCGCGACTATGAAGCCCGGCTGCGCGACATCGAGGGCTCGCTGCAGCGCGAACGGTCTGCCGCGCAGGCCCGGGTCCGGACCCTGAAGGCGCAGGGCGCCGATTCGGCGCTGGTGGTGCAGGCCAGCCGGGCGCTGGCGGCGCTGCCGCGCGACGCGGCCGGCGCGCGCGAGGCCTGGACCCGCGCCATGCAGGAGAGCTTCGAGCGCGCCGGCCCGCTGGGCGGCGTCCCGCCGCACAGCCAGGCCTTTGCCGGCGACCCGCAGGGCACGCCGGCCGAGCGCGAGCTGTTCGACACTTCACGGCGCAATTTCTTGGCGCTGATGTTCTGCCTGATGGTCGGCACCGCCGGCCTGCCGCACCTGCTGACCCGCTACTACACCACGCCCACGGTCGCCGAAGCGCGCTCGTCGGTGGCCTGGTCGCTGCTGTTCATCGCGCTGGTGTACCTGAGCGCGCCGGCGCTGGCGGTGCTGGTCAAGTACGAGGTGATGCACAACCTGGTGGGCAGCAGCTTCGATGCGCTGCCCGGATGGATCGCGCAGTGGGCCAAGGTCGACCCCTCGCTGATCCAGGTGGCCGACGTCAACGGCGACCGCATCCTGCAGTGGGGCGAGATTCACCTGGGCGCCGACATGATCATGCTGGCGACACCGGAGCTCGGCGGGCTGCCCTACGTGGTGTCCGCCCTGGTCGCGGCCGGCGGCCTGGCGGCGGCGCTGTCCACCGCCGACGGCCTGCTGCTGACGATCAGCAACGCGCTGGTGCGCGACGTCTACTGCCACGAGATCAACCATCGCGTGACGCCCGAGCAGCGGGTGATCCTGTCCAAGTTCGCGCTGATGGCAGTAGCGCTGGTGGCGGCGCTGGTGGCGTCGTTCAAGCCGGCGGACATCCTGCCGCTGGTGTCGGCCTCGTTCTCGCTGGCCGCCTCGGCGCTGGTGCCGGTGATGGTGCTGGGCATCTTCTGGCCCCGCACCACGCCGGCCGGCGCCGTGGCCGGGATGCTCGGCGGGCTGGGCGTCACGGTGTATTACATGGTGGCCAACGCGTCCGCGTTCCGGACCTGGGCCGGGCTGCCGGCCGGCGGCGACCTGTGGTTCGCGATCCAGCCGATCTCGGCCGGCGTGTTCGGCGTGCCGGCCGGATTCGCGCTGGCGGTGGCCGTGAGCCTGCTCGGGCGCCGGCACTAGGGTTAGCCCTAGATTGCCTGTCAGCGTGTTGTCAGAAGCAGTTCCAACACTGCCCCCACCGACAACCACAGGAGACGGGCATGGCGACGACCACAGGCGACATGATGGCAGGAGGAGCGGCCAAGGGCATGACCAGGGAGGAGCGCAAGGTGATCTTCGCGTCCTCGCTGGGGACGGTGTTCGAGTGGTACGACTTCTACCTGTACGGCTCGCTGGCGGCGATCATCGCGCGCCAGTTCTTCTCCGGCCTGGACCCGACATCGGCCTACATCTTCGCGCTGCTGGCGTTCGCCGCCGGCTTCCTGGTGCGGCCGTTCGGCGCGATCTTCTTCGGCCGCCTCGGCGACATGATCGGGCGCAAGTACACCTTCCTGGTGACCATCCTGATCATGGGCGCATCGACCTTCATCGTCGGCCTGCTTCCCAGCTACGCGTCGATCGGCATGGCGGCGCCGGTGATCCTGATCGGCCTGCGCCTGCTGCAGGGCCTGGCCCTGGGCGGCGAATACGGCGGTGCGGCCACCTATGTCGCAGAGCACGCGCCGCACGGCAAGCGGGGCGCCTACACCTCCTGGATCCAGACCACCGCGACGCTGGGCCTGTTCCTGTCGCTGCTGGTGATCCTGGGCGTGCGCAACTCGCTGGCCGAGAAGGACTTCCTGGACTGGGGCTGGCGCATTCCGTTCCTGGTCTCGATCCTGCTGCTGGCGGTCTCGGTCTGGATCCGGCTGAGCCTGAGCGAATCGCCCGCCTTCCAGAAGATGAAGTCCGAGGGCAAGACTTCCAAGTCGCCGCTGAAGGAATCCTTCGGTGAGTGGAAGAACCTCAAGATCGTGATCCTGGCGCTGCTGGGGCTGACAGCCGGCCAGGCCGTCGTCTGGTACACCGGCCAGTTCTATGCGCTGTTCTTCATCACGACGATCGCCAAGGTGGACAACACCACCGCCAACCTGTTCATCGCCGCCTCGCTGCTGATCGGCACGCCCTTCTTCATCCTGTTCGGGGCGCTGTCGGACAAGATCGGCCGCAAGCCGATCATCATGGCCGGCTGCCTGATCGCGGCGCTGACGTACTTCACGGTGTTTCCGCTGCTGCTGGAGTACGCCAACCCGGCGCTGAAGGAAGCCCAGCTCAAGAGCCATGTCACCGTGACGGCCGACCCGAACGAATGCTCGTTCCAGGGCAGCCCGATCGCGCGCGACATCGATTTCCGCACCTCCTGCGACATCGCCAAGCGCACGCTGACCCAGGCCTACATCCCGTACGAGAACAAGGTCGGCGCCCCCGGCACCCCGGCCACCATCACGCTGGGCGACAAGGTGCTGACGGCCCCGGCTGCGACGCTGAACGAGCAGCGCCACGGCTTCTCGGCCGACAGCGCCAAGGCGATCGGCGACTTCCGCAAGGGCCTGACCGACGCCGCCAAGTCCGCCGGCCTGACGGCCGCGGCCGATCCGGCCAAGATGAACAAGCCGATGGTGCTGCTGCTGCTGGTGTTCCTGGTGGTGCTGGTGACCATGGTGTACGGCCCGATCGCGGCGATGCTGGTGGAGCTGTTCCCGACGCGGATCCGCTACACGTCGATGAGCCTGCCGTACCACATCGGCAACGGCTGGTTCGGCGGGCTGCTGCCGACCACGGCGTTTGCCATGACCGCGGCCACCGGCGACATCTATTACGGCCTGTGGTATCCGGTGGTCGTGGCCGCCGTGACCTTCGTGATCGGGATGTTGTTCATCCGCGAAACCAAGGACGTGGACATCTACGCCCGCGACTGATTGCGTTGCGGCAAAGCCACCAAAGCCCGCCCCCGGCGGGCTTTTTTTGTAGTCCTTTCTGGTTATTGGAAAGACCCTCTTACCGAGCCCAACCATCCGCCCCAGACTCGTGCGCACGACCCAACGTTGTAGGAGTGACCGTGATCCTGGTGAAGACTGAGACCGGCTTGCGGGTGATGAAGGACCGATCGGTGGCGCTGAGTCCCAGGCAGCGGTCGGCCTTCATCCTGTTCGACGGCAAGCGCACGCTGGACGACGTGCTGGACGCGACGGCCGCCATCGGCATCGACCGGGCCGACATCGAGCAGCTGGTGGCCATCGGCCTGCTGTCCGACCCCGAGGTTCGCGCTGGGCTGCCGAGCCCGCAGTCCTATCCGGACACCATGCCGGCGGCGCTGGTGGACCTGCCGGAGCACAGCTCGCGGCCGCCGCAGCAGCGCTATGCCGACGCCTATCCGATCGCCATCCAGCTGACCGCCGCCATGGGGCTCAAGGGCTTTCGCCTGAACCTGGCAGTGGAGGGCGCCTGCAGCTACGAGCAACTGGCGGCGCTGGCTCCCCGGATCCGCGAGGCGGTGGGGCCGGACAAGTTCCTGCCGCTGGCGCTGGCGCTGCACGACGCCTGAGGGGGTTTGGGGCAGGGTTCTCCCGGGCGGGCTATAATCGCTGGCTTTGCCCTTGCCGCACCGCTAGTAGACGCAGCGGGCGGCTGCCATCCAAGCCCCGGGTTCCGGGGCCATCCACAAGGAGAATCCATGCGTCACTACGAAATCATCCTGCTGATCCATCCGGACCAGAGCGAGCAGGTTCCGGCCATGCTGGAACGCTACAAGACCATGATCACCGCCGGCGGCGGCAAGATCCATCGGGTCGAGGACTGGGGACGGCGCCAGCTGGCCTACCAGATCAACAAGCTGGCCAAGGCCCACTACCTGTGCGTCAACATCGAGGCCGAACAGCCCGTGATGGCCGAACTGGAGCACGCCTTCCGCTTCAACGACGCCGTCCTGCGCCACCTGACGGTGGTCAAGAAGAAGGCCGACACCGGCCCGTCGTCCATGATGAAGACGGTCGAGCGCGAAGAAGCGCGCAAGGCCCAGCAGGCGGAGTACCAGTCCTAAGCGGCTGAACGCCGGGAGTGAACCAGGTCGTCCTGACCGCCTGTATCGCCGAGGCCAGCGCCTTGCGGTACACGCCAGCCGGACTGCCCGCCCTGGATTTCAGGCTCGAACACGAGTCGGAGATCGAGGAGGCGGGGCAGAAGAGGCAGGTCAAGGTGGCGGTCAAGGCAGTGGCCTTCGGTTCCCTCGCGGAAACGCTGGTGCGGCAGCCGATCGGCAGCCCCTGGCGCTTCAGCGGTTTCCTGGCGACGCCCCGCAACGGCAAGCACCCCGTGCTCCACGTTCAAAGTTTTTCGTAATTCATTTTTCGAGAGGTCCCAAATGGCCACGTTCAAGAAATTCAACAAGGACAAGCGTCCGAAGCGCAACACCCAGTCGCTGCTGTTCAAGCGCAAGCGCTTCTGCCGCTTCACCGTCGCCGGCGTCGAGGAAATCGACTACAAGGACGTCGACACCCTGCGCGACTTCATTGCCGAAAACGGCAAGATCATCCCGGCCCGCCTGACCGGCACCCGCGCGATCTACCAGCGCCAGCTCAACACCGCCATCAAGCGTGCCCGCTTCCTGGCCCTGGTCCCGTACAGCGACCAGCACCGCATCTAAGGAGCGAACAACATGCAAGTCATTCTCCTGGACAAGGTCATCAACGTTGGCGGCCTCGGCGAGATCGTCAAGGTCAAGGACGGCTACGCCCGCAACTTCCTGATCCCGCAAAAGCTGGCCCGCCGCGCGACCGAAGCCAACAAGGCCGAATTCGAAGCCAAGCGCGCCGAACTGGAAAAGGCCGCTGCCGCCAAGCTGGCCGACATGCAAAAGCAGGGCGAGAAGCTCGCCGGCACCACCGTCAAGCTGAGCCAGAAGGCCGGCGTCGACGGCCGCCTGTTCGGCTCGGTCACCAACTCCGACATCGCCGAGGAACTGACCAAGCAGGGCTACCCGGTGGTCAAGTCGCAGGTGCGCATGCCCAACGGCCCGATCAAGACCGTCGGCGAAAGCTCGGTCAGCGTGCAGCTGCACACCGACGTGGTGGTCGACATCAACGTTTCGGTGCTGGGCGAGACGGCTTAAGCTGCTTTCCCGGCCGGCCGTTTCCGAACAGCCGGTCGATCAAGAAGGAGGTCCGCCGCGGCCTCGCACTCCGGAAGCCGCCTGCGGGCGGCTTTTTCTTTGGGTCGGCACACAAGGTGGTGGTCGGTCGGCGCGGAGCCGGCCCGCCTCCTTGATCGACCGGTCTTCGGACCTGGCCATCAACAGCCTTAGGTCCTGCACCCACTGCATTTACAGCAGTTATCCACACCCTTGTCCCGTGACTGCCCGCCCCCCGCGGCGTAGCATCGTGGTTGACCCGAGGAGCCCATGTCCGCCGTATTCACGTCCATCGACGACGACTTTTCCACCCCGCGCGACCGCCAGATCGCCCAGCTGCGCATCCCGCCGCATTCCATCGAAGCCGAATCCAGCGTGCTGGGCGGCCTGCTGCTGGACAACAATGCCTGGGACCGGGTCGGCGACCTGCTGGTCGACAGTGACTTCTACCGCTACGAGCACCGGCTGATCTACGCCTCCATCGGCGGGCTGGTCAACGCCAGCCGGCCGGCCGACGTCATCACCGTCTACGAGCAGCTGCAGGGCCTGGGCAAGGCGGAGGAGATCGGCGGGCTGGCCTACCTCAATTCGCTGGCGCAGTACGTGCCCAGCGCCAGCAACATCCGCCGCTACGCGGAGATCGTGCGCGAGCGCTCGATCCTGCGCAAGCTGGTCAGCGCCAGCGACGAGATCGCCACCGCCGCCTTCAACACCAACGGCAAGGCGGTCGACAAGATCCTGGACGAGGCGGAGCAGAAGATCTTCAACATCGGCGAGGAAGGCTCGCGGATGAAGCAGGGCTTCCAGGGCATGGACTCGCTGGTGGTGCAGTTGCTGGACCGGGTCCAGGAGATGGCCGACAACCCGAACGACATCACGGGCGTGCCCACCGGCTTCTACGACCTGGACCGCATGACCTCGGGCTTCCAGCCGGGCGACATGATCGTGCTGGCGGCGCGGCCCTCGATGGGCAAGACCGCGCTGGCCATCAACATCGCCGAACACGTGGCGCTCAACGAAGGCCTGCCGGTGGCGGTGTTCTCGATGGAAATGGGCGCCTCGCAACTGGCCGTTCGCATCGTCGGCTCGATCGGCCGCATCGACCAGGGCCACCTGCGCACCGGCAAGCTGACCGACGACGAATGGCCGCGGCTGACCGAGGCGATCGAGAAGCTGCGCACCGTCTCGCTGCACATCGACGAGACGCCGGGCCTGACGACTAGCGAGCTGCGTGCCAATGCGCGGCGGCTGGCGCGCCAGTGCGGCAAGCTCGGCCTGATCGTGGTGGACTACCTGCAGCTGATGAGCGTCTCCAGCAGCATGAACGACGAGAACCGCGCCACGGCAGTCGGCGAGATCTCGCGCGGCCTGAAGATGCTGGCCAAGGAGCTGCAGTGCCCGGTGATCGCGCTGTCGCAGCTGTCGCGCGGCGTGGAGTCGCGCACCGACAAGCGCCCGATGATGAGCGACCTGCGCGAGTCCGGCGCGATCGAGCAGGACGCCGACGTGATCATGTTCATCTACCGCGACGACTACTACAACAAGGACTCCAAGGAGCCCGGCGTCGCCGAGATCATCATCAGCAAGCAGCGAAACGGCCCCACCGGCACCGTCAAGCTGGCGTTCCTCAAGCCGATCACCAAGTTCGAGAGCCTGGCGGGCGGTGGCGGCGGCTCGGATTTCTAGCGGCCTGACCGGCTCGGGTTCTTCCAAGACGGTCGATCCAACGGGAGGCGCCGGGTTTGCGGCCTGGCGATTCTGCGTCCGCGAATCGTCGTCATGGCGGACCCGATCCGGCATCCAGACCATCGAATGCAAATGCCGTCGATCAAGAAGGCAAGCGCTGACCCCCGTTGATGGACGGTATTGGTTTTCAGGTGTCTGGGTCCCGGGTCAAGCCCGGGACGCCACCCGCTACAGCACTTCGCTGGCGAAGTCGGCCAGCCGCGAGCGCTCGCCCCTGGCCAGGGTGATGTGGCCGCTGTGCGGCCAGCCCTTGAACTTGTCGACCGCGAAGGTCAGGCCGGACGAACCTTCGGTGAGGTAAGGCGTGTCGATCTGCGCCAGGTTGCCCATGCAGACGATCTTGGTGCCGGGGCCGGCCCGCGTCACCAGCGTCTTCATCTGCTTGGGCGTCAGGTTCTGCGCCTCGTCGATGATCACGTACTTGTTCAGGAAGGTGCGGCCGCGCATGAAGTTCATGCTCTTGATCTTGATCCGGCTGCGGATCAGCTCGTTGGTCGCGGCGCGGCCCCATTCGCCGGCGCTGGTCTCGGTCTTGGCCAGCACCTCGAGGTTGTCGTCCAGCGCGCCCATCCACGGGCCCATCTTTTCCTCCTCGGTGCCGGGCAGGAAGCCGATGTCCTCGCCCACGCTCACCGTGGCGCGGGTCATGATGATCTCGGTGTAGCGGCGGTCGTCCAGCACCTGCGTGAGGCCCGCGGCCAGCGCCATCAGCGTCTTGCCGGTGCCTGCCGTGCCGGTGAGCGTGACGAAGTCCACTTCCGGGTCCAGCAGCAGGTTCATCGCGAAGTTCTGCTCGCGGTTGCGGGTGGTCACGCCCCACACCGCGTTCTTCAGGTGGCCGTAGTCCTTCAGGGTCTTGAGCACCGCGGTCTTGGCCCGGATCTCCGTCACCCGCGCATACAGGCTGGGCTCGCCGGGCGACTCGAAATAGACGAACTGGTTGATCAGCAGGCTGGGCACCACCGGGCCGGTGATGCGGTAATAGGTGTGGTGGCCGGCCTGCCAGCTCTCGATGGTCTTGCCGTGCTTGGCCCAGAAGTCCGGCGGCAGCGCCATCGCGCCCGAGTACAGCAGGTCCAGGTCGTCGATGGTCTTGTCGTTCTGGTAGTCGTCGGTGGCCAGGCCCAGCGCGCGGGCCTTGACCCGCATGTTGATGTCCTTGGACACCAGCACCACCTCGCGCGGCGCGAACTGCTGGCCCAGCGAATGGACGACGGCCAGGATCTGGTTGTCGGCCTTGCCCTGCGGCAGGTTCAGCGGCAGCTGGTTGTCCAGCGGCGTGGTCTGGAAGAACAGGCAGCCGCCGGCTTCCGGGTGGCCGGTGGAGTTGAGCTTGAGCCCGCCCGTGATGTCCGCTCCCTGGGCGCCGGCCAGCGCGTCCAGCGAGCGGCTGGCCTGGCGGGCGTTGCGCGCCACCTCGGTCATGCCCTTCTTGTGGCCGTCCAGTTCCTCCAGCACGATCATCGGCAGGAAGATGTCGTGTTCCTCGAAGCGGAACAGGCTCATCGGGTCGTGCATCAGCACGTTGGTGTCCAGCACGAACAGCTTGCTCGGGCCGGTGGAGCGGACCTTCCTGGGCCTGGCGGCAGGCTGTGCGGGCGGCGGGGCGACGGCGCGCTTCTTCAGCGCGACCGGCTCGGCGATGTCTTCCAGCACCTCGATGTCGTCGAAGGAGTCGGCCTGCTCCGCTTCGGAGGCCTCCAGCGCCACGCCGCCGGAGCGCGGCTCGAAGTCCAGGCCGGCCTGCGGCTTCTCAGCGGCCGCGCGGGCCGGCGGCTGCGCCTCCGTTTTTCGAGCGGCCTTGTGCGTGGTTCGGGCCGGAGCATCGTAGGCTTCCGGCGAGAGCAGGGCGGCGCGCTTGGAGGGGGCGGGGGGCAGTGGCATGGGGCGGGGGGCCTTCGGATAGGGAAGTCGACAAACAAAAAAGCCGCCAGGAAGGCCGGGCGGCTTGATCGGGTTCAGCGGTGATGACGCTCGGCGTCGCGGTCAACTGCATGAATTCATTATGCACATCTGCCGTGACCCTACAAACCGGCCGTGTGAGCTGTTGCTACAAAACGTCACGGCCCGCGGGCGCGATCAGGCGGCCTTTTTCTGCGCCTTCACGGCCTTGAGCACTTCGTCCACATGGCCCGGCACCTTCAGGCCGCGCCATTCCTGCTTGAGCACGCCGTCGGCGCCGATCAGGAAGGTGCTGCGCTCGATGCCCTTGACCTTCTTGCCGTACATGATCTTGTTCTTGACCACGCCGAACATGTGGCACATCTTTTCCTCGGTGTCCGCAATCAGCTCGAACGGCAGTTCCAGCTTGGTCTTGAATTCGTCGTGCGACTTCATGTTGTCGCGCGAGACGCCGAACACCTGGGCGCCGGCCTTGACGAAATCCTTGTACTTGTCGCGGAACTGCATGGCCTCGGTGGTGCAGCCCGGGGTGTTGTCCTTCGGGTAGAAGTACAGCACCAGCACTGCGCCGTTGTGCGAGGTATTGGTGACCCTGATTCCGCCGGTGGCGTTCGCTTCGAATTCGGGGATGGGTTTGTTGACAACGATCGCCATGGGTTTTGTACTCGGTGTGACAGTGTTTCGTTGCTGATCGGGGCCGGAGGCCAGCCCGCTGCAACCCCTGATTTTACCCGAAAAGAGCTACCCGCCCCGTGCCCGGTCCAAAGAGCCCACGGCATGCATGCCGGCGCGCGCGTCGCGCCAGCCTTGGGTTTCAGGCCGCAGGCTCGAGCAACAGCGCTGCCGCAACGCTGCGGCCCTCCTGCGCCAGGATGTTGTACGTGCGGCAGGCCGCAGCGGTATCCATGGTCTCGATGCCGATCCGCCGGGCCAGCAGCGGCTGCAGCCACGCGGCCTTCGGAAAGCGGATGCGCGAGCCGCTGCCGAAGATCACCACCTCGGCGTCGAGCTGCGCCAGCTGCGCGAAGTGCTCGGGGCCGAGGTCCTCGAAGCGGCTGGACGGCCATTCGATCCGGTCGCCCTTGCTGCTGACGATGACGCTGTGGGTGATCTTCTCGCCGTTGACGCCGACCCAGCCGGGGCCGTAGCCGCTGATCGATTGCACGTCGGATTTGTCGGGTTGCAGCTTCATGTTGCGCGGTGCCGGCTCCAATGTTGCACTGCGGGGAACGCGCAGCGAAGTATGGTCAAATTATAGGTTTCCCGAGTCGAAAACCACCCCGGAGGGGCTTTGAAAACCGTCCAGAAATCGGCCAAGCTGGCCAACGTGCTCTATGACATCCGCGGCCCCATCATGGATGCGGCGCGCCAGATGGAGGAAGAGGGCCACAAGATCATCCGCCTGAACATCGGCAACCTCGCCGTGTTCGGCTTCGACGCGCCCGAAGAGATCCAGCAGGACATGATCCACAACCTGGGCAACGCCTCGGGCTATTCGGACAGCAAGGGGATCTTCGCGGCGCGCAAGGCGGTGATGCACGAAACCCAGAAGCAGGGCATCGCCGGCGTCACGATGGACGACATCTACCTGGGCAACGGCGCCAGCGAACTGATCGCGATGTCCACCAACGCCCTGCTCAACGACGGCGACGAGCTGCTGCTGCCGGCGCCGGACTATCCGCTGTGGACCGCGGCCACCAGCCTGTCGGGCGGCACGCCGGTGCACTACCTGTGCGACGAAGCCAACGGCTGGATGCCCGACCTGGACGACATCCGCCGCAAGATCACGCCGCGCACCAAGGGCATCGTCGTCATCAACCCGAACAACCCGACCGGCGCGCTGTATTCGGACGAACTGCTCAAGGCCATCGTCGCCATCGCGCGCGAGCACGGCCTGGTGATCCTGGCCGACGAGGTCTATGACAAGGTGCTGTACGACGGCGTCAAGCACACCGCGATCGCCAGCCTGTCGGAGGACGTCCTCACGCTCACCTTCAATTCGCTGTCCAAGAGCTACCGCTCATGCGGCTACCGCGCCGGCTGGGTGGTGGTCTCCGGCGACAAGAAGCCGGCCGCCGACTACATCGAGGGCCTGACCATGCTCTCGAACATGCGGCTGTGCGCCAACGTGCCGGGCCAGTACGCGATCCAGACCGCGCTGGGCGGCTACCAGAGCATCCACGAGCTGGTGGGCGAGGGCGGGCGCCTGCGCCGCCAGCGCGACCTGGCCTACGAGCTGATCACCGCCATTCCCGGCGTCAGCTGCGTCAAGCCGCAGGCGGCCCTTTATATGTTCCCCCGGCTCGACCCGAAGATCTACCCGATCCAGGACGACCGCCAGTTCTTCCTCGAACTGCTGCAGGAGACGCGGGTGATGCTGGTGCAGGGCACCGGCTTCAACTGGGCCTCGCCCGACCATTTCCGCATCGTGTTCCTGCCGCACGAGGACGACCTGCGCGAGGCGATCGCACGGATCGCCAGATTCCTGGCCAGCTACAGAAAACGCACTTCCCTATGAAAGCAATCCAGGTCGGCCTGCTGGGCATCGGCACCGTCGGCAGCGGCGTCTACAACGTCCTCAAGCGCAACCAGCACGAGATCCTGCGCCGCGCCGGTCGCGGCATCGAGATCACCATGGTCGCGGACCTGGACACCGCGCGTGCCCAGTCCCTGGTCGGGCCGGGGGTCCGGGTGGTCGACGATGCCCGCGCCATCATCGCCAATCCGGACATCGACATCGTGGTGGAGCTGATCGGCGGCTACGGCATCGCCCGCCAGCTGGTGATGGAGGCGATCGAGGCCGGCAAGCACGTGGTCACCGCCAACAAGGCGCTGCTCGCAGTGCACGGCACGGAGATCTTCGCCGCGGCGCACCGCAAGGGCGTGATGGTGGCCTTCGAGGCGGCGGTGGCCGGCGGCATTCCCATCATCAAGGCGCTGCGCGAGGGCCTGACGGCCAACAGCATCGAATGGATCGCCGGCATCATCAACGGCACCACCAACTTCATCCTGTCGGAGATGCGCGACAAGGGACTGGACTTCGACGTCGCCCTGAAGGACGCGCAGCGGCTGGGCTATGCGGAAGCGGACCCGACCTTCGACATCGAGGGCGTGGACGCGGCGCACAAGGCCACCATCATGTCGGCCATCGCCTTCGGCATCCCGGTCCAGTTCGACAAGGCCTACGTGGAAGGCATCACCAGGCTGGCGGCGCAGGACATCAAGTACGCCGAGCAGCTGGGTTACCGCATCAAGCTGCTGGGCATCACCAAGCGGACGGCCAAGGGCATCGAGCTGCGCGTCCATCCCGCCCTGGTGCCGAGCAAGCGGCTGATCGCCAACGTGGAGGGCGCGATGAACGCGGTGATGGTGCAGGGCGACGCCGTCGGCACCACGCTCTATTACGGCAAGGGCGCGGGCAGCGAGCCCACGGCCAGCGCGGTGATCGCCGACCTGGTGGACGTGACGCGGCTGCACACCGTGGACGCAGCGCACCGCGTCCCGCACCTGGCGTTCCAGCCCGATGCAATGAGCGACGCGCCGGTGCTGCCGATGACCGAGGTGGTGACCAGCTACTACCTGCGCCTGCGGGTGGCCGACGAAGCCGGCGTGCTGGCCAAGGTGACGGGGCTGCTGGCGGCGGCCGGCATCAGCGTGGACGCCATGCTGCAGCGCGAGGCCGGCGAGGGCGAGAAGCAGACCGACCTGATCATCCTGACCCACAGCGTGCGCGAAGGCACCATGAACGACGTGATCGCCCAGATGCAGGGCCTGGCCACGGTGCTGGCCCCGATCACCCGCATCCGCAAGGAAGAACTGGCCTGAATGACTATGAGCCCCCACGTTCACTGCGTTCCCTGCCCCCCGAGGTGGCGCTCATCGGCCGTCGGGCGGCCGTGCGGCCAATGATCTACGTCTCCACCCGCGGCCATGCGGACCGCAAGCATTTCTGCGAGATCCTGCTGGAAGGCCTGGCGCCCGACGGCGGGCTGTACCTGCCGGAGCACTATCCGCAAGTGGACGCCGCCACGCTGGAGAAGTGGCGCGAGTTGCCCTATGCCGACCTGGCCTTCGAGATCCTGTCGCTGTACATCGACGACATCCCGGCCGCCGACCTGAGGGCGGTCTGCCGCAAGGCCTACACCGAAGAGGTGTTCGGCACGAAGGAGATCGTTCCGCTGAAGATGCTCGAGAAATCCGTTCGCCCTGAGCCTGTCGAAGGGCACGCGGGGGCTTCGACAAGCTCAGCCCGAACGGTCGATGCGAACGCGCCGCTCTATCTCGAAGGCCTGTCCAACGGCCCGACCCTGGCCTTCAAGGACATGGCGATGCAGCTGCTGGGCAACCTGTTCGAGTACGAACTGGCGCGCCGCGGCGAGGAACTGAACATCCTGGGCGCCACCTCGGGCGATACCGGCAGCGCCGCCGAATACGCGATGCGCGGCAAGCGGGGCGTGCGCGTCTTCATGACCTCGCCCAACGGCCGCATGAGCCCGTTCCAGCAGGCCCAGATGTTCAGCCTGCAGGACGCCAACATCCACAACCTGGCGCTGGACGGCGTGTTCGACGACTGCCAGGACATCGTCAAGGCGGTGTCGAACGACCTGGCGTTCAAGCGCAAGTACCGCATCGGCACCGTCAACTCGATCAACTGGGCGCGGCTGGTGGCACAGGTCGTGTACTACTTCGCCGGCTATTTTCAGGCGACGGGGCCTTCGACCGGCTCGGGCCGGGCGGAAACCGTCAGCTTCACCGTCCCCTCGGGCAACTTCGGCAACATCTGCGCCGGCCACGTGGCGCGCATGATGGGGCTGCCGATCGAGCGGCTGGTGCTGGCCACCAACGAGAACGACGTGCTCGACGAGTTCTTCCGCACCGGCGTGTACCGGGTGCGGGCGGCCGCCGACACGCATGAAACCTCCAGTCCGTCGATGGACATTTCCAAGGCCAGCAACTTCGAGCGCTTCGTGTTCGACCTGCTGGGCCGCGACGGCGCGCGCGTCAAGTCGCTGTTCGGCGAACAGCTCGCCAGGGAGGGCAAGTTCGACCTGAGCCAGGACCCGGCCTTCCGGCAGGCGCGCGAGCGCTTCGGCTTCGTCAGCGGCAAGAGCACCCATGCGGACCGTCTGGCCACCATCCGCGACACGGCGCAGCGCTTCGGCGTGGTCATCGACACCCACACGGCCGACGGCCTGAAGGTGGCGCGCGAGCAGCGCCAGCCGGGCGTGCCGATGATCGTGCTGGAGACGGCGCTGCCGATCAAGTTCGCCGCCACCATCGTCGAGGCGCTGGGCCGCGAGCCGGAGCGGCCGGCGAAGTTCCTGGGGCTGGAGCAGCTGCCCCGCCGCGTCACCGTGCTGGCCCCGGATGTCGAGGCCGTGAAGGCCTTCATCGCCAGCCACTGCGGCTGAAGGCGCGGATGAAAGTCGTCGGCTTCGCCGGTTACTCCGGCTCGGGCAAGACCACCCTGGTGGAGCGCCTGATCCCCGCCCTCAAGCTGATGGGCCTGCGGGTGTCGGTGGTCAAGCACGCCCACCACGAGTTCGACATCGACCATCCGGGCAAGGACACCTTCCGGCACCGGCAGGCCGGCGCCTTCGAGGTGATCGTGGCCTCGGACCGGCGGCTGGCGCTGATGCGCGAGTTCGAGCGGCCGGCGCGCATGAACGTCCACCATCTGCTGGCCGAGCTCTACGACGGCGTCGACTGGGTGCTGGTGGAAGGTTTCAAGGACAGCAACCTGTCCAAGATGGAGGTCTGGCGGGCGTCGGCCGGCATGCCGGCGCGCTATCCGGACGACGACTTCGTCGTCGCCATCGCCACCGATTCGCCGGGTGCGCTGCCGCAACCCACCCTGCGCCCGGTGCTGGATTTGAACGATCCGGACGGCATCGCCCGCTGGCTGGCCGACAATGGCCACCGGTTCGACTACGACCCGGAGATGTACACATGACAAGGCCTGGCCTCACGGCGCTGGACGACGCGCTGGCCGAGTTGCTTGCCCACGCGCTGCCGCTGGCGGGCCATGAAACGGTCTCGACCTTCGAGGCCGACGGCCGCGTGCTGGCGCAGGACTGCGTGTCCGCGCTGCAGGTGCCGCCGCAGGACAACAGCTCGATGGACGGCTATGCGGTGCGCAGCGTCGAGATCGCCGACGAGGGCGTGGTGATGCCGGTCAGCCAGCGCATCGCCGCCGGCGCCCAGCCCGAGCCGCTGGTGCCCGGCAGCGCGGCCCGCATCTTCACCGGCGCGCAGGTGCCGCCCGGCGCCGATGCCATCGTGATGCAGGAAGACACCGAACCAGCCGGCGAACAGATCGTCCGCATCAACCGCGTGCCGGCACCCGGCCAGTGGATCCGCCGCGCCGGCGAGGACGTGACGCGCGGCGCCGTCGTGTTGTCGCGCGGCCAGCGGCTGGGCCCGGCCGACATCGGCCTGGCAGCCAACATCGGGCTGGACCGGCTGCTGGTGGCCCGCCGTCCGCGCGTCGCGCTGTTCTCCACCGGCGACGAGCTGGTGATGCCCGGCGCCGTGCCGCCCGAGCAGATGAAGCCGGGCACCATCTACAACTCCAACCGCTTCTTCCTGCGCGCGCTGCTGCAGCGCCTGGGCTGCGAGCTGACCGACCTGGGCGTGGTGCCGGACCGCCGCGACGCCACCATCGAGGCGCTGCGCGGCGCCTCGATGGACCATGACCTGGTCCTCACCAGCGGCGGCGTGTCGGTCGGCGAGGAAGACCACATCAAGCCGGCGGTGGAGGCGCTGGGCCGGCTGTCCATGTGGCAGATCGCGATGAAGCCGGGCAAGCCCTTTGCCTATGGCAAGGTCGGCGCTTCCCATTTCATCGGCCTGCCGGGCAACCCGGTGTCCAGCTTCGTCACCTTCGTGCTGCTGGTGCGGCCCTTCGTGCTCAAGCTGCAGGGCGCGACGCGGTTGCAGCCCACGGGCATGGCGATGACGGCGCACTTCGAATGCCGCGGCGACCGCCGCCGCGAATTCCTGCGGGTGCGGCGCAACGCCGAGGGCGGGCTGGACCTGTTCCCCAACCAGAGCTCGGGCGTGCTGACCTCGGCCAGCTGGGCCGACGGCCTGGTGGACAACCCGGCGGGCCGGGCCATCGCCCGCGGCGACACGGTGCGCTTCCTGGCGCTGGCGGAGCTGCTGCAATGAAGGTCAATGTGAAGTACTTCGCCTCGATCCGCGAAGCGCTGGGCCGCGGCACCGAAACGGTGGACACGCGCGCTGCCAGCGTCGGCGCCCTGCGCGACGAACTGATCGCCCGTGGCGGCCCGCACGCCGCCAGCCTGGCGCGCGGCAAGGCGGTGCGCGCCGCGCTCGACCAGGTGATGAGCAACGAAGACGCAGCGCTGGCCGAGGGCTGCGAGGTCGCGTTCTTTCCGCCGGTGACCGGGGGATAGGCGATGGCGGCGCGCGTCTCGATCCGCGAAGCCGACTTCGACGTCGCGCAGGAGATCGCCGCGCTGCGGGCCGGCGATGCCGGCGTCGGCGCGGTCTGCAGCTTCGTCGGCACCGTGCGCGACCGCAGCGGCGGCGTGTCCGTCAGCACGATGGAGCTGGAGCACTATCCCGGCATGACCGAAAAGGCGATCGAGGCGATGATCGACGAGGCGCACCGCCGCTTCGACATCTGCGGCGCGCGGGTCGTGCACCGGGTCGGCCTGCTGCAGCCGGGTGACCAGATCGTGCTGGTGGCGGTCACCTCCGCCCACCGCGGCGAAAGCTTCCAGGCCTGCGAATTCCTGATGGACTACCTCAAGACCCAGGCGCCGTTCTGGAAAAAGGAGCAGACGCCCGCGGGCGCGCAATGGGTGGACGCCCGGGTCAGCGACGACGCCGCGCTGGCCCGCTGGGGGATAACATCGCAGAACCGTTGATGGGGAGTCGACCTTGACCAATCATGCAATGCGCCGCCGGGGCGCATTTTTCATTCTGGCGCTGGCGGCGGCGCTGCCGCTGGCCGCGGCGGCCGAGAGCGTCGGACCGCCGGTGGCGCCGGTGCGCGACCAGGTGGATAGCTGGCACGGCGTCGCGGTCCACGATCCGTACCGCTACATGGAGAACCTGGCCGACCCGCAGGTGAAGGCGTGGATCGGCGAGCAGGGCGCCTACGCGCGCAGCCTGCTCGATCGCATCGAGGGCCGCGCGCAGATCGAGCAGCGCCTGGCCCAGCTGGAGCAGGGCCTGGGCGACCGCCGCTACGGCATCACCCGCACCGCCGGCGGCCGGCTGTTCTACCTGTTGCGCGAACGCAGCGGCCGGCAGGTGAAGCTGGCGATGCGCGACGGCCTCGGCGGCAAGGAGAAGATCCTGGTCGATCCCGAGGTGCAGGCGCAGCGCACCGGCGTGCCCCATGCGATCAACTGGTTCGTGCCTTCGCTGGACGGCCGGCACCTCGCCTACGGCCTGTCGGCCGGGGGTTCCGAGGACGCCTCGCTGTATGTACTGGACGTCGCCAGCGGCCGCCAGGTGGGCCAGCCGGTGGCGCGGGTGCCGGATGGCGGCGTCAGCTGGTTGCCGGACAACCGCACCATCGCCTTCAACCAGCTGCGCCAGCTCAATGCCGAAGACGCGGCCAGCGAAACCTACCTGGACAGCGCCGTGATGCTGCTGCGGCTGGGCGACGCGCCGCAGCAGGCGCGCGCCGTGTTCGGCGCTGCCGTCACGCGCGACCTCGGGCTGCAGCGGCTGGACAACGGACGCCTGCTGTTCGATCCGGGCAGCCCCTGGGTGGTCGCGGCCACCAACGACACGACGCAGCAGGAAGGCTCGGTGTTCGTCGCCCGCGTCGACCAGCTCACCGCCGGCGGCGCGGTGCCGTGGCGCCGGCTCGCCGGCTTCGACGACCATCTGCTGGAGATCGAGCTGCGCGGCAACGACCTGTACTACCGCACCAAGGTGGACGCGCCGCGCTTTCGCATCATGAAGCTGGACCTGCGCCGGCCCGACCTGCGCACGGCCACACCGGTGGCGGAGCCGCCGGCCGACGGCCTGATCGAAGGCTTCGTGATCGGCAAGGACCGGCTGCTGGCGCGGGTGCGCCGCGGCGCCACCATCGGCCTGCGCGCTTACGCCCCCGGCAACAGCGCCGGCCAGGCCATCGCGCTGCCTTTTCCCGGCGCGGCCGGCATCGCCGAGGACCCGGCCCACGCGCACGCCGATTTCATCGTGTCGCTGGCCGGCTGGACCCAGCCGGGGCGCGGCTTCCTGCTGCGCGGCGGCAGGCTGTCGCCGCTGGCCCAGTTCGACACCGCCGCGCCCGCCGGCCTGCCGGAGGTGGTGGTGCAGGACGTGACGGTGCGCAGCCACGACGGCGTGCTGGTGCCGATGACCATCCTGCACCGCAAGGGCCTGCGGCGCGACGGCAGCAACCCCACCCTGCTGCTCGGCTACGGCTCGTACGGCATCAGCGAGACGGCGGGCTTCCGGGTCGGCAACATCGCCTGGCTGGAAAACGGCGGCGTGGTGGCGGTGGCCAACGTGCGCGGCAGCGGCGTCTACGGGGATGCCTGGCGGATGGCCGGGACCCGCCTGGACAAGCCCAACACCTGGAAGGACGCAATCGCCTGCGGCCAGTACCTGGTCGACCAGGGCTACGCGTCGCCTGCGACGCTCGGGATCATGAGCGGCAGCGCCGGCGGCGTGTTCGCCGGCCGCGCCATCACCGATGCGCCGCAGCTGTTTGCCGCCGCCGTGATCCACGTGGGCATGCTGGACGCGATCCGCGCGGAGGACACGGCCAACGGCATCACCAACATCTCGGAATTCGGCACCGTGAAGGACCCGGCCGGCTTCAAGGGCCTGCTGGAGATGAGCACCTACCACCAGATCAGGGACGGCACGGCCTATCCGGCGGTGCTGTTCGTGCACGGCCTGAACGATCCGCGGGTGGATGCGTGGAACAGCGCCAAGACCACGGCCCGCCTGCAGGCCGCCAGCAGCAGCGGCAAGCCGGTGCTGTTTCGCGTCGATGCCCAGGCCGGCCACGGCATCGGCAGCACGCCGGCGCAGCAGCGCTCGGTCAGCGCGGACACCTACAGCTTCCTGCTGTGGCAGATGAACAAGCGGCACCTGGCCGCCAGGTGAAGCCTCAGGGCGGCGGGGGCGGCACGAAGGCGGCGCGGGCGTCGCCTTCCAGCTCGCCGGTGAGCTGCTGCAGCAACTGCAGCAGCTGCGCCTGCTGCTGCGGATCCAGCGGCGCCAGCAGCCGCTTGTAGGCCGCCTCGGCCGGCTTTTGCGCCTGCGCCAGCAGCTGCTCGCCGCTGGCGGTCAGGGCGGCGCAGACGTTGCGCTTGTTGTCGGGCGCCGGGGTGCGCGCCACCAGGCCCCGGTTTTCCAGCCCGCGCAGCACCCGCAGCACCGTCACCTTGTCGAAGCCCAGGGCCCGCGCCAGGCTGGACTGCCCCAGCCCGGGCTGGACGCTGAGCACGGTGAGCACGCCGAACTGGGCGGGGGTGAGGCCGACCTCGCGGCATTCGTCCTCGAACACCGCGGCGGAGATCTGGTGGGCCCTTCGCAGCAGGAAACCGGGCCTCGTGTACAGGCGCGACAGGCTCGGCAGGATCGGATCAGGGGGCAAGGTGGCTCAGCCGTGCGTTTAGGGAATCCATGGATTGTGCCTGGGCCTCCAGCGCCGATAATAGTTAGCATGCCAACACTGAGGATTTTTCCATGCTTCAGCTGATCCGTCGGACAGCCATCCTGGCCGTCGCCGCCCTCGCCGTGGCGGGCGCCGCCGCCCAGTCCACCGCGCCGTCCGCCGTGCCGCTGCGCCTGATCGTCCCTTTCACGCCGGGCACCGGCATCGACCTGATCGCCCGCACCGTCGCGCCCAGGCTGGGCGAACGCCTGGGCCGCCCGGTGGTGGTGGAGAACCGCGCCGGCGCCTCCGGCAACATCGGCACCGAGGCAGTGGTGCGCGCCAAACCTGACGGCCAGACCCTGCTGGTGAGCGTCAGCACGCTGGTCATGAACGCCAGCCTCTATCCCACGCTGCCCTTCGACCCGGTGAAGGACCTGGTGCCGGTGTCCCTCACCAGCTGGGGCCAGCTGCTCCTGGTGGCCAATCCCAAGACCGGCTTCCACTCGGCGGCCGACCTGATCCGGGCGGCCAAGGCCAACCCCGGCCGCATCAACTACGCGTCGCCCGGCGTCGGCACGCCGCACCACCTGTCGATGGAGCTGTTCAAGGCCACCAACCACGTGTTCCTGACGCACATTCCTTACCGCGGCACGGCCGGTGCCGTCACCGACCTGCTGGGCGGCCAAGTGGACGCGATGTTCCTGCCGATCCACGTCGCGCTGCCCTACGTGAAGGCGGGCCGGCTGGTGGCGCTGGGCGTGGGCAGCGACAAGCGCCATCCGCTGCTGCCCGACGTGCCCACGCTGGCCGAGGCGCGGGCCGGCAAGATCAACGTGGACATGTGGTACGGCGTGTTCGCCCCGCCGGGCAGCTCGCCCGAATTCGTCGCCCGGCTCAACCGCGAGCTGCGCGAGATCCTGGCGCTGCCCGAGATCCGCACCGCCTTCACCACCCAGGGCATGGATCCGGCCAGCAGCACGCCGGCGCAGTTCCAGCAGCTGGTGGCGCAGGACGCCAGGCGCTGGGCGGCCCTGATCCGGTCCCAGCACATCACCGCGGACTGACCATGGCACCCGCGCGCATCACTTCGTGCCATCTTCGGGGCGCCCGTCGAAAGCCCGACGCACCATGAACATCGCAATCGTCGGCGGCGGCATCGGCGGCCTGGCACTGGCGCTGGGGCTGCACCAGCGCGGCCTGTCCTGCGACGTCTACGAATCCGTGCCCGAGGTCAAGGAGATCGGCGTCGGCATTACGCTGCTGCCGCACGCGATGACCGAACTGGCGGCGCTGGGGCTGCAGCAGGAGCTCGAGGCCGAGGGCATCGAAAACCTGGAGAGCGTGTTTTTCAACCGCTACGGCCAGTTCATCTACCGCGAACCGCGCGGCCGCCACGCCGGCTACCAGGTGCCCGAGGTCGGCATCCACCGCGGCAAGCTGCACCGCGCGCTGCTGGCGGCGGCGCGCCAGCGGCTGGGCTTCGACCACGTGCACCTGAACCACCGCGGCACCGGCATCGAGCAGGACGAGCAGGGCGCCACCATCGCCTTCCAGAGCGCGGCCGGCGAGCCGCTGCCGCCGGTGCGCGCCGACGTGGTGGTCGCCTGCGACGGCGTCAATTCGGCGCTGCGCCGGCAGTTCTATCCCGGCGAACAGGTGGCCTTCGCCGGCATCAACACCTGGCGCGGCGTGACGGTGCACAAGCCGATCCTCACCGGCAAGAGCTACATCCGGATCGGTTCGATCGAGACCGGCAAGATGGTGATCTACCCGATCGCCGACAACGTGGACGGCCAGGGCAACCAGCTGGTCAACTGGGTGGCGGAGATCCAGCGCGAGGGCGCGCCCATGAACGACTGGAACCGCGCTGGCGACGCCGCCGATTTCATCGATGTGGTCAAGGACTGGCGCTTCGACTGGCTGGACGTGCCGGCGCTGATCCGCGGCGCCTCGCAGGCCT
Organism: Caenimonas terrae; assembly: GCF_042655405.1. Classification (NCBI taxonomy): domain Bacteria; kingdom Pseudomonadati; phylum Pseudomonadota; class Betaproteobacteria; order Burkholderiales; family Comamonadaceae; genus Caenimonas; species Caenimonas terrae. The sequence goes on along the minus strand of NZ_JBHSMF010000006.1, from coordinate 195,019 downwards.
TCGAATACCCGATGGTGGACAAGGACCCGGTGGCGCGCTGGACCTTCGGCCGCCTGACGCTGCTGGGCGACGCCGCCCATCCCATGTACCCGCGCGGCTCCAATGGGTCGGCCCAGGCGCTGGTCGATGCCCGGACGCTGGCCGACCAGCTGGCCATGGGCGGCGATCCGCGCCAGGCGCTGGCCCGCTACGAGGCGCTGCGCCTGGGCCCGACCTCCAGGGTGGTGCAGACCAACCGCACCGTGCCGCCCGACTTCATCATCATGAAGGCCGACGAGCTCAGCGGCGGCCGTCCGATCGAGGGTGGCATCGACAGCCTGATCAGCCAGGACCAGCTGCGCGCCATCTCCGACGCCTACAAGGACGTCGCCGGCTTCTCGCTGGATGCGATGAATGCGGGGACGAGGACGCAGAAGACGCAGAAGTAACGCAGAAAACGCAAGAAGGATTCGGGAAGATCCTTCAGGTTTTTCCCTCGGCGTGTTCTGCGTCCGGCTGTCCGCATTCAGTTCAAGTAGCGCGGCCGGTTCAAGCGCGAGGCTGCATCCGGATGGGTCGGGTCTTCGGCCGAAGCGGGCCCGGGATCGAAGGGCTCGCGCCACCTGGACTGGCCCAGGGCCTGCTCCAGCAGGTGCAGCAGGCCCTGCATCAGGCGCGGCTCCATCTCCATCTGGAAGCGGCGCGGCTGGCCCTGGCCCGCCTTTGGTGGCGTGTTCTCGTTGAAGCTCAGGCGCAGGCGGCCGTTGGGCAGCGGCGCGGCGTCCACGTCCGTCACCAGCAGCGGCTCCTCGCCCAGCGGCAGCTTGGCCTGCTCTTCCTTGTAGGGCGTCTCGAAGTCCGCGTGCTGCAGGAACTCCTGCTTGCGGAAATCGGCCAGCATGGTCTTGAGCTCGTCGCTGGCCGTCTCCAGCGAGCTGCCGGCCGCTTCCAGCCGCAGCAGGTGGCCGGTCATCAGCTTGCTCAGCAGCGGCCACAGGCCCAGCATCAGCCGGCGCGTCAGCCACAGGCGCATTTCCTCGCCCGCCGTGGTGTTGATGCGGGCCAGGATCCGGTCCTCGTCGGGGAGGTAAGTGACGGACAGCTGGTGGATGTTCATTGCGCCGGACTTGATTCTAGTCAGCCAGGCCGAGCCGGCGCGGCGTAGAGTGCCCTTGAAAACCCGGGGGCAAGCCAAACCTGTTCTGGAGAATGGAGCACAAACGATGCGATTGGACAAACTCACCACCAAATTCCAGGAAGCGCTCGGCGAGGCGCAGACGCTGGCCCTGGGCAACGACCACGCCTACATCGAGCCGCCGCACCTGCTGGTGGCCATGCTGCGCCAGGAAGACGGGCCACGAGCCCTGCTGCAGCGCGCCGGCGTCAACGTGCCGGGCCTGCTGGCCAGCGCCGAGACGCTGATGCACAAGCTGCCGACCGTGCAGGGCCAGGAACAGGTCCAGGTCGGGCGCGACCTGGTGTCGCTGCTGCAGGCGGCCGAGAAGGAGGCGATCAAGCGCGGCGACCAGTTCGTCGCCGGCGAGCTGTTCCTGCTGGCCGTGGCCGACAGCAGGCATGACATCGGCACCGTCGCCCGCGAGAACGGACTGAGCCGCAAGTCGCTGGAATCGGCGATCGACGCGGTGCGCGGCGGCCAGAACGTGGACAGCGCGGACGCCGAAGGCCAGCGCGAGTCGCTCAAGAAATACTGCATGGACCTGACCGAGCGCGCCCGCCAGGGCAAGCTCGATCCGGTGATCGGCCGCGACGAGGAGATCCGCCGCGCCATCCAGGTGCTGCAGCGGCGCACCAAGAACAACCCGGTGCTGATCGGCGAGCCCGGCGTCGGCAAGACCGCCATCGTCGAGGGCCTGGCCCAGCGCATCATCGCCGGCGAAGTGCCGGAGACGCTGAAGAACAAGCGCGTGCTGTCGCTGGACATGGCCAGCCTGCTGGCCGGCGCCAAGTACCGCGGCGAGTTCGAGGAGCGGCTGAAGAACGTGCTCAACGAGCTGTCCAAGGACCAGGGCCAGACCATCCTGTTCATCGACGAACTGCACACCATGGTCGGCGCCGGCAAGGCCGAGGGCGCGATGGACGCCGGCAACATGCTCAAGCCGGCGCTGGCGCGCGGCGAGCTGCATTGCGTGGGCGCCACCACCCTGGACGAATACCGCAAGTACATCGAGAAGGACGCGGCGCTGGAGCGCCGGTTCCAGAAGGTGATGGTCGACGAGCCGAGCGTGGAGGCCACCATCGCCATCCTGCGCGGGCTGCAGGAAAAATACGAGGTCCACCATGGCGTGGAGATCACCGACCCGGCGATCGTCGCTGCCGCCGAGCTCTCGCACCGCTACATCACGGACCGCTTCCTGCCGGACAAGGCGATCGACCTGATCGACGAGGCGGCATCCAAGATCAAGATCGAGATCGACTCCAAGCCGGAGGCGATCGACCGGCTGGACCGCCGGATGATCCAGCTGCAGATCGAGCGCGAAGCCATCCGCAAGGAAAAGGACGAAGCGTCCAGGAAGCGCATGACGCTGATCGAGGAAGAGATCGGCCGGCTGGGCAAGGAGATCGCCGACCTGGAGGAGATCTGGAAGGCCGAGAAGGCCCAGGCCCAGGGCAGCGCCCAGATCAAGGAAGAGATCGACAAGCTGCGCCGGCAGATCGAGGAATCGACGCGCAAGGGCGACTTCAACAAGGTCGCCGAGCTGCAGTACGGCCGGCTGCCGGAGCTGGAAAGCAAGCTCAAGGCGGCCCAGGACGTGGAGTCGGGCAAGGCCAAGAGCGCCAAGGACGGCGGCCGCCCGCAGCTGCTGCGCACCATGGTCGGGGCCGAGGAGATCGCCGAGGTGGTGGCGCGCGCCACCGGCATCCCGGTGTCCAAGCTGATGCAGGGCGACCGCGAGAAGCTGCTGCAGATGGAGGACAAGCTGCACAGCCGCGTGGTCGGCCAGCATGAAGCGATCGCCGCGGTGTCCAACGCCATCCGGCGTTCGCGCTCGGGGCTGTCGGACCCGAACCGGCCGACCGGCTCCTTCCTGTTCCTGGGCCCGACCGGCGTGGGCAAGACCGAGCTGTGCAAGGCACTGGCCAACTTCCTGTTCGACAGCGAAGACCACCTGATCCGCATCGACATGAGCGAGTTCATGGAGAAGCACTCGGTGGCCCGGCTGATCGGCGCGCCGCCGGGCTATGTCGGGTACGAGGAGGGCGGCTACCTGACGGAAGCGGTGCGCCGCAAGCCCTACAGCGTCATCCTGCTCGATGAAGTCGAGAAGGCGCACCACGACGTCTTCAACGTGCTGCTGCAGGTGCTGGACGACGGCCGCCTGACCGATGGCCAGGGCCGCACCGTGGACTTCAAGAACACGGTGATCGTGATGACCAGCAACATCGGCTCGCACATGATCCAGGCCATGGTCGGCAAGCCCTACGAGGACGTGAAGGAAGCGGTGTGGGGCGAGCTCAAGGACCACTTCCGCCCCGAGTTCCTGAACCGGATCGACGAGACGGTGGTGTTCCATTCGCTCGACGCCAAGGACATCGAACGGATCGCGGCGATCCAGCTGCGGATCCTGGAGCAGCGCCTGGCCAAGATGGACCTGACGCTGAACGTGTCGCCGGCGGCGCTGGAGGAACTGGCCAAGGTCGGCTTCGACCCGGTGTTCGGCGCGCGGCCGCTCAAGCGCGCGATCCAGCAGCGGATCGAGAACCCGCTGTCCAAGCTGATCCTGGAAGGGCGCTTCCCGCCCAAGAGCGCGATTCCGGTGGACGTGGACCCGGTACGCGAGCCCGGCGTCTTCCACTTCGGCGAGGCCAAGGCCCTGCCGGAAGCGGCGCCGGCGTAAGCGGGCATGCAGGGCCTGCTCACCTTCCTGGTCCGGCTGGTGCTGCTGGCGGCCGGCCTCGTGTTCGCCGCCAGCCTGGCGGTGGTCGTCGCGCTGGCGCTCACGCTGTGGAGCGTCCGCTATGCGTGGGCCCGGCTGACCGGGCGGGCGGTCAGCCCGTTCGTGGTCCACGTCCGGGCCCGGCGCGGCTTCGAGAACATGACGCGCCGCCCGGCCGCGGTGCGGCCGGCGCCGGAGATCGGCGACATCATCGACGTCGAGGCCAAGCCGCCGCGCAACCCGGGTTGAGCCGCGGGCCGGCGGTTCAGGCCGTCACCAGCATGCGGCCGCTCATCTCCTCGTGCTTGTCGCCGCAGAAGTTGTCGCACAGGAAGTCGTAGCTGCCGGGCTTGTCCACCGTGAAGCGCACTCGCGTCACGGTGCCGGGCGGCAGGTCGGCCCGCAGCTTCAGGTCGGGCAGGTTGAAGCCGTGCACGAAGTCCAGCGCGGTGAACTCCAGCACCACCGGCCGGCCGGCCTTCACCTCGAACTGCGCCGGCGTGTAGTGGAAGCGCTGGGCCACCAGCTTGACCACCTGCGGTTCTTCCGCTTGCGCCGCTGCCCGCCGTCCGAGCAATGCCAGCGCCGGCAGCGCGGCCAGCGCCAGTCCCTGCGCGATCCATGCGCGGCGTCCGACTGCCGGCGCGCTCATGCCCGCGTGACCCCGAATTCCTGGATCTTGTACAGGGCCGTCTCCGGTTCGGCCTGCACCTCGCGAAAGCCCAGCCCGCGGTTCGGGTGCTCCGGGTCCCAGGGCAGCGGCGTGCGCTGCGGCTGGCTGCCCGGCGCCGGCAGCGGGAAGATCAGCGACCTGGCCGAGTGGTGCGCGATGTGGCCCGTCATGTGGTGGTTCTCCTGGTGGATGTGGCCATAGAACACGGTGACCTTCGGGTACTGCAGCAGGATGTCGATGGCCTGCTGGCCGTCGCGCGTGGCCCAGTCCCACTTCGGTTCCAGGTCGAACAGCGGCCGGTGCGCCAGCACCACGATCGGGCTGTCCTTGGGCCGCGCGTCCAGGTCGGCCTTCATCCAGGCCAGCTGCTCGTCGCCGAGGCGCGCGCCGGCATCGGAGACGTTGTCCACCGCGATGAAGTGCACGCCCTTGTGGTCGAAGGAGTAGTGGGTCTCGCCGAAGAACTCCTGGTAGGCCGCGCCGCGGTCCAGCGCCGCATCGTGTTCGCCGGGCAGGAAGTACACCGGCTGGACCTTGAGCGCGGAGACGATCTCGCGAAAGCCGGCCAGCCGGCGGCGCCGCTCGGCCGGGTCGTCGGTGCTGTGCGTCAGGTCGCCGGTGAAGACGATGAACTCCGGCGGCGTCTCCAGCGCATTGACCGTGGCCACCGCCTTGCGCAACGTGTTGGCGGCGTCCGGATTGGGCGGCCCCGCGAAGCCCCAGTGGGCATCGGACAGCTGCACGAAATAGAAGTCGTCGTAGGCTGCGGCCCCCGCGGGCAGCGACGCACCGGCCGCGCAGCCGGCCAGTCCCGACAGGTATACGGCGCCGCCGCCCAGGGCGACGAGCTTCATCAGTTCACGGCGATTGGTCATTTGGGTTCTCCTGAGGTGGTTGGCACGGAACGCCGGCGGCCGGCCTGCAGCAGCCAGGCGACGATGTCGGCGCGCTCCTGCGGGTCGGGGATGGAAAAAAACATCTTCTGGCCCGGGATGAATTGCTCCGGCCCGCTCAGCCACCGGGTCAGGCTGGCTTCGTCCCAGACCACGGTGGAGTTCTTCAGGGCAGGCGAATAGCTGTAGCCGGGCGCGGTGCCGGCGCGCCGGCCGATCAGGTCCTTGTGGGCCGGGCCGACGCCGTTGTAGTCGATGGAATGGCAGGCGGCGCAGCGCAGCGCATAGAGCTGCTGGCCGCGGGCGGCGTCGCCTGCGGCCCGGGCATGCGCCGCAACGATTGCCAGCGCGGCGCCAAGCAGGATGGTGGTCTTCATGCCGTGGATACCGGTGCGCGGCGCGCCATATTCCCCGCGCAAAAAGAAATCCTTGATTCGCCGCCGGACGGGAATAAATTCAGGACCGGGCCGGTATGCACCAGGCCCGAGGCACGATCCCTTGAACGACCAATACAGCCGATTCGAAACCGAGGTGCTGCCCTGCCTGGACGCGGCCTACAGCCTCGCGCGCTGGCTGGTGCGCGACGAGCACGCGGCCGAGGACGTGGTGCAGGACGCCTACCTGCGGGCGTGGCGCTATTTCGGCAGCTTCCACGGCGGCGACGCGCGGCCCTGGCTGCTGGGGATCGTGCGCAACTGCTGCTATTCGTGGTTCGCGCAGCAGAAACGCTCGCGCGAGGTGGAGTGCGACGTCGACGACGCCGACGGCCCCAGCCTGGACGGCCAGCAGCGGGTGGAGACGCCGGAGACGGTGCTGCTGCGCAAGCTGGAGCGGGCCCAGGTCAGCGCCGCGATCGGCCGGCTGCCGGTGCCGTTCCGCGAAGTGCTGGTGCTGCGCGAGATCGAGGAACTGAGCTACGACGACATCGCCCGGGTGCTGGCGATTCCCCGGGGCACGGTGATGTCGCGGCTGTCGCGTGCCCGCCGGCTGCTGTACCACGACCTGGGCGACCAGCGATGAGGCCAAGCCGATGAGCACCGAACCCATGCCCGACCTGCCGCCCGAACTGAAGGTGCACCTGACGCGCTACCAGGCACCGCCGGGCCTGAAGCGGCGCATCGGCTACCTGCTGGAGCAGCAGGCCACCGCCCCGGCGCCGGCGAGCACCGCGCGCAGCGCCTGGTGGCGCTGGTTCCCGCTGGCCGCGAGCTTCGCCTGCGGCGCGCTGCTGGCCGTGTCCCTGATGGCGTCCCTCGATGCCGCGCGCGATGCCGACCAGGTCGAGCAGCAGGTCGTCGCAGGCCACCTGCGTTCGCTGATGGCGGGCCACCTGACCGACGTCGCCTCTTCGGACCGGCACACGGTCAAGCCCTGGTTCACCGGCAAGCTCGATTACGCGCCGCCGGTGATCGACCTGGCCGACGAGGGCTTCCCGCTGATCGGCGGCCGGCTCGATTACCTGCAGCAGCGCCCCGTCGCCGCGCTGGTGTACCGCAAGGGCGGCCACACGATCAACGTGTTCGTGCTGCCGGCCCCGGCCGCGGCGCCCGCCGCGACGCTGCACGCGGTTCGGCAGGGCTGGCAGCTGGCCAGCTGGAGCCAGGGCGGCATGCGCTTCTGGGCGGTCTCGGACGTGGGGCGCGACGAGCTCGCGGCCTTCGTGGCGGCGATGCAGTCGGCGCGCTCCTAGCGTCCTTCAGGCCGCCAGCGCGATCACCACCGCGGTTTCGTCGACGCTGGCCATCGCGGCCGAGCGCGGCTTCAGGCCGTGGCCGGAACCGGCGAACCCCACCAGCTGCAGGCCGGCATCGAGCGCCAGCGCCACCTCGCCACCGCCGGCCGCGCGGGAGGCGCGCGTCACGCTGCCGCGCAGCAGGTTGCGGCCGGCAGCACGCGCGATCGTCGCGCCGACGTGGACGGCCGTCGCCTTGCACAGGGCCAGCACCGGCAGCCCGGGCGCCAGCGCCAGCAGCTGCGCGCTCTCGCGCGTGATGCGGGCCGCCAGCATGCCGCCGTCGGCCAGCGCCAGTTCCACCCGCACCATCCCGCCGGCGGTCTTCATCGCCTTGACGCTGCACGGCAGCTGGTTGCGCATGCTGGTGCGCATGCCCAGCGCCGCGGCGACGGCGGCCGCGGCGGCGCCCCTGCGCCCGTCCAGCCGCGCCAGCGCCTGCTCGCGGGCGCGCGCCATCTCGTCGGCGGCCTGCAGCAGCTGGCGGCCGGCCGGCGTCAGGCGGGCGCCGCCGCCGCCGGCGCCGTCCACCGCGATGGCCACCTGCGGGCTGCCGGCCAGGTTGCCAAGGGTGTCGATGGCCTGCCAGGCGGCCTTGTAGCTGACGCCGGCCGCCCGCGCCGCCTCGGAGATCGAGCCGGCCTGGCCGATCCGGCGCAGGATGTCGATGCGCTTGTCCGCGGCCTCGTGGCCGAGCGCCCCGGCCAGCTTCAGCGGTGTCGTCATGGCCCGATTGTGCCGCCGCCCCTATACTTTCGCTATTCCATTCCAGAATAGCGCTGCGATGCCCCATCCTGCCAGGCTCCTCGCCCTCGCGGTCCTCGTCGCGGCCGCGCTGACGGATACCCGCGCCGCCGAAGTGCAGGTGGCGGTCGCGTCCAACTTCAGCGCGCCGATGCGCAGGATCGCCGCCGCCTTCGAGGCGCAGACCGGCCACCGGGCGCTGCTGTCCTTCGGCGCCACCGGCGCGTTCTACGCCCAGATCCGCAACGGCGCGCCGTTCCAGCTGCTGCTGGCCGCCGACCAGGAGACGCCGGCGCGGCTGGAGCACGAGGGCGCCGCGGTGGCCGGCACCCGCTTCACCTATGCCACCGGCCGGCTGGTGCTGTGGAGCGCGCAACCGGGCGTGGTGGACGACAAGGGCGAGGTGCTGCGCCAGCCCGGCGAGGGCCGCATCGCTGTCGCCAATCCCAGGCTCGCACCCTACGGCGCGGCCGCCGTCCAGGCGCTGTCCGCGCTCGGCCTGCTGCAGTCGCTGCAGCCGCGGCTGGTGCAGGGCGAGAACATCGCGCAGGCCTACCAGTTCGTCGCCACCGGCAATGCGAGGCTGGGCTTCGTTGCGCTGTCGCAGGTGATGGAGGCGGGCCGCATCGCCACCGGGTCGGCCTGGGTGGTGCCGGACAGCCTGCACGCGCCGATCCGCCAGGACGCGGTGCTGCTGGCCGCCGGCAAGGACAACCTGGCTGCCGCGGCGCTGGTTGCGTACCTCAAGGGCGCGAAGGCGCAGGCCGTGATCCGCTCCTACGGCTACCAGCCCTGAGCCGCCGATGCCGCAATTCAAGGCCGACGACCTGGCCGCCATCCGCCTGACGCTGCAGCTGGCCAGCCTGGCGACCGTGGTGCTGCTGCTGCTGGCGACGCCGCTCGCGTGGTGGCTGGCGCGCACGCAATCGCGCTGGCGGGCGCCGGTCGGCGCGGTGGTTGCCCTGCCGCTGGTGCTGCCGCCGACGGTGCTGGGCTTCTACCTGCTGGTCACGCTCGGTCCGCACGGCCCCGGCGGCCAGCTGACCCAGGCGCTGGGTCTGGGCACCTTGCCCTTCACCTTCGGCGGCCTGCTGCTCGGCTCGGTGGTCTATTCGCTGCCGTTCGCGGTGCAGCCGCTGCAGCACGCGTTCGAGGGCGTCGGCGCGCGGCCGATGGAAGTGGCGGCGACGCTGCGGGCCCGGCCGCTGGACGCTTTCCTGACGGTGGCGCTGCCGCTGGCGCGGCCCGGCTTCGTCACCGCCGCCATCCTGAGCTTCGCCCACACGGTGGGCGAGTTCGGCGTGGTGCTGATGATGGGCGGCAACATCCCGGGCCGAACCCGCGTCGTGTCCACCCAGATCTACGGCCACGTGGAGGCGCTGGAGTACGCGCAGGCGCACTGGCTGGCCGGCGGCATGCTGGCGTTCTCGTTCGCCGTGCTGCTGCTGCTGTCGCTGGCCAACCGCCGCAACCCGCGGGTGCTCGCATGAGCGCGGACGGCGGCGCGATCCGGCTGGCGCTGGCGCGCGGCGACTTCGCGCTGAAGGTGGACCTGGCGCTGCCGCCGCGCGGCATCACCGCGGTGTTCGGGCCCTCGGGCTCGGGCAAGACCACGCTGCTGCGCTGCGTCGCCGGGCTGGAACGGGCCCGCGATGCGCTGGTGCAGGTCGCCGGCGAAGTGTGGCAGGACGATGCGCACGGCGTCTTCGTTGCGACCTGGCGCCGGCCGCTGGGCTATGTGTTCCAGGAGGCCAGCCTGTTCGACCATCTGGACGTGCGCGGCAACCTGCATTACGGCCTGCGGCGCAGCGGCGGAGCGCAGCAGGCGATTGCGCTCGACGGCGCGATTGAGCTGCTCGGCATCGGGGCGCTGCTGCAGCGGCGCACCGGCCAGCTGTCCGGCGGCGAGCGCCAGCGGGTGGCGATCGCGCGCGCGCTCGCCACCCAGCCGCGGCTGCTGCTGCTGGACGAGCCGCTGGCCTCGCTGGACCTGGCGCGCCGGCGCGAGATCGTGCCCTGGCTGGAGCGGCTGCGCGACGAGTTGCACATCCCGATGCTGTACGTCACCCACTCGGCCGACGAGGTGGCGCGGCTGGCGGACACGCTGGTGGTGCTGGAGCGGGGCAGCGTCGCCGCCTGCGGCCCCACGGCCGGCGTGCTGGCCGGCATCGCGGCGCCGGTGCTGCTGGGGGAGGAAGCCGGCGCGCTGCTGGAAGGAACGGTCGGCGAACGCGATGCCCGCTGGCAGCTGGCCCGGGTCGACTTCGACGGCGGCGGCCTGTGGCTGAGGGACAGCGGCGCCGCGATCGGCACTGCGCTGCGGCTGCGGGTGCTGGCGCGCGACGTCAGCATCGCCACCGAGGAGCCGCGCAACACCAGCATCCAGAACCTGCTGCCGGCCGTGGTGCGCGCCATCGCGCAGGACGCCCATCCGTCCCAGGCGCTGGTGCAGCTGGCCTGCGGCGGCTCCATCCTGCTGTCGCGGGTCACGGCGCGGGCGGTGGACGCGCTGGCCCTGCAGCCCGGCACGCCGGTGTGGGCGCAGGTGAAGTCGGTGGCGCTGGTGGAGTAGCGGGCCGTCGGCGCAATAATCGCGCGACCGCTCCAAGGACTGCAATGACCGTCACTCCCTCCCTCGTCGCGCAGTTCGCGCCCACCGGCGTGCTGCGCGCCTCGCTCAACCTGGGCAACGCGGTGCTGGCCCACAGCAAGACCGCCAGCGAGAAGCCGGCCGGCGTGACCATCGACCTGTCGAAAGAACTCGCGCGCGAGCTGGGCGTGCCGGTCGAATTCCTGCAGTTCCAGACCGCGGCCAAGTCGGTGGAGGCATTGGGCAACGGCGCGGCCGACGTCGGCTTCATGGCCATCGATCCGCTGCGGGCCGACAGGATCCAGTTCACCGCCGCCTATGTCCAGATCGAGGGCGCCTACCTGGTGCCGCAGGATTCGCCGATCAAGGCCAACGAGCAGGTGGACCGCGCCGGCACCACGATCGTGGTTGGGGCCGGCAGCGCCTATGCGCTCTACCTGGCGCGCGCCATCCAGCACGCCACGCTGCTGCAGGTGCCGACCTCGGAAGCGGTGGTGGCCGCCATGCTCGAGGGCGGGCATCCGGTGGCGGCCGGCGTGCGCCAGCAGCTGGAGGCGGACGCGAGGCGCATCGCCGGCGTGCGCGTGCTGGACGGCCGCTTCATGGTGATCCACCAGGCGATGGCGATGCCGAAGGACCGCGGCGCCCAGGCCCACGCCTATCTGGCCGACTTCGTCGAACGGATGAAGCGCAGCGGCTTCGTCGCCGACGCGCTGGCGCGGCACGGCATCGATGGCGCCAGGGTAGCCGAACCGGCCTGAGGCCGTTAAGCTGCGCGGACAACTACGACGGAGACATCCATGGAGCAATCGACAACGCTGCAGTCGGCCCGCTGGCGCCATTGCGCATCCTGTGACGCACCGGCCGGCCCCGGCATGAGCCGGCGCCGCCTGCTGCTCGGCGCGGCGGCCGGTGCCGCCACGCTGGCCGGCTGCGCCGCCGGCCCGGCGCCGACGGCGGCCGCTCCCGCCGCGGCGCTGGACCTGTCGCAGGCGGCGGGCCGGATCGACGTGCACCACCACCTCTCGCCGCCGCCGTGGCTGGCGCTGATGCGCAGCCGCGGCATCGACGGGCCGGCATTGAACTGGTCGGTGGAGAAGTCGCTGGCCGACATGGACCGGGCCGGCATCGCCACCTCCATGCTGTCCATCACCCAGCCTGGCGTGGTGCTCCCCGGGCTCGACCAGGCCGCCGGCCGCCGGCTGGCGCGCGAAAGCAACGAGTACGGCGCCAGGCTGGTGGCCGACCACCGCGGCCGCTTCGGCCAGTTCGCCGCCATCCCGATGTACGACGTCGAAGGCGCGCACCGCGAGATCGCCTATGCGCTGGACGTGCTCAAGGCCGACGGCATCGGCCTGCTCACCAGCTATGGCGACAAGTGGCTGGGCGACCCGGTGTTCTTCCCGGTGATGGAGGAGCTCAACCGGCGCAAGGCGGTGGTCTACACCCATCCGACCACGGCCGACTGCTGCGCCAAGCTGCAGCCGAACGTGCAGCCGGTGATGATCGAGTTCGGCACCGACACCACCCGTGCCATCGCCTCGGTCCTGTTCAACGGCAATGCCGCGCGCTTCCGCGACATCCGCTGGATCTTCTCGCATGCGGGCGGAACGATGCCGTTCCTGATCGAACGCTTCGTGCGCAACCCGATCCTGGTTCCCAGCAGCGCGCCGCTGTTTCCCCAGGGCGTGGCGGCCGAACTGCGGCGCTTCTACTACGACACTGCGCAGGTCGCCAACCCGGCGGCGATGTCGGCGCTGACCAAGGTCGTGCCGGTGTCGCAGATCGTGCTGGGAACCGACTTCCCGTACCGCACCGCGATCGACCACGTGAAGGGCTTGCGCGACTGCGGCGTGTTCGACGCCGCGGACCTGCGCAGGATCGAGCGGGACAACGCGCTGGGGCTGCTGCCTCGGCTGCGCGCGTAGCGCTGGCTGTCATGCCGGGCTCGACCCGGCATCCAGACGTCGCCTCGCGCGGATGTTTGATTGGCACGGCCGGCGGCCGGGACGGGGTGTTCTCCGGGCACGCTCGCGGGCGTCTTCCCATGGACGCTGCCGCTACCGCGTCAAGCAGGTCAATGAGGCCCAGAAGGTGTAGCGACCGCGAATGGCCCTGCGCCCACCCCATCCCGACCACCGGCCTTGAACGAGTTGGTCTTGTAGCAGCAAGCAATCCTATGTTCGGCGGAGGCGCCTCAACGAGGACCCGACGACGTACTCCAAGGCGACACGATCGGACCGTTGCTCAAGTCCGCACGGCAACTGCGTCCGGAAAATAGCGGCATGCGACGGAGAATCTCAATGCCTCGATTCGACTTCTTCAAAGACCATCCGCTGGTAAGGCTTGCAGCATTGGCATTGATCGTTACCCCACCGAGTCTTCGAGGATTGGCTGCCCTTCTCAGAGTCTGGAAAGGTTGACCCCGATTTATCGCTCCGTTACCTGCCACGCTCTTCCCCCTCGCAGCGCAGCGTCGATCGTTGGGGCGCTCCTATCTGTCAGGCGTCTGATGACCGCTGCCACTGCTCGCGCAACTGCCGCTTGAGCACCTTGCCGATCTCGCTCCTTGGCAGCTCGGTGGTGAAGCGCAGGCCCGACAGGCGCTGCGTCTTGCCGACCCGCGCGTTGAGCCAGGCGCGGATCTGCTCGGGGCTTTCGGCGGCGCCGGCCGCGGGCACGACATAGGCCACCGGCGTCTCGCCCCATTCGTCGGACGGCACGCCGATCACCGCGGCGTCGGCCACCGCCGCGTGCTCGCGCAGGACCGCTTCCAGGTCGCTCGGATAGATGTTGAAGCCGCCGCTGATCACCATGTCCTTGCGCCGGTCCATCAGCGTCAGGAAGCCGTCCGCGTCGAAGCGGCCGACGTCGCCGGTGCGGATGAAGCGATTGCCCTGCGCGTCGTGCCACTCGGCCTCGCGCGTCTTGGCCGGCTGCCTGTGGTACGCCGTCATCATGGCGCCGGAGCGGCCCACCACCTCGCCGGTCTCGCCGGGCGGCAGCTCGCGCCCGTCCTCGTCGATGGTGCGGATGTCGTGGCCCTCGGCCGGCCGGCCCACCGTGTGCAGCTTGTGCGCAAACGTGTGCGCCTCCAGGACGCAGGTGCCGCCGCCCTCGGTCATGCCGTAGAACTCCACCAGCCCGCCCGGCCAGCGATCGAGCACCTGCTGCTTGAGCGCGGCGTGGAACGGCGCGCTGGTGCAGAACTTCATGTGGAAGGCCGACAGGTTGTAGTCGTCGAAATCCTCGCGTGCCAGGATGCGCTGGTATTGCACCGGCACCAGCATCGTGTGCGTCACCCGGTGCCGCTCGGCCAGCGCCAGCCAGGCCCCGGCGTCGAACTTCGGCGGCGCCAGCACCACCGTGCCGCCGCGCGCCAGCGTCGGGAAGAAGCAGACCAGCGTGGTGTTGGAACACAGCGAGGTGGCGATCAGCGTCACTGCCTGCGGCCCGTAGCCATAGCTCTCGGCCCGCGCCACGTGGCCCCAGCGCATGCCATGGGGCTGCACGATGCCCTTGGGCGTGCCGGTGGTGCCGGAGGAATAGATGATGTTGAACGGAGCCTCGGGCGTCACCGTCACTGCGCGCGGCCTGCTGCCGGCGGGCAGCAGCCAGTCCTGCAGGCGGGGCCTGGCCGAGCCGTCCATGAAGATGCGCCGCGCCCCGGTCGCGAAGGCCGGCACGGCGCCGTCGACGAAGAAATGGCGGGCCCCGCAATCGGCCACCATGGTCGCCAGCTGCTGCGGCGAGGAATGGGTGGACAGCGGCGCCACCGCAGCGCCGGCCCGCAGGCCGCCGACGAACACCGCCACGTATTCGAGCGAGTTGGCCGCGCAGATGGCGATCGATTCGCCGGGCCGCAGGCCGTCGCGCTGCAGCGAGGCGGCGATGCGGTCGGCCATCGCATGGAGCTGGCCCCAGGTGACGCTGCGCTCGCCCTCGACCAGCGCGGTGCCCGAAGGCCGCTCGGCGGCGTGGCGGCCGACCAGGTCGGCGATCGCCTGGAACGGCGGCAGGGGGGAAGGAGAAGGAGAAGGAGTCTTGGTCATCGCGTCGTTGCCTCGACAGGCAATGTACGCGATGACGCCCGGCGCAATCAGCCGGAAACCAGCGCGGCCTCGATCTCGGCGAAGGAGCTGGCCGCTTCCGGCAGCTGCAGCGGCAGTCCGAGCTGGCGTGCGATCTGCGATAGCGAGAAGATGCCGCGCACCAGCACCTGGCCGTTGGGGCCGGTCTGCGTCACCAGCGCGTGCTGGCGCCTGGCGTGCTGCAGCTGCGCGACGACGTTGCCCACCCGCGCCGCCTGCACCGCCTTCCACTCGAAGGCGTCGAGGCGCGAGACGGGCGTCATGACGTCGGACACCAGCAGCTCGGAATGGCGGATGCGGCGCTCGCGCACCACGTTCATCGGCTTCTCGCCCAGGATGTCGGTGGCGGTGATCAGGCCGGCCAGCTTGCCGTCGCCGTCCAGCGCCAGCAGCATGCGCACGCCGCGCTGCTGCATCATCGCGTGCGCCGCATCCATGGTCGCCTGCGGCTCGATCACCACCGCGCTGACCTGCGTCAGGTCCGTCATCACCCGCATCGCCGGCGAGTCCAGCGTGTATTGCAGCGCGGTCGGGTCCGGTTCGCAGAGCCGGGCGGTGCCGGAGAACGCATGCGTGGGCAAGGCGGTGTAGTGGTCCATGGAAGCTCCTGACGCGATTGGTTTTTTAGCGGACGCGCACTGACGAGAGACTGACCGGTGTCGCGGTGCGCCGGGGCCTGTTAGGCTCCGCGCAAGTCCATGAGTTCATTTTTTCTCCGCCTCAGCCATCTCGGCAAGCACCGCCCGCGCCTGCTGGCCGCCGGCGTATGGGGCACGGCGGTGTTCCTGCTGCTGCCCTCGGACTGGACCCTGGCGTCGCGCGTGCTGGTGGCCTGGAACCTGGCAGTCTGGCCTTACCTGGGCTCGCTGGCCTGGCTGATGCTGCCCAGCAGCGCCGAGCGGGTGCGCGAGATCGCCAAGCAGGAGGACGCCAGCAGCGCGGGCCTGATGGTCGTGATGTCCGGTGCGGCCGTGCTGAGCCTGGTGGCGATCGTGGCGGAGCTCGCGCACGGCCTGAAGGCCGGCGAGGGGCAGTGGTTCGTCTACGGCATCACGCTGCTGACGGTGCTGGGCTCGTGGCTGCTGCTGGGGGCGCTCTACACCTTCCATTACGCCCACATGTACTACTCGGCACCGCAGGACACTTTGCCGCTGCGCTTTCCCGAAGGGCTGCAGACGCCGTCGTACCTGGACTTCACCTATTTCGCCTTCACCATCGCCACGGCGGCTCAGACCTCGGACGTCGAGGTCCTCACCACGCCGATGCGGGCGGCCGTGATCGCGCAGTCGGTGCTGAGCTTCTTCTACAACTTCGCGATCCTCGGCCTGTCGATCAACATCGCCGCCGGGCTGGCCGGCGGGAAATGATTGGCGTCATCCCGGCCCTGAGCCGGATGACAGCCACGCTGGCGCGACGGGCGCGACTTACGGCCGCGGCGCGTCTGCCGTGCCGTCCGTCCAGCCGCCGCCCAGCGCCTTGTACAGGGCCACCTGGCTCTGCAGCTGGGCCAGCCGGGTCTGCACCAGCGCCTGCTGCGCCGCGAACAGCGAGCGCTGCGCGTCCAGCAGGTCCAGGTAGCTGGCCACGCCGTTGCTGTAGCGCAGGTCCGACAGCTTCAGCCGCGCGCTCTCGGCGGCCGTCACGGCGCGCTGGGCCTGCAACTGGTCGGCCAGCGTGGTGCGGCCGGCCAGCGCATCCGCCACTTCGCGGAAGGCGGTCTGGATCGACTTCTCGTACTGCGCGATCGCGATGTCGCGGCCGACGGTGGCCGACTGCAGGCCGGCCTGGTTGCGGCCGGCGTCGAAGATCGGCAGCAGCAGCGAGGGCGCCAGCGAGAAGGCCCAGCTGCCGCTCTTGAACAGGCCGGTCAGCTCGTTGCTGGCGCTGCCGGCCGTCGCCGACAGCGCGATGCGCGGGAAGAACGCCGCGCGCGCCGCCCCGATGTTGGCGTTGGCCGCCTTCAGGAGTTGCTCGGACTGGCGGATGTCGGGCCGCCGTACCAGCAGGTCCGAGGGCATGCCGGCCGGCACGTCGGGCAGCGTGACGGCGTCGATGCCGGCGCTGGCCTGCAGCGAGGGCGGCAGCGGCTGGCCGATCAGCAGCACCAGCGCGTTCTCGTCCAGCGCGCGCTGGCGCTGCAGCTGCGCCAGCGTGACCCGGGCCGACTCGGTCAGCGATTCGGCTTGCCGGTAATCCAGCTCGGAGGTGACGCCGTTGTCGAAGCGCAGCTTGGCCAGCTTGAGCGATTCCTGCCGGGTGGACAGCGTCTGGCGGGTGATCGCCAGCAGGTCCTCGTCCGCCACCAGCGACAGCCAGCTGTTGGCCACCGCCGCCACCAGGCTGGTCTGCGCGGCCTTGCGGCCTTCCTCGGTGGCCAGGTACTGCGCCAGCGCGGCGTCGCTCAGGCTGGCGATGCGACCGAAGAAATCGATCTCCCAGGAACTCAGGGCCAGGCCGGCCGAGAAGGTATTCGCCAGATGGCCGCTGGCGTTCGGCGCGCGCGAGGCGCTCAGCTGCGCGCCCACGGTGGGCAGAAGGTCGGCGCGGCGGATCTGGTACTGCGCGCGCGCCTGCTCGATCGCCAGCACGGCGACGCGCAGGTCGCGGTTGCCGCGCAACGCCAGCGCGATCAGCTCGCGCAGCTTCGGGTCGGTGAAGAAGCTTTGCCAGTCGATGTCGGCGGCGGCGGGCGTGCCTTCGGTGCTCGCGTCCTGCGGCCAGGTGGCGGCCACCGGCGCCGCGGGCCGCTCGTACCTGGGCGCCATCGAGGTGCAGGCCGCCAGCAGGGCGGCGGCGGCCAGCGCGGCGATGCGGGGCTGGAAGGGCAACTTCATACCTGGTCTCCTGCCGACGCGCCGGGCGGCAATTCGCGGTCCAGCTCGTGGGCGTGGATCTTGCGCTGGCGCTCGCTGTCCTTGAAATAGCCGCGCACGATCACGAAGAAGATCGGCACGAAGAAGATCGCCAGCCCGGTGCCGGTGATCATGCCGCCGATCACGCCGGTGCCGATCGCGCGCTGGCTGGCCGAGCCCGCGCCCGAGGCCAGCGCCAGCGGCAGCACGCCCAGGCCGAAGGCCATCGAGGTCATCACGATCGGGCGGAAGCGCAGGTGGGCGGCGGCCAGCGCCGATTCGATCACGCTCTTGCCCTGCGCCTGCAGGTCCTTGGCGAACTCGATGATCAGGATCGCGTTCTTGGCCGACAGGCCGATGATGGTGATCAGGCCGACCTGGAAGTACACGTCGTTCGAGTACTTGCGCAGCAGCGTCGCCAGCAGCACGCCCAGCACTCCCAGCGGCACCACCAGGATGACGGCCAGCGGGATCGACCAGCTTTCATAGAGCGCCGCCAGGCACAGGAACACCGCCAGGATGGCGAAGCCGTACAGGATCATGGCCTGCGAGCCGGCCAGCTTTTCCTCGCGCGACTGGCCGGTCCACTCGTAGCCGAAGCCCTGCGGCAGCTGCGCGGCCAGCTTTTCCATCTCCGCCATCGCGGCGCCGGTGCTGTAGCCGGGCGCCGGCGCGCCGGAGATGCGCATCGCCGGATAGCCGTTGTAGCGCACCGTCTGCATCGCGCCGTTGATCCAGCGGGTGGTGGCGAAGGACGACAGCGGCACCGGCTTGCCCTGGTTGTTGGTGGCGTTGAGCTGCAGCACGTCGTCCGGCTGCATCCGCGCCGGCGCGTCGGCCTGCACCAGCACCCGCTGCAGCCGGCCCCGGTTGGGGAAGTCGTTGATGTAGGCCGAGCCCAGCGAGGTGGACAGCGTGGTGTTGATGGCGTCGAAGGAAACGCCCAGCGCCGCCGCCTTGTCGCGGTCGATGTCGATCTGCAGCTGCGGCGCGTCCTCCAGGCCGTCGGGCCGCACCTGGGCGACGATCTTGCTCTGGCCTGCCAGGCCCAGCAGCTGGTTGCGCGCGGCCACCAGCGCGTCGTGGCCGGCGCCGCCGCGGTCCTGCAGCCGGAAGGTGAAGCCGGACGCCGTGCCCAGCTCCGGGATCGGCGGCGGGCTGAGCGGGAAGATGAAGGCGTCGCGGATCTGCGAGAGCGCACCGAAGGCGCGCCCGGCGATCGCCTCGGCCGACTGGCTGGGGTCCTTGCGCAGGTTCCAGTCCTTCAGCGTCACGAAGGCCAGGCCGGCGTTCTGGCCCTGGCCCGAGAAGCTGAAGCCCAGCACGCCGACCATGCTCTGCACGTCGGGCTGCTTGAGGATGTAGCTTTCCACCTGCTCCATCACCTTGCGGGTGCGCTCCTGGGTGGCGCCCGGCGGCAGCTGCACGTTGATCAGCATCGTCCCCTGGTCCTCGTTGGGCAGGAACGATGTCGGCAACCGGGTGTAGACCAGCGCCACCACGGCGATGACTGCGGCGTAGATCGCCAGGTAGCGCACGGCGCGCCGCAGCACGCGCGCGACCACGCTTTCGTAGCCCTTGGCGGTGCGCGAGAAGCCGCGGTTGAACCAGCCGAAGAAGCCCTTCTTCTCGTGGTGGTGGCCGGCCTCCACCGGCTTGAGCAGCGTGGCGCACAGGGCCGGCGTCAGCGACAGCGCCATGAAGGCGGAGAAGCTGATCGAGGCCACCATCACGGCGGCGAACTGGCGGTAGATGTTGCCGGTCGAGCCGGCGAAGAACGCCAGCGGCACGAACACCGAGATCAGCACCACCGTCACGCCGACGATGGCGCCCTGGATCTGGCCCATTGCCTTGCGCGTCGCTTCGCGCGGCGGCAGGCCTTCCTCGCTCATGATGCGCTCGACGTTCTCCACCACCACGATGGCGTCGTCCACCACGATGCCGATCACCAGCACCATGCCGAACATGGTCAGCACGTTGATCGAGAAGCCCAGCGCCATCAGCGCGCCGAAGGTGCCCAGCAGCGCGATAGGGACGACCAATGTCGGGATGATGGTGTAGCGCCAGTTCTGCAGGAACAGGAACATCACCAGGAACACCAGCGCCACCG
This sequence comes from Caenimonas terrae, assembly GCF_042655405.1. NCBI lineage: Bacteria > Pseudomonadati > Pseudomonadota > Betaproteobacteria > Burkholderiales > Comamonadaceae > Caenimonas > Caenimonas terrae. The sequence goes on along the minus strand of NZ_JBHSMF010000006.1, from coordinate 175,459 downwards.
CCTCCAGCAGCGTCTCCACCACCTGGCGGATCGAGATGCTGACGAAGCGCGAGCTGTCGTACGGGATTTCCCACTTCACGCCGGGCGGGAAGAACTTGGACAGCTCCTGCATCCGCGTGCGAACGGCCTGGGCGGTGGCCAGTGCGTTGCCGGTGGGCGCGAGCTGCACGCCGATGCCGGTGGAGGGCTTGCCGTTCAGGCGCGCCGAGGTGGCGTAGTTCTGGGCGCCCAGCTCCACCCGGGCCACGTCGCGCAGCCGCACGGTGGAGCCGTCGGTGTTGGCGCGCAGCGCGATGTTGCGGAACTGCTCCACGGTGGTGAGCTGGCCCGGCACCACGACCGTGGCTGCCACGCCCTGGCCGGGGATGTTGGGCAGCTCGCCGATCGAGCCGGCGGAGACCTGCGCGTTCTGTGCCCGGATGGCGCCGTTCACTTCGGCCGGCGACAGGCCGAAGCTGAGCAGCTTGGCCGGGTCGATCCAGATCCGCATCGCCTGTTCGGTGCCGAACAGCTGCGCCTGGCCGACGCCCGGGATGCGCTGGATCTCGGGCAGCACCGAGCGCGAGGCGTAGTCGCCCAGCGCCGTCGGCGTGAAGGCCGGGTCGTCCGAGGACAGGATGGTGAACAGCAGGAAGTTCGAGCGCGACTTGTCCACCCGCACGCCCTGCTGCGTCACCGCCGCCGGCAGCCGCGGCGTGGCGCGGGCCAGCCGGTTCTGCACGTCGACCTGCGCCAGGTCGGGGTTGGTGCCCTGCTGGAAGCTGAGCGTGATGTTGCCCGAGCCGTTGGCCTGGCTGACCGACTCCATGTAGATCAGGCCCGGCGAGCCGTTCATCTCCTGCTCGATCACGCTGATCACGCTCTCTTCCAGCGTCTGCGCCGAGGCGCCGGGATAGCTGGCCGACACGATGATGGCGGGCGGCGCCACCGGCGGGTACTGCGAGACCGGCAGCTGCGTGATCGACACGCCGCCCAGCACGATGATGAACAGCGCGATCACCCAGGCGAAGATCGGCCTGTCGATGAAGAATTTGGCCATGCGGCGCGCTCCTTACTTCGCTGCCGCGGGGGCGGAAGCTGAGGAGGCAGCGGGGCGGGCGGCAGAGGCGGCGGGCGCCGCGCCGGCGGCGGGCGCGCCCATGGCGGGCGGGCTGCCCGGGCGCCACGGCACCGGCTTGACGGTGGCGCCGGGACGCAGCTTCTGGAAGCCGTCCACCATCACCATCTCGCCGGCCTTCAGGCCGTCCAGGATCACCCACTGGCCGTTCTGCTCGCTGCCGACCTTGACCGGCCGCGGGCCCACCTTGCCGTCGGGCGTCACCACCATCACGCTGTCGCCCTGGCCGGAGCGGGTGACGGCCTGCTGCGGCAGCAGGATGGCGTTGCTGGCCTTGGCCTGTTCCAGCTGCACCCGCACGTACATGCCGGGCAGCAGCACGGCGCCGGGATTGGGCACCTCGGCGCGCAGCGTCACCTGGCCGCTGGTGGGATCGACGCTCAGGTCGGAGAACAGCAGGCGGCCGGCGCGCGAGTGCGCCGTGCCGTCTTCCAGCAGGATCTTCACGCTGGCGGCGTCGGCGCCGGCGCGCTTGAGGCGGCCGGCGTCCAGCGAGCGGCGCAGGTTCAGCACGTCGGTGGCCGACTGGGTGAAGTTGACGTACATCGGATCGATCTGCTGGATCATCGCCAGCGGCGTCGCCTCGCCCTGGCCGACCAGCGCGCCTTCGGTGACCAGCGCGCGGCCGATGCGCCCGGAGATCGGCGCGGTCACGGTGGCGTAGCCCAGGTTGATGCCGGCGGTCTGCACCGCGGCGCGGGCCGAGGCGACGTCGGCCTCGGCGGTCTTCTGTGCCGCCACCGCGTTGGCGTAATCCTGCTTGCTGATGGCATTGGCTTCCACCAGCGGCTTGTAGCGCTCGGCCAGCATGGTGGCCTGCGCCGCGTTGGCCTGGGCCTTGGCCAGCGCCGCCTGCGAGCTCGAATAGGTGGCGGCGTAGGGCGCCGGGTCGATCTTGAACAGCGGCTGGCCGGCCCGCACGTCCGAGCCCTCGCGGAACAACCGCTGCAGCACGATGCCGGCAGCCCGGGCCCGCACCTGCGCCACCCGCGAGGCCTCCAGCCGCCCCGGCAGCTCGGTGACCAGCCCGATTTCCGACGGCGTCACGGTCAGGACGCCGACCTCGGCCGGCGGCATGCCGCCGGGCGGACCGGACTGCGCCGCCTGCTTGTCGCCGCAGGCGGCGAGCGCCAGCAGCAGGGCGGCGGCCGCCAGGGCGCGGGGCAGGGGGTGCGACGGGGCGAACGTGGTCGAAACGGCCATGAAAATTCCTATCCGGCGGCGCGGGCGCAGGTCCGCGGCCTAAGCATGTGGTGGGGGCATTGCAGTATACATTCGCCAGTGAATGTATATTAGGGCGTGCCCAGTCGGGCCGCAGATTGTAGAACCGCACGCATGGTCCGCCGCACCAAGGAAGACGCCCTCGCCACCCGCGCCAGCCTGCTGGACGCGGCGGAGTGCCTGTTCCAGGCCAAGGGCGTGTCGCGCACCTCCCTGAACGACATCGCGCTGGCCGCCGGCACCACGCGCGGCGCGATCTACTGGCATTTCAAGGACAAGGCGGACCTGTTCAACGCCATGATGGCGCGGGTGACGCTGCCGCTGGAAAACGCCTTCCAGCGGCCCGCCGCCGACCAGGACCCGCTGCCGGGCCTGCGCGAATGCGTGCTGCGCGGCCTGCGCGCGACCGCCGGCGACGCCCAGACGCGGCGGGTGTTCGAGGTGGCCACCCAGAAGGTGGAATACGTCGACGAGATGGGGGCGGTGCGATCGCGCCATGTGGCCATCCGCCAGCAATTCCTGGACCAGATGCAGCACGCGCTGCGCAGCAGCGCGCGCCGGCGCGGCGTGCGGCTGGCGATCCCGGTGGCGGCCGCCGCCCATGGGCTGCACGCCCTGGTCGACGGCCTGATCCAGAACTGGCTGCTCGATCCGGCCGCCTTCGACCTGGTGCGCACCGGCGAACAGGCGATGGACAGCTACCTGGCGGGGCTGGGCCTGTCGCCCTGATCACCCGCTGGAACCGGTTTTGCCTTAGGCTGTCGGCTCCGAAACGCCGATAACGCCCATGAACCTGATCGTCTCCACCCGCACCGAAACGAAGCACCTGCGCTTCGAGGTCGTCGGCCGCTGGCAGTACGGCGACGCCCTGCAGCTCGCCTACCTGGTGAAGGCGGCGCAGTCTCGGGCCGCGCTGGACCGGTTCCTGATCGACCTGCGGCGTGTCACGAGCGAACCGGACAGCACCGAGAAATTCATGATCTGCGACCGCCTGGTGCGCGTGTTCCAGCCGCCGGTGCGCGTGGCGCTGGTCGGCGACGCCACCCTGATCGACAGCGACGCCGTGACGGTGGCCGCCGATGCGCCGACCATCGCGGTGTTCGCGCGCGAAGGCGATGCGCTGACCTGGCTGATGGCGTGAACGATTGCACGCCGCGCGCACCGCAATGTGAAGCGCACGTGAAGCACAAGAGAAAAGTCCCCCGCCGCTTGCGCGGCAGGGGACAAGAAGGCCGGTGAAGAAACCTGAGAAAGAGCCGGCCCGGTGGGTTGGAGGTCAGGTTCGTGAGCAGGGTTCCCACCGTTACATCCGCAGCGGCGCGGACCCGGCGCGTTACTCCGCGGGCACCAGGTCGCCGGCATCGACAGCGCCGGAGGCAGGAATTTTTTCACTTGTTTGCGCCGGCGCGGCGAGCACTTCGGCGAGATAGGGCGCGGTGCGGCTGCGCCGCTCGCGCGCCAGCATCGCCGGCGTGCCGCAGGCCACGATGCGTCCGCCTTCCGCGCCCGCGCCCGGGCCCATGTCGATCACCCAGTCGCTGTGCGCCACCACGTGCATCTCGTGTTCCACCACGATCACCGTGTTGCCCGCGGCCACCAGGCCATCGAGCTGCGCCAGCAGCCGTTCGACGTCGGCCGGATGCAGGCCGGTGGTGGGTTCGTCCAGCACATAGAGCGTGTCGCCGCGCTGGGTTCGCTGCAATTCGGTGGCCAGCTTGATCCGTTGCGCTTCCCCGCCCGAGAGTTCGGTGGCGGGCTGGCCCAGGCGCAGGTAGCCCAGGCCGATGTCGCGCAACACCAGCAGCGGGCGCAGCACCGCGGGGTGGGCGGCGAAGAACTCGCAGGCGCCGTCCACCGTCAGCGCCAGCACTTCGGCGATGTTCTTGCCCTCCAGCGTGATCTCCAGCGTCTGCGGGTTGTAGCGCGCGCCGTGGCAGGCCGGGCAGGGCGCATAGACGCTGGGCAGGAACAGCAGCTCGACGCTGACGAAGCCTTCTCCTTCGCAGGTCTCGCAGCGGCCCTTGGCCACGTTGAAGGAGAAGCGGCCGGCGTCGTAGCGCCGCCGCCTCGCCGCCGGCGTGGCCGCGAACAGCTTGCGCACCGCGTCGAACAGGCCGGTGTAGGTGGCCAGGTTGGAGCGCGGGGTGCGCCCGATCGGCTTCTGGTCGACGCAGACCAGCCGCCGCACGCCGTCCATGCCGGCGACGATGCGCCCGCCGGTGGTTTCGGGCGCTTCCGCCAGCAGCGGATCGACTTCTTCCTCGGCCTCCTGCTGCTGGCCCAGGTGCTCGCCCACCAGCTCCAGCAGCGCCTGGCTGACCAGGCTGGACTTGCCGGAGCCCGACACCCCGGTGACGCAGGTGAAACAGCCCAGCGGAAAGGCCGCGTCCAGCTCCTTGAGGTTGTTGCGCGTGACGCCTTGCAGCTTGAGCCAGCGCGCCGGCTCGCGCGGCGCTGTCTGCCGCGCGGGCGGCGGGTTGAACAGGTAGCGGCGCGTCTGCGACGCCTGCACCGACGCCAGGCCGGCCGGCGGTCCGCTGTAAAGCACTTCGCCGCCCAGTTCGCCGGCGGCCGGGCCGACGTCGACCAGCCAGTCGGCCTGGCGCATCACCGCCAGGTCGTGCTCCACCACGAACAGGCTGTTGCCCGCGGCCTTCAGGCGCTGCAGCGCCTCCAGCAGCGCCTCGCCGTCGGCCGGATGCAGGCCGGCCGAGGGTTCGTCCAGCACGTAGACCACGCCGAACAGGTGCGAGCCCAGTTGCGTGGCCAGCCGCAGGCGCTGCAGCTCGCCGGGCGAGAGCGTCGGCGTGCTGCGGTCCAGCGACAGGTAGCCCAGTCCAAGCTCGGTCAATGTCTTGACGCGTCCCAGCAGGTCCTGCGCGATGCGCTGCGCCGCCAGCTGTTTTTCCTGCGACAGGTTGCCGGTGCGCCGCACGTCGGGCGCCGCCTTGTGGGCGGAACCGCCGGCCGCGACCCGGCGTTCGGTGTCCTGGCGCGCCTCCTCGCGGCTGAGGGTCGCGCGCGCGTGCATCTCGGCCGCCCCCAGCTTGCGCTGCGCCGCCGGCCGCAGCACCTCGGCCAGTTCCTGCAGCGGCAGCTGCGACAGCTGCGCGATGTCCAGGCCGGCGAAGGTCACCGACAGCGCCTCGCGCTTGAGCCGCTTGCCCTCGCACACCGGGCAGGTGCCGCCGGCCATGTAGCGCGAGACCCGCTTCTTCATCAGCGCGCTCTGCGAGGTGGCGAAGGTCTGCATCACGTACTTGCGCGCGCCGGTGAAGGTGCCCATGTAGCTGGGGTCCAGCTTCTGCTTGAGCGCGCGGCGGGTCTCGGCCGGCGTGAAGCCGGCGTAGACCGCAACGGTGGGCTGCTCCTCGGTGAACAAGATCCAGTCGCGGTCCTTCCTGGGCAGCTCGCGCCACGGCTTGTCGACGTCGTAGCCCAGGGTCACCAGGATGTCGCGCAGGTTCTGGCCGTGCCAGGCCGGCGGCCAGGCGGCGATGGCGCGCTCGCGGATCGACAGCGAATCGTCCGGCACCATGGTCTGCTCGGTCACCTCGTAGACCCGGCCCAGGCCGTGGCAGTGCGGGCAGGCGCCTTGCGGCGTGTTGGGCGAGAAGTCCTCCGCGTACAGCATCGGCTGCCTGGGCGGATAGCTGCCGGCGCGCGAGTACAGCATCCGCACCAGGCTGGAGATGGTCGTGACGCTGCCGACCGAGGAGCGGGCGCTGGGCGTGCCGCGCTGCTGCTGCAGGGCGACCGCCGGCGGCAGGCCCTCGATGGAATCGACCTCCGGCACGCCGGCCTGGTCGATCAGGCGCCTTGCATATGGCGCGACCGACTCCAAGTAACGGCGTTGGGCCTCCGCGTACAGCGTGCCGAAGGCGAGCGAGGACTTGCCCGAGCCGGAGACGCCGGTGAAGACCACCAGCGCATCGCGCGGGACGTCGACGTCCACGTCCTTGAGGTTGTGTTCGCGGGCGCCGCGCACCCGCACCATGCCATCGTTGTTGGAAGCAGCCATCCGGTCCACGCTAGCACCCAGGCGCCGGCGCGCTGTCGGCGCGCGGCCCGCGTCGACGGAGAATTCGGCTGACATCGGCCGGCCTCCACACCAGCTAGGCTAGCCGCCAAGGAGCATATTGCTTGATCGACCTTCCCCTGAGCGCCTGGTTCCACGCGAACCAGATCCCGCTGGCCACCAAGCTGATGCTGTTGGTCAGCTTGTGGCACAGCACCATCGGCATCCTGACCATGAGCGCCGTGCTGGGCCTGGTGCTGTATCGCTACGGCAGGACCTGGTGGCTGCTGGCGCTGGCGCTCGCCGTGCCGGGCGGCATGCTGCTGAACGTGCTGGTCAAGAACCTGGTGCAGCGGCCGCGACCGCACTTCGCCGACGCGGTGCTGACGCTGCCCACCTACAGCTTTCCCAGCGGCCACACCGCCGGCGCTGCGCTGTTCTACGGCTTCCTCACGGCGCTGGTGTTCGCCCATCCGGGCGCCCGCCGCTGGCGCTGGGCGATGGCCGTGGCCGCGGTGGCGATGGTGCTGCTAGTCGGGCTGTCGCGCATCTACCTGGGGCTGCATTACTTCACCGACGTGGCGGGCGCGATCGTCGAGGCGGTGCTCTGGCTGGCGCTGTGCCTGGCGGGCGTGCGGGCCTTGTGGCGGCGGCGCGGCGGGGAGGCGGCCCATGGCTGATCGCATTCCCGTCATCGTCAACGCGACGGCCGGCAACGGCTCCAATCCGGCCTGGGCCGACGGCCTGCAGGAGAACTTCGCCGCCGCCGGCCTGCAGGTGGATCTCAAGGTGATGCAACAGGGTTCGGAGATCGCGCCGGCAGTTGCCGCCGCGGTCAAGCAGGGCGCCAGGCTGGTGGTCGCCGGCGGCGGCGACGGCACCGTCAGCGCGGTGGCCGCGGGGCTGGCCGGCACCGGCGTCGCGCTCGGCGTGCTGCCGATGGGCACGCTCAACCACTTCGCCAAGGACCTGGGCATCCCGCTGGAGCAGCAGCCGGCGATCGCGGTGATCGCCGCCGGCCGCCAGCTGGAAGTGGACGTCGGCGAGGTCAACGGCCGCGTCTTCATCAACAATTCCAGCCTGGGCCTGTACCCGGACATCGTGCGCGACCGCGAGCAGCGCCAGCGCCGCCTCGGCCAGAGCAAGTGGCGCGCGCTGCTGGAGGCCAGCATCACGGCCGCGCGCCGCTATCCGGTGCTGACGGTGCAGGTGGAGGTCGACGGCCAGACGCTGACCCGCCGCACCCCCTTCGTGTTCATCGGCAACAACCAGTACACGATGGAAGGCTTCGAGATCGGCGAGCGCTCGGCGCTGAACTGCGGCGAGCTCTCGCTGTACCTCACCCACCGGATGGGCCGCTTCGGCCTGCTGCGGCTGGCCGTGATGGCGCTGCTGCACCGGCTGGACCAGGCCCGCGATTTCGACATGCTGACCGCGCGCGACTTCATGGTGAAGACCGGCCACCGCCGGCTGCGGGTGGCGACCGACGGCGAGGTCACGGTGATGGAGGCGCCGCTGCGCTACCGGATCCGGCCGGCTGCGCTGCGGGTGATGGTGCCGGCGCCGCAGGAACAGGCCCCATGAAAACCATCGTCCACCTGTCCGACATCCACTTCGGCCGCACCGACGACGCCGTGGTGGCCGCGATCGTGCCGCTGGTGCACCGGCTCGAGCCCAACGTGGTGGTGGTCTCCGGCGACCTGACGCAGCGCGCCAAGCCGCACCAGTTCCGCGCCGCGCGCCGCTTCCTGGACGACCTGCCCAAGCCGCAGGTGGTGGTGCCGGGCAACCACGACGTGCCGCTGTACAACCTGTTCCAGCGCTTCCTGCAGCCGCTGACCAAGTACCGGCGCTTCATCACCCGCGACCTGGAGCCGTTCTACTGCGACGACGAGATCGCCGTCGGCGGCATCAACACCGCCCGCTCGCTCACCTTCAAGGACGGCCGGGTCAACGAAGGCCAGATGCGGCGCCTGCACGCGCGGCTGGCGCCGCTGGCCGACAGCATCACCAAGATCGTGGTGACGCACCATCCGTTCGACCTGCCCGCCGGCTTCGACGAAGAGCACCTGGTGGGCCGAGCCGGCGAGGCGATGGAAGTGTTCCTGCGGGCCGGCGCCGACGTGCTGCTGGCCGGCCACCTGCACACCAGCCACATCGCCAGCACCGCGGTGCGCTACCCGGTGGCCGGCCGCGCCGCGCTGGTGGTGCAGGCCGGCACCGCCACCTCCACCCGGGGCCGCGGGGAGCACAACTCCTTCAACCGGATCCGCTCGCACGGCGACCTGCTGCACGTCGATCGCTGGACCTGGGACCCGGAGCGCGGTGCCTTCCACGAGGCCGCCAGCGAGGCCTTCGCCTGGAGCGAGGCCGGCTGGAAGGCAGCGGGCTAATCGCCCAGCGCCGCCGCCAGCCGCTCCAGGAAAGGCAGCTGCGCGGGCAGCAGCTTGGCCCGGGCGTCGTCCAGCCCGTACCAGGCGATGCGGTCCACTTCCGGGAACTGCCGCAGCCGGCCGGAGCGCGGCGGCCACTCCATCTCGAACAGGTTGCTGTGCAGATCGTCCGGGTCCAGGTCGCCCTCGAAGCACCAGGCCGAGACGCGCTTGCCGCTCTTTTGCCGCACATCGCCCAGCGCGGCGAACGGCGGCGTCGGCTCGCAGCCGGTTTCCTCGCGGAACTCGCGCCGGGCGCAGGCCAGGCCGTCCTCGCCTTCCTCGAACTCGCCCTTGGGCAGCGTCCACGCGCCGGTGTCCTTGCTGCGCCAGTAAGGGCCGCCGGGATGGGCGAGCAACACTTCCACCGGCCGCCCTGGGCGGCGGCGGTACATCAGCAGGCCCGCGCTGTGTCTGGTCACGGAGGGCAGATTACTCCTTGGCTGCCTCGCCGTCCGGGCGCGAGCCGGCGGGCGTCGCCGTCGGCTCGCTCGGCTGGTCCACCCGCAGCTGGCGCTTGCGCAGCATCGCTTCCAGCGCGCTGCCGGCTCCTTCGCCGCTGGCGCCGGCGCCGGTGCCGTCGGCACGGCCCTGGGGCTGCGGGGCGCCCGGTGGGGACTTGCCGGCGCTCATTGCCCGTGCCCCGCGGCGTCGTCGGCCTCGCCGGCCTGGTGGCGCTTGCGGTCCTTCTGCGAAATCATCTGGCGCAGCGCGCTGGCCGCCCCTTCGCCGCTGTGGCCGCCGCCGTCCTGTTGCTCGCCGTGCCCCTGCGACTCGTCGTTCGGGTGCTCGCGGTCTTCCTTGCTGTCTTGCGGACCCATGGTCCCTCCGTTGAACGTCTCTGCCGGACGCGGCCCCCATGGCCTGGCCCGACCGATGCATTGGACAAAGCGGCGGCAGCCTCAACAGTCGGAATGCGGCGAAGGCCGCTGTAGGAATTTTTCCAGACCGGCGCGCTAGGGCTGCCGGCGCTGGAAGGCGCCCGGCGGCTGGCCCAGCGCCGCCTTGAACATCGCCGTGAAGGCGCTGTCGCTGGCGTAGCCGCTGGCGGCTGCGACGTGGCTGACCGCCATGCCCTGCGCCAGCAGCGGCAGGGCGTGTGCCAGCACGGCCTGCTGGCGCCACTGCCGGTAGCTCATGCCCAGCTCGATGCGGAACAGGCGGGCCAGGGTGCGTTCGCTGGCGCCGGCCTCGCCGGCCCAGCCGGCCAGCGTGGCCCGTTGCGCCGGCGCGCGCAGCACCGCCTCGCACAGCGCCCGCAGCCGCTTGTCGCCGGCCTGCGCATGCGGCATGGGCACGCCCAGTTCCATGGTGGCGGCGCCGGCGATCTCGTCCAGCACCAGGCCCGTGAGCCTCTCCTCGCGCGGCGCCGGCAGCGGCCGGGCGCCGGCCAGGTCCAGCGCGCCGACCAGTTCGCGCAGCAGCGGCGACACCACGATCATGCGGCAGCGTTGCCAGCCGGCCGGGGCCACCGAGGCGTCGATGTACAGCGTGCGGAATTCGGCTGCCTGCAGCACGTGGACCGAGTGCAGCGCGCCGGGCGCGATCCAGACGGCGCGCGAGGGCGGCACGATGTAGGTGACCTCGTCGCCGCCACCCCCGCCCTGCGCCGCCGTCACCTGCACGATGCCGCTGGCGCAGTACGCCAGCTGCGCCCAGGGATGGCGGTGCGGCTCGAAATGGCTGTCCACCGGCAGGGCGCGCGAGCGCAGCCGCAGCGGCCGGCGGGCGTCCGGCCGGAACGGGTCGGTGTCGCCCAGCGGCATGCTGCGCAGCCGGGAGCGGGACGGGGCGGGCAGGGATGGCATGGCCGGATTTCGCCGAATTCTGTCGTTTCGTCGCGTTTCAGAACCAGGACCCGATACTACGATAGCGCCCATGAGCACTGCCACTGCCACCGCCACTGCGTCCGCGCCGGCCGCCATCGCGCCGCTGCGCCAGGACGCCGGCGTGATCGGGCTGGTGGGGCTGGCGCACATGATCAGCCACTTCAGCCAGCTGCTGCTGGCGCCGCTGTTTCCCTGGCTGAAGGCCGACCTCAACGCCAGCTATACCGAGCTGGGCTTCCTGATGACGGTGTTCTTCGTCGTGTCCTGCAGCGTGCAGGCCGCCTCGGGCTTCCTGGTCGACCGCATGGGGCCGCGGCCGATCCTGTTCGGCGGGCTGGCGCTGGTGGGGCTGGCGGCCTTCGGCTTCGCCCTCAGCCCGAATTATTGGGCGATGGCGGCCTGCTCGGTGCTGGCCGGCATCGGCAACGGCGTGTTCCACCCGGTCGACTACACGCTGCTCAATCGCAAGGTCAGCGCGCCGCGCCTGGGCCATGCCTACAGCTTCCACGGCATCACCGGCAGCCTGGGCTGGGCACTGGCGCCGGCGCTGCTGGTGCCGCTGGCGATCGCCTTCGGCTGGCGCACCGCGCTGGCCGGCGCCGGCACCCTGGCCTATGGCGTGCTGTTCGTGCTGTGGCTCAATCGCCGCCGGCTGACGCTGCCGGCGGCCACCGTGCCGGCGCCCGCCAGGGCCGGCGCGCACCCAGCCGAGGGCAGCTTCGACTTCCTGCGCATCCCGGCGGTCTGGATGTGCTTTTTCTTTTTCTTCTTCTACGCCGTGGTGCTCAGCGTGATCCAGGCCTTCGCGCCGGAGGCGGCGCGCCAGCTGCACGGCGTGCCGGTGGCGCTGGCCGGGATGTGCCTGACGGTCTACATGGTGTGCAGCGCCGGCGGCATGGTGCTGGGCGGCTTCCTGGCGGCCGACCCGAAGCGCTGCGAAAAGGTGGTGGCGGCCGGCTTCGGCGTCGCCGCGCTGATCGCGCTGTCGATCGGGTTCGGACCGGTCCCCGCGCTGGCGGTGCCGGCGCTGTTCGGCGCCATGGGCTTTGCCAGCGGCATCGCCGCGCCCTCGCGCGACCTGCTGGTCAAGCGCTCCAGCCCCGAGAACGCCACCGGGCGGGTGTACGGCGTGGTCTATTCCGGCCTGGACATCGGCCAGGCGCTGTCGCCGCTGCTGTTCGGCACGCTGATGGACCACCACCAGTACCAGGGCGTGTGGCTCGGGCTGGTGGTCTTCCAGTCGATCCTGATCGCCAGCGCCTTCAACGTCAGGCGCGTGCGGCGCACCGTGCTCGCTCCTGCATGAAGCAAAATATGAGGTTGTCGGCCCTGCCTGATTGAGCTGTCTGCTTCCGCGTGTTCTGCGCCAGTTCTGCGTGTTCTGCGTCCTTGGCCCCGCATTCGGTATCCTCCCCCCATGTATGCGTCGTATTTCGGGCTGAAGCAGGAGCCGTTCTCCATCGCGCCCGACCCGCGGCTGCTGTTCATGAGCGAACGGCACCGGGAGGCGCTGGCGCACCTGCTGTATGGCGTCGGCGGGGGCGGCGGCTTCGTGCTGCTGACGGGCGAGATCGGCACCGGCAAGACCACGGTCTGCCAGCTGTTCCTGGAACAGGTGCCGGCGCACTGCAACGTCGCCTACATCTTCAATCCCAAGCTGACGGTGACGGAGCTGCTGCAGTCGGTGTGCGAGGAGTTCCGCATCGCGCTGGCGCCGCAGGACCGGGCCCGCACGGTCAAGGATTACCTCGACCCGCTCAACGCCTTCCTGCTGCGCGAGCACGCGGCCGGCCGCAACAGCGTGCTGATCATCGACGAGGCGCAGAACCTGTCGGCCGACGTGCTGGAGCAGCTGCGGTTGCTGACCAACCTGGAGACGCGCGAGCGCAAGCTGCTGCAGATCGTGCTGATCGGCCAGCCCGAGCTGCGCAGCATGCTGGCCCGCCCGGAGCTGGAGCAGCTGGCGCAGCGCGTGATCGCGCGCTACCACCTGCAGGCGCTGAGCGAGGCGGAGACGGCGCAATACGTGCAGCACCGGCTGGAAGTGGCGGGGCTGACGCAGGCCCTGCCGTTCGAGCAGCGCGCGCTGCGTCGCATCCACGCCATCGCGCGCGGGGTGCCGCGCCGCATCAACCTGCTGTGCGACCGCGCGCTGCTCGGCGCCTTCGCCGGCGGCCGGCCCATGGTGGACCGCGCGATCGTCGACCAGGCCGCGGTCGAAGTGTTCGGCGAGCAGCCGCGGCCGGCGCTGGCCGGATGGCTGCGGCCTGCAGCCGTGCTGGCGCTGGCAGTGGCCGCCGGCGCCGGGCTCTGGATGCTGCTGGCGGGCGACCGCGCTGCGCCGGCGCGGCCCGCACTGGCCGCGGCGCCAGCGCCTGCGCCGGCTGTTGCGCCGGTCGCTTCTGCTCCCCAGCCGCCTGCCGCCCCAGCGCGCACAGCGGCCGCCGCGGCGCCGGCGCTGCTGTCCGACCAGGAACAGGCCTGGCGCGAGCTGGCGCGGGCCTGGAAGCTGGCGCCGGGCGAGGGCGACGCCTGCACCGCGCTGTCACGCGAGCAGGTCCAGTGCTTCAGCCGGCCGATGACCCTGGCGCTGATCCGCCAGCTCGGCCGGCCCGGCTTCGTCACGCTCGACGCGCAGACCGGCAGGCCGTCCTATGCGCTGCTGACGGCGCTGACCGCCGACAGCGCCACGCTGCGGGCCGGCGACGGCGAGCAGACCGTGACGCTGCCGGCGCTGGCGGCGCGCTGGCGCGGCGAGTTTTCCACCCTGTGGCGGGCGGCGTCCGGCTACAAGGGCCGCATTGCCGACCGCGACAGCGGGCCGCCGCTGGACTGGCTGGCCGGCACGCTGTCGGCAGTGGACGGCGCGCCGGCGCCGGCCGGCAAGCCCAGCCTGGATGCAGCGCTGAAGGCGCGCGTGCTGGCCTTCCAGCTGGCGCAGGGCCTGCCGGCCGACGGCCGCCCCGGCCCCATGACCTTCATGCAGCTCAATCGCGTGGCCGGCGTCGAGGAGCCGAAACTGCAGACGGCGCCCTGACCATGTCCTACATCCTCGACGCCCTGCGCAAGGCCGACGCCCAGCGCTCCCGCGATCCCGCACTGGGCATCCATGCGCAGCCTGCCCTCGTGGGCGCCGCTTCCGCCGGCGTCGATCGCCGGCGCCAGCGATGGCTCGCCGGCGCAGGGGCGGTGCTGGTGCTGGCACTCGGCCTGTGGTGGTGGCTGGCACCCGCGACGGCACCCGAGCCGGCGCCGGCTCCCATGCCGGCGTCCGCGCTGCCGGTGGCACCAGCTGCCGCGCCCGTGCCCGCGCCCATCGCTCCCGCGACCGTGCTGCTGCCGCCGCCGCCCGAGCCGGTGGCAGTGCCGGCACCGAGGGCACCTGTGGCCGTCGCTGCTGCGCCGGCCGTGGCGAAGGCAGCGTCGGCACCCGCGGTTGCGGCTGCCGCGGCGCCGGCATCTGCAGCTGCTGCCGCATCGGCTCCGGCACCCGCAGCTGCGGCGGCGGAGCGCACCTACAGCCTGGCCGAGCTGCCGGCCGACGTGCAGCAGGCGCTGCCCAAGTTCAGCGTCAGCGGCGGCGTCTATTCCGGCAACGTGGCGCAGCGCATGCTGGTGGTCAACGGCCAGGTGTTCAACGAGGGCAGCGAGATCGCCCCGGGCGTGGTGCTGGAGCAGATCCGGCCGCGGGTGGCGCTGCTGAAATTCCGCGGGCTGCGGATCTCGCAGCCGTACTGAGCCTGCGGCGAACGATGCGGCGCCTTGCCGCTGGTTGCCGACCCGGCGGCCCGGCAAGCACGCCGGCGGCCCGGATTCCTGTGATTTATTCACCAGAATATTCGGGATGAATCGATAGCATCGCGGCAGCCAGAACGAGGAGCCGGGGTGACGACGGAATGCGCGCGCAGCGCCGGCACCAAAGCCGGACCGACCAGGGAACGCTATCTTGCCGATGCCAGGCAGGCGCTGGGCATCGGCGAGACCCGCAAGGGCAGGCGCATGGCGCGCCAGGTGCTGGCCGCCAGCGTCGACGCCGCCGACGTGGCGATGCAGGCCCAGGCGGCGCTGGTCCTGAGCCAGGCCCACGTGCTGGAGTCGCGCTTCCGGCTGGCGCACGAGACGAGCGCGCAGGCCCGCAAGCTGTTCCAGCAGGCGGGCCACGGTGCCGGCGTCGCGGAGGCGCTGGCGATCCACAGCTACGCCGCCAGCGCGCTGGGCTTGGACGGGCCGGCGCTGCAGGCCGCCTGCGACGCCATGTCGCTGCAGACCGACGCGTCGGCGCTGGCGCAGGCGCGGGGCCTCAATTACATGGGGCTGGCCGCGACCTGGACCCGGGATTTCGCCACTGCCCGCAAGGCGCTGGAGGCATCGATCTGGTACACCCGCCAGGCCGGCGACGGCGCGGCCGCCTTCCAGCCGCTGATCAACCTGTGCTTCAGCGAAGTGCTGCAGATCGTCGAGCGCGAGCGCCTGCACCAGGGGCCGGCCGACCTGGCCGAACTGGAACGGCGGGTCTGCCAGGCCCGGGCGGCGGCCGACAGCGGGCCGTCCGTCGCTGTCCATCCGGCGACGCGCGACATCGGCCTGCTGCTGCTGGATTTCGCCGGCTGCTTCATCGCCAGCCGGCGCGGCCGCACCGAGGATGCCGACGCCTGCTACCTCGCCTGCCTGGAAAAGGCGTCGCGCTTTCCCCGCACCAGCTGGGTCCAGGCGGTGCTCTGGTGGGCGCGGGTGGAGCGCGCCGTGTGCTACGGCGACATCGAGGCCTCGGTCAGCTCGCTGCACGCGATGGCCGCGGTCGCCCGGGCCGGCGAGCACGCGCAGCTGCACGCGCTGGCCAAGACGCTGGAAGCGACCCTGCGGCCGCCGCTGAACCAGTGGGACAGCAGCCGCGTCGGACTGAACTAGGGCGAGCCGTCCGGCGGGGCGGCCGGCCACAGGAAGACGCGCTGCGCGCCATGCTGGCCGAAATCATCCTCCTGCGCCTGCAGCAGGCCGAAGTCGGCCAGCGCGAACAGCACGTCCGCGGCGCTGCAGCGGCTGCCGTCCGCCAGGCTCAGGGTCAGGCGGTAGGCCGGCGCGGCGGCCGCCACGACCTCCGAGACAGCCACCAGCTCGGCGCCCGCGTGCACCCACGTCTCGCCGCTGCCGCCGGCTTGTGGCGCCCGCGCCCAACCCGCGCCGTCTGGGCGCCGGGGCAGGATGGTGTTGGTTGTCAGGTCGGGTCTCCGGGAGCTCGGACTGCTGGACTCCTTGGCGCGCAGTCTCCCGGCCGGGAGCGGCGGCGTCGTCCTCCGATCTGGGGGCGACTGCGCGGCCCGGGACGTGTTTGCCCGTAGCGGTTACCCTTGCCGGCGCGCAGCAGCGCGGAAAGCGACAACGGCATGGCATGGGAAACGATCGAATTCTGGTTTTACCGGGTGGGCGGCTACGTGCTGCTGAACCTGGTCGACGAGCCCGCCTGGCTGGCGCTGATGTTCTGCTGAGGGGAACGGGCGGGTGGTAGATTCATCCTCCCGTCCGCGCTGCCGCCTCGCCTTCATGTCCGATTCCTGCCCCGACCTCTCTGCCTTGCCGCCCGATGCGCGAACGAGCGTGCGGCGCCTGCGCGTGGCGCGTGGCCGCGCGCTTGCGCTGGTGCTGGGCATTGCCGGTTTGCTGGCCGCGACGCCGGCCGCGGCGGAGTGTTTCCGCTATGGGCCGGCGCCGGTGACCATGACCGGCATCCTGGAGCGCCACACCGAGCCGGAGCGCCCCGGCGGCGGCGCCCCGCAGACCGATTACTTCCTGCGGCTGCGTTCCGCCGTCTGTGCCGTGGCCGGACCGTCGGACGCCCCCGGCGCGCAGGCGCGCAAGGGCGTGTGGCTGGTGCAGCTCGTGCCAAGGGCCGGCGCGCCGGACACGCTGGCCCCGCGCCTGGAGCACACCGTGCGGGTGCGCGGCCGCCTCCTCAGTTCGTCGACGGAGCGCCACCACGCGCCGCTGCTGCTGGAGGTGGAGGGCCTGGACGAGGGCGGCTGAGCGCTCAGGCGAGCAGCGCCGCCCGCACCCGTTCCCGCGACAAGGGCAGTTGCCGGATCCGCACGCCGGTGGCGTCGGCCAGCGCGTTGGCGATCAGCGCCGAGGTCGGCCCCTGCGCCGCCTCGCCGGTGCCCAGGAAGGGCAGGCCGGGACGGCCGACGATGTGCACCTCGATCGCCTGCGGCACCTGCGCAAAGCGCAGGATCGGATAGCCGCCCCAGTCGCGGCTGGTGACGCGGGTTCGATCGAACGTCACCTCCTCGCTCAGCGTCCAGCTGGACGACTGCACGATGCCGCCCTCGATCTGGTTGCGGATGCCGTCGGGATTGACCGCCTCGCCGCTGTCCACCGCGCAGACCACCCGCAGCAGCTTCACCTCGCCGGTGTCGCGCCGCACTTCCACCTCGCAGGCCATCGCCGCATAGGCGGCCAGGTTCTTGTAGCGCGCGAAGGCGAAGCCGCGGCCGTGGCCGGCGCGGCGCTGGTAGGCGTTCCAGCCGAAGCGATCGGCCGCCAGCCGGATCACTTCCTGCGCCCGCGGATCGTCCAGGTGCTTGAGCCGGAACGCCACCGGATCGGCGCCCGCCGCGCGCGCCAGTTCGTCCATGAAGCTCTCGATCGAGAACACGTTCATGTACGCGCCCAGGCCGCGCAGCGCCGACACCCGCAGCGGCATCTCGGGCAGGAAGTGGTGCGTCACCCTGGCGTTGGGCAGCGTGTAGAGCGGGATCGCGTTGCGGTCGCCGGCGCCTTCGGGCTGGGCGCCTGGCTTGGGCGGCGAGGGCGCGAAGGGCGTGGCGAGATGGCGCGCTGCCAGCAGGTCGCCGGCGGCGCCGGGCCGCGCATTGTGGGTGTTGCTCCACACGCCGTAGTCCCACTGCGCGATGCGGCCGGCGGCGTCCAGCGAAGCGGTGACGCCCGTGACCATCGGCGGGCCGAACGGCTCCCACGTGTGTTCGTCCTCGCGCATCCACTGCACCCGCACCGGCTTGCCTGGCAGGGCGCGCGCCAGCAGCGCGGCGTCCGCCGCCACGTCGTCGGCGGCGTTGTGGCCGTAGCAGCCGGAGCCCTCGGTGTGGATGCAGCGGATGCTTGCTTCCGGCTGCGCCAGCAGTTCGGCCAGCGCCCTGCGCAGCGGGAACACGCCCTGCGAATGGGTCCACACCGTGTACGCGCCGTCAGTGAACTGGGCGACCGCGCAGGAGGGGCCGATCGACGCGTGCAGCTGGTAGGGCCGCAGGTAGCCGGCCGAGTGCTGCTTGTCGCCGGCGGCGGCCTGCGAGCCGCGGTCGAGGATCACGATGTCCTGCGAGGCCAGGCCGCGGACGAAGGGATAGAGCCCGGCCTGCGCCGGCAGCGTCTCGCGCTCGTCCCACTGCGCCGCGGCCGCCAGTGCACGCAGGGCGACGATCGACTGGTATTCCTTCTGCGCGATGACGGCCACGAAGCTGCCGTCGCGCACCACCTTCAGCACGCCCGGCAGCTTCTCCACCGCGGCGGCGTCCAGGCTGCGGAGGGTGGCCGCCGGGCTCGGCGGCCGCAGCACCCGCGCATGCACCATGCCGGGCAGCCGCAGGTCCTGCACATAGGCGACGCCGCCTGCCACCTTGGCCGGGATGTCCAGCCGCGGCATCGGCTTGCCGACGATGGTGTGCTGCGCCGGGTCGCGCAGCACCGGCTGCGGTTGCGCCTGCACGTGCAGCAGCTCGCCGCTGACCAGCTCGCCGTAGGACACGCCGGCGCCGCCCGCGGCCTTCACCACACCGTCCTGCACCACCAGCTGGTCGGCCGGCACATTGAGCCGCTGCGCCGCCAGTCCCACCAGCAGCGCGCGCACCTGCGCCGCCGCATGGCGGATGGCGGTGCCGCTGTCCTGCATCGAATGGCTGCCGGCGGTGTAGCCCTCGTCCGCGGTCTGCGCGGTGTCCGCCATCACCATGCCGATTCGCTGCGGCTCCACCTGCAGTTCCTCCGCCGCCACCTGCAGCAGCGCGGTCTTGATGCCCTGGCCGAGTTCGGCCTTGCCGCTGAAGACCGTGACCTTGCCGCCGGCGTCGATGCGGATCCAGCCGTCCAGGAAGGGCTGCTTCTTCAGGCTGGCCGGCAGCGCGGGCAGCGCAGGCGCCGTGGCCGGCGCGTCGGCGGCCCAGCCGCTGGGGCGCCATGCGAAGGCCAGCACCAGCGCGCCGCCGCCGGCGAGCACGGAGCGCCGGCGGATGCCTGCGCCGATGGCGGTGGGCGCTTTCATCGCACGGCTCCACTGGCGTTCGCGCCGGCGGAGTGCAGCGTGTCGGCGGCGCGCCGCACGGCCCGCAGGATCCGCATGTGGGTGCCGCAGCGGCACAGGTTGATCGCCATGTGGCTGCGGATCTGCGCATCGGTGGGCGAGGGGATGTGCTCCAGCAGCGCCTGGGCCCGCATGATCATGCCGGCGATGCAATAGCCGCATTGCGCCGCCTGTTCGTCGATGAAGGCCTGCTGCAGCGGCCCGGGTTTGTCGGGCGTCCCCAGGCCCTCGACGGTGCGGACCGGTCGCGCGCCGACCATGGCCACCGGCGTCAGGCAGGACAGCGCGGCCTCGCCGCCGACCAGCACGGTGCAGGCGCCGCACTGCCCGAGGCCGCAGCCGAACTTGGCGCCGTTGAGCGCGAAGTCGTCGCGCAGCACATAGAGCAATGGCGTCGCCGGGTGGGCGTCGGTCTGGCGGGTCTGGCCGTTCAGGTTCAGGGAGATCATGGGCTGGGCTTTCTGCTGTCCTGCACCGCCTGCGCCAGGTCCAGCCACGGCGGCTGGGCGGCGGCCACCTGGCGCAACCAGGCGGCCAGGGCGGCGATCTGGTCGTCGCTCAGCTCGCCGTCGAAGGCGGGCATCCAGCGGCCTGGCTGGCCGGGCGGCGGCTGGATGCCGTCGCGCACGATGTGGACCAGGTTGCGGGGGTCGGGCAGATAGAGTGCGATCGCCAGCGGCATGCGCAGTCCGCTGGCCGAGGAGAGCTGGCGCCCGAGGTCATGGCAGCTGGCGCAGCTGCTGGCAAAGACGCCGGCGCCCAGCGCCAGCTGCGCGTCGCCGGCCGGCGTGGGCAAGGCCACCGACGGCTGCGATGCGCGTTGGCGGCTGGCGCTCTCGCGCGCCTGCTGCTGCGGCGTCGGCGCGCCCATCAGCGATTGCACGTAGACCGCGATGGCGTGCACGTCTTCAACGGGCGCGTGCGACAGGCTGTGCACCACGTCCTGCATCGGCCCGGCGGTGATCGCATGGTCCGCGACGAGCCCGGTCTGCAGGTAGGCGGCCAGCGCCTCGGCGCTCCAGGGCACGGGCGACGGCGAATGGACGTTCAGGGCGGTCGCGTGCCAGCCCTCGGCCTCGCCGCCGTCAAAGGCGGCGTCGCGCCGTTCCGCGCCCAGCTGGTTGCGCGGCGAATGGCAGGCTGCACAGTGGGCCAGCGCGTCGACAAGGTAAGCCCCGCGGTTCCAGTCGGCGCTCTGGCTGGCCTGCGGCGGCCGCGGTCCCTTGTCGAGGTACAGCAGGTTCCAGCCGGCGATCAGCGGCCGGAACTGCAGCGGGAACACCAGCTTGTTGGCCGGCGGCACGAAGCGTACCGGGTCGCGCGTCATCACGAAGGTATAGAGCGCCGCGATGTCCTGGTCTTGCAGCCGGGTGAAGTGGTCATACGGAAAGGCCGGATAGAGCAGATGGCCGTCGCGCGAGACGCCCTCGCGCAGCGCGCGCCGGAATGCGTCCTCGCTCCAGCCGCCGATGCCGGTTTCCGGGTCGGGCGTGATGTTGCTGCCGTAGATGGTGCCGAAGGGCGTCTTCAGCGCCGTGCCGCCGGCAAACGGTGGTCCCTCGGGCGCGGTGTGGCAGCTGGCGCAGTTGCCGATGGCGGCCAGCTGCTCGCCCTGGCGCAGCAGGCCCGGCTCGAAGGCGCTGCGCGGCGCCGGCGCGGACTGCGCGATCGACGGCCGCCAGGCCAGCGCGGCGAGCGCGGCCAGTGCGACCAGCAGCAACGCCAGCAGTCCCTTGATGGAGCGATGTTTCACCGTCGCAAGCATAGGAGGCCGGCGGGCGGCCGTGGTGCGTTCCGCAGCGGGTCGATGCAACAAATGGTGTGTTTACAGGCCCTTGTCCTTGAGCCACGCCAGCACGGCGGAGGCGACGTCGCGCCAGCCGCTGTCCAGGATCAGGGAATGGCCGCGGCCCTCGAACTGCTTGAGTTCGGTCACGGCCAGCGAGTCCCGGTACAGCTTGAAGGTGGCCTGCGTCGTCACGTCCGGCACCGTGTGGTCGGCGGTGCCCGAGACCAGCAGCAGCGGGCCGCGGTTGGCATTGGCGGTGTTCACCTTGGACGCCGCGTGCGGGTTGAAGTTGGCCAGCGCCACTTCGAACAGCGGGCGCGCCGGCGACGGGATGGTCCACTGCTGGTAGAGCGCATCCGATTCGGCCGGCGTCAGCGTGTTGCCGAAGCCGTAGCGGAATTCGTCCTGCGTCAGCGACACCGACCGGTGCAGGTTGAGCGGGTTGCGCAGCGCCGGCAGCGCCGAGCGGATCTGCGCCAGCGGCAGCGGCAGCACGCCCTTGATCTGCGCCGGGTCGATCGCGACCGCGCCGGCACCGAAGCCTTCTCCCAGCAGCTTCTCGGCCAGCAGCCCGCCGAAGGAGTGGCCGACCAGGACGGGCGCGCCGGGCAGCGCGTCGACGATCGCGCGGAAGTGCGCCATCAGGTCGTCGATGCTCTTGTCGGCGACCCGCCCCGGGAACTCGCGGGCGTCGGCGACGGTGGCTGGCTCGCCCGGCCAGCCCGGCGCCACCGGCTCGTAGCCGGCCTCGCGGAACAACTCCATCCACTGGCCCCAGGTGCTGGCGTGCAGCCAGAGTCCGTGGATGAACACCACCGGTGTGCGTCCTGCCATGGCCGGCTCCCGTGAAGTTGAAGTGACCCAGGCATGCTAGTGCGCCGGCGCGCGGGTTCAAGCGCAGCCGCCGGACGGTCTTGCTGCGCGGCTACTTCATGACTTCGAAGGCGCCGTGCACCGGCATCCAGGTCTTGTCGTTGGACGCGATGCCGGTGATCGAGCCGTTCTGCGAGTTGAGCACCACCGTCAGCGTGAAGCCGGAGCTGGCGAGATACGACACCAGCCGGATGCCGGAGGCGATCTCCTCGTCGGCGAACCTGGGTCGATCCGCCCTGGGATCGGGCGCCTTGCCGCCCGCCTTGGCGGCGTCATGCCACTGGACCGTGCCGTCCGGGTGGAACACGTGCTCGTGGACCGTGCCCTTGGTCGGGCCGTCCTTCCATGCGAACCGGACGGTCTTGCCTGCCACGCCCGAGGCGAGATTGGTGCTGCTCATGGCCTGCTCCTGGAAGCCTGGTGGGAGCAGGATTTTGCTCCGGCGCCGGCGCCAATAGGTCACAGGACCATTGCTCAGCATTCACCGGATTGCCAGGGGCCGGGTGCCTAGACTGATCGTGCATCGCAAAGGAGTTGGCATGAAGAAGGCGTTTGGGCATCTGGCCGCCGCGCTCATGTTCGGCGCGGTCTGGCCCTTCGTGGTCGGCGGCCCGCAAGGCCTGCCGACGCTGCTGCGGGGCGCCGGCCAGGCGCTGGCGCCCGGCCGCGACCTGGCGACGATCGTGCTGCTGCTGGTGATGGCGGTGGCGCAGTGCCTGGCCGTGGTCGGCCTCAGGGCGCTGCTGCGGCCGCTCGGGCGGGCGCTGGTGAAGGCCATCTCGCCGCTGCTGCCGTTGCCCTAGCCGGCGCGGGCCGCGGTCAGAACGACGAAGCGAGGCCGTGCTTGCCGTCGAGTGCGACCACGAACTGCAGCATCAGCGCCGACGTCCCCAGCAGCGACAGCTCCGCCGAGATGCCAGGCGTGACGCGGTAGCCGATGGCAGGCACGATCGCCGGCGCGATGCCGTGCCAGTTGACCGGCACCTTGTCCTGGTAGGGCGGCTTGTAGCCGTAGATCAGGCCGGCCGACCAGTTCCAGTAGACCCGCTGCAGCCCGAACGGCTCGTCGTAGCGGCGTCCCGCGTACAGGTAGGCGGAGGGCTGGCCGAACGAATTCCTGAAATACGCCCCGCCCCACAGCCAGCCGCTGTCGCGCACGCTGGTCAGCCCCAGCAGGCTCACGTGCGAATGCGGCTGGCGCGAGAAGTGGTAGGTGTAGGGGCTGGCCTGGAGCTCCAGCGTCGTGTGGCCGGGCGCGAACAACGAGGTCCAGCCCTCTTCGTCGGCGTGGGCGGATGACGGCGGCAGCAGGCCGACCAGCAGGGCGGCGGCGCCCACAAGCAACGGGCGTCGCGGTGAATTCATTGCTTTACTTCGTGCTTGGTTGGATCGATGGGAGGAAGGGAGCGGGGCAGCGGGGATGGGATGGCGTCTGCATTTCACCCGGCCATTTTATGGGTGCATCGGGTGCCGCCGGGCCCGCATCTGGCAGGCGCTGGCCATCGGGTACGCTTCGCACCCATGTCAAATCAACCCTCCGTCGCCGCGCACGCCCGCGGCAAGCAGCCGGCCACCCTCGACAACCGCCCGCTGTGGCGGGTGTTCCTGGTGTTCCTCGGCCCGATGGTCCTGTCCAACATCCTGCAGTCTTTGTCCGGGACCATCAACAACGTGTTCGTCGGCCAGATGCTGGGAACCAAGGCGCTGGCCGCGGTCTCGGGCATGTTCCCGATCGTGTTCTTCTTCATCTCGCTGGTGATCGGCGTCGGCGCCGGCGCCTCGGTGCTGATCGGGCAGGCGTGGGGCGCGCGCGAGCCGCACAAGGTCAAGGTGATCGCCGGCACCGCGATCTCGCTGGGCCTGGGCGTCGGCCTGCTGGTGGCGGTGTTCGGCGGCATGTTCACCGAGGCCATGCTGCGCGCGCTCGGCACGCCGCCCGACGTGCTGCCGATCGCGATCGGCTATGCGCGCACCATGATGCTGGCCATGCCCGGCCTGCTGGTGTTCATCCTGGTGACGCAGCTGATGCGGGGCGTGGGCGACACGCTCACGCCGCTTTACGCGCTGCTGATCTCCACCGCGATGTCGTGCGTGCTGACGCCGGCCTTCATCCGGGGCTGGGGCGGGCTGCCGCAACTTGGCGTGACCAGCGCGGCCGCCGCCTCCATCATCTCGTTCATCACGGCGCTGCTGTTCCTGGCGTGGATCATGCGGCGCCGCCGCCATCCGCTGGCACCGGACCGCGAACTGCTGCGCGCGCTCTGGCTGGATCCGGCGGTGCTCAAGCTGGTGGTGAAGATCGGGCTGCCGACCGGCGTCCAGATGATCGTGGTCTCGCTGGCCGAGATCGTGCTGCTGGCGCTGGTGAACCGCTTCGGCTCGGACGCGACCGCCGCCTATGGCGCCGTCAATCAGGTGGTCAACTACGTGCAGTTCCCGGCGCTGTCGATCGCCATCACGGCCTCGATCCTGGGCGCGCAGTCGATCGGCGCCGGTCGCAGCGACCGGCTGGGCGCGATCGCCTGGACCGGCCTGAAGCTGAACGTGGTGATCACCGGCGCGCTGGTGCTGGTGGGCTACCTGTTTTCGCGCCACCTGATCAGCGCCTTCGTCACCAGCGAACCGGTGGTGGAGGTGGCGCAGACGCTGCTGCACATCATGCTCTGGAGCTGCGTCATCTTCGGCTTCCAGGCGGTGCTGGGCGGGGTGATGCGCGCCAGCGGCGCGGTGATGGTGCCCACGGCCATCGCGATCTTCTGCATCGCGGCGATCGAGGTGCCGTCCGCCTGGCTGCTCAGCGGCCGCTACGGGCTGGACGGCGTCTGGATGGCCTATCCGATCACCTTCGTCTCGATGCTGGTGCTGCAGTCCGCGTATTACCGCTTCGTCTGGAGCAAGAAGAAGATCAAGCGGCTGGTCTGACGGAGGGCTCAGCCCCAGGTCGAGTCGCCGCTGCTGGAGCGGGGCGTCTTGATCGACAGCAACGCATATTGCGCGGCCAGCAGCAGGCGTTCGGATTCGTTCTTGAGCGAGAGCAGGTCGCGTTGCAGTTGCGCCAGCGGCGCATCGCGGGTGGCGTCGTGCGCCTGCAGGGCCGCTTCGAGCTGCTTGATGCGGTCCTGGACGGCCTTCCACTCGGCGAAGCTCTCCTGCACGCGTTTCATCGTCTCGACCCGCTGATTCTCCATGGCGCGCTCCTGTCGGTGCGCTTTCACGGTGGGGGAGATCAGGCCTGGGCCTGAGCGTCAGTTAGTTGCACGAGAGAAGCTGACCGCCCATGCGGACATTGGGCGGCACCACCGGTGGCGCGGGCGTCATCGGACGCCGCTTGCGGCGGTAGGAAGAGGCGCTGCGGCGGCGCGCCCTTATTTGACCAGCAGCACCGGCAGGTCGCTGTCCACGACCACCCGCTGGGCGACGCTGCCCAGCAGCGCACGCGCCAGCACGCCGTGGCCGTGGGTGCCCATCACGATCATGCCGGCCTTCTCGGTGTGCGCCGCCTTGATGATCTCCTCGGCCGCG
This sequence comes from Caenimonas terrae, assembly GCF_042655405.1. NCBI lineage: Bacteria > Pseudomonadati > Pseudomonadota > Betaproteobacteria > Burkholderiales > Comamonadaceae > Caenimonas > Caenimonas terrae. The sequence goes on along the minus strand of NZ_JBHSMF010000006.1, from coordinate 150,350 downwards.
GGGCCGACGACCCACGAGGAGCGGAAGCGCAGCGGGTGCCGCGCCATGAAGGTCTTGATCGGCTCCAGCACCTTGCCGGCTTCTTCCTTGTGGTAGTCGTGCACCGCGTCGGCGCCGGCCAGCGCGATCACGCGCGGCGGCATCGGCGGCTGGACGTTCAGCACCACCACCTCGCCGTCGGCGCCGATCAGTTCGCCGTTGGTGACCAGGAAGGCCAGCGCCTTCTTGGTGTATTCGCTGCCGTCGGCGGCAAACAGGACTTTCATGCGGTTCTCCTTGAAGATGGACCAGCTTATGCCGCTGGCCATGGCGGCCACTTGAGGCAGGTCAACCGCCGCGCTCGGGCCGCGTCCGGCACGGCGATGGCAAGCCTCAGCCTGCGCTGCGGCCGAGCCGCCGCAACTTGGCCAGCCAGCTGTCGGCGTCGCCGGGGCGCAAGTTGCCGACCATGCCGATCAGCGTTTCGTTCACCGGCGCGATGCCGACGAAGCCCAGCACGTTGCGTTCCAGCGACTTCACGCTGTGGGCGCGGAAGTACCAGCGGTAGACCAGCGCCGGCATGCCCATGGTGACCACCACGCGGGCCGAGCGCCCGGTCAGCCCCTTGTGCGCGAAGGGGGCGCCGCCTTGCTGGCGCCCGAACGCGAAGCCCGGACGCGCCACCTGTTCCAGGAAGCCCTTGAGCAGCGCCGGCATGGCGCCCATCCAGAGCGGGAAGAACAGCACCAGGTGGTCGGCCCAGCGGATGTCGTCCTGCGCCTGCTGCAGGCCCTCGGGCAGCGGACCGGCCTCCCACTCCTGCTGGCTGCGCAGCAAGGGGAAGGCCAGTTGCGCGACCGGCACCCGGCGCACCTCGTGGCCGCCTTCCTGCGCGCCGGCGGCGTAGGCGTCGGCCAGCGCATGGCCCAGGTGGCGGGCGGCCGGGTCGGGATGGCCCTGGATCAGCAGGACGTGCCTGGCAGTCAACCCCCGGCTTCCGCGGCGTCGCCGCGGATCACCAGCACCGGCACCGGCGCGATGCGGATCACCTGTTCGGCGCCGCTGCCCATCAGCACGCGGCCGAGGCCGCGGCGGCCGTGGGTGCCGACCACCACCAGGTCCGCTTCCCAGGCCTGGGCGGCGTCGGCTACCGTCTGGCCGAGCCGCTGGCCGGGCTGGTCGACCAGCTGCTGGTCGGCCGGCACCCCGGCCGCCTTGGCGACGTCCAGCGCATCGGCGAGCACCTTGTTGGCCGTTTCGCGCGCGACCTTGATCACCTCGCCGCTGTACTCGAAGCCGCTCAGGTAGGCGAGCTCGTCCAGCGAGTGCAGCACGCGCACGCGGCCGCCGCTGTCGCGCGCCAGTTGCAGGGCGGCCGTCAAGGCCTTGTTGGAGGTGGCACTGCCGTCCACCGGAACGAGAATGCGCTTGTACATGGATGGCTCCTGAAGTTGGGGAAGGTGCGATCGAGTTTGCCGCGCACCGGCGCCCCCGCTTTGATGCATGTCAAGCGGAGTCGCCGGGGCGGATCAGCCTCTTCCCGGGGCAGGAGACCGGGCCGCAATGGCGGATTCAGGCGCCCACGGGCGTGTAGCGGTCGCTGTAATCGGCCAGCCAGCGCCGCGAGGGCTCGCTGTCGTGCTGGCTCGGATGGAAATCGCGGCGCTTGTAGTCGCGCCAGGGCTGATAGGTCTGGCGGATCAGGCCGCGCTTGCCGAACAGGTAGCTGGCCGCGCTGGTCCAGGTGCTCCACTTCCACAGCGTGCCGTCGTGCCGCAGGTTGTTCACCGTCTGGCGCAGCGTGTCCACCAGGAAGATGGTGGTGATGCGGCGGAACCACTTGATGCGCCATTCGTGGCTGCCACCGACCGCCTGGTACAGGTCGAAGGCAGTGGACTTGTGTTCCGATTCCTCGGCGCTGTGCCACAGCCACAGGGTGGACAGGCGCTGGTCGCTGCTGGCGAGCAGGTCGGCGTTGCGCAGCATCCAGTCGGCCAGGATGGCGGTGAAGTGTTCGTTGGCGGCAGTGATCCCGAGCAGGTGGCGCGCATCCTGGCCTTCCATCAGCTTGAGCCGCTGGCGCGCACGCGGCTCCCAGTCGTTGACCAGGCCCTGCCGTTCGAGCTGGGCGTTGAACAGCGCGTGCAGGCGGCGGTGCGTGGCTTCCTGGCCGACGAAGCCCTGCACCTCCGCCCGGAACCGCTCCTGCAGCTCGGGCGGCAGCAGGCGGAAACCGGCCCGCACCGAGTCGATGAAGAACTGTTCGCCGACCGGAAAGCTCATGGACAGCGCGTTGAACAACGCGCTGCGGAAGGCGTCGCCGCCGCACCAGTGGCGCTCGAACGGTTGCTCCAGGTCGATCAACAGGCGGCGGACGACGAGTTCGGACATGGGTGTTTTCGCTGGAAAGGGGAGCTTGGTACGAAGGCGTACCGCGAATGAGAATGATGGGGCTGGCCTGTGGTACTGTCAAGTACCAACCCGCCTTCCCGCCCATGTCCACGGCCGACCGTCCCGAACCCGCGCACCGCAGCCGCCTGCTGGAAGGCATCGCCTGCGCGGTGGCGGCCAAGGGGTATGCCGACACCACGATCGCCGACATCGTGCGCGAGGCCGGCGTGTCGCGCCGTACCTTCTACGAATACTTCGCCACCAAGGCCGAGTGCTTCATCGCCCTGTACGAAGCGGCCAACCGCAACACGCTGGCGGTGCTGCGCCAGGCGCTCGATCCGGCGCACCAGTGGCAGACGCAGCTGGATCGCGCGCTCGTCGCCTACCTGGGCAGCATGGCCCAGAACCCCGCGCTGCTGCGCAGCCTGTCGATCGGCATCCTGGGCCTGGGCGACGAGGGCATCGCCGCCCGCCGGCGGGTGAACCAGGCGCTGTGCCGCTTCATGCTGCAGGTCGTCAACGCGGGCACCGGGCACCCGCGCAAGACGCCGTTGACGCAGGAGATGGCGCTGGCGGTGATCGGCGGCATCAACGAACTGGTGCTGCAGGCCATCGAACAGGGCAGGGCCGGGCAGCTGGAGCAACTGGCCGGGCCGGCAGGCGAACTGGTGCGGGCGGTCACCAGGGCCTGAGGCTCGTGGCTCGGCTTCACGCGGTCCTACGGCGCGCTGCAGGACAGTCCCACAGGATCGTCGGCGACCGGCGCCTAGATTGGCTGCTCGCGTCCGAATCCGGATGCGACCCCAAACCCAGGAGCGATCAATGACCCAGGCCGTAGCCTATGAAGACGCGGTGGACCTGCTGGATGCAGACCACAAAGGCGTCAAGGCGCTGTTCATCAAGTTCAATGCACTGTGCGACGACGACGCACCAGCCGAAGAAAAACAACCAGTGGCCGACAAGATCTGCAAGGAGCTGACCGTCCATGCGCAGATCGAAGAGGAAATCTTCTATCCCGCCGTCCGTGCAGCGGTCGGCGACGACGCCCTGATGGACGAAGCGCTGCAGGAGCACGCCGACGCAAAGGCCGCCATCGCCGACATCCAGGGCATGAGCGCCGGCGACAAGGGCTTCGACGACAAGGTCAAGGCTCTCGGCAAGGCGATCGACGAGCACGTGCTGGAAGAGCGCGAGCAGATCTTCCTGCAGGCGCGGCTGTCGGCGCTGGACCTGCGCGGCATGGCCGTGGCCCTGTTCGAGCGCAAGAAGCAGCTGCAGGGCGCCAGGCCCGCCGCCGCGGCCAAAAAGAAGAAGGTGGCTGCATGAGAGCCCTCGTCTACAACGGCCCCCGCGACGTGCAGGTGGTCGACATGCCGGACGCGCAGATCGAGCGCGCCACCGACGTGCTGGTGAAAATCACCAGCACCAACATCTGCGGCTCGGACCTGCACATGTACGAAGGCCGCACCGACATGGAGCCCGGCCGCATCCTGGGCCACGAGAACCTCGGCGAGGTGATCGAGGTCGGCGCGGCAGTGGACCGCGTGAAGGTCGGCGACCGCGTGTGCCTGCCGTTCAACATCGGCTGCGGCTTCTGCGCCAACTGCGAGAAGGGCCTGAGCGGCTTCTGCCTGACCTGCAACCCGGGCATGGCCGGCGCGGCCTACGGCTTCGCCGGCATGGGCCCCTACAGCGGCGGCCAGGCCGAATACCTGCGGGTGCCCTATGGCGACTTCAACTGCCTGGTGCTGCCGCGCGACTCGCAGGAAAAGGAAAGCGACTACGTGATGCTGTCGGACATCTTTCCGACCGGCTACCACGCGACCGAGCTGGCCGGCGTGCAGCCGGGCGACAACGTCGTCATCTACGGCGCCGGACCGGTCGGCCTGATGGCCGCATGCTCCGCCACGCTGCGCGGAGCCGCGATGGTGATGGTGGTGGACACGCACAAGGACCGGCTGACGCTGGCCGAGAAGCTGGGCGCCATCGCGATCGACGACACCGAGGGCAACGGCGTCGAGCAGGTGATGGAGCTGACCGGCGGGCAGGGGGCGGACCGCGGCTGCGAATGCGTCGGCTACCAGTGCTGCAACATGCACCACGAGGAAGTCCCCAACCTGACGATGAACAACCTGGTCGCCACGGTGAAGGCCACCGGCCGGATCGGCGTGGTCGGCGTGTTCGTGCCCGAAGACCCGAACTCCCCCGATAAGCTGCAGCGGCGCGGCCAGCTGGCCTTCGACTTCGGCGCGTTCTGGAACAAGGGCCAGAGCATGGGCACCGGCCAGGCCAACGTGAAGGCCTACAACCGGTTCCTGAGCCGCCTGATCGAGAAGGACAAGGTCAAGCCTTCGTGGATCGTCTCCCACGAACTGCCGCTGGAACAGGCGCCGGAGGCCTACCAGAACTTCGACCAGCGCAAGAACGGCTGGACCAAGGTGGTGCTCAAGCCGGGCATGGACAAGCCCAAGCGCTCGAAGTAGCCAGCCAGCAAAAGAAAAAGCCCGCCGGAGCGGGCTTTTTTTCCGGTTGCAGCCGGCCTTACTTGGCCGGGGTCGATGCCGGTGTTCCCGTCGGCACGGCCGCCGCGCCGGCGGGCAGTTGCTGGTTGGGCGCCGGCAGGTTCGGGGCCGTGGGCGTCGTCGCCGGGGCGCTCACCGCTGCCGCCAGCGGCGCCGCATGGTTGTCCACCACCTCGCCGCCATGGAACCTCACCACCAGCGGCACGATCAGCAACGCCACGATGTTGATGATCTTGATCAGCGGATTGACGGCCGGGCCGGCCGTGTCCTTGTAAGGATCGCCCACGGTGTCGCCGGTCACGGCGGCCTTGTGCGCCTCCGAGCCCTTGCCGCCGTGGTTGCCGTCCTCGATGTACTTCTTGGCGTTGTCCCAGGCGCCGCCGCCGGTGCACATGGAGATGGCGACGAACAGGCCGGTCACGATGGTTCCCATCAGCAGGCCGCCGAGCGCCTTCGGTCCCAGGATCAGGCCGACCAGGATCGGCACCACCACCGGCAGCAGCGACGGGATGATCATTTCCTTGATCGCCGCCGTGGTCAGCATGTCGACGGCGCGGCCGTACTCGGGTTTGGCCGTGCCTTCCATGATGCCGGCGATGTCGCGGAACTGCCGCCGCACTTCGACGACCACCGCCCCGGCGGCGCGGCCGACGGCCTCCATCGCCATCGCGCCGAACAGGTAGGGAATCATGCCGCCGATGAACAGGCCGACGATCACCATCGGGTCGCTCAGGTTGAAGCTGATCGCCTGGCCCAGCCCCTCGAGCTTGTGGGTGTAATCGGCAAACAGCACCAGCGCGGCCAGGCCGGCCGAGCCGATCGCGTAGCCCTTGGTCACCGCCTTGGTCGTGTTGCCCACGGCGTCCAGCGGGTCGGTGATGTCGCGCACGCTGGACGGCAGGTCCGCCATCTCGGCGATGCCGCCGGCGTTGTCGGTGATCGGGCCGTAGGCGTCCAGCGCCACCACGATGCCGGCCATGCTCAGCATGGAGGTGGCGGCGATGGCGATGCCGTACAGGCCGGCCAGTTCGTACGACGCGATGATCGCGACGCAGACGCACAGCACCGGCCAGGCGGTGGAACGCATCGACACGCCCAGGCCGGCGATGATGTTGGTGCCGTGGCCGGTGGTGGAGGCCTGCGCGATGTGGCGGACCGGGGCGTACTGCGTGCCCGTGTAGTACTCGGTGATCCAGACCAGCGCGCCGGTCAGCACCAGGCCGACGGCGCAGGCGCCGAACAGGCGCATCTGGGTGCCGCTGGCCGTCACCGCGTTGTCGGGCATCAGCCAGGTGGTGACGAAGTAGAACGCGATCAGCGACAGGATGCCCGCCACCGCGAGGCCGCGGTACAGCGCCGGCATCACGTTGGTCATGCCGGGCCTGGCCTTGACGAAGAAGCAGCCGATGATCGACGCGATGATCGACACCGCGCCCAGCGCCAGCGGGTACATCACGGCGGCGGTCGGCGCCGAGCCGATCAGCAGCGCGCCCAGCACCATGGTGGCGATCAGCGTCACCGCATAGGTCTCGAACAGGTCGGCCGCCATGCCGGCGCAGTCGCCGACGTTGTCGCCCACGTTGTCGGCGATCACCGCCGGATTGCGCGGGTCGTCCTCGGGGATGCCGGCTTCCACCTTGCCCACCAGGTCGGCGCCGACGTCGGCGCCCTTGGTGAAGATGCCGCCGCCCAGCCGAGCGAAGATCGAGATCAGCGAGGAGCCGAAGGCGAAGCCGATCAGCGGGTTGAGCAGCGCCGCCAGGCTCTTGTCCGGCGTCAGCACGCCGTTGCCGGCCAGGAACCAGTAGAAGCCGGTCACGCCCAGCAGGCCCAGGCCCACCACCAGCATGCCGGTGATGGCGCCGCCGCGGAAGGCGACGTCCAGCGCCGGGCCGATGCCGCGGGTGGCCGCCTGCGCGGTGCGCACGTTGGCGCGCACCGAGACGTTCATGCCGATGAAGCCGCAGGCGCCGGACAGCACCGCCCCGATGACGAAGCCGATCGCGGTCTGGCCGTCCAGGAAGATGGCGATCAGGATCGCCAGCACGACGCCGACGATGGCGATGGTCTTGTATTGGCGGGCCAGGTAGGCTGCCGCGCCGGTCTGGATCGCCGCGGCGATCTCCTGCATGCGGGCGTTGCCGGGGTCCTGCGCCAGGATCCAGCCGCGCGCCCAGAAGCCATAAGCCACGGCTGCGAAGCCGCAGACGAGCGCCAGTATCAGCGCCGAGTTGCCTGTCATTGAGGTTTCTCCTTCCGTTGTTTTCGCTTGGAGGGGGCAACGCTGCGGAGCCCCCGCTGCGTTGCTTCCTCGTTGCTCCCAGCGGGCGGAGACGATTGGCCAACCGGCGCAATATAAGCGCAAAGGCGTGACAGATTCGCGGCAAGGCGGCGAAAGCGAGTCCGCCGAAAGTAAAATCAGGGTTAGTCCTAGGTCTCCCCCGTTCCACCTTCCCTATCCCAAAGAATTATGTCCCTCGACAAAGTCTCCTCCGGCAAGCACGTCCCCGAGTCCTTCAACGTGATCATCGAGATCCCGATGAACGCCGACCCGGTCAAATACGAAGTGGACAAGGAGTCGGGCGCGATCTTCGTGGACCGCTTCATGAGCACGTCCATGCACTACCCGACCAACTACGGCTACGTGCCCAAGACCATCAGCGGCGACGGCGACCCGGTCGACGTGCTGGTGATCACGCCGGTGCCGCTGATCCCGGGTGTGGTGGTGACTTGCCGCCCGATCGGCATCCTGAAGATGGAAGACGAAGCCGGCATGGACGGCAAGGTGCTGGCCGTGCCGACCGACAAGATCCTGTCGATCTACACCCAGTGGCAGAAGCCCGAGGACCTGAACCCGATGCGGCTGAAGACCATCGCCCATTTCTTCGAGCACTACAAGGACCTGGAAGAGGGCAAGTGGGTCAAGATCCTGGGCTGGGAAGGGCCCGAGTCGGCGCGCCAGGAGATCATGGACGGCATCGCCAACTACAACAAGCAGCACGGCTGAGAGCGCAGTTCGCGATGTCGTACCAGCTGCACTACTGGCCGGGCATCCAGGGCCGCGGCGAGTTCGTCCGGCTGGCGCTGGAGGCGGCGGGCGCGCCCTATGTCGACGTGGCGCGCGGCGACATGGAGGCGATGCTGCGCTACCTGGACGACGACTCGGTGCAGCGGCCGCCGTTCGCGCCGCCCTTCCTGGTCGACGGCAAGAAGGTGATCGGCCAGACAGCCGCGATCCTGCTGTACCTGGGCCCGCGGCTGGGCCTGGTCGGCAAGAGCGAGGCCGACCAGCTGTGGACCCACCAGATCCAGCTCACCGTCGCCGACCTGGTGACCGAGGTGCACGACACCCATCACCCGATCGCCAGCTCGCTCTATTACGAAGACCAGCAGCCCGAGGCCAAGCGGCGCGCGCAGGACCTGCTGAAGAACCGGGTGCCCAAGTTCCTGGCCTGGTTCGAGGCGATCCTGGAGCGCAGTCCGCGCAACGCCGGCAAGGAGGTCCCGCACCTCGTCGGCGCCAGGCTCTCCTATGTGGACCTGTCGCTGTTCCAGCTGGTGGAGGGGCTCTCGTACGCCTTCCCCAAGGCGGCGGCGCGCGCGCTCAGGAAGGCGCCGCGGGTGCTGGCCTTGCACCAGGGCGTGCCGCGCAACCGGCGGCTGGCGGCCTACCTGGCCAGCGAGCGGCGCCTTCTGTTCAACGAGCAGGGCATCTTCCGGCGCTATCCGGAACTCGATCGCTGAGCGCGCGGGCGCGGCGTTTTCAGCCAATGGCCTACACGGCGCGGGCGCCGGCTCAGGCACGATGGCGGCAAATTCAATCCGGGAGTCCCGCGATGCGCATGCTTTTCCTGATCCTGGCCCTGGCCGGCGGCGCGGCCGTGGCGCAGATCCCGCCTGCCGTGCCCGAGCCGACGCCGCCGATGGTGCCGACGATCCGGCCACCCGTTGGCGCCGCATCGCGCGCCGCCCGCAACGAGGACTTCGCCCGCGAGCGCGCCCTGCGCGCCGCCGAGAAGGCCGAGGACCGCGCCGATGCGCAGGCCAGGCAGAAGGAAACGGCCCGCAAGCTGCGGCGCATGGAGCGCTGACGCGCTCCGGAAGGCTGCTTATTCGGGCAGCTGGTGCAGCACGCCGGTGATGGCGTAGCCCTTTTCGCTGATCTGGCGCTGCGGGTCGTCGATGCCCAGCTCTTCCCAGGCCGACTCGGACTCGTCGAAGTCGACGCCGCGCTGCTCGCTGACCCAGTCGACATTGGTGGCCTCCTCCGGGATCACGCGGCCTTCGGGCACGACCAGGTAAGAGAGCTTGTGTTCGGGTTCGGGCCGGCGATAGATGTCCACGCGCATGGGAAGTCCTTTGTTGGGTTGAAGGGCAGTTATCGCCTGCCGTCCGGATGGCCGGTGTAGGACGGCACCTGCTTTGGCCCGGATTCGCTCCCGGGGCAGGCCGCCCTGGTGCATGCTGGCGCCATGGCAACCAATCGCAAAGACACCAATCCCGGCCACGCCCCCGGCGGCCAGGCCCCGACAAGCTCCGTTCCCGCCATCAGCGACATCGGCGAGAACAGCGCCAGCGGCATCATCGAGGCGCCGCAGCAACCCAAGCGCGACAAGCTGGACCCGCACGACTTCGCCGACGGTGGCGGTGGCGGCGGCGGCGAGGCGTTCAGCCGCAAGAAGACCAAGCGCTAGCAGGCTGCGCGCCGCGACTGTCGGGCCGTGCAGTCTGCCGCCGTCGCCGGCGGAGGTCCAAGCATCACAAGGCCTGCACATGCCCTCCGACACGCTGCCGGGTGGACCGTCCTACGCGCGGCCCGCAGTCGCCCGGCGACCATTGTTTCCAGACGGAGCCGGCGCGGGGCCGGTTCCGGGAAGCACCGTTGGGAGAACAAGCAGATGGCTTTCGCAGATGCAGGCGGATACGAGCTCGAGGCGCTGGCCGCCGAGCCGCAGGAGGCAGCGTTGCGCCAGTATTCGGCGCAGGTGGAGGACCTGTACTGGGCCCGCAACTACTGGAAGGAACCGTACTTCCGCGCCGACTACGACTACGAGGATTACGCACCGGCGTTCTGCGTGGGCTACAGCGGCTGCGCCCAATACGGCGGCCGCTTCGAAGACGCCGAGAAGTCGCTGTGCGCCAATTTCGTGCGGATCAAGGGCGACTCGCGGCTGACCTGGGAGGAGGCGATCGAGCCGATCCGCTCGGCCTGGACCCGGGTGGAGGCACGCTCCGCGGTGGCGGCGGAAAACGAACTGGGCCGCCTGCTTGATCGCGCCAAGGATCGCTGCATCGCCTGACCGCGACAAGCATGAACTGACGGTGCCGTCCTACAGCGCGCCGACGGTCCCTGCGACACATTGCTGGGAAGCAGGCGACCGGGTGCGCCTGGCGATCGAGGACGAATCAATGTTTCGAGGTTTCGTGGTGGAGGACAACGCGCCGGTGCGGGCCGCGCTCGTCGAAGGCCTGGCCGAACTGGCCGGGGTCACGACGGTCGGCTATGCCGGTGACGAGCGCACCGCCGTGTCGTGGCTGACCGATTCGGCCAACGACTGGGACCTGGCGATCGTCGACCTGCACCTGGGCACCGGCGGCTCCGGCTACGGCGTGCTGCAGGCGCTGACGCGGCGCCAGCCGCATCAGCGGGTGGTGGTCTGGACGGCGAGCGCGGATCCGCTGCAGAAGAGCCGGTGCCTGGTGCTCGGCGTCGACCGGGTGTTCGACCGCGCCACCGAAAACAACCAGCTGATGGATTACTGCATGGAGCAGTCGGAGGCGCAGGCCCGCGCGGCCAGCGCATCGGGCCGCTTCCCCGCGGAACAGCCCCGCAGGGCAGCGCAGCGGGGATCGTTCGCCGCCTCGCTGTTCGGGGGTTGAAGCCCCTCGCCACGGGCGAGCGCGCGGGCCGCCCATGAAGATCGCCACCTACAACGTCAACGGCATCAAGTCGCGCCTGCCCCGGCTGCTGGAGTGGCTGGAGCGCGAGCGGCCCGACGTGGTCTGCCTGCAGGAACTCAAGGCCCTGGACACGGGCTTTCCGCAGGCCGAACTGCAGCAGGCCGGCTACCACGCCCTGTGGAAGGGGCAGCGCTCCTGGAACGGCGTGGCGATCCTGGCCCGGGGCGCGCCGCCGGTGGAGATCCGCCGGGAACTGCCCGGCGATCCCGCGGACGACCACAGCCGCTATCTCGAGGCGGCGGTGGACGGCATCGTGGTCGCCTGCCTGTACCTGCCCAACGGCAATCCGCAGCCCGGCCCCAAGTTCGACTACAAGCTGGCGTGGTTCGACCGCCTGATCGAACACGCGGCCGGCCTGTACCAGTCCGGGCATCCGGTCGTGATGGCGGGCGACTACAACGTGGTGCCGACCGACTTCGACATCTACAACCCCAAGTCCTGGCGCAAGGACGCGCTGCTGCAGCCGGAAAGCCGCGAACGCTACCAGCGCTTGCTGCAGCAGGGGTGGATCGACTCGATCCGCCGCCTGCATCCGGACGCGCAGGTCTACACCTTCTGGGACTATTTCCGCCAGCACTGGCAGCGCAATTCGGGACTGCGGATCGACCACCTGCTGCTGAACGCGCAACTGGCACCGGCGTTGCAGGCGGCGGGCGTCGATGCCTGGGTGCGTGGCCAGGAAGGCGCCAGCGACCACGCCCCGACCTGGGTGGAGCTGGACCTGGCGAAAACCGGCAAGGCCGCAGCGAAGAAAGCGTCCGCGCCCAAGGCCGCAGCGAAGAAGCCGGCCGTGCGCAAGGCTGCGGCCGCCAAGACGCCACGCGCCTGACGGGCTAGCCGGCGAATCCGCCCTGGTCGAGAAAGGCCTGCTCGGCCGGCGTGGTGCTGCGGCCCAGGATCGCGTTGCGGTGCGGAAAGCGGCCGAAGCGCTCGACGATGTCGCGGTGCATGAGCGCGTAGCGGTGCGGATCTGCCCCCAGCGGCTCGGTCAGCAGCACGGATTGCTGCTGGTCCTCCAGTGCTTCGGAATGCATCAGCGGCAGGTAGAAGAAGTTGCGCAGGTCGGCCTCGACCTGCTGGTCCTGGCCGGCCGCGATCGCCTGCCGGGCGATCCGCAATGCGCGGGCGTCGCTGGCGAACATCCGCTCGGTGCCGCGGAACGCGTTGCGCGGAAACTGGTCCAGCAGGATCAGCAGCGCCAGGGCACCGTCGGCCCGGCCGGCCCAGCCGTCCAGGTCGCCACGCGCAGCCGCCTCGTGGCCGTTGATGAAGCGCTCGCGAAATTCGGCATCGAACGCGGGATCCTTCTTGAACCACTTGGCAGGACCCGCCTGCCGCCAGAAGGCGAGGACTTGGTTGGGCTCGGGATGAGCCGGCTGGGCGTCGATCATCTTGCGATCTTCCAACAAAAAAGCGGGCCCGCGTTCGCGGCCCGCCTTGTTGCTGCGCGAGGCGCTCAGCGCTTGTCGTTCTGCTTGCCCTTGCCGGCGCCCTGGTCCTGCTGGCCTGCGCGGCTCTGGCTGGCCGACTGGCTGGTGCCGCGGGTGCTGTCGTCGTCCTGGTCCTGGTCCTGGCCGCTGGCCTGGCCGCGGCCCTGGCCCTGCTGCTGCTGGGAATCGCGCTCCTGCCGGCCTTCCATGCCCGAGGCCGATTCCTCGTTGCGCTGGCCGCGGTCGCTGCCCTGCTGGGCCTGGGCCGAGGACGCCTGGTCCTGCTGGTCGCGGCGCTGGCCGCTGCCCTGGGTGCTGCTGTCACCCGACTGGCTGCCGGACTGCTTGCCCTGATTGCCCTGGTTGTTCTGCTGCGCCATCTGTCTCTCCTAGCTAAGAGTGGATGCGGCCGGCGGTATTGCTGGCCACGGAACCAATCTAGGCATCCGGCCGGCCGGGGACTGTCGGACAGAAAGCGGCGCCGGCCGTAGGACCGTGCCTGAGCCGTTTACAGCTTGATGCGGCACCGTCGCGCTTCAAGGCTTCGGCTTTTCCGCCTGGGCACGCGCCTCCATCTCGCGCACCAGCGCCCGGGCTTCGTCGCCCTCGGGAATCGGCTTGCCGCTGTCGCGCCACTGCACTGCGGCCTTGAATCCCTCGGCCTGCGCATAGCGGCGGAACCACATGCCCTCCGGGTTGTGGCGGGTGATGCCGTCGAACACCGTCGCCAGCTGCTGGCTCTGCTCCAGGCCCATCGCCAGCATCACCTGGTTGACCACCATCTTGTGCATGGCCAGGTGGCTGCGCGGCACGCCGGCGATGCGCGCCGCCAGCTTCAGCGTCGCGGCCTCCAGTTCGGCGGCCGGGACGCACTCGTTGGCCAGCCCCCACTGGGCGGCGGTGCGGCCGTCGATGGTGTCGCCGGTGAACATCAGCTGCTTGGCGCGCGCCGGGCCGAGGCGGTAGGTCCACATCGCCGTGGTGGGGCAGCCCCACACGCGGGTGGGCATGTAGCCGATGCGCGCGTCGTCGGCCATCAGCAGCAGGTCGCAGCACAGCGCGATGTCGCTGCCGCCGGCGGCGGCATGGCCGTGGACCTTGGCGATGGTCGGCTTGGGGCTGCGCCACAGGCTCATGAAGTCCTCGGTGTTGCGCTTCATGAAGGCGTAGTCCTGCATCGGATCCCAGGGCTGGCGCTCCTGCTGGCAGGGGTGGTCGATCTCACCCTGGCCGAACTGGGTCAGGTCGTAGCCGCCGCAAAAGCCCTTGCCCGCCCCCTCCACCACGATCACGTGGATCTCCTCGTTCGCATTGGCCCACTCGACGGCGGCGCGGAGCTCCCCGGGCGTCTGGTCGTTGATGGCATTGAGCTTCTCCGGCCGGTCCAACAGCAGCCGGGCGATGCGCGGATGGCCGGGATCGGGCTCGATCCGCAGGGTGGTGAAGGTCGGCATGTTGTCTCCAATGTCCAGTGGCGCGGCCAGTTTATCGGGGCCGGTCCTACAGCCGCCGGCCGCGCCAGCGCCTAAAGTGGGGTGAACAAGACGGACAGGACCAGACATGAGCAATACCAGCATCGGCCGCGGCCCGGCGTCGGGCGGCAACGAAAACCACGACGGCGACCCCACCCACACCACGCTGGGCGAGGCGGTCCAGCAGGAGCCGCCGGCCGGCAGCACGGTGCCGGAGCTCAATCCTGCTGCGCCTTCCGGCGCCGAAGGGAGCCCGCGCGACGACAAGACCGCGCCGAGCTGAAGGGTTCGCCGCGGCGGGCGGGTTGTCGGGCGCGTCCTACAGACACGCCGCGGGCGCCGTACTCACAATGGCTGCCGATCCAGGGCCCAACAGGAGAACGACCATGCTGAACCGCCACACCTTCCTGCGCACCGCGCTTGCCGCCGGCCTCGTCACGCTGACGCTGGCCGGCTGCGGCCAGATGCGCCCCTCGCAGAAGATCCAGATCTTCGAGACCACCATGAGCGGATCGCAGGAAGTGCCGCCCAACACCTCCAGCGGCAGCGGCATGGCCGAAGTGCAGTTCAACGAGAACGCCAACCGGCTCACCTGGAAGATCACCTACACCGGCCTGACCGGCCCGGCCAGCGCCGGCCACATCCACGGTCCGGCGCCGATGGGGCAGAACGCCGGCGTCGTCGTGCCGTTCCCGGGCGACCTCAACGCCCAGCCGGTGACCGGCGAGGCGACCCTGACGCCGGCGCAGTACGCCGACCTGGCGGCCGGCCTGTACTACGTCAACCTGCATTCGGCGCGCTTCCCGGGCGGCGAGATCCGCGGCCAGCTGCGCCGGCGCATGTAACGTTCCCCGTGGGCGCTCCGATGGTTGCGCCCGCAACCAGTTTGCGATATCGTTGCGTCCGCAACCAGATATCGCCATGCCTGCCGACACCGCCTTTCCCGACCGCGTCCCCGTCCTGATCGCCGGCGGGGGGCCGGTCGGCCTCACGCTGGCCGCGCTGCTGGCGCGCCAGGGCATCGCCAGCCTGGTGGTGGAGGCGGACGAAGGCTATTGCAGCGGCAGCCGCGCCATCTGCATGTCGCGCCGCTCGCAGGAAATCCTCGGCTGGGCCGGCGCCGCCGATGCGCTGGTGGCCAAGGGCCTGCCCTGGACCGGCGGGCGCAGCTACTGGCGCGACACCGAGGTGCTGCACTTCCAGATGCCGTCGGAGCCGACCCAGCGCTTCGCGCCGATGCTCAACATCCAGCAGTTCTACGTCGAGGAGTTCGTCCACCAGGCGATGCAGGGCCAGCCGGCGCTGGCCGACGTGCGCTGGTCCAGCCGGGTGGAGGCGGTGCGCGAGGAGGGCGACGGCGTGGTCGCGCAGGTCCGCACGGCGCAGGGCGTGCAGGAGGTGCGCTGCGACTACCTGGTGGCCTGCGACGGCGGCCGCAGCACCGTGCGCGAGCAGCTCGGGCTGCAGCTGGAAGGCACGCAGTACGAGGGCCGCTACGTCATCGTCGACATCGTGCAGAAGACCAGGCGGCCGGTCGAGCGGCTGGCCTGGTTCGACCCGCCGTCCAACCCCGGCTCCACGCTGCTGATGCACCGGCAGCCGGACGACGTCTGGCGGATCGACTACCAGGTGCGCGACGACGAGGACCCGGCCGAGGCGATCAAGCCGGAAAACGTGCTGCCGCGGGTGCAGAGCCACCTGGCCATGATCGGCGAGCACGAGCCGTGGGAAGCGCTGTGGATCTCGATCTACAACGCCAAGTGCCTGACGCTGGCCGGCTACCGCCACGGCCGCGTGCTGTTCGCCGGCGACGCCGCCCACCTGGTGCCGATCTTCGGCGTGCGGGGGCTCAACTCCGGCCTGGACGACGCCGGCAACCTGGCGTGGAAGCTGGCCGCCGTGCTGCGCGGCGAGGCGCAGCAGGGGCTGCTCGATTCCTATTCGGTGGAGCGGGTGCAGGCGGCGCGCGAGAACATCGCCTACGGCGCCAAGAGCACCGAGTTCATGGCGCCGCCCGACTTCGCCTTCCGGCTGCTGCGCGAAGCGACGCTGCGGCTGGCGGTGGCCGACGAGAAGGTGCGTCCGCTGATCAACCCGCGGCAGTCGGCGCCGGTTTCATACCAGTCGTCGCCGCTGAACGTACCGCAGGCGGGCGACTGGACGAGCGGGCTGGCCGCGCCCGGCCAGCCTGCGCCCGAGGCCTTGCTGGAGGGCGCGCGCGGTCCCTTCCACCTGAGCCAGGCCTTCGGCAAGGACTTCGTCTGCCTGGTGTTCTGCGACGCCGCGCTGCCCGAGGCGGTGGCCGAACTGTCGCAGGCCGGCATCGGCGTGCTGGACATCCCGGCCGAAGCCGACGTGCACGGGCAGGCGCGCCAGCGCTACGGCCTGGATGGCGCCGCCGCGCAGGCGCTGGTGCTGGTGCGGCCCGACGGCTACGTGATGGGCCGCTGGCGCGGCATCGATCCGGCCCCGGTGCTGGCCGCGCTGGAACAGAAGGGAATCACGCCATGACCGATGCCGACCTGGACCGCAGCTACAGCGCGCTGGCGGCGGCGCTGGCCGACGCGGGCGAGGGGGCAGCGCCGCTGTTGCTGTCGATGCTCTGCCTGTCGCTGATGGCGCGCGCCGGCAGCGCCGACGAGGTGCTGCCGCTGATCGCACGGGCGCGGGCGCAGCTGGCCGGGGACGCCGATGGCAGCCGCTGAACCGCCGGCCCTGGACCGCTTCCTGAGCTACCGGTTGCACCAGGTCGGCAAGCTCACCGACCGCGTCAGCAGCGACGCCTATGCGAGCGAGTTCGGCCTGCCGGTCGGCGAGGCGCGCTGCCTGGCAGCCATCGGGCATTTCGATGCGCTGTCGGTGGTGGAGCTGGCGGCGCGGGCCAACCTGCACAAGGGGCCGGCCAGCCGCGCCGCCCAGGCGCTGGTCGAGCGGGGGCTGGTCAGCAAGCAGGCCAATGCAGCCGACGGCCGCGGCGTGCTGCTGGCGCTGACACCGGCCGGGCGCCGGCTGTGGCGGCGCGTGATGGAGCTGATCGCCCGCCGCAACGAAGAGATCTTCGGCTGCCTCAGCAGCAGCGAGCGCAGGCAGCTCGGCGCCATGCTGGACCGGTTGATCGAACACGCCGGCGCCTGAGCCCAGGCCCGCGCGGGCCCCGCGCTTGACGCGGATCAAGCGGCCCGGCCGGACCGCTTGCTAGATTGGCGCAGGAGGTTCTCCATGACGCAGTTGTTCCGATCGTCGATCGCCGCGTTGGCCCTGACCGTGCTGGCCGGCGCTGCCCAGGCGCAGGGCTGGCTGGCTTTCGCCGCCAAGGACATCCACCTGCGGGCCGGGCCGGCCCGCGACTACCCGGTGGTTGCGATCGTGCCCGCCGGCGTCGAATTGCAGGTCCAGGGCTGCCTGCCCAACTACAGCTGGTGCGACGTGCTGGCCGGGCCCAATCGCGGCTGGGTCTATGCGGGGAACATCAGCTACCCGTACCAGGGCGCGCGCGTTCCGGTGCTCACCTACGGCGCCGTGATCGGCATCGGCGTGCTGGGCTTCGTCATCAACGACTACTGGCACGACTATTACCGCGGGCGGCCCTGGTACGGCGACCGCGACCGCTGGATCCATCGCCCGCACCTGCGGCCGGCGCCACTGCCGCGGCCGTTCCCGCCGCCGCACGGTGTCCGTCCCGAGCATCCCAGGCTGCCGCAGCCGGCGGCACCGATCGGCGCCCATCCGCCCCTGGGCGCGCCGCACCGTCCCGGGCCGCCGCCCCGTGCGCCGGGGCCGGCCCGGGCTCCGGGCCACGAGCCGCGCGGCGACCGCCCGCAGCGATAAGGGCGGTCAATACCCACAAGCGGGCCATTCGGGGTCCCCAGCGCCTAAAATGGCGGGTTCCCCCCAAAGAGCCCGATGAACGCCCCAGTCGACGTTTCCTTTTTCGCGCGCGCCGCCAAGCCGCTCACCAGCTACCGCAAGTACTGGGCGAGCCGCTTCGGCACGGCGCCGTTCCTGCCGATGAGCCGCAAGGAGATGGACGCGCTTGGCTGGGACAGCTGCGACATCATCGTCGTCACCGGCGACGCCTACGTCGACCATCCGAGCTTCGGCATGGCTGTCATCGGCCGGGTGCTGGAAGCGCAGGGCTTCCGGGTGGGCATCATCGCCCAGCCGGATTGGCAGAGCGCCGACCCGTTCAAGGCGCTGGGCAAGCCGAACCTGTTCTTCGGCGTCACCGCCGGCAACATGGATTCGATGATCAACCGCTACACGGCGGACCGCAAGATCCGCAGCGACGACGCCTACACGCCGGGCGACGTCGGCGGCAAGCGGCCCGACCGCGCGGCCATCGTCTACAGCCAGCGCTGCCGCGAGGCGTACAAGGACGTGCCGATCGTGCTGGGCGGCATCGAGGGCAGCCTGCGCCGGATCGCGCACTACGACTACTGGTCCGACAAGGTGCGCCGTTCGATCGTCACCGACTCCAAGTGCGACCTGCTGCTGTACGGCAACGCGGAGCGGGCCATCGTCGAGATCGCCCACCGCCTTGCGGCCAAGGAGCCGGTCCACGAGATCACCGACGTGCGCGGCACCGCATTCTTCCAGCGCGCCAAGCCGGAAGGCTGGTTCCAGATCGATTCGACCGAGGTCGACCAGCCGGGGCGGGTGGAAGACCACATCAATCCGTACCAGACCACCTCCGAGCAGGCGCAGGCGCAGGGCACGACCTGTTCGAAAGAGGATTCGACCGTTCGGGCTGAGCTTGTCGAAGCCGGGGCGAGCCCTTCGACAGGCTCCCGAACGGTGGAGATTCCGCTGACCTTCGTGCCCAATCCCAAGGTCAAGCTCAAGGTGCCGCCGCGCGACCGCACCGTGATCCGGCTGCCGTCGTACGAGCAGGTCAAGAGCGATCCGGTGCTCTATGCCCACGCCAACCGCGTGCTGCACCTGGAAACCAACCCCGGCAACGCGCGGGCGCTGGTGCAGGCGCACGGCGATCGCGACGTCTGGCTGAACCCGCCGCCGATTCCGCTGACGACCGCGGAGATGGACCACGTGTTCGGCCTGCCCTATGCGCGCAGCCCGCACCCGGCCTACGCCGACGAGAACGGCAGCCACGAGCACGCGACCAAGATCCCGGCCTGGGAGATGATCCGCTTCAGCGTGAACATCATGCGCGGCTGCTTCGGCGGCTGCACCTTCTGCTCGATCACCGAGCACGAGGGCCGGATCATCCAGAGCCGCAGCGAAGATTCGGTCATCCGCGAGATCGAGGAGATCCGCGACAAGATCCCGGCCTTCACCGGCGTGATCTCCGACCTGGGCGGGCCGACCGCCAACATGTACCGCATCGGCTGCAAGAGCCCGGAGATCGAGTCCGCCTGCCGCAAGCCCAGCTGCGTCTATCCGGGCATCTGCTCGAACCTCAACACCGACCACAGCGCGCTGATCCACATGTACCGCCGCGCGCGGGCATTGAAGGGCGTCAAGAAGATCCTGATCGGCTCGGGCCTGCGCTACGACCTGGCGGTGCAGTCGCCCGAATACGTCAAGGAACTGGTGCAGCACCACGTCGGCGGCTACCTGAAGATCGCGCCCGAGCACACCGAGCAGGGGCCGCTGACCCGGATGATGAAGCCCGGCATCGGCAGCTACGACAAGTTCAAGGCGATGTTCGAGAAGTACAGCGCCGAGGCCGGCAAGAAGCAGTACCTGATCCCGTACTTCATCGCGGCGCATCCGGGCACCAGCGACGAGGACATGATGAACCTCGCGCTGTGGCTCAAGAAGAACGGCTTTCGCGCCGACCAGGTGCAGACCTTCTATCCCAGCCCGATGGCCACCGCCACCGCGATGTACCACAGCGGCCGCAACACGCTGCGCAAGGTGCGGCGCGAGGCGACGCCGGAGGACAGCGTCGACATCGTGCGCGGCGAGAAGCGGCGCCGGCTGCACAAGGCCTTCCTGCGCTACCACGACGCCAACAACTGGCCGCTGCTGCGCGAGGCGCTCAAGGCGATGGGCCGGGCCGACCTGATCGGCAACGGCAAGCACCACCTGATCCCGACCTTCCAGCCGCTCACCGATGGCGGCTACACCAGCGCGCGCCGCAAGAACTCCACCGCGGCGCCGGTGGCCCTGAAGCCGTCGAGCCCGGTCAAGGGCCGGATGCTGACGCAGCACACCGGCCTGCCGCCGCGCGTCACCGGCAGCGCCAAGCCGCCGCGCAAGGCGCGCTGACTCAGGCCTCGCTGCGCCGGAACGGGCTGCGCTCGTCGAGGTGCTCGAGGTAGTTCTCGATCCCCTTGCCTTCTTTCTCGAGGAAGCGCTCCACCGCATCGGCGAAGGCCGGGTGCGCCAGCCAGTGGCAGCTGGTCGTCTTCACCGGCATCAGCGCCCGCGCCATCTTGTGCTCGCCCTGGGCGCCGCCCTCGAAGCGGCCGAAGCCGTTCTCGATGCACCATTGCAGCGGCTGGTAGTAGCAGGCCTCGAAGTGCAGGCAGTCCACCCGCTCCAGCGCGCCCCAGTAGCGCCCGTACGCGGCCGGGCTTGCTCCCGGCGACGGCGCCGAATCGAGCGCGATCAGGCTGGTGGCCAATGGCTTGCCGGCGCGCTCGGCCACGAACAAGAGCCAGTTCTCCGGCATGGTGCTGGCCATGCGACGGAAGAAATCGCGGGTGAGGTAGGGCGCGTTGCCGTGCTCGTAATAGGTCCGCTCGTAGCAGCGGTAGAAGAAGTTCCAGTCCTTCTCGCTGATCGCGGCGCCGCGGCTGTGGCGGAATGTCACGCCGGCCTCGGCCACCTTGCGCCGCTCCTGCCGGATCTTCTTGCGCTTTTCCTGCGCCAGGCTGGCCAGGAAATCGTCGAACGTGGTCCAGGGCGTGTCAGCAGCCTGGGTCCAGTGGAACTGCACGGTGTGGCGCAGCATCAGCCCGGCCGCCTCGCACGCGGCAACGTCGTCCGGCGCGGCGAACAGCAGGTGGAACGACGACTGCTTCTCCTGCGCGCACCAGCCGAGGACCGCCTGGAGCAGGGCCAGCCGGGCCGGCGCATCGACCGCCAGCAGGCGCGAACCGGGCACCGGCGTGAACGGCACCGCCGCCAGCGCCTTCGGGTAGTACGCCAGCCCGTGCTGCTCGTAGGCGTTGGCCCACGCCCAGTCGAACACGTACTCGCCATAGGAATGCGCCTTGCGGTAAAGCGCGCACGCAGCCTGCAGCTGGTCGCCGCGCCAGAGTGTGACGAAGCGCGGAGTCCAGCCGGTCTTCGGCCGCGCGCTCTCGCTCTGGTCCAGCGCCGCCAGGTATTCGTGGCGCATGAAGGGCGTCGGCGCCTGCTGCGCCGCCAGCAGCCGGTTCCACTGGTCGGCGCCGATGTCCAGCGGCGAGTTCAACACCCGGGTGACATAATCGTTCGAGCTTCTTTTCACTGCGCCATGGCCCTCAAACTCTGTATTGCCCAACTCAATTTCCTGGTCGGCGACATGCCGGGCAATGCGCAGAAGATCATCGCCGCGGCGCGCACGGCCTACGCGCAGGGAGCCCGGCTGGTGCTCACGCCCGAACTGTCGATCTGCGGCTATGCGGCCGAGGACCTGTTCCTGCGGCCGGCCTTCATCGCGGCCTGTGATGATGCCGTGAAAACGGTGGCCCGCGAGCTGGCCGGGTTAAAGGACCTGCACGTGGTGGTGGGCCATCCCACCGGCGGCGACATCCGCAGCAAGTCGGTGGCCGTGCAGCGGCGCTTCAATGCAGCCAGCGTCATCGGCAACGGCAAGATCCTGGAAACCTATGCCAAGCGCGAACTGCCCAACTACCAGGTGTTCGACGAGCGCCGCTATTTCACGCCGGGGCAGGGCGTGTGCGTGTTCCAGGTGGAAGGCGTCAACGTCGGCCTGCTGATCTGCGAAGACGCGTGGTTCGACGAGCCGGCGCAGCTGGCCAAGGAGGCCGGGGCCGAACTGCTGGCGGTGATCAATGCCTCGCCCTTCCATGCCGGCAAGGGCGGCGAGCGCATTGCGCGCATGGCGGCGCGCGCCCTATCGGTCGGCCTGCCGCTGGCCTACGCCCACCTGGTGGGCGGGCAGGACGAAGTGGTGTTCGACGGCGGCTCCTTCGCCGTCAATGCCGACGGCGCGCTGGCGGGCCGCGCGCCCGAGTTCCGGGAAGACCTGTTCTGCCTGCAGGTGGAAGGCGGCGGCGCCAGGCCGCTGCGCCTGAGCGGCCACATCACGCCCGACCGCGCACTGGAGGCGGACCTGTGGGACGCGCTGGTGCTGGGCGTGCGCGACTACGTCGGCAAGAACGGCTTTCCCGGCGTGATCCTGGGCCTGTCGGGCGGCATCGACTCGGCGCTGGTGCTGGCGATCGCGGTCGACGCCCTGGGGCGCGACAAGGTGCGGGCCCTGATGATGCCTTCGCCTTACACGGCCGACATCTCCTGGATCGACGCGCGCGACATGGCGGCACGGCTGGGCGTGCGCTACGACGAGATTTCCATCGTGCCCGAGTTCGAGGCCTTCAAGCGCTCGCTGGCCGGCGAGTTCCAGGGGCTGGCCGAGGACACCACCGAGGAGAACATCCAGGCCCGCATCCGCGGCGTGATCCTGATGGCGCTGTCCAACAAGTTCGGCTCCATCGTGCTGACCACCGGCAACAAGAGCGAGATGGCCACCGGCTACTGCACGCTGTACGGCGACATGGCCGGCGGCTTCGCCGTCATCAAGGACGTGCTCAAGACGGTGGTGTTCCGGCTGGCGAGATGGCGCAACATCCACGATCCGTACGGCACCGGCAGCAACCCGATTCCGGAGCGCATCATCACGCGCCCGCCGAGCGCGGAGCTGCGGCCCGACCAGACCGACCAGGACAGCCTGCCGCCCTACGAGATCCTGGACGCGATCCTGCAGCGCTACATGGAGGACGACCAGGGCGTGGAGCAGATCGTGGCCGAGGGCTTCGAGCGCGCGGTGGTGGAACGCGTCGCCAGGCTGATCCGGATCAATGAATACAAGCGCCGACAGGCGCCGGTGGGCATCCGCGTCACCCACCGCAGCTTCGGGAAAGACTGGAGATACCCGATCACTGGTAAATTCGGTCCCTGAGACTCGACAGGAAACACCATGAAACAGATCACCGCCATCGTCAAGCCGTTCAAGCTGGAGGAAGTGCGCGAGGCCCTGGCCGAATGCGGCGTCACCGGGCTGACCGTGACGGAAGTCAAGGGTTTCGGCCGCCAGAAGGGCCACACCGAGCTGTACCGGGGCGCCGAGTACGTGGTCGACTTCCTGCCCAAGGTGAAGGTGGAAGTGGTGGTGAAGGACGACGACGTCGAGCGCTGCGTCGACGAGATCGTCCGCGCGGCCCGCACCGGCAAGATCGGCGACGGCAAGATCTTCGTCACCAGCGTGGAGCGGGTGGTGCGCATCCGCACCGGCGAGACCGACGAATCGGCGGTCTGAGCGCGCCGGCTCAGGGGGCGGGGAACTCGCCCAGCGTGAAGTAGAAGGTCGCTCCTTCGCCGGGTGCGGCGCAGGCCCAGACCCGGCCGCCGTGCCGGGTCACGATCCGCCACACATTGGCCAGCCCCACCCCGGTGCCCGGGAACTCGGCCTGCGAGTGCATCCGCTGGAAGGCGCCGAACAGCTTGCCGGCGTATTCCATGTCGAAGCCGACCCCGTTGTCCCGGACGAAGAAGACGGTTTCGCCGTCCTTGCCCGGTTCGCTGCCGACGCTGATCAGCGCGTCGCTGCGGTTCCCGCTGAATTTCCAGGCGTTGCCCACCAGGTTGTCCAGCACCAGTTGCAGCAGCCGCGGATCGCCGCGCGCCGGCAGCGACGGCTGCACGTCCAGCGTCGCCGACCCGGGCTGCTGCGCGCCCAGGTTGTCGAAAGCCGTGCGCGCCATCGGCGCCAGGTCCACCTCTTCCCAGCGCAATTCCGCCTGCGACAGCTGCGCCAGCGCCAGCAGCGCGTCGATCATCTCGTGGGTCTGGCGCAGGCCGGCGCGCATCCGGTCCAGGTAGTGCCGGCAGCGGTCGCTGGTGCCCGGGCCGGCCGCCAGTTCGTGCTCCAGCGCCTGGCTGAAGCCGCCGATGGCCGCCAGGGGCGCCCGCAGGTCGTGCGCCACCGAGTAGGAAAAGGCCCCCAGTTCGTGGTTCGCCACCTCGAGCTGGGACGTGCGCTCGCGCACCCGCTGCTCCAGCCGCGCGTTGAGCTCGGTGATTTCCACCCGCGAACGGCGCCGCTCGGTCACGTCGCGAAAGTAGATCGTCAGGCCGCCCTGGGGCGAGGGATAGACGCGCAGCTCCAGCCAGGCCTGCAGCGGCTCGAAGAACTCCTCGAATTCCACCGTCCGCCGCTGCGCCAGCGCCGCCCGGTATTGCGTCTCGAAAGCCGTCCCGCGCCCCTGCGGAAATTCTTTCCCAATGGCAGCGCCCACCAGCTGCGCGCGCGGGCGCTGCAGCACGCGCTCGGCCTCGCGGTTGACGAAGGTGATGGTCCAGTCGCGGTCCACCGTCACGATCGCGTCGGTGATGCTGTCCAGCGTGGTGCCCAGGCGCTCGGCCAGCTGCGTGATTTCGATCCCGCTCTGCTCCAGCCGGGCCAGGGTCGCCCGTTCCTGGGTGACGTCATGCGACACGCTCAACACCGAGCCGACACTGCCGTCGTGCGAGCGCAGCGGAACCAGGTGGATGTCGAGCCAGCGCACGTCGCCTTGCGCGCCGACGACACGCATCTGGGCGCTGCCGCCGGTGCCGCCGGCCGCCCCGGCGAGCATCTCCCGGTAGCCCGCCAGGTCGTCCGGATGCACGAACTGGTCCACCGGCCGGCCGATCACCGCCTCCGCCGTCGTCGCCTGCAGCGTGCGCAAGCCCGCCGGATTGACCGCCAGCAGCCGGCCGTCGGTGGAAATGGTGGCAACGCACTGCGGCTCGTTGTCGATCACCGCGCGCAGCCGCGACTCGCTCTCGCGCAGCGCCCGGTTGTTGCGGCGCGATTCGGTGGCGAAGGAGAAGTTGTCGGCCAGCGTGCTGAGCAGGGCCAGCTCCTGTTCGTCGAAATACACCGGGACCGCGGCGTAGACCACGAAGATGCCGATCGGCTTGCCCTGGATCGTCAGCGGCACCGCCGCGCAGCTGCGGTAGCCGCGCGCCAGCGCTTCCTTGCGCGACGCGAAGTATTGCAGGTCGCTGGCGATGTCGTTGCACACCGCCGGCCGGCCGCTGCGGAAGGCGAGCCCGCCCGGCCCCAGGCCCTGCGGCCGGTCGATCGAGGCGTGGACCGGCGCCAGGTCCAGGTAGCCGTCATCCTTGCCCCAGCGCGCGGCCACCGACAGGATGTCGCTGCCTTCGTGCGCCAGGCCGACCCAGGCCATCATCAGGCCGCCTTTTTCCACCGCGATCCGGCACGCCTCCTCGAACAGGCGTCCTTCCTCGGGGATGCGCACAATCGCTTCGTTGATGCCGCTGGCGACGGCATACAGGCGGCTGAGCCGCCCGGCTTTCTCCTGCGCTGTCATTGAAGTTGGGTCTGCCGCATGGCACGCGCGGCGGCATCTTTCTGCTCGTCAGTATAGGGACGCCGACCGCCCGCCGGGCGCCGCCAGGTTCTCAGATCTCACGCAGGTCGGCCAGCCCGGAACTATTTCCGCTGTTTTGGGCCAGCTGGGCCAGCAGTGCGGCGGGATCGCTGTCCACGCGCAACAGGCCCATCTGCCATTCGTTCATGAATCCATGGGCCACGCTGGAACGCAGGAAGGTCAGCAGCGGCCCGAAATAGCCCTGGGCATCGAGCAGCCCGATCGGCTTGTCGTGGTAGCCCAGCTGGCGCCAGGTCCACACCTCGAACAGTTCCTCGAAGGTGCCGATTCCGCCGGGCAGCGCCAGGAAGGCGTCGGCCCGTTCGGCCATCATCCGCTTGCGGTCGTGCATCGTGTCCACCACGTGCAGCTCGGTGCAATCGAGTTTGGCGAATTCCCGCTCCACCAGCGCCTTGGGAATGACGCCGACCACCCGGCCGCCGCTCTCCAGCGTGGCGTCCGCCACCACCCCCATCAGGCCGTTGTTGCCACCGCCGTAGACCAGCTGGGCCTGGTTGCTGCCGATCCAGTGGCCGACGGCGCGGGCCGCCTCGACGAAGGCCGGCGTTTCGCCGGTGCGCGAGCCGCAGTAGACGCAGACGGAGAAGGGCTGCTTCATGGGCCGAACCGCGTCCACAGGGCCGCCAGCCAGATGGCGCCGCACAGCAGGGCGCTGAGCAGCACCGCGGCGCTGCCGATGTCCTTGGCGCGCTTGGACAGCGCATGCCATTCCGGGCCGATGCGGTCGACCGCCGCCTCGATGCCGGTGTTGAGCAGTTCCACCACCATCACGATCACCACCGAGCCGGCCAGCAGCGCCGCTTCCACCCAGCTGCGGGCCAGCCACACGCTGGCCGGCAGCAGCACGATGGCGGCGATCACTTCCAGCCGGAAAGCCGCCTCGGTCCAGGCGCTGCGCAGGCCCGACAGCGAGTGGCCGACCGCATGCCAGAGGCGGACCAGCCCGACCCGCTGCTTCTGGGCCTGGGTGTCCGGCAGGTCTTGGGGTGGGATCGACATGGATGCGATTGTCATTTGCCCGCGGTCGGCGCCGGGATCAGGCGGGTGCCCGCCAGTTCGTCGTGCCAGAACTGGCGCTGCGGATGGAAGTTGCTGGCCAGCGCCAGCAGCGCGATCCAGCCCAGGAGCGCGCCGAACATGCCGCCGGCCGACATTTTCATCGGGGCGACGACGGCCAGCGGCGGCAGCACCCAGAGCCAGCAGCAGGCGTAGCGGAACAGCGCCCGCAGCTGGCCGAGCGGCCGGCCATGACGGTCGACCACGCGGATGCCCCAGGTCTTCATCGCCAGCGTCTGCCCGCGCACCCAGCACCAGACGAAGTAGATGCCCAGCACCACCACGATGAACGCAAGGAACAGCGGGCGGCGCTCGTCCATTCCGCTGCGCATGCCGGCCGGGATGCTGAACAACAGGCCGGCGCCGACCGCGATGCCGAACACCAGGGTGCTTTCGTAGAGCATGCATGCAAGCCGGCGCACCAGCGTCGGCGCCATCAGCGAATCCGTCGGGCTCAATTGCTGGCGGCAGGTTGGGCCGGCGGGACCGGCTGGGGCAGCAGCGTGTTGTGGTCCACCTGATTGGGTGCCGCCGCGATGCGGGGTGGCTTGGCGTCCCCAGTGCGGGGCACGATGGCCAGCTTCTGGGACGGCACCGGTTTCACGGCGGCGGCCGTGGCGGGCGGCTTGGCGGCCGAAGCGGCGCCGGCGGCTAGCTTGCGCTTCTCCTCGGGCGGGAGCGCCTTGTACTCCTCCCACTTGGCCTTCTTGTCGTCGGCCGACAGTTGCTTGCTCTCGGCGAAGTTCAACCGGGCCTGGATCCGCTGCTGCGGGCTGAGCGCGACCCACTCGGTCATCCGGCTGTAAAGCTTGGCCTGCTCCGACTGCGGCAGCCGGGCGTAGCGCTGCGAGATCACCAGCCACTTGCGCTTCTGGGCTTCGCTGATGGTCGGCCAGATGGTCGCCAGCGGTGCCAGCGCCTGTTGCTGGGGCGGCGTCAGCTCCGTCCAGAGCGGGCTGGTGGGGGATCTGGCGCTGCGCAGGGCGGCGGACGACGGGCGGGCGGCGGAGGCCGAGCGGGCCGGGCCGGCGCCCATCGCGCCGGTGCCGTCGGCCGGCAACGGCCCCTGCGCATGGCCGGGACCGGCGGCGGCCAACGCCACCAGGCAGCAGACGACGGCCAGAAGCGAAACGCCCGTCGGAAGCGGCTCAGGCCTGGGGACGGGCGTTGCGAAGGGAACGCGCATGGGGGCGGGCGTTATTCGGTGCCGCTGGTCTTGAGGAATTGCGTGAACCCCGGATCGGCATAGGCGGCCGGCGGCAGGTCGTCGGTCAGGATGGCGGCGTCCACTTCCGCCACCTCGCTGGCGCGCCGCTCGTTCTGCACCACGTGGATCGTCACCAGGCCGACGGCCAGTACCAGCAGCGGCAGCGCCGAAGCGATGCGGTTCCACCAGCTGACGCCTTCGTCGCCGAAGCCGAGCGTGGCGGTGCCGCCGCCGGAAGCGGCAACTACCGGGGCCGGCTGGGCCGAGACCAGCTTGCGCTTGGCCATGGCCTGCGTGCGGGCGGCCCGCAGCCGTTCGGTGATGTCGTAAGGCAGCTCGGCCGTTCCAAGCGTCAGGCGGGCAGCAACCTGCCGGCCGAACCCATCCTGGGCCCGGGAAGCGTTTTGGTGTTGCGTGGTGTTCATAATTGTATTCCCTTTGCCTTCAGTGCTTTACTGAGGGCCTGGACGGCCCGGGAGCAGTGCGTCTTGACACTGCCTTCCGAGCAACCCATGGCCGCCGCCGTTTCGGCCACGTCCATATCCTCCCAATAACGCATCAGGAAGGCTTCGCGTTGACGGCCCGGCAATTCCTGGATCTCCGCCTCGATTTCACGCAAGACCTGGGCCCGGCGTGTCGAGTCCTCGGCACTCTCCACCTGCTGTGAGCTGTCGGATGAGGCATAAGTTTCCAGCAAATCGAAATCCCCGTCGTCCGAGCCCGATTCGAAGTCGCTCATGTTGGAAAACAGGGCGTTGCGGGTCTTCTGGCGCCGGAACCAGTCCAGCGTGCAGTTCGACAGGATCCGCTGGAACAGCATCGGCAGCTCGTTGGGCGGCTTGTCGCCGTAGTGCTCGGCCAGCTTCATCATGCTGTCCTGCACGATGTCCAGCGCCGCCTCCTCGTCCCTGACGTGATAAACCGAGCGCTTGAAGGCCCGCTTTTCGACGCTTTTGAGGAAATCGGAGAGTTCTCGTTCGGTTGCCAAGGAATCGGGGCCCGAGGGATCGGGCCTGTTTTGTCTCGTTTTGGGGGCCGCTGGGCGCGCGATGCGGCCCGGCAACCGGAAATTATCGCATCGCGGCGCCCTGGTACTCGCGATCGGTTTGCTGCAGTGCGATAATCCGCCTGCAAGTCAAAAGGCAAACGAGCCCCGGTCCGGCGTGCGATAGGCGCGTCCATGGTCTGGGTTCTAAGTCCCGACACAGCTTCACGAGAGCGTGTGAAGGGGCACCCTAGGTTTTTCGTCAGAGAAATTCGCAAAGGTTGATCATGGAAATCTCCAAAGCCGAACTCACGTCGGCTGCCGCTGCCTCGGGCGCGGCATCCCAGGAACTTCGCGGTTCCGAAATCCTCGTCAAGGCACTGCAGGCCGAAAACGTCAAGTACGTCTGGGGCTACCCCGGCGGCGCCGTCCTGCACATCTACGACGCGTTCTACAAGCAGGACACCATCCAGCACGTGCTGGTCAGGCACGAGCAGGCCGCCGTCCATGCGGCGGACGGCTATGCCCGCGCCACCGGCGACGTCGGCGTGGCGCTGGTCACCTCCGGCCCCGGCGTCACCAATGCCGTCACCGGCATCGCCACCGCCTACATGGACAGCATCCCGATGGTGATCATCACCGGCCAGGTGCCGGTCGCCGCCATCGGCCTGGATGCGTTCCAGGAATGCGACACCGTCGGCATCACCCGCCCGATCGTCAAGCACAACTTCCTGGTCAAGGACGTGCGGGACATGGCGGACGTGATGAAGAAGGCCTTCCACATCGCCCGCAGCGGCCGCCCCGGCCCGGTGGTGGTGGACGTCCCCAAGGACGTGTCGTTCAACAAGACCACCTACACCGGCTATCCGGACAAGGTGGAAATGCGCTCCTACAACCCGGTGCGCAAGGGCCACGGCGGCCAGATCCGCAAGGCGCTGCAGTTGCTGCTGGCCGCCAAGCGCCCGTACATCTACACCGGTGGCGGCGTGATCCTGGGCAACGCGACCCAGGAGCTGCGCACGCTGGTCGACCTGCTGGGCTGTCCGGTCACCAATACGCTGATGGGCCTGGGCGCCTATCCGGCCAGCGACCGCAAGTTCCTGGGCATGCTGGGCATGCACGGCACCATCGAGGCCAACAACGCGATGCAGAACTGCGACGTGCTGCTGGCGGTTGGGGCGCGCTTCGACGACCGGGTGATCGGCAACCCCAAGCACTTCGCGCAGAACGAACGCAAGATCATCCACATCGACATCGATCCGTCGAGCATCTCCAAGCGCGTGAAGGTGGACATCCCGATCGTCGGCGACACCAAGGACGTGCTGACCGAGCTGATCGGGATGGTGCGCGAATCGAGCGCCCGGCCGGATCCGGCGGCGCTGGCGGCCTGGTGGGAAACGATCGAGACCTGGCGCAAGAAGGATTGCCTGCGCTACGACCGCGCCAACACGGAGGTGATCAAGCCGCAGTACGTGGTCGAAACCCTGTGGAACATGACCAAGGACGCGGACGCCTACGTCACCTCCGACGTCGGCCAGCACCAGATGTGGGCGGCGCAGTATTACCGCTTCGACGAGCCGCGCCGCTGGATCAATTCCGGCGGCCTGGGCACCATGGGCGTGGGCATTCCGTATGCGATGGGCATCAAGCTGGCCAAGCCGGACAGCGAGGTGTTCTGCATCACCGGCGAAGGCTCGGTGCAGATGTGCATCCAGGAGCTGTCGACCTGCCTGCAGTACAACACGCCGATCAAGATCGTCTCGCTGAACAACCGCTACCTCGGCATGGTGCGCCAGTGGCAGGAGATCGATTACGAGGGCCGCTACAGCCACAGCTACATGGACGCGCTGCCCAACTTCGTCAAGCTGGCCGAAGCCTATGGCCACGTCGGCATGCTGATCGAGAACCCGCGCGACGTCGAGCCGGCCCTGCGCGAGGCGCGGAAGCTCAAGGACCGCACGGTGTTCATGGACTTCCGCACCGACCCGACCGAGAACGTGTTCCCGATGGTCAAGGCCGGCAAGGGCATCACCGAGATGCTGCTGGGATCCGAAGACCTGTAAGCCCAAGGACAGGGCCCGGTCACGGGCCTTGTTTCCACCCCGTTACTAATCTATTGGCTGCCAAGCCGTCCGGTTACCGCCGGGCGGGGAGGGCACCGAAAAGAGGAATGACCCAATGAAACACATCATCGCAGTGCTGCTGGAAAATGAACCCGGCGCGCTTTCCCGTGTCGTCGGCCTGTTCTCGGCCCGTGGCTACAACATCGAATCGCTGACCGTGGCGCCGACGGAGGACCCGTCGCTGTCGCGCATGACCATCCAGACCGCCGGCTCGGACGAGGTGATCGAGCAGATCACCAAGCACCTGAACCGGCTGATCGAGGTGGTCAAGGTGGTGGACCTCACCGAAGGGGCCTACACCGAGCGCGAACTCATGATGGTCAAGGTGCGCGCCGTCGGCAAGGAGCGCGAGGAGATGAAGCGCATGGCCGACATCTTCCGCGGCCGCATCATCGACGTCACCGAGAAAAGCTACACCATCGAGCTGACCGGCGACCAGAGCAAGAACGACGCGTTCCTGGAGGCGATCGACCGCGGCGCCATCCTCGAGACGGTCCGCACCGGCTCCAGCGGCATCGGCCGCGGCGAACGGGTGCTGCGCGTCTGACGTCTTCCGCATTTCTTCCATCCCAACCAATTTCAACAGGAGTGACCATGAAGGTTTATTACGACAAGGACTGCGACCTGAGCCTGATCAAGGGCAAGACAGTCGCGATCATCGGCTACGGTTCGCAGGGCCACGCCCACGCCCAGAACCTCAACGACAGCGGCGTCAAGGTCGTCGTCGGCCTGCGCAAGGGCGGCGCGTCCTGGCCCAAGGTCGAGAAGGCCGGCCTGAAGGTGGCCGAAGTGGCCGACGCGGTCAAGTCTGCCGACGTCGTGATGATCCTGTTGCCCGACGAGCAGATCGCCGAGGTCTACAAGAAGGACGTCGAGCCCAACATCAAGCCGGGCGCCTCGCTGGTGTTCGCCCACGGCTTCAACGTGCATTACGGCTTCGTCACGCCGCGCGCCGACCTGGACGTCTGGATGGTGGCGCCCAAGGCCCCCGGCCACACCGTGCGCGGTACGTACACGCAAGGCGGCGGCGTGCCCCACCTGGTGGCGGTGCATCAGGACAAGAGCGGCAAGGCCCGTGACCTGGCCCTGAGCTACGCGATGGCCAACGGCGGCGGCAAGGCCGGCATCATCGAGACCAACTTCCGCGAAGAGACCGAGACCGACCTGTTCGGCGAGCAGGCCGTGCTGTGCGGCGGCACCGTGGAACTGATCAAGGCCGGCTTCGAGACGCTGGTGGAAGCCGGCTACGCGCCCGAAATGGCGTACTTCGAATGCCTGCACGAGCTCAAGCTGATCGTCGACATGATCTATGAAGGCGGCATCGCCAACATGAATTACTCGATCTCGAACAACGCCGAGTACGGCGAGTACGTGTCCGGCCCGCGCGTCATCACCGACGAGACCAAGAAGGTGATGAAGCAGATCCTCAAGGACATCCAGACCGGCGAATACGCCAAGAACTTCATCCTGGAAAACCGCGCCGGCGCCCCGACCCTGCTGTCGCGCCGCCGTCTGATGGCCGAGCACCAGATCGAGACCGTGGGCGAAACCCTGCGGGCGATGATGCCCTGGATCAAGAAGAACAAGCTGGTCGACCAGACCAAGAACTGAGCTTGCCGGGCGGCCTGCGGGCCGCGCGCGAGCCCATCCCCATGACAGCGGGGATCGACCAAGCCGCCTGCGGGCGGCTTTGTTTTTGCTCTTACACTTCGCCCATGCACGACGGTTCCGATTCACAGCCTGGCGACGTCCACGACGGCATCGTCGTGCGCAAGCGCCGCAAGGGCATCTACATCCTGCCCAACCTGTTCACGCTGGCGGCGCTGTTCGGCGGTTTCTACGCGGTGGTGATGGCAATGAACGGCCGCTTCGATCTGGCCGCGTACGGCGTCTTCAGCGCCATGGTGCTGGACAGCCTGGACGGCCGCGTCGCCCGCATGACCAACACGCAGAGCGCGTTCGGCGAACAGATGGATTCGCTGTCCGACATGGTGTCCTTCGGCGCGGCGCCGGCCCTGATCGCCTACGAATGGGCCCTCAAGGGCCTCGGACGCTGGGGCTGGGTGGCGGCCTTCGTCTATTGCGCCTGCGCAGCGCTGCGGCTGGCGCGCTTCAACGTCAACACCACGGTGGTCGACAAGCGCTATTTCCAGGGCCTGCCGTCGCCCGCGGCCGCGGCCCTGGTCGCCGGCTTCATCTGGGTGATGCACGACATTGGCGTCAAGGGCTACGAAGTGCAGTGGGTGATGTTCGCGGTCGCGCTGTTCGCCGGCTTGACGATGGTCACCAACGTGCCGTTCTACAGCTTCAAGGACGTGCAGATGAAGAAGACCGTTCCCTTCGCCGTGATCGTGCTGATCGCACTGGGCATCGCCGTCATCAACATCGACCCGCCGATCGTGCTGTTCGCCGTGTTCGTCGTCTACGGCCTGTCCGGCTACGGCGTCTACGGGTGGCGCCGCGCCAAGGGCCAGCGCACCAGCGTGATCAGCACGTCCACCGACGAGCCTGAAGAGAGCGGCCTGCATCGGTGAAAGCCCGGCCCCTGCCCGGGCACGGCGCCCGCGCGGCGCTTGTGCTACATTGCTTCTCATGAACCGAATTTCGCTGGCGCTACTGCTATCTCCCCACGGGCGGAGACGGTAGCGTTCGCGCAACCCTGATCAACGGCCCGTTTGCACCTGCAGCGGGCCGTTTTGTTTTGGGGCTGCAGGTTTCACCGAACCTTGAGAGAAACCCATCATGTTGAAACAAGCAGCCAGCAAGTACCGCGCCTTCCCCCCGGTGCGCCTGACCGACCGGACCTGGCCCGACGCGGTGCTGACCCGTCCGCCGGTGTGGTGCAGCGTGGATCTGCGCGACGGCAACCAGGCCCTGATCGAACCGATGGACATTCCCCGCAAGCTGCGCATGTTCCAGGCGCTGGTGGCCATTGGCTTCAAGGAGATCGAGGTCGGCTTTCCGTCGGCGTCGCAGGTTGAATTCGACTTCGTGCGCAAGCTGATCGACGACAACCTGGTGCCCGAGGACGTGACGATCCAGGTGCTGACGCAGGCGCGCGAGCCGCTGATCCGGCGCACCTTCGAGGCGCTGGAGGGCGCCAGGCGGGTGATCGTCCACCTGTACAACGCCACCGCGCCGGTGATGCGCCGGGTGGTGCTGGGCCTGGACGAAGACGGCATCGTGGAGCTGGCCACCAGCCAGGCGCGCCTGTTCGTCGAACTGGCGGCGCAGCGGCCGCAGACGCAATGGACCTTCCAGTACTCGCCGGAGATGTTCTCCGGCACCGAACTGGCCTTCTCCAAGCGGGTGGTCGATGCGGTCACCGGCGTCTGGCAGCCGACTCCCGGGCGCAAGTGCATCGTCAACCTGCCGTCGACGGTGGAACATTCCACTCCCAACATCTTTGCCGACATGATCGAGTGGATGCACCGCAACCTGGCGCGCCGCGATTGCATCGTGCTGTCGGTCCACCCGCACAACGACCGCGGCACCGGGACGGCGGCCGGGGAGTTGGCGGTGATGGCGGGCGCCGACCGGCTCGAAGGCTGCCTGTTCGGCAACGGCGAGCGCACCGGCAACCTCGACCTGGTGAACGTCGCCCTGAACCTGTACAGCCAGGGGGTCGACCCGGGCCTGGACTTCTCGGACATCGACGAGGTCCGCCGCACCGTGGAGCACTGCAACCAGCTGCCGGTGCACCCGCGCCATCCTTATGCCGGCGACCTGGTCTACACCTCGTTCTCCGGCTCGCACCAGGATGCGATCAAGAAGGCGTTCGCCGCCCGCAAGGAAGGCGACATCTGGGACATGCCCTATCTGCCGCTCGACCCCAAGGACCTGGGCCGCAGCTACGAAGCGGTGATCCGCGTCAACAGCCAGTCGGGCAAGGGCGGCATCTCGTACCTGCTCGAAAGCGAATACGGCTTGGAGCTGCCGCGCCGCCTGCAGATCGAGTTCAGCCAGGTGGTGCAGACCGTGATGGACGCCACCGGCAAGGAACTGACGGCGCAGGACCTGTTCCAGCTGTTCGAGCGGGAGTACGGCGTGCGCAGCACGCCGGCGCCGACGCACCAGGTGCTGGAGGAGGCCAAGGGCGCCAGCGGTCCGGTGGTCAAGCTGGCCGCCGACGTGGTGCTCGGCTCGCGCAACCTGAGCATCCAGGGCGCCGGCACGGGGCCGATCGACGCCTTCGTCGCCGGCCTGGCGCAGGCGACCGGCGAGAACCTGCGGGTGCTGGACTACCACGAGCACGCGATCGGCTCGGGCGCCAACGCCCAGGCCGTCGCCTACCTCGAACTGCGGGTCGGCCAGCAGACGCTGTTCGGCGTCGGCATCGACGCCAACATCGTCTCCGCATCGCTCAAGGCCATCGTGTCCGGCCTGCAGCGGGCGCAGGCCAGCCGGGCCGCCGCATCCTCGGCCCTTTCCCCCAGCGACCAGGAATGAACGCCATGGCAGACCAACTGATCATCTTCGACACCACCCTGCGCGACGGCGAGCAATCGCCAGGCGCCTCGATGACCAAGGACGAGAAGCTGCGGATCGCCCGCCAGCTCGAGCGGCTGAAGGTCGACGTGATCGAGGCCGGCTTTGCGGCCAGCTCCAACGGCGATTTCGAGGCGGTGCAGCTGATTGCCGGCGCCATCAAGGATTCGACGATCTGCTCGCTGTCGCGGGCCAACGACCGGGACATTTCCCGGGCCGCCGAGGCGCTCAAGGGCGCCAGCCGCGCGCGCATCCACACCTTCATCGCCACGTCGGCGCTGCACATGGAAAAGAAGCTGCGCATGACGCCGGAGCAGGTGCTGGAGCAGTCCAGGCAGTCGGTGCGCTTTGCCCGCAACCTGTGCGACGACATCGAGTTCTCGCCCGAGGACGGCTACCGCAGCGACATGGACTTCCTGTGCCGGGTGCTGGAAACCGTCATCGCCGAAGGCGCGACCACCATCAACGTGCCCGACACGGTCGGCTACGCGGTGCCGGAGCTGTACGGGCAATTCATCCG
The DNA here is from genome assembly GCF_042655405.1 of Caenimonas terrae. Classification (NCBI taxonomy): domain Bacteria; kingdom Pseudomonadati; phylum Pseudomonadota; class Betaproteobacteria; order Burkholderiales; family Comamonadaceae; genus Caenimonas; species Caenimonas terrae. Next base: position 114,625 of record NZ_JBHSMF010000006.1, on the reverse strand, counting down.
GACGCTGCGCGAGCGGGTGCCCAACTCCGACAAGGCGATCTGGTCGGTGCACTGCCACAACGACCTGGGGATGGCGGTGGCCAACTCGCTGGCCGGCGTCAAGATCGGCGGCGCGCGCCAGGTGGAGTGCACCATCAACGGCCTGGGCGAGCGGGCCGGCAACTGCTCGCTGGAGGAGATCGTGATGGCCGTGAAGACCCGCAAGGACTATTACGGGCTGGACGTCAACATCGACACCAAGCACATCCTGGCCGCCAGCCGGATGGTCAGCCAGACCACCGGCTTCGTGGTGCAGCCGAACAAGGCCGTGGTGGGCGCCAACGCCTTCGCCCATGCCAGCGGCATCCACCAGGACGGCGTGCTCAAGGCGCGCGACACCTACGAGATCATGCGGGCCGAGGACGTGGGCTGGAGCACCAACAAGATCGTGCTGGGCAAGCTGTCAGGCCGCAACGCCTTCAAGCAGCGCCTGCAGGACCTGGGCGTGGCACTCGAGAGCGAAGGCGACGTCAACACCGCCTTCGCGCGCTTCAAGGAGCTGGCCGACCGCAAGAGCGAGATCTTCGACGAGGACATCCTGGCCCTGGTCAGCGATGAAAGCGTCACCCACGACAAGGAGCAGTTCGGCTTCGTGTCGCTGTCCCAGCACAGCGAGACCGGCGAGCGTCCCCACGCCAGCGTGGTGTTCACGGTCGAGGGGAAGGAAGTGCGCGGCGAATCGGACGGCAACGGCCCGGTGGATGCCTCGCTCAAGGCGATCGAGTCGCATGTGCACAGCGGCGCCGAAATGGTGTTGTATTCGGTCAACGCGATCAGCGGGTCGACCGAAAGCCAGGGGGAGGTGACGGTGCGCCTGCAGAACTCGGGACGGGTGGTCAACGGCGTGGGAGCCGACCCTGACATCGTGGTTGCCTCCGCAAAGGCGTACCTCAGTGCGCTCAACAAGTTACAGAGCAAGGCCGACCGGGTGGCGGCCCAGGGTTAGCAATTATTTCGGTCATTTATGCGGAAAGTGAGGATTCCTTCATAAGTCATTGATCTTGTGCACCTTTTCCGGCGGCAGTACACTACGCGTTCTGTTGCAGCGTTGTAGGAGTCTGCTGATGCCGGCGAGGTCACCTTTTCAAATGCGAACAACTTTCATCCGCTTGGCACAAACCCTTGCATGTTCATTGGTGGCTGCGGCCTGCATCGCCGGCCCCGCACATGCGGCCCGGCGGCAGGTTGTCACCGTTGAAAAGCAGACTTCGCCCAGCGTCAAGCGGCGCATCTCCCGCACCTTCGTGGTCGCCAGGCGGCGCGTTGCGGTGCACGTGGCGGATGCCCGTCCCTCTTTCGGCCAGCTCGCCGGTTTGCACTCCACCCAGGACCAACTGGACCTGAAGTCCAGCGTCGCCCTGGTGATCGACCAGGACACCCGCGAAGTGCTCCTGAGCAAGAACGATTCGGCGGTGTTGCCGATCGCGTCACTCACCAAGCTGATGACCGGCCTGCTGGTGAGCGAGGCCAAGCTGCCGATGGACGAGATGATCGAGATCACCCAGGACGACGTGGACACCGAAAAGGGCAGCAGCTCGCGCCTGCGCGTGGGCACGACGCTCAGCCGCGGTGAACTGCTGCACCTGGCGCTGATGTCCAGCGAGAACCGGGCGGCGCACGCGCTGGGACGCACCTATCCCGGCGGCCTGGCGACCTTCGTCGGCCTGATGAACGCGAAGGCCAAGGCCCTGGGCATGAAAGACACCAGCTACGTCGAGCCCACCGGCCTGTCCAGCCGCAACCAGTCCAGCGCCAACGACCTGGCCATGCTGGTGAGCACTGCTTACAACGACCCCAAGCTGCGCGAGCTGTCCACGTCGCCCGGCTACCAGGTGGCGGTGGGCAACCGCACGCTGAGCTACAACAACACCAACCGGCTGGTGAAGAACCAGAACTGGGACATCGGCCTGCAGAAGACCGGCTACATCCACGAGGCCGGCCAGTGCCTGGTGATGCAGGCCAAGATTGCCGGGCGCAAGCTGATCATGGTGTTCCTCGATTCGGCCGGCAAGCTCAGTCGCATCGGCGATGCCGAGCGGGTGCGCAAGTGGGTCGAATCCAACCCCCGGGTCATGCCGACGTCGACACTGATCCGGCAGGTGAACGGGTAGCGGTCGCCAGGGCGACGGACACGCTGGCCGCGAGGGCCGGCGACGCAAACGGGCCTAACGGCCCGTTTCTGCCTTGTGGCCCAGCGCGTTCGAGATCTCGTTGGCGGTGGCCTGCAGCTTGGTCAGCCAGCCCTCGTCGAGCCGGTCGGCCGGCGCCGAGATCGACAGGCCGGCGATCAGCTTGCTCTGGTCGTCGTAGATGCCGGCGGCCATGCAGCGCACCCCCAGTTCCAGCTCCTCGTTGTCGCGCGCGATGCCGTATTGGCGCGCCTTGGCCAGCTCGCGCTCAAGCACGGGCAGCTGGGTGATGCTGTTGCGGGTGTGGCCGGCCAGGCCGGTGCGGGTGGCGTAGGCGCGGACCCGCTGCGGATCGTCGGCCGCCAGGAACAGCTTGCCGGTGGAGGTGAGGTGCAGCGGCGCCCGGCCGCCGATGGCGCGGACCACCTGCATGCCGGAGCGCTCGCTGAAGGCGCGCTCGATGTACACGATCTCGTCGCCCTGGCGCATGCTCAGGTTCACCGGCTGCTGGATCAGCTTGTGCAGCTCGCGCATCGGCAGCAGCGCCGCGTCGCGCACGTTGAGCCGGCCCTTGACCAGATTCCCCAGCTCCAGCAGGCGCATGCCCAGCCGGTAGTTGCCGGCCTCCGGGCGGTCGACGAAGCGGCCGGTGGCGAGGTCGTTCAGGATGCGGTGGGTGGTCGACGGATGCAGGCCGGTCTTCTCGCTGATCTCCTTGAGCGACATCGCCTCTTCGCGCGAGGCGAGCACGTCGATCAGCGCGAACATGCGCTCGATGACCTGGATCGTGGGGGTGGCGGCAACGCCCGGCTCTGTCTTTCTCATGGGAGACCTGTGAAGTGCCTCCTATTTTACTTTGTGAAATCTGGCCTGCCGGCGCAGGCCCTTCCAGCCGGTGGCCCGCTCAGCTTCCGGGAATCCAGCGGCCGTCGGCCAGCACCTCGTGCGGCACGAAGCGGGCCTTGTAGTTCATCTTGGGGCTTTGCTCGATCCAGTACCCCAGGTAGACGTGGGGCAGGCTCAGCTTGCGGGCCTGGTCGATCTGCCACAGCACGCTGTAGGTGCCATAGCTGGCGGCCGGATCGGGTTCGTAGAACGTGTACACCGCCGAAATGCCGTCGTTCAGGACGTCCAGGATGGACACCATCCGCAGCGCGCCGGCAGAGCCGTCGGGCAGCGTCTCGCGGAACTCGACCAGCCGCGAGTTGACCCGGCTTTGCAGCAGGAACTGCGTGTACTGGTCGATGCTGTCGTGGTCCATGCCGCCGCCCGCATGGCGGCCGGTCTGGTAGCGCAGGTATAGGTGGTAGTGCTCCGGAACGAAGCACAGCTTAAGCACGCGCGCCTGCAGGTTCTTGTGCCTGGCCCAGGAGCGGCGCTGGCTGCGGTCCGGCTTGAACTGCCACGTCAGGACGCGCAGCGGCACGCAGGCCCGGCAGCCGTCGCAATAGGGCCGGTAGGTGAACATCCCGCTGCGGCGAAAGCCGCTGGTGACGAGGTCGGAATACGCGTCGTTGTGAATCAGGTGGCTGGGCGTGGCCACCTGCGATCGCGCCTGCTTGCCCGGCAGATAGCTGCAGGGATAGGGCGCCGTCGCATAGAACTGCAGGGTCTGGAGCGGAAGGTCCTTGAGGTGCGTCACGCTGGCTCACGCGGCAGTAGTTCGCTCCAGTATACGGGCTCGAATCGCCAGCGAGGAGGGGGCAGCAGGGCCTTCTGTGCCACCGTCGCCACAAAGTCGCTGCGGCGGATTTCGCGCGCCCCCATCGAGGCCAGGTGCTGCGTGTTCTGCTGGCAGTCGATCAGTCCGATGCCCTCGTGCCGGCAGATGGCGACCAGCGCCGCCAGCGCGATCTTCGAGGCATCGGGGACGCGGGTGAACATCGACTCGCCGAAGACCGCCTGGCCGATCGAGACGCAATACAGCCCGCCCGCCAGTTCCCCGTCGATCCAGGTTTCCACGCTATGAACATGGCCGGCGGCGTGGAATTGCTTGTAGGCCTCGACCATCGCAGGGACGATCCAGGTGCCGGACTGGCCCGGCCGGTCGCTGCTGGCGCAGGCACCGATCACCCTGTCAAAGGCGCTGTCGACGCGGATCTCGCAGCGCGGATCGGCCGCGAACCGCGTCAGGGTCTTGCGCAGCGAGCGATGGAGCTTGAATTCGGCGGTGAACAGCACCATCCGCGGATCGGTGCTCCACCACAGGATCGGCTGGCCGTCGCTGAACCACGGGAAGATGCCCCGGCGATAGGCGCGATGCAACGAATCGACATCGAGCGCGCCGCCCGCGGCCAGCAACCCGGGCGCCGGCTGGTCGGCGTCCCAGGCGCTGTCAGGGGGAGGAAAGGGATCGCCGGGCTCGAGCCAGGGCAGGTTCATGGATGCGCGACACACGGGGACATTGCCCCCGATTGTGGTCGCTGCGCGGCGCCGGCGGGCGCGTCAGGCAAAGATCCGCTGAGCCTTGTCTTCGAGTTCGCGCTGGCGCTGCATGATCCGCGGCACGTCCGGGTGCATGGGGTTGATCTCTTTCATCGCCCAGCTATAGAAGGCACGGGCGACCGTGACATGGATGAAGTTGAGAATTTTCATGTCCGCAATGGTGAAGACCCTTGGCATCCGCCCGTGTAGGAACCCCGCCCGAGCCCCGGCGGCGCTTTTTCCACGCCCTTTGTCGGACACCGCCCCGGTGCCACTTTTGTGCAATATCCGGCCTTTTTCCCTAGAAAATCGAGAGCCCGGTCTTGGCGGCGAACAGTTCTAGCGCCTTGATCCCGAGCAGCGAGTTGCCGCTGGGCTCCAGCGCCGGCGACCACACGCACAGGCTGAGGCGGTCGGGCACGACGGCGACGATGCCGCCGCCGACGCCGCTCTTGCACGGCAGGCCGATGCGGTAGGCGAACTCGCCGGCGGCGTCGTAAGTGCCGCAGGTCAGCATCAGGGCATTGACCCGGCGGGCCTGCCGCTCGGTCAGGATCGGCGCACCCGTGAGCGGGTGCGCGCCGTCCCGGCACAGGTAACCCGCGGCCCGCGCCAGCTGCAGGCAGTTCATGCGCAGCGCGCATTGATGGAAGTAGCAGTCCAGCACGCTGGCCACGTCGTTGTCGATGCGGCCGAAACTCTTCATGAAATTGGCCAGGGCGGCATTGCGGTAACCCGTGGCCGCCTCCGAGGCCGCGACCTCCTCGTCGAATTGCACCGCCTCGCCGCACAGGCTGGAGACGAATGCCAGGATCTGCGCCTTCGCGTCGAAGCGGCTGACCAGGCGATCCGCCACCGCGAGCGCCCCGGCGTTGATGAACGGGTTGCGCGGCTTGCCCATCTCCGCTTCGAGCTGGACCAGGGAGTTGAACGGATTGCCGGAGGGCTCGCGGCCGATCCGCTCCCACAGGGCCTCGCCCTGCTCGCGCATGGCCAGCGTCAGCGTGAACAGCTTGGAGATGCTCTGGATGGAAAAGGGCGTGGTGCTGTCGCCGGCATGCGCCTCCTCGCCGTCGCAGGTGCGCAGCGCGATGCCCAGGCGTTCGGCCGGCACGCGGGCCAGCGCCGGGATGTAGCTGGCCACCTCGCCGGCGCGGCCAAGCTCCGGGCGCAGGGTGGCAATGATGTCTTCGAGCAGCGGCTGGAATTGCATGGGGCATTGTCGGGCAGGGACGGTTGGCGCCGGCACCCGCCTCAGCGCTAAGTGTTTACCCGGCACATCTGTCATGACAGGGGGCGCCAGCGACCTTGGCGCGGTTGCATAGCAGACTTCCCGCGTCGTCTGAATCAAACACAACAACGCGGCTGCTGCGCAGCTTGAAGGGAGAAACATGCGATTCTCATCGGCCGTGCGCGCCGCCGGTTGCTGCGCGTTCATGTTTGCTGCGTCCACTGCGGCAGTCTCCCAGTCAAGCAATCCTCCGGGATGGACGCCGACCACGGTGATCACGCCCACGCGGCCGGCAGCCGGCCCGGCAAGGGCTGCGCCGCAAACACTTGCGCCGCCAACGTCGGTCACCTACACGGACACCAGCCTGACGGCCTGTCCTGCCGACCAGAAGCTGCAGTATTTCTACTACAACGAGCATGTCTCGGATGGCTACAACGCGGACACCTGGTGCGGTGCCGCGCAGGCGGACCTGAACTGGGCCAATGACACCGATCCCTTGCGGTGGCGCATTCCGTATCTACTCGATAGCTGCACCCCGGGCGTCTCCTGGAGCTATTCGCATTCTTTCCAGCATGGGACCCGCTACCACAGCCCCCAGTTCAGGGGCATCAACCTGGTGTGCTCGACCGCTCCGCCGCCGCCCCCCTGGGTTGCGCGAGCGGGGAGGGCGGCTTCATGTCCTGCCCGCCGAACTCCGGCTCGCCGCCCGTCGACCCGCCGCCCGTCCCACCCGGTGCGCCTGCGGGCGCGGGCCCGGGCCCCAACGGCGGCCCGCCTGGCGACCCCTGGTCGCCGGACGCGGTCGGCGAACCACCACCGCCGGATGAGCCGCCAGTCCAGCCCACTGCGGACGACGGCAACACGTGCGGGGCTGCCGTCGAAGCGGCCGGCAACCCGATCTTCACGGCCACCGGCAACAAGTTCCAGCAGGAAGTGGACTATCGCGGACCGCACGGGTTGAACCTCGTGCGCCGCTACAACTCGTCGCTGCCCGGATGGGTCCACAACTACAGCGTGCGCGTGTTCGCCGGTGCGGCGCTCGCGCGGGTGATCAGGCCGGACGGCCGCGCCCATCTGTTCTCCGGCAACGGCGCGGGTGAATGGACCGGCGAAGCGGCGGCCCGCGAACGGCTGTTCAAGCTGGCCCCGGCAGACGCGTCGCAGCCCTCGTGGAAGTACGTGACAGCGAACAACGCCACCGAGTGGTACGACGCGCAAGGCCGCATCCTGTCCATCACCCGCAACGGCGGGATGTCGTACACGTTCGAGCAACGCGACGGCCTGCTACGCAGCGTCAGGGACTCCTTCGGCGCGGCGCTTCAATTCGCCTATGACGGCCAGAACCGCCTGGTGGGGGTGACGACACCGGAAGCAACGACCATCACCTACGGCTACGACGGGCAAGGGCGCCTGAGCCAGGTCGGCTACCCCGACGGCAGCAGCCGCAGCTACCTCTACGAAGACACCAGCTATCCGCTTGCGCTCACCGGGCTGGTCGACGAGCGCGGAATCCGGCTGGCGACCTGGGCCTACGACGCCGCGGGCCGGGCCGTCTCCTCCGAGCATGCGGGCGGCGTGGATCGTTACCAGCTTGTGTTCAACAGCGATGGCAGCGTGGTCGTGACCGACCCCCTGGGCATGACGCGCACGCAGGCCTACAGCAAGGCCGGGGCGCGCCAGGTGTTTGCCGGCCAGATCCAGCCGTGTACCAACTGCAGCCGCGACGCTGCCAGCAACGTGGTCGATGCGGCAACCGGACTGCTGGTCCAGAGCACGGACTATCTGGGCGTCGCGACGCTGTTCACCAACGACCTGCAGCGCAAGCTGCCGGTCACCGTCACGCGCGCCGCCGGCCGTCCGGAACAGCAGCTGCGGCGCAGCGACTGGGCGCCGAACGTCCGGCTGCCTGCGCTGGTCAGCGAAGCTGGCAGGACCACGGCCTACAGCTACGACGACGCCGGCAACAAGCTGAGCCAGACCGTCACCGACCTGGCGAGCGGCCAGGCCCGCAGCTGGCAATGGACCTATACGGCCCAGGGCCTGGTTGCGACGATGACCGACCCCAAGGGCGCAATGTGGAGCTTCGGCTATGACAGCGCCGGCAACCGCGTGAGCGTGACGAACCCGCTCGGCCAGCAAACCAGCGCCAGCTACGACGCCGCCGGCAGGATCACCAGCCAGACCGCACCCAATGGCATGGTCACCACCTTCGCCTACGACGGCCGCGGGCGCCTCGTGCAACAGGTGCGCGGCGGCGACAGCAGCAGCTACGGCTACACCCCTGCCGGCCAGCTCGCCAGCGCCACCATGCCCAATGGCTACCAGGTCAGCTACAGCTATGACGCTGCGCAGCGCCTGGTCGGCGCGAGCGACAACCGGGGCGCCAGTGTCCAGTACACGCTGGACGCCGCCGGCAACCGCGTGCGGGAGGAGGTCAGGGATGCCAGCGGTGCCATCGCCCTGGTCACCAGCCGTGTCATCAACAGCCTGAACCAGGTGGCCGCGCTCCAGGGCGCGGCCGGTCAGACCACGGCGCTGGCTTATGACGGCAACGGCGAGCCGGTCGCGCAGACCGATCCCCTGAACCAGACCACGCGCCAGAGCCTGGACGGCCTGCGCCGCCCGGTCGCCACCACCTTCGCGGACAACACCTCGGCGACACAGGCCTGGAACCAGCTGGACCAGCTGACCCGCGTCACCGACCCCAAGGGCGTGGCCACCGCGTACCAGACGAACGCGTTCGGCGAAGTGGTGAGCGAGTCCAGCCCGGACATCGGCAGCATGCGCTACCAGCGCGACGCCGCCGGCGAAGTCACGGGCATCACCGATGCCGTCGGCAACGTCACCGCGATCACCCGCGATGCGCTGGGCCGGCCCACCACCATCGAATATTCGTCCGACAACCTCGCCGCCTTCAGCTACGACCAGGGCCAGGCGGGTTACCTGTCGAAGATCGACGACAAGAGCGGATCGACCACGTACGTGCGCGATGCCCAGGGCCGTGTCCTGGCCAAGACCCAGGCCGTCAACGACAACCCGGCCCGTCCCAGCCAGTTCAAGGTGCAGTACGGCTACACCGGCGGCGAGCTGGCCAGCATCACCTACCCCAGCGGCCTGAAGGTGACGTACAACCGGGTCGCCGGCCGGATCGCCGGAATCGACGTGCAGGAGCCGTCCTCCAACCCGCTTCGTTCCAAGCCGGTGGTGCCCTTCGTGAGCAACATCACGCACACCGCGCTGGGCCAGCCGAGGACCTGGGCGTGGACCAGCGGCGACCAGGCGAGCAGGACCTTCGACACCGACGGCCGCATGTCGGCCACCGAGTTCTCCAGCTACGTGTACGACGCCGCGGGCCGGATCACCGGCATCACCCAGGGCCTGTGGGCCAGCCGCGCGGCGGGCCCGGCGGCCGGCAAGCAGGCGTACACCACGCCGGTGAGCTGGACGGCCGGCTACGACAGCCGCAACCGCCTCACCAGCCTGGCACGCGACGGCGCTTCGAGCCGCTACACCTACGACGCCAATTCCAACCGCCTCACGGCGGTCGACAGCGCAACCAGCGACAGCGACCTGGACGGCGTGCTGGATGCCGGGGACTTCACCCAGTCCACCAGCCAGACCTTGAATGTGGAGGCGGCCAGCAACCGGCTGCTGGGCCTGGCGCAGACGGTCGCCAGGACCCAGAACGGCAAGACGAGGAGTGTGCTCACGACCTTCAGCTACAGCCTGGACGCCAACGGCGCGATGACCGGCGACGGCCTGCGGACCTTCGAGTACGACGCCGCGCGGCGCCTGTCCAAGGTCAGGATCTCGAGGGACCGTGAAGCGGCCAGGGTTGGCTACCTTCATAACGCGCTGGGCCAGCGCGTCTTCAAGACCGAGGCGACCGCCGACCAGACCGTGCCTGACCGGGCGGTCCTGGGCCAGGGCTTCATCGACTGGCTCCAGGCCAACTTCCGGTGGATGTTCCTGGCCGACCGGGAGAGCAACAGTGTGGGCACCGCCTTCGTGTACGACGAGGCCGGTAGCCTGCTTGGCGAATACGACAACGGCAGTTCGGCGGGCAGGGGCGCGCAGGAGTACATCTGGCTCCCCACCGATGATGGCCAGGCGATCCCGATCGGCATCTACAGCAGGAACAGGTTCTATGCGGTCCATGCCGACCACCTGGGAACGCCGCGGCTGATCACCGACGACGACAACAAGCCGGTGTGGCAATGGCCGTACAGCGCCTTCGGCAGCAACAAGCCCACCGGGGTATTGAAGGCAACGCCGAATCCGAAGGCAACGGGCAGCAAACAGGACGTGGCGCTCAATGCGACGGACACGGCGCTGGAGGTGAACCTGCGCTTCCCGGGGCAGTATTTCGACGAAGAATCGAATCTGAGCTACAACTACTTCCGCAGCTACAACGCGGCGCAGGGGCGATACAGTCAGCCCGATCCGATTGGACTTGATGGGGGGTGGAATCGATTCAGCTATGTAAGGGGGAATCCACTTTCGATGAGCGATCCCGAAGGCCTACTGGGACGAGCGCCGGGAAAAGGTCCGTCCCCGCCCCTCCCGTACGCGCCTGGGTTCAGCCCGCAGATGTGCAATGGCTACTACTCCCCTGGTACCACGCTCAATTTGATCTGCTCTAACACGGGCGATGAACCTGTCGCGAACTGCGCACGCCAGTGCCTTCACGACGCTCTCCCGGTGAACTCGTGCGGGAAGACAAATCCAGTTCAAAGCATGACGCAACCTCCGGCGAGTTGGTACTACGACGATCACCCGCGGTGCTGGAGCCAGTGTCGCTGGCCACTCGGTCAACCATGAGGGAGTAGCCATGATTTTCAGGGTCGCCAATTGGCTGTTCGTCCTTGAGTGCCTGTTCGCGGTCGCGTTCGTATTGACTGCAGTTCCCATTGGGGAAGTCGGAACCGCGCTCCTTCGCGCGAGTGCCGGAGCGCTCGGATTCGTCATTTTGGGGGGGTACTGTGTCCTTGCCGTCGGTGGACTACTCTACCTCTGGGTCGCAGTGGCGGGGATCCGCCGAGGTGTGGCGTCATTTTGGAGCAGCTTCTTGCCCGCAATCTTCGGTTTGCCGGTCATTGTCTGGGGTTTCGGCAAGGTGCAGGCCGCGAGCAATCCGAGCATCTCCGTGTTGAGCGGACTTGTGGCACTGCTGGTTGCAGTCTTCCTATTAGCTCGCACGCCAATCACGAAGTGGCGCGCTGTGCCGGCGCTTTTGCCTATCATCTTCTTCGCCACTTTAGATTTCGAAAAGGCTGGTTGGCTGCACCTCCTGATTGGTATGCTGCTCGTGGTCGCTCCGCTGCCAAGACTCTTGAATTCTCTCTGCGTGCGTGCGAGCGACTGACATCGGAAATCTTCAGCTATGCCGCAGGGAATCCGGTTTCCAAAATGGATCCTACCGGCAAAAGTTGGCTTCCTGTCGTAGTCGTTGTGGGCGGCGCCGCCTGCTATGCGATCGTCAGCAGGTTATGAAGTTATACGAGGCCGAACAAAATACCAAGCAGGCCCTTGACTTGGCGGTCACCGCTAGTCTGATGAATCAAGCTCTGCAGGAATGGGCTGCAAAAGGTGCGATGGGACCGCCTCCTTATACCCAGCAATAAGTGCAGGACGCAACGCAAGCAGCAGTGCAGGGAGCCGCCAACGCTGCGGCTGGACTGGGCCAAAATGTACCCGGAACGTCTATTAGTCCGGGTGGTCTCCCACGACCCGTTCGATAGCTTCACATGAAATCAAAGAACTGGAAATCGGTCCCATTCATAGTGTCGGCTTCGCTAGTCATAACCGCGCTGTTGCTTTCGGTAGTTGCCTGGTGTTTCTCAGATGCCGGCTTGGCCAACATCCAGCGCCACTGGATGCGCGACTACGGAGAAATGAAATGGCGTCCCGTCTCTCTGACCTACAGCGGTCAATGGATTGTGGAAACGGTTTCCAGGCCCACTGACGGAGCAGTACTGACCTACGGGCTCTGGCCTTCCGGCAAGACGATTCCAAGTGGTACCGCATCGATCGGTCTGAAGCGCCGGGTGACTGGTGAACAGGCTTCCATCGTATTAGCCCCCCTTGCTCCGGATAATGGACGCAGTAGCAATTTTGCTGAATGCCTTCGGACGGCGGCATGCCGATCAGCCTCGTCCTTCTTGGGCTTGACCACACCGGCCACCGTGGTTTCCGTTCATGACGGCGAGTGGGCTGTTCTTGAACGCTTCGCAACTTCAGTCCTTGTGCTTAACCCAGGACACGCTAGCACGAGTGACCTTCAGCTGCAGCCCACGTCCCATTGAGGTGGAGGAAAGGTTCAAAGCACCCTCGAAGAACCGCTTCCGGAACGAACGTCGACATCTGGCTCCCCACCGATGATGGCCAGGCGATCCCGATCGGCATCTACAGCAGGAACAGGTTCTATGCGGTCCATGCCGACCACCTGGGAACGCCGCGGCTGATCACCGACGACGTCAACAAGCCGGTGTGGCAATGGCCGTACAGCGCCTTCGGCAGCAACAAGCCCACCGGGGTATTGAAGGCAACGCCGAATCCGAAGGCAACGGGCAGCAAACAGGACGTGGCGCTCAATGCGACGGACACGGCGCTGGAGGTGAACCTGCGCTTCCCGGGGCAGTATTTCGACGAAGAATCGAATCTGAGCTACAACTACTTCCGCAGCTACAACGCGGCGCAGGGCAGGTACAGTCAGCCGGATCCTGTCGGTATGGCTGCAGGTCCTAACAGATTCAGCTATGTCAATAATGCTGCACTCAGCTTCGTTGATCCAATAGGCCTCATGGGACAAGGCAGTGGCGGCGGACGCGGATCCCCGGTGCCGGCAAGAGGAAGGCCAGCCAAGCAATCCTGTACATGTACGGCGGCCCAATACGCTTCCGGCCCAAATCTCGGTTTAACCGTCGCTAGAGCGATGGGTCTTGGTGCTGGCGCGGGGGCGGTCGCGGGCGGTGTTTGGGGGACCGCTACCAGCCTTGGTGAGATCGCTATCAGCGATGCGACAGCAACGGCAGCCATGGCAGGATCGACTCTTGGGGCGGCAACACTTGGCGTAGGTGCTGTTGTGGTCGTTGGCGGCATATACCTGTACAACGCAATGCAATCATCCCCGCCAATGGACCCTTCACAGTGTCAGTGACACACCGGAACATCAAATGAACGCAGAACGTATGCATCGCATCGGTAACGCCCCCAAAAGGAAGCGTGTCTTTATGTGGTATTCACTGATCGCTTTTGGCATACCAGCTGCGACCGGCATGGTCTGGATCTTCGACGCGTATGGTCATTGGCCATTGATGGCCTTTGTGACTGCTGTTTCTCTGGGCGCCGCATACGCGTGGGGGTTGCTCATGTGGCAATTCTTTGTGGGGCCTCCAAAGTAGGTGGCGCAACGGTAGTTCGCTAAGGCTGAAGGAGGTTGTTGCGGTAGCTGCCCGGCCGTATTTCTGCGCAACCGTCGCCATATGGACCAGCACCAACTAACCTTGAGCCGGCATGACAACAGAACGCTCCCTCTCACCTGAAGAGGTCTTCCACAATTGTTTTTACTATTCTGTGGAATTCCTGGCCGTCATTGCCGAAGGAATGTCACATGAGGTCGGGTCTGAAGATGGCGAAAACGCTGCATGGCAGCTTCACCAGGACATACTTGATTTCGGTCACGGCGTAGTGAGTGCAGCGGCTTCGCACTTAGAGGATCAGCAACGCGCAGCCGTAGAACTGTTCTTGGCCGAAGTTAAGAGCCTTCCATCCGAAGCACTTTCCGGAACAGACGCAATGAGCGACCCGCATGGACTCGGCTGCGGACGCATGCAACCCGTTTGCTGTCGGCACTGACATCAGCCATTGAACGGACGCAGACTTACCTCCAAGAAGAGCCGAGCGCTCTTTGAAGCCCGATACGAACGATGTCCTGGAGATCAGGGCACGGGCTGCCCTCCGGCTTCATCGAGCACCATAACGGCCGTGCCCGCTTCCGCGAGGCGCCTGCTGCGGCACCCAGTGGCGCTGCCACGCGCGGTGACGCGGGAACCGCTGTTCTGCGGTCCGTAAAATCAGGCCCCTGTGCGCAAGCGCCCGCCAGCGCTTGTCCTTTGCCACGCTGTCAGCCGCAGCCCCTCACCGTGCCGAAAGCTTCCCTGGCCCTCCCGCTGCTCTACACCTATCGCCGCTGTCCCTACGCCATGCGTGCGCGAATGGCGCTGCTGCAGGCATCGGTCACGTTTGACGCCCATGAGATCGTCCTGAGGGACAAGCCCCCTGGGTTGCTGGCGGTGTCGCCAAAGGCAACGGTGCCGGTCCTGGTCTTGCCCGATGGCCGGGTGATCCAGGAGAGCCTGGACATCATGCGTTGGGCATTCGAGGGGCGGGACCAGCAGGGCTGGTGGAGCAGGGCGCAGACCCCGGGCAACCAGGCGCTGGTTGCGCTCAACGACGGCCCATTCAAGCGAGAGCTCGACCTGTACAAGTATCCGCAGCGTGCTGTCGACGCCACGCCCGCCTTCCACCGCGACGAGGCCGCGGGCGGCCTGCTGCACGCCCTGGAGGAGCGCCTGGCGACTGCCCCGTGGCTGGGCGGCATCGCCCCCTGCGCGGCGGACCTGGCCGTCTTCCCCTTCGTGCGCCAGTTCCGCGCCGTGGATCCCGCCTGGTTCGACGGACAGGCGTGTCGCGCCACCCGGCAATGGGTGCAGGCCTGGCTGGACGGCGACCAGTTTCATCGGTGCATGAAGAAAATGCCGCCGGGCCTGAACTCGCCGTTCTGACGGCCCTTTCAGCTTCGCCTCATCCGGTCAACGATCCCAATATTCCTGGAACGATGTAGCCTTGCCCTGGTGGGCCCGGAACCGCTGGCCTGATGCGGTTTCGCCGTGCTATTCGCCGGCCGGCGCCGCCAGCTTCTCCAGCATCGCCTTGGTCACCAGCACCACGCCCTTGTCCGAGCGGTAGAAGCGGCCGGCGTCCAGTTCCGCGTTCTCGCCGATCACCATGCCATCGGGCAGCTTGCAGCCGCGGTCGATCACCACCTTGCTCAGGCGGCAGCCGCGGCCCACCTCCACGTCCGGCAGCAACACGGCCTGGCTGATGCGGCAGCAGGAATGGATGCGCACGCTGGAGAACAGCACCGATTCGCGCAGGTCCGAGCCCGAAACGATGCAGCCGCCCGAGACCATCACGTTCGCCGTCTCGCCGTTGTGGCCCTTCTCGTCGGGCACGAACTTGGCGGGCGGCAGCTGTTCCTGGTAGGTCCAGATCGGCCACTCGCGGTCGTAGATGTTCAG
Organism: Caenimonas terrae; assembly: GCF_042655405.1. Taxonomy (NCBI): domain Bacteria; kingdom Pseudomonadati; phylum Pseudomonadota; class Betaproteobacteria; order Burkholderiales; family Comamonadaceae; genus Caenimonas; species Caenimonas terrae. Next base: position 99,500 of record NZ_JBHSMF010000006.1, on the reverse strand, counting down.
CTCCGGCATGTTCGACGCCAGGTCCAGGTTGGCGGCCCAGAACGCGTCCACCGTGCCGACGTCGCGCCAGTAGGGGTTGTGGCGGGTGGTCCACGGCACGCTGGACAGGTTCAGCGGGTGCGCCAGGGCCTGGCCGTCGGCGACGATGCGCGGAATGATGTTCTTGCCGAAGTCGTGGTCCGAGCCGTCGTTGGCCACGTCCGCGTCCAGCATCTCGTACAGGTAATCGGCGTCGAACACGTAGATGCCCATGCTGCCCAGCGCGCGGTCGGGCTTGCCCGGCATCGCCGGCGGATCTGCCGGCTTCTCCAGGAAGTTGGTGATGCGCCGGTTCTCGTCGATGGCCATCACGCCCAGCGCGGTGGCATCCATCCGCGGCACCTCGATGCAGCCCACGGTGCAGCGGCTGCCGCTTTGCGCGTGGTCCAGCAGCATCAGCGAGTAGTCCTGCTTGTAGATGTGGTCGCCCGCCAGCACCAGGATGTACTCGGGGTTGTAGGCCCGCAGGATGTCCATGTTCTGGAACACCGCATCGGCCGTGCCGCGGTACCAGAACGCCTCGTTCACGCGCTGCTGCGCGGGCAGCAAGTCGATGAACTCGTTGGATTCGCCGCGCAGGAAATTCCAGCCGCGCTGCAGGTGGCGCAGCAGCGAATGCGACTTGTACTGAGTCACCACGCCGATGCGGCGGATGCCGGAGTTGATGCAGTTGGACAGCGCGAAATCGATGATGCGGAACTTGCCGCCGAAGTAGACCGCCGGCTTGGCCCGGCGGTCCGTCAGGTCCTGCAGCCGGGAGCCGCGCCCGCCGGCCAGCACCAGGGCCACGGTGCGCGTGGGAAGCTGCCGCGCCAGGATCATTTGCTCGGTCGAGGCCTGCAGCGCGTGGCGCTGCAGTTCGGTGCTGACTGGGGTGTCCATTGCCATGGTCGTGCCGTTGCTGAGACGACTTTCCTCCAATGGCTGGGGCAGGAGTGTAGGACGGGCGCCCGTCGCTGCTGTCGGTCGTTGCTGGGCAGTGCACGGCCGGGCCGCCGTGGACGATAGACTCGGACCATGCCATTCGAAGTGACCGTCGACCGCCACCCCGATTACGTCCGGTACAACGTGGCCGGCCCGACCTCGTTGCGGGAATTCGCCGAGCTGACCCTGCTGGTGGCCGGCGACGTCGACCGCTACGAGGACGACCGCGTGCTGATCGACCTGCGCCGGGTGGAAGGCCGGCTGACCAGGCAGGAGCAGACCCTGATCGGGGAACTGGGGGCGGGAAAACTGCAGCTGCTGTTCAAGCTCGCCTCGATCGTTCCCCCGGGGGAGATCACCCGCAACACCGAGCAGGCGGCGGTTGCCGTCGGGCTGCAGATGCGCGTGTTCGACGCGGAGCCGGAGGCGCTCGCCTGGCTGCTGGACGGCCAACCGGGGTAGCGCCTGCCGCAGCTGGTGGGCGACGGCGCCGGCCCGACCGGCAGCGGCCGCGGTCAGTGCAGTTGCGCCGTCACGACGGCCGGCCAGCACAGCTCGCGGCCGACCATCGCCCGCGCATACAGATAGTTGTTGCGTGCCCGCTCGTTCAGGTGGTTCAGGTCGACCTGCCCTTGCGGGTCGCAGGGAAACGCAAAACCCCGCCCACTGTCGAACAGCGAACGGAACTGCAGCTGGAATTCGCAGGATGTGGACTCGATCATGAGGGGCCTCCGTGAATGGCAGGAACGTGCATCCACTATGGGCGGCGGCCGGCCGCGCCGACATCGGCCCTTCCTGATCCGGCCGGTCGGCTGGTTCCGGTTTGCGCCGGGGAATCGTCCGACCCGGATCGGACTTGTCCGATGCCGCTGCCGGCGCAGGGCGACCGGAGCTCCGCGGCGGGACTGCCGCGCAGCCCGGCGTCCGGGCCTAGGGTTAGTCCCGAGGCCGCCCCTCTGGCAGCCTGAATTGGTGTGATCGTATGATGATTGCGCAGCCTGCAGCAGGACAGAAGCGGGCGCTGAGTTGGGTGCCGGCGGCGCGCAAGCGCCATCGGCCGTTGGTTCCCACCCAAGGAGGCATCCATGATTTCACGCACATGCACCGTCGCCGCTGCGGCGGCGCTGATCGCCGGTTCGGCGCTCGCGGCCGGGCCGGCCGTCGTCAGCGGTCCGGGCGAAAACCCCGGCTGCTTCAAGCCCTGGGACGCCAGCACCAAGTACTTCCAGTGGCCCGCCAAGAAGGGCCCGTACCGCGTCGCGCTCGCCAACGGCTTCGTCGGAAACACGTGGCGCATCCAGATGATCAAGATGGCGAAGGCCTACGCGGCGACCCCGGAGATGAAGTCGCAGCTCAAGGAGTTCAAGATCGTCTCCACCGGCACCGACGTGGCGGCGCAGATCGCGGCGATCGACAACTTCATCAACTCCGGCTACGACGCGATCGTCACGATCGCCGTCAACCCCACCGCCTTCGCGCCGGTGATCAAGCGCGCCAACGCCAAGGGCGTGGTGATCGTGCCCTTCGACAACGTGCTGGACAGCACCGACGTGATGATGGTCAACGAAGACCAGCTGGCCATGGGCCAGCAGTCGGGCGAATGGCTGGTCAAGAACATCCCGTCCAAGTCCGGCAAGCTGCTGGAGGTGCGCGGCGTGCCGGGCAACTCGGTGGACCGCGACCGGCACCTGGGCTTCCGCAAGGTGGTGGAGGCCCCGGGCAACAAGTTCGAGGTGGTGGAGGTCGTCGGCAACTGGGACGACGGCACCGCCCAGAAGGCGGTGGCGGATGCGGTGGCCGTGCACAAGAGCTTCGCCGGCATGTTCGTGCAGGGCGGCTCCACCGGCGCGGTGCGCGCGCTGATCGACGCCAAGCACAAGATGATCCCGGTGGCGGGCGAGGCCGAGAACGGCTTTCGCAAGCTGTGCGCCGAGCGGGCCAAGGACGGCCTGCTGTGCGCGTCGCTCGGCCAGTCGCCGGGGCTGGTGGCCATCTCGATGAAGGCCGCGGTGGCGGCGCTGCAGGGCAAGGTGATGCCGCAGATGATCTCGGTGCCGATCCCGACGGTGACCCATCCCAACTTCAAGGCGGGCGAGAACTACTTCCCGAACCTCACGGACAACTTCTTCACGACCACCGACTTCCCGCCCTGCAACGTGACGCTCAAGGCCACGGACATCATGGCGAAGGACGAAAAGAACAACTGACGGCATCCGTGTCGGACCCCGTCCTGCGGCTGGTCGAGGTGTCCAAGCGCTACGGGGGCGTGCGGGCGCTGGAGCGCGCCAGCTTCGCCTGCGCCGCGGGCCGCATCCATGCGCTGCTGGGCGAGAACGGCGCCGGCAAGTCCACCCTGATCAAGGTGATGGCCGGCGTGGTGCAGCCGGACGAGGGGCGCATCCTGCTGCAGGGGCAGCAGCGCCAGTTTTCGCACCCGCAGGATGCGGTGGCCGCCGGCATCGCCTGCATCTTTCAGGAGCTGTCGCTGCTGCCGGACCTGAGCGTGGCCGACAACATCTGCATCACCAACCCGCCGCGCCGCTTCGGCCTGGTCGACCGCCAGGCGCAGCGCCGCATCGCGCAGGCGGCGCTGGAACGCGCCGGCGCCGGCGACATCCATCCGCTGGCAACGGTAGCCAGCCTGCCGCTGTCCAAGCGCCAGCTGGTGGAAATTGCCAAGGCACTGGCGCGCGCACCGAAGATCCTGATCCTGGACGAGGCGACGTCGGCGCTGCCGGCGGCGGAGGTGCAGCGCGTGTTCGCGCTGCTGCGGCGGCTGCGTGACGAAGGGCTGGCCATCGTCTACATCTCGCACCGCATGAACGAGGTGACCGAGCTGGCCGACGAATGCTCGGTGTTCCGCAACGGGCACGAGGTGGCCAGCTTCCCGGCCGGCACCCGCAGCGACGCCCAGGTGGTGGAGATGATGATCGGGCGCGACCTCGCGCATGTCTTTCCGCCCAAGCCGGCCGCCCAGGCCGCCGGCGCGGCGCCGGCGCTGGAGGTGCGCGGCCTGACGTGGGCCGGCCGCCTGCACGACGTCGACCTGGCCGTGCGGCCGGGCGAGATCGTCGGCCTCGGCGGGCTGGACGGCCAGGGCCAGCGCGAGCTGTTCCTGGCCTTGTTCGGGGTGCTGCGCGGCGTGGGCGGCGAGGTGCTGGTGGCAGGGCGGCGGGCGCGCATCGGCGGGCCGCGCGCGGCCAAGGCCCTGGGCATCGCCCTGGTGCCGGAGGACCGCAAGACCGACGGGCTGCTGCTGCCGATGTCGGTCAACGACAACCTGAGCCTGGCGGCGCTGGACCGGTTCAGCCGCGCGGGCGTGCTGCGGCTGGCGCAGGAGCGCAGCGCCGTCGCCGGCATCGTGCGCCGGCTGGCGATCAAGGCCGGCAGCATGGAGGACGCGGTGGGCACGCTGTCGGGCGGCAACCAGCAGAAGGTGGTGATCGGCAAGTGGCTGCTGAACGAACCGCGGGTGCTGCTGCTGAACGACCTGACGCGCGGCATCGACGTGGGCACCAAGCAGGAGATCTACGCGCTGGTGCGCACCCTGGCCGACGAAGGCGCCGCGGTGCTGTTCTATTCCACCGACTACGCCGAGCTGATCGGCTGCTGCGACCGTGTCGCGGTGTTCTACGGCGGCCGGATCGTGCGCTGGCTGGAAGGCGGGGCCCTGACCGAGCACGCGCTGGTGGCGAGCGCGCTCAACCTGAACGAAGAGGCGACTGCATGAACGCGGACTGGCGCTACCGGCTGCGCGAGCAGCGCGCCACGATGGGCGCGGTGGCGCTGTTCGCGGCGCTGTTCGCGCTGTACATCACCAAGCACCCGGTCGGCTGGGACCGGGCGGTGCTGGCCACCGCGGCCAACAAGGGCGTGCTGCTGGCCATCGTCGCCATGGCGCAGACGCTGCCGGTGCTGATGGGGGGGATCGACCTGTCGGTCGGGATGGTGTTCGTGCTGGCCAACTGCATCGCCTCGCACCTGGTGGTCGGCTCCGCGCTGCAGGCCGGCTTCGGCGTGGTGGCGGTGCTGGCGGCCGGCGCCGCCTGCGGCCTCGTCAACGGCCTGGTGATCGTGTTCGGGCGGCTGCAGCCGATCATCACCACGCTGGCCACCGGCATCATCTATTTCGGGCTGGCGCTGGGCCTGCGCCCGGTTCCCGGCGGCGACGTCCACGCCGGCCTGGCGGACGCGCTGACCGGCAGCCTGCCGGGCGGCGTGCCGGCCATGCTGGCGGTGCTGCTCGTGGTGGTGCTGGTGGTGTGGGTGCCTTATCGCCGCTCGGTGCTGGGGCGCGCCGCGCTGGCCATGGGGTCGTCGGAAGCGGCCAGCTACATGTCCGGCGTGGCCATGGGGCGGACCACGCTGGCCACCTACGCGCTGGCCGGCCTGCTGGCTGCCGTCGGCGGCCTGCTGCTCACCTTCGTCACCTACTCGGGCGAGGCGTCGCAGGCGATCGGCGGCGTCTACACGCTCAACTCCATTGCGGCCGTGGTGCTGGGCGGCACCTCGCTCGCCGGCGGCTTCGGCAGCGCGATCGGGTCGGTGTTCGGCGCCTTTGCGCTGCGCACCATCGGCGACCTGCTGTTCGTGTTCGACATGGAGCCGCTGTGGCAGCCGCTGTTCCAGGGCGTGATCCTGCTGGCCGCGGTCAGCTTCGGCTCGCTGCGGCTGCTGCGGGTGGGCAACCGGCTGGCGCTGTTCCGGTGAAGCCATGGCGACGCTCGCCCTGCGCCTGAGGAATTCACGCCATCTGCCGGTGATGGCGGGCGCCGCCTGCACCGTCGCGCTGCTGCTGGTGGGCAGCCTTTATTCGAGCAACTTCCTCTCGCCCGACTACCTGCTGCTGCAACTGCAGATCGCGTCCTTCCTCGGCATCATCGCCAGCGGCGCGATGCTGGTGATCCTGCTGGGCGGCATCGACCTGTCGGTGCCCTGGGTGGTGACGGTGGGCGGCATGATGTCGGCGGCCGCCGCCGACTGGTGGGGCGGGGCGGCCGGCGCATTCGCCATTCCCTTCGGCATCCTGTGCGGCGCGGCCCTCGGGCTGCTCAACGGCATCGGCGTCGCTTACCTGCGCGTGCCCTCGATGATCTTCACCCTGGGCATCAACGCCGTCGCGCAGGGGCTGATCGTGGTCTACACCGGCGGCTTCGCGCCGCAGGACCGCGCTACGCCGGCGATGCATCTGCTGGCCACCGGGCGCTCGCTGCTCGGCATCCCCAACGCCTTGCTGGTGTGGGCGGTGGTGGGCGGCGCGACGCTATTCCTGTTGCACCGGACCAGTTTCGGGCGCGGCGTCTACGCGGTGGGCAACCGGGAGCGCGCGGCCTATCTTTCCGGCGTGCCGACGCGGCGCGTCACCCTGCTGTGCTTCGTGATCGCCGGCGCCTGTTCGGCGGCGGCCGGCGTGCTGCTCACAGGCTATTCCACCAAGGCCTACCAGGCGATGGGCGACGCCTACCAGCTGCCCGCCATCGCCGCCGTGGTGCTGGGCGGCACCCACATCCTGGGCGGCCGCGGCTCCTACCTGGGCACGGTGGTCGGCGTGGTGGTGATCACGCTGCTGCAATCCATCCTCTCCGTGATGCAGATCCCGGAGATGGGCCGCCAGGTCGCCTACGGCCTGGTGATCATCGCGATGCTGCTGGTGTACGGCCGCGGCCGGCGGCACGCGGGCTGAAACGGGCGGCCGCAAGGAGACGGGACATGGCGATCGACCTGACCGACAGCTTCGAGGTGATCGACGAGCGCTTTCGCAAGCTCGCCTTCGGCAACGTGCACCTCGAGCGGCTGTACACCGGTTGCCGCTGGGCGGAAGGCCCGGCCTGGTTCGCGGCCGGCCGCTACCTGGTGTGGTCCGACATCCCGAACGACCGCATGCTGCGCTGGGACGAGACCGACGGTTCGGTGTCCGTGTTCCGCCAGCCGGCGATGAACAGCAACGGCCACACCGTGGACCGCGAGGGCCGCCTCGTCTCCTGCGAGCACCGCGGCCGCTGCGTGTCGCGCACCGAGCACGACGGCACCCGCACCGTGCTGGCCGAGCGCTTCGAGGGCAAGCGCTTCAACTCGCCGAACGACGTGGTGGTGAAGTCGGACGGCAGCATCTGGTTCTCGGACCCCAGCTACGGCATCGACAGCGATTACGAAGGCGATGCGGCGCCCAGCGAACTCGGCGCGTGCTGCGTCTATCGCATCGCGCCCGACCTGCGCGGCGTGACCCGCGTGGCGGACGACTTCGTGCAGCCCAACGGGCTGGCGTTCTCGCCGGACGAACGGCTGCTGTACATCGTGGATACCGGGGCCACGCACCGGGACGACGGGCCCCGGCACATCCGGCGCTTCCGGGTGAAGGAGGACGGCGCGTCGCTGGCCGGCGGCGAGGTGTTTGCCGAGTGCGGCAACGGGCTGTTCGACGGGCTGCGGAGCGATGTCCACGGCAACATCTGGACCAGCGCCGGGGACGGCGTGCACTGCTACGCGGCAGACGGCACGCTGATCGGCAAGGTGCTGGTGCCCGAGGCGGTGGCGAACGTCTGCTTCGGCGGGCCGAAGCGCAATCGCCTGTTCATCTGCGGGACCACCTCGTTGTATTCGGTGTACCTGAATACCAGGGGGGCGGGGCGCGGCATGCGCTAGACCAACCCGCCGTCCGGGTCCAGGATGCGCGAGATGTCCAGCCGGGTTTCCTCCAGCTGCACCATCGTCGCCTGGCGCGCGCCCAGCGGGTCGTGGCTGAGCAGCGCGGTGAGGATGGCCTTGTGCCGCGGCAGCGACAGGGCATGGGTGTTGGGCAGCTTGCTACTGAGCTTGATCGATTCGCGCAGGGCCAGCGACAGCATGTTGCCGATGTAGGCCAGCAGGTCGTTGCCGGTGGCCTCGGCGATGCGCCGGTGGAAGGCCAGGTCCGGCTCCAGCAGTTCGTCCGGGGTCTGCGCCGCCTCCATGCCGGCGTAGGCCTGCGCGATGCCCTGCAGCTGTTCGTCGCTGGCCAGGCGCGCGGTCAGGGCGGCCGCCGCCGGCTCGAAGATGCGGCGCACCGTCATCAGCGTCTCGACGAAATCGCCGGCCGGCTTGGCCTGGATCAGCCAGTACAAGACGTCGGGATCGAGCAGGTGCCAGTCGCTGCGCGGGCGCACGATCACGCCGGCGCGCTGGCGCGACACCACCAGGCCCTTGGCCACCAGCACCCGCACCGCCTCGCGCAGCACGGAGCGGCTGACCTGGAAGCTGGCCAGCAGCACCGCTTCCGCCGGCAGCCGGCTGCCGGGCGCGAACTCGCCGGCCACGATGCGCATGCCCAGGTCGCGCACGATCTGGGGGTGCATGCTCTTGCGCTGCGGCGGCCTGCGGTAGCTGGAATCGCGGTGGGCCGGTTGCACTGCCATGGTGGACGGGAGCGGCGCCTTCAGCGCCGGCTCTTGTTGGCGACGTCGACGAACACCGCGGCCAGCAGCACCAGGCCCTTGATCACCTGCTGGTAGTCGATGCCGATGCCCAGGATCGACATGCCGTTGTTCATCACGCCCATCACGAAGGCGCCCACCACGGCGCCGAACACCTTGCCGACGCCGCCGGAAGCGGAGGCGCCGCCGATGAAGCAGGCCGCGATCACGTCCAGCTCGAAACCGAGGCCCGCCTTCGGCGTGGCGGTGTTCAGGCGCGCCGCGAACACCAGGCCGGCCAGCGCCGCCAGCACGCCCATGTTGACGAAGGTGAGGAAGGCCAGCCGCTCGGTCTTGATGCCCGACAGCCGCGCCGCCTTCTCGTTGCCGCCCAGCGCATAGACGCGCCGGCCGATGGTGGTGCGCAGCGTCACGAAGTCGTAGACCACGATCAGCACCGCCATTACCACCAGCACGTTGGGCAGGCCGCGGTAGGCCGACAGCAGCGCGCTCAGCGCCACGATCAGCGCGACGAACACCAGGTTCTTCAGCAGGAAGAAGGCCAGCGGCTCGACCTCCATGCCGTGCCTGGCGGCCCGGCGGCGCTCGCGCAGCTTGAAGAAGACCAGCGCCGCGGCGGCCAGCACGCCCAGCAGCAGCGAGGTCAGGCGCAGCGAATCGCCGCCCAGCGGATCGGGCAGGAAGCCGGTGGACAGCAGCTGGAATTCGGGCGGGAAGGGCCCCACCGACTGCCCCTGCAGGGCCAGCAGCGCCAGGCCCTTGAACACCAGCATGCCGGCCAGGGTGACGATGAAGGAGGGGATGCGCATGTAGGCCACGAACCAGCCCTGGGCGCCGCCGATCACGGCGCCGGCCAGCAGGCAGGCCAGCGAGGCCGGCACGAAGTTCCAGTTCAGCTCCACCATCAGTACCGCGGCCAGCGCCCCGATGAAGCCGCAGACCGAGCCGACCGACAGGTCGATGTAGCCCGCCACGATCACCAGCAGCATGCCCAGCGCCATGATGACGATATAGCTGTTCTGCAGCACGAGATTGGTGAGATTGAGCGGCTGCATCAGCGTGCCGCCGGTCATGTACTGGAAGAAGGCCATGATGGCCACCAGCGACAGCAGCATCGCGTAGTCGCGCAGGTGGGCCCGCAGGAAGCCCAGGGCGCGGCCGCGGGCGGGGACGGTGGCGGCTGGCGCCTGGGCGAGTTCGGTGGTCATTGCAGGCTCCCCGATTGCACGATGGAACGCATGATCTTCTCCTGGCTGGCCTCGGCCGCGCCGAATTCGGCGACGAAACGGCCCTCGTTCATCACGTAGATGCGGTCGCACATGCCCAGCAGCTCGGGCATCTCCGACGAGATCATCACGATGCACTTGCCCTCGGCGGCCATCTGCGCCACCAGGCTGTAGATCTCGAACTTGGCGCCGACGTCGATGCCGCGGGTGGGCTCGTCCAGGATCAGCACCTCGGGCTGGGTGAACAGCCACTTGCCCAGCACCACCTTCTGCTGGTTGCCGCCCGACAGCTGGCCCACCTGCTGGCGCACGCCGGCGCTGCGGATGCGCAACTGCCGGCGGTAGCCGTCGGCCACCTCGAACTCGCGGCCCTCGTCGATCACGCCGCGGCGCGACACCGCCGGCAGGTTGGCCAGCGTGGTGTTGCGGGCGATGTCGTCGTCCAGCAGCAGGCCGTAGCCCTTGCGGTCCTCGGTGACGTAGGCGATGCCGTGGGCGATGGCGCGGCCGACGCTGGACACGTCCACCTCCCGGCCCTTCACCAGCACCTTGCCGCTGATGCGCTGGCCCCAGGAGCGGCCGAACACGCTCATCGCCAGCTCGGTGCGGCCGGCGCCCATCAGGCCGGCGATGCCGACGATCTCGCCGCGCCGCGCCTGCAGGTTCACGCCCTTGACCACCTGGCGCTCGGCGTGCAGCGGATGGTGCACGGTCCAGCCGCGCAGCTCGAACACCGTCTCGCCGATCTGCGGCTCGCGCTTGGGGTAGCGCTCCGCCATTTCACGGCCGACCATGTTGCGGATGATCACGTCCTGGCTGATCGCCTGGCCGCGGCAGTCCAGGGTCTGCACCGTGCTGCCGTCGCGCAGGACGGTGATGGTGTCGGCCACCTTCTCGATTTCGTTGAGCTTGTGCGAAATCAGGATGCTGGTCACGCCGTGCTTCTTCAGGCCCAGCAGCAGCTGCAGCAGGGCCTCGCTGTCGGTCTCGTTCAGGCTGGCGGTCGGCTCGTCCAGGATCAGCAGCTTCACCCGCTTGGACAGCGCCTTGGCGATTTCCACCAACTGCTGCTTGCCCACGCCGAGGTCGTCCACCAGGGTGGCCGGCGATTCGTCCAGTCCCACGGTAGCCAGCAGCTCGCGGGTGCGCGCATGGGCCGCATGGCGGTCCACCACGCCGGCGCGCGCCGGCTCGTTGCCCAGGAAGATGTTCTCGGCGATCGACAGCAGCGGCACCAGCGCCAGCTCCTGGTGGATGATGATGATCCCCAGTTCCTCGCTGCCCGAGATGTCGCGGAACTGGCGCGGCTGGCCGGCGAAGCGGATCTCGCCGTCGAAGGATCCGTGCGGGTACACCCCGCTCAGCACCTTCATCAGTGTGGACTTGCCGGCGCCGTTCTCGCCCACGACGGCGTGGATCTCGCCGGCGCGCACCGAGAGGTTGACCTCCTTGAGCGCGACGACGCCGGGGAAGGTCTTGGTGATGCCGCGCATCTCCAGGATGCTGTCCATGCCGACGGCTCCCTGGGTCACTTGAGTTGCGCTTCCTTGTAGTAGCCGCTGCCGACCAGCACCTGCTTCCAGTTGCTGGCGTCGACGCTGACCGGCTTGAGCAGGTAGGAAGGCACCACCTTGACGCCATTGTTGTAGGTCTTGGTGTCGTTGATCTCGGGCTTCTTGCCGGACAGCACGGCGTCGACCATGTTGGCCGCGACCTTGGCCAGCTCGCGGGTGTCCTTGAACACGGTGGAATACTGCTCGCCGCGCAGGATCGACTTGACCGACTGGACCTCGGCGTCCTGGCCGCTCACCACCGGGCAGGGCTGGCTGGCGGTGCAGTAGCCCACGCCCTTGAGCGACGACAGGATGCCGATCGACAGGCCGTCATAGGGCGACAGCACGGCGTTGACCTTGTCCTTGCCGTAGAAGGCCGACAGCAGGTTGTCCATGCGGGCCTGGGCCACGGCGCCGTCCCAGCGCAGGGTGCCGACCTTGTCCATGCCCATCTGCTTGCTGCGCACCACCAGCTTGCCGCTGTCGATGTAGGGCTTGAGCACCGACATGGCGCCGTCGTAGAAGAAGAAGGCGTTGTTGTCGTCCGGCGAGCCGCCGAACAGCTCGATGTTGAACGGGCCCTTGCCCTGCTTGAGGCCCAGCTTGTCGACGATGGAGGTGGCCTGCAGCACGCCGACCTGGAAGTTGTCGAAGGTGGCGTAGTAGTCCACGTTCTTGGAGCCGCGGATCAGGCGGTCGTAGGCAATGACCTTGACGCCCTTGTCGGCCGCCTTCTGCAGCGCATTGGACAGCGTGGTGCCGTCGATGGCGGCGATCACCAGCACCTTGGCGCCCTTGGTGATCATGTTCTCCACCTGGGCCAGCTGGTTGGGGATGTCGTCGTCGGCGTACTGCAGGTCGGTCTGGTAGCCGCGCTCCTTGAGCACCTTGACCATGTTGTTGCCGTCGTCGATCCAGCGCGCGGACGACTTGGTCGGCATCGAGATGCCGATCAGGCCCTTGCCCTGCGCGTGCGCGGCGGGCGCGAGGCCCAGCGCCGAGGCGGCCAGCACCAGGCTGGCGAGGATGGTTCTGCGGGTTGTCATTGCTTCTTCTCCTTGGTGTCGTTCAGTGGGAATGCTTGGGCACGGCCGCGCCGCGGCTGCCCACGAGGAAATCGAAGTCGCAGCCCTGGTCGGCCTGCAGCACGTGCTCGACGTACAGCTTGCGGTAGCCGGAGCCGTCGGCCGGGTCGGCCTGCTGCGCCGCGGACCAGGTGGCCAGGCGGCCGGCCAGTTCGGACTCGGCCACGTCCAGGTGCAGGCGGCCGGTTGCCGCATCCAGCTCGATCCAGTCGCCCTCGCGCACCACCGCCAGCGGGCCGCCGGCGCGCGCCTCGGGCGCCACGTGCAGCACCACCGTGCCGTAGGCGGTTCCGCTCATGCGGGCATCCGAGATGCGGACCATGTCGGTCACGCCCTGGGCCAGCAGCTTGGGCGGCAGGCCCATGTTGCCGACCTCGGCCATGCCGGGGTAGCCGCGCGGGCCGCAGTTCTTCAGCACCAGGATCGAGTCCGCCGTCACGTCCAGGGCGGGGTCGGCGATCCGCGCCTTGTAGTCGTCCAGGTCCTCGAACACCACGGCGCGGCCACGGTGGCGCAGCAGGCGCTCGGTGGCTGCGGACGGCTTGAGCACCGCGCCGCGCGGCGCCAGGTTGCCGCGCAGGATGCGGATGCTGCCGTCGGCCACCAGCGGCCGTTCCCAGTCGCGGATCACCTCGGGGTTGTACGAAGGCGCGTCCTTCACGTTGTCCCACAGGCTCTTGCCGTTGGCGGTGAGCGCATCGGGATGCGGCAGCCGGCCGGCCTCGCCCAGCCGGCGCAGCACGGCGGGCAGGCCGCCGGCGTAATAGAAGTCCTCCATCAGGAAGCGGCCCGAGGGCATCAGGTCCACCAGCGTCGGCGTGCCCTTGCCGACGGCGGTCCAGTCGTCCAGGTCCAGCGCGACGCCGATGCGCCCGGCGATGGCCTTCAGGTGGATGACCGCGTTGGTCGAGCCGCCGATGGCGGCGTTGGTGCGAATCGCGTTCTCGAAGGCCTGGCGCGTCAGCAGCTTGGAGAGTTTCAAGTCCTCGCGCACCATGTCGACGATGCGCATGCCGCTCATGTGGGCCAGCACGTAGCGGCGCGCATCCACCGCGGGGATGGCGGCGTTGTGCGGCAGCGTGACGCCCAGCGCTTCGGCCATGCAGGCCATGGTGGACGCGGTGCCCATGGTGTTGCAGGTGCCCGCCGAGCGCGACATGCCCGCTTCGGCCGACATGAATTCGTGCAGGGTGATGGTGCCGGCCTTGACCTGCTCCGACAGTTGCCACACGGCTGTGCCCGAGCCGATGTCGCGGCCCATGTGCTTGCCATTGAGCATCGGGCCGCCGCTTACCGCGATGGCGGGCACGTCGCAGCTGGCGGCGCCCATCAGCAGGGCGGGCGTGGTCTTGTCGCAGCCCACCAGCAGCACCACGCCGTCGATCGGGTTGCCGCGGATCGATTCCTCGACGTCGATGCTCGCCAGGTTGCGCGTGAACATCGCCGTCGGCCGCAGGTTCGACTCGCCGTTGGAGAACACCGGGAACTCCACCGGGAAGCCGCCGGCTTCGATGATGCCGCGCCGCACGTGCTCGGCCAGCTTGCGGAAGTGCGCATTGCAGGGCGTCAGCTCCGACCAGGTGTTGCAGATGCCGATGACCGGCTTGCCCTGGAACTCGTGGTCCGGGATGCCCTGGTTCTTCATCCAGCTGCGGTACATGAAGCCGTTCTTGTCCACGGTGCCGAACCAGGCGGCGGAGCGGAGCTTGACGGGCGGTTTCGACATGGATGGGACCTGGGTTGCCGAGGTGTGGGACGGGAATATAGTCTGACTACAAATAGAAGTTGAGCCCAGGGAAACCCTTAGACAGGGTTTTGTCGTGACCGTTTAAGTCGGACTACATAATCCCCATCCTTGCCGCACCGGGAGCCGCCATGAGTCCTTACGCCCGCTACCCCAGCCTCGCCGACCGCACCGTCCTGATCACCGGCGGAGCCACCGGCATCGGTGCCTGCCTGGTCGAACAGTTCGCCGACCAGGGCGCCAAGGTGGGTTTCATCGACATCGACCGCGGGTCCGGCGAGGCCCTGGCCCACCGGCTCGCCGGCAGCGCGCACGCGCCGCTGTTCGTGCCGGCGGACCTGTGCGACATCGCCGCGCTGGACGGGGCGATCGCCGCCGTGCGCGCGCGCTTCGGCCCGATCCGGGTGCTGTTGAACAACGCCGCCAACGACCGCCGCCATCGCATCGAGGACACCACGCCCGAGTCATGGGACGCCGGCATCGCGGTGAACCTGCGGCATCAGTTCTTCGCCGCCAAGAACGTGGCGTCGGACATGCAGGGGGCCGGCGGCGGCTCGATCGTCAACTTCGGCTCGATCAGCTGGATGCTCAAGCAGGGCGGGATGCCGGTCTACACGACGGCCAAGGCGGCGGTGCAGGGCCTGACGCGCAGCCTGGCGCGCGACTTCGGGCCGCACAACATCCGCGTCAACACGCTGGTGCCCGGCTGGGTGATGACCGAAAAGCAGATCAAGCTGTGGCTGACCGACGAAGGCCGCGCCGACATCGCCCGCGGCCAGTGCCTGCGCGCCGAACTCAAGCCGGAACACATCGCCCGCATGGCGCTGTTCCTGGCCGCCGACGACAGCGCGATGTGCACCGCGCAGGACTTCGTGGTGGACGGAGGCTGGGTGTGAGCGATGCCCGGCTGGCGGTCGCGGCCCGCAACCGCCTGGGCGAATGCGCACTGTGGTGCGAGCGCAGCGGCGCGCTGTACTGGACCGACATCGAGGGCTGCACCATCAGCCGGCTGCAGGGCGACGGCCAGCTGCGCGCCTGGACGCTGCCCGAGCGGGTCGGCAGCTTCGCGCTGTGCGCGGAAAGCGCGCCGCAGCTGCTGCTGGGCCTGGCCTCGGGCATCGCGCTGTTCGAACTTGAACGCGAGGCGCTGTCGCCGATCGTGCCGGTGGATGCCGACCAACCGGCCACCCGCATCAACGACGGCCGCTGCGACCGCCAGGGCCGCTTCGTGTTCGGCATGTTCAACGCGCCGGAGCAGCCGATCGGCCACTTCTATCGCGTGCATCCGGACCTGCGCGTGGAGCGGCTGCCGCTGCCGCCGGCGGCGGTGGGCAACAGCATCGCCTTCAGCCCCGACGGCGCCACCATGTACTTCACCGACTCGCCGACCCGCACCATCTGGCGCGTGGACTACGGCGCCGACGGCAGCCTGGGCAGGCCGCAGGAGTTCGTGCGGCTGGCCGGCGACGAGGGCTTTGCCGACGGCTCCTGCGTCGATGCGGATGGCGGGCTGTGGAACGCGCAGTGGGACGGCGGCTGCGTCGTGCGCTACGACGCCAGCGGCGCGGTGAGCGCGCGGCTGACCCTGCCGGTGTCGCGCCCGACCTGTCCCGCCTTCGGCGGTGCGGAACTGGACACGCTGTACGTCACCTCGGCGCGCGGCGGCCTGGACAAGGACGCGTTGCGGCGTGAACCCGAGGCGGGCGGCCTGTTCGCATTGCAGCCCGGCTGGCGCGGCCTGCCCGAAGCGCGCTTCGTTGCCGCACCATGAGCCCACCGCAGCCCGTGCGCGAGTTCATGCTGGACAACGGCGCCGGAATGTCGCTCACCGCGATCAACCGGGGCGGCATCGTGACGTCCCTGCGGGTGCCGGACCGGCATGGGCGCAGCGCCAACGTCGTACTCGGCCTGGCCACGCCCGGAGACTACACGCGGCCGCATCCGCACCTGGGGACCATCGTCGGGCGCTACGCCAACCGCATTGCGCGGGGCAGGTTCGCGCTGGCAGGCCAGGACGTCCAGCTGACGCTCAACGACGGCGCCAATACCTTGCATGGCGGCCCGCAGGGCTTCGGCACCCGCTGGTGGGAGATCACGCCGCTGCCGGCGGCCGCCGATGGCAGCGTGGCGCTGGAACTGCGGCTGGCCAGCGAGGACGGCGACCAGGGCTTTCCGGGCCGGCTCGCGGTGCGGGTGCAGTACACGCTGACCCCGCGCAACGAATGGCGGGTGGACTACGAGGCGCGCTGCGACCGCGCCACGGTGGTGAACCTGTCGCACCACGACTACTTCAACCTGGCGGGCGGCGGCAGCATCCTGGGCCATCTGCTGACCATCGCGGCCAGCCGCTATTGCACGGTGGACGCGGGCCTGATCCCGCTGGAGCTGGCCGGCGTGGACGGCACGCCGTTCGACTTCCGCCGGCCGCGCCCGATCGGCGAGCGCATCTGCGAGCCGCATCCGCAGCTGCTGCGGGCGCGCGGCTATGACCACAACTGGGTGCTGGACGAGGCGGCAGGCCTGCACTTCGCGGCCCGGCTGGAAGACCCGCAGACCGGCCGCGCGATGGAGATCCTCACCACCGAGCCGGGCCTGCAGTTCTATTCCGGCAATTTCCTGGACGGCACGCTGGCGGGCGCCAACGGCCAGGCAATCCGGCAGGGCGACGGCCTGTGCCTGGAGACCCAGCACTTCCCCGATTCACCCAACCGGCCGGACTTCCCCTCGACCGTGCTGCACCCCGGCCAGCTGTATGCCAGCACCACGGTGCACCGATTCACCTGTGCCTGAAAGGACCCCCATGACCACCGGACCCCGCTACCAGGGCGTGTTTCCCGTCGTGCCCACCACCTTCACCGAGGCCGGCGCGCTGGACCTGGACAGCCAGCGGCGCTGCGTCGACTTCATGATCGACGCCGGCTCCGACGGCCTGTGCATCCTGGCCAACTTCTCCGAGCAGTTCGTGCTGTCCGACGACGAGCGCGAGGTGCTGACCGCCGCCATCCTGCGGCATGTCGCCGGACGCGTGCCGGTGATCGTCACCACCACCCACTTCGGCACCCGCGTCTGCGCCGAGCGCAGCCGGCGCGCGCAGGAGCAGGGCGCCGCCATGGTGATGGTGATGCCGCCGTACCATGGCGCCACGCTGCGGGTGCCGGAAGCGCAGATCGTCGAGTTCTATGCCGCGCTCTCCGACGCCATCGACATTCCGATCATGATCCAGGACGCGCCGGTCAGCGGCACGGTGCTGCCCGCCGCGCTGCTGGCCCGGATGGCGCGCGAGATCGAGCAGGTGCGCTACTTCAAGATCGAGACGGCCGGCGCCGCCAGCAAGCTGCGCGAGCTGATCCGCCTGGGCGGCGACGCCGTCGAAGGACCGTGGGACGGCGAGGAGGCCATCACGCTGCTGCCGGACCTGCAGGCCGGTGCGACTGGCGCGATGACCGGCGGCGGCTATCCGGACGGCATCCGGCAGGTGATGGACGCCTGGCGCGCCGGCCAGCACGAGGCGGCGGCGCGCGCCTACGAGCGCTGGCTGCCGCTGATCAATTACGAGAACCGGCAGGGCGGCATCCTCAGTGCCAAGGCGCTGATGAAGGAGGGCGGCATCATCGCCTGCGAGGCGCCGCGCCATCCGTTCCCGCCCATGCAGCCGGCGGTGCGCCAGGGCCTGATCGAGACCGCCAGGCGGCTCGATCCGCTGGTGCTGCGCTGGGGCAAGTAGGGCTCAGAGCCCGGCCTCCAGCGGCACCCCGTACGAGTCGGCCGCGGCCGAGCGCACCGCCGCCATCATCACCGAGGCGGCCGGCGACAGCTGGCGGTCGGTGCGCGTGATGATGCCGAAGGCGTCCATTGCACAGGGCAGTGCGATCGGCAGCACCGCGACCAGGTTGTGGCCGGCGTAGTAGCGGCCCACGTCGCCGGCCATCAGCCCGATCATGTCGCCCAGGCCGATCATCTTGGTGACGAACAGCAGCGCCGCCGTCTCGATCAGGTTGGCGGGCGCCTCCAGGCTTTCCTCCAGGAACATCAGGTCGAAGCGGTGCCGCAGCACGCTGCCCTCCGGCGGCACGATCCAGCCCCAGCCGTTCAGGTCGCGCAGCGACAACGCGCTCACCTGCAGCAGCGGATGGCCGGGCCGCACCACGGCGACCGCCGGTTCCTCGGCCAGCGCCTCGAAGCGCAGCGCCGTCTTGTCGTGCTGGGCGAACAGCCGCGCCACGTTGAAGTCGATCTTGCCCTCTGACAGGCGCTCCATCAGCACGTCGCTGGTCTCCACCTGCAGCGAGACCCGCAGCGTCGGATTGGCCTGCTTGACGCGCGAGATGGCCTGCGGCAGCAGCATGATGCCGGGCGTGGTGATCGCACCGACGGACACCTGGCCGTAGCGGCCGGCCTTGAGCGCCAGCACCTCCTCGTGGGCGTGGTTCAGGCTGGCCAGCGCGCTGCGCGCATGGCGGATCATCGCCTCGCCATAGACCGTGGGCCGCAGGCCGCGCGGCAGCCGGTCGAACAGCGGCACGTCCAGCACCTGCTCGATGTCCTTGAGCAGCTTGGAGGCGGCCGGCTGCGTCATCTTCAGGACCTCGGCCGCGCGATGGATGTTGCCCTCCTCGTCCAGCGCGACCAGCAGCAGCAGCTGGCGCGTCTTGAGCCGCGCTCGGATGAACCAGTGCGTGTAGTTGATCATGCGCGCAGGGTGGGCCCTAGGGTTTCCATGAATGCCGGATCTTATATGGCAGCGGGCCGAGAAACGATTGGGAATGCATCGCCGCAATGCCTACGATCGGCGCACTTTGCACACCCAGCCATGCGCGAGCTCCTGAAGAACTACATCAACGGCCACTGGGAAAACGGCGTCACCACCGGCACCAGCGAGAACCCGTCGGACCTGTCGGCGCCGGTGGCCGAGTACGCCCGCGCCGACGCGCGCCAGGCCGAAGCGGCGATCCTGGCCGCCGTCGACGCCGCGCCCGGCTGGGCCATGGCCACGCCGCAGCGCCGCGCCGACGCGCTGGATGCGGCGGGCACCGAGCTGCTCGCGCGCCGTGACGAGCTGGGCGCGCTGCTGGCGCGCGAGGAGGGCAAGACCCTGGTGGAAGCGGTGGCCGAGGCGGCGCGGGCCGGGCAGATCTTCAAGTTCTTCGCCGGCGAAGCCCTGCGCATGCCCGGCGAAAGGATGGCCTCGCTGCGCCCCGACGTGGAAGTGGAGGTCACGCGCGAGCCGATCGGCGTGGTGGCCGTCATCGCGCCCTGGAATTTCCCGTTTGCGATCCCGGCCTGGAAGATCGCGCCGGCCCTGGCCTATGGCAACGCGGTGGTGTTCAAGCCGGCCGAGCTGGTGCCGGCCTGCGGCTGGGCGCTGGCCGACATCCTGAGCCGCGCCGGGCTGCCGGCCGGGGTCTTCAACCTGGTCAACGGCAGCGGGCGCCAGGTCGGCCGCACCCTGGTGGAGAGCCGGCTGGTGGACGGCATCACCTTCACCGGCTCGGAAGCCACCGGCGCCCAGGTGCTGCAACAGGCCGCCGCGCGCGGCGCGAAGGTGCAGCTGGAAATGGGCGGCAAGAATCCGCTGGTGGTGCTGGCCGACGCCGATCTCGACCGCGCCGTGGACTGCGCCCTGCAGGGCGCCTTCTTCTCCACCGGCCAGCGCTGCACGGCCTCCAGCCGGCTGGTGGTGGAGGCGAAGGTGCACGACGACTTCGTCGCCCGGCTGCGCAAGCGCATGGGCCAGTTGCAGGTGGGCCACGCCGAGGCGCGCGGCACCGACATCGGCCCCGTCGTCAGCGCCGCCCAGCTGGACCAGGACCTGGCCTGGCTGGAGACCGCCCGCGCCGAGGGCGCGGAGCTGGTGTGCGGCGGAGAGCGGCTGGAGCGGCCCACGCGCGGCCACTACATGAACCCCGCGCTGCTGCTGGCCACGCCGGCGCAGCGGGTGGCGCGCGAGGAGATCTTCGGGCCGGTGGCGGCCGTGCTGCGGGCCGACGGCTACGAGCATGCGCTGGCGCTGGCCAACGACACGCCCTACGGCCTGTGCGCCGGCATCTGCACCACGTCGCTCAAGCGCGCCAGCCACTTCCGCCGCCACGCCCAGGCCGGCATGGTGATGGTCAACCTGCCCACCGCGGGCGTGGACTACCACGTGCCGTTCGGCGGCCGCAAGGCCTCCGGCTACGGCCCGCGCGAGCAGGGCCGCGCGGCGGTGGAGTTCTACACCACGCTCAAGACTGCTTACACCTGCGCCTGAGCGCCACCCCTGTTTCATGAGCAACCACCAAGGAGACGACACCATGATGAAACGCCGCACCGCCCTGACGGGCACCGCCGCCCTGGCCCTGGCTGCCAGCCTGCCGTTGCCGGCGCTGGCGCAGAAGAAGATCGTGCTGGGCTTCAGCCAGATCGGCGCCGAGAGCGAATGGCGCACCGCCAACACCGAGTCGATCAAGCAGGCCGCCAAGGACGCGGGCATCGAGCTGAAGTTCGCCGACGCCCAGCAGAAGCAGGAGAACCAGATCAAGGCGATCCGCTCCTTCATCGCGCAGAAGGTGGACGTGATCGCCTTCTCGCCGGTGGTGGAGAGCGGCTTCGAGACGGTGCTGCGCGAAGCCAAGGCGGCCAAGATCCCGGTGATCCTGACCGACCGCGCCGTCAACGCCAAGGACGATTCGCTGTGGGTCACCTTCATGGGCTCCGATTTCCTCGAGGAAGGCCGCAAGGCCGGCCGCTGGCTGCTGGACAAGGAGAAGAACACCAAGGGCGACGTCAACATCGTCGAACTGCAGGGCACCGTCGGCTCGGCGCCGGCGATCGACCGCAAGAAGGGCTTCGAGGAGATCATCAAGACCCAGCCGCGCTTCAAGATCGTGCGCTCGCAGACCGGCGACTTCACCCGCGCCAAGGGCAAGGAAGTGATGCAGGCATTCCTGAAGGCCGACCCCAAGAAGATCAACGTGCTCTACGCGCACAACGACGACATGGCGATCGGAGCCATCCAGGCGATCGAGGAGGCCGGGCTGAAGCCCGGCAAGGACATCACCATCATCTCCATCGACGGCGTCAAGGGCGCGTTCGAGGCCATGATGGCCGGCAAGCTGAACGTGTCGGTGGAGTGCAGCCCGCTGCTCGGCCCGCAGCTGATGAAAGCGGTGCAGGACGTGGTGGCCGGCAAGCCGGTGCCCAAGCGCATCGTGACGCAGGAAAGCGTCTTCCCGATGGAAACCGCGGCCGCCGAATTCCCCAAGCGCAAGTACTAAGCCCGCGGATGGCGCAGACGCAGGACCCGGCGCTGGAACTGGCCGGCATCTCGAAGGACTTCCTCGGCGTGCGCGCGCTCGCCGGCGTCGGCCTGCGCCTGTTTCCGGGCGAAATCCACGCGCTGATGGGACAGAACGGCGCCGGCAAGTCGACCCTGATCAAGGTGCTGACCGGGGTGTACCCGGCCGACGCCGGCACCATCACCCTGCACGGGCACCCGGTGCGCCCGCGCTCGCCGCTGGAGGCGCAGCGCCTGGGCATCAGCACGGTCTACCAGGAGGTGAACCTGTGCCCCAACCTGTCGGTGGCCGAGAACGTCTTCGCCGGCCGCTACCCGCGCCGCTTCGGCGCGATCGACTGGAAGGCGATGGCGGCGCAGGCGCGCGCGCTGCTGGCGCGGCTGAACCTGGAGATCGACGTCACCCGGCTGCTGGCCAGCTACCCGGTGGCCGTGCAGCAGATGGTGGCGATCGCCCGCGCGCTGAGCGTCTCGGCCCGGGTGCTGGTGCTGGACGAACCGACCTCCAGCCTGGACGACGACGAAGTGCAGCGGCTGTTCGGCGTGCTGCGCAAGCTGCGCGGGGAGGGCATGGCGATCCTGTTCGTCACCCACTTCCTGGACCAGGTCTATGCGGTGGCGGACCGCATCACGGTGCTGCGCAACGGCGCGCTGGTGGGAGAGTACCCGGTGGGCGAGCTGCCGGCGCCGGCCCTGATCGCGGCGATGGTCGGGCGCGAACTGGCGGCGCGGCGCTCGCCGCAGCAGCCGCCGGCGGCGTGGGAGCGGGGCGCTGCGCCGCTGCTGGAACTGCGCGGGCTGGGCCGCCGTGGCGTGCTGCAGCCGGCCGACCTGGCAGTGCGGCCGGGCGAAATCGTCGGCCTGGCCGGCCTGCTCGGCTCGGGCCGCACGGAGCTGGCGCAACTGGTGTTCGGCCTGCAGCGGCCGGACCAGGGCCAGCTGCTGCTGAAGGGCCAGCTGCGGCAGGTGGAGACGCCGGCGGCGGCGGTGGCGCTGGGCATGGCGCTGCTGCCGGAGGACCGCAAGACCGACGGCATCGTCGGCGAGCTCTCGGTGCGCGACAACATCGTGCTGGCGCTGCAGGGCCGGCGCGGCGTCTGGAACCAGCTGTCGGCGCCGGAGCAGCAGCGGCTGGCCGAGCGCTTCGTGCGGGCGCTGGACATCCGCACCGCCGACGTCGACACGCCGATCGGCCTGCTGTCCGGCGGCAACCAGCAGAAGGCCCTGCTGGCGCGCTGGCTGGCCACGCAGCCGCTGCTGCTGATCCTGGACGAGCCGACCCGGGGCATCGACGTCGCCGCCAAGCAGGAAATCATGGACGAGATCGCCCGGCTGGCCGCCGAAGGGATGGCCGTGCTGTTCATCTCGTCGGAAGTCGACGAGGTGGTGCGGGTGTCGCACCGCATCGCGGTGCTGCGCGACCGGCGCAAGGTGGGCGAGCTGCCGGCCGGCTGCGGCGAGCAGGACGTGTACCACCTGATCGCGGAGCAGGCCTGATGGGATCGGTGTGGCGCCACCGCCTGTTCTGGCCGCTCGTGACCCTGCTGCTGCTGCTGGCGGTCAACGCGGCCTTCAACGCCAGCTTCCTGCGGCTGGAGTGGCGCGACGGCCACCTCTATGGCAGCCTGGTCGACATCGTCAAAAGCGCCGCGCCGCTGGCGCTGGTGGCGCTGGGCATGACGCTGGTGATCGCCACCCGCGGCATCGACATCTCGGTGGGCGCCGTGGTGGCGATCGCCGCGGCCGTCGCCGCCTGGATGATCGGCGGCTCGCTGGTGATCCATGACGGCGTCCCCACGCACGTGAGCCGCTTCCCGATGTGGCTGGCGCTGGCCTGCGCGCTGGCCGTGGCGCTGCTGTGCGGCGCCTGGAATGGAGCGCTGGTGGCGCTGGTCGGCATGCAGCCGATCGTCGCCACGCTGATCCTGATGGTGGCCGGCCGCGGCATCGCGCAGCTGGTGACCAGCGGCCAGATCATCACCGTGTACTACCCGCCCTTCTTCGAGATCGGCAACGGCTACCTGCTGGGGCTTCCGGTGCCGTTCTACATCGCCGCCGCCGTGCTCGCGGTGCTGGTGCTGCTGGTGCGCCGCACGGCGCTGGGGCTGTTCATCCAGGCCGTCGGCATCAATCCGTCGGCGGCCCGCCTGGCCGGCCTGCCGGCGCGTCGCATCGTGTTCTGGGCCTATGCCTTCTGCGGCCTGTGCGCCGGCGTGGCCGGCCTGATCGTCAGTTCGACGGTCAAGAGTGCCGACGGCAACAACGCGGGGATGCTGATGGAGCTGGACGCCATCCTGGCGGTGACGCTGGGCGGCACGGCCCTGACCGGCGGGCGCTTCAGCCTGGTGGGCAGCGCGATCGGCGCGCTGATCATCCAGACCCTGACCTATGCGATCTACTCGATCGGCGTGCCGCCGGAAGTGAACCTGGTGGTGAAGGCCGCGGTGGTGTTCGCGGTGATGCTGCTGCAGTCGCCCGAATTCCGCGGCACGGTCGCCGGCTGGCTGCGGCGGCCGGCGGCGACGGAGCCGGCACGATGAGCGCGGGCCTGAGCATGCCGGCCGTGGCCCCGGCGCCGCAGGCAGCAAGCCGGCGGCCCCATCGGCTTGATCCCAAGTTCGTGCCGGTGCTGGCGACCGTCGGCCTGTTCTGCGCGATGGGCACGCTGGGCTCGGTGTTCTACACCGGCTTCTTCTCGGCGCAGGTGTTCCTGAACCTGCTGATCGACAACGCCTTCCTGTGCATCGTGGCGGTGGGGATGACCTTCGTGATCATCTCCGGCGGCATCGACCTGTCGGTCGGCGCCGTGATCGCGCTGACCACGATGGTGTCGGCAGCGCTGGTGGAGCGCCATGGCTGGAGCCCGGCGCTGGTGCTGCCGCTGGTGCTGGCGATGGGCACGGCCTTCGGCGCGCTGATGGGCGTGCTGATCGAGCGCTTCCGGTTGCAGCCCTTCATCGTGACGCTGGCCGGCATGTTCCTGGCGCGCGGCCTGTGCTACCTGATCAGCATCGACTCGATCAGCATCGGCAACGAGTTCTACAGCGCGGTGTCGCAGGCCCGTATCACGCTCTGGGCCGATGCGTCGATCTCGATCGGCGCGGTGATCGCGCTGGCAGTGGTGGCGGCCGGCAGCCTGGTGGCGCACTGGACGCAGTTCGGCCGCACCGTCTACGCGATCGGCGGCAACGAGCAGTCGGCGGTGCTGATGGGGCTACCGGTGCGCTCGACGCTGGTCGGGGTGTATGCGCTGAGCGGCTTCTGCTCCGCGCTGGCCGGGGTGGTCTTCACGTTCTACATGCTGTCCGGGTACGGGCTGCATGCGGTGGGGCTGGAGCTGGACGCCATTGCCGCGGTGGTGATCGGCGGCACGCTGCTGTCCGGGGGCGTGGGCTATGTGTTCGGGACGCTGTTCGGCGTGCTGATGCTGGGGATGATCCAGACCCTGATCATGTTCGACGGCAGCCTCAGTTCCTGGTGGACGCGGATCGCGATCGGCGGATTGCTGTTCGCCTTCTGCCTGCTGCAGCGGGCGTTCGAGGCGCGCCACCGGGCCCCCTGACGCGGCGCACAAGGCCAGCGCAGACGCCACGCGGCCGCGCCGCGCGAGGCGGGCCTGGACGTCGCGGAGATCGACCGGCTGCGGCAGTTGGGCGTGGTGTGAGAGGCCTCGTGTAACGGTTTCGTCATGTTGGGCATCCATGATCGCCGGTGACCCAACACACCACGGACCCGTCCATGCGAAATCGCGCCTTGTTGCTTCTTCTTGCCACCGCCTGCCTGCTCGCCGGGTGCGGCGGCGGCGGTTCCGACCCCAGGACCTCGGTCGCCGTCATCGGCGACACGCCCTATGGCACCTCGCCCACCGACACGGCGGAGTTCCTGGCCACTCCCGCGTTCATCAATGCCATCAACCAGGACGCCGATCTGTCGCTGGTGATGCACGTCGGCGACATCCATTCCGGCAAGGAATATTGCACCGAGGCCTACGACCGGGCGATCTTCGGCCTGTGGAAGTCCTTCCGGATGCCGATGGTCTACACGCCCGGCGACAACGAGTGGACGGACTGCCACAAGGCAGGCGAGGGCGGCGGCAGCTACAGTGCCGCGACCGGCACCGTCAGCTACGTGCTCGACGCGAAGGGCGTCCCGGTCGACTACGCGAATGGCGACCCGGCCGCCAACCTGCAGCTGGTGCGGTCGATCTTCTTTGCCGCTCCCGGCAAGGCCGGCGGCGGCGGCAGCATGGACGTGCATTCGCAGGCGCTCGAATCCGATCCCGCCTTCCCGGCCGACAAGTCCTTTGCCGAAAATGTGTGGTGGGAGCAGTCCGGCGTGCTGTTCGTGACCCTGAACATGCCGGGCGGATCCAACAACGACACCGACCCCTGGTACGGCACGCCGGCGATGAGCGCCGCGCAGGCGGCGGAGGTGGCGGGCCGCACCGACGCCGACAGGCGCTGGCTGGACACCGCGTTCAGGCGCGCCGTCTCCAGCGGCGACCGCGCGGTGGTGATCCAGCTGCAGGCCGACATGTGGAGTCTCGATGGCGCCGCGGCCGGCCACATCGCGCAGTACCGGCAGTTCATCGACGCCATCGCAGCCAACACCCGCGCCTTCGGCAAACCGGTGCTGCTGTTCAATGGCGACAGCCACATCTACCGGTCCGACAACCCGCTGGCGACGGGCGCGCAGTGCGTGCTTGAGCCGTCCCCGGGCGCTGCCGCCGTGCCTTGCACCAGCGCCACGGTGGCCGCCAGCTACGGCAACGCCGACCCTTCCCTGAACCAGCCGGGCGTCTACAACGTCGCCAACTTCCGCCGGGTGACAGTGCACGGGAGCACCATGCCGCTGGAATGGCTCAAGCTGACGATCGACCCCGCCGCCGATGCGCCCAACGGCGCCGACGCGTTCGGTCCGTTCAGCTGGAAGCGCATCAAGCCTTGACCGGCCGGGGTCGGCGCAGGCGCACAGGCGCGCGCCACCGGGACGCGTCAGCCGACGATCGTCAGCAGCGTCCCGATCTCGTCGATGCTGATCTCGATGCGGTCGCCGGCGCCCAGCCAGGACGGCGGCGTGCGGAAGGCGCCGATGCCCGCGGGCGTGCCGGTGGCCAGCACGTCGCCGGGCTCCAGCGTCATGTACTGGCTCACGTAGCTGATCAGGGTGGCGACCGGAAACAGCATGTCCGCCGTGGTGGCGTCCTGGACCACCACACCGTTGACGACTGTGCGCAGGTGCAGCAGCTGCGGGTCGCGCAGGCTCTCCGGGGTCACCAGCGCCGGGCCCATCGGGCAGAAGCCGTCCATGCTCTTGGCGAAGGTCGTCTGCGGCGGGCTGATGTCGAACTGGAACTCGCGCGCGCTCAGGTCGTTCAGCAGCGTGTAGCCGCCGACGTAGTCGAGCGCCTCGTCGGCGCTCACGCGGGTGGCGAAGCGGCCCATCACGACCGCCAGCTCGCCTTCGAAATCCATCTTCTTGACGGACTGCGGCTTGGGCACCGTGGCGCCCGGCGCCGCGATCGAGGAAGAGACCTTGAAGATGATCCGGGGCTTCTCGAACGGGGCGACGCCCGTTTCCTTGGCATGGTCGGCGTAGTTGCGGCCCACGCCGACGATCTTGCCCGGCCGGGCCACCGGTGGCTGCAGGCGCAGGCCCGACAAGGGCAGGCGCGCGGCACCGTCGCCGGAGGCGGCACGGTCGCGGATCAGCTGCGCCGCCTGCCGGCGGGCCGCGTCACCGGCCTGCAGCCAGCGCATCAGGCCGCCGGTCGCCGGTTCGATGCCGCGGCTGGCCAGCGCTTCCCGCGCCGCGGCATCCGGCGCCATCGCGGCCAGCAGATCGCTGACGTCGACCACATTGCCGTCCTGCAGGACGCCGGTGGCGCGACCGCCGGTGGCGGATTCGTAGCAGACGAATCTCATCGCGGCCTCAGGCGGTGGCCGCGGCGCGCTGGCGCGGCGTGCCGTCGGCGTGGAAGAAACGTGTGGCCGCCACCTGGCAGCGCTTGATGAAGCGGTGCTCCTGCGGCAGGTAGTCGGCAACCGCGTTGTGGATGGTGCCCATGTTGTCCCACATCAGCAGGTCCTTCTCTTCCCACTGGTTGGCGTAGCGGAACTGCGCAGCGGTCTGGTGCGCGAACAGGAAGGCGAGCGCCTCGTCGCTGTCCTGTTGCGACATTTCGTTGATGCGCACCGAGTAGCCCGGATTCGCATACAGCACGCGCTTGCCCGTGATCGGATGGGTCAGGAAGATGGGGTGCGAGACCGGCGGCTTGGCGGCGCGCTGCGCATCGGTCAGCGGCGGGCGCGTGCTGCCGCGCTCGCGCCGCATCATGTCCCAGAACTTGTTGAAGTCGTGCATGACGGTCATCCCCTCCAGGCGCGTCTTCCATTCGTGCGGCAGTCCGTCGTAGGCCGCGTGCATGTTGCAGAACTCGGTGTTGCCCAGCGTCTTGCCGTCGCGGCGCGGGATGGTCAGGCCGTACAGGACGTTGGTGAAGGCGATCATGCGGCTGTAGGACATGTCGGTGTGCCAGTCCTGCCCGGCGTCGGCCAGGCCCAGCGGCTTGCCGTCCTGCACCATGTTCGACAGGATCATCACTTCGGGCAGCCCCGGCTCCTGGTAGGCGTTGGCGACGTTGATCTCCAGCTCGCCGAAGCGCGCCGCGAAGTCGCGCAGCTGCTGCGCGCTCAGCTCCTGCTTCGGGTACTTGAGCACGCCGTGGCGGCCCAGGGCCTGCAACAGGGCCTGGAAGGTCTCGTCGTCCAGGGGTTGCGAGAGGTCCAGGCCTTCCACCCGCGCGCCCAGCGTGGCGCCGCTGGGAATGATCCGCAATTGCATGAGTCGTTCTCCGATCGGTTCAGTACGCCTGCTGCAGCAGGCCGAGGATTTCGCCGGCGTCGTGCACCGGGCGAGGATTGAAATACAGGCCGCGTTCGCCCATCGTCTTGTTGGCGATCCGCTCCAGGTCATGCTGCGCAACGCCGATGTCGCGCAACCGCCGCGGCACGCCCAGGCTGCGCGTGAGTTCCTCGAGCCATTCGATGACGTCACGCCCTCCGAGGGCCGCCGACGCCTGCGCCAGTGCGGGTCCCACGGCCTCGCGGTTGAAGCGCAGCGCGTGCGGCAGCAGGGCCGCGTTCGCCTCGCCGTGCGGCGCCCCGGTCACCGACCCGATGGCGTGGCAGACCGCGTGATGCAGGCAGGTGCGCGCGTTCACCAGCACCAGGCCGGAGAGGTGCGCGGCATACAGCAACTCGCCGCGCGCCGCCACGTCGGCGGGCGCGGCATGCACGGCGGGCAGCGCCCGGGCGAAGCGCTGCATCGCATCGATCGCCAGCAGTTCGGCCAGCGGCGAGCGCTCCTTCGAATAGAGGCCCTCGATGCAGTGGGCCAGGCCGTTCATGCCGGTGGACAGCATCAGCGCGGCCGGCACGTCCAGGTTGGCCCTGGCATCCAGCAGCACCACGCGGCTGGCAAGCTGCGGGTCGGTGAACAGCAGCTTCCTGCCGTCGGCGTCGCGGATGCCCAGGCTGGGCGTGACTTCGGCGCCCGAGGCGGTGCAGGGAATCGTGACGATGGGGATCTTCGGCTTGGACAGCAGGGGAATGTGCAGCTGCGCGGGCGGGGTGAACCGGCTCGCGTGGTCGGCCAGCCGTCCGCCCTCGGCCAGCAGCAGCGCGACGGCCTTGGCGGTGTCGGAGCTGCTGCCGCCGCCCACGGCCACCACGGCCTCGATGCCGCGCTCCGCGCACTGGCGGGCCAGGCGCTCGACCAGGTCCACCGAGGAGTGCGCCGGCACGTCGTCGGCCTGCAGCACGTCCAGTCCCTGCAGCTGCAGCATCACCCGTGCGTGCAGCGGCGAGCGGCGCACGCTGGCGCCGCACACCAGCAGCACGCGCTGCGCGCGCAGCAGGCCCAGTTCGCCAGCGAGCGCGTCCACCGCGCCTTCGCGCACGATGGTCTTCATGGCGGGCGTGCGTTGCACGAATGCGGCGGCGGTGCTCATGCTGCCTCGAATTCAAACTCGCGCACGAGCTGCTGCTCGGCCAGCAGCCAGCGGCCGGCCTGGCGGCGGAACACGTTGCCCACCAGGTTGATGGAAAAGAGGGCCGGCGCCTGGTTCTCCAGGCGCCGGTAAGCCGTGAGGTAGGCCTGGACGTCGGCTTCGTCCGCGCCGCGCCGGGCGACGACCACGTTGGAAACGATGTGGCGCACGCGCGTGGTGGCCGGCCGGCCGTTCAGGGCGGCGGCGATCGCGGCGTGGCCTTCCAGCCACCGGCCCTGGCGCAGCCAGCGGCCCGCGGGCAGGAACATCGCGGCCAGCTCGCCGTAGCGCCGCTCGTCGAGGTGGTTGAAGAAGGCGTTGAGTCCTTGCGTCAGCAGGACGACGTCCTCGGCGGTGGCTGCGGGTTCGTTCATGGGTCGAGTTTAGGCAGCGGGCGCGCCGCGGGAGCGGCCCATCCGATAATGTGTCGTTTCCAAAATAGAAACCTCAATGGACCGACTGCGCTGCCTCCAGATCTTTTCCGAAGTCGCCCGCTGCCGCAGCTTCGTGCGCGCGGCATGGCAGCTGCAGCTGTCGAACTCGACGGTGACCAAGCACGTGGCCTGGCTCGAGAGTTCGGTCGGGTCGCAGCTGCTCCATCGCAGCAGCAAGCAGGTGACGCTGACCGAAGCCGGTGCGCGGGTGCTGGAAGGGGCGCAGGACCTGCTGGAGCGCTACGAGCGGCTGGCAGCCGATGTGCGCGACTCGGTGAATCTGCCGCGCGGCAGCATCCGGGTCGGCACGCCGCCGGCCTTCGGCATCCACCATCTGATGCCGGTGGTGGCGCGCTTCACGCAGCGCTACCCGGACATCGAGGTCACGGTGGTGCTCGACGACGGCCGCACCGACCTGCTGGCGGAGGCGCTGGACCTGTCGATCCGGATCGCGCCCCAGCTGCAGGACGCGTCGTACATCGCCTACCTGCTGATGAAGGCGCCGCAGGTGCTGGTGGCGTCGCCGGACTACCTGGCGCGCGCGGGCGTGCCCAGGGCGATCGGGGACCTGCCGCGGCACAACTGCCTGGTCCACACCATCAAGTCGGCGGGCGGCTCCTGGCGCTTTGCCGGCGACCCGCCGCAGGACGTGCGGGTGAGGGGGACGGTGCGCTCCAACATCGGCGAGGCCCTGAAGAAGGCCGCCCTGATCGGCGCCGGCATCGCCGTGCATCCGTACTACATGGTGTCCGAGGAGCTGCGCAGCGGCGCGCTGCAGGTGGTGCTGCCGCAGGAGACGCCCCAGGAGCTGGACATCTACGCCGTGTTCTCCACCCGCCGCAACATGCCGGTGCGCGTGCGGGCGCTGCTGGAGTTCCTCAAGGAATGGGCGGCCAAGCCGCCATCCTGGTCGCAACCGGCGCCAGCGGCGGCGCCGGCCGAGCCGCCGGCACGCCGCAAGCGCGTCACTCGATCCTGAGGTTCGCGGCCTTGATCAGCTGGCTCCAGCGCTGGGCGTCGCCCTTGAGCCATTCGCGGTATTCGGCCGGCGTCGAGCCGGCGACCACTGCGCCCAGGCCGCGCAGCCGCTCGCGCACCTCGGGCTTGGCCAGGGCCGCGCGGATCGCGGCGCTGAGCTTGTCGATCACCGGCGCCGGCGTGCCGGCGGGGGCGAGAAAGCCGACCGGGCCGACATAGGCTTCGAAACCGGGATAGCCGGCTTCCGCCATGGTGGGCGCATCGGGGTAGTCGGGATGGCGCTTCTCGGTGGTGACGCCCAGGATGCGCAGCTTCTTGTCCGCCACGTAGCTGCCCACGCCGATCATCGGATAGAACATGAAGGTCACGCGGCCGGACATCACTTCGGTCAGGGCCGGGCCGTTGCCCTTGAAGGGCACGTGCATCATCTTCGTGCCCGAGCGGTGGGCCAGCAGTTCGGCTGCCAGGTGGGCGGAGCCGCCGTTGCCCGCCGAGCCGAAGCTCAGCTTGCCGGGATCGGCCTTGGCCGCCTTCACCAGGTCGGCCAGCGTCTTGTAGGGCGAGTCGTAGGGAACGACCAGCAACTGCGGCAGCACCACCGCCAGGCTGACCGGGCTGAAGTCCTTGACCGGGTCGTACTTGGCGATGCCGGGGTTCATCAGCGGATTGACGTTGTGCGACAGCGTGTTGACGATGATCGTGTAGCCGTCGGCCGGCGCGCGCGCCACCGCTTCGGTCGCGATGTTGCCGTTGGCGCCGGCGCGGTTCTCCACGATCACCGGCTGGCCCAGCGTCTCGCCCACTTCCTTGCCGACGATGCGGGCGATGACGTCGGTCGGGCCGCCCGGGGCATAGCCGACCACGAACTTGATCGGCTGCTTCGGGAAGTCCTGCGCGTGCGCGCCGGAGGCGGCCAGTGCGGCCGCGGCCATGGCGGCGGCGAGGGCCGCGCGTCGGGTGAAGTTCATGTCGATGTCTCCTTGGGTGTGAATCGGTGGCGCAGCAGGTCGGCGGTCAGGCCCTGCGGGCTGGCGGCGCCGCACAGCTGCAGCGTGCGCAGGAATTCGTCGCGCAGGATGTCCAGCGCCTTCATGGCGCCGGCAGCGCCGCCGGCCGCCACGCCGAACAGCGTGGCGCGACCCAGCAGCACGGCGGTCGCGCCCAGGGCCAGCGCCTTGGCGACGTCGGTGCCGCGCCGGATGCCGCCGTCCAGCAGCACGGGCAGGCGGCCGGCGACCGCCTGCACCACCTCGGGCAGGGCGTCGAGCGTCGCGACGGCGCCATCGAGCTGGCGGCCGCCGTGGTTGGACACCACGATGGCGTCGCAGCCCAGGCCGACCAGCCGGCGCGCGTCGTCGCCGCGGCTGATGCCCTTGACGATCAGCTTGCGCGGCCAGCGCGCGCGCACCTCGGCCAGGCGATCCCAGTCGAAGGCCGGGTCGTAGCTGCGGCCGACCGACGAGGCGATCTCGGTCGCGCTGAGGGCCGCCAGCTCCAGTCCCCGCAGGTTCTCGAAGACCGGGATGCCGCGGCGCAGCAGGTCCAGGGTCCAGCGCGGGTGCCTGGCGAAGTCCAGCGCGTTGCGCCGGGTGATCCGGAAGGGGACCGAGAACTGGTTGTGGAAATCGCGCTCGCGCTTGCCGCCCACGGGCAGGTCCACGGTGATGACCAGCGCCTCGAAGCCGGCATGGTCGGCCCGCTCGATCATCTTCCAGAAGAAGTCCCGGTTGCGCAGCACATAGGCCTGGAACCACAGGCGGCCGGAAGAGGCCTTGGCCACCGCCTCGATCGAGGCCGTGCCGCTGCTGGACAGGGTGAACGGGATGCCATGGCTGGCGGCGGCGCGGGCCAGGTGCAGGTCGGCATCGCGCCAGCCGAAGGCCAGCGCACCGGTGGGCCCGACCGCCATCGGCAGGCCCAGCGGCTGCCCGAACAGCGAGGCGGCGGTGGATGCCGCGGCCACGTCCACCAGCGCGCGCGGGGCGAGGCGGTGCCGGCCGAAGGCGGCGCGGTTCTCCTGCAGCGTCGATTCGTCCTCCGCGCCTCCGTCGTAGAAGTCGAAGATGCTGCGGGGCAGGCGGTGGCGGGCGAGGCGCCGCAGGTCGTCGATGGAGTAGCAGGCCGCGACGCTGAACGGCCGCGGGGGGCAGGAACGCATCGGGCGATTATGGGAAGCGGCTCCCGGCGGCACGCGACGGCAAGCGAAACGCGACGTTTCCGAATTGCGAACGATGAGGCCGGCGCTGGCGCACAATCGCCGCTTCGCAACTGCCATTCGCCCCGGGAGGGGGCCCGCCATGAGAGCTGCCTGGTACACCCGCAACGGCGCGGCGCGCGACGTCCTCGTCCTGGGCGACATTCCGGTGCCGGCGCCGGCCGCCGGCGAGGTGGTGGTCCAGGTGCATGCATCGGGCGTCAATCCCTCCGACGTGAAGTCGCGCGCCGGCCGGCCGGTGGCGTCCGGCTTCATCGTGCCGCACAGCGACGGCGCCGGCATCATCGTCGAGGCCGGGCCCGGCGTCGACCGCGGACGGCTGGGCGAACGCGTCTGGCTGTGGAACGGGCAATGGAACCGGGACCTGGGCACGGCGGCGGACTACATCGTCCTGCCCCAGGAGCAGGCCGTGGCGCTGCCTGCGCAAGTCGGCTTCGAGGCCGGCGCATGCCTGGGCATCCCGGCACTGACCGCCATCCACGCCCTTCGCCGCGCCGGCGACCTCGGCGGCCGCACGCTCCTGGTGACGGGAGCCGGCAGCGCGGTCGGGCACTACGTCACCCAGATCGCGGCCCGCATGGGCGCCATCGTCATCGGCACGGCAGGCTCGCCGGCACGGCGCGATCATGCGCTGGCCGCGGGCGCTGCGCACGTCATCGACTACAAGCGCGAGCCGGTGGCCGACCGCGTGAAGGAGATCACCGGGGGTGGCGGCGTCGACGCGGTCATCGACATGGATTTCTCGGGCACGGCGCCGCTGCTGTCGCAGGGCCTGCTCAGGCCGCACGGCCGCTTCGTCTGCTACGGGTCCAACCAGCGCGGCGACCTGCCGATCGACTTCCGCACCATGCTGTGGGGCTCGCACGATCTCCTGTTCTTCCTGGTCTACGACCTGCTTGCGGCGGAACGCGCAGCCGCCCTGCGCGACCTGGCCGCGCTGCTGGCAGCCGATGCGCTGCGGCACACCATCGCCGCCTCCTATCCGCTGGAGCAGATCGCAGAGGCCCACGAGATGGTGGAGGCGGGCCACGCCGTCGGACACGTCGTGCTGCGCCTGCGCGAGTAGCCGTGCCGGGGCTGTGGATGTCCTTGAAGCCCGAATACAGCATCCACACCATGATCGCAGGTTCGACAGCGTGAACACGACGATCGGGGCGGTGAGCGAATCGAGCAGGCCGGCGGTCTGCGCCATCACGTAGATCGGAACCAGCGCGCCGACCGCCGGCATCATCTTGTTGGACAGCATCCACATCAGGATGTCGCGGGAGTTTGGTTTGCAGGGTCATGGGGTGTCTCCTCGAGGGATGTTGGACTGGGTGGTCTCGCGCATCGCGACGACGGTCAAATGAGATGAAGCGCGTGTCCACGCGCATGGACGGGGTGGACCGGCGCCGATACGCTATTGCGCGCACGACTCAGTGTTATCCCGGGTTCTCTGGAATCTCGTACTGAACCGGACTTCCGCGTGTGGCGCCGCGGCAATTGCCGGGCTGGACGGTCATCTCGAAGGGAAACGCCGCCCGATGGCTGAAGCCTTGCCCTCGCTCGCCTGCATGAAATAGGTCCTCGGCGCCGAGTAGTTGCCGAACACGCGGCGGCTCAACTGCCGCAGCGCGCCGGGCGTCCAGTAGCTCAGGCCCGTCCTGAAGTACCACTCATTCCAGCGCGCGATGTCGCGCCAGGTGCCGGGCTGCCCAGGCACCTTCACGCCTAAAAAGGCCCAGAGCTTGAACCACCAACTCGGACAATGCGGCCAGAGGAAATTGAGCAGCGGCACAAAGATGTGCGGCTCCAGCGGCAAATACCACTTCGATGGCAGGATGTGGATTGAGCAGCCGCCAGGTTTCAGAACGCGGTGAATCTCGGTGAATATCTCCTCCTTGTTTTGCGCATGCTCCAGCACGCTGGTGCTGACCACCACGTCGAACGTGCCGTCGGCGAACGGCAGGCGGTAGGGCCTGGCCTGGATAGCGCCCAGGCGTGCCGGATCCGTCAAGGCATGCGCCTGCCAGTGGCCGGTCACATCGTTGCCGTTCCAGAACTTGTTGTCGAGGTCGCAGCCGAATGCGTCAAAGCCCCGGTCGAGCAACGAGCTCACGAGGCCGCCGTTCCCGCAGCCGAAATCGAGCACCTTGGCCCCTGTTTCTTTCCCCCCGAGGTCCTTGATCGCCCCCGCGAGGAAGTCGGCCGCTGAGCGATTCATGCTATTGGTGGTGTCGACGATCGTTTCCATGCCGCTTTTTATAGCACGGGGCATGCGCGATACTCGCCGTCACTGCGGCACATGCCACGTATGTCAATAGTGGAACAACACCCCCCTGCGCGTACCGTGAAAGCCAGCACTGTGCGGCTGGCGACGGCGCATGTGCGCCGCTTTTACAGCTTGAATCCGACTTTGTGAAATCTCCCCAGATCCATGCGCCGGTCGTGCAGTTCACGCCGGCGCATAGTTGTCGTCGATTCTGAACTGCTTCGGGATCGTGCCGTCGTAGGAGGAGCCCGGGCCGCCGCCCCAGTGCAGCCGGCCCTTGGCCGTGTAGTTGGCGGTGCAGGTGACGGCGCCGTTCCTGCCGACACACTTGCCGCTGATGTGTACGTCATCGACCACGTTAGCCAGCAATGCGTTTGTCTCCACACCCCCCGGTGCGGTGTAGGTCACGATTTTCACCGGAGGCGCGGCGCCGGCGAGGTCCTCGATGTCGTATGTCACATGGATACCGGAGATCTCTCCCAGCGATGGGCCGATGTGGTTGATCAGAACGTGTGCAGTGGTCGTCAGGACCACGTTCTCGCGTTCGGAATAGCGGACGCGGATGCCCCGAGTCGGAAGGCCGCCGTCGCTGCGTGAGATGTTCACTGCCCCACTGTTGCTACGGGGGGCGCGGTTGACCACCTCGACCTCGTGCGCAGTCACGCCGTAGACAAAATACGGGCGGTAGCAGCGGTAAGCGCTGATCTTGCCGATGCCGACCCTGTCGCCCTGGTTCTGCGCATTGAAGCCGTAGTAGCAATCGTCGGCAACGATATGACCAACCACAATGTCGCGGACGCGGTCGGCCGCCGACACCGTGCCGTTGATCAAGAGCGGCGCGACGATGCGGTGGCCATGAATCGCCTCGATGTTGACGTCACCCCAGTTGTGGGCGGTGTGATTCGTCAGCAAGAATCCGACCGCACCCCGGATGGGGGTCGATAGCCCGTTGTAGCCCGTATCGCGGAAACTGGCCGTGCCTTTGACCGTGAAGTGGCTGTTGGACTCCAGCAGGAAGAACGCCGTGAGCGTGTTGTCCGTGGTGTTGCAGAGGAATTCCGCCCCAGCATCCACAATCATCGTAATGCCCGGGCCCAGCGCCGTTAGGTCGACCAACACCCCGTTTGCACCGATGTCCCCGAAGTTGTAGGTGCCCTGGGAGAACCTGACGGTCTTGGATGCGGCGAACGCCTTGCGGATGGCAACCACGTCCACGGTGACGCCGTCTGCAGCCGCGCCATAGTCCTTCGGCGTGACTCCCTCGATCCCCTTGTCCTGCAACGTACGAGCGACCGCTCCGACCCCGGGCTGGATTGTCCCGAGGAGCGTTGCGCCGGTCGCTGCCGCGAGAATCTGTCTTCGACTTAGGTCTCGCATTGGAAAAATGATCTTCGGAAGTAATACGCAGTGGAGGTCGATCGTGCTGAGGTTCTTGCGTCGCAGCGTTGCTTGGCATTCAGCATAAAGAGATCAAGCACCAAGTGACCTTGCTCAATCTGTATGGAGGAACTCGGGAGCGATGCAGTTCCATCTGTGTACTGAGTTACGTGCGGTTGAGCAGGGCAAGCACGCGGTTACCTTACAGCTGTCTGCTCCGCCTGCAGTCCTTGCGGATGGGATCCCCCTCAAGTCCGGCGGCTACTGCGCGCGCCTACCAATACAAACGGGGTTGGCCAGAAGTTCAGCTAACCCCTTGATTTTATTGACTTCCCCGACCTCGCCAAAGCCAGCGGTCGACGCCGCCGGGCCCGATCGAGGGGGGCATCAGCGTGTCGAGGCGCTGCCGTCCGGGGTACTCCCGGCAGCCCGCTAGACCGTCCGCTGATGCTCCCGGTGATTGGAGCCAGCGATGTGCGCGTTTGCAGTCGAGAAAGCAAGCAAGCGATTGACCCCGTTGTCCGCCGGGCCGATGCGTTGGCGTGCCAGCGTGCGCGCATCCGGGGAGGGCACCGGGATCGGCGCGCGATCCGCCACAATGTGCGATCTCTCACTGAACGCCATGCATTCCAAAAATCTCTCCATCCTCCCCCTCGTCTTCGCAATCGCCGCCGGCGCCCTGGCGCCCGCCTCTGTGACCCTCGCGGCCTCCAGGCACGCCGCACCCGCCGCGCACAAGAAGCCCGCGGCCGCGGCCCCTGCCGCAGAGCCAACTCCTGGACAGACGGCCGTGGCCGGCGGCGCGCCGGCGCTGCCTGCCAAGGCCTGGCTGCTGATGGACTTCGACTCGGGGCAGGTCCTCGCCTCGGCCAATCCGGACGAACCGCTGCCGCCGGCATCGCTGACCAAGATGATGACCAGCTTCCTGGTGGAACAGGCCCTTCGCTCCGGCAAGCTCAAGAAGGACGAGCTGGTGACGACCAGCCAGAACGCCTGGTGCCGCGGCTCGAGCACCGAGTCGTGCATGTACCTGCCGCTCAACGGCCAGGCCACGGTGATCGACCTGCTGCGCGGCATCATCATCCAGTCGGGCAACGACGCGTCCAAGGCGATCGCCGAGCACATGGCCGGCTCGGAAGAGGGCTTTGCCAAGCTGATGAACGCCGAAGCCCAGCGCCTGGGGATGACGCACACGCACTTCGTCAATGCCACCGGCCTGCCCGACCCGGCGCACAAGGCGTCGGCGCGCGACCTCGCCATCCTGGCGCGCGCGATCATCCACGACAGCGCCGATTTCTACCCGATCTATGCCGAGCGCGAGTTCAAGTACAACAACATCAAGCAGGGCAACCGCAATGCGCTGCTCTACACCGACCCCACGGTGGACGGCCTGAAGACGGGCCACACCGAGGAAGCCGGCTACTGCCTGGTCGCTTCCTCCAAGCGCAACGGCATGCGCCTCATCACGGTCATCCTCAACACCCATAGCGCGCAGGCGCGCGCCGACGAGACGCGCACGCTGCTCGGGTGGGGGTTCGGCAACTTCGAAAAGGCCACTCCGATCCAGGCGAACGCGGCTGTGGCGACGGCCAAGGTGAAGTTCGGCAAGGCAGACACTGTCGCCGCTGGCCTGGGTTCGCCGTGGTCCCTGACCGTGCCGCGCGGCCAGCAAGTGCAGACCTCGGCGCAGATCAATCCGGACCTGCAGGCGCCCCTGGCCAAGGGTGCCGTGATCGGCAAGGTCGTCGCGACCTCCAACGGCAAGCCGGTGGGTGAGGCGCCGCTGGTTGCACAGGCCGATGTGGAGCGCGCGGGGCTGATGCTGCGGGCGTGGCAGCACGTGGCTTACCTGTTCGGCAAGTGAAAGCGGATCAAGAAGCGCTAGATCGAGCGTCCTGGGAGCGGATTGCATGGCAGGAAACGGTGCAGAAGTCGTGCCCGTAAGCGATTGGCTTCGTGTCACGGCCATAGGCGCAACATCAGCATGCCACTGGGGCCACGCCTCCTTCGCAGCGGGCGATGCCAGAACGGGAACGCGCCGACAAGTTCCGCCAGGAGCAGGCGGCGGACCAGCAACGCGGCCGCGTCCCGTGGGTGGGCCAGATATTGGCGTTCGCAGCCTGGCCGACCAAGGCGCCCCCCAGCGCACCTAGAACGATGGAGCCCACGGGGTCGCCGTGGTGGGACCTGTCATATCCCGGCGGGGCGTCCGCTTCACGCGTGGTCAAGGGTCGTAGGCGCACATGCACATGCGGGGCGCCGCCTCAATGAACGTCGCACGCGGCAAGCGATTTCAATCCGCCGCGCTGGAGAGTATCCCGCCAACCACGCAGCGGTTGGAGGCGATCTTTCGCACTGATCGGCAGCGGTCCCTAAGTTCGTGTTGTCGAGCCACGGTGGGCACGTCACGTGGAACAATGGGACGTGACCAATCCAAAAGCGCTCGATCAACTGTGCATCGACACGATTCGCTTCCTGTCCGTGGATGCGGTGCAGCAGGCCAACAGCGGACATCCGGGCATGCCGCTGGGCGCGGCGCCGATGGCCTATGCATTGTGGACCCGGCAGCTCAAGTCCAATCCGCGCAACCCGGACTGGCCCGATCGCGACCGCTTCGTTCTTTCCGCGGGACACGGGTCGATGCTGCTTTACAGCCTGCTGTACCTCAGCGGCTATGACCTGTCGCTGGACGACATCAAGAACTTCCGCCAGTGGGGCAGCCGGGCGCCCGGTCATCCAGAGCGCGGTCACACTCCCGGCGTCGAAGTCACCACCGGTCCGCTCGGGCAGGGCTTCGCCAATGCGGTCGGCATGGCGATCGCCGAGGCGCAGCTGGCGGCGCGCTACAACCGCCCGGGCCACGAGATCATCGACCACCGCACCTACGTCATCGTCAGCGACGGCGACCTGATGGAAGGCGTGGCCTCGGAGGCCGCTTCGCTGGCAGGGCACCTGAAGCTGGGCAAGCTGATCTGCCTGTATGACGACAACCACGTGACCTTGTCGGCCGGCACCGACATCACGTTCACGGAGGATCGTGCCGCCCGCTTTGCGGCGTACAACTGGCACGTCGCGTCCGTTGCCGACGGCAACGACGTCGAGGCGATCGCGCAGGCGATCGAGGCCGCGTGCGGGGAGACGGCAAGGCCTTCCCTGATCCTGGTGCGATCCCATCTGGGCTACGGCTCGCCGAACAAGCACGACAGCTTCGAAGCCCACGGGTCCCCGCTGGGCCCGCAGGAAGTGCAGCTGACCAAGGAGCGTCTGGGCTGGCCGGCCGAACCGCCGTTCCTGGTGCCGGATGCGGCGCTCGCGCACATGCGCGAGGCGCTTGCGCGGGGCCTGCGCGACGAAGCGGCGTGGGACGCGCGCATGCTCGCCTACGCGCAGGCGTTTCCCGACCAGGCTGCACAGCTACGGGGCCGGCTGCGCGGCGAGCTGCCGGCCGGGTGGGATGCGGAGATTCCGTCATTTCCCGCCGACGCCGCCGGCATGGCCACCCGCGTGGCGTCGGGCAAGGTGATGAACGCCTTTGCCGCGAAGCTGCCGGCGCTCAGCGGCGGCTCGGCCGACCTTGATCCGTCGACCAAGACCGCGCTGAAGAATCTGGGGGACTTCAACCCGCCGGCGACGCCCGGCGAGGACACGCAGGGTGCCGATGGCGGCGGTTGGAGCCCCGGCGGGCGCAACATCCATTTCGGCGTGCGCGAGCACGCGATGGGCGCGATCGTCAACGGACTGGCCGCCCACGGCGGATTCATTCCGTACGGGGCCACCTTCCTGATCTTCTCCGACTACATGCGACCTGCCATCCGCCTGGCGGCGCTGGCGAAGCTGCATGTCGTGCATGTCTTCACCCATGACAGCATCGCGCTTGGCGAGGACGGCCCGACCCACCAGCCGGTGGAGCAGCTGGCCAGCCTGCGCGCCATTCCCAATCTCACGCTGCTGCGTCCGGCCGATGCCAACGAGACGGCGGTGGCATGGAAGGTGGCCATCGAAACCCGCGACCGGCCGGTGCTGCTGGCGCTCACCCGCCAGGACGTCGCGACGCTCGATCGCGCGCGCTACGCCGCCGCCGGCGGCCTGCGCCGTGGTGCCTATGTGCTGAGTGACGCGAAAGCCGGTCGACCTGAACTGATCCTGATTGCCAGCGGATCCGAGGTCGGCCTGGTGCTTGGCGCCGCGCAGCAGCTGGAGGTCGAGGGCGTCGCGGTACGCTGCGTGTCGATGCCAAGCTGGGATCTGTTCGATGCGCAGGCCCAAAGCTACCGCGACCAGGTCCTGCCGCCGGACGTGCCGGCCCGGCTGGTGGTCGAGATGGGCGTGCCCCAGGGCTGGCACCGCTATGTCGGCAGCGCTGGTGAGGTGCTCGGGGTCGAGCGTTTCGGCGCCTCGGCGCCCGCCGACGTCGTGCTGCGCGAATACGGATTCACGGTCGAGAACGTGCTGCTGCGCGCACGCGCGCTCCTGGCCCGGTCGCGAGCCGCCCACGGCAAGTGAATTCAAGGTCGGGCACCATGTGCGATGGAACTCCGAGGCGGGCCACGTGACCGGGCAGGTCGTCAAGGTCCACACGCGCGACACCGGCTACAGGGGCCACACGCACCGCTGCAGCGTCACCACGCCGACGTGCCCCGAGGTTCCCTGGTGGCACTGTCGTCGTCCGCTGATCGCCGACGTCTTGCGCCGGCGCGGCATCGCTGTGATCCACCTCGAGCATGGGACCCGCGGCATGGTGCCTCGGTGCACCTCGCCGGCCGGATCATCGATAGCCAGCTCAGCGACGTAGCGATCCACCGAACCATGCGCGGCGCAGCCAGTCCAGCAGCGGCAGGCGCCGCGAGCGCGCGCAGTTGATTGCTGCCGTCCTGATTGCTTCGGCCTGGGTCGGATAGGCGTGGATCACCCGGGCGACGGTGTCCAGGCCGACGCCGGCCACCATCGCCAGAGAAATGCCGTTGATCATCTCGCCGGCGTGGCGCGCCACCACCGTCGCACCCAGGATCCGGTCGCTGCCTTCGCGCACATGCAGCTTGACGAAGCCGTCTTCCTCGCCGTCCGCGATCGCGCGGTCGACGTCGTGCATCGGCACCGTGAAGGTCTTGACCGGGATGCCGCGGTCGCGGGCCTCGCGCACGTAGATGCCCACGTGAGCGATCTCCGGGTCGGTGTATGTGCACCACGGAATGGTGAGCGCACTGAGCCGCTGGCGCCCGGACAGCAGCGCGTTGTGCACCACGATGCGAGCCGATGCGGCGGCGCTGTCGGTGAACTGGTGCTCCAGGCAGACGTCGCCGGCCGCGTAGATGCGACGGTTGGTGGTGCGCAGGAAGTCGTCCACCTCGATCCCTTTGGCGGCATCGAAGGCGACGCCGGCTGCCTCCAGGCCCAGCCCCGCAACCGCCGGCACGCGGCCGATGCCGGTCAGGATCTGCTCGACCTGGATCTCGGCCACGTTGCCGTCGTTGACCGTCTGGATGCACTTGCGCCCCTGCGCGACGCGCACGCTGACGGCGCTGGTGTTGAGGTGAACCTCGACGCCGTCGCGGGCCAGCGCGTCGGACACCATCTGGGCCGCGTCGCGTTCCTCCCTCGGCAGGAACAGCGGCTCGTCGTGGGCGATGACGGTACGGCAGCCGAGCCGGCCGAACGCCTGTGCCAGCTCGCAGCCGACCGGGCCGCCGCCGATGACCAGCAGGCTGGCGGGCATTGTCGTCAGGTCGAACACCGTCTCGTTGGTGAGGTAGCCCGCTTCGGCCAGACCGGGAATGGTCGCCACCATGGACCGGGACCCGGTGGCGATCAGCGCCTTGCCGAAGCGCAGCCGGCTGCCGTCGACATCGAGCGTGTCGCCGCCGGTGAAGCGGCCGGTGCCGAAGAACAGGTCGATGCCGGCGGCGCCGAGCCGGGCGGCCGATTCGCGCCGGCTGATGCGGCTGCGGATGCGGCGCACCCGCTCCATCGCCATGGCGAAGTCGACCTGGATGTTGTCCGGGCAACGGGCCCCGAAGTTGGGGGCGTTGCGCATGTCGGCGTACAGCCGCGCCGTCCGGATCAGGGTCTTGGATGGCACGCTGCCGTAGTTGAGGCTGTCGCCGCCGAGCAGGTGGGATTCGACCAGCGCGACCCGGGCGCCAAGGGCGGCGGCGCTGCGTGCGGCCGCCAGTCCGGCCGGGCCGGAACCGACGACGACCAGGTGATAGTGCGGGCGCGGCCGCGGATTGGTCCAGCCCGGCGGACGTGCGTTGTCGCGCAGTTCATCGTCGTGGCGGCCCTGGACGGGCAGCTGCAGGGCAGGGGGGACTTGATGCATTCTGTGCCTGGGGCAGGACCGCCGGGCGCTACAGCCAGCCGCCGCTGAAGCCCGCGCGCCGCAGGCCGGCACGCACCGGCGCGCAGCCGCGTCCCAGCCGCCACGGCAGGCCGGAGCGGTGGTTCTCGACCATCAGCACGATCATCCCCTGGTCCAGACCGAAGGTCCCGGGCGAGACCCAGCCGCACGGGCCCGCCTCGTCCACCGTGCGGTTGAAGCCGCTGGCGCGCACGCGGTCGGCGTCCGCGGCGGCGCCGAGCGCCGCCATGCGGCGCACCGCCGGCAGGGCCAGCTCCGGCGCGAACACCAGGGACGACAGCGTGGCCGGGCCCGAGATCGTGCCGTCGTCGGGCCCGTAAGGCACGCCGCGGGCCGCATAGCCGTAGAAGGCCTGGCGCCGGCCGGCCACCAGCCGCGGGTCTGCGCTCGGGCCGTCGCCGGCCGACAGGCCCCAGCATTGCTCGCCGTAGCCGGCAAATCCGCGCGGGTTGCGGATGGCGTACTCGCGCTGGACATGGGTGGCCCGCCGGCTGTTCTCGAAATAGTCGCAGTCCTTTTCGCGCATGAAGGCGTCGCGGATACCGCGGAAATCGATCCACGCGTGGGAGAACTGGTGGATGAACAGCGGCCCCGCGTACAGGAAGTCCACGCCGTACAGGTTCTCCCACTGGTAGGTGAGGGTCCATGCCGCAAAGCTGCGCGCCGTGAGCGGATGGGTGGTCGCACCCAGCCCCAGCACGTACAGCAGGATCGCCTCGCTGTAGCCCTCCCAGCCGTAATGCAGGAAGCCGCATTCGGGCTTCCAGCCGTGCATCACGGCGCTGCCATCGGGCTGGGCCCAGCGCCAGTCGACCCGCTCATACAGGACGGCGGCGAGCCGGCGCAGCTCGGTCTCCGCGGGGGTCGGCGCGTCGAAATAGGCGGCGGCGAACAGCATCCCAGCCATCAGGAAGGCGGTGTCGATCAGCGACACTTCGCTGTGCCAGACCCGCTTGCCGCTGACCATGTCCAGGAAGTGGAAGTAGAAGCCGCGGTAGCCGGTGGCATCCGCCGCGCCGGACTGGTCGCTGTCCACGAAGAAGCGCAGCACCGTCAGCGTGCGGTCGACGGCATCGGCGCGCTCCATCCAGCCGCGCTCGACCCCCACCGCATAGGCCGACAGCGCGAAGCCGACCACAGCGATGCTTGACGGCGCGCCCTCGCGGGTGGTGTCGGCCACCAGCCCGTTGGAACGGCTTGCGTTGCGCGCGAAGTAGTCGAACGCGGCGCGCTGCAGGGTCGCCAGCAACGCATCATCGTCGGGCTCCGGCGCCGTGCCAGGGGCAGTCCTAGGCCGCATGGCCGACGGCCCCGTCGACGATCACCTGGGCCTGTTCCAGGATGGCGGCGAGATGGGTCGCGCCGCGCAAGCTCTCCGCGTAGATCTTGTAGATGTCCTCGGTGCCTGATGGCCGGGCGGCGAACCAGCCGCTGGCGGCCACCACCTTGATGCCGCCGATCGGCGCGCCGTTGCCCGGCGCCTTGTCGATGATGGCCTGGATCTTCTCGCCGGCCAGTTCGCTCGCCCGGATCGCGGCCGGCGCCAGGGCAGCCAGCTGCTTTTTCTGCTGCGGCGTCGCTGGCGCCTCCACCCGGTCGGCCACCGGATCGCCCAGGTCAGCGGCCAGCTTGCGGTACAGGCTGCCCGGATCGCTGCCGCAGCGGGCGGTGATTTCGGCC
Organism: Caenimonas terrae; assembly: GCF_042655405.1. Lineage (NCBI taxonomy): Bacteria > Pseudomonadati > Pseudomonadota > Betaproteobacteria > Burkholderiales > Comamonadaceae > Caenimonas > Caenimonas terrae. The sequence goes on along the minus strand of NZ_JBHSMF010000006.1, from coordinate 54,907 downwards.
GACAGCAGCGCCGCCGTGATGCCGTCCTTGTCGGTGGTCCAGACCGTGCCGTCGCGGCGCAGGAACGAGGCGCCGGCACTCTCCTCGCCGCCGAACCCGAGCGATCCGTCCAGCAGGCCATCGGCGAACCACTTGAAGCCCACCGGCACCTCGTACAGCGCCCGCCCCAGGCGCGCGGCGACAAGGTCGATCAGCCGGGTGCTGACGACGGTCTTGCCTACGGCGGCGCCGGCGCCCCACTGCGGCCGGTGGCGGAACAGGTAGTCGATGGCCACCGACAGGTAGTGATTGGGCGGCAGCAGGCCGGCCTGGGCGGTGACGATCCCGTGCCGGTCGTGGTCGGTGTCGCAGGCGAACGCGATGTCGAACCGGTCCTTGATGGCCAGCAGGCGCTGCATGGCGTAGGGCGACGACGGGTCCATGCGGATGCGGCCATCCCAGTCCAGCGTCATGAAACGGAAGGTGGGGTCGACCACCTCACTGACGACGGTGAGGTCGAGCCGGTACCGCTCGGCGATCCGGCCCCAGTAGTGGACCCCGGCACCGCCCAGGGGGTCGACGCCCAGGCGCAGCCGCGAGCTTCTGATCGCATCCATGTCGATCACCTGGCCCAGGTCGGCCACGTAGGCGCTCAGGAAGTCGTGGCGGTGGGTGGTCGCGGCGGCCAGCGCGCGCGCGTGTTGCATCCGCGCCACGCCCGCGAGCCCGGCCTCGAGCAGGCGGTTGGCGGTGGCCTCGATCCAGCCGGTGATGTCCTGGCCGGCCGGCCCACCCTGCGGCGGGTTGTACTTGAAGCCGCCGTCTTCCGGCGGATTGTGCGACGGCGTCACCACGATGCCGTCGGCCAGGGCCGTGCTGCGGCCCCGGTTGTAAGTGAGGATCGCGTGCGAGATGGCCGGTGTGGGCGTGTACTCGTCGCCGGCGGCCAGCATCACCTGCACGCCGTTGGCGGCCAGCACTTCGAGCGCGCTGGCGCACGCCGGCGGCGACAGTGCGTGGGTGTCGATCCCCAGATACAGCGGGCCGTCGATGCCCTTGGCCTTGCGGTAGCGGCAGATCGCCTCGGTGATGGCCAGCACGTGCCATTCGTTGAACGAGCGATCGAACGCGCAGCCGCGGTGCCCCGAGGTGCCGAAGGCGACCCGCTGCGCCGGCACCGAGGGATCGGGAATCGCGCTGTAGTACGCACTGACGAGTGCGGCCACGTCGACCAGAGTGGACCCCGCGGCGGGCTTGCCGGCTTGCGGACTGATTCGGGTGGTCATGCTGGCTTTTCTCCGTGTGCGGCCGGCGCGCTGCGCAGGCGCCGGTAGCGCCGCATCAGCGCGTTGGTGGAGCCGTCGTGGGTCAGCGCGGGCTGCGGGTCGGCCTGCAGTTCGGCCATGGTGCGCAGCGCCAGCTGCTTGCCCAGCTCGACGCCCCATTGGTCGAAGGAATCGATGCCCCAGACCACGCCCTGGGTGAACACGCTGTGTTCGTACAGCGCCACCAGCGCCCCCAGCGTGGCGGGCGCCAGGCACTCGGCCAGCACGGTATTGGTCGGCCGGTTGCCTTCAAAGACCCGGTGGGCCACCAGCGCCGGGTCGGCGCCCCCGGCCGCCGCCTGCGCCGCCGTCTGACCGAACGCCAGCGCCTCGGTCTGCGCAAGCAGGTTGGCCATCAGCAGGTCGTGCTGCTGCCCCGACGGGTTCAGGCTGCGGCAGAACCCGATGAAGTCGCAGGGAACCAGCCGCGTGCCCTGGTGCAGCAACTGGTAGAACGAGTGCTGGCCATTGGTTCCGGGTTCGCCCCACAGGATCGGCGCGGTCTCGCAGCCGACCGGCGTCCCGTCGCGCGTCACGTGCTTGCCGTTGCTCTCCATCGTCAGCTGCTGCAGGTACGCCGGTAAGCGCTTGAGGTACTGGTCGTAGGGCAGCACCGCGCAGCTGGCCGCGCCCAGGAAGTTGTTGTTCCAGACCGCCAGCAGGCCGAGCAGGGCTGGCATGTTGCGTTCCAGCGGCGCCGTGCGGAAGTGCTCGTCCATCGCGTGGAAGCCGGCCAGCAGCTCCCGGAAATGGCCGGGCCCGATGGCGATCATGGTCGACAGGCCGATCGCGCTGTCCATCGAATAGCGGCCGCCGACCCAGTCCCAGAAGCCGAAGGTGTTCTGCGCGGCGATGCCGAACGCCGTCACGGCCTCGATATTGGTCGAGACGGCGGCGAAGTGACGGGCCACCGCCTGCTCGTCGCCCAGTTCACCGACGATCCACTGGCGCGCGGCCCGGGCGTTGGTCAGCGTCTCGAGCGTGGTGAAGGTCTTGGAGCACACGATGAACAGCGTCTCGCCAGCGTCCAGGTCGCGCGTCGCCTCGGCCAGGTCGGTCGGGTCGACGTTCGAGACGAAGCGCAGGGTCAGGTCGCGCTGGCTGTAGTGGCGCAGCGCCTCGTAGGCCATCACCGGTCCCAGGTCGGAGCCGCCGATGCCGATGTTGACGATGTTGCGGATGCGCTTGCCGCCATGGCCGCGCCAGCCGCCACTGCGCACCGCTTGTGCGAACGAGGTCATGCGCGCGAGCACCGCATGCACCTGGGCGACGACATCGACCCCGTCGACGACGATCCGGCTGCCTGCCGGGGCGCGCAGCGCCACGTGCAGCACCGAGCGGTGCTCGGTGGTGTTGATGGCATCCCCGCGAAACATGGCCGCCGTGCGCTCGGGCAGGGCGCACTCCACCGCGAGGGCCTGGAGCAGGCTCAGCGTCTCGTCGCTGACCCTGTTCTTCGAATAGTCCAGGTACAGGCCCGCCGCCTCCAATGCCAGGCGCTCGCCACGGCCGGGATCGGCGGCGAACAGCTCGCGCAGATGGACGCTGCCGATGCGCGCATGGTGTTGCGCCAGCGCCCGCCAGGCCGGCTGCGCCGGCCCGGTCCGTGCGCCCTCAGGTCCGCTGGGCGAGGATGTCATCTTGCGTCCGCTCCGGCCAGGCTGGCCCGTTTCTCGTCGATGCGGGCCAGCAGGGCGGTCCACGATCTGGAAAACGCCTCGGCACCTTCGCGCTGCAGGCGTTGCGCCAGCGCCTGGTCGTCGATGCCCTGGCTGCGCAACTGCGCCAGCACGGCCTCGGCGTCGCCGCCATCGGCCGGCATCAGCGCGCCGACCTTGCCGTGGTCGGCGAACGCCTGCAGGGTCTTGTCGGGAATGGTGTCGATCGTGTCGGGTGCGGCAAATGCTTCGATGTACAGGGTGTCCGGCGCGGCCGGATCCTTGGTGCCGGTGCTGGCCCACAGCAGCCGCTGCGGGTGGGCCCCGGCGGCGGCAAGCCGTTGCCAGCGCGGCGACGCCAGCAGATCCCGGTACGCCTTGTAGGTGCGCATCGCGATCGCGATGCCCAGGCGGTTGTGGAACTGCGGCGCCAGCTGCTCCTTCACGGCCACGTCCCAGCGGCTGACAAACAGCGATGCCACCGACTCGACCCGGGGATCGAGCCCGGCGGCGATCCGGCGCTCGATGCCGCGCAGGTACGCCTCGGCGGCGGCCAGGTAGTGCTCGCGCGAGAACAGCAGAGTGACATTGATCGGGACGCCGGCGAAGATCGATTGCTCGATCGCCGCAACGCCGGCCGGCGTGCCCGGGATCTTGATGAACAGGTTGGGGCGTTGCGCCTGCGCGTGCAGCCGCCGGGCGGCCTCGATGCTGGCCTGGGTGTCGTCGGCCAGCAGCGGCGACAGTTCCAGCGAGACCCAGCCGTCGACCCCTGCGGTGGCATCGTGTATTGGCCGCAACAGGTCGGCCGCCTGCTGCAGGTCCTGCAGCGCGAGCGCGAAGAACAGTCGCTCGCCCGCCAGGCCCTGGCGCGCCAGCGCGGCGATCGCCTCGTCGTAGAACGTCCCCTCGCCGATGGCCTTCTCGAAGATGGTCGGATTGGAGGTCAGGCCGGTCACCGACAGGTCGCGGATGTAGCGCGCCAGCGTTCCGTCGGCGAGGATTTCGCGGCTGATGTTGTCGAGCCAGAGACTCTGGCCGACAGCCTGAAGCCGTTGGGTATTGGGGTTCATGATTGCTCCTTCATCGCGGTTGCGAGATGCACCGGCAGGCCCGGCAGGCTCGCCAGGTCCAGCTGCGCGAGATCGCCGATGCGTTCGATCGACAGGTCGGCGGCCGGATACCGGGCCAGGTTGGCCGGATCGGCCGCGTAGTGGCCCTGGCGCGGAAACACCGTCGTCAGGCGCTCGCCCAGAACCTCCTTCATGGCGGCGAGGACCCGCAGCTTGTCATCGACCATGACGTAGTGGCGGGCCGGATGGTTGCGCTGCATCGCTTCCAGCATCAGTTCCTTGTGGATGTGGATCTGGACGCGGCCGGCGACGGCGTCCCACAGGCCCGAGCGCTGCACCTTGCGCGGCTGGAACACGACGTCGCCGTCGGACAGGATCACTGTGGGGCCGAAAGCGCCCAGGCGCGCGATGACGGCCAGCGCGTCCGGGTACAGGCGCTCGGCAAACGGATAGTCGATGAGGAAGCCCGACATCAGCAGCAGCCGGCTCGCGTCCGGATCGGTGCCCTCCAGGCCGGCGCGATAGCGCTGCAGCGCGCCCAGGTAGTCGGCGTAGCCGAGTTCCTGGCGCAGCCCTTCGAAGATGTCCCAGTAGCGTCCGGCGCAGGCACTGCCGAACTGCTGCTCCAGATGCTGCCGCAGGTCGGCCACGATCCGGTCGTTGTCGAGGAGGGTGTTGTCGACATCGAGCAGGAACACAACATCCGGCGTCATGTTGTCGCTCCGGCTTTGCCGCAGCCGCTGTCCGGTTGCGGGTTGTGCCAGCCGCCCGGCGGCGCGACCAGCGCGTCGGTCGCGGCCGGGCCCCAGCTGCCGGGCGCATAGGGCAGGGCACGATGGTGCCGCGCCAGCACCGGATCGACGGCGGCCCAGGCGGCTTCCACCGCCTCCTGGCTGGTGAACAGCGCGCCATCGCCGGCCATGGCGTCGCCCAGCAGGCGTTCGTACGGGGACTCGTCGCCCAGGGCGTCCTCGCACAGATGGAGTTCACGCTGCTCGCCGACGAATTCGTGGCCGGGCCGCTTGACCCGGGCTGCCAGTGCGATCGCCGGGACCGGATGCAGGGCGATGCGCAGGTAGTTGGCCTGGCCGTCCGCCGGCACGGCGTCGTCGAACAGCCGCTGGGGCGGCGCGCGCCACTGCACGCGCACTTCGGTCGCGTCGGCCGCCAGCTCCTTGCCGGAGCGCAGGTACCACGGCACGCCGGCCCAGCGCCAGGAATCGATGAACAGCCGCAGCGCGCAGAAGGTCTCGACGTCGGAATCGGCGGCCACGTCCTTTTCCTGCCGGTAACCATCGTACTGGCCGCGCACCAGGTCGTCAGGCGCCAGCGGGCGCATGGCCCGAAAGACGCTCGCCTTGGCACTGTGCAGCGCCGCGACGCTCCGATCGGCCGGGGGGTCCATCGCCAGCAGCGCGACGATCTGGAACAGGTGGTTCTCCACCACGTCGCGCAGGCAGCCGGCGGATTCGTAGAAGCCGCCGCGCCCGCCGATGCCGAAATCCTCGGCCAGCGTGACCTGCACGCTCTCGACATGCTGGCGGTTGAGGATCGGCTCCAGGAAGGAATTGGCAAAGCGCAGGTAGAGGATGTTCATGATCACCTCCTTGCCCAGGTAGTGGTCGATGCGAAAGATCGAGGCCGGCGCGAACACCGAGCGAGCGACCGCGTCGAGCGCGATCGCCGAGGCCAGGTCGCGGCCGAACGGTTTTTCGACGATCACCCGGGCGTCCTGCGCCAGGCCGGCCGCGCCCAGGCCCTGGATCACGGTGGCGAACAGGGCCGGCGGTATGGCCAGGTAGTGCGCCGGGCGCCGCGCGCCGCCCAGGGCGGCCTTGAGCGCCGTGAATGTCTCGCTGCTGCGGTAGTCGCCGCAGCAGTAGTGCAGCAGGGACAGCAAGCGCTCGAGCGCGGCGTCGTCGTCGATTCCTCCCTGGCGCTGCAGGCTGCCCCGCACCAGCTGCCTGATCTGGTCGATGTCCAGCACGGAGGAGGCGACGCCGATGACGGGGACCGTCAGCGTCCCCTTCCTGGCCATCGCGTAGAGCGCCGGAAAGATCTTCTTGCTGGCGAGGTCGCCGGTGAAGCCGAACACCACCAGCGCGTCCGAGTGGACGGCATCCGTGCGTTCCATGCTTGCCGCGGGGGTCATCGCGCGCCTTCCGCCGGCCGTTCGACGTGGCCGCCGAACTCGTGCCGCATGGCCGACAGCAGCTGGTTGGCGAAGTCGCCCTGGCCGCGCGAGGCGAAGCGCTGGAACAGCGCCGCGCTCAGGACCGGCACGGGCACCGCCGCGTCGATGGCCGCCTGCAGCGTCCAGCGTCCTTCGCCCGAATCGGAGACCCGCCCGCCGTAGCCCTGCAGCTGCGGGTCGTGCAGCAGTGCGCCGGCCGTCAGGTCGAGCAGCCACGACCCGATCACGCTGCCGCGCCGCCAGACCTCGGCGATGGCGGGCAGGTCCAGGTCGTACTGATAGAACTGCGGATCGCGCAGCGGCGTGGTTTCGGCGTCAGCGGGGCGCGCCTGCCTGCCGGCGCCTGCATTGCGCAGGATGTTGAAGCCCTCCGCATAGGCGGCCATGAGCCCGTACTCGATGCCGTTGTGCACCATCTTGACGAAGTGGCCGGCGCCGTGCGGGCCGCAATGCAGGTAGCCTTCCTCGACACCGGCGACAGCGCCGCCGCGCCCGGGTGTGCGCGCGGCCGTCCCGGCGCCCGGCGCCAGCGCTGCCAGGACCGGCTGCAGGCGCTGCACGGCCTCGGGTTCGCCGCCCACCATCAGGCAATAGCCGCGATCGAGGCCGGCCACGCCGCCGCTGGTGCCGACGTCGACATAGTGGATGCCGGCCGCCGACAGTTCGGCGGCGCGGCGGATGTCGTCCCGGTAGTAGGAGTTGCCGCCGTCGATCACGATGTCGCCGGAGTCCAGGTGAGGGACCAGCTGCGCGATGACGCCGTCGACCAGTGCCGCCGGCACCATCAGCCAGACCGCCCGCGGCCGCGCCAGCTGCGCGGCCAGCTCCTGCATCGACGTCGCGCCGCTGGCGCCTTCGCTTTGCAGGCCGGCAACGGCGGCCGGCTGCGTGTCATGGACGACGCATTGCAGCCCCCTGGCCAGCATGCGCCGCACCATGCTCCCACCCATCCGGCCCAGCCCAATCATCCCGATCTGCATGTCATGCTCCTGGTTCGCTTTCCGCCGTCACTCCTGCGCGCCACACGCTGACCACGACGCGATGTTCGCGGCCGTCGTCGACCATGGCGATCACGCCATCCTGCAGCTGCTGGCCGTCCAGCAGCACGCCCGCCGCGCCGGCCTGTCCCACCGCACGGCAGTCGATCCGGTAGGTCGACCCGCCGAAGCGGTAATCCATCGAGAATCCTGGCCACTGCGCGGGCAGCAGCGGCCGCAGCGTCAATGCGTTGCCGCTGCGTTGCAGCCCCAGCAGGGACTCGACGATCAGGCGGTACAGCCAAGCCGCCGAGCCGGTGTACCAGCTCCAGCCGCCCCGGCCGGTATGGGGCGCGAAGGCGTACACGTCGCCGGCGACCACGTAGGGCTCGACCTTGTAGGTCGCCGCGGCCGCGGCGCTGCCCGCGTGCTTGAGCGGGTTCAGCAGCGCGCACAGGTCCCAGGCGCGCGCGCTGTCGCCGAGCGCGGCAAAGGCGCAGGCCGCCCAGACCGCGGCGTGGGTGTACTGGCCGCCGTTTTCGCGCACGCCGGGGACGTAGCCCTGGATGTAGCCGGGCGAAGGCCGCGACAGGTCGAACGGGGGATCGAGCAGCTGCACCAGCTGCGTGTCGCGATGCACCAGCCGGCGATCGACCGAATCCATGGCGCGGCGCGCGCGTTCCGGTCCCGCGACGCCCGACAGGACCGACCAGCTCTGCGCGATCGAGTCGATCTGGCACTCGGTGCCGGTGGCCGAGCCCAGCGCGGTGCCGTCGTCGAACCAGGCGCGCAGGTACCAGTCGCCGTCCCAGGCCGACGCCTCGATGCGCTCGCGCAGGCTCGCCGCCTCGTCTTCGCACAGCGCGGCGAACGGCGCATCCCCGTGCCGGCGCGCCAGCGGGGCGAACCCGGTCAGCACGGCGACCAGGAAGAAGCCGAGCCAGACGCTCTCGCCCCGGCCACCGGCACCGACCAGGTTCATGCCGTCGTTCCAGTCGCCCGCGCCCATCAGCGGCAGCCCGTGCTGCCCGAACCGCAATGCGTGCCGGATCGCCCGGGTGCAATGGTCGTACAGGCCCGCGCTGTCGTCGGACTGCTGCGGCAGGTCGTAGTTCGACTGTTCGTCCTCGGCCAGCGGGCGGCTGTGCAGGAAGCGGCACGGCACATCGAGCACGCCGGTGTCGCCGCTGACCTCGACGTAGCGGCTGGTCGCCAGCGGCAGCCAGAGGAAGTCGTCGGAGCAGCGCGTGCGCACCCCCTTGCCGGACGGCGGATGCCACCAGTGCTGCACGTCACCTTCCGGGAACTGGCGGGCGGCGCAGCGCAGCAGGTGTTCGCGCACCAGCGCCGGCTGGCAGTGCACCAGGGCCATCACGTCCTGCAGCTGGTCACGAAATCCGAACGCGCCGCTCGACTGGTAGAACGCCGTGCGGCCCCACAGGCGCGCCGAGATCAGCTGGTAGACCAGCCAGCCGTTGGTCAGGGCATCCAGGGCGGGATCGGGCGTGCGCACCGCGACCGCGCCGAGCGTCGCCTTCCAGTACTGGCGCACCGCGGCTAGCGCGCCGCGGGCGGCGTCGGCGGGGCGCCAGCGCTGCACCAGGGCGCGCGCCTGATCGACCGACTGGCCCGCACCCAGCCGGAACACCAGCTCGCGCTGCGCCCCCGGTGCCAGCTCAAAGGCGACCCGCAGCGCCGCGCACGGATCGGGCGCGGTTCCCGCGCCGGCGGGCAGCGGCGACGCGCTCGCCAGGCCGACCGGTGCCGCCGGCGTTCCGCAGCGCCCGAGGAACGCGGCGCGGTCGACGCAGAAGTCGCGGCTGGCCTGATCGACATCGAAGAACGCCACCCGCGCGGCGAAGTCGGTGCTGTACGGATTGCGCGCGAACAGCGCGCCGGTCTGGGGATCGACCTCGGTGACCAGGTGCATCTGGGTCTTGCCCCGCTCGTCCCCGAGCACCCAGTCGAGGTAGCCGGTGACGGCCAGCCGCCGTGTCCGGTCCGACACGTTGCGCAGCGTCAGCACCGAGAACTTCACCGGCGAGTCGATCGCGACGTAGACGCTCAGCTGCGAGTCGATGCCGGCTTCGCAATGGTCGAAGCGGCTGTAGCCGAAGCCGTGGCGCGCGACGTAGGCTCCAGCGCCCGGCGCCGGCAGCAGGGTGGGTGACCAGAGCTGCCCGCTGTCGTCGTCCCGGATGTAGAGCGCCTCGGTGCTGGCGTCGGACACGGGATCGTTCGACCACGGCGTCAGGCGGAATTCATGGGCGTTCTCGCTCCAGGTGGTGGCGCTGCCGCTCTCCGACACCAGGGTTCCGAACTGCGGATTCGCCAGCACGTTGACCCAGGGCGCGGGCGTCATGTGGGAGCTGGTCGCCGTGACGACGTATTCGCTCGCATCCGCCGTGAACCCGCCCCAGCCGTTGCCGGCGGCCGGCGCGGTCGGCGGCAGCACGGCTGGGTCCTGCGGGCTGGGCGGTGGCGCCGCGTCGGCGTGCGCGGCGCTGCCACCGGCAGGGGCGTGGCCTTCGGGCCAGCCGGCGCGCGCCGGGCCGCAGCGCTGCTCGATCTCCCCGGCCAATGTGGCGCCGGCACCGGCGAGCGCGACCCGGGCCGCGCTGCGCAGCAGGCCGCGGCCAACGCCGTCCAGCGTCGTGCCGTCGAGAACAAAGATGGCGCCGCTGCGGTCCGGCGCGCTCCTGGCCGGCGCCGCGGCGACCGCCTCCTTCACCCGGCCTGCGAGGGCGTCGCCACCGCCGTCGGGGGTGACGAGGATGACCAGGTCGGTGTTCAGGCCATAGGCCCGCCAGTAGGCCTGGGCCCGGGCCAGCTGCTCCACCAGCTCGATCTGGCACAGTTCCGTCACCTCCAGCAACACGATGGCCAAGTCGCCGGAAATACCGAAGCGCCACAGGCCGGGCTGCCCGCCGGCGGCGTCCCCGCTGCCTGCCGCGTTGGCGCGCAGGGCCGGGCCCGCATACAGGATCGACGGGCAGATGCGGTCGAACAGCAGCGCGTCATCCTCGCCGATGCGCAGCGCCTGGAGCGTAGCCCGGCGGTAGCTGGCAGAGCGATCGAGGAGGCGCTGTCCCGAGTCGGCAGATTGTCGGCGCGCCAGCGCCATGCACTCGGCGCGCGAGGGCGCAACGCCGGTGAGCCAGTCGATGACACGCGAGGCGCCCGGCTCCAGGACGAACGGGACCCGGATCGCTGCAACCGCATCGAGCACAGCGCCGGACGTGCCCGACAGCGCCGAGTCGCCTTGCAGGGCCTGCGGGTCGGCCGTGGTGCGCCCGCGCCCGATGAAGCGCATGCGGTCCGTTTCGCAGGAGATCGGGGTCGCGCCCGCATCGCCCGCCAGCGCCAGGTGGAACAGCCATGGTGTCGGGTCGGTGGGCTTGCTCGGCCGGCGAGTGGCCAGGATCGCCTGCAGCTCGCGATCGATCGCGGTCTCGACGAACAGCTTGCTGAAGGCGAGGTGGGCCGAATCGGTTGCGGCGTCCGCCAGCACGATTTCGGCATAGCTGGTCGCGCTCAGCGTTCGGCGGCGCGCCGACAGATTGGTGATGCGGACCCGGCGCAACTCGACGTCGTCGTCGGGGGAGACGGCGATGTCGGTGCAAAGCTCGATCCCGTGGTCGCGGCGAACGAAGCGCACCGATCCCGCGCCGAAGGTCGCTTGGCCGGTCCCGGCGATCTGCAACGCCGGCTGGACCGTCGTCGACCACACCGCCGCGTCATCGTTGTCGCGCAGGTAGCAGAACGAGCCCCAGTTGTCGCGCGTCGCATCTTCGCGCCAGCGTGTCAGGGCCAGCCCGTTCCACCGGCTATATCCGCCCCCCGCCGCCGTCACCATGAGGTGGTACGAGCCATTGGAAAGCAATTTCGCTTCGGGCATTTAGGAGGAGCTGCGCTGGTGCGCAGATCCCATCTAAGCAGGCCTGAAATGTCGGTGAGATCGGATGAGCACCGGAGAGCCCGTAGGACCAGACCGACGTCCGGCCGGGATGTCAGCTTGCAATCAGGGGCGGGCGCAGCCGCGCGATCGCGGATGCATAGTCGATTGCGCGGAACACTGCCGAGCCGGCGACCAGCGCGTTCGCTCCGGCCGCACGCACCGAGGCGGCATTGGCGTCGTTGATCCCGCCGTCCACCTCGATCCACGGGTCCAGGCCGCGGGCGTCGCACAGTTGCCGCAGGGCGCGGATCTTCGGCAGCACTTCGGGCAGGAAGGCCTGGCCGCCGAAGCCCGGGTTGACCGACATCACCAGCACGATGTCGCACAGGTGAAGCACCTGCTCGACCCACGCCAGCGGGCTGGACGGATTGAGCACGACGCCCGCCTGCAGGCCGAGCTCGCGGATCCGGGACAGCACCCGATGCAGGTGGGTCGTCGAGGAGGGCTCGCAGTGGACCAGGAGATGGTCGGCCCCGGCGCTGGCGAAGGCCTCCAGGTAACGTTCGGGCTGCGCGATCATCAGGTGGACGTTCAGGGGCCTGGCGGTCGCCCGGCGAACCGCTTCGATCACCACCGGCCCGATGGTGATGTTGGGCACGAACATGCCGTCCATCACGTCGACATGGATCCAGTCAGCGCCGGCCGCATCGACGGCCCGCACTTCCTCGGCCAGCCGGCCGAAGTCGGCGGACAGGATGGACGGGGCGATGACGAGCTGCTTCATGGATTGCGGGGCAGGCGATGTCTGTTCCTTATACCGCCTCGGCAGTCCGGCGGGGCACCCCGCCGGACGGTCCGTGCGCTACGATGGGCGCGGAGCCGCGCGCGTCGACCGGGTGCGAGCGGACAGTCGCAACGCCGGTCAGCGCATGGAGGTCAGCCATGGATCCCGGCTACGACAAGCCTCTCTACCTGCTACCGTTCGATCACCGGCATTCGTACGTGAGCGACATGTTCAAGTTCACGCCGCCGCTCTCTCCCGCGCAGCATGACAGGGTTGCCGCCAGCAAGCGCGTCATCTACGAGGGCCTGCTGCAGGCACTGGCCGATGGTGCTCCCAGGCAGTGCGCGGGGATCCTGGTGGACGAGGAATTCGGCGCGAGCATCCTGAGCGATGCGGCCGGAGAAGGACTGGTCACGGCGGTGTCGGTCGAAAGGAGCGGAAGCGACGCGTTCGAGTTCGAGTACGGCGACGCGTTCGGCCAGCACATCGATCGCTTCAGGCCGACGTTCGCGAAGGCCCTGGTGCGCTACAACCCTGACGGGGATGCGGCGCTCAACATCCGTCAGACGGCGCTGCTGCGGAAGCTCTCGGACTTCTGCCGCCGGTCCGGCACCCGTCTGATGTTCGAACTGCTGGTGCCGGCGACGCCGGCGCAGATGGCCAGCGCCGCAGGAAGCAAGGACAGCTACGATTCGCAGGTGCGTCCAGGCCTGATGCTGAGAAGCCTGCGCGCATTGCAGGACGCGGGGGTCGAACCGGATGTCTGGAAGATCGAGGGACTGGACCGCCGCGACGATTGCGAGCGTGTGGTCGAGACTGCCAGGCGCGACGGCAGGCGGGACGTGGCGTGCATCGTGCTGGGGCGCGGAGCCGATCGGGCGAAAGTGGCCGGCTGGCTCACGACCGCGGCCACGGTGCCGGGCTTCACCGGATTTGCGGTCGGCCGCACGACCTTCTGGGACGCGGTCGCCGGATTCGAGGCGCAACGGCTCACGCGCGGGCAAGCCATCGCCAGCATCGCGCAGCGCTATCTGGAGTGGGTCGCCATCTTTAGCCGGCGCCCGGGTCTCGCGCCCGCGGCATAGCACGCGACGGGAAACCGGGCATGCAGGCGGACTCCTGCGGTGCGCAGTGATCGGAGGACCGGCGATGCCCGGCCGCGGCGCTTTGCGGTGCAGGGCGCAGGCCCGTGACCGACGGGTCATTGCGGTGCGATCGACTGTCACCCAGAGCCAGGCCGGGCCCCCACAGGTCGCGCCGGCCTGGTCACGCAAGGCCGGTTGTTGGGGGCCACAGGCGTGGTGGGCTACAACGGGACTGGGTTCGCAGACAAGCACATCGTGACTGTGATGGCCGATGGCGCTGCAATCGCCAGCGGCCCAAGCGACGTACCGTTCCGGACCGTTTCCAACCGGCGCGACTGGTAGCCCAGTGTTCTAACTGTGCGAATACTCTAGGTTGCGCGATTGACACCGATAAGCCGCGCCGTTGCTGAGGGCACCTTGGCTGGCAAGAAACCCGATCTCCGGCGACTGGGTGGGACCATGTCCCTGATCATCGGGTTCAGTTCCGTGCAACCTCGACCTTGTGCATTCCGTTACGACCCGTACCGGAGCTTTGCCTTCGGCGCCCTTGCCCGGACACGATCAGCACCGAACTCGTAGAGGCTACAGAAGGAGCAGTTCATGAAATCCAAATTCGCAAGCTTGGCCGTCGCCGCCACCATCGGCCTCGGATCGGTGTCCGCGTTTGCCCAGGACCACTATCGTGACGGTGGCGGTCAACGGGCGTGGCAGCACCAGCGGGCCGAGCAGGCCCGCGACCGTTGGGGCCACGGAGACCGTTGGGAACACGACCAGCGGTACTCCGCGCCAGCCTATTACGGGCCTTACTACGACGATCGCCGCGATGACGGTGACGTTGTAGGCGCCATCGTTCTGGGGGCCTTGGCCGGCGCCTTGCTGGGCCAGGCTACCAATGCCCAACACTACGGCACGCCCCCGGCCGCCTACTACAACCCGGGTTACGCCTACTAGGGCAAGCGGCTTCAGCGCAACGTCGGGCGCCTCAGCGGTGCGAACGCTGCCAGTTCGCGTACGCGGCATCCATGCGCGATTGCCGGCCCGAAGACATGCTGACGTTTTCGGGACCGGCGCCCATGGTGCTGGTCTGAACGTGGCCGCGTTGCTGGTCCGCCGCTTGTTCCTGGCGGAACTTGTCGGCGCGCGCGATTCGGTGCAGGTCCTGGCGCAAGGACGAGCCAATCTGGTGGGCATCCTGCTTCACCGTGGCCAGCACGCCCTGCTTCTTCAGGGTGGGGTTCGGGGGGACGGCAGCGAAGGCCGAGGCACACACGGCCAGGGCGGTGGCGATGACGAGGGCGGATTTCATCCAGGTCTCCTTGGTGCGATGAGTCCGATCAGATCGCGGGCGCAGGAGGCTGCACGTAGGACGGCTTTGACCCCGGGCGTCGGTGCGATTCTTCTCGCCGCCATGCTGCATCCATGGGCGGTTGGCCCGGCAGAAGTGAGCGGCCAGACGCAACTCGACATCGCCCAGGCGGCGCTGCCGCGCACGGCCATGATCTGCGAAGCGCCGTGACGCCGTGTCTTGGGGGCTCGGTGCCGAACAGGCCTTCGCGGTGTGTCGGTTGAAATGTGTACAAGGCGAGAAGATGACCTCGAGCCGAGGCGCCCAAAGGAGGAGAGACCAACCGGACGTCAGCAGCGTCGATGCGTTCCAACGCCGCCTCCCGTTCTACATGCCGGTCAACGTTAGCCGAGGACGACCAGGGCCGCCTCCCGGAGTTGAACAGGCACACCCCGCGCAGGTCCAACCTTCACACCATCAACGCTTGCACATCACGCGTTGGAACACGGCTGCTGGCGCTCACGCTGGCAGCCTGAAACTTTCTCCCCTGGTCAGCACCGCCCAACACAGGCGCGCGTTCTTAGCGGCGATAGCCACGATGGCCTTCCAGTAGCCCACCCGCGCCTCCAACTGCACCGCCCATCGGCTGATCGGATCCCCGCGATTCTTTGCCGACTGCAGCACCGCTCGGGCGCCGAGGATAAACAGCATCCGCAGGTAAGGATCGCCTGCTTTGGTGATGCGGCCCAGACGCTGCTTGCCGCCCGAGCTGTACTGCCCTGGCACGAGGCCCAGCCACGCGGATAGCTGCCGACCGCACTTGAACTCCTGGCCGCGGCCGATCATCGCGACCAGGGCCGTTGCCGTCGTCGGGCCGACACCAGGCAGTTGCATCAGCTGCCTTGCCGGCGCGCTCTCCTTGGCGATCTGGTCGATGTGGTGGTCATACTGCGCGATGAGCTCGTCTAGACGAGTCACCTCGCTGAGCAAGTCGCCGACCACCGTGTTGGTCCACCCCGGCAGATCCTCCAGCTGGCGCAGTGCCTCGCGCCGCACGGTGGCGGCCTTGAGCGGCAGCACGATGCCGAACTCGGACAGCAGGCCGCGGATGCGGTTGATGGTGGCCGTGCGGTGCTGCACGAAGCCTTGGCGGGCGCGGTGCACGAGCAGCTGCGATTGCTGCTCCAAACTCTTGGGCGGCACAAACCGCATGTTGGGCCGCGTGACGGCTTCGCAGATCGCCGCGGCATCTGCTGCGTCATTCTTGCCGCTCTTGCCAGAGAGCCGGTACGGAACGACGAACTTCGGCGCCATCAGCCGCACGGTGTGTCCGTGCGCTGCGAACAAGCGGGCCCAGTGGTGCGCGCCGGAACACGCTTCCATGCCGATCAGGCAGGGGGGCAACGCTGCGATCAACTCCAACAACTTGCCGCGCGCAACGCTCGGACGGACCAGGACAGCACGCCCTGTGGCGTCCGCGCCATGCAGGGCAAACACGTTCTTGGCGAGATCGATTCCCAAGGTAACAATAGCCATGGACTTCCCCTTTCCAAGTGAGTGCGCGGCTAGCTCGGGACGGGGAAGTCCCTTTCATTCGTTAGACCGTATGGAGGCAGCGTTGTAGTGTTCGTCCGACGCTTCAGGCCACCCAAGCGCTTGCCGCTGCGCGGCAGCGCTTCTTGGGCGCCGGTGATTTGCAACGTTAGTCCGATGCCAAGGTGTCTTGAACAGCGCATAGCTCTCGCGTCAGCGTAAAAGGTTCCTTTAGGACTTACGGGGCATGGACCGCAGACTACGCCGCCCGGCCGTCCAAGCACCGGTGAGCTAGGGCGGCAGCTCGCGCAAGATCACCGTGTAGAGCCTCCCTTCCTCATCCGGCGCCACGGACACCGTCGCCTCGGCACGGAAGGTGCTGCCGTCGCTGCGCAGGCCCTCGATGACGCGCCCTCCGGCCATGGCATGGGCGCCATCCTGCGCCATGCTTTCGCGCAGCTGCCGGTGCTGCGCGCGGTAGGCCGTCGGCACCAAGGATTCAACGGTCATGCCGATGGCGTTCTCCCGTGGCAGGCGGAACATCCGTTCGGCCGCACAATTGAACAACACCACGCGGCCCTTGTCGTCGGCGGTGAGGATCGCGTCCTGCGCCGTGTCCAGGATGCTGTGCATGCGGGCCTCCAGCCGCCTTTGCGTCGCCACCGCGTCCTCGGCCGAAGCGGTCGCATGCAGCAGCGCCTGCCCGAGCTGGTGCGCTTCACGGAAGACGGGTTCCGGCAGGCGCACCGGCACGTTGTGGCCGGCGGCGCGCATGGCGCCGCCGAGCTGATCGATCGAAGCGCTCAGCTTGCCGGCCATGCGCCACGCCAGCCACAGCGTCAGCAGCATCACCATCCCGGTGCCACCCAACAGCACGGCGGTGGAGCGCAGGATCGGCTGCTGCAGCTCCTCGCGCGGCATGCCGATCGCTACCGACCAGCCGGTGCGCTCGGACCGGCTGAATGCAGTGATCACCGGCACGCCGTCCACCGTCACGCTCTCGACCGCGTCCTCCGGCACCTGCCGGATGCGCGCGATCAGCGCCGCACGCGCTGGCGTGCCGACGAAGCGCTCGGCTTCGTGGGTGCGGCTGACGATGCGCCCGGACTGGTCGAGGACCGCGGCGATCCAGGTGGCTGGCAGTTTCTGGCGCAGCAGCACATCGCGCAGCCAAACGGGCTCGACCGCCCCCTGTGCCGCAAGGTCGCCACCGACAAGCCCCTGCGCGCGCTGCATCGCGTCGAGGTGATCATCGACCGCAGCCATCAGCGCGCGCGCAGTGGCAATCGTGTCGTGCTCGAGCTGGCGCCGGTCGCGTTGGTACTCGTAGGCAACCAGTCCCAGCGCAAGGCCCGCCATCGGCAGCACGCACCCCAGCGTCAGGAGGATCAGCAGTTGGCGAAAGGAAGGCAGGGTGGGCATGGGACGCGGCGTCGGACAACACCGCACGGTGCTGCGTCCCATAGCATGCGGCCTCCGTATCCAGGTCTCTTGCGCTGCATCAAGCCAACTGGCAAATTGCCGAACGTTTCGGCTTCTGGGACAGGATCGAGTCGCGCTGCAGCTGGAGCCTGGCCACTCCAACCGGTTGGTGGAGCGCGAGGTGCTGCGGCTCGGCGGCATCAAGTCGCTTTCTTCGGACAGCTTCTTCACTCGCGAGGAATTCGCCTCGGCCCATGGGCAGGCGCCGTACGATGGGCTCAAACGCCGCTACGACCCGCAGGGCCGGGCGGCTGTACGACAAATGCGTGCGGCGCTGCTGAGGCCGGACCGGAGCCTGAGGCCCGTCTGCATGAGGCCACCTTCGACGGCGTCCGCGGGGTCGCTGGAGTGGGACGGGAGAACAGCGGGGTGGACAAAGGGGATCGCCTGGCGCGCCTCTTATTGATGAGGCACCTTTAAGGGCGTCCGCTATCTAACGCTTGAGCAGTCGGAACCGTTGCCGGGGATCGCTGCTAGCCGGGTGCTGTGGGGCGCATCGGTCCAAGGATCTGCGGGTGAGCTGCTAAGGGCGAGCGGAGGCGGGCGGAAAGGAGAACTTATGGCCCGTAACGAAGGAATCTACCGGCGACCGGATTTCGGTTTCTGGTGGGTCAATGCAACGCTCCCCAACGGAAAAAGAGTACGCCAAAGTGCTGGGACTGAAGACCGACAGGATGCCGAAGCGTCTCTAGCGAAACCCAAGCTGGACCTGGTCCGTTGTCCAGGGCGAGCTCAAGAAGGGCAACAAACCCGCCACGGTGAACCGGTACCTGGCGACGATTCGCAGCCTTCTCCGGATGGCCCACGACGAGTGGCAATGGATCGATACCTTTCCGAAGATCAAGCTCTTGTCCGGTGAAGGCGAGCGGGACCGCTGGTTGACGCGTCCGGAAGCGGAGACACTTATCCGTTGTTGTGCGCCTCCGCCCTTCCTTGCCCGTTGGCATGCGCGTCTTGCTGTTCGGCGGGATCATTCCCCACTGCCCGACCGCACTCGCACCGTGAGCCATTACAAAGGGTGCGGGCTTGAGTGGGGCGATGGTGTCGGCGTACAGAAGCTCGGGGAGAGCAGGCGCAGCTAGTCCGTGGCTGGCAACCGTGGATCTACCGGGCCAAAGTCCGCGGAGGGGAAAGCGCGATCCTCCCGCAACAGCCTAAAGCACGGCGAGCGGTCCGCGAGGTCCATTGAACAACAACAGGAATTTAGAGCGATCCTGCGCGAGTTTGCCTGCGGCTTGATTGATTGATAAAGCAGGCGGTTAGCCAATTGATTTCGTGTTCTGTGGCGTGCGATGAGTAGCGGCGGTATGCGCCCGGTCAGGTCGCCCTAGCTATAAAGCCAAGGCAGATGATTTGCTGCGGATCGCAATGTGAGCGCCGAACAAGGAACCGGGGTTAACGATAGTGTCAGATCTGACAGGGGCTCCGCGCGTCGTATGTTGGCTGTGCGATGGGTGTACTTCACAAGGCAGCCTCAGTGTTCGACCTGTCAGCACTGACAGGGATGGGTAACAACAAGACACACCTGGGGACCGCCGGGAACTACAACAATTGCCGCTTCCACCGACCGGTCTTTAACCAAGGAATATGTATGCGAATGACGCTTTCCAAAGTGATTGCTGTGGGTTGCTGTTTGTGGGCGGCCAGTGCGAGCGCCGTCACATACGAAGACTGGTCGTCACCGCAGGTGAGCTATTCCGGCACCCTTCTTAACGACGGCACCACCTGGCTGACTGATCCGTCGAAACGCTGGGCAATCAACAACTGGAGGACGGTTTGCGGAGCCGACCCGGCTGGTCCCAACAGGTGCTACCTCCCGGGTAACGGCCAACTCGGGATGCACGCGGAGGGTGCGGGGCCTGTCACTGGGGAAGGATTTACATTCGGGTCCACAAATCCCATCTCTTTCACGAACGGGATCACCATCGAAGCTCAGGTAACGCCACATTGCTACCAAGGTGCTACCGACTCTAACCCCAGCCGATGCGGCTTCAATCTGGGCCTTTGGGAGAGCGAGCGAAACTACAGGTCAATTGGGTTCAAGAGCTATCCAGGCAGCAGCGATCTTTACCTGAACCTCTGGGGACCCACGACGGATGGTGGGGGCGGTGAAACCTCCTTCAACGGAACGGCTCCGTACTACAACTCGATCCCAACACCGGCATTCGCCACCTACACGGTCAAGGTGCAATACTGGAACTCACCGTCCGGATGGCGTTGGGATTATTTCCTCAATGGCAACTGGGTGGCTGGTCAGTCGGCCATAGCTGCGAACGATCAGTACCACATGGGTCCCGGGTACTTCCCTTCGAATCAGGTCCGATTGCAGTTCACAGGTTTCTCATACAACCCCCGGCCTGATAATCTCGAGGAGAAATATCCGTGGAGCGCCTTTGAAGGGCAGATTGGTCCGATTACGTACACCACCTTTTAGGCGCCTGTAGCCGACGGCACCGCGGGTGGTCTGGGAGCATAGGGGTTACTTCATCTTGAGCCCGTGGAGCCGCCGAGCGTTGGTCTCGTCGCGCTCAAGTGGCATCGCGCCCGCTTAGCGGGTCTTCAGCTTCGGTCGGACCGAAAGTGCGTTTTCATCCGTACTTACATGGCTCGCCAGAAACAGAAAAGGGTTAGCCAGTACTTACCGGCTAACCCTTGCTGATTATGGCTCCTCGACCTGGGCTCGAACCAGGGACCTACGGATTAACAGTCCGGCGCTCTACCAACTGAGCTATCGAGGAACAAGCCTTTGATTATAGCGTCCTTTTCCAGCCCTCTTTTCGCAGGGCGAGGAGGGCGCGCCGGGATGTCAGTCGAACACCGGCGATTCCACGCCCAGCACCTTGTGCAGCTTCGGGCTGGTGGTGGTGTATTGCAGGTGGATCTTCTTGTCCGGGAAGATGAAGGGCGCGGCGCCGAAAGCGGCCAGCGCGCATTCATGGAAGCCCGACAGGATCAGCTTCTTCTTGCCCGGATAGGTATTGATGTCGCCCACGGCGAAGATGCCGGGCGTGCTGGTGGAGAACTTCTCGGTGTCCACCTTGACCTGCTTGCGCTCGATCTCCAGGCCCCATTGCGCAATCGGTCCCAGCTTGGGCGACAGGCCGAAGAACACCAGCAGCATGTCCAGCGGCACGACGCGCGTCACGCCGTCCGAGCCGGTCACCTTGGCGCCGGTGAGCTTGCCGTCCTTCTCCTCGTAGCCGGTGACCTGGCCGACGATGAACTGCATCTCGTACTTGTCGCACAGGTCGCGCATCTTGGCCACCGATGCCGGGGCGGCCTTGAAGCCGTCGCGGCGGTGGATCAGGATCACGCTCTCGGCCTTGTTCGGGCCTTCGGCCGCGAAGTTCAGCGTCCAGTCCAGCGCCGAATCGCCGCCGCCCACGATCACCAGGTTCTTGCCTGCGAAGTCGGCCGGGTTCTTCACCCGGTAATGCAGCTGCGTGCCCTCGAACTTGTCCAGGCCCTCCACCTTCAGCAGCCGCGGCTGGAAGGCGCCGACGCCGGCGGCGATGAAGATGGTCTTGGTCAGGAAGCGCGTGCCCTTGGACGTCTCCACGTAGAAGCGGCCGTCTTCCTGCTTGTCCACCACGGTCACTTCCTGGCCGAAATGGAAGGTCGCGCCGAACGGCTCGATCTGCTTGAGCAGGTTGTCCGTCAGCTCCTGGCCGGTGCACACCGGCACGGCAGGGATGTCGTAGATCGGCTTGTCGGGATACAGCTCCACGCACTGGCCGCCGGGGTAGGCCAGCGAGTCGATGACGTGGGCCTTGATCTCGAGCAGGCCGAGTTCGAACACCTGGAACAGGCCGACCGGCCCGGCCCCGACGATCACGGCATCGGTTTCGATCGCGCCAACTTCGTGGGCCAGGGCGGTCTTGATCACTTCTTGATTCAGTTGCGGTTCCATAAACCTCGGTCAGCGGATCAGCTCGGAGAGCTTGCCCGTCTTGTCCTTCCATTCGTCGGCGTCCGGCGGGGCCGGCTTGCGCTTGGTGATGCTCTTCCAGCCGGCCGCGTGCGACAGCTCGGTGTTGAGCTTGATGAAGGCAATCTGGTCGGCCGGCACGTCTTCCTCTGCATAGATCGCGTTGACCGGGCACTCGGGGATGCAGACGGCGCAGTCGATGCACTCGTCCGGATCGATCACCAGCATGTTCGGTCCCTCGCGGAAGCAGTCCACGGGGCAGACGTCCACGCAGTCGGTGTACTTGCAGCGGATACAGGATTCAGTGACGACGTGGGTCATGTTGTTCTGGTGACGTTTGTTCGACGGGCAGGGGGAAAACCCTTGATTTTAACCCGCCGTTCCCGGGAGGACCTCAGCGTACGAGGACGGCCCCTGCGGTCTTGTGGCTGGCCGTGTCCACCAGCACCAGCGAGCCCAGGATCCGCGACCGCAGGTAGGGCAGGGTGGCCAGCGGCTCCTGCAGGGCCAGCTCCACGTGGCCGATCGAGTTGGGCTCCAGGTGATCGGCGTCCGCCTCGGCCAGGGTGTCGATGTCCAGCTTGTGCACGATCCGCTTGACCCTGGCCTTGACCCAGCGGTGGCCGTGCAGCGCCCAGTACACCCGTCCCGCCACCAGCGGCTCGTCGTCCATCCAGGCGATGGTGGCCGAAAGCTCGCGCGACGGCTCCAATGCGCCGGGCGTCAGCAGCCAGTCGCCGCGCGAAATGTCCACCTCGCGGTCCAGCACGATGCCGGCGCTGTGGCCGGCGTCGATGTCGCGCGGCTTGCGCGCGTGGTCGATGACCTGGGCCACCGTGGCGCTCTTCCCGCTGGGCAGCACCTTGACCTGCGTCCCCGGCCGCACCGAGCCGGTGGCGACGCGGCCCCAGAACACCCGGCGGCCCTGGCTGGTGTCCGCCGAGGACGAGAACTTCTCCACCCACTGGACCGGGAAGGAAAACGCTTCCTGCGTCTCCTCGCCGGTGCAATCGAGCTGCTCGAGCAATTGCAGCAGCGAGGGGCCGTGGTAGCCGCACCAGCCCGGCCGGGCTTCCACCACGTTGTGGCCCTTCAGGGCCGACACCGGGATGGTGGCGCGCGCGGTGATGCCGGCGGCCTTGGTGAACGCCGCCAGCGCCGCGCCGATGTTGGCGAAGGCCAGCACCGGGTCCTGCACCGCGTCGAGCTTGTTGACGGCGAACACGATCGCCGGCACCCGCAGCAGGTTGACCAGCAGCGAATGGCGCCGCGTCTGCGGCAGCAGGTCCAGCGCCGGATCGGCCCAGTCCAGCTTGGTGGCGTCCACCAGCACCACGGCGGCGTCGGCGCTCGAAGCCGCCGTCACCATGTTGCGCGTGTATTGTTCGTGGCCGGGCGCGTCGCCGATGATGAACTTGCGCCCGGGCGTCGCGAAGTAGCGGTACGCCACGTCGATGGTGATGCCCTGTTCGCGCTCGGCCGACAGGCCGTCGGTCAGCAGCGCCAGGTCGGTTTCGCCCGAACGCTGCACGCCGGCCAGCTGGTCCTGCAGCACCGACTTGCTGTCCACCAGCAGGCGGCCGATCAGCGTGCTCTTGCCGTCGTCGACCGACCCGCAGGTGATGAAGCGCAGGGCGGAATCATGATCGCGGGGAGCCGTTCGGGCTGAGCCTGTCGAAGCCTGAGCGAGCCCTTCGACAAGCTCAGGGCGAACGGGTTGATTGGGCGTGCTCATTCAGAAATACCCATCCTTCTTGCGCTTTTCCATCGAAGCATCCGATGTCTTGTCGTCCATGCGGGTGGCGCCGCGCTCGCTCACTTCCACCGTCAGCGTCTCGAGGACCACTTCGCCGGCATCGGCCGCCACGCTCTCCACCGGGCAGGTGCAGGTGATGTCGCCGACGGTGCGGAAGCGCACGGTCCTCGTCACCACTTCCTCGCCGGCCTTGGGCGGGGTCAGCGGCGTCACCGGCACCAGCAGGCCCTTGCGCTCGATCACCTCGCGCCGGTGCGCGTAATAGATCGACGGCAGCGCGATGGCCTCGCGCTCGATGTACTGCCACACGTCCAGCTCGGTCCAGTTGGAGATCGGGAACACCCGGAAGTGCTCGCCGGGCTGCAGCCGGGTGTTGAACAGCGTCCACAGCTCGGGCCGCTGGTCCTTGGGCTGCCACTGGCCGAAGCTGTCGCGGTGCGAAAAGATCCGCTCCTTGGCGCGGGCCTTCTCCTCGTCGCGGCGGGCCCCGCCGATCAGCGCGTCGAAGCGGAATTCCTCGATCGCTTCCAGCAGCGTCACCGACTGGTGGACGTTGCGCGATTCGCCGGCATGGGACAGGCGCACGGTGCCGCGCTGCATGGAATCTTCCACGCTGCGCACGATCAGCTGCGCACCCAGCTCCTGGGCGCGGAGGTCGCGGAAGGCCGTCACTTCGGGGAAGTTGTGGCCGGTGTCGATCATCAGCAGCGGATAGGGGATGCGGCCGGCGCCGAAGGCCTTCTCCGCGCACTTGAGCAGGACCAGTGAATCCTTGCCGCCGGAAAACAGCAGGGCCGGCCGCTCGGCCACGGCGGCCACTTCGCGCAGGATGAAGATCGTCTCCTCCTCCAGCGCGTCAAGGTGGCGGTTGCTCAGTTGGCCGAGCAGTTGGGGTTCGGCGCGGGCGTTCATGCTGTCATCCGATCGTCCTGGGCTTGTCGAAGGGGGGTGTCTTGGTTCACGTGCAGTCCGCACTCCTTGGCGTTCTCGTCTTCCCACCACCAGCGGCCGGCGCGGAAGTCCTCGCCCAGGCTGATGGCGCGGGTGCAGGGGGCGCAGCCGATGCTGGGGAAGAACTCGTCGTGCAGCGGGTTGTAGTCCACCCGGTTCACGGCGATGTAATGCCAGACGTCGCCCCAGCTCCAGTTGGCCAGCGGATTGAATTTCGTTCTCGCAGCGGTGCTGTCGATCAGCGGCACCTCGGCGCGCGCGTTCGACTGCTCGCGCCGCAGGCCGGTGATCCAGGCCTTCTGGCCGGCCAGCGCGCGTTCCAGCGGCTCCACCTTGCGGATGTGGCAGCAGGCCTTGCGCAGCGCGATGCTCTTGTACATCGGCTCGCTGCCTTCGCGGGCCACGAACTCGATCACGGCCTCGTTGCGCGGCCGGTAGACGTGCACCGGTGCCCGCGAATTCGCTTCCGTGCGCTCCAGCAGTTCCAGCGTCTGCGGATGCAGCATGCCGGTGTCCAGCACGAAGATCGGGATGTCCAGTTGCAGCGCGTTGATCAGGTGGGTGATCACCACGTCCTCGGCGCCCAGGCTGGAGGCCTGGGTCAGCGGCGAGAATTCGGCGGCGGCGCGGATCAACAAGGCCTCGGTTTCAGCCAGCTTCGCGTCGAAATCCTTCGACGGGCGGGCGTGCAGGTCGATCGCGCCGCGTGTGGCCCCCACGCTTGTCACTTCGTGGACTGCGCTGCCCCCCGAGGGGGCCTTCGCGCCTTGGGACGGCCCGGCGGCGCTCATGCCACTTCCCTGAACAGCGGCTCGACGATCACGGCGTCGCCCTGGTAGAAGCGGCCGAAGCGCTGGAACTGGCGCAGCGCGTCGGCGATGTCCTGGTCGGCGCGCAGCACCGCGCTGGTGAAGCCGGTGCGCTGCATCTGCACCAGCTGGTCGATCAGCACGTCGCCGGTGGCGCGGATCTCGCCCGCAAAGCCGAGCCGGCGCCGCAGCACGAAGGCCTGGCTGTAGGCGCGGCCGTCGCTGAATTTCGGGAACAGCAGGTCGATCCGGTCGATCCCTTCCAGCGAGACCTCGCGCGGGTCGGCGTCGTTGGGCAGTTCCAGCACGTTGAGGATCGACGCTTCCAGGTCGGCGTCGCCGGCCGCGATCAGGCGGAGGTTGAATTCCATGGTCAGGCTTCCTGCTGTTCGGTGAAGCGTGCTGCGTTGGCGGCCGCCTTGAACGGGTCCAGGCCGACGCGGCGCAGCGTGGCGATGAAGGTCTCGGCCTTGCCTCCGGCGGACTGGCGCTCACGGCGATAGGTGTCCAGCACGGCCTCGATCACTTCCGGCACTTCGGCGGCGGAGAACGAGGGGCCGACCACTTTGCCCGCTGTCGGCGTGCCGGACAGCAGCGAGCCGTCGGAGCCGCCGAGCGTCACCTGGTACCACTCCTTGCCGTCCTTGTCGACGCCCAGGATGCCGATGTGGCCGCTGTGGTGGTGCCCGCAGGAGTTGATGCAGCCGCTGATGTGCAGGTCCACCTCGCCGATGTCGTGCAGTTCGTCCAGGTCCTGGTAGCGCTGCGTGATCGCCTCGGCGATCGGCAGCGAGCGGGCATTGGCCAGCGAGCAGAAGTCGCCGCCGGGGCAGGCGATCATGTCCGTCAGCAGCCGGATGTTGGCCTTGGCCAGGCCCGCCACCTTGGCGGCGTGCCACAGCTCGGGCAGGTCGTCCTGGTGGACCCAGGGCAGCAGCAGGTTCTGGTCGTGGGTGACGCGGGCCTCGCCGGCGGAGAAGCGGTCGGCCAGGCCGGCGGCCGTGTCCAGCTGCTCGCCGGTGGCGTCGCCGGGCGCCTGGCCCAGGCGCTTGAACGACAGCGTGACGGCGCGCAGCTGCGGGTTCTTGTGCGCGGCCACGTTCTGCTGCAGCCAGCGGTCGTATTCCGGGTCGGCCTCGGCGCCCGCACGCACGATCTCGTGCACCTTGGCGGCCGCGCCCTTGATCGAACGCGACAAGGCCGGCGGCAGGAAGTTGGCGGACACGCGGTCCAGCTCCGCCTGGGTGATGGTGTGGGGCGCCCCGTCGATCTCGACGATGCCCTTGTATTCCGCTTCCACCTCGTCGATGTAGCGCTGGCCCTCGGCCTTGACCAGGATCTTGATCCGGGCCTTGTAGATGTTGTCGCGACGGCCCCAGCGGTTGTAGACCCGCACCACCGCTTCCAGGTAGTTCAGCACCTGGTCCCAGGGCAGGAATTCGCGGATGACGGTGGCGATCACCGGCGTGCGGCCCATGCCGCCGCCGACCAGGAAGCGGAAGCCCAGCTGGCCGGCTTCGTTCTCGACCAGGTGCAGGCCGACGTCGTGCCAGAAGGTGGCGGCGCGGTCTTCGCGCGCGCCGGTGACGGCGATCTTGAACTTGCGCGGCAGGAAGGCGAACTCCGGATGCAGCGTGCTCCACTGGCGCAGGATCTCGCAGAACGGGCGCGGGTCGGCGATCTCGTCGACGGCGATGCCGGCGCGCTCGTCGCTGGTGATGTTGCGGATGCAGTTGCCGCTGGTCTGGATGCCGTGCATGTCGACGCTGGCCAGCAGCTCCATCACGTCGGCGCTGTCCACCAGCGGGATCCAGTTGAACTGCACGTTCTGGCGCGTGGTGAAGTGGCCGTAGCCGGTCTTGAGGTGCGAGCGCACCGACCCGCCGCCGGGAAAGCCCGCCGGCAGCGGCACCGGGCCGAGCGCGTCCTGTTTGGACTGCGCCTCCTGCAACAAGGCGGCGGCAGGCTGGTCGTAGTCGCGCGCGATGGTGGCCAGGGCACGCAGCTGGCGGCTGGACAGCTCGCCATAGGGGACGGCGATGCGCAGCATCGGCGCGTAGCGCTGGATGTACCAGCCGTTTTGCAGGCGCAGCGGCTTGAACTCCTCGTCGCCGAGCTTGCCGGCCAGGTTGCGCTCCAGCTGGTCGCGGTATTGCGCGGCGCGGGCGCGGACGAACTGCTTGTCGAATTCTGTGTATTGGTACATGCGGGCGTGTGTGACAGCGCGCGGCTGCACAGCCACGCAAGGCCGCGACTTTAAGAGAGGCGCTTATGGAACCAAACGATTTTTTGGTTCGCGCGATATCCGGATAAGCTTATTCGCCAGCGCTGGCGCGGGTTCCCGGCCGGTTTTTGCGGCGGTCCGGAGAAAGCGCGCGGGCCAGGTTTCGGGCCAGCGGCAGCGGCTCGCCGTGGATTCGGGCCGCGATCAGCTCGCCGGCCAGCGCGGCAAACGTCAGGCCGCGCGAGCCCATCGCGGTGCTCAGCCACAGCCCGTCGTGGCCTCCCTCTCCAACCGGGCCGACCAGCGGCCGGCGGTCGTTGGATGCGCAGCGAATGCCGACCCACGCCTGCAGCGGGCGCGACGCCGGCTCCATTTGCGCCGACACCGAAGGCAGCAGCCGGCGCAGCCGGTCGATGTTCTCCTGCTGGTCTGCTTCACGCGGCTGCAGGTCGGTGGCGCCGCGCTCGAAGCTGGCACCGCAGACCCAGGCCGGACCGGCTTGCGTCGGCACGGCGGGGATGAAGCTGCCGTCACCGTTGACCGGGAACGGCGGCAGGGCCAGCGGGCCGTCGTGCAGCGCCCAGGTGACCTGTCCGCGCACCGGCTGCAGCGTCAGGCCGTCCACCAGCAGGGCGCTGCCGACCGCGGCCGCGACGATCACGACCTCGCCCGCGGCCAGCACGCGGCCGTCCGCAGCCAGCGCCGTCCAGCCCGACGCGTCGCGCCGCAGCCGCCCCACCCCGGCACCGCATTGCAGCGCGATGCCCGGCTGCGCCAGCCAGGCCTGCACCAGCCGCGCCGGGCGGATCCAGGCCGCCTGCTGGTGCCAGTCGGCTGCGGCCTGTGCATCCAGGGCGGCGAGCCGCTTCTGGCCGGGATCGGCCGGCCGGTTCCACACCGCGGCCGCCGGCGATGGCGGCGGTTGCGATGGCGGGCCGTCGAGCCGGTGTTCGAGCACGCCGCTGAGCTCGAAGTCCTGGCCGGCCACCAGCAGCGCCTGCGCCTGCTGCAGCGTCGCCCGCGCGCCGTCGCGCGACAGCCGCGACAGCAGGTTGTCGTCGGGAGAACTGTGCGGCACCAGCACGCCGGCCGGCAGGCCCGACGCGCCGCAGGCAGGCGCCGGCCCCGCCTCCAGCACCTGCACGCTCCAGCCGCGCCGGGCCATGCTGGCGGCGGCTGCTGCGCCCGCCAGCCCGGCGCCGACCACGATGCAGCGGCCCGCAACGGCAGCGGGCGCCGGCCGGGGCCCACGCGGCTGCCACGCCGGCGCGAACTCGCCGCGCAGCGCGGCATCGTCCGTCTCCTGCAGGACGAAGCCATGGCCTTCCAGCGCCTGCCGCATGCCGGCGGCCGGATCGCGCACTTCGATGCCGGTGCCACGGCGGCAGCAGCGGGCCAGCGCCTTCAGGTGGATCGGCGCATCCCCATGCAGCAACACCGCGTCGGCATGGAAGTCGAGCTGGCGCAGCATGCGCTCGGTGTCGCCGATGCACAGCGTGAGCAGCACATGGCCGCCCTCGAACACCAGCCGGTGCACGCCCGGCAGCAGGCCGTACCACGCGTGCGGCTGCGGCAGCTCCTGCCCGTGCGGGGCCTGTTCGGCGATGGCGACGTAATGCAGGATCCGCGGCCCCTGCGGGTCGTCCTTCCAGGCCTGCCAGGCGGCGACGAAGGCCTGGCCCTGGCCGAAGCGGGTGTCCAGGATGCGCCGCTGCGGCAACCCGCGGGCGCCGCTCATGGCGTCAGGGTGTCGGGGGCACGTAGCCCTGCGCGACGTCGGCGCCGCCGCCGAAGAAATGGTTCTCCATCTGGCGCGCCAGGTACTGGCGGGCGCGCTGGTCGGCCAGGTTCAGCCGGTTCTCGTTGACCAGCATGGTCTGCTGCTTGAGCCAGGCGGCCCAGGCCTCCTTGCTCACGTTCTCCCAGATGCGCTTGCCCAGTTCGCCGGGGTAGGGCGGAAAGTCGAGGCCCTCGGCCTCCTTGCCCAGCTTGATGCATTGAACGGTACGGGCCATGTGGGCCTCCTGATTAGCTTATGCGGATAAGTAACTGAGAACTCGGTCGTTCCAGTTCGAGAGTGTGGCTTCCAGAATGGGTTGGTCCGATCACGACCCTGCCGGGAAGGAAACCCAATGAGCCTGCGCCGCGACTTTATCAAGATTCCCCTGGCCGCCGCCCTGGCCGGCGCCTTGGCCCTGCCGGCCCGGGCGGTGCTGGCCGGGCCGGTGACCCTGCTGAACGTCTCCTACGACCCGACGCGCGAGCTGTTCGCCGAGTACAACGCGGCCTTCGCCAGGTACTGGAAAGCCAGGACCGGCCAGGACGTGGCGATCCGGCAGTCGCACGGCGGCTCCGGCAAGCAGGCCCGCTCCATCATCGACGGGCTGGATGCCGACGTCGCCACCCTGGCGCTGGCCGGCGACACCGACGCGCTGGCGGCACACGGCGGCTGGCTGGCGCCCGACTGGCAGAAGAAGCTGCCGCACAACGCCTCGCCCTACACCTCCACCATCGTGCTGGTGGTGCGCAAGGGCAACCCCAGGGGCATCAAGGACTGGGACGACCTGGTCAGGCCCGGCGTCGCCGTCATCACGCCCAACCCGAAGACCTCGGGCGGCGCCCGCTGGAACTACCTGGCGGCCTGGGAATTCGCCAGGCGCAAGTACGGCGGCGATGCCAGGGCCAGGGACTTCGTCGCCAGGCTGTACGGCAACGTGCCGGTGCTGGACACCGGCGCGCGCGGCTCCACCATCAGCTTCGCCCAGCGCGGCCAGGGCGACGTGCTGGTCGCCTGGGAGAACGAGGCACATCTGCTGGAAAAGGAGTTCGGCGCCAAGTTCGACGTGATCGCACCGTCGATCAGCATCCTGGCCGAACCGGCGGTCGCGGTGGTGGACAAGAACGTCGACCGCAAGGGCACCCGCGCCGTCGCCGAGGAATACCTCAGGTACCTGTATTCCGAAGAAGGCCAGGACATCGCCGGCAGGAATTTCTACCGGCCCGCGGTCTCGGCCAGGGCCCAGGCCAAGTACGCCAAGCAGTTCCCCAGGCTCAACCTGTTCACCATCGATGCGGCCTTCGGCGGCTGGGCCGCGGCCGACAAGGCGCATTTCGCCGAGGGCGGCAGCTTCGACCAGATCTACAGCAAGGGGAAGTGACCTGCCGGCCCGGCAACGGCGCGCGGCGGCCGGTTTTCTTGCGCCCGTTTGATCCAACGCAGGGTGCCGTCCGGCGCAGCGCGTTTACTGGAGCGGTCGACAGGGGACGCAACCATGACTGCCTCATTCGCTCGCGGCGCCGCCGCCTCTGTGCTGTTCGCCTTGCTGCCGGGCCTGACGGCTGCGCAGTGCCCCGGCATCCACGTCAAGATCCTGAACATCAGGAACAGCACCGGCACCGTGGCCTGCGCGCTGTTCGACTCGCCGGCCGGCTTTCCGCAGGACTACCTGAAGATGGCCACCAACGTGATGGTGATCAAGGTGCGCAAGAACGAGGCGCGCTGCGACTTCGAGGACATCCCGCCGGGCACCTATGCGATGGCGGTGGTCCACGACGAGAACATGAACGGCCAGCTGGACACCAACTTCCTGGGCATTCCGCGCGAAGGCTACGGCTTTTCCAACGACGCCACCGGCCCGCTGGGCGCGCCGCCGTTTTCGGCTGCCAGCTTCCACTACAACGGCCAGAACGTCGACATGACGATGAGCTTGCATTACTGAGCGCAGGGGCAACCACATTTGGGCCGTGCCCGCCCATAATCGGCGATCGTCTGTGAAGGAGATTCCATGAGTTCGACCAAGATCGCTGTCGTCGTCGGCAGCATCCGCAAGGATTCCATCAACCGCAAGCTGGCGCTGGCGCTGGCCGGGCTGGCGCCGTCCGGGTTCACGTTCGAGGACGTGCGCATCGACGACCTGCCGCTGTACAACCAGGACCACGACGGCACGCCCTCGGAGCAGGTCAAGCGGCTGAAGACGCACATCGCCGGTGCCAACGGCGTGCTGTTCGTCACCCCGGAATACAACCGCTCGATCCCCGGCGTGCTCAAGAACGCGATCGACCACGCCTCGCGCCCCTATGGACAGAGCGCCTGGGCCGGCAAGCCGGCCGGCGTGATCGGCGCTTCGGGCGGCGCGATCGGCTCGGCGCTGGCGCAGCAGCACCTGCGCAACGTGCTGGCTTACCTGGACATGCCGACGCTGGGCCAGCCCGAGGCCTTCGTGCAGTTCAAGGAAGGCCTGGTCGACGCCCATGGCAAGGTCACGGTCGAGGCCACCCAGAAGTTCCTGCAGACCTGGATGGAGAAGTTCGCCGCCTTCGTCAAGCTGCACCAGGGTTGAACGTCGTGCCGGGCTCGACCCGGCGTGCGGTCAATCCAGCCTGGCGCCGGTGGCCTTGATGATCGGCTCCCACTTCTTCATCTCGGCCAGGATGTAGGCGTTGTATTCCTCCGGCGTGGAGGCAATGGTTTCCTGGCCGATCTCGCGCACCCGCGCAGCCACCTCCGGCTGCCGCAGCACCGCCGCGAAATCGTCGCGGATCCGGCGGATCAGCGCCGGCGGCGTGCCGGCCCGCGCCACCAGGCCGAAGGCGCCCGAATAGTCGTAGCCCGGCACCGCGGTGGACATCAGCGGCACGCCGGGCGTCAGCGGCGAGGGCTGTGAACCCAGCACCGCGATCACCTTGAGCTTGCCGTTCTTGGCATGGTCCACGGTGCTTTGCAGCACCGGGTCGATCATCAGCTGGGTGTGGCCGCCCAGCACGTCCGTGAGGGCCTGCGCGCTGCCCTTGTACGGCACGTATTGCATCTTGGTGCCGGCCATGGCGTTGAGCCGTTCCATGCCCAGGTAGCTCTGGGTGGTGGCGGAGCCATAGGCCACCCGGCCGGGTTCCTTCTTGGCCAGCGCGATGAGTTCGGCCGGGTTGTTGGCCGGGAACGAGGGATGGGCGTACAGCGCCATCTGGAAGCCGGTCAGCAGCATCACGCCGGTCAGGTCCCTGAGCGTGTCGTACGGCATCTTGGCGGTGAGCAGCGGATTGATCACGTGCGAGCCGGTGACGATGCCCAGCGTGTGGCCGTCGGCCGGCGCCCTGGCGACCGCCTCGGTGCCGATCATGGTGTTGCCGCCGGGCCGGTTGTCCACCAGCACCGGCTGCTTCCACAGCAGCGTCAGCTTCTCGGCGATCTGCCGCGCCAGCGCATCGGTGGCGCCGCCGGGCGGGAAGGGCACCACCAGCCGCACGGCGTGGGTCGGGAAGGGCGCGGTCGCGGGGTCGGTGCCCTGGGCACTTGCGGCCAGGGGCAGCAGCGCCGCCGCCACCAGCGCGGCGCGGCGAGAGATCGTCGGGATCATGCAGGTCTCCTTGTGTTGCCGCATCTTAGCGAGGGCAACACCCGGTCACGCCGCGTCGGTCGCAGTGCGCAATTCCCCGCGCTCGAGCAGTTCGAAGATCGCCATGCCCGCCAGCATCGCGGCGACGAAGGCTGCCGCCTTCGGCTCGCCCATGCCGAGCGCGACCAGCGCCGGCCCCGGGCAGAAGCCCGCGATGCCCCAGCCGACGCCGAACATCGCGCTGCCGCCCATCAGCCGGGCGTCGATCGGACCGCCGGTGGGAAGCCGCATTTCCAGGCCGAGGACCGACAGCGCGCGGCGGCGGGCCAGCGCGAACGCCAGCACGCCGACCGCGATCGCGCCGGCCATCACCAGCGCCAGCGACGGATCCCAGCGCCCGGCCAGGTCCAGGAAGCCGAGCACCTTGGCCGGGTTGCTCATTCCCGACAGGATCAGGCCCAGGCCGAAGATCAGGCCGGTGAACAGGGAGACGATGATGGGCATGGCAGTTCCTCAGGCGCCCAGCAGGTGGCGCACCACGAGCACGGTGGCGAAGCCGGTCCCCATGAAGACCGCCGTGGCGACGAGCGAGCGGGGCGACAGCCTGGAGATGCCGCAGACGCCGTGGCCGCTGGTGCAGCCGGCGCCGTAGCGGGTGCCCACGCCGACCAGCAGGCCGGCCACCACCAGGGCGCCCCAGCCGATGTCGATCTGCGGCCGCGGCAGGGCCGTGGCCAGCAGCCAAACGGCCGGCGCCGCGACCAGGCCGAGCACGAAGGCGGCGCGCCACGCCACGTTGCCCCGCGCCGGGCGCAGCAGCCCGCCCAGGATGCCGCTGATGCCGGCGATCCGGCCGTTGAGCAGCATGAACATCGCCGCGGCGATGCCGATCAGCACGCCGCCGGCCAGCGAGGACCAGGGCGTGAATGCATTCCAGTCGATCGTCATCGGTTCATTCTCCAGTGCAGTAAAGGCGATACAGCAGCGCGATCAGCTGCACCAGTTTAGGGTCGGCCAGGCTGTAGATGATGCGCTTGCCGTCGCGGCGGGTCTCCACCACCCCTTCGGCACGCAGGATGCCCAGCTGCTGCGACAGCGTGGGCTGGTGGATGTCCAGCGCCTCTTCCAGGTCGCTGACGCACATCTCGCCCCTGGACAGCTGGCACAGCAGCAGCAACCGGTCCTCGTTGGCCAGCAGCTTGAGCGCGCCGACGGCGTGGTCCGCCGCGTCGCGCAGCACCGCCGGGTCGATGATGGTTCGTCTGGGTGCCATGGCCTGGTTCGAATGACGACTTGGGATAACGGACTTATTATATCAAGATATATAATATCAATCAATCGAACGAACCGGCCAGGAGCCCGTCATGCCCGACAGAACAACCATCGAGCCCTTCTACGATGCCAAGACCGGCACCGTCTCCTATGTCGTGGCCGACAAGGCGAGCCGGCACGCCGCGGTGATCGACCCGGTGCTGGACTTCGATTTCTCCTCGGGGCACACCGCCACCGCTTCGGCGGACCGCATCCTGGCCTACCTGCGGGCGCAGGGGCTGACGCTGGACTGGATCCTGGAGACGCACGCCCATGCCGACCACCTTTCCGCGGCGCACTACCTGCAGCAGCAGGCCGGCGGCCGGATAGCGATCGGCGAGCGCATCCGCGAGGTGCAAGCCACCTTCGGCAAGCTCTACAACCTCGAGCGCGGCTTCCTGCCGGACGGCAGCCAGTTCGACCACCTGTTTCGCGACGGCGAGACCTTCCGGATCGGCGAGGTCGAGGTCACGGCGCTGCTGGTGTCCGGCCACACGCCGGCCGACATGGCCTATTTGGTGGACGGCGCGGTGTTCGTCGGCGACACGCTGTTCATGCCGGACCTGGGATCGGCGCGCGCCGATTTTCCCGGCGGCGACGCCCATGCGATGTACAAGTCGATGCGCCGCATCCTGGACCTGCCGCCGCAGACGCGCATGTTCGTGTGCCACGACTATCCGCCGGCGGGCCGCGAGCCGCGCTGGGAAACGACGGTCGCCCAGCAGCGCAAGGAGAACATCCACATGCGCGACGGCATCGACGAGGCGGCATTCGTGGCGATGCGCACCGCGCGCGATGCCACGCTGGACGTGCCCACGCTGATCCTGCCCTCGATCCAGGTCAACGTGCGGGCCGGCCGGCTGCCGCCGGCCGACGAGAACGGCGTGGCCTACCTGCGCATCCCGCTCAACGTGCTGGACAAGCCCAAGCGGGCCTGACCCCAGGCTCAGGCGGCGATGGTCGCCCGGTCCGCGTTGGCCGCGGTGAAGGTCGGCACGCCGATCGCCGTCGCCGCTGCCTGCAGCGCCTGCGCCTTGGCGTCCGGCCCCATCGCCACGCCTTCGGCGCGCACGAAGCGGATGTCGGTCACGCCGAAGAAGCCGAACACCGTGCGCAGGTAGCTTTCCTGGTGGTCCAGCGCGGCCAGCGCCGGGTTGCTCGAGTACACCCCGCCGCGGGTGGAAGCCACGATCACCGTCTTGCCGCCGGCCAGGCCCTTGGGGCCCTGGTCGGTGTACGTGAAAGTGCGGCCGGCCTGCGCCACCCGGTCGATCCAGGACTTCAGCTGGCTGGGCACCGAGAAGTTGTACATCGGCGCGCCGACCACCACCACGTCCGCCGCCAGGAACTGGCTCACCAGCCGCTCGGAGATGGCGTTCTCGCGCTGTTGCGTCTCGCTCAGGCCGGCGGTGCCGGGAGCGAGCCGAAAGCCGAGCGAATCGGCGTTCAGGTGGCTGGGCGTGTCCGTCGCCAGGTCGAGGTACTCCACGCTGGTGCCCGGGTGGGTGGCCTGCCACTGGGTGGCGATCGCCTTGGTCAGTTCGCGCGAGACGGAATTGGCGCCGAGGGCGCTGGAATCGATGTGCAGCAGTTTCATGGGTTCTCCTGATTGGTCCGGTTGCAGCCGTGGAAGTATTGTGAAGTGAGGCTAATGCTTTGATAAGACGGCTGATTCGCATTACATTGTTCTGTCAGTAGGACGATGGAGCGACCATGCAAGACCTGAACGACATGCTGTATTTCGCCGAGGTGGTGGACCGGGGCGGTTTCGCCGCCGCCGGCCGGGCCCTGGGCATCCCGAAGTCGCGGCTGTCGCGACGGGTCGCCGAGCTGGAGGAGCGGCTGGGCGTGCGGCTGCTGCAGCGGACCACCCGCAAGCTGTCCCTGACCGAGGCCGGCGAGCTCTATCACCGCCACTGCGTCGCGATGCGCGAGGACGCCGAGGCGGCGCAGGAGGCGGTCTCTCAGGTGCTGACCGAGCCGCGCGGCACCATCCGCGTCACCTGCCCGGTGACGCTGGCGCAGAGCACCATCGGCCAGTTGCTGCCACGCTTTCTGGAGCGGCATCCGCACGTGCGGGTGGACATGCAGGTGGACAACCGCGTGGTCGACCTGGTGCAGGAGGGCGTGGACGTTGCGCTGCGCGTGCGGCCCACGCTCGACGACAGCGGCAGCCTGGTGGTGAAGAACCTCGGCATCACCTATGGCGTGCTGGTGGCGTGTCCGCAGCTGCTGAAGAAGCACGGCGGCATCGCATCGCCGGACGACCTGCACAAGCTGCCCACCGTGGCGATGTCGGCCGCCGACGGCCGCGCCAGCTGGAAGCTGGTGGGCCCGGGCGGGCGCATCCACG
Organism: Caenimonas terrae; assembly: GCF_042655405.1. NCBI lineage: Bacteria > Pseudomonadati > Pseudomonadota > Betaproteobacteria > Burkholderiales > Comamonadaceae > Caenimonas > Caenimonas terrae. The sequence goes on along the minus strand of NZ_JBHSMF010000006.1, from coordinate 18,969 downwards.
AGTTGCAGCACCGGCCCTGCTACACCGCCAACGACCTGACGACGCTCAAGTTCGCGGTGCTGCAGGGCACCGGCATGAGCGTGCTGCCCGACTACATGTGCGCCGACGAAATGAAGGCCGGCCGGCTGGTCTGCGTGCTCAAGGGCTGGGCGCCGCCGCCGGGATTCGTGCACGCGGTGTTCCCCTCGCGCCGCGGGCTGGTGCCGGCAGTCCGGCGCTTCCTCGATTTTCTAGGCGACAACATGGCCGGCGTGCTGGAGAAATGATCTGTCATCCCGGGCTTGACCCGGGATCCATCCTTCTGCGCGCCTTCTTGTTCGCATGAACTTGCGCGCGGACGGCCAGGCCGGGCAGGGCGCCCGGATCAGGCCCGTGACGACAGTGCTTTCCGGTACACCTGGACGTATTCCGCCGCGCTCCGGTCCCAGCCGAAGTCGCGCGCCATGCCGGCGGCCTGGATGCGGCGCCAGCGCGGGGTCTCCGCATAGGCGGCGCGGGCGCGCTGCAGGGCGTCGGCAAAGCCGGCGCTGTCCGCCGAGCGCATCACGAAGCCGGTGCCGTCGCTGGCGGCGTCGCTGTCGGTCACCGAATCCGCCAGCCCGCCGACCGCATTGACCAGCGGCGGCGTGCCGTAGGCCTGGCTGTACATCTGGTTCAGGCCGCAGGGCTCGAAGCGCGACGGCATCAGGAAGCAGTCGGCGCCGGCTTCGATCAGGTGCGCCAGCGCCTCGTCGAAGCCCACGTGCACCGCGACGGCGCCGGGATGGCGCGCCGCTGCGGCCACCAGCGCGGACTGCAATTCCGGCTCGCCCTGGCCCAGCACCGCCAGCTGGCCGCCGCCCTCCACGATCGACGGCAGCGCCTCCAGCACCAGGTCGATGCCCTTTTGCGCGGTGAGCCGGCTGACGACGGCGAACAGCATTGCTGCCGGGCGCGGCTGCAGGTGGCAGCGCGCCTGCAGCGCCGACTTGTCCAGCGCCTTCAGCGCCAGCGACCTGGCGTCGTAGCGGTGCGGCAGCAGCGCGTCCGTCAATGGATTCCAGACCCCCGTGTCGATGCCGTTGAGGATTCCGCTCAGGCGCCCGGCGCGCGAGCGCAGCATGCCGTCCAGGCCGACGCCGGCCTCGCGGGTCTGGATCTCGCGCGCGTAGGTCGGGCTCACGGTGGTGATCGCGTCGGCGAACTGCAGGCCCGCCTTGAGCATGGAGAGGTGGCCGTAGAACTCCACCCCGTCGATGCCGCGCCAGTGCCAGGGCACGCCCAGCGCATCGGCGCTCTCCATTGGGAACAGGCCCTGGAACAGCAGGTTGTGGATGGTCAGCACGCTGGCGGCCACGCTGCCGGCGGGCCCCTCTTCGCGGGCCTGCGCCAGGTACAGCGGCGCCAGGCCCAGCGGCCAGTCGTTGGCGTGGACGACGTCGGCCTGCCATTGCGGCAACGGGCTGCGCGCCGTGCCAAGCCGTGCCGCGACGTGGCTGAGAAAGCCGAAGCGCAGGGCGTTGTCGTGGTGGTCCGCGCCATGCGGGTCGACGTAGGGGCTGCCGGCGCGTTCGTACAGGGCGGGGCAGGCCAGCAGCAGCAGGCGCACGCCGGTGCCGGCGTCGACCTCCAGCAGCTGCGCCGCCGGCCATTGCGCTTGCGCCGGAACGTCGACGGTCGCCAGCACGTCGCCCGACAACTTGAGGCCGGCGTAGGCGGGCATCAGCAGCCGCACGTCGTGGCCCAGGCGGGCCAGCACCGGCGGCAGCGCGCCGCTGACGTCGCCCAGGCCGCCGGTCTTGACGAAGGGCGCGCATTCGGGCGTGGCGAACAGGATCTTCATGGCGCCGGCACCTCGTCGTCGGGCAACAGCACGGCGAACGGCAGCGGCGCATGGCCATTGCCCGCGAACACCTGCGACAGGTCCAGCGTGGCGCTGCCATCGGCCTGCGCCGTCGCCGGCACGCTGCGGCCCGTGATCCAGTCGCGCCAGGCGCCGATCCGGTTCAACGCCGGCTGGTCGGCGCCGATCCGCAGCAGCGTGCCGGACCAGGCCGTGCCGCCCCAGCGCCCGGTCTCGCCCCCGCACAGCGTGTAGGTCAGGCGCGACGCCACCACCAGCAGCGCGTCGCTGTCGCGGCTGCGGGCGAAGGCGGCGACGTGCTGCGCCGCCTCGCCCTCCGCGGGCACCGGCAGGTAGGCGCCGTGCTGCAGCAGCAACTTGCGCGAACGGCGCAGTTGCAGCAGCCGCCAGGTGAGCAGCTGCTTGAGCCGGTTGTCGCCGACGCTGCGCTGCAGCTCCTGCCAGTGCGCGGCGCGCGGATGCCCCTGCGCGTACAGCGGCTGCAGCGCTTGCAGCTGCGCCGCCAGCCGGGCGAAATCCACCGGCGCGCGGTTGTCGGGATCGACCAGCCTGAAGTTCCATTCCTCGCAGCCCTGGTACAGGTCTGGCATGCCGGGCACGGTGAACTTCAGTGCCAGCTGGCTCATGCTGTTGTGCAGGCCGAAGGGTGCGATCTGCGCAGCGAACTCCTGCAGGTCGGTGAGGAAGGGATTGGGGCCGCCCGAACGCAGCAGGCCGGCGATGCAGTCGCGCAGCGCGGTCTCGTAGGGCTGGTCCGGGCTGGTCCAGCTGGTGCGGCACTTGGCCTCGCGCACCGCCTTGAGCATGTAGGCCTGCACCCGTTCGCGCAGCGCGTCGACGGCTTCGGCCGCCGGCGGCTGCGCCGGCCAGACGCCGGCCAGCGTCTGGAACAGCAGCCACAGGTCGTTGCGCGAGGGGGCGTCGCCGGCGTCGGTGCGCGTCACGTAGCGCTGCGCCATGTCTGCCCAGCGCCCGGCGCGTTCCAGCCAGACCCCGGGCAGCTCCGACAGCACGTCGATGCGGGCCCGAAGGTCTTCCGAGCGCTTGCTGTCGTGGGTGGAGGTGGCCAGCATGCCGTGCGGGCGAAAGCGCGAGCGCGACTGGTTGGCCGCGTGGAAGGCCGCCACCGACAGGCCGAAGCGGCCCGGGTCGCCGCCGACGTCGTTCAGGGACGCCAGCCGCAGGTAGCGGTAGAAGGCGGTGTCTTCCACCGACTTGGCCATCACCGGCGCGGTGAACTGCTGCCAGCGCGCCACGAAGCGGTCGCGCAGGGCAGGTTCCACCGGCAGCTCCCCGAGCAGCACCTTGCGCAAGTGGTCCAGCACCGCGCTTTCGGCCCCGCCCAGGCGCCGGCCGGCCGCTGCGATGGCCCAGTCGATGTGCCGGGTGTCGGTGGCCGTGGCCTCTTCGCCCGGCCGCAGGTAAGTGCGGTAGACCGGAAAGGCCGCGGCCACTTCGGCCAGCGCGTTGCGCAGCCGGTTGCGCGTGAAGTCGCAGGTGCGGCGGTCGGCGCGGCTGATGCGCGCCAGCTGGCCGCTGAGCCAGTCCAGCTCGCTGAACAGCGCCGTCTCCACGATCAGCTTCTTGCAGCGATAGACGATCTCCTCGAAGCTCTCGTCCTGCCCGCTGAAGGCGCGGTAGGCGCGGTCGAACTCCTCGGCCCGCTGCGCGTCCACGAACAGCGCGTTCACCAGGCTGGCGAAGCGGTAGCCGGTGCCGCCGTGCACCGGCCAGCCGGCCGGCATCGCCTCGTGGTCGGCCAGGATCTTCTCCACCACCAGGTACAGCGCGCGCGGTTCGCCGCCGGTGAGGGTGGCCATCGCCGCATAGCGCGATTGCAGCCGCTCGAAGTACTGCTGCGGGTCGCTCAGGCCGTCCGGGTGGTCGATCCGCAGCGCCGCCAGGTGGCCGTCCTGCAGCCAGCGCAGCACCCGCCGGTGGGTGGCCTCGAACACGTCCGGCCGCTCCATCCGCAGGCCGGCCAGCGTGTTGACGTCGAAGAAGCGCCGGTAGTTGACGTCGTCGCTGGCCACCCGCCAGTCGGCGGCCCGCCAGGCCTGGCGCAGGATCAGCGCGTGCAGCGGATCGTGGCTGGCGCTGTCGCCCGGCTGGCCGTTCAGGTGCAGCAGGCACTGGTCGATCCAGCGCGCCAGCCAGCCGTGGCTGCGGACCAGCCGCGCCAGCGCGCGCTTGTGCAGGCCGCTGTCGCGATGGCGGCGCTGGCGCGACGCTGCGTCGGTGCGTTCGCGCGGCGGCAGGTTGGAAAAGGCGTCCAGCAGCGAGGCGACCACCGCGTGGGCATCGCGCTCGCCGTCGTCGGCGGCCGGCGGCCAGGGCGCCGCGCTGAAGATCGCCGGCGTGTCGCGCGGGTCGATCGGGAACCGGTGTGCGTAGTAATGCAGGCTGAACTCGCCGGCCTCATGGTCGAACTTGAGCTGCAGCTCGCCGGCGTCCAGCACCTTGCCGTAATGGTCGCCCAGCACCGGCAGCAGCACGCGGCCTTCCATGCCGGGTTCGGCCGGGTGCCATTCGATGTCGAAGGTCTCGGCGTGCAGCGAGGCCTGGCCGTGTTCCAGCACGTCCAGCCACCAGCCGTTGTCGGTCTCCAGCACGCCCATGTGGTTGGGCACCACGTCCAGCATCTGGCCCATGCCGTGCCGGCGCAAGGCCCGGCACATGCGCTCGTGCTCCTGCTCCGTGCCCACTTCCGGGTTCACTTCGTTGTGGTCGACGATGTCGTAGCCGTGGGTGCTGCCGGGCCTGGCCTTCAGGTACGGCGAGCTGTACAGATGGCTGATGCCGAGCGCCGCGAGGTAGGGGACGGCGGCCGCCACGTCGTCGAAGCGGCAGCCGGCATGGAACTGCACGCGATAGGTGGACAGCGGGATCAGCGCGCTGTCCAGCGGCGCAAGGGCGGCGGCATCCATCGGCGCCGGGCCCGTGCGCTGCTGGCGCAGCGCACCCGCCACGGCGAGGAAGCGCGCGTCCTCGCCGAGCCGGTCCACCGGCACCCCGATCTTGCGCCGCCAGTTGGGATAGGTGTCCTCGCCGGTGCCGGGCACGTTGACCTGCAGCAGCTGGCCGGTGACGTCTTCCAGCTGCACGCCCACCAGCCAGCAGGGCGTGCGCGCCAGGTAGGCATACACGGCTTCCACCAGTGCCGGCGTCGCGTCCGGCAGCGACGTGTCCTGCACCGTCGCCCCGGCCGGCAGCAGCCGCTGGTGCTCCAGCGCCAGCAGCAGCCGCGCCCGGTCGCGCGAGCGGTCGATCACGGCGCGGTCGAAGCTCTCCTGGTTCGGGTACAGCCCGAGCCGCTGCTGCAGCTGCAGGTCCTCGCCGCGCCAGAAGCCGCGCAGCGTCGGCAGGTCGTGGGTGCTGACCACGGCCAGCGCCTGCGCCTGCCACTGGCCGGGCGCGCGGAAGCTGCCGTCCTCGTTGCGCTCGAACAGCAGCGGCTTGTACGACAGCAGCACCTTGTCGTGCATGGCCTGGCGCATCTCCGGCGCCACGTTGCCCAGGTCCTCGCCGATCACCATGCAGCGATGCCGGTGGCTCTCAAGCGCCAGGATCGCCAGCAGCGCTTCCAGCGGATAGCGCACGTAGGTGCCGCCCTCGCTGCCGGTCCAGAACAGGCGCATCAGGCCCATCACGTGGTCCAGCCGCAGCGCGCCGGCATGCCGCATGTTGGCGCGGATGGTGTCGATGAAGGGCTTGAACTGGCCGCCGGCCAGCCGCAGCGGGTTGAGCGGCGGCAGGCCCCAGTCCTGGCCGCCGGTGGCCAGCGGGTCGGGCGGCGCGCCGATGTGCATGCCCAGCGCGTACATCGAGGGATCGCTCCAGGTGTCGGCGCCGCCCTCGTTGACCCCCACAGCGAGGTCGCAGTACAGGCCCAGCCCCATGCCGTGCGCGCGCGCCAGCCGCTGCGCCGCTTCCAGCTGCTCCTCGGCCAGCCACTGCAGCCAGAGCCGGTATTGCACGGCGTCGCCGTGCTTGTCGGCGAAGCCGGCCACGCAGTCGCCGTGCGGATCCTTGAACGCCTGCGGCCAGGCCGGCCAGCCCCAGACGTCGGCGTCGGCCGCGAACAAGTGGGCCTGCAGGGCCTCGAACAGCGCGTGCCGGCCCAGCGTCTCGCGCCGCTCCTGCGCGAAGGCGCGGAAGCGCTCGCCGCGCGGCGTGCGGGCGTCCAGCTCGTGGCGGCGGAAGTGCGGCCACAGCAGCGACAGCACTTCGTCCTTGGCCGCCAGCACGCCCGGATAGTCGACCATCTCGGCGTCGCGCAGCTCGCGCAGGCGCTGCTGGAAGCCCTCGCTGTCCACCAGCGCGCCGGCCTGGCGGCAGGCGGCCAGTTCCGGCAGCGACTGCACGTCGATGTAGAGCGGGTTGAGGGCGTTGCGGCTGGACGGGCTGTAGGGGCTCGCCACCTGCGGCCGGTGCGGGAACAGCGCGTGCAGCGGCGACAGGCCGATGAAGGAGCCGCCCTGGCGCGCCAGCATCACCGCCAGCTGGCGCAGGTCGCCGAAGTCGCCGATGCCCCAGTTGCGCGAGGAGCGCAGCGCGTACAGCTGGATGGTGCAGCCCCACCAGCGCTCGCCGGCGGCCAGCGCCGGATGCACCCAGCAGCGCGGCGGCGCGACGATCACCAGGCATTCGGCCTCGGTTCCGTCCACGCGCAGTGCATGGTAGCCGGGCGCGAGGTCGGCGCCGAGCTCGATCGCTTGCCCGCCCTCGTGCGCCACGCTCTCGCCGCTGCGCGCCCCGCCTTCGCCGCTGAGCTGCCAGCGCACCCGGCCGGCGCCCGCGCCCAGCAGCACCCTGGCGGGCGTTCCTTCGTCGGTGACAAGGACGGGCGCAAGCAGGCCGGTTTCCGGCGCCCCGGCAGGCGCATCCGGGTCCACGCCCATCGCCGTCAGCGCCTTGCGCAGCACCTCGTCCGGCACCGCCTTGTCCTCGCCGTAGAAGCTGTAGTAGCGCACCGCCACTCCGCTGCGCTCGGCGAGCTGCTGCAGGCTGGGGGATGCTTGGACGTGGTCGTTCATGCTGAGGTCGCGCCATTGTTGCCCAGCCACCAGAGCGCCGACCAGGCCGGCCAGTGCGCCGTCCGCGGATCTCGGTCGCCGCGGCCGTGCGCGAACAGCACCTGGCCGGCCGCTTCGCCGGAGGCCGGCACGTCGATGGCTGCCGGCCCGATGTTCAGATCGAGCGCCAGCACCGCGCCGCCGGCGTAGTTCCAGCGCACGCGGATGCCGGTGGCGCCGACGCGCCCGGACCGATGCTCGCCCTGCAGTAGCAGGTGCTGCCGCGGCACGATGAACTGCCGCCGCATCGCCAGCGCGTCCCCGACCATCTGCAGCCAGCGGCGGCCCCGTTCGCCGTGGCGGTGCTCGTCGTCCAGGCGCGTCGAGGCGAAGGTCGCCTCGCTGCATGGATCGGGCAACTCGTGCGCCTGGCCGTCCGCGCCTTTGGCCGCGTGGCTGAACTCGCGCCGGCGGCCGCTGCGCACGGCGTCGCGCAGCTCGCCCTCCCAGTCGGCGAAATACAGGAAGGGCGTGTCGGCGCCCGTTTCCTCGCCGAATAACAGCAGCGGCGTCGCCGGCGTCAGCAGGGCCAGCAGGGTGGCCAGTTCGGCGGCGGGCGGCGGCACCAGCCGTGCCAGCCGTTCGCCGAAGGCGCGGTTGCCGACCTGGTCGTGGTTGTGGGCGGCGTTGACCATCGCCGGCAGGTGCTGCGGCGGGGCGGCGATGCACTGCTCGCGCGCGCCGCCCGGCCAGCGGTGCGACCCCTCGAACAGCATGCCGTGGGTCAGCGCGCGGGCCAGCAGGTCCACCGGCCGGCTGCCGTAGTCGTGGTAGTAGCCGCTGCTGTCGCCGGTCAGCGCCACGAACAGCGCGTGGTGGAAATCGTCGTTCCACTGGCCGTCATAGCAGCCCGGCTGCGGCCGCGGCGCCAGCCGCTGGTGGACGTTGTCCTCGTTCTCGCCCACCAGGTGGACGTGGCGCCCGCCGGCGGCGGCGCGCACCCGCGACGACAGTTCCTCCAGCAGGTCGGGCCGGCTGGCGTCGACGATCGCGTGGACCGCATCCAGCCGCAGGCCGTCGATGCGGTATTCCTCGATCCAGTACAGCGCGTTGTGGATGAAGAACTCGCGCACCGGGCGGCTGCCCGGGCCGTCGAAGTTCAGGGCCGCGCCCCACGGGCTCTGGTGCGTCGCCGAGAAGAACTGCGGCGCGTAGGCATGCAGGTAATTGCCGTCCGGCCCGAAGTGGTTGTAGACCACGTCCAGGAACACCATCAGGCCGAGCCGGTGCGCCTGCTGCACCAGCTGCTTGAGGTCCTCGGGACTGCCGTAGGCGGGATGCGGCGCGTACGGCAGCACGCCGTCATAGCCCCAGCCGAAGCGGCCGCCGTAGGCGCCGACCGGCATCAGCTCGATGGCGGTGATGCCCAGTGCGGCGAGCTGGGCCAGTTTCGACGCGGCCGCTGCAAACGTTCCCTCCGGGGTGAAGGCGCCGACGTGCAGCTCGTACAGCACCACCTCGCTCCAGGGCCGGCCGCGCCAGTCTTCGTCCCACTCGAAGCGCGCGGGGTCGACGACGCAGCTCGGGTGGTGCACGCCGTCCGGGTTGCTGCGCGAGGCCGGATCCGGCGCCAGCAGGCCGCCGTCGATGCGCCAGCGGTAGCGGCTGCCGGCGGCCGCTCCCGGCCGGAAGCAGTGCCACCAGCCGTCGGCGTCGCGCTCGGCCGCCAGCAGCTGCTCACCGCTGGCGCCAAGCACCAGGTCGCAGCGCTGCGCAGCGGGGGCCCAGAGCCGGAAGTCGACGCCGCCGCCGGCGCGCGGCGCCGCCCCGAACGGCATCGGATGCACGCAGCGCATGCTCAGGAACCCGTCGGCTGGACCAGCACCGCCATCGCGTGGCTTTGCAGTTCCAGCTGGCCGCCGGCGGCGATCGCCGGCGCATCGGCCGCGCCGAAGTGGCCCTGGGCGGTGTCGATGCGCAGCGACCAGTCGGCGCTGCCCTCCGGCTGCGGCGGCAGGGTGAACGTGACGGCGTCGCGGGACGCGTTGAAGGCCAGCAGCACGGTGGCGCCGGGTTCGTCGCCGCAGCGGCCGTCCAGCAGCGCCGCCACGCAGCGCACGGCCGGATCGTCCCACTCCTCCTGCGTCATCTCCTGGCCCCAGACGCTGAACCAGCCGATGTCGCGCACGCCTTGCGCGTCCTCGTCGCCGGTCAGCCACTGGTTGCGGCGCAGCACCGGCAGTTGCTGGCGCAGCTGCGTCAGTGCCCGCACGAAATCGATCAGCGGCTGCTGCTGGCGGGCGCGCTCCCAGTCCACCCAGCTCACCTCGTTGTCCTGGCAATAGGCGTTGTTGTTGCCGCCCTGGGTGCGGCTCATCTCGTCGCCGCCCAGCAGCAGCGGGACGCCGCGCGAGACCAGCAGGGTGGCCAGGAAGTTGCGCTTCTGGCGCTCGCGCAGGGCCTGGATCGCGGGGTCGGCGGTCTCGCCCTCCTCGCCGCAGTTCCAGCTGCGGTTGTGGCTTTCGCCGTCGCGGTTCTCTTCCTGGTTGGCCTCGTTGTGCTTGTCGTTGTAGCTGACCAGGTCGTGCAGCGTGAAGCCGTCGTGCACGGTGATGCAGTTGACGCTGGCCTCGGGATTGCGCCCCGACCCCGCGTAGATGTCGGCCGAGCCGCACAAGCGGGCCGCGAACTCGCGGATCGCGCCTTCCGAGCTGCGCCAGAAGTCGCGCACCGCGTCGCGGTAGCGGCCGTTCCATTCGGACCAGCCGGCCGGGAAGCCGCCGACCTGGTAGCCGTTCTCGCCGATGTCCCAGGGCTCGGCGATCAGCTTGACCCGGCGCAGCACCGGGTCCTGCGCCACCGCCGCCAGGAACGGCGCCCGGTGGTCGAACTCGCCGGCGCCGTTGCGGCCGATGGCCGGCACCAAGTCGAAGCGGAAGCCGTCCACGTGCATCTCCTGCACCCAGTAGCGCAGGCTGTCCATCACCAGCCGCAGCGTCGGCGGGTTGCTGGCGTCCACCGTGTTGCCGGTGCCGGTGTAGTCGATGTAGTAGCGCGGGTCCGGCGCCAGCCGGTAGAAGGCGCCGTTGTCGATGCCCTTGAAGCAGACCGTCGGCCCCAGGTGGTTGCCTTCTGCCGTGTGGTTGTAGACCACGTCCAGGATCACTTCCAGGCCGGCCGCATGCAGCGCCTTGACCATGCCCTTGAATTCGGCGACGCCGGCGGCGCCGGCCTGCGAGCTGTAGCGCGGATCGGGTGCGAAGAAGCCGACGGTGTTGTAGCCCCAGTAGTTGCCCAGGCCCAGGTCGATCAGCCGCCGCTCGTCGTTGAACGCGTGGACCGGCAGCAGTTCCACCGCCGTCACGCCCAGGCCCTTGAGGTAGTCGATCGCGGCCGGGTTGGCCAGCCCGGCGTAGGTGCCGCGCAGCTCCTGCGGCACCCCGGGCAGCTGCCGGGTGAAGCCCTTGACGTGCAGCTCGTAGAACACGCTGCGCGCCATCGGAATCTCGGGCGGGGCGTCGCCGCCCCAGTCGAAGGCGTGGTCCACCACCACGCACTTGGCGGCTTCGCCGGCGTTGTCGGTGTCGTCGCGCAGCAGGTCCTGTTCCTCGTTGCCCAGCACGTAGGCGTATTGCCAGGCCGCGCCGTGCAGCGCCCGGTCCAGCGCGCGGGCATAGGGATCGAGCAGCAGCTTGGCCGGATTGCAGCGCACGCCGGACTCGGGCTCGTAGGGGCCGTGCACCCGCAGGCCGTACTTCGCGCCGGGCTGCAGGCCGGGAACGAAGCCGTGCCAGATCGCGTCGCTGCGGCAGGGCAGGGCGATGCGGCGGGTCTCGGCCATGCCGTCGGCATCGAACAGGCAGATCTCCACCTTGGCGGCGACGCCGGAATACACGGCGAAGTTCACGCCGCCGGCGCCCACGGTCGCGCCGAGCGGCCAGGGCCGCCCGGGCTGGCAGGGCTCGCTCACGTGAGCACCTCCATCCCAGGCGCGTGGTCGGACCAGGCCTCGGACGGCGCCTGCGGCGACAGGAAGGGGTTGGCGGTGGCGCGCGGCGGGAAAAAACCGGCCGGCACCACCACGATGCCGCTCTCGGTGACCTGGAAGCGCTCGCGGTCCTGCACCAGGTCGAAGCCGATCCGCTCCTGCGGCGGCACGTCGTTGTCCTGGTCGATGATGGCGCGGCGCACCAGCGCTCCGGTGCCGATGCGCGAGCGCTCCATGATGATGCAGTGCTCCAGCCGGGCGTCCCGCTCCACCAGCACCGAGCGCCGCAGCATCGCGTGGTCCAGCGTGGCGCCGTCCACCACGCAGCCGGAGCCGACCACCGAGCGGTGGATGGTGCCGTGCTCGATCTGGGCCGACTCGGCCTGGTCGGGGCTGGCGTAGATCGGCCAGCGGCTGTTGGTCATGCGGAACTTCGGGGTTGCGCCCAGGGTGTCGAAGTGCGCCGCGAAGTACGAGTCGATGGTGCCGACGTCGCGCCAGTAGGCGTGCTCCTCGTACGACTCGGTGCCGGGGATGCTGTTGGTGTCGAAGTCGTAGGCCACTAGCTTGTGGCTGGAGACCATCGACGGCAGGATGTGCTTGCCGAAGTCGGACTGGCCGGTCTCCTTCATCCGGTGCAGCGCCTGCAGCAGCACGTCGGCGTTGAAGATGTAGTTGCCCATCGAGGCCAGCGCGTGGGTGCTGCTGCCCGGCATCGGCTTGGCGCTCTCGGGCTTTTCGCGGAATTCGGTGATGCGGTGGTCCTCGTCGATCTCCACGATGCCGAACTCGCCGCACTGCTCCAGCTTCACCGGCAGCGTGGCGACGCTGGCCTGGGCGCCGGTCTTCACGTGGAAGTCGATCATCTGGCGCACGTCCATCCGGTAGATGTGGTCGGCGCCGAACACCGCGACGATGTCGGGCTTGAAGCTCTCGATCAGGTGGATGTTCTGGAACACCGCGTCGGCGGTGCCCTGGAACCACTCGGGTCCGTTGCGCATCTGCGGCGGCACCACGGTGACGAAATGGTCCTTGATGAAGCGGGTCATGGTCCAGGACTGGCGGATGTGCTCGATCAGCGATTGCGATTTGTACTGCACCAGCAGGTAGATCGAATAGATCTCGGAGTTGACCAGGTTGGACAGCACGAAATCGACGATGCGGTGCTTGCCGTTGAAGGGCACGGCCGGCTTGCAGCGGGTGGCGGTCAGCGGGTGCAGGCGCGAGCCTTCGCCGCCGGCCATCACGAAGGCCAGGACTTTATGGTTGGAGGGCATTGCTCGGGGCTCCGGGGAGGATCGGTGGAAATGAATCGATGGGCCGGTCGCACAGGACCAGCGTGGCCAGCGGCGGCAGCGTCAGCGTGGCGCTGGCGGGCTGGCCGGCCAGCGGCTCGGCCGCGGCCTGCAGCACGCCCAGGTTGCCGACGCCGCTGCCGCCGTAGACGGCCGCGTCGCTGTTGAGGATTTCGTGCCAGGGGCCGGCGTGCGGCAGGCCGATGCGCATCGCGTGGTGGACGGCGGGCGTCATGTTGGTGATCGAAACCACGGTGGCGCCGTCGCTGCCGCGCCGCAGGAAGGCCAGCACCGTCGGGTCGCCGGGCTGCAGCGGCGCCCAGCCGAAGCTGCCGTGCTCGAAGTCGGTGGCGTGCAGCGCCGGCACCCGGCGGTAGGCGGCGTTCAGGTCGGCGATCCAGCGCGCCACGCCGGCGTGGGCGGGCAGCTGCCACAGCGGCCAGTCCAGCGTGCGCTCGTGGTGCCACTCGCGCGGCTCGGCGAACTCGCCGCCCATGAACAGCAGCTTCTTGCCCGGATGGGTCCACATGTAGCCGTACAGCGCGCGCAAGCCGGCGAAGCACTGCCACTCGTCGCCGGGCTGGCGCTCCAGCAGGCTGCCCTTGCCGTAGACCACCTCGTCGTGCGACAGCGGCAGGATGAAGTTCTCGTCGAAGGCGTAGACGGCGGAAAAGCGGATGTCGTCGCCATGCCACTTGCGAAAGAAGTGCGGCCGAGCGACGTAGCGCAGCGTGTCGTTCATCCAGCCCATGTTCCACTTCATGCCGAAGCCCAGGCCGGCGTCGTGCACAGGGCGCGTCACGCCGGGCCAGGCGGTCGATTCCTCGGCCATCACGTGCACGTCGGGGAACTGCCCGTACACCGAGCGGTTCAGGTCCTGCAGGAAGGCCACGGCTTCGTGGTTCCTGTTGCCGCCTTCCGGATTGGGCAGCCACTGGCCGGGCTCGCGGGCGAAATCCAGGTACAGCATCGAGGCCACGGCGTCCACGCGGATCGCGTCGAAGTGGTACTTCTCCAGCCAGAACACGGCATTGCTGATCAGGAAATCGCGCACCTCGTAGCGGCCGTAGTTGAAGATCAGGCTGTTCCACTGCGGATGGAACCCCAGCCGCGGGTCGGCGTGCTCGTACAGCTCGGTGCCGTCGAAGCGGGCCAGCGCGAAGGCGTCGGACGGGAAGTGCGATGCCACCCAGTCCAGGATCACGCCGATGCCGCTCTGGTGCAGCGCGTCCACCATCGCCATCAGGTCCTGGGGCGCGCCGTAGCGGGCGGTGGGTGCGTAGTAGCCGGTGGTCTGGTAGCCCCAGGAGCCGTAGAACGGGTGCTCGGTGATCGGCATCAGCTCCACGTGGGTGAAGCCCAGGGCCTGGCAGTGGGCGGCCAGGCGCCGGCCGATCTCGCGGTAGTTGAGGAACTTGCCGTCGTCGGCGCGCTGCCAGGAGCCCAGGTGGACCTCGTAGATCGACATGGCGCTGGCCTGCGACTGGCGCTTGCCGCGCGCCGCCATCCAGGCGTGGTCGTTCCATTCGTACTGCAGGTCCCAGACCACCGACGCCGTGCCGGGCGGGTGCTCGCAGCGCAGCGCGTACGGATCGGCCTTGTCGACGGTCTGGCCGTCGGCACCCTGGATGCGGTACTTGTAGCAGTCGCCCGGCGCCGGTCCGGCGATGGTGGCGCCCCAGCGGCCGCTGCCGTCCTGCAGCCGTTGCAGCGGCTGCGCCTTCCAGCCGTTGAAGGCGCCGACCACCGCCACCGACCGGGCGTTGGGCGCCCACACCATGAAACGCGTGCCCTCGGCCCGGTGCTGCGCACCCATGACTTCGAACTGGCGATGGTGGTGGCTGGGAACCGGTCCGGCGGCGGCGCTCGGCAATGTCGTTGGCGGCGAGGCGCCCTGGAGGGTCTGGCTGGGCGTCATGGCGATGAATGGATGACCTATTCTTCGCCCCCGCCCACGCAGCCTGTGCAGGAAGTCGTTGTCGGCTGCGGTAGGTTCCGGCCTACAGCCGCGGCGCATGCAGACCTACCGGCGCCGAGTCGGCGCCCGGTCGTTATGCAATTTACGAGATTAAGTAACAACGACATAGTCGTTTGAGTTTGAAGGGACCGTCCCCAGAATTCGATCCTTCAACAAGAACGGTGTTTCATGAACAGCAGGACCAAGATTTTCCTGGCCGCACTGGCCGTCGCCGCCAGCGGGCTGGCCAGCGCGCAGCAGCAGACGCTGCTCAATGCCTCCTACGACGTCGCGCGCGAGTTCTACAAGGACATCAACGCCGCCTTCGTGCCGGCCTACAGGAAGGCCACCGGCAAGGAGGTAAAGATCGACCAGTCGCACGGGGGCTCCAGCGCGCAGGCCCGGGCCGTGGCCGACGGCCTGGACGCCGACGTGGTGACGATGAACACCACCACCGACATCGAGTTCCTGGCCGACCGCGGCGTGGTCGCCAGGGACTGGGCCAACCGCTTTCCGAACAACGCCGCGCCCACGTCGTCGACCATGCTGTTCCTGGTGCGCAAGGGCAATCCCAAGGGCATCAGGGACTGGGATGACCTGGTCAGGCCGGGAGTGCAGGTGGTCGTGGTCAACCCCAAGACCGGCGGCAATGGCCGCTACGCCTATCTCGCGGCCTGGGGCTATGTGAAGAAGAAGGGCGGCACCGATGCCCAGGCCCAGGACTTCATGGCCAGGTTGTACAAGAACGTGCCGGTGCTGGCCCGGGGCGGGCGCGACGCCACCACGGCCTTCCTGCAGCGCAACACCGGCGACGTGCTGGTCACCTTCGAGTCGGAAGTGGAATCGGTCAACAAGGAGTTCGGCGCCAACAAGGTGGACGCGGTCTATCCGTCGATCAGCATCGTGGCCGACAACCCGGTGGCGGTGGTGGAGCGCACGGTGGCCAAGAAGGGCACGGCGGAACTGGCCCGGGCCTACCTGAACTTCCTGTATTCGGACGAAGGGCAGGAGATCGCGGCGAAGCATTCGATCCGTCCGCACTCGCCGGCGGTGCTGAAGAAATACGCCGCGACCTTCAAGCCGATCCGGCTGTTCACCGTGCAGGAGCTGTTCGGCTCGCTGGCCGAGGCGCAGAAGCTGCACTTCAACGACGGCGGCCGATTCGACCAGATCTACACCGTGAAATGACCGCAGCTTCCATCGGCGTGCCGCTGCCGGCAGTGGCGGCACGCGCCCCGGGCGCGAACCGCAAGGTGCTGCCCGGCTTCAACCTGACGCTGGGCTACACGCTGCTGTACCTGGGCCTGATCGTCCTGATCCCGCTGTCGGCGCTGGTGCTCAAGACCTTTACCCTGAGCTGGGAGCAGTTCTGGGCGGCGGTCAGCTCGCCGCGCGTGCTGGCGTCCTATCGCCTGACCTTCGGCGCCTCGCTGATCGCGGCGCTGGTCAACGCCGTGTTCGGCCTGCTGGTGGCCTGGGTGCTGGTGCGCTACCGCTTCCCCGGCAAGAAGCTGGTCGATGCGCTGGTGGACCTGCCGTTCGCGCTGCCCACGGCCGTGGCCGGCATCTCGCTCACCGCCCTGCTGGCGGGCAACGGCTGGATCGGCCAGTACCTGGAGCCGCTGGGCATCAAGCTGGCGTTCAATCCCAACGGCGTGGTGATCGCGCTGATCTTCATCGGCCTGCCGTTCGTGGTGCGCACGGTGCAGCCGGTGCTGGAAGACACGGAAAAGGAGCTGGAAGAAGCGGCGATGTGCCTGGGCGCCACCCGGCTGCAGACCTTCCTGCGCGTGATCCTGCCGTCGATCGCGCCGGCGCTGCTGACCGGCTTCGCGATGGCCTTCGCCCGCGCCATCGGCGAGTACGGCTCGGTGATCTTCATCGCCGGCAACGTGCCCATGGTGTCGGAGATCACCCCGCTGGTGATCATCGGCAAGCTGGAGCAGTACGACTACGCCGGCGCCACCGCGGTGGCCACCGTCATGCTGATGCTGTCCTTCGTGCTGCTGCTGGTGATCAACGCGCTGCAGGCCTGGCAGCGCAAGCGCTCGGGGGCCTGACATGGGTGCGGGCAATCTCTCCGTCAGGCGCGTCAGCACCACCGAGGCGCCGTGGGTGCGCTGGACGCTCACCGCCATCGCGCTGGCCTTCCTGCTGCTGTTCCTGGTGCTGCCGCTGGCCGCGGTCTTCGCCGAGGCGCTGCGCAAGGGCCTGGGCGCCTATCTCGACGCCTTCCGGGAGCCGGATGCCTGGGCGGCGATCTGGCTGACGCTGGTCACGGCCGCCATCGCCGTGCCGATGAACCTGGTGTTCGGCGTGGCGGCGGCGTGGTGCATCGCCAAGTACGAATTCCGCGGCAAGGCCTTCCTGACGACGCTGGTGGACCTGCCGTTCTCGGTCTCGCCGGTGGTTGCCGGCCTGATCTACGTGCTGATGTTCGGCGCCCAGGGCTGGTTCGGCCCCTGGCTGGCGGCGCACGACGTCAAGATCGTCTTCGCCGTGCCCGGCATCGTGCTGGCCACCATCTTCGTCACCTTTCCCTTCATCGCGCGCGAGCTGATCCCGCTGATGCAGGCGCAGGGCAACGACGAGGAACAGGCCGCCATCGTGCTGGGCGCCAGCGGCTGGCAGACCTTCCGCTACGTGACCCTGCCCAACATCAAGTGGGGCCTGATCTACGGCGTGATCCTGTGCAACGCGCGGGCGATGGGCGAGTTCGGCGCCGTCTCGGTTGTCTCGGGCCACATCCGCGGCCAGACCAACACCATGCCGCTGCACGTGGAGATCCTCTACAACGAATACCAGTCGGTCGCCGCCTTCGCCGTCGCCTCGCTGCTGGCGCTGCTGGCATTGGCGACGCTGGCGATCAAGAGCGTCGTCGAATGGCGGCACAGGCGCGAGATGAAGAATGCGGCCGATGCATCGCCCGAGCGGCCGGCCGCGCAAATTGATTCCGTTCGGGCTGAGCCCGTCGAAGCCCCGGCGCGGGCCCTTCGACAAGCTCAGGGCGAACGGCTTGGAAAGGACACCCCATGACCATCGACATCCGCCACGTCAGCAAGACCTTCGGCGACTTCCACGCACTGCGCGACGTGTCGCTGGACATCCGCTCGGGCGAACTGATCGCGCTGCTCGGCCCCTCGGGCTGCGGCAAGACCACGCTGCTGCGCATCATCGCCGGCCTGGAGACGGCGGACGCGGGCAGCATCCTGTTCTCCGGCGCGGACACGACCGGCGTCCACGTGCGCGACCGCAACGTCGGCTTCGTGTTCCAGCATTACGCGCTGTTCCGCCACATGACGGTGTTCGAGAACGTCGCCTTCGGCCTGCGCGTGAAGCCGCGCAGCCAGCGCCCGAGCGAGGCGCAAATCAGGAGCAAGGTGCACGAGCTGCTAAGCCTGGTGCAGCTGGACTGGCTGGCCGACCGCTTCCCCTCGCAGCTGTCCGGCGGCCAGCGCCAGCGGATCGCGCTGGCGCGGGCGCTGGCGGTGGAGCCCAAGGTGCTGCTGCTGGACGAGCCGTTCGGCGCGCTGGACGCCAAGGTGCGCAAGGAGCTGCGGCGCTGGCTGCGGCGGCTGCACGACGAACTGCACGTCACCAGCATCTTCGTCACCCACGACCAGGAAGAGGCGCTGGAGGTGGCCGACCGCGTGGTGCTGATGAACGCCGGCCGGGTGGAGCAGGTCGGTTCGCCGCAGGAGGTGTGGGACCACCCGGCCAGCCCCTTCGTCTACGGCTTCCTGGGCGACGTCAACCTGTTCCACGGCCGCGCCCACGAGGGCGAGGTGACGCTGGAGGGCATGCACCTGCAGTCGCCCGAGCACGCCGGTGCGCAGAACGCCAGGGCCCTGGCCTATGTGCGGCCGCACGACCTGGAGGTGCAGCGCCACGTGCCCGGGCAGGGCCTGGACGCCGGCGGCCGGCCGCGCGGGATCGTGGTCAAATTGGACCGCGCGGTGGTGGTCGGGCCGATCGCGCGGCTGGAACTTATTCCGGTCGAGGCAACCCAACAGCCGGGGAAGGACTCCATCGTCGAGGCGCAGATCCCTGCGCAGCAGTACAGGGACATGGGGTTCCGGGAGGGCGAGACGCTGGTGGTGACGCCGCGCCGGGCCCGCGTGTTCGTGGAGGGCGCCGCATGGACGCCCCAGACGGGAGATGAATTTGATCCAGTGGTTTGACAGCGCGCCGCGGCGCATCCTGGGGCTGGTCTGCCTGGCCTGCGTCGCCATGCTGGCCTTCGGCCTGTACCTGCAGCACGTGGTGGGACTGGAGCCCTGCCCGATGTGCATCGTGCAGCGCTACGCCCTGGTGCTGGTGGCGCTGGTGGCCGGCATCGGCGGCGCGCTGCGCCAGCGCGGCGCGCACATCGCATCGGCCCTGCTGGTCCTGCTGTTCTCCGCCCTCGGCGCCTTCGTCGCGGCCCGCCAGAGCTGGCTGCAATGGAACCCGCCCGAGGTCGCTTCCTGCGGCCGCGACATCTACGGGATGATCGAGACCTTCCCGCTCAAGCGCGCCATCCCGATGATCTTCCGCGGCGGCGGCGATTGCACCAAGGTGGACTGGACCTTCCTCGGCGGTTCGATCGCCAACTGGTCGTTCCTGGTGTTCATCGCCCTGGCCGTCGTCGCCATCGCGCTGCTGGTGCGCCGGATCGCCGTCCGCCCCGGCCGCGCCGTCTACGCCTGAGCCGACCCTCCGACCTCCGGACCGGACCCGGGTTCTTCCTGCCGTGATCCCGGACTTGATCTGGGATCCATGTCCTCTGTCTTTTGCCCTTCCGGCTTCCGCGCCGATGCCTCGTTGGCGAGGCCGCCGGCCAGGGTGGGTCGTTCTCCGGTCACGCTCGCGGGCGTCATCCTGTGGACGCG
>NZ_JBHSMF010000005.1:0-220224 GCF_042655405.1 Caenimonas terrae | reverse complement strand
CACCAACGTCTTACCGTCTTGCCTCGCCCGCTTAGCTGCGATCAGCTGAGCCTTGAATTATCTGCTTTTTTTCAAACCCCTGTCAAGCAATGGGGCTTTATCTGTCTGCGTCTTGCGGTTGGCTCCTACAGGATGTTCCTGTGAAAACCGACTGCCCGGCGTTTTCAGCGCAGCCTCAAATTATATACCGAACTTGGAGCCCGGTCCAGATTTTGAGGTCTGCTTACTCTGCTGTTCACCGCACCTTGCGGGTGTTGCACCTTGCAGTGCCTGGGTTCAGCCGAGCCTGCGATTATGGCACGCTTTTCGGGCGCTTCCAACTGTTGGGCTGATCAGGGATGTAACGGCTACACAACCAGCGGCAGCGACCGCAGCCGCTTGCCCGTGAGGGCGAACAGCGCGTTCGCCACTGCCGGCGCCAGTGGCGGCACCCCCGGTTCACCCACGCCGCCAGGCGGGCGCTGGCTGGCTACCAGCCAGGTGTCGACCACCGGCGCATCCGCCAGCTTCACAAGCGGATAGCTCGGGAAGTTTCCCTGCTGCACCACCCCCGCCTGGATGTCGATCCGGCCGTGCAACGCGGCGCTCAGCGCGAAGACCACCGAACTCTCCATCTGCTGCGCCACGATCGCGGGATTGATGACGGTGCCGCAATCCAGCGCGCAGGTCACGCGGTGGACCCGTGGCAGGCCGCCCTGAAGGGACACCTCGGCCACCTGGGCCACGATCGTGCCGAACGATTCGTGCAGCGCCACGCCCCGCGCACGCCCGGGCAGCGCCTTGCTGCCCCATCCCGATTTGTCGGCAGCCAGCGCCAGTACGGCCCGGAACCTCGGCAGGCGCGCCAGCTGCGCCAGGCGGAACTCCACCGGATCCTGGCCCGCGGCCAGCGCCAGTTCGTCGATGAAGCTCTCTGAAAAGAACGCATTGTGCGAATGCCCGACCGAGCGCCAGAAGCCTACCGGCACCTCCATGCGCGTCGCGACGTGCTCCATCTTCTGGTTGGCGAAGCCATATGGCAGGTCGAACAGCCCCTCGGCGGTGGTCTTGTCGGGCATGTCCAGCGGGCCGGACAACGCCGGCAGCGCCCGCGCCAGCCAGCGCGGCTGGATTGCATCGCCCGCGGACTTGATCCGCAGGCTGCTCACCCGCCCGTCCTTGTCCAGGGAGCCGCGCAGCAGCGCCACCTGCATCGGACGATAGAAGTCGTGGGCCTGGTCCTCCTCCCGGGGCCACACCAGTTGCACCGGGACGCCGCCGCAATCCATCGCCACCCGGACCGCCTGCGCCACGTAGTCCACCTCCAGCCGGCGCCCGAACCCGCCGCCCAGCAGCGTGACATGCACCGTGACGGCTTCGGGCGCGACACCCGCGATGCGCGCCGCGATCGCGCTGGCCATCTGCGGCACCTGGGTCGGCACCCAGATCTCGACCTTTCCGCCCCGAACCTGCGCCGTGCAGTTCATCGGCTCCATGGTGGCGTGCGCCAGGTAGGGCGCGCGATACCAGGCCTCGACTTGCCGGCCTGCCGCTTCCGCCGCGTCCACGTCGCCGCGCTCATGGAATACGTGCCCGCTCTGCGCCCGCACGGCCGCCTCAAGGCCCGCCTCGATGCGGCGCGTGTCCAGCCCGCCGCCTGGGCGCTGCTGCCATTCGACATCGACGGCCAGCGCCGCCTGCCGCGCATGCCAGGTCGTCTTGCCGACGATGGCGATGCCCGCCGTGGAGCCGGCATACGCGGGAAGCATCACGATCCGGTCGATTCCCGGCATGGCCAGCGCGGCGCGCGAGTCGACGTGGCCGGGGGCGCCCCCCAGCATCGGACACAGCCGCACCACGGCGTAGCGCATCCCCGGCAGCCGGACATCGAGGCCGAACCGCGCCGACCCGTTCACCTTGGAGGGGATGTCGATGCGCGCCGCCGGTTCGCCGATGACCCGGAACTCCTTGTGCTCCTTCAGCCGCACCGTGCCCGAGGGCGTGGCCGCCGCGAAACGGGCGAGCTGGCCGTAACTGGCGCTCTTGCCGGACGGATGGGAGACCACGCCATCGCGCACCGAAAGCTCCTCCACCGGCAGCCGCCACTGCAGCGACGCCGCTCCGAGCAGGCGCGCGCGCGCAGTGGCCGCCGCAAGGCGAACGACGTCCCAGGCATCGGCCACGCTCGACGATCCGCCGGTCGCGTTGATCCCCAGTTCCCGTGCCACCTTGCCCACCAGCCAGCGGCTGGCCTTGACGCGCCCGTACCCATCATCCGCCTCGACCTCCTGCGGATGGAACGGCAAGCCGGCCACCAGCATCGCGACGTTGCCGTAGATCGCGTCCGCGCCAGCCTGCTCGATCCGGACGGAACCGAGCGGAACGTCGAGTTCCTCGGCCGCCAGCATCGGCAACGCCGTATGCACGCCTTGCCCCATCTCGCTGCGCGGCATCGCCAGGATCACGCTGCCGTCGGTGGCGACCTTGATCCAGCCGTTGAGCGCCGCGACACCCTCTCCGTCAAGCATCAGCCGCGCCGCTCCCAGGCGCGAGCGCGCCGGCATCACCGCCCAGCCGACCACCAGCGCTCCGGCGCCTCCCATGGCGCTGAGCAGGAGCGCCCTGCGCCTCATGCCTGGACCTTGGCTGACGGCGGGGTGACGGGTGCAGGACGGGTGCCGGCGGCCCGGTGGATCGCAGCGCGCACGCGCTGGTAGGTGCCGCAGCGGCACAGGTTGCTGATCGCCCCGTCGATGTCGGCGTCGGTCGGCCTGGGCTTTTTCTCCAGCAGGGCAGCCGCGGCCATCAGCATGCCGCTCTGGCAGTAACCGCATTGGGGAACCTGTTCGGCGATCCACGCCGTTTGCAGGGGATGCGGCTTGCCGGCCGCGCCCAGCGCCTCGATGGTCTGGATCTTCCTTCCCTGCAGGCCCGACACCGGCGCCATGCAGGAGCGCACCGGCTGGCCGTCCACGCGGACCGTGCAGGCGCCGCAGGCCCCGATGCCGCAGCCGTACTTGGTCCCCGTCAGCTCCAGCACGTCACGCAGCAGCCACAGCAAAGGCATGGCCGGATCGGCATCGACGCGCACGGGCTTGCCGTTGATCTGCAACTCCAAAGAGCCTCCTGCTGGTTCTGGTCTCGAACCACTATAGCCAGCCTCATCCGGACCGGATAGGCATGCGTTGCAACGGCGCACCGGATAATCGCAGGCTCAATGGCACTAATCACACTTCTTGACGCGCAGCTCGCTTTTGGCCACGTGGCCTTGCTCGACCATGCAGATTTCTCACTGGAAGCCGGCGAACGCGTCGGCCTGATCGGACGCAACGGCGCAGGCAAATCGTCGATGCTCAAGATCCTGGCGGGGATGGAAAAACCCGACGACGGCGTGCTGCAGGTCCAGACCGGCGTGCAGATCGCTTATGTGGCCCAGGAGCCGGTGCTCGATCAGGACGCCACCGTCTTCCAGGCAGCCTGCGCCGGCGTCGCCAACGTCATCAAGTGGATCGAGCAGTATTCGCATGGCGAGGGCGACCTGCACGAGCTGCAAAGCGCGATCGAGCACCAGGACGGCTGGAACTGGGAGCAGCGGGTCGAGGAAACGCTGCACCGCCTGCACCTGGACAAGGATGCCGTGATCTCCACCCTGTCGGGCGGCACGAAGAAGCGGGTCGCGCTGGCGCAGGCGTTGGTCAGCCGGCCCGACGTGCTGCTGCTGGACGAACCGACCAACCATCTTGACCTGGACTCGATCGAATGGCTGGAAGACCTGCTGATCGACTTCAAGGGCAGCGTCGTCACGATCACCCACGACCGCGCCTTCCTGGACCGGGTGGCCACGCGGATCGTCGAACTCGATCGCGGCCACCTGCTCACCTATCCGGGCAACTTCAGCCAGTACCAGGTGCTCAAGGAGGAACAGGCGGCGCAGGAGGCGGTGATCAGCGCCAGGGCGGACAAGCTGCTGGCCCAGGAAGAAATCTGGATCCGCAAGGGCGTGGAAGCGCGCCGCACTCGCGCCGTCGCCCGGATCGAACGGCTCAATGTGCTGCGCGCGCAGCGCACCGCACGGCGCGAGGCGCTGGGCAGCGTCAAGCTGGACGTCGCCTCCGGCCAGAGCAGCGGCAAGATCGTCGCCGAGCTGACCGAGGTGAGCAAATCCTTCGGCGACAAGGTCATCGTGCGCAACTTCAGCGCCACCATCCTGCGCGGCGACAAGGTGGGACTGATCGGGCCCAACGGCGCCGGCAAGACCACGCTGCTCAAGCTGATCCTGGGCGAGCTCGCGCCCGACAGCGGCAAGGTGCGCCAGGGCGCCAACCTGCAGGTCGCCTACTTCGACCAGATGCGCAACGCGCTGGACCTGAATGCGACGCTGGAAGACTTCATCAGCCCCGGCAGCGAATGGATCGAGATCGGCAACCAGCGCAAGCACGTCAAGAGCTACCTTGGCGACTTCCTGTTCTCGCCGGCGCGGGCCAACTCGCCGGTGCGCTCGCTGTCAGGCGGCGAGCGCAACCGCCTGCTGCTGGCCCGCCTGTTCGCCCGGCCGGCCAACGTGCTGGTGCTCGACGAGCCGACCAACGATCTGGACATCGACACGCTGGAACTGCTGGAAGACCTGCTGCAGAACTACGACGGCACCGTGTTCCTGGTCAGCCACGACCGGACCTTCCTGGACAACGTGGTCACCAGCACCATCGCCTTCGAGGGCGACGGCAAGTGGCGCGAGTACGAAGGCGGCGTGCAGGACTGGCTGGTGCAGTCGCGCCGCTCGCGCGAATTCGCCCAGGCCCAGGAAACGGCTGCCGCCAGGAGCGCACCCAAGCAAGTGGCGGGCAAGGCCACCGAGCCTGTTGCCGCACCGGCGGCACCGAAGAAAAAGCTCAGTTTCAAGGAACAGCGCGAACTGCAGGCCCTGCCGGCGCTGATTGAATCGCTGGAACAGGAACAGGCCGCCATCGCCGGCGAACTGGCCGATGGCAGCCTGTACGCGCGCGATCCGGAGCGCGCCAGCGAACTGGGGGCGCGCAACGCGAAGATCGAGGAAGAACTGCTGGAAGCGCTGGAGCGCTGGGAGCGGCTGGGCGCTTCCTGAGCAGTTGTCCTGCATTTCTTGACGAAGGCGGCTGACTCGGCAGGCGTGCGGCACTGCCCGGCCGCAAGTACATTCGTTGCACCCATGCTGCAACCCCGCCCCTCCGCCGCCCTTTCCTCTCCTGGCCGTGGCTGGCTTGCACTGCTGCGCATCGTCGCGATGGCGATGCTCGCCGCGTGGGCGGCCGGCTGTGCCAACCTGCCCACCAATGTCGCCCGGCCCGTCTCGCACGCCCTCGAAGCGCCGGACGACACCGCGCTGGGCCGCCTGGTCCAGCAACGACGGGCCCAGGCCACGGCGCGCAGCGATTCCGGCTTCCGGCTCCTGGACAGCGTCGACATGGCCTTCACCAGCCGGCTCGCCCTGATCGAGAATGCGCAGCGCACGCTGGACCTGCAGTACTACGCCATCCACGCCGACGGCAGCACCGAGCAGCTGCTCGAGCGCATCCGCGCGGCCGCGGCCCGTGGCGTGCGGGTGCGGATCCTGCTGGACGACTTCAACAGCGTCGGCGCCGATGCGCAGGTGCTGCGGCTGGCCTTCCTGAACAACGTCGAACTGCGCCTGTACAACCCGCTGCCCGGATCGCGCCGCTCGCTGGTCGGGCGCATCTTCACCTCGCTGGCCGACTTCGGCCAGGTGCAGAAGCGGATGCACAACAAGCTGTTCATCGCCGACAACGCCTGGGGCATCGCCGGGGGCCGCAATCTCGGCGACGCCTATTTCGGCCGCGGCGAGGACAGCAACTTCGTCGACCTCGACGTGCTGGCGGCTGGCCGCATCGTGCGCGACATGTCCGCGAGTTTCGACACCTACTGGAACAACGAGCTGGCCTTTCCGGTCGAATCGTTGCTGGACAAGAAGGACCTGGACCGTCTGCGCACGCCGCTGAATGCCGCCAGCGCGCCGGACGTCTCGCAAACGCCGCAAGCGACGCAACCGGCGCGAGTGACGGCCACCGTGACCCACACCGCTTCCGTGCTGCCGGACGTCACGACCACCGGCGTGCAAAGCCGCGCCCTGGACCTGCAGCAGGTCGCGCTGACCTGGGCGCCGTCGGCCCTGATGGTCGACAAGCCGGGCAAGGTCGGCCCGGGCGACGACGAGGTCGATGCCGGCGACACGCTGATCGACGGCCTGCTGGCCCTGATGGGCCAGGCCAAGACCGACCTGCTGATCGTCTCGCCCTACTTCGTCCCCGGCCAGCCGATGATGAAGGTGTTCGCCGACCTGCGCCAGCGCGGCGTGCGCATCCGCGTGCTCACCAATTCGCTGGCATCCAACGACGCCCCGGCCGCCCACGCCGGCTATGCGCGCTACCGCAAGCAGCTGCTGGCCCTGGGCGTGGAACTGTACGAGATGCGGGCCGAGCAGGAAGGCTCGGCCGGCGGCCTCGGCTCCGGCATCAACGCCCACGCCTCCAAATCGGCGTTCGGGTCCGGCGGCGGGGTCGGCGGCTCCAAGGCCAGCACCGGCCGCGCCAGCCTGCACAGCAAGGCAGTCATCATCGACGCCCGGCTGGCGGTGATCGGCTCGATGAACCTGGACCTGCGCTCGCAGCTGAAGAACAGCGAGGTCGCGCTCGTCATCCGCAGCCCCGCGTTGTCGCGCGATTCGATCCGGCTGGTGGAAAACAGCCTGGCCAAGGGCGCCTACCGGCTCGAATGGACCAATGGCGCGCTGCACTGGCGCGCGCCTGCCGGCGCGCCGTTCAAGGACGCGGACAGCGAACCCGAAGCCAGCACCAAGCTCAAGCTGCTGGTGAACGTGCTGGGCCCGCTGGCGCCCGACGAGATGCTCTGAGCCTCACATCCGGCGCACCAGCTCGCCGTACTTCTTCCAGAACACCGCGTCCTGGGTGGTCGCGAAATTGATGCGCATCAGCGTGCCGGGCGTGCGGCCGGCGTGGAACAGCGATCCCGGCGCCAGCAGGTAGCCCTCGTCGAGCATGCGCTGGGCCAGCGCATCGGTATCGACGCCGGTATCCACCCATCCGAACAATCCCGCCGGCTCGGCCGCGAAGCGGCAACCGGCGTTCAGCGCCAGCTTCACGCTGCGGCTGCGCGCGGCCGCCAGCCACGTCTTGATGCGCTCGGCATGGCGCCGCAGCTGGCCCTGCTCGATGCAAAGCGCCAGCGCCTTCTCCAGCAGGGCCGGCGTGGTCAGCGTCTGCAGCAGCTTGGTGTCCAGCAGCGGCTCGATCAGCGAGGGATGGGCGGCCAGGAAGCCGACCCGCCAGTTGGGGG
Organism: Caenimonas terrae; assembly: GCF_042655405.1. Lineage (NCBI taxonomy): Bacteria > Pseudomonadati > Pseudomonadota > Betaproteobacteria > Burkholderiales > Comamonadaceae > Caenimonas > Caenimonas terrae. Next base: position 212,898 of record NZ_JBHSMF010000005.1, on the reverse strand, counting down.
CCAGGATCTTGGCGAAGCCGCCGACGTGGATGGTGCGCTGCAGGCCGTCCAGCGCGCACATGCGGGTGGCGTGCTCCGGCGCGATGTGGCTGTAGGTGTCGTCCTCGACGATATGGAAGTTGTGGCGGTTGGCCAGCTGCAGCACGCGGTGCGCGCTGCCCGGCGACAGGCAGTAGCCGGTGGGGTTGTGGAACACGCTGACGCTGACGAACAGCTTGGGCTGGTGCTGCTCGCAATAGCGCGCCATCACCTCCAGGTCGGGCCCGTCAGCATGGCGCGGCACCGGCAGGATCCGCATGCCCAGGGCCGCCAGCCGGGCGAACTCCACTGCCCAGCCGGGCTCTTCCACCATGACCGGGTCGCCCGGACGCAGCAGGGTGCGGCTGACGATGTCCAGCGCGTGCGTCGCTCCGACGGTGGTGATGATGTGCTCGGGCGCCGCGTGCACCGACAAGGCCGCCAGCCGCTTGGACAGCGCGCGGCGCAGCCCGCCGTCGCCCAGCGGCTCGCCGTACTGCAACGAGAACTCCTGCAGCGCCCGGGAGGACGTGACCTTGCGCACCGCCGCCGGCATGAAGGTCGACTCCAGCCACTCCGGCGGAAACACGCCCATGCCCGGCTGCGGCTTGTCGCTGACCTTGTGGAACATGCCGCGGATCAGCGCGGTGGCGTCGATCGGCCGCCGTGCCTCGGCCGCTGCCGGCGGGCGCCGGCCCGTGTCTGCCACCCGGGCCGGCGCCAGTTCCCGCACGAAGAAGCCGCGGTTCTTGCGCGCCTCCACCAGCCCCTGCGCCAGCAACTGGTCGTAGGCGGCAACCACGGTGGACGGGCTCACCTGCTGCTCCTGCGCGCACTGGCGCACCGAGGGCAGGCGCGCGCCGGGCGCCAGCAGCCGGGTGCGGATGCGTTCGGCGAAGCGCGAGGACAATTGCCCGGTCAGCGATTCGGTCGAGCCCTTGAGCAGCATGGAGGTGTTCCTGTATTGGCGGGCCAGGCAGTACAGAATAGCAACTGCGCTGCCGCACTGTACTGGTCGTGTACTGGCAGCGAGATTACATTGAACTTCATGCCCTGCCAACCCCATCGCCCCGGCCGCTTCGATGAGCGCCGCTGAACTCACCGCCCTGCTGTTGTTCTGCACGGCGATGAGTTTCTCGCCCGGCCCGAACACGACGCTGTCCACCGCACTGGCCGCCAACCACGGCCTGCGGCGCGCCCTGCGTTTCTGTTTCGCGGTGCCGGCCGGCTGGGCGCTGCTGATGCTGGCCAGCGGGCTGGGCCTGGGCGCGCTCGTGACCGGCGCGCCGATGCTGCGCTGGGGCGTCAAGCTGGCCGGCGCCGGCTACATGGTGTGGCTGGCGTGGAAGCTGGCGCGGACCGACCGGCTGGCGCCGGTGGACCACGCCATGCTGAACGTCGGCTTCCTGCAGGGCGTGGGATTGCAGTTCCTCAACATCAAGGCCTGGATGCTGGCCCTCACGCTGACCGCCGGCTGGGTGGTGAACGCGGCCGGCCGGCCCTCGACCAACCCCGGCCAGCGCCTGGCGATCATCTGCGGCGTGATGCTGCCGTTCGCGTTCGCCAGCAACTTCAGCTATGCCCTGCTCGGCTCGCTGCTGCGGCAATGGCTGGCGCAGGGCCACCGGCTGCGCTGGTTCAACCGCGTGCTGGCGCTGGTGCTGCTGGCGACCGCCGGCTGGATGCTCGCCGTATGAAGGCCGACGAAATCAAGGGCCTGTGGCTCGGCGCGCTGGGCGTCGTCATCTTCGCGCTGACGCTGCCGATGACGCGGCTGGCAGTGGGCACGCCGGACGCGCCGCAGATGTCCGGTCCCTTCATCGCGCTGGGCCGCGCGGTGGTCGCCGCCGGCCTGTCGGCCTTGTTCCTGCTGGCGACCCGCGCACCCTGGCCGGCGCGCCGCGACTGGGCGCCGCTGGCGCTCACGGCTGGCGGCGTGGTGTTCGGCTTTCCCCTGCTGACGTCGATCGCGATGCGCCACGTGGAAGCGGTGCACGCCAGCGTGATCGTCGGCGTGCTGCCGCTGGCCACCGCTGCCGTGGGCGCGTGGTTGCACCGGCAGCGCCCGTCCGCCGGATTCTGGGCCTGCGCGCTGGTCGGCAGCGCCCTGGTGGTGGCATTCGCGGTGCTGCGCTCGGGCAGCGCGGGCTTGTCGATCCAGCCGGCCGATGCGCTGCTGCTGGCGGCAATGGGCTGCGCCGCCATCGGCTACGGCTACGGGGCACGCCTGTCGCAGCACATGCGGGCCGAGCACGTGATCTGCTGGGCGCTGGTGCTGGCCCTGCCGCTGACCCTGCCCTGGGCCTGGGCCAGCCGTCCGCACGCGGTGCTCGCGGCCAGCGCCTGGTGGGCCTTTGGCTATGTCGCCGTGTTCTCGATGTGGCTGGGCTTTTTCGCCTGGTACCGCGGGCTGGCGCTGGGCGGAACGGTGCGCGTCAGCCAGGTGCAACTGCTGCAGCCCTTCCTCGGCATGCTGTTCGCGGTACCCCTGCTCGGCGAACGGCTCGACGCGCTGACGCTGGGCTTTGCCGTCGCCGTGATCGCCACCGTCTTCATCGGGAAGAAAATGCCGGTGCGGGCCGTTGCCTGAACAACCAACCAAAGCGGAAAGAACGAGATGAAACTGAACGACCTGCAGCAGACGCCCTGGACGCTGGCACGGCGCGCCGAGAAGATGAACCCGTCGGTGATCCGGGAAATCCTCAAGGTGACCGAGCGCCCCGGCATCATCAGCTTCGCCGGCGGCCTGCCCTCGCCCAAGACCTTTCCGGTGCAGGCCTTCCGCGAAGCCTGCGACAAGGTGCTGCGCGACGACGGGCCGGGCGCGCTGCAATACGCCGCCAGCGAAGGCTACGGGCCGCTGCGCGAGATGGTGGCGGCCGCCCTGCCCTGGCAGGTCGACCCGGCCCAGGTCCTGATCACCACCGGCTCGCAGCAGGGCCTGGACCTGGTGGCCAAGATCCTGATCGATGCCGGCTCGCGCATCCTGGTGGAGACACCGACCTACCTGGGCGCGCTGCAGGCCTTCATGCCGATGGAGCCGCAGGTGGTGAGCGTGGACAGCGACGACGAGGGCGTGCGCGTCGGCGACCTGGCAGCCAAGGCCGGCAGCGGCACCGACCGGGCCCGCTTCCTCTACGTCCTGCCCAACTTCCAGAACCCGACCGGCCGCACCATGAGCGAGGGGCGCCGCGCCGATCTCTCGCAACTGGCGGCGCAGGCGGGGCTGCCGCTGGTGGAGGACAACCCCTACGGCGACCTGTGGTTCGACCAGCCGCCGCCGCTGCCGCTGACGGCCCGCCACCCGGACGGCTGCATCTACCTGGGCTCGTTCTCCAAGGTGCTGGCCCCGGGCCTGCGGCTGGGCTTCCTGGTGGCGCCGCCGGCGATCTACCCCAAGCTGTTGCAGGCCAAGCAGGCCGCCGACCTGCACAGCCCCAGCTTCAACCAGCGCATGGTGGCCGAGGTGATGAAGGACGGCTTCCTGGAGCGGCATGTGCCGACCATCCGCGCGCTCTACAAATCGCAGCGCGACGCGATGCTGGCCGCGCTCGGGCGCGAGATGGCCGGCCTGGACGTGCAATGGAACACGCCGGCCGGCGGCATGTTCCTGTGGGCCCGGCTGCCCCGGGGGGTCGACGCGATCGAATTGCTGCCGCGCGCCGTCGACAAGGGCGTGGCCTTCGTGCCGGGCGCCGCCTTCTTCGCCGGCCAGCCGGATGCGCGCACCGTCCGCCTGTCCTTCGTCACCGCCAGCGTCGCCCAGATCGACACCGGCATCGCGGCGCTGGCTGCCGCGATTCGCGAGACACCGGGCCTTCGCGCCGGCACCAGGGGCTGAGCATGCTCAGCATCTGGGGCCGCATCTCCTCGATCAACGTGCGCAAGGTGGTCTACGCCGCGCAGGAGCTGGGACTGGCGTTCCAGCGCATCGACGCCGGCAGCGAATTCGGCATCGTCCGCACGCCCGACTACCTGGCGCGCAACCCGAACGCGCTGGTGCCGCTGCTGGAGGACGGCGAGGTGCAGCTCTGGGAATCGAACGTGATCGTGCGCTACCTGTGCGCCCGGCATTCGCCCGGCGCGCTCTATCCGCTCGACCTCGCCCAGCGTTTCGACGCCGAGCGCTGGATGGACTGGCAGCAGACCACGCTCAATCCGGCCGGCCGCCCGGCCTTCGTCCAGTGGTTCCGCACGCCGGCCGACAAGCGCAACATGGCGGCGATCGCCGAATCGACCGCGGCGACCGAAGGCCTGCTGGCGCTGCTGGATGCGCACCTGGCGCGCCAGCCCTTCATGGCCGGCGAGCGCATGACGATGGCCGACATCCCGATCGCCTGCGAGGTGCACCGCTGGCACGCCCTGCCGCAGGCGCGGCCCGCACACCCGAACCTGGATCGCTGGTACAACACGTTGAGGAGCAGGCCGGCCGCGCGCGGCGTGTTCGATTTCCCACTGACCTGAAAGACCGAGACCCTCGATGCCAGCAGTTTCCCCCGTTCCCATGCGCGAGCGCCCGTTCAAGCAGGTCGATGTCTTTACCGAGACGCCTTACCGCGGCAATCCGCTGGCCGTCGTGCTCGATGGCAGCGGCCTGGACGACGCTGCGATGCAGCGCTTCGCCCGCTGGACCAACCTGTCGGAAACGACCTTCCTGCTGCCGCCGACGCAGGCCGAAGCCGATTACCGGGTGCGGATCTTCACGCCGGGCGGAGAACTGCCCTTTGCCGGCCATCCGACCCTGGGCAGCTGCCATGCCTGGCTGGAGGCCGGCGGCGCCCCCAGGTCCGCCGGCGTCGTGGTGCAGGAGTGCAAGGTGGGCCTGGTGCGCATCCGGCGCGCCGCGCCGCGGCTGGCGTTCGCCGCGCCGCCGCTCAAGCTCGGCGCAGCCAGCCCCGGCCTGCTGGCCAAGGTCGCGGATGCGCTGGGGCTCGGGCAGCAGCACATCGTCGCCGCGCAGATGCTGGACAACGGGCCGGTCTGGCTCGGCCTGCTGCTGGACTCGCCGCAGACCGTGCTGCGGCTGCAACCGGACCACGGCACCCTCAAGGCGCTGGGACAGAAGGTCGGTGTTTCCGCGCGCTATCCGAACCCCGATGCGGGCGCACCGTCGCTGGAGGTGCGTGCCTTCGCCGCACCGATCGGCATCGAGGAAGACCCCGTCACCGGCAGCCTCAATGCCAGCCTGGCGCACTGGCTGATCGCGCAGGGGCACATGCCGGCCGCCTACGTGGCGGCCCAGGGCGGCTGCATCGAGCGCAGCGGGCGGGTTCACATCGAGCAGGATGCTTCGCAACAGATCTGGGTCGGCGGCGAGTCCGTCACCTGCATCGACGGGCAGGTGCGCCTGTGAGCACGTTCACCGGCATCGACCACCTGGTGGTGGCGGCGGATTCGCTGCAGCAGGGCATCGCCTGGTGCGAGTCCACGCTGTTCGTGACGCCGGGGCCCGGCGGCGAACACCCGCTGATGGGGACCCACAACCTGCTGCTGAAGATCGAGACGGCGCAATTCGCCCGCGCCTACCTGGAGATCATCGCGATCGATCCGCAGGCGGCCGACCCGCGCCGCAAGCGCTGGTTCGACCTGGACGACGCGCAACTGCGCGCCGCAGTGAAGGAGGAGCCGCGCCTGGTCCATTTCGTGGCCAGCTGCGAGCGCGCGGCGGTGGCCAGCAGCGCGCTCGACGCCCTGGGCATCGACCGCGGGCCGCAGCTGGCGGCCCAGCGCGAGACCGCCCGCGGCCCGCTAAAGTGGAAGATCAGCGTGCGCGACGACGGGCAGCGCCTGTTCTACGGCTGCCTGCCGACGCTGATCGAATGGGCCGGCGCCCATCCGGCCGAGATGCTGCCGGACTCGGGGCTGAAGCTGCTGTCGCTGACCGCCACCCACCCGCGGCCGGACGACCTCTTCACGGCCTACCGCGCGATCCACCTGGAGGGGGTCGGGATCGAGGCCGGCCCGCCCAACCTGTCGGCCCGGCTGATGACGCCGCTGGGCGAAGTGACGATCGACTCCCGGGGACTCTAGATGTTCAGCAACGACCAGGTCCACAGCGCGATGCAGACGGTCCACGCCGTCATGCCGCCGACGCCGCAATACGCGTGGCCGCTGCTGCGCGAGCGGCTCGGCTTCACGACCTGGGTCAAGCACGAGAACCACACCCCCACCGGCGCCTTCAAGGTGCGCGGCGGCCTGACCTACTTCGAGGCCCTGCGGCGCCGGCAGCCGCAGGTGGCCGGCGTGGTCAGCGCCACCCGCGGCAACCACGGCCAGTCCGTCGGCCTGGCCGCCCGCCGCTACGGGCTGGCGGCGACCATCGTCGTGCCGCGGGGCAACTCCACCGAGAAGAACGCGGCGATGCGCGCGCTGGGCGTCACGCTGCTGGAACACGGCGACGACTCCAGGCGGCGCGCGAGTTCGCCATCGCGCTGGCGGCCGAGCGCGACCTGCACATGGTGCCCTCGTTCCACAGCGAGCTGATCCGCGGCGTGATGACCGGCTGGGTGGAGTTCTTCCACAGCTTTGCCGGCGGCGAGGCGCCGCAGGTCCTGTTCGTGCCGATCGGCCAGGGCTCGGGCTTCTGCGCGGCGGCGGCCGCCCGCGCCTTCACCGGTGCGCGCACCAAGCTGGTCGGCGTCGTATCGGCCCATGCGACGACCTACCTCGACTCGTTTCGCCAGCGCAAGGTGGTGGAGGCGCCGGTGAGCACCTTGCTGGCCGACGGCATGGCCTGCCGCATCGCCGACCAGCAGGCGCTGGACATCGTGCTGGCGCAGGCCGAGGACGTCGTGGCCGTCAGCGACGAGGAAGTGGCGCATGCCATGCGCGTGCTGTTCGCCGACACCCACAACGTCGCCGAAGGCGCGGGCGCCGCCGGCCTGGCCGCCGCGATGCAGCAGCGCGAGCGCTGGCAGGGCCGGTCGGTGGGCGTCGCGCTGTCGGGCGGCAACGTCGACAGCGAACTGTTCGCCCGCGTCCTGGGCGGGCAAGCGGCTGCAAAGTGATGGCAGCGCCGGATCGTCGCTGAGGTTGCCGCAGCTGGGGCCTTGTCCCGTCCCCCGCGTGACTGGGCCCGGCGCGCGCTTGGCCCGAGAATCGCAGCATGGGAACGCTTTATCTGGTGCGGCACGGCCAGGCCTCGTTCGGGGCCGACGACTACGACAAGCTCAGCGCGCTCGGCCACCGGCAGAGCGTGCGGCTGGGCGAGTACTTCGCGCAGAAGGGCATCCGCTTCGACGCCGTGCTGGCCGGGACACTGCGCCGCCACCTCGAGACCCTGGCCGGCATCCGCGAAGGCATGCAGCATGAGGGCGAGCACCTGCCCTGGGAGGGGCTGAACGAATACGACAGCGAAGCCGTGATCGCCACCGTGCATCCGGACAAGCTGCAAAGGCCCACCTCGCCCGAGATGTACCGCGCGCACTTCCGCCTGTTGCGCGAGGGGCTGGCGAAATGGATGGCCGGCATGGTCGCGCCGCAGGGCATGCCCAGCTACCGCGAGTTCGTCGACGGTGTGGCCGGCGCGCTGGACCACGTCAGGGCCAGGCACCACGGCGGCAACGTGCTGATCGTCTCCAGCGGCGGGCCGATCGCCACCGCCGTCGGCCAGGTACTCGGCACCGGCAGCGAGACGGTGATCGAGCTGAACCTGCGGATCCGCAACACCTCCATCACTGAATTCGCCTTCACGCCCAAGCGCCACATGCTGGTCAGCTACAACGCGATCCCGCACCTGGAACACCCGGACTACGCCAGCTGGGTCACGTATTCTTGAGGCCTTGCGTGCAAGGGGAACAGGCGTGACTGGCGACGATGACAAGCGATGGGTGTTCGGGCTCTGCGCCGACTGGTGCGGCGTCTGCAAGGAGTGGCGCGCGGCGTTCGACGCGGCGGCCGCCAGCCATCGGCTGGACCGCTTCGCGTGGGTCGACATCGAGGACGAGGACGACCTGGTCGGCGACGTCGACATCGAGACCTTTCCCACCCTCTTGGTGGGACGGGGCGCGCGGGTCCTGTTCTTCGGCCCGATCCTGCCGGCACCCGACCTGCTGGCCCGCCTGCTCGCCAGTCTGGACGGCTCGGGCAGTTCCTCCGCGCCGCCGGAAGCGGCTGCGCTGTTGCAACGGCTTGTTTCGGCGCAGTTGTAACTCGGCAAGGTCTCGTCCTACAGTCGCCTTCCCCCCAGCCTTACTTTGAGTGCCACCCGGCAGAGCCGTAATGGTTCCATGGCGGTGGTTACTGCCGTCATGTCCTTTTTTCAGGCAACCTTTGTAGGAGATACCAGATGCAATCCAACGACCAAGCTGGCAACCCGGTCAAGCGCAGCTCCAGCCGCGGCTTCGCTTCCATGGATCCGCAACGCCAGCGCGAGATCGCCAGCGAAGGCGGCCGCGCCGCCCACGAGCGCGGCACCGCCCATGAGTTCACATCGGAAGAGGCCCGCGAGGCCGGCCGCAAGGGCGGCCAGGCGCGTGCGGAGAACCGCTCGGCCCGCCAGCGCGCTTCGGCCATGCCGTCCACGGAAAGCGCCAGCGATTCGGGCAGCAACCGCGGCAACGCCAGCGACCGCTGATCAGCGCTTCATGACGCTGCGGGCTGCGACGCCCGCACCACGATGACCCGCTGCGGCGGCGGTTCCGGCGCCAGGGCCCTGGCGCGCAACTGTCCGCAGCCGCCCTCCACGTCCTGGCCCGCGGACTGCCGCAGCTTGGTCAGGACGCCCTGGCGGTGCAGCGTCCGGGCGATTTCGGCAGCCCGTTCCCAGGTCGGCCGCTCGAACGCGAGTCCGTCCACATGGTTGTACGGAATCATGTTCATGACCGCGTACTTGCCCTTGAGCAGGCGGACGATGCCGTCGATTTCGTCGGCGCCGTCGTTGATGCCCGCCAGCAGGGTCCATTGGTACTGCACCGGATAGCCGGTCGCGCGCGCATAGCGTTCGCCGGCGTCGACCAGTTCCTGCGGGTCGATGCGCGGCGCGCGCGGCAGCAGCCTGGCCCGCAGCTGCGGTTTGGTGGTGTGCAGGGACAAGGCCAACGCCGGCTTGACGCGCCCTTGCGGCAGTCGCTCGAACACCCGCGGATCGCCGACGGTGGAGAACACCAGGCTCTTGTGGCCGATGTTGCCCACCGTGCCCAGCAGGTCGATCGCCTCCATCACGTTGTCCAGGTTATGGGCCGGTTCGCCCATGCCCATGAACACGACTTTCTTGACGACCCGCCGGGTGCGCGCCAGCGCCACCTGCGCGACGATTTCGGCGCTGCCGACCTGGCGGATCAGGCCCTCGCGTCCGGTCATGCAGAACACGCAGCCGACCGCGCAGCCCACCTGCGAGGAGACGCATAGGCCGCCGCGCGGGAGCAGCACGCTCTCGACGGTCTGGCCGTCGGCCAGTTCCACCAGCAGCCGCTCCGAGCCGTCTTCCCCCGGATGGGCGGAGCGCAGCCGGGCCAGGTTGTCCAGGTCAAGCTGCAGTTGCGGCAGGCCGGCGCGCAGCGCAGCGGGCAGGAAATCCTCGGGCCTGCGCCGCCCGCCGTCCTGCGGCAGCGCCTGCGACCACAGCCGCAGCACCCGCTGCTCGTGCTGCGGGCGGGCGCCCAGGGCACGCAGGCGTTGGCGGAGGATGTCGATGCGCATGCACCGAGCTTAGCGCCCTCCGCAGGTCTTGTACGGCAGGAACCTGCCCGAGAGCAGCCCCTGGCCGCGGTCGCCCCTGGGGTCGGCGGCTCAGAGCCCGAGCGCGTTCAGGCCCGGATAGTCGTCCGGCCGCCGGCCCAGCGGCCAGAAGAACTTGCGGTCGTCGCCGGTGATCGGCAGGTCGTTGATGCTGGCGTAGCGCCGCTGCATCAGCCCCTCGTTGTTGAATTCCCAGTTCTCATTGCCGTAGCTGCGGAACCACTGGCCCGAGTCGTCGTGCCACTCGTACGCGAAGCGCACCGCGATCCGGTGGCCGGTGAAGGCCCATAGCTCCTTGATCAGGCGGTACTCGATCTCGCGGTTCCACTTGCGCTCCAGGAAGCGCCGGACTTCCTCGCGTCCCACCGGAAACTCGGCCCGGTTGCGCCAGCGCGTGTCCTCGGTGTAGACCTGGACCACGCGGGCCGGGTCGCGGCTGTTCCAGGCGTCCTCGGCCATCCGCACCTTCTGGGCGGCGGTCTCGATCGTGAACGGCGGCAGCGGCGGTCGGGTTTCCATCGGGCATCCTTGGCGCCGTGGGCGCTGCCCCAGTGTGCCAAAAAAAGAAAAGGCGGCAAATGCCGCCTGCCGCCTACCGCCCGGGGACCGCCAGCTACCACTCGCCGGACTGGCGCACCCGCTGGTCGAGGTCGACGCTGTCGTCGCGCGGCAGCGGGGCCGCAACGGCCTCGGCCGGGGCCGCCGGCTGCACCGGCAGGGCCGGCTGGATCGCGCCGCGCTGCGGCCGCCCGAAGGCCAGCCGTCGCAGGATGTCGACCGGCACCACCGTGCGCGGCGTCGCGTCGTTCGGGAGGGTGGCGGCAAACATGCGCATGGCGGTTCCTTTCTGGTTCCCAGTGTAGGCAGCGCCGTGTGAAATCTCTGTGAAGCAACACACAAGTCCGCGAATAAACCAGGACCATGCGGCCTCGCCGCAACAGTGGACTAGGCCTTGCGATCGGGCGCCGTCTGCGCCGAGATGTCGCCCAGCGACTGCGCCACGCCGGCCTTGTCGGCACTGTCCTTGGCGGCGATGTCGCCGAGGCTCACGATGCCCACCAGCTTGCGCTTGTCGTCGACCACCGGCATCCGGCGGATCTGGGCCTGGGCCATGGCAGCCAGCACCTGTTCCACCGACTGGCCCTCGGTGGCGCAGTGCACCTCGCGGCTCATCACCTCGGACAGCTTGGTGCTGCCATCGAGCGAACGGGCCACGGCCCGCAGGACGATGTCGCGATCGGTCACCATGCCGACCAGCTTGTCGCCGTCGCACACCGGAATCGCGCCGACATCGAGGTGCTCCATGGCCTGGGCCGCCATCATGACGGTGTCGGAAGGGGCAAGGGTCCGCACGCCGCGGGTCATGAACTGGGAAACGATCGTCATTGGGGAACTCCAGGTGGGGGGCAGGCCCGCGGCAACGCGGGCAGGACCCTCGACTCTGGGCGGGCTGCGGCCGAATGCTGTCGGCGGGGAGGTCCAGGGTCCGTAGGCGGCAACCGATGCCGCGCCGGCTACAGGATCATCTGGGTGCAGCGAAACAGCGCGATGGTCTTGCGGTCGGCCTGGCGCCGCACGGTGGCATCCCACACGTGGGTGCTGCGCCCGAGGTGGACCGCGGTGACCTCGGCTTCGATCGTGCCGTCCAGCGCGGTGCCCAGATGGTTGCTTTTGAGCTCGATGGTGGTGAAGCCCTTGGCGCCGTCGGGCAGGTGGGCGACGCAGCCGTAGCCGCAGGCGGTGTCGGCCAGGGTGACGACCGCCCCCGCATGCAGGAATCCGTTGGGGGCGTGGTGCTCCTTGCGGATGTCCAGTGCCGCCAGCACCCGGCCCTGGCCGATCTCCAGGATGCGGATGCCGAGCAATCCGGGCAGGAAGCCCTTGCTGGTCTCGTTGAAGGCATCGCGGTCGAAGGCGGGACGGTAGACAGACATGGTTCAGGCCTGCGGACGGTCGACCAGGGTGGCCAGCGGGAGGCGCGACAGCTCCGCCAGCAGCAACGCAAGCTGGCGGCCCGCCGCCTGCAGCACCGCCTCCCCTTTTTCGGCGGTGGCGGCGGCCGCATTGCCGGCGGCGCCGGCCGGGTTGTAGTCCTGCATCTGCCAGCCCAGCTTGGCGCTGCTGCCGTTGCCCAGGATCGGGAAGGCGTCGGCCCGGTCCTGCGAGGTGGACCGGAAGTCGCGGGCCCGCTCCATCGCCACCGACTGCGGCTTGAGCGCCAGCATCATCGAGGTCTCGATGTCGCCGCCGTGCACGCCGAAGCGGTGCTCCTGCGCGCTGAACAGCCCGTTGACCTCCTGCCCCAGCGGCAGGTTCCACCAGCTGCAGCTGTAGACGATCAGCTTGGCTGCGCCGCGCAGCTCGCGCGCCACGATGTCCATCACGCTCACTTGGCCGCCGTGGGCGTTGAGCAGCAGCAGTTTCTTCACGCCGGCGGCCGCCACGCACCGGCCGAGCTCGATCCAGATCGCGGCGACGGTGGCCGACGAGAGGGTCAGGGTTCCGGGAAAGTCCGAATGCTCAGGGCTGTAGCCGACCTGCTGGGTCGGCAGGAACAGCACCGGCAGCTGCGCGGGGAGGTGCGGCAGGCAGGCGGCGACCACGCCATCGACCAGGGTCTGGTCGACCGACAGCGGCAGGTGCGGGCCGTGCTGCTCGGTGGCCGCGACCGGCAGTACGGCGACCGTGGTGCCGGGGTCGAGCGCAGCGAAATCGCGGGTGCCGAGATCGGCCCAGAAACGGGAAGGAATGGCCATGGCGCATCTTAGTAGGACAGCGCCTGCCTGGCCGTCGGCCAGCGCCGTGCAGGGCGACGGCTGACGCGCCGAGCGTACCCAGGCTGTCGTGCAGTGCAGCAAACGGCCGAATGACGCGGGCCGGCGCCGTCGCAACCATGGAGCCATGAAGAAGTTCGACGCCCTCTCGCACAGCCTGCTGGCCCTGGCCGTGGCGGCCATTCCGGTGGCGGCCCTGGTGCTCGACCAGCTGGACCAGTCGATGCGCCGGCCGTCGCTGGCCGGCGTGATGCTGCACTCGCTGAAGCTGGCGTTCTAGGCTCCGGCCAGCGCCCCCCTGGCTGCATCGGCGATGCTCGCCGCGTCCACCTTGAAGAATGCCCGCAGCGCCGCCCGCGTGTCGCTGCGGCCGAAGCCGTCCGTGCCGAGGGTGACGTAGCGCCGACCTGCGGGGACGAAGGCGCGGACGCTTTCGGCAACGGCGCGGACATAGTCGGTGGCCGCGACCACCGGTCCGCTGGTCTTGGCCAGTTGCCCCGTGAGGTAGGCGCTGTCGCTGGATTGCCCGTCGCGCGCCAGCTCGCTCCAGCTGGTCACACTGAACACCTCGCAGGCGATGCCTTCGGCGGCCAGCTGCTGCGCCGCCTTGATCACCTCGGTCAGGATCGCGCCGGAGCCGAGCAGGGTCACGCTTGCGGCCTTCTTCGCACCCGCAGCCGGATAGCTGGCGAAGCGGTAGCAGCCCCGGATCACGCCATCGACCGCGTCTGCCGGCAGGTCCGGCTGGGCGTAGTTCTCGTTCATCAGCGTCAGGTAGTAGAAGACGTCCTTCTGGTCCACCAGCATCTCGCGCATGCCGTGGTCGACGATGGCTGCCATCTCGCCGGCGAAGGCCGGGTCGTAGGCCTTGCAGTTCGGGATCGTCGCCGCCACCAGGTGGCTGCTGCCGTCCTGGTGCTGCAGGCCCTCGCCGCCCAGCGTGGTGCGGCCCGAGGTCGCGCCCAGCAGGAAGCCGCGCGAGCGCTGGTCGGCGGCCGCCCAGATCGCATCGCCCACCCGCTGGAAGCCGAACATCGAGTAGTAGATGTAGAACGGCAGCATCGCGATGCCGTGCACGCTGTAGCTGGTGGCGGCGGCCGTCCAGCTGGCGATGGCGCCGGCCTCGCTGATGCCTTCCTCCAGGATCTGGCCGTCCAGCGCTTCCCGGTACGACAGCACCGAGCCGATGTCCTCCGGTTCGTAGCTCTGGCCCACGCTGGAGTAGATGCCGACTTGCTTGAACAGGTTGGCCATGCCGAAGGTGCGCGCCTCGTCGGCGACGATGGGCACGATGCGCGGGCCCAGCGCCTTGTCCTTGAGCAGGTTGCCCAGCATCCGCACGAAGGCCATGGTGGTGGACATCTCCTTGCCGGCGGCGGCGGTCGCGAAGCTCGCATAGCTCGCAAGTTCCGGCACGGCTACCTTGTCCGCCGTGGTCTGGCGCTTCGGCAGGTAGCCCCCGAGCTGCTGGCGCTGCCGGTGCAGGTAGCGCATCTCGGTGCTGTCCTCGGCCGGCTTGAAGAATTCCAGGCCGGCGGCCTGCGCGTCGGTCAGGGGCAGGTTGAAGCGGTTGCGGAATTCCAGCAGCGCGGCCTCGTCCAGCTTCTTCTGGCTGTGCGTGGTCATCTTGCCCTGGCCGGCGGCGCCCATGCCGTAGCCCTTCTTGGTGTGGGCCAGGATCACCGTCGGCTGGCCCTGGTGCGCGGCCGCGGCGGCATAGGCGGCGTGGATCTTCACCAGGTCGTGGCCGCCGCGCTTCAAGCGGTCGATCTGTTCGTCGGTCATGCCCTGCGCCAGCCGCGCCAGCTCCGGGTCCTGGCCGAAGAAGGTGTCGCGGTTGAAGCGGCCGTCCTTGGCGGCGAAGGTCTGCATCTGGCCGTCGACGGTATGGGCGAAGGCTTTCACCAGCGCGCCGGTGGTGTCGCGGGCGAACAGGCCGTCCCAGTCGCTGCCCCAGACCAGCTTGATCACGTTCCAGCCGGCGCCGCGGAACAGCTTCTCCAGTTCGTCGATGATCCGGCCGTTGCCGCGCACCGGGCCGTCGAGCCGCTGCAGGTTGCAGTTCACCACCCAGACCAGGTTGTCCAGCTTCTCGCGCGAGGCCAGCGTCAGCGCGCTCATGCTTTCCGGTTCGTCCATCTCGCCATCGCCGAACACGCCCCACACCTTTCGCGAACCGCAATCGAGCAGCTGGCGGTGCGTGAGGTAGCGCATGAAGCGCGCGTGGTAGATCGAGCTGATCGGCCCCAGTCCCATCGAGCCGGTGGGGAACTGCCAGAAGTCCGGCATCAGCCAGGGATGCGGATAGCTGGAGAGCCCGCGGGCGCCGGCGGCCGGCGCCGTGATCTCCTGGCGGTAATGCGCCAGGTCGTTCTCGGTGAGGCGCCCCTCGAGGAAGGCCCGCGCATAGACCCCCGGCGCGCTGTGCGGCTGGAAGAACACCAGGTCGCCGCCGTGCTGGTCTTGCCCCCCACGCTCCCCCACCTCGTGTGGGTCGCTGCCCCCCCGAGGGGGGCCTTCGCCGCTTGGGGCGGCCCGGCGCGGCTCAACGTTGCGAGCATGGAAGAAGTGATTGAAGCCCACCTCGAACAGGTCGGCCGCGCTGGCGTAACTGGCGATGTGGCCGCCCAGGTCGCCGTAGGCCGCGTTGGCGCGCGCGACCATCGCCAGCGCGTTCCAGCGCATCAGGGAAGCGAGCTTCTCCTCGATCGCCAGGTCGCCGGGAAAGGCCGGCTGCCGGTCGACCGGGATGGTGTTGACGTAGGGCGTCACCAGTTCCGGCGTCCAGTCCACCTGCGAGCTGCGCGCCAGCCGCACCAGTTCGTCCAGCACGAAGCGGGCGCGCTGCGGTCCTTGCGCGGCCACCAGCGCCAGGAAGGCGTCGCGCCATTCGGCGGTTTCGGCCGGGTCGGCGTCGGCGGCGCCGGCGGCGGCCAGGAATCGGGTGAGGCTGTGGTCGGTCATCCGCCGACTGTAGGCAGGAATGCGCGCAACAGGGTTGCGAAGACCATGCTGGCCACCTTGTTGCCAGCATAAAATTCCGGAAACCAACCTGGCCACGGCATTTCATGCAACTGGACGCCATCGACCTGAAGATCCTGGCGCAGCTGCAGCAGGACAGCTCGCTCACCAACGTGGAACTGGCACGCCGGGTCCACCTGTCGCCCTCACCCTGCCTGATGCGGGTGAAGGCGCTGGAGTCCGCCGGCGTCATCGAACGCTATGTGGCCCTGGCCAATGCCCGCGCCCTCGGCCTGGGGCTGAACGTGTTCATCTCGATCAGCCTGAAGGAGCAGAGCCGCGAATCGCTGGCCGAATTCGAGCGCCGGATCGCGGAGCACGACGAGGTGATGGAGTGCTACCTGATGACCGGCGACAGCGATTACCTGATCCGGGTCGCGCTGGCCGACATCGCGGCGCTGGAGCGCTTCATCCTGAACCAGCTGACACCGATCCCGGGCATCGAGAAGATCCGCTCGAGCTTCGCGCTCAAGCAGGTGCGCTACAAGACCGCGCTGCCGCTGCCGGGCTAGCCCAGGCCGGCGCGCCGTGCTGGCTCACGCTGGTTGCGGATCGGCGGCTGAAGCGACAGCGAGGATGCGCTCGGGCGTGATGGGAAGCTGGCGGATGCGGATGCCGAGCGCGTCGAAGACGGCGTTGCCGATCGCCGCGGCGGTCGGCCCCTGCGAGGCCTCGCCCGCGCCCAGCGCCGGCTCGCCGGGCCGCTCGACCAGCGAAACCCGCACCGACGGCGCCTCGGAGAAACTGAGGATCGGGTAGTCGGCCCAGCTGCGGGTGGTGATCTGCTCGCGCGAAAAGGCCACCGCTTCCTTGAGGGTCCAGCTGCAGCTCTGGATCGCGCCGCCTTCGAGCTGGTTGGCTACCCCGTCCGGATTGATGGCCAGTCCGACGTCGGCGCCAATCGAGATGTCCAGCACGCGCACGGCCCGCTCCGCCAGCACGCGCACCGCCACCGCGCACCAGGCGCCGGTGTTCTTGTAGCGGGCGAAGGCCAGGCCGCGCCCGGTGCCTTCGGCGTCGCCGTTCCGGTCGTGCCACCACGGCGCCGCCTCGATGGCCCGGGCGATCACGGCGCGTGCGCGCGGATCGGCCAGGTGCGCCAGCCGGAACGCCACCGGGTCCTGGCCGCTGGCATGGGCCAGTTCGTCCATGAACGATTCGATCGCCCAGACGTTGGCGTAGCCGCCCAGCGCCCGGAGCGCGGACGTGCGGATCGGCATGGCCAGCAGCCGGTTGGTCACCACCTCGAGGCGCGGAAAGTCGTACAGCGGCACCGCGTTGCGGTCGCTGCCGCCGCCGGCGGACATCGGCGGATCGAGCGAGACCGGCGCCAGGAACGGACGGTCGATCTGGGAGGCGCCCAGGAACGACAGGTTGCCCGGCTCGTTGCGGCCCGGCCGGCTGGTGTAGCCGTTGGCCCAGACGGTGTGCTGCCAGTCGCTGACGCGGCCCGCGGCATCGAGCTGTGCCACCAGCGCCACCAGGTGGGCCGGCCCGCAGGGGCCGCAGCTCAGTTCGTCGGCGCGCGACCACAGCACGCGCACCGGCCGTCCGGCGGCAAAGCGCGCCAGCAGCACGGCATCGAAGGCGACGTCGTCGGCCGGGTTGTGGCCGTAGCAGCCGGCGCCTTCGGCATGGTGCACCACCACCCGCGCCGGATCCTGCTGCGGATGCTCGCGCCGCAGGTAGACCTCGATGTCGGCCTTCAGGTTGTAGATGCCCTGGCTGTGCGACCAGACCTCCAGGTCGCCGTCGCGCCAGTGTGCCAGCGCGCAGGACGGGCCGATGGACGCGTGGGCGATGTAGGGACGTGAGTACTCGGCCTGCAGCCGAAGCGAGGCTGGCGCAGCCGGCCCCTCCTTGCGCTCGACCAGCTGCGGCTGGGACGGCGCGCTGCGCAGGAAGCCGGCCAGGTCCGCGCTGTCGGGAAGCGAAGCTGGCAGGTCCCAGCGGCAAAGCGCGGCCAGCGCCGCGGCCGCGGCGACCGCGACCTCTTCGCGCTGTGCCAGCACGCCCAGGAAGGACCCGTCGCGCGCCACCACCACGTCGGGGAAGCGGCGCGCGAAGGCGTCCGTGTCCACCTCGACCAGGGTGGCCGACCGGTTCGGCATCCGGACCACCCGCCCGTGCAGCATGGCCGGAAGCACCAGGTCCTGGATGAAGCAGGGCCGGCCGGACAGCTTGCCGGCCAGGTCGCGCCGCGGCAGCGAGCGGCCGACGGTGTTGTAGTGGGCCGCCTGCTTGGGCGTGGCGGTGGCGGAAATGCCTTGCGCCAGTGCCTCATCGAGCTGCAGATCCCAGTAGCTGGCCACGGCGTCGGTGGCCGTGGAGCGCAGCCGGCCATCCTCGATCGCGACCGAGGCCGGTGCGACGCCGTGGCGGCGGCAGAAGGCGGCGATGGCCAGTTCGCGCAGGGTCGCGCACACCAGCCGCACCGCCTCGCCCGAGTGCTGGATCGACAGGCTGCCGGAGGTCACGCCCTCGTCCGGGCTGAGCCCGGTGCGAATCGGATCGAGGCGGATCCTGCCCGGATCGACGTCCAGTTCCTCGGCGGCGATCTGCGCCAGCGCCGTGCCGATGCCCTGGCCGAATTCGACCTTGCCCACCCGCAGGCAGATCACGTCGGGAAGCTCCAGCCCCAGCCACTGGCCCAGCAGCGGGTTCTTCTCCAGGCTGCCCCTGGAAAACCCGCGGGCCTGGGGGACGGCGCTCATGCGGGATGCACCTTGCGCACCGCCGCCAGCACCGCCTGCAGGATGCGGTGCTGCGAACCGCAACGGCACAGGTGCCGGTCGAGGGCGGCGCGCACCTCTTGTTCGGACGGCGGGCGCTCGCCGTCCACCAGGGCCACTGCGGTCATCAGAATGCCGCTCAGGCAGAAGCCGCATTGGCCCGCCTGGTGCTCCAGCAGCGCCGCCTGCACCGGATGCAGCTGGCCGCCCGCGCCGACGCCCTCGGGCGTGGTGACCTGCCTGCCCTCAAGCGCCGACAGCGGCATGTCGCAGGTGGTGGCGGGCCGGCCGTCGACCAGCACGGTGCAGGCGCCGCAATGGCCCTCGCCGCAGCCGAGCCGGACGCCGGCCAGGCCGAGGTCGTTGCGCAGCACATAGGCCGCCATGCTGGTGGCAGGCGCGTCGCAGTGGCGCGCGCCGCCGTTGACGTTGATCTCCAAGTCTTGCTTTCGTTTGATCCCGCCCAGAGGCGCGGCCGGGGTGCGCCAGTATTCCAGCGACCGGCGGCATACTCAAGACGGCACAAGCTTCCATGGAGCCCGGAGCCGGTCCGGGCCGGCCGTCAGCGCGCTGGTGCGGATGTGCCGGGTGCGGGAGCGGTTGCGGTTGCCGGCGCCGGCATCGGCGCGGGGGCCGCCGCAGTCCCGGCCGGGCGCACCGACGCCACCCGCCAGACCACGTTGCCCACGTCGTCCGCCACCAGCAGCGCGCCCTTCGAGTCGAGCGCGACCCCGACCGGGCGGCCGTAGGCCTCGCCCTTGTCGTTGAGGAACCCGACCAGGAAGTCGATCGGCTCGCTGGCCGGCTTGCCGCCGGCGAAGGGCACGAACACCACCTTGTAGCCGCTGCGCGGGTTGCGGTTCCAGGAACCGTGCTCGCCGATGAAGGCGCCGCTGGCGTAGTTGGCGGGCATGCGGCCGTCCGAGAACGCCAGCCCGAGCGCCGCGACGTGCGAGCCGAGGCCGTAGTCGGGCGGGATCGCCTTGCTCACCATGTCGACGTTGACCGGGACCATCCGGACGTCGACGTTCTTTCCGTAATAGCTCCAGGGCCAGCCGTAGAACGCGCCGTCCTTGACCGAAGTGAGGTAGTCCGGCACCAGGTCGTTGCCCAGCTCGTCGCGCTCGTTGGCGACGGTCCACAGCACCTTGCTTTCCGGTTCCCAGGCCATGCCGTTGGGATTGCGCAGCCCGGTGGCGAACAGCCGCTTGGCTCCGGTCGCACGGTCCACTTCCCAGATCGCGGCCCGGCCTTCTTCGGCCGGCAGCCCGTTCTCGCCCACGTTGCTGTTGGACCCGACGGTCGCATACAGCTTGCTGCCGTCGGCGCTGGCAATGATGTTCTTGGTCCAGTGGTGGTTGATCGGCCCGGCCGGCAGGTCGGTCACCTTGACCGGCGTCCCGGTGATGTGGGTCTGCCCCGTCACGTAAGGGACCTTGACGATGGCGTCGCTGTTGGCGATGTAAAGCTCGTTACCCACCAGCGCCATGCCGAAGGGCGAATTCAGGCCCTCGAGGAAGACGCTGCGCACTTCGGCGACGCCGTCGCCGTTGGCGTCGCGCAGCAGCGTGATCCGGTTGGCGCTGGCCACGCCGGCACCGGCGCGCTTCATCAGCAGCTTCATCGCCGCGCCCCTGATGCCCTTGCCGTCCTCCGGCTTGGGCGGCGCATTGGTTTCCGCCACCAGCACGTCGCCGTTGGGCAGCACATAGAGCCAGCGCGGATGGTCCAGGCCGGAGGCGAAGGCGCGCACCTGGAAACCTGCCGCCGCGCTCGGACGCACCCCGGCCGGCCAGCCGACCGCCTTGGCGACCCGCACCGTCGGCACCAGCGACTTCTGCGGCGCCGGCAGGCTGGGGTTGGGGCCGACGCCCACGTTGGTCGCCGATTCGGCGACCGTGCCGCAGGCGGCAAGGAGCACCAGCAGCACGGCGCACAGGGGAGCGGAGCGGGGGATTTTCATAGCACAGGAGTGTGTTCCGGCCCCTGCTGAGCGTCTGTAGGCATAAACCGCGAAAATGGCGCCATGACCCAAGACCTCTTTCGCCAGGACGCCTACCTGCGCGAATGCCGCGCCACCGTGCTGGCCATCGGCGACCAGGGCATCGTCCTGGACCGGACCGTGTTCTATCCGCTGGGCGGCGGCCAGGCCGGCGACAGCGGCTGGCTGCTGCTGCCGGACGGCGCCGAGATCGCCATCGCGGACACCCGCAAGGGCAAGGACGCCGACGGCCAGTTCACCGGCGCGATCTGCCACCTGCCGGCGCCCGAGGCTGCCGGCGCGGTCGCCGCGCTCCAGGTCGGCGCCGCGGTGACGGCCCGGGTGGACTGGGACCGGCGCCACCGGCTGATGCGCTTCCACACCACCACCCACCTGCTTTGCCACCTGGTGCCGCAACTGGTCAACGGCTGCTCGATCACGCCCGAGTACGCGCGGCTGGACTTCAACATGACCGATCCGCTGGACAAGGACGCCCTGACGGCCGGCATCGCGCGCCTGGTGGCGGCCGCGCATCCGGTCAGCGTCGGCTCGATCAGCGACGAGGAGCTGGACGCCAACCCGGCGCTGGTCAAGAGCATGTCGGTGCAGCCGCCCCGGGGCACCGGGCGGGTGCGGACGATCCGGGTGGGTGATGCCATCGACTACCAGCCCTGCGGCGGCACCCACGTCGCCAACACTTCGGAGATCGGCGCCGTGGTCGTCACCAAGATCGAAAAGAAGAGCGCCACCACGCGCCGCGTGGTGCTGGGCTTCGCCGCGGGCGGAACTTCGGCGGCCCCGGCCGGCTCGGACGGGGCACCGTGATCCATCGCCTGCGCCTGTCCGCCGCCGTCCTGCTGACGGCCTGCCTGCCCCTTTTTGCCAATGCCCAGCCGCAGTCCAGCCCGGGCAGCGTGGTCACCACCGAGCGGGTGCGCGCGGAGCTGATGGCCCACGCGCCGGACGGCGCGGAGCCCGGCAAGCAGGTCTGGGTCGGCCTGCAGCTCGCGCACCAGCCCGGCTGGCACACCTACTGGAAGAACTCCGGCGATTCCGGCCTGCCCACCCAGCTGGCCTGGACGCTGCCGGCCGGCGTGACGGCGGGCGAGATCGCCTGGCCGCTGCCCAAGAAGATCCCGATCGGCAACCTCGCCAACTACGGCTACGAGGGCACGGTGCTGCTGCCGGTGCCGCTGACGATCGCGCCGGACTTCAAGCCGTCGCTGTTGTCCAACGACCTGGAGGTCAGGCTCAAGGCCGACTGGCTGGTCTGCCGCAAGGAATGCGTGCCGGAAGAAGGCAGCTTCGTGCTGAAGATCCCGGTGCACAGCACCACCGCCATCAATGGGGCCGCCTTCGATGCGGCCTTCAAGGCGCAGCCGCGGCCGGTGCTGGCCGCCACCGGCGGCGTCATCCCGGACAGCAAGGTGCAGATCGAGGGCAACGCGATCCGGCTGACGGTGCAGGGGCTGCCGGTGGCGCTGCGCGGCAAGACGCTGGAGCTGTTTCCCGAGACGCCGGAGGTGATCGAGACCGCCGCGCCGTGGACGCAGGCCTGGAATGGCGAGGTGTGGACGGCGACGGTGCCGTTGTCCCCGCAGCGCACCGGCAGTCCGTCGGTAATGCCGGTGGTGCTGGCCGATGGCGCCCAGGGTTATCGCGCGGAATTGAAGGTGCTCGGCCAGTGGCCCAAGGCCGAGGCGGCCGGCACCGTGTCGCCGGCGCTGGAGGCGGCGCTGCGCGACAACGCCGGCACGCCGCCGCCCGCCGCGTCGATCGGCTTGCTGGCCGCCCTGTTCGGGGCGCTGCTGGGCGGCCTGATCCTGAACCTGATGCCCTGCGTGTTCCCGGTGCTGGCGATCAAGGTGGTGGGCTTCACCCGCCACGCCGCCGACCGGCGCGGCCACCGGATCAGCGGCCTCGCCTACACCGCCGGCGTCGTGCTGTCCTTTGTCGCGCTCGGCGCGCTGGTGCTGGCGCTGCGCGCCGCCGGCCAGCAGCTCGGGTGGGGCTTCCAGTTGCAGTCGCCGGCCGTGGTGGCGACGCTGGCCGCGCTGTTCACGGTGATCGGCCTGAACCTGGCCGGCCTGTTCGAATTCGGCGCCTTCCTGCCCTCGCGCCTGGCGACGCTGGAAGCGCGCCATCCGGTGGGCAACTCCTTCCTCTCGGGTGTGCTGGCGGTGGCAATCGCTTCGCCCTGCACCGCGCCCTTCATGGGCGCGTCGGTGGGACTGGCGATCGCCCTGCCGGCGGCGCAGGCGCTGCTGATCTTCGCGGCGGTCGGCGTCGGCATGGCGCTGCCTTATCTGGCAGCCAGCCTGGTGCCGGCCGTGGCCCGGCTGCTGCCCCGGCCCGGCGCCTGGATGGTGGTGTTCCGCAAGCTGATGGCCTTTCCGATGTTCGCCACCGTGGCCTGGCTGGTCTGGGTGCTGGGCCAGCAAAGCGGCATCGACGGCGCGGGCGCGCTGCTGGCGCTGCTGGTGGCGCTGGCGATGGTGCTGTGGGCGTTCACGCTGCACGGTCGCGCGCGCACCGTCGTGGCCACGCTGTCGCTGGCCTGCCTGGCGCTGCTGGCATGGACTGCCGGCCCCAGCATCACCCGGGCGCAGGCGCCAACCCCGCTGGCTGCCGGCACCGACGGCTGGCAGCCCTGGGAGCCGGGTCGGGTGGACCAGCTGCTGGCCACCGGCCAGCCGGTGTTCGTCGACTTCACCGCCGCCTGGTGCGTCACCTGCCAGTACAACAAGAAGACCACGCTGTCCAACCGCGACGTGCTGGCCGACCTGTCGAACAAGAAGGTGGCGCTGCTGCGGGCCGACTGGACGCGCCGCGACCCGGCGATCACCGCCGCCCTCGGCCAGCTCGGGCGCAACGGCGTGCCGGTCTACGTGATGTACCGGCAGGGCCGGGCGCCGGTGGTGCTGTCGGAAGTGCTGGGGGTGGACGAAGTGCGCTCGGTGATCGGGGCCCTCTGACCGTGAACAGCATCAGCGAGTTGCGGCGGATCCTGGGCAGCTGCAAGACCATCGCGGTGGTCGGCCTGTCGCCGCAGTGGCACCGGCCCAGCTTCTTCGCCGCCAAGTACATGCAGGGCCACGGCTATCGCGTGGTCCCGGTCAACCCGGGCGCGACCGAGATCCTGGGCGAGCGCTGCTATCCGAGCGTCACGGCCGCCGCCGCGGCACTCGCCGGGCAGGGCGTGAAGATCGACATGGTGGACTGCTTTCGCCGGACCGAGGACATCGGCCCGATCGCCGACGAAGCGATCGCGGCCGGCGCCCGCTGCCTGTGGCAGCAGATCGGCGTCGTCAACGAAGCCGCGGCACAGAAGGCGCGAGATGCAGGCCTGTGGACGGTGATGGACCGCTGCGTGAAGATCGAGCATGCGCGCCTGTTCGGCGGCCTCGGCTGGGCGGGCGTGAACACCAAGGTGATCTCGTCGCGCCGGCCGCAGCAACTTCCGTACTGACATGAGCAACGACAACGGCGCCGACCACGACTACGGCTTCGGCACCCGCGCCATCCACGCCGGCGCGGTGCCGGACCCGGTGACCGGCGCCCGCGCCACGCCGATCCACCAGACCACCAGCTTCGTGTTCGACTCGGCCGAGCACGCGGCCAGCCTGTTCAACCTGCAGACCTTCGGCAACGTCTACAGCCGCATCAGCAATCCGACGGTGGCGGTGCTGGAGGAGCGGATCGCCTCGCTGGAAGGCGGACGGGCGGCGCTGGCCTGCGCCACCGGCATGGCGGCCCAGATGACGGCGCTGCTGGCGATCCTGAAGGCAGGCGACCACATCGTGGCGGCATCGACGCTGTATGGCGGCACGGTCGGCCAGCTCGGGATCGGCTTCTCCCGGCTGGGCATCGAAACCACCTTCGTCGATCCGCAGGACCCGGACAACTTCCGCCGCGCGATCCGGCCCAACACCCGCGCCCTGTATGGAGAAACGCTGGGCAATCCGCTGGTCAACGTGCTGGACATCGAAGCGGTGGCCGGCATCGCGCATGAGCACGGGCTGCCGCTGGTGATCGACAACACGGTGGCCAGCCCCTACCTGTGCACGCCGTTCGCGTTCGGGGCCGACATCGTGGTCCACAGCGCCACCAAGTACCTGGGCGGCCATGGGACGACGATGGCCGGCGTGCTGGTGGAATCGGGCAGGTTCGACTGGGGCTCGCCGCTGTCCAGGGACAAGTTCCCTGACATGCTGGAACCGAGCAAGGCGTACCACGGCGTCAAGTTCTACGAGACCTTCGGCGATTTCGGCTACACGATGAAGGCGCGGATGGAGGTCAACCGGACCTTCGGCGCGACGCTCTCGCCGATGAACGCCTGGTTGATCCTGCAAGGCGTGGAGACGCTGCACCTGCGGATGCAGGCCCACTGCCGCAACGCGCTGCGGGTGGCGCAGTTCCTCAGCGCTCATCCGCTGGTGGGCTGGGTCAACTACCCGGGCCTGCCGGAGTCGCCGTACCACGCACTGGCGAAAAAGCAGTTCCGCACCATCGACGGCCAGCCCGGCGCCTCGGGCATCCTCACCTTCGGCATCAAGGCGGCGGACCCGGTGCGCGCCGGCGAGCGCTTCATCGACGCCTGCGAATTCCTCAGCCATCTGGCGAACATCGGCGACGCCAAGACGTTGGTGATCCACCCGGCGTCCACCACGCACCGCCAGCTCGACGAAGCAGAACTGATGCGCGCCGGCGTGCGGCCCGACATGATCCGGCTGTCGGTGGGAATCGAGGACGCAGAAGACATCCTCTGGGACATCGACCAGGCGCTGCGCCAAGCCGCGGCCTGAGCCGCTCATCCGTTTCCCGCGCTGGCACATCGGTGGCCGCTGATTTGCGCACGCGCTGAAAAGAGCCTATCTGTCGCCGCGCCCTGCTCTTGGCCTACAGCCGCGGCAATGCCTACTGGCTACTCTTGACTGGTCACGAGTAACGGGGAAATCCGATGCAGATGAATGTCCAGACCTCGGCAGCGCGGCCCAGCCGGCCGCTGTACCAGGCGCGCCAGAAGACCAGCGAAGTCCGCGACCAGCTGGAAGTTGCCAGCGCCGAACTGGGGCTGACCAACGCAGTGCTGGGCCACAGCCTGCCGGACAGCGTGAAGCGCTCCGGCGAGGTGCAGCGCGCGCTGTCGCAGAACGAGGCCATCGAGGAAAAGGTGCAGGAAGCCGCGGACGAACTGCAGGTGGTGACGGACCTGCTGCAGGAGGAAGTTGCCGAGCGCGAGCGGCTCGAACGCGAGCTCGCCAGCCGCCCGCCGGCCTGAGCGCCTTACCTTTGGACACCACGGTGAGCGCCATCCCGGCGGATGGGCAAGAATGCCGGACAGGCCCGAACAACGTTGAGTCGTGAAATGAAGTGAGGTGGATGTGCCGGTGAAGTTGTTGCTGGTCGAAGATCTCCCGCAGGTGCGCGGAGTTGTCCTTGACCTGCTCGCCACCGTCGGCGACTTCCAGTTGGTCCACTCGGTCTCCACCGAGGCCGAGGCCAACCTCTGGATCGAGGAAAACGAGGGCAAATGGGACCTGGCCGTGATCGACCTGATCCTGGAACAGGGCACCGGCCTCGGCGTCGTCGCCAAGGCGCGCAACCGGCCGGCCGGCAGCAAGGTGGTGGTGTTCAGCGACTACGCCACCGAAGGAATCCGCAAGCACTGCGTCAAGCTGGGCGCGGATGCCGCCTTCCAGAAGGGCGACGACCTGCAGGCTTTCCTGGCCTTCTGCGGGGCCCTGGCCCACCCCTCCCCCGGCGCGTAGGGCCTGCGACAATCGGGGCATGAGCTTCCCGCCCCTGCGCAACGACAGTTTCCTGCGCGCCTGCCAGCGCCTTTCCACGCCGCACACGCCGGTATGGCTGATGCGCCAGGCCGGCCGCTATCTGCCCGAATACCGCGCCACCCGCGCCCGTGCCGGCAGCTTCATGGGCCTGGCCACCAATGTGGACTACGCGACCGAGGTCACGCTGCAGCCGCTGGAGCGGTACGCGCTCGACGCCGCGATCCTGTTCTCGGACATCCTGACGGTGCCGGACGCGATGGGCCTGGGGCTGAGCTTTGCGCTCGGCGAGGGTCCCCGCTTCGCCTCGCCGGTGCGCGACGAAGCCGCGGTGCAGGCGCTGGCGGTGCCGGACATGGACAAGCTGCGCTACGTGTTCGACGCGGTCACCTCGATCCGGCGCGCGCTGGACGGCCGGGTACCCCTGATCGGTTTTTCCGGCAGCCCGTGGACGCTGGCCTGCTACATGGTCGAGGGCGCCGGTTCGGACGACTACCGGCTGGTCAAGACCATGCTGTACAGCCGCCCCGACCTGATGCACCGCATGCTGCAGGTCAACGCCGACGCGGTCGCGCTCTATCTCAACGCGCAGATCGAGGCCGGCGCGCAGGCCGTGATGATCTTCGACAGCTGGGGCGGCGTGCTGGCAGATGCCGCGTTCCACGAATTCAGCCTGGCGTACACGGCGCAGGTGCTGGCCAAGTTGCACCGCACCTGGGAAGGCGCGGCGATCCCGCGGATCGTCTTCACCAAGGGCGGCGGGCTCTGGCTGGAGCAGATGGCGCAGCTCGATTGCGAGGTCCTGGGCGTGGACTGGACGGTCAACCTGGCGCAGGCGCGCCGGCTGGTGGGCGACCGCAAGGCGCTGCAGGGCAACCTCGACCCCAACGTGCTGTTCGCGCCGCCCGCTCGCATCGAGGCCGAGGCCCGGAAGGTGCTCGATAGTTTCGGCGCGCCGCACACCGGCGCCGGCACCGGCCCGACCCACATCTTCAACCTCGGCCACGGCATCAGCCAGCACACGCCGCCCGAACACGTCTCGGTGCTGGTGGATGCGGTCCACGCCCATTCGCGCCGCATGCGCGGACAAAAGTGATGTCCCGCAAATTCGTCATCAGGATGTTCCCTAGCTGACAACTGGTTGAAAATTCGGCGCCTCCGACTTGACTTATGCACAAAAGTTGTGTTGCGGCGCTGCACAACCAGGCGCTTCCCGGAGCTGCTGCTACAAAATCCAGAGCGTTTGCAAGTTGTTGATTTCATTAATGATTTCTCATGGTGTTTTTTCCTGACAATCCAGCCCGGCCCTGCAATTTCAAGGGCTTGCGAACGCAAGTGGGGCGGTTGTCAACAAAGTTATCCACATAAAACAGACTTCAGCTTCAAACCGCATACGAATCAAAGACTTAGCCGATGTTTCGCCAGACGACCTCAACAGAAGCGGCTAACCGCGGTTTTTCGTGACCTGCCAGCTGTCGGTCGTGGTGCCGACGCCGGCCCACAGTACGCTGGGCGGGCCGCTGAGCTATCGAAGTGAGTTTCCACTCGCGCCCGGCACACTGGTGCGCGTGCCGCTGGGTCGACGCGAGCTGCTGGGCGTCGTCTGGGATCCGGAAGCGCAGTTCGACAATGCCGCGCCGGAGTACGAACTCAAGCCGATCGCAGGCGTGCTCGACGGGATCGCGCCGCTGACTGCGCGTTGGCGAGAACTTGTATCTTTCGCCGCCAGTTATTACCAGCGCGGACTTGGCGAAGTCGCGTTGATGGCGTTGCCGCCGCAATTGCGCGGTCTGAGCGCCGAGCAGGTCGCGCGGCGCATGAAGCGGACCGCGGGTCCCGCGCCCGCCACCGCGGGACAGATCGCCGCGGCGCCGACCCCGGAACAGGCGGCGGCGCTCGACGCCTTCGAGGCCGGCACGGGCTGCTTCCTGTTGTTCGGCGCCACCGGCAGCGGCAAGACGGAGGTCTACCTGCAGGCGGTGCAGCGGCTGTTCGAGCGCGAGCCGCAAGCGCAGGCACTGGTGATGGTGCCGGAGATCAATCTCACGCCGCAGTTGGAGGAGCGCTTCGTCGCGCGCTTCGGCGCTGCCGACGTGGTGTCGCTGCACAGCGGCATGACCCATCCGCAGCGGCTCAAGAGCTGGCTGGCGGCCCATAGCGGCGCGGCACGGGTGGTGCTGGGAACGCGGATGGCGGTGTTCGCCTCGATGCCGGGGCTCAAGCTGATCGTGGTCGACGAGGAACACGACCCCAGCTACAAGCAGCAGGAGGGCGCGCGCTATTCGGCGCGCGACCTGGCCGTGTACCGGGGCCGGCTGGAAGGCGCCAAGGTGCTGCTCGGATCGGCCACGCCCTCGCTGGAGAGCTGGCAGGCCTGCGAGAAGGGCCGCTACACCAGGCTGGTGATGCCATCGCGCATCGGCCAGGCGCAATTGCCCAAGGTGCGGCTGGTCGACATGAACCTGCAGCCGCACAAGACGGTGTTCTCGCCCCAGCTGCTGGATGCGGTGTCGCAGCGGATCGCGCGCGGCGAGCAGTCGCTGGTGTTCCTGAACCGCCGCGGCTACGCGCCGGTGCTGGCCTGCACCGCCTGCGACTGGAAGAGCGAGTGCCCCAACTGCAGCGCCTTTCGCGTCTTCCACAAGATCGACCGCACGCTGCGCTGCCACCACTGCGGCTTCACCGAGCGGGTGCCGCGGGCCTGCCCGCTGTGCGGCAACGTCGACATCGCGCCGGTCGGCCGCGGCACCGAGCGGCTCGAAGAGAGCCTGGCGCAGCTGCTGGCGGGCACCCGGCGCCCGGGCGGCGAGCCGGTGCGCATCGCGCGGATGGACGCCGACACGACGCGGCTGAAGGGATCGCTGGAAGTGCAGCTGGCGCAGGTGCACGCCGGCGAAGTCGACGTGCTGGTGGGCACGCAGATGATCACCAAGGGCCACGACTTCCGCCGCATCACGCTGGTGGCGGCGCTCAACGCCGACTCGGCGCTGTTCTCGGCCGATTTCCGCGCGCCCGAGCGGTTGTTCGGCCTGCTGATGCAGGCCGCCGGCCGGGCCGGCCGCGACGCCATCCAATCCGGCAGCAGCGAGATGTGGGTGCAGACCTTCCATCCCACCCACCCGCTGTTCGCCGCGCTGCGCCAGCACGACTACCCGGCGTTCGCGGCGCAGCAGCTGAAAGAGCGGGAACAGGCCGGCATGCCGCCGTTCGGCTTCCAGGCGCTGGTGCGGGCCGATGCGCGCACCCAGGAGGGGGCGCAGGCCTTCCTGGCAGCCGCCGCCGCGGCCGCCGCCGGCATCGAGGCGGCCGACCGCGTCATGCTGTATTCGCCGGTGCCGATGAGCGTGCAGCGGGTGGCGAACGTGGAGCGGGCCCAGATGCTGGTGGAAAGCGCTTCCCGTGCGGCGCTGCAGCGCTTCCTCGCGGCCTGGCACCCGGTGCTGCAGGCGACCCGGGAGAAGGGAATGATCCGCTGGGCGGTGGACGTGGACCCGCTGGCGATCTGAGGGCTGGCTTGCGGGTCAAGCCCGCAATGGCAAAGTCATTCCGGGCTGGACCCGGGATCCAGACGCTTCAATCGCAAGGCAGTCTCGTACAGCTCGTTCTTCGACCCCCCGGTGATCTCCGCCGCCAGCTTCACCGCGCCCTTGAGCGGCAGCTCCTTGAGCAGCAACTCCAGCACCCGCTGGCCGTCGTCCTCGGCCTGCGGCTGCGGCGTGCCGTGCAGCACCAGCGCGAACTCGCCCCGCGTGCGCGACGGCTCCCCCGCCAGCCACGCCGGCAGCGCCGCGCAGGCCATCGTGGCCACTTCCTCGAACTGCTTGGTCAGTTCGCGCCCGACGGTGATGGGCCGCTGGCCGAGCACCGCCAGCGCCCGGGCCAGGGCCTCGACCCGGTGCGGCGCCTCCAGCAGCACCACCGGCCGCGGCTCGCGCGCCAGCAGCTGCACCGCGGCGTCGCGCTCACCGGCCTTGGACGGCAGGAAGCCGCCGAACACGAAACCGCCGTCGTCGCCATGCGCGCCGGCCACGCTGATCGCCGCGGTGATGCTGCTGGCGCCAGGGAGGGGCACGACGCGCAGCCCGGCCTCGCGCACCGCCGCCACCAGCCGGGCACCGGGATCGCTGACCGCCGGCGTGCCGGCATCGCTGGCGTATGCCACCCGCTGGCCCTGCTGCAGCCGGGCCACCACCGCCTGGGCGGCCTCGTGCTCGTTGTGCTGGTGCAGCGCCAGCAGCTGCGCCGGCGCCTTGTCGATGCCATAGGCGCGCAGCAGCGACTGCGTGTGGCGGGTGTCCTCGCAGGCCACCACGTCGGCCAGCTGCAGCACGTGCAGCGCCCGCAGGCTGATGTCCGCCAGGTTGCCGATCGGGGTCGCCACGACATACAGCGCCCCCTGCGGATAATGCTGTGACGCCGCCGCATCGCGCGCGGCGGCCAGGGCTGAAGCGAAAGAAGCGCTCAATGGAATTCCCCAGGAAGACGGCCACCACCAAGCAGGCCGGCGATGCCGCCGAGGACCGCGCGCTCGCCCACCTGGAGGCGGCCGGCCTGCGGCTCGTAGCGCGCAATTATCGGACCCCCGGCCGCGGCGGCGGCGAAATCGACCTGGTGATGCGCGATCGCGACGGCACGCTGGTGTTCGTGGAGGTGCGCAGGCGGGCCAGTGCCAGCTACGGCGGCGCCGCCGCCAGCGTCGGCGCCATCAAGCAGCGGCGTGTGGTGTTCGCGGCGCGGCACTACCTTGCCCGGCTGCCGCAACAGCCGCCCTGCCGCTTCGACGTCGTCGCGCTGGAAGGCGGGCGGATCGAGTGGCTCCAGGCGGCCTTCGACGCCGGCTGAGGCTACAGCACCTTGCCCAGGAACGCGCGGGTGCGCTCCTGCGCCGGGCTGGAGAAGATGACCGCGGGATCGCCCTCCTCCACGATCACGCCCTGGTCGATGAAGATCACCCGGTTCGCCACCTCGCGGGCAAAGCCCATCTCGTGCGTCACCACCACCATGGTCATGCCCTCGCCGGCCAGCGCGCGCATGACGGCCAGCACCTCGCCCACCATCTCGGGGTCCAGCGACGAGGTCGGCTCGTCGAACAGCATGATGCGCGGCTGCATCGCCAGCGCCCGGGCGATGGCGACGCGCTGCTGCTGGCCGCCCGACAGCTGGTTGGGATAGGCGTCGATCTTGTCGATCAGCCCCACCTTCTCCAGCAACACGGTCGCGCGGCCGCGAGCCTGCGCCAAGCCCAGCCGGCGCACCTTCAGCGGCGCCAGCATGATGTTCTCCAGCACCGTCATGTGCGGGAACAGGTTGAAGCGCTGGAACACCATGCCGATCTCCGAGCGCAGCGCGTCGACGTCGGTCCTGGGCTGGTGCACCGAGACGCCGTGCACCAGTACCTGGCCGCCCGATGCCTCTTCCAGCCCGTTCAGGCAGCGCAGGAAGGTGCTCTTGCCCGAGCCCGACGGCCCGATCACGCAGACCACCTCGGACGCCTTGACGGTGCAATCGATGCCGCGCAGGACCTGCAGGTCGCCGAACTGCTTGGTCAGGCCCTCAACGCGAATCACCTCGTCCATACCGAGCCTCCAGCTTCTTGACGGCGTACGCCAGGCCCAGCGTGAGCAGCCAGTACATCAGGGAGATCGTCAGGTACGGCTCCCAGTAGCGCGAATAGGCGCCGGCCACGGTGCGCGCGGCGTAGGCCAGTTCCGCCAGCCCGATGGCCGAGACCAGCGACGAATCCTTCAGCAGCGAGATCGCGTTGTTGCCCAGTGGTGGCAGCATCCGGCGGAACGCCTGCGGCAGGACCACGTGGTACATCGTGCGCGGGAATGACATGCCGAGCGAGCGCGAGGCCTCCACCTGGCCGCGGTCGATCGACTGGATGCCGGCGCGGAAGATCTCCGAGATGTAGGCGCCGGCATTGAGCGTCAGCGCCACCACGCCGGACAGGAAGGCGCCGTAGTTCTGCTTCAGGTGACGTGCGGTCTCGCCCGAGATCAGCAGCCCGTCGGCCGGATTGATGAACAGCGGCAGCACCGCGAAGTGGATCAGCAGGATCTGCACGAACAGCGGCGTGCCGCGGAAGAAGCTCACGTACACCGTGGACGGCCAGCGCAGCAGGTAGCGGCACAGCTGCCGGGCCGGCGCATGGCGCGCCTGCGCCACCCGCGCCATGCCGATCGCCAGCCCCAGCGCCGTGCCCTGCACGATGCAGATCAGCGTCAGCGCGATCGTCATCGCCAGGCCGCGCCAGAACAGCGGCGCGTACTCCGCGATGATGTCGGCGCGGAACCAGCCGAACCAGAGGACCTGTTCCATCGGCGAGCGGCGAACGGCTTATTGCGCGGGCAGGGCGGGCGCCTCGGCCTGGAACCACTTCTTGTAGATCTGCGCGTAGCTGCCGTCGGCCTTGATCGCGGCGAGGCCGGCATTCAGCTTGGCCAGCAGCGGCTTGTTGCCCTGCTTGACCACGATGCCGAAATATTCCTTCGGGAACGCCGGGTCGGCGACGGTCTTGAGCTGCGCGTGTTCCTGGGCCCGGAAGGCGATCACGCCGTTGTCGCCGATGGCGGCATCCAGCCCGTTGTTGGCCAGTTCGGAGATCACCACCGGCGTGCTCTCGAAGCGGCGGATGTCGGGATTGGTCTTGCCGAATTCGCGTGAGGCCGTGTCGTCGCCGGTGCTGCCGGTGACGACGCCGATCTTCTTGCCGGCCAGGTCCTTCAGGCTGCGGACGTTGGCGTCCTTGTGGACGGCGATCAGCTGGCGGGCCTCGAAATAGGGCGCGGTGAAGTCGTAGGACTGCTTGCGCTTGTCGTTGATGGTCACACCGGAGATCACCAGGTCGAGATCGCCGTTGTTCAGCGCCGCGAAGATGCCGGTCCAGGGCGTGTTGACGATCTTGATCTGCAGGCCGGCCTTCTGGGCCACCGCCTTGATGATGTCGACGTCGTAGCCGACGATTTCCTTGCTGGGATTTTCGTAGGCGAACGGGCGATAGGTGGCGCTGGAGCCGACCACCAGCTCCTTGTTCTGGGCGAAAGCGCAGGCGCACGCACACAGCGCCAGCATGGCGGCGGCAAGGCGAGCCAGGGATTTGATGGTCATGAACGGTCCTTTCCGGGGGTGGGATGCGCGCTGCGCGCAAAACCGTCGAGGTTAACCGACTTGCAGGCGCGGGCTTGCGCCCGGCAGGCCCCGGTTATCATCCCCAGCCATGCTCGAACAACGGATCCAACAGCATTTCATCGACAGCGCCGACCTGAAGTACCAGGCCGCGCAATCGCTGAGCAAGCCGATCGCCGCCGCCGTGCAGGCGGTGCTGGCCTGCGTGACCAGCGGCGGCAAGGTGCTGGCCTGCGGCAACGGCGGTTCGGCCGCCGACGCCCAGCATTTCTCGGCCGAGTTCATCGGCCGCTTCGAGCGCGAGCGGCCCGAGCTGGGCGCCATCGCGCTGACCACCGACAGCTCCATCCTCACCGCGATCGGCAACGACTACGACTTCACCCGCATCTTCGCCAAGCAGGTGCGCGGCCTTGGCCAGGCCGGCGACGTGCTGCTGGCGCTGTCCACCAGCGGCAACTCCGCCAACATCCTGGCGGCGATCGAAGCGGCGCACGAGCGCGAGATGAGCGTGGTGGCGCTGACCGGGCGCGGCGGCGGCAAGATCGCCAACGTGCTGCGCGAGACCGACGTCCACATTTGCGTGCCGCACGACCGCACGGCGCGGATCCAGGAAGTGCACCTGCTGGTGCTGCACTGCATCTGCGACGGCGTGGACACCCAGCTTCTCGGCGAACAGGAATCCCCAACATGACATCGAAGCTCCCGTCACCCATCCTGGCCATCGCGCTGGCTGCAGCGCTGGCCGGCACGCTGAGTGCGTGCGTTCCGCTGGTGGTCGGCGGCGCCGCGATGTCGGCAATGGTCGCCGCTGACCGGCGCACGTCCGGCACCCAGCTGGAGGACGAAACCATCGAGCTGCGCGGCGCCAGCCGGCTGCGCGATGCCTTCGGCGACCGCGCGCACATCAACGTCACCAGCTACAACCGGCAGGTGCTGCTGACCGGCGAGGTGCCCAGCGACGCGGCCAAGCAGCAGGCCGAGCAGCTGATCTCGCGGGTGGAGAACGTGCGTTTGATCGTCAACGAGCTGGTGGTGGCCGGCACCAGCACGCTGGTGCAGCGCTCCAACGACACGCTGATCACCGGCAAGGTCAAGGCCTCGCTGGTGGACGCCAAAGACCTGTACGCGGGCGCCTTCAAGGTGGTGACCGAGCGCGGCACGGTCTTCCTGATGGGCCGGGTGACGCCGCCGGAAGCCGACCGCGCCACGGCCATCGCCCGCCAGATCAACGGCGTGCAGCGGGTGGTCCGGATCTTCGAGCTGATCAGCGAGGAAGAGATGCGCCGGATCCAGACCCAGCTGGCGCCCACGTCGCCGACCAGCGCGAAGCCTTAGACGGCTGTCGTCCGGTCCGAGTGGCTGTCATCCCGCCTCGAGCCGGGATCCGGACGGGGCCGCGCCAGCAACTCCGCGGATGGGAACAGGATGGATCCCGGGTCCAGCCCGGGATGACCGCGGCGGGCATTGCCGCCTTCGGTCACTTCAGCCGCGTGATCAGGCTGGAGGTGTCCCAGCGGCGGCCGCCGGCGGCCTGCACGTCGGCGTAGAACTGGTCCACCAGCGCCGTCACCGGCAGCCGGGCACCGTTGCGCTTGGCTTCGTCCAGCACCAGCCCCAGGTCCTTGCGCATCCAGTCGACGGCGAAGCCGAACTCGAACTTGCCTTCGATCATGGTCTTGCCGCGGTTGTCCATCTGCCAGCTCTGGGCGGCGCCCTTGCCGATCACCTCCAGCACCTGGTTCATGTCCAGGCCGGCCTGCTGGCCGAAGGCGATCGCCTCGGACAGCCCCTGCACCAGCCCCGCGATGGCGATCTGGTTGACCATCTTGGCCAGCTGGCCGGCGCCGGCCGCGCCCAGCAGCGTGAAGGCGCGCGAGAAGGCCATGGCCACCGGCCGGGCGGCCTCGAAGGCGGCCTTGTCGCCGCCGCACATCACCGTCAGCATGCCGTTCTGGGCGCCCGCCTGCCCGCCCGACACCGGTGCGTCCACGAACTGCAGCCCCAGCGCCTGCGCCTGCACCTGCAGTTCGCGCGCGATGTCGGCCGAGGCGGTGGTGTGGTCGACGAAGATGGCACCCTTCTTCATGCCGATGAAGGCGCCCTCCTCGCCCAGCGTGACGCTGCGCAGGTCGTCGTCGTTGCCGACGCAGCAGAAGACGAAATCGGCATCCTTGGCGGCCAGTGCCGGCGTCGCCGCCGAATGGCCCTTGAACTCCTTCTTCCAGGCCTCGGCCTTCGGCGCGCTGCGGTTGTAGACCGTGACATGGTGCCCGGCCAGCGCCAGGTGCCCCGCCATCGGCGAGCCCATCACGCCCAGGCCGAGGAAGGCGACCTTGCGGGGCGCCGTAGGTTCATAGGTTTTCGGGTTGGTGCTGGCCATGGTCGTCGTCCTGAAAGAAGGGGTTGCGGATGGCGCTATTTTGGCCCTTCCTGATCGACGGTATCTGCATTCCACCGTCTGGGTCCCGGGTCAAGCCCGGGACGACAGCTGCTTCAGACGATCGCGAGGTGTTCCGTTCCAGCGGACAGGTCCTGGGTCTTGGCGCGCTGCGAGTTGAGCTTGATCTGCAGGCGCAGGTCGTTGACCGAGTCGGCGTTGCGCAGCGCGTCCTCGTACGTGATGACGTTGTTCTCGTAGGCGTCGTACAGCGCCTGGTCGAAGGTCTGCATGCCCAGGTTGCGGCTCTTCTTCATGATCTCCTTGATCTCGGAGACCTCGCCCTTGAAGATCATGTCGGAGATCAGCGGCGTGTTGAGCATGATCTCCACCGCGGCCGCGCGGCCCTTGCCGTCCTGCTTGGGCACCAGGCGCTGCGAGATGAAGGCCTTGAGGTTGAGCGACAGGTCCATCAGCAACTGCGCGCGGCGCTCTTCCGGGAAGAAGTTGATCACCCGGTCCAGCGCCTGGTTGGCGCTGTTGGCGTGCAGGGTGGCCAGGCACAGGTGGCCGGTTTCGGCGAAGGCCACGGCATGCTCCATCGTCTCGCGGTCGCGGATCTCGCCCATCAGGATCACGTCCGGGGCCTGCCGCAGCGTGTTCTTCAGCGCCGCTTCCCAGCTGTCCGTGTCCAGCCCCACCTCGCGCTGCGTGACCACGCAGTTCTTGTGCGGATGGACGAACTCCACCGGGTCCTCGATGGTGATGATGTGGCCGTACGAGTTCTCGTTGCGCCAGTCCACCATCGCCGCCAGCGTGGTGGACTTGCCCGAGCCGGTGGCCCCCACCAGGATGGTGAGGCCGCGCTTGGACATCGCGACCTCCTTGAGCACCTGGGGCACGCCGAGCCCGTCGATGGTCGGCAGCACCTGCGGAATGACCCGCAGCACCATCCCCACCTTGCCCTGCTGCACGAATGCGTTGACGCGGAAGCGCCCGATGTTGGGCGGCGAGATCGCGAAATTGCACTCCTTGGTGCGCTCGAACTCGGCGGCCTGCTTGTCGCTCATGATCGAGCGCGCCAGCGCCAGCGTGTGGCCGCTGTTCAGGGGCTGGGGCGAGACCTTGGTGACCTTGCCGTCCACCTTCATCGCGGGCGGGAAGTCGCCGGTGATGAACAGGTCGCTGCCGTTGCGGCTGACCATCAGCTTGAGCAGGTCGTTGATGAATTTGGTTGCCTGGTCGCGTTCCATGGAAAGTCCTCGCTAAATTCTTCGCTGCTTCAGAAAGTCTTGCGGTCCGAGACCCGCGCGCCGACGGTGCGCAGCCGCAGCGACAGCCGCCGCGCCAGCAGCGCGATCAGGCTGGCGGCCAGCTCGGGGTCGGTGGCCATCATGCCGTCGAGCGCTTCCGCGTCCAGCACGCCGATCTCGCAATGGGTGAGCGTGGTGCAGCGGGCGAAGCGCATTCCGCTGTCCAGCAGCGACATTTCGCCCAGGATATCCCCGGGCCGCGCTTCCGCCATGCGCATCAGCTCGCCCCAGGGCTGGCGCCGGTCCACCGCGACGCTGCCGCTGAGAAGCACCATCATGAAATTGCCGTGCTCGTCCTGCTCGATGACGTTGCGCCCGGCCGCCACCATGGCGAAGTCGATGAAGCGCTCCAGCCGGCCGATCGCGGCGACGCCGAGGCGCCCCATGTATTTGTCGCGGCTCCACAGCGAACGCAGCAGGGCGGTGCCATGGTCCGGCGGCAGCGCGCTGGCACCGATCGCCGCAGCCCGCGCGCTCCACGCCACGAGCCTGGAAGGATCGACCCCCAGGTCGTCGAAGGCGCTGCTGAACAGAAGGGGATCCGGCCGTTCGGCTGCCGCCCTGAGGCCGCCGCGCTGGGTCCGATCGCTGCCTTCGTTCATCGTTCCTCCTTGGCTGGCCGCGGCGGCGCGGGCCTCAGCCCGGGAAGTTTTCCGGGATCTTGGCCTTGCCGCGCGCCTCGGCCGGGCTGATCATGTTGCGCTTGACCAGGTCCGTGAGGTTCTGGTCCAGCGTCTGCATGCCGAAGCTGTTGCCGGTCTGGATGGCCGAATACATCTGCGCCACCTTGGCCTCGCGGATCAGGTTGCGGATGGCGGAGGTGCCCAGCATGATCTCGTGCGCCGCGACCCGGCCGGTGCCGTCCTTGGTCTTGCACAGCGTCTGCGAGATCACGGCCTGCAGCGATTCCGACAGCATGGCCCGCACCATTTCCTTCTCGTCGGCCGGAAACACGTCGATGATCCGGTCGATGGTCTTGGCCGCCGACGAGGTGTGCAGCGTGCCGAACACCAGGTGGCCCGTCTCCGCGGCCGTCATCGCCAGCCGGATCGTTTCCAGGTCGCGCATTTCGCCCACCAGGATCGCGTCCGGGTCTTCGCGCAGCGCCGACTTGAGCGCCGCCGCGAACGACAGCGTCATGTTGCCCACCTCGCGCTGGTTGATCAGGCACTTCTTGGACTCGTGGACGAACTCGATCGGGTCTTCCACCGTCAGGATGTGGCCGTATTCGGTTTCGTTCAGGAAGTTCACCATCGCCGCCAGCGTGGTGGACTTGCCCGAGCCGGTGGGGCCGGTGACCAGCACCATGCCGCGCGGCTTGAGCGCCAGCTCGCCGAAGATCTTGGGCGCGTTGAGCTGCTCCAGCGTCAGGATCTTGGAGGGAATGGTCCGGAACACGGCACCGGCGCCGCGCTGCTGGTTGAACGCGTTGACCCGGAAGCGCGCCAGGCCGTCGATCTCGAACGAGAAGTCGACTTCCAGGAATTCCTCGTACATCTTGCGCTGGGTGTCGTTCATGATGTCGTACACCATGCCGTGCACCTGCTTGTGGTCAAGCGCGTCGACATTGATGCGCCGCACGTCGCCGTGGACCCGGATCATCGGCGGCAGGCCGGCGGACAAGTGCAGGTCGGATGCCTTGTTCTTGACGCTGAACGCCAGCAGCTGGGTAATATCCACGGATCCCCTCGGTAGTTGGTTGCTCTAGTGCCGGTTAATTATGACCACGATTCGAAACAACCTCCAGCGAGTTCACCAACGGATCGCTGATGCCTGTGCGCAGGCGCAACGCCCCGTGACCGATGTCACGCTGCTTGCCGTGTCGAAAACCTTCGGCCCGGACGCAGTGCGCCAGGCGTATGAAGCGGGCCAAAGCGCCTTCGGCGAGAACTACATCCAGGAAGCGGTGGAGAAGATCGCGCTGCTGCGCGACCTGCCGCTGCAGTGGCATTGCATCGGCCCGGTGCAGAGCAACAAGACCCGGCTGGTGGCCGGCCACTTCGACTGGGTGCACAGCATCGACCGCCTCAAGACCGCGCAACGGCTGTCGGAGCAGCGTCCGCCGGAGCTGGCGCCGCTGCAAGTGTGCATCCAGGTGAACATCGACGGCGGCGCCACCAAGGCCGGCGTCGCGCCGAAAGACGTGGCGGCGCTGGCCGCGGAGATCGCCGCGCTGCCCCGCCTGAAACTGCGCGGCCTGATGACGATCCCGGAGCCGGTGGACGATTTCGCCGCGCAGCGCGCGCTGCACATGCGCACGCGCGCCCTGTTCGACCAGCTCAGGGAAGCGGGCCTGCCGCTGGACACGCTGTCGATGGGGATGACCGCCGACCTCGAAGCGGCGATCCTGGCCGGCAGCACGATGGTGCGGGTTGGCACCGCGATCTTCGGCGGCCGGCCGCCCCTGTCGTCGCGGGCTTGATCCGCAAGGCCGGATCGGGTCCGGCAGGACATCAGCCTATTTCTTCGGCAACGGCTGGCGGAACGGCTTGATCTCACCGCAGTCGGCGGCCAGCCACTTGCCGCTGCCTTCCATGGTCATCTTTTCCGGCCTGCCCTGCATGGTGGTGGTGACGTTCATCTTGCTGGAGTAGGACTCCGAGCCGTTGAAGGTGATCTGGCCGTCGCCGCTGGAGGGCGGGTTGGTGCAGGCGAAGGCCATCTTCATGGTGTTGCCCGTGCGGCTCTGCGCGGTGGTCTTGCAGTCGCCCTGCTGCGCCGGCATCTCGTTTTTCTCGACCATCTCCTTGGTCATGCAGATGCGCACGCTCATGCCGCCGGCCGGACCGGCGGAGCCCATCTTGACGCCGGACCTGGCCATCTGCTCCTCGATCATCTTGCGCTGCTCGGGCGGCATCGACGCCATCTGCTGCTGCATCTGCGACATGGCGTTCTCCATCTGCCCGCTGCCGCTCTGCATCTTGTTGGTGATCTCCCACAGGCCCGGCTTGAGCGTCTGGGCGGCGGCCGGCAAGGCAGCGGCGGCGGCGACGAGGGCGGCAATGGCGCAGTGGTGCTTGGTCATGTCGGTTTCCTGAAGTTCAAGATCAGCGATTGTCAAATGGGCTGCCGGCGGCGGGCATCAGCGCTTTCCCGGCCTCCTCAGGCTGCCGTCGCCTGCCGCACCGCGTGCTCCCATTGCGCCATCAGTTCGCCGGCGCGGCTGCGTTCCAGCGTCGGCAGGAAGCGGCGCCCGGCCCGCCACAGCGCCGACAGTTCGTCGCGGCTGCGGTACACGCCGCTGGACAGGCCGGCCAGGTAAGCGGCGCCCAGCGCGGTGGTTTCGGTGACGGCGGGACGCACGACCGGGATGCCCAGCAGGTCGGCCTGGAACTGCATCAGCAGGTCGTTGACGCAGGCGCCGCCGTCCACCCGCAGTTCGCTCACCGGCGTGCCGCCGGCGGCAGTGGCGTCGCGGCTCATGGCCAGCAGCAGCGCGGCGCTCTGGTACGCGATGCTCTCCAGCGCGGCGCGGGCGATGTGGGCCGCGGTGGTGCCGCGCGTCAGGCCGGTGATGGTGCCGCGCGCGTCGGGCTTCCAGTAAGGCGCGCCCAGCCCGGTGAAGGCCGGCACCACCATCACGCCGCCCGAATCGGGAACGCTTTGCGCCAGCGCCTGCACCTCTTCGCTGCCCTTGATCGCCTTGAGGCCGTCGCGCAGCCACTGGACCACCGCGCCGCCGACGAACACGCTGCCTTCCAGCGCGAACTCCGGCTCGGCACCGGTCTGCGCCGCGCTGGTGGTGAGCAGGCCGTTGGCCGAGGTCTGAAAATGCCCGCCGGTGTGCATCAGCAGGAAGCAGCCGGTGCCGTAGGTGTTCTTGGCCATGCCGGCCTTGAAGCAGGCCTGGCCGAACAGCGCGCTCTGCTGGTCGCCGGCCACCCCGCCGATCGCGATCGGCGCGCCCAGCAGCACCGCGTCGGTGGACCCGTATTGCGCGCTGGACGGCAGCACCTGCGGCAGCATCGACGCCGGCACATCCAGCATCGCCAGCAGCTCCGCGTCCCACTGGTTGCGGTGGATGTCGAACAGCATGGTGCGCGATGCGTTGCTGACGTCGGTGGCGTGCAGCTTGCCGCCGGTGAGCTGCCACAGCAGCCAGCTGTCCACCGTGCCGAAGGCGAGCTCGCCGCGCTGCGCCTGCTCCCGCGCACCGGCCACGTTGTCCAGCAACCACTTGATCTTGGTGGCCGAAAAGTAGGAGTCGATCAGCAGGCCGGTGCGCTGCTGGATCTTCGCGGCCTGCCCCTGCTCGCGCAGTTGCGCGCAGACCGGTTCGCCGCGCCGGTCCTGCCAGACGATGGCGTGGTGGACCGGCCGGCCGGTCTTGCGGTTCCACACCAGCGTGGTCTCGCGCTGGTTGGTGATGCCGATGGCGCGGATGTCTGCGGCCTTGAGCTTGGCTTTGGCCAGCGCTTCGCGCGCGGTCGCCAGCTGGCCGTTCCAGATCTGCATCGGGTCGTGCTCGACCCAGCCGGGCTGCGGATAGATCTGCGGCAGCTCCTGCTGGGCCTGCGCGACGATGTTGCCGAGTTCGTCGAACACGATGCTGCGCGAACTCGAGGTGCCCTGGTCCAGGGCCAGCAGATAGGTCATTGGTGGTCTCCAGCAGCGGGCATCCTACACAGGCAGCGGCAGCCGGGTGCTGCTCTTGACTTCCTCCATCACCGCGTAGGTGCGGGTTTCGCGCACGCCCGGCAGCTGCCACAGCACGGTGCCGGCGAAATCGCGGTAGGCCCGCATGTCCGCCATCCGGGTCTTGAGCAGGTAGTCGAAGCCGCCGGCCACCATGTGGCACTCCATGATCTCGGGATGCACCTGCACCGCCGCCTTGAAGGCCTCGAACACGTTGGGCGTGGTCCGATCGAGCAGCACCTCCACGAACACCAGCATGCCGGCGCCCAGCTGCATCGGGTTGAGCCGCGCCTCGTAGCCCAGGATGTAGCCCTCGCGCGTCAGCCGCTGCACCCGGGCCAGCACCGCCGTCGGCGACAGGGCCACCGCCTCGGCCAGCTTCAGGTTGGACAGCCGGCCGTCGCGCTGCAGGGCGTCCAGGATGCGCAGGTCGATGCGATCCAGATTCGCAAGATCGGCCACCACTGCTAGTGATTTGTTCTGAACATTCCTGGAATTTAGCGTGAAATTCACTGCGAATCCAGCGACGATTGGTCATGAGCCAACACCTTCCCTCGCCCTACCGGCCCGAAGCCGGCATCGTCAGCGCCGCCCTCGCCGCCCTTGAAGGCGCGCTGGACTGGCCCGCCGCAGCCGCCGCCGCGCGGCCGTGGGTGGACGCGGTCCGCCGCCATCCGCCGCCGTTCTGGGCGATGGAAAGCCTGCTGAAGGAATACCCGATCGCCAGCGCCGAGGGCCTGGCCCTGATGCGGCTGGCCGAGGCGCTGCTGCGCGTCCCCGACGCCGAGACCGCGATCGCCCTGACGGCCGACCAGCTCGGCCGGGCCGATTTCGACGGCGCGCCGGATTCGCCGCTGGCGCGGCTGTCGCAGGCCGCCATCGCGATGTCCAAGAAGATGCTGCCCGATGGCGGGCAGGAACAGGGGCTGCTCTCGCGCCTGGGCGCCAGGACCGTCGTCGCCGCAACGCTGCGCGCCGTGCAGCTGCTGGGACGCCAGTTCGTGCTGGGCCAGTCGATCGGCGAAGCGCTGGGCGAAGCCGCGGACGCCCGCCGGCGCCAGCCGAACCTGCGCCATTCGTACGACATGCTCGGCGAGGGCGCCCGCACCGAGGCCGACGCCCTGCACTACCTGGAGAGTTATCGCGACGCGATCGCCGCCATCGCCGCCGGCGGCGACGCGCAGCGCTCGCCGGCCGACAACGACGGCATCTCGATCAAGCTGAGCGCGCTGCACCCGCGCTACGAAGACGCCCAGCGCGCCCGGGTGCTGGCGGAGCTGGTGCCGCGGGTGTGGGCCCTGTGCCAGCAGGCGGCGCGGGCCAACATCAACCTCACCATCGACGCCGAGGAGGTCGACCGGCTGGAGCTTTCCCTCGACGTCTTCGAGGCACTGGCGCTGCAGGTGGCACGCGAGCAGCCGCAGTGGCAGGGCTTCGGGCTGGCGCTGCAGTCCTACCAGTCGCGGGCGCAGGAGCTGGTGGCGCATGTGGCGCAGCTGGGGCGCAGGCTCGGGCTGCGGTTCATGTGCCGGCTAGTCAAGGGCGCCTACTGGGATGCGGAGATCAAGCGGGCGCAGGAGATGGGGCTGCCGCAGTACCCGGTGTTCACCCACAAGCACCACACCGACATCTCGTACCTGGCCTGCGCGCGGGCGCTGCTCGATGCCGGCGACGTGATCTTTGCCCAGTTCGCCACCCACAACGCCGGCACCATCGCCGCCATCGTGCAGATGGCCGGCGGCACGGGCGGGTTCGAGCTGCAGCGCCTGCATGGCATGGGCGAGGGCATCTACCGAGAGGTGCTCAAGGACCCGTCGATCCGCTGCCGGGTCTATGCGCCGGTGGGGCAGCACCGCGAGCTGCTGGCCTACCTGGTGCGGCGGCTGCTGGAGAACGGCGCCAATTCCTCCTTCGTCCACCAGCTGGCCGACGAATCGGTCGGCATGCAGCAGCTGCTGGTGTCGCCGCTGTGGCTGGAGCGCGAAGCCGCGCTGCCGCTGCCGCCGCAGTTGTACGGTGCATCACGCCGCAACAGCGAAGGGGTGGACCTCACGGTGGAGAGCATGCGCGCGCCGCTGCTGGCCGCCTATGAAACGACCAGAGTGCCGACGGTGCCGCTGGCCGACGTGGCATCCGTCGGCGATGCCGTCGCCCGCGCGCTGGCCGCCGGCCGGCACTGGAGCCGCGCCCCGGTCGAACGGCGCGCCGCCATCCTGCGCAAGGCCGCCGATGCGATGCAGACGCAATTGCCGCAGCTGTGCGCGCTGCTGGTGAAGGAAGCCTTCAAGACCTGGGGCGACGCCGTCTCGGAAGTGCGCGAGGCGATCGACTTCCTGCGCTACTACGCCGATGAAGCGCAGCGGCTGATGCAGCCGCTGGCGCTTGCCGGCCCCACCGGCGAATCCAACGAGCTGCGGCTGACGGCGCGCGGGGCCTGGGTCTGCATCAGCCCCTGGAACTTCCCGCTGGCCATCTTCACCGGCCAGGTGGCAGCGGCGCTGGCCACCGGCAACAGCGTGCTGGCCAAGCCGGCGGACCAGACGCCGGCGATCGCGGCCGAGGCCGTACGCCTGCTGCATGCGGCCGGCGTGCCGGCCGACGCGCTGCAACTGCTGCACGGACCCGGCGAGACGGTGGGCGCGGCGCTGGTGGCGCAGCCGGGCATCGCCGGCGTGGTGTTCACCGGCTCGACCCAGGTGGCGCGCATCATCCATCGCGCGCTGGCGGCCAAGGACGGGCCGATCGTGCCGCTGATCGCCGAAACCGGCGGCATCAACGCGATGCTGGTGGACTCCACCGCGCTGCCGGAGCAGGTCGCCGACGCGGTGGTGCAGAGCGCGTTCCGCTCGGCCGGCCAGCGCTGTTCGGCGCTGCGGCTGCTGTGCCTGCACGAAGGCATCGCCGACACCGTGACCGGCATGCTCGCGGGCGCGGTGCGGGAGCTGGTCATCGGCGATCCGGCGCTGCTGGCCACCGACGTCGGACCGGTGATCGACCGGGAAGCCTGGGAAGGAATCGCCAGGCAGGT
The DNA here is from genome assembly GCF_042655405.1 of Caenimonas terrae. Classification (NCBI taxonomy): domain Bacteria; kingdom Pseudomonadati; phylum Pseudomonadota; class Betaproteobacteria; order Burkholderiales; family Comamonadaceae; genus Caenimonas; species Caenimonas terrae. The sequence goes on along the minus strand of NZ_JBHSMF010000005.1, from coordinate 168,424 downwards.
GGAGCGCCTGCAGCGCACCGCGACGGACCGTCATCCCGGCCTCGAGCCGGGCTCCATGCCCCTGCATGCCGGCGTCCCGATGCCGGACCAGGCCCGGCATGACGGCCGGTTCTTCATCCCGCCGCAGATCTTCGAGGTCGCCAGCATCGCCGAGGTGCAGCAGGAGATCTTCGGCCCGGTGCTGCACGTGGTGCGCTGGAGCGGCGACCCGGCCGCCGTGATCGACCAGATCAACGCGCTGGGCTACGGCCTGACGCTGGGCATCCAGACCCGCATCGACAGCCGGGCCCAGGCGCTGGCGGCGCGCGCGCACGTGGGCAACGTCTACGTCAACCGCAACATCATCGGCGCCGTGGTCGGCGTCCAGCCCTTCGGCGGCGAAGGCTTGTCGGGCACCGGACCGAAGGCCGGCGGGCCGTATTACCTGCAGCGCTTCTGCGCCGAGCAGACCCTGACCATCAACACCACCGCCGCCGGCGGGAACGTGGCACTGCTGGCCTAGCCGGGCCCACCTGGCGACGGCTGGGCCTTGCGCTGCTCCAGCAGCGTGTCCACCAGCGCGGCCAGCTTGCGCAGGTCCACCGGCTTGGTCATGTGGGCGTCGAAGCCCGCTTCCAGCGCCTTGCGCTCGTCCGACTCCTGGCCCCAGCCGGTAGCGGCGATCAGCACCATCTGCCGGCCCCAGGGCGTGGCCCGGATCTGGCGGGCGGCGTCGTGGCCGTTGAGGTCGGGCATGCCGATGTCGAGGATGGCGACATCGGGCTGGCGGCGCGCGCATTCGCTCACGGCCTCCTGCCCGCCTGCCACCCGCACCGTGGCGAAGCCGGAGATCTCCAGCAGCTTGCTGATGCCCCAGGAGGCATCCACGTTGTCGTCGGCGATCAGGATCAGCCCGCGCTTGCGGGTGCTGCGATCGACCGGCGGCGCCGTGCCTTCCTGCTCCGCGGCGGGAGCGGCGCCGGGGGCGGCGCGCCGGGCCGGCAGCCGCACGCGCAGCTCGCTGCCCTGGCCCAGCCCGGGCGACGAGGCCTCCACCGTGCCGCCATGCAGTTCGACGATGCTGCGCACCAGCGCCAGCCCGATGCCCAGGCCGGCGTTGGCGCGGTTGGCCGGCGCGTCCGCCTGGGCGAACATCTCGAACATCCGGCCGATGTCCTCGGGCTTCATGCCGACACCGTTGTCGCGCACGGTGATCAGGACATGCTCGCCTTCGAAACTCACGTGCAGCTCCACGCGGCCGCCCGGCGGCGTGTATTTGATGGCATTGGTCAGCAGGTTCGACAGCACCTGGTTCAGGCGCAGCGGGTCCGCGTCCAGCTGCACCGGGTACGGCGGCAGCTCCACGCTCAATGTATGGCCGGCGGCGTCCAGCAAGGGCCGCGTGGTCTCCAGCGCGGCGTCCACGATCGGCGCCAGCAGCACCTGCTGGCGGTGCAGCTCCAGCCGGCCGAAGGTCAGCCGCGACACGTCCAGCAGGTCGTTCATCAGGCTCTTCATCGCCTGCGCCTGGCGCCGCACCACCTGCGCCGCCGCCTCCCGGTCCGGCCCGTCGACCCCGGGCGTCAGCAGCAGCGACGCGGCGCTGTCGATCGAGGCCAGCGGGTTGCGCAGTTCGTGCGACAGCACCGCCAGGAAGCGGTCCTTGGCCAGGTCCGCTTCCTGCAGCGCGACCCGCGCCTTCTCGTTGGCCTGCAGGGCGTCGACCAGTTCGCCCTGGCTGCGCTCCAGCGCCTGCTGGCTCTCGCGCACCGCGGTCTGGTCGCGCAGGATCTTCACCAGGCCCACCGCGGCGCCGGTGGCGTCGCGCATCACCATCATCGCGCCGCTGGCCCAGAACACGCTGCCGTCCTTGCGCATGTGGAAGCGGTCGTCGGCCGCGCGGCCCTCCGCCATGGCGGTGCGCTGTTCGTTGTCCGGCGCGCCGGCGGCGCGGTCCTCGGGCGTGAAGATCATGTCGGCCTCGCGGCCCATCGCCTCCGCCTCGGTGTATCCGAGCAGGCGCTCGGCACCGCTGTTCCAGATGGTGATGCGGCGCGCCAGGTCGGTGGAGAAGATCGCGTAGTCGGTGGCGCTCTCGACGATCAGGCGCAGCCGCTCCTCGCTGTTGCGCAGCGCCTCGGCCGCCTTCTTCTGCTCGGTCACGTCGCGCGCGATCGCCGTGCCGCCGATCACCTGGCCCAGGCCGTCCTTGATCGGCGAGATGCTGAGCGCGACATGCACTTCGCTGCCGTCCTTGCGCTGGCGCACCCGTTCCAGGTTCTGCGCCGGCCGGCCCTCGCGCAGCGCGGTGGCGATCACCTCCTGGTCGGCGTCGCCCTGGCGATCCAGCATGCCGAGCGGCCGGCCGATCGTCTCGGCGGCGTCGTAGCCGAACACCCTGGTGGCGCCCGCGTTCCAGCTCAGGATGGTGAGGTCGATGGAGAAGCTGATGATCGCATCGGTGGACGACGCCACCACCGCCGACAGCCACAGCCGCACCTCCTCGGCCTCCTTGCGCTCGGTGATGTCGATGAAGCACACCACCACGCCGGCGATGTGGTCCTCGATCGTGCGGTACGGCAGCAGCCGCGACAGGAACCATTTGCCGTCGGGCATGCCCACTTCGCGCTCGATCGGCACCAGCTTTTCCAGCACCCGGCGGGCGTCGTCGCCCAGCTGCGTGTAGTCCAGCCGGGTCGCGAGGTCGGCCAACGGGCGGCCGACGTCGCTGGGGATCAGGTTGAACAGCGTCACGGCCGACGGCGTGTAGCGGTTGATCCGCAGTTCGCGGTCCAGGAACACGGTGGCGATGGCCGTCGCGTCCATCAGGTTGTGCATGTCGCTGTTGGAGTGGCCCAGCTCGTCGACCTTGCCCTTGAGTTCGACGTTGACGGTGGTCAGCTCCTCGTTGATCGACTGCAGCTCCTCGCGGCTGGTCTCCAGTTCTTCCGTCGCCGAGCGCAGCTCCTCGTTCATGGCCTGCAACTCCTCGTTGCTGGCCTTGAGTTCCTCGGTCGAGCCTTCGTATTGCTCCACGGTCTCGCGCAGCTGGCGGCGCAGCCGTTCGATCTCGCGGTCCAGGTGGCGCGCCACCGGGTCCGGGCCGGAACGCGACGGCGTCTCGGCCGTCGCATCCGACGGGTGCGCGGGCGGCAACGCCTCCAGGCTCACCAGCAGCAGGTCGGGCGCGACGTCGGCGGCGGGCGAGACGCGGATGGCAACTTCCACCGTGTCCTTGCCCATCTCCACCGCCGGCGCCACCAGCTCGGAGCGTTGCCCGCTCTGGGTGGCCTCGAAGAGGGCCGCCCGCAACTCCACCCGCAGGCTGGGATGGACCGAGCGCAGCAGGTTGCGGCTGGGTTCGCCGCCGGTGAACTGCAGGAAGCGGCCGGCCGACGGCGACAGGTGCAGGATGTTGTGCTCCCCGTCCACCAGGATGGTGGGCGGCGCCATCGCCTCCAGCATCTTGAAGTGCAGCTCGCCCCATGACAGGTTGCGCCCGTCGACGGCGCCGCGCTCCACCCGTCCGGGCACCGCGCCGGCCTCGAAGGCGGCACTGGCCACCACCGGACCGGCCAGCGCGCGCCGCTGCGCCTCGGCAGCCATGGTGAGCATGCTCGGGCCCACCGGCAGCGGCGGATGGACGCGCGGCATCGGCCGTTGCCGGAAGATCCGGTACTTCTTGTCGATCACGCTGAACAGCAGGCTGCTGTCCTCCACCGACTCGGAAGAGCCCAGGAACAGCAGGCCGTTGGGCAACAGCGCGAAGTGGAATGTCTCCAGCACGCGTTGCTGGGCATTGCGGGTGAGGTAGATCAGCAGGTTGCGGCAGCTGACCAGGTCGAGCCGGGAGAAGGGCGCGTCCTTGAGCAGGTCGTGCTGCGCGAACAGGATCATCTCGCGCAGCTCGCGCCGCACCCGGTAGCCCCGGTGCTCCTTGACGAAATAGCGCTGCAGCCGCTCCTCGGACACGTCGGCCTCGATCATGGACGGATAGCTGCCCTCGCGCGCCTCGCGGATCGCCTCTTCGTCCAGGTCGGTCGCGAAAATCTGGATGCTGGGCGGCGCATCCAGCAGCCGCGCCCTTTCGCTCAGCAGGATGGCCAGCGAATACGCTTCCTCGCCGGTGGCGCAGGCCGCCACCCACACCCGCACCGCGTCGCCGGGCCCCTTGCCGGCAAACAGCTCGTTCAGGTGCGAGTCGAGCGCCTCGAAGCACTCGCCATCGCGAAAGAAGTTGGTGACGCTGATCAGCAGGTCCTGCAGCAGCGCCGCGGCCTCGCCCGGCTGCACCCGCAGGCAGTTGAGGTAGCCCGCCAGATCGGAAACGCCGTTGACCTGCATCCGGCGGGCGATCCGCCGCACCACCGTCGCCCGCTTGTAGTACGAGAAGTCGCGGCCGGTGCGGGTGCGCAGGAAATTGAGCACGTCGCGCAGGGCGGCTTCCTCGTCGCTGCCGGCGGGCACGCCGGTGTCCGGCGCGTTCGGCACTTCCTCCGGTGGCAGCCGCAGGGTCTTGCCCTGCGCGAAATATTGCAGCAGCCGCGGCGCGATGTCGGCCACCGGCAGCACCCAGTCCACCATCCCGGTGGCGATGGCCGAGCGCGGCATGCTGTCGTGCTCCGCTTCCTCGGGATCCTGTGCCACGGTCAGGCCGCCGCGTTCCTTGATGCGCTTGATGCCGATGGCGCCGTCGCCGTCGGCGCCCGACAGCACCACCGCCGCGGCATACGGGCCATGGGTGTCGGCCAGGGTGCGGAAGAACAGGTCGATCGCCACGTGGCGTCCACGCGGCGCCAGCGGCTCCTCGGCCAGCACCAGGCGGCTGCCGACGGCGCGGATGGCGCGGGCCGGCGGGATCACATAGACATGTCCGGGCAATACCTCCTGGTCGGCGGCGGCAGCGACCACCTTCATCGCCGAACAGTGCTGCAGCAATTCAGGCAGCGTGCTCTCGTGTTCCGGCGACAGGTGCATCACCACCACGACGGCCAGGCCGCAGTCCGCGGGGAAGCCGCGCATCAGGGTCTGCAGCGCCGGGATCGAGCCGGCCGACCCGCCCAGGCCCACCATCGGCGTCATTTCGATGCCGCGCGCCGGCGCCGGCGCCGGCACGGCATCGTCGACCACGGCAGCGGACTCTTCTTCGGCGTGGTCGGGCGTCAAGTCGCTCATCCTGGACTCATGGGTTGAAGGCAAATTATGCGCTGCCGGCATGGCTCGAGCCGCCCCCGGCCCGCGCGCCGCCGCGGCCCATCGGCAACGACTGACAAACCGAGTGCGCAGCGACCGACGCCGGGCCGCGGCCGGGCGCGCAACACTGGATTCCGAACCAACGAGGACTCACGATGGCAAACAGCAGCATCCTGGGCGGCGAGCGCGCCGCTGTACAACCCAGCGGCCGGGGCTCCGACCTGCTCGGCCCGAGCGACAGTTCCGACAGCGGCAGCGACGCCCAGGGCGAACTGGGACCGGACCAGATCAACAGCGACACCGACCGCTTCGGCACCGGTGAGCGCGCCTCGGCCGACCTGGCCGACTCGGGCAGCGGCCTGGACATCCTGCCCGACCACGTGGACCGCGCCAGCCGCGGCGGCGCCGAAGGCGAGCTGGAGGTGGCGGACCTGGCGATGGACGAGGACGAAGACGACGGCGCCGAGAGCGACCGCTCCTGATCGCCGCATGCCAGCCAAGCGACAGGCAACCCCCGACCCCCGGATCCAGCAGACCCTGCAGCAGCGCTTCGGACTGAAGCGGCTGCGGCATGGGCAGAGCGAGGTGATCGAGCGCGTGCTGGCCGGTGCCAGCACGCTGGCCATCATGCCCACCGGCGCCGGCAAATCGCTGTGCTACCAGCTGCCGGCGCTGCTGCTGGAAGGGCGCACCGTCGTCGTTTCGCCGCTGATCGCGCTGATGAAGGACCAGTGCGAGGCGCTGCAGGCGCTGGGCATCGACGCGGTGCAGTTCAACAGCGCGCTCGACGCGCCGGACACCAAGGCGGCGCTGGCCGCACTGGCCGAAGGCCGCACGCGCATCGTGCTGACCACCCCGGAGCGGCTGGCCGATCCGCAGTTCATCGACCTGCTGGCGGCGCAGAAGACCGCGCTGCTGGTGGTCGACGAGGCCCACTGCATCTCGCAATGGGGCCACGACTTCCGGCCGGCCTTCCTGGAGATCGGCCCGCTGCGCCGCAAGCTCGGCGCGCCGCCGGTGCTGGCCCTCACCGCCACCGCCACCGAGGCCGTCACCAGGGACATCGCGCAGCAGCTGGGCATCCCGGCCGGCGGCGTGCTCAACACCGGCTCCTACCGGCCCAATCTCTACCTGCGGGTGGAACAGGTGGCGCGCGAGGAGGACAAGCTGGAACGGGTGGCGGCCATCGTCGCGGCCACCGAAGGCAGCGGCCTGATCTACACGGCCACCGTGAAAGCGGCGGTGGAAGTGCATGAGGCGTTGCTGCTCAAGGACGAATCGGTCGGGATCTACCACGGCAAGCTGGGCGCGGCGCAGCGCCACGCGGCGCAGGAAGCATTCATGTCGGGCGCATGCCGCGTGATGGTCGCGACCAACGCCTTCGGCCTGGGCATCGACAAGCCGGACATCCGCTTCGTCGTCCACTACCAGATGCCGGGCAGCCTGGATGCGTACTACCAGGAGATGGGCCGGGCCGGCCGCGACGGCCAGCCGGCCACTTGCAGCCTGCTGTTCCTGCGCAGCGACAAGGCAGTGCAGCAGTTCTTCCTGGCCGGCCGCTATCCGACGCCGGCCGATCTCGACGCGGTCTATCGCGCCCTGCTGGAGCAGCCGCCGCCGGACGCCGGCGGCTGGACGCTGGACCTGCTGAAGGAACGGCTGCAGCGCCCGCGCACCAAGCTGCAAGTGATGCTGAGCCTGCTGCGGCGCCAGAAGGTGGTGACGCAGGACCACGCCGGCGTGCTGCGGCTGGCGCGCGAAGGCCTGGACCAGGCGGCGCTGGAAGCGCTGATGACGGCTTACCAGGACAAGCGCGAACTGGACCACGACACGCTGGAGCGGATGGTGTTCTACGCGCAAACCGGCCAGTGCCGCTGGCAGGTGCTGCTGCAGTACATGGAGGACGAGGCACCGGCCGAACGCTGCAAGCATTGCGACAACTGCCTGCGGCTGGCCCGGCACGAACAGCAGCAGGCACTGGCGCAGGCCGCAGAGCCGGACCCGCTGCGCCAGGCGCCGGAGCCGGAACCGAAGGCGCCGACCACGGTGACCTTCAGCAAGGGCGACACGGTCAAGGTACGCCGCTACGGCGCGGGGCTGGTCGCCGATGCCGATGCCGTGTCGGTGACGGTCGAATTCGCCGATGGCAGCCGGCGCAGCTTCCAGCCGGAGTTTGTCGCGCCGGGGAGGCCGCATCGCGCGAACCTGTCATCCCGGGCTTGACCCGGAATCCAGACGCCTGGTTGGCGCGGAACCCGAACGGCCGGTCGATCAAGGAAGAAGCGTCCGCGCCGGTCGGAGTCGGCCCGTCTGCACACCGGCGGCGCGGTGCCGGGGCCTCCTTTTTGATCGACGGCCTTCGGCCTTCGGACTTTGGACTTCGGCCCTGCGCCGGCGTCTGGGTCCCGGCTCAAGCCCGCGACGACAGCGCTTTCAGCGCGCCAGCGTCGAAGCGCCGAACAGGCTGGCGATGAACTCCACCGCCAGTTCGGCGGTGCGGTTGCGCACGTCCAGCGCCGGGTTGATCTCCACCACGTCGAGCGAGGCGAGTTGCCCGGTGTCGGCGATCATCTCCATGCACAGCTGCATCTCGCGGTAGGTCGGCCCGCCGCGCACGCCGGTGCCCACGCCGGGGGCGTCCAGCGGGTCCAGGCAGTCGAGGTCGAAGCTCACGTGCAGGTGGGTGTTCTCGTCCACGTCCTGCAGCGCCTCGGTCATGGTGTTGCGCATGCCGTGCTCGTCGATGTGCCGCATGTCGAACACCTGCAGCCCGAGCTGGCGGATCGCCTGCTTCTCCTCGGCGTCGACGCTGCGAATGCCGATGAAGTCGATGTCGGCTGCCGACAGCGCCGCCGGCGAACCGCTCCAGCCGGTCAGCTGCGGCGGCCCCAGCCCCAGCAGCGAGGCGACCGGCATGCCGTGGATGTTGCCGCTGGGGCTGCTGGCCGCGGTGTTGACGTCCGAATGGGCGTCCAGCCAGATCACCCGCAGCAGCTTGCCGTGCTGGCGGCAATGGCGGGCGATGGCGCTGATCGAGCCGATCGCCAGGCAATGGTCGCCGCCCATCAGCAGGGGGATGCGCTGCTGCGCCAGCGTCTCGGCGACCGCGGCGAACACCGACCGGTTCCAGGCCACCACCTCGTCCAGGTGCCGCAACCCGCCTTGCGGCGTGTCCCACGGATTGGGCGGGCCGGCGAGGTTGCCGCTGTCCACCACGTCCAGCCCGTTGGCGCGCAGCACGTCGACCAGGCCGGCCACCCGCAGCGCGTCCGGCCCCATGCCGGCGCCGCGGGTGCTGGCCCCGACGTCGGTGGGCGCCCCGATGAGGTTGACCGTTTTCAGCATCGGGCGATTGTGCGGGCAATCGCCGGGATTGGGGCGTCCCTGCCTGGCTTCTTCAGCCCGCCTGCAGCCGGAACACCGGCTTGCGCTCGCCCACCGGCGTGCCGCGCCAGTTGGCGATGACCTCGGCGCGCCACGGCAGCAATTCCTCGCGCTGGCGTTCGTCCAGCCAGCCCAGCTGGTCCAGCGCGGCGACGCTGGCGGCGAACAGCGCCGTCTTGTTGCCGTCGGCAATCTTGATCGCGATGCCCTGGCCGCGGCTGCGGCTGGCGATCGCCTGCACGCCGTCGGCCCCGACCTTGCTGACCCAGTCGCCGCGGCCAGCGCGCATGAAGGCTTCGTCGTTGCGGCCGGTGCCCGAGACCAGTTCCGGATGCGCCACCATCGCGTCGGCCAGCTGCGCGAAGCTGGCGCCGAACTCGCCGTCCTGCGCGCCGCTGGCCAGCCGCGCATAGGCGCGCGCCAGGCCCGCCAGCGGCATCGCGTAGTTGGGCGCGGAGCAGCCGTCGATGCCCAGCCGCAGGTCCTGCGGCGGCACCCCGGCGGCGCGCGCCACGTCGCGCCGGATCGCCTCTTGCAGCGGATGCGCGGGGTCGAGGTAGTCCTCCAGCGACAGCCCGTGCTGCACGCAATAGGCCAGGAAGCCCGAGTGCTTGCCGCTGCAGTTGTGGTGGCGCTCGTCGATGTGCGCCGGCGCCGGGCCGACACCGAGCTCCACGTAGTAAGGCACATGGCAGCCGCACTGCAGCCGCTTGTAGCTGAGCCCGGCGCGGTCCAGCATGTGCTGCACCTGCGCCACGTGCATCGGCTCGCCGCTGTGGCTGGCGCACAGCATGGCGATGTCGCGCTGGTCGAAGCCCAGCTTCGCCGGTCCGTCGGCTTCCATGAACGGCAGCGCCTGCAGCGCCTTGAGCGTGGAGCGGGTGAAGGTCATCGCCTGCGGGTCGCCCGCATGGGCCAGCAGCCTGCCGGCAGTGTCGACGACGGCGATCGCGCCGGCATGCTGGCACTCCAGCGTATCGCCGCGGGTGAGGTCGATCAGGGGGACATAGGTGCTCATTCGCCGGATTATCGTAGTGGCCGACAATCCCGCCATGACCGACCTCCGCTCCCCCCTGCAAGCCCAGATCGTGCAATGGCTGGTGCAGCCCGGCGCCAGCGTGCGCGCCGGCGAGGTGGTGCTGATCGTCGAGGCGATGAAGATGGAGCACGAGCTGCGCGCGCCGGCCGACCTCACGGTGCGCGAGCTGCTGTTCGCGGCCGGGGAAACGGTGGACCAGGGCGCGCCGCTGTGGCGCGCCGAGGCATGGTCGGCCGCGGCCGGCGGCGGGCAGGAGCAGGACGAGGCCGTCGACATCGCAGTTGCGGGCGCGGTCCGTCCGGACCTGCAGCGGGTGATCGACCGCCACGCGGCGACGCTCGACGCCGCCCGCCCCGAGGCGATGGCCAGGCGCCACGCGCTGGGCCTGCGCAGCGCGCGCGAGAACATCGCCGCCCTGTGCGACGCCGGCTCCTTCATCGAATACGGCGCGCTGGCGGTGGCCGCCCAGCGCAGCCGCCGCAGCGAGGAGGACCTGGTGCGCAACACGCCGGCCGACGGCATGGTGACCGGCATCGGCGCGGTCAACGGCGCGCAGTTCGGCGACGCCGCCCGCGCCGTGGTGATGGCCTACGACGCGACGGTGCTGGCCGGGACGCAGGGCATGCGCAACCACCAGAAGGCCGACCGCATGCTGGGCATCGCGCTGGCGCAGCAGCTGCCGGTGGTGCTGTTGGCCGAAGGCGGCGGCGGCCGGCCGGGCGACACCGACATGCCGATCGTCGCCGGGCTGCACGTGAGCACCTTCGCCAGCTATGCGCGCCTGAGCGGCCGGGTGCCGGTGGTCGGCATCGTCGCCGGCCGCTGCTTCGCCGGCAATGCGGCGCTGCTCGGATGCAGCGACGTCGTGATCGCCAGCCGCGCCAGCAACATCGGCATGGGCGGCCCGGCCATGATCGAGGGCGGCGGCCTGGGCGTGTTCCGGCCCGAGCAGGTCGGACCGGCCGGCGTCCAGCACGGCAACGGCGTGATCGACGTGCTGGTCGAGGACGAGGCGGCGGCGGTGCAGGCGGCGCGCCATTACCTGTCGTTCTTCCAGGGCCGGCTGCAAGACTTCGCCGCGCCGGACGCGGTGGCGCTGCGCTCGGTGGTGCCGGAGAACCGGCTGCGGGTCTACGACAGCCGGGCGGTGCTGCACGGCATCGCGGACGAAGGCTCGCTGCTGGAACTGCGCACGGGCTTCGGCCGGGGCATCCACACCGCGCTGGCCCGCATCGAAGGCCGGCCGGTCGGCATGCTGGCCAACAATCCGCTGCACCTGGGCGGCGCCATCGATCCCGACGCGGCCGACAAGGCGGCGCGCTTCATGCAACTGTGCAACGCGCACGGCCTGCCGCTGGTGAGCCTGGTGGACACGCCCGGCTTCATGGTGGGGCCGGAGATCGAGGCCCAGGCCCAGGTGCGGCATGCCAGCCGGATGTTCCTGGCGGCGGCGAACCTGCGGGTGCCGTTCTTCAGCGTGGTGCTGCGCAAGGGCTACGGCCTGGGCGCGATGGCGATGGCGGCCGGCGGCTTCCACAGCCCGCTGTTCACCGTTGCCTGGCCCAGCGGCGAGTTCGGCGCGATGGGGCTGGAAGGCGCCGTGCGGCTCGGCTATCGCAAGGAGCTGGAAGCGCTGCCCGAGGGTCCGGAGCGCGAAGCGCTCTACCAGCGGCTGGTGGACCGGCAATATGCCGACGGCGCCGCCATCCACATGGCGCAGACGCTGGAGATCGACGCCGTGATCGACCCGGCGCAGACCCGCCACTGGCTGGCGCGCGGGCTGGCGTCGGCCGGCGCCGTGCCGGCGGCGCGCTCGTCACCCGTGGACAGCTGGTAGCCGGCCGGCCTCAGAGCCAGACGCTGTTGCCGTGCGGCATTTCCAGCGTGGTCTCCGGGCTGGCGCTGAACACCGCGCCGAAGGCGATGCTGAGCACCGAGACGAAGACCCCGGCGAAGAAGGCGGTCCAGAAACCCGAGACCTTGAAGCCCTTGATCAGCCAGGCGACCAGCAGCATCATCAGCGCGTTGATCACCAGGATGAACAGGCCGAAGGTCACCAGCGTCAGCGGCAGCGTCAGGATGATCAGCAGCGGCTTGACGACGGCGTTGGCCAGCCCCAGCAGCAGGGCCGAGACCACCAGCGCGCCGGTGCTGTCGAACTTGATGCCCTTGAACAGCAGGCTGGCCAGCCAGAGCGACACCGCGGTGACGGCCCATTGCAGCAGGAAGTCGGTCATGCGGAAAGGCCTGGGTCGAGCGGGCGGGAGTGCCTTGCGCGATTCTGCCAGCCCGCGGCGCCGCGCTCAGAGCGTTTCCAGTTTCAGCAGGATGCGCAGCACCTCCGCCACGCTCCAGGCCTGCGCCACGCAGCCGCGCGGCGTGTAGGGCGGCTCGGCGTCGAAGATCTCGCTGATCGAGCCGATGCAGGCCTCGCCCAGGTGCGGCACGAAGCCGGCGATGGCCTGGCGCAGGCCGTCGGCGTCGCCCGGATGGACCTTGAGCCAGGCGTCGGCGAACGGGCCGGCCAGCCAGCCCCACACCGTGCCCTGGTGGTAGGCGGCATCGCGGGCGCGCAGGTCGCCGTCGTAGCGCGGCTTGTAGTCGGGATGGCCGGGTGCCAGCGAGCGCAACCCGACCGGCGTCACCAGCTGCGCGCGGGCCACGTCCAGCACGGCGCGCCAGCGGGCTGGATCGAGCACCGGGTTGGGCAGCGAGACGGCGAACAGCATGTTGGGCCGGATCGCCGGGTCGTCGCCCTGCTCGCCGTCGACCACGTCGAACAGGCAGCCGGTCTGCGGATTCCAGAAGCGCGCGTTGAAGCTGGCAGCGACGCGCCGCGCCAGCTGCTGCATCGCCTGCGCCCGCTCCTCCTGGCCTTCCTCGCGCCACCAGCGCTGCATCAGGCGCAGCGCGTTGTAGAACAGCGCGTTGATCTCCACCGCCTTGCCCCGGCGCGGCGTCACCACCCAGCCGTCCACCTTGGCGTCCATCCAGGTCAGCTGGTAGCCCTCGGCGCCCTGCCGCAGCAGGCCGTCGGCCGGGTCGACGCCGATGCCGAAGCGGGTGCCGCGCACATGGTGCTCCACGATGTCCTGCAGCACCGGCAGCGCCTGCCGCAGCGTGGCGCGGTCGCCGGTGACGTCCACGTAGCGGTCGATCGCGTGGAAGAACCACAGCGTGGCGTCGGCCGTGTGGTACAGCCCCTCGTTCTTGCCCTCGGGGAACATGTTGGGGATCAGGCCGTCCTTCACGTAATGCTGGAAGGTGCGCAGGATGTAGCCGGCCTCGGCGTGGCGCCCGGTGGCCAGCGTCAGGCCCTCCAGGCTGATCATGGTGTCGCGGCCCCAGTCGGTGAACCAGTGGTAGCCGGCGATCACGGTGCGGGCCTGGTCGCCCTCGGCCTCGGCCCGCGCCGCGTCGGCCTGCCGGCTGAACGGCAGGATGATGAACTGGTCGGCCGCCAGCACCAGCTGCGCCGCGACGCCGCTGCGCACGGCCGGATGGGCCTGCTGCAGCACGCGCTCGCGCCGCCCGAGTTCGGCATGCAGCACTTGCTGCGGGCTCATCGCCAGCGCCGTGTCCCAGCTGTCGGTGGAGGCGGTGAGGGTGCATTCCTCGCCCGGCGCCAGCCGGATGTGGAAGCGCCCCGGCGACCAGACCGGCCCGCGGTCCTCGTAGCCTCTGCCCGCTTCCACGCGGTAGAAGAACTCGGTGGCGGCGCCGCCGTCCAGCACCAGCTCCGCGGCATGGCCCTGCAGCACCATGCGCAGCGGCGGCAGGTGCTCGTGGTGCAGCGAACGCAGCTCGTAGCGCCCGCCCACGGCCTTGAGCTCATAGCCGCCCTCCAGCGGGTGCGAGACCGGGGCCTCGTGCGGGCGGAAGTTCATGCGCGGACGCAGCACCAGGTCCACCGGCGCATCCCCGTGCAGCAGCCGGTAGCTCACGTGCACGGTGTTCTGCCGGTACGGCAGCACCACGCGCTTTTCCAGCACCGCGCCGCCCAGCTCGTAGCGCCACACCGGCAGCCCCCATTCGAGCCGGAAGCCGGTGAGGATCTCGGGAAACTCGCCATGCGCGGGTGTCGACTCCTCGCCCGCCAGCCGCACCTGGCGCCCGCCGGGCAGCTGCAGGAATTCCGCCAGATGATTGAACATCACCATCCGCCCCAGCGGCGACGGCAGCGCCGCCACCAGCAGGCCGTGGTAGCGGCGGGTGCTGGTGCCGGCCACCGAGCCCGAGGCGTAGCCGCCCAGGCCGTTGGTCACCAGCCATTCGCGGGTCAGCAGCCGTTCCTGCGGCTGCTCGGCCTGCGGCCACGGCATGGTGTTGAGGATCGATTCAGGCATCGGCCGCCTCCTTCCGGTCGGCAGGCGCCAGCACGGCCAGCGCGTGGGGCGCCAGGCGCCAGGTGGTTTCGGTTTCGGGCTCGGCCATGCCGTCGCCGCCGTAGCGCGGGTCTTCGCTGTTCCACAGCAGGCGCCAGCGCCTGCCTGCGGGCGGGGCCAGCAGCGGCTCCGGCGCCGGCACCAGCGGCAGGGTGGCGCCCAGGTTGACGACCAGCAGGCGGTCGTCGCCGTCCCGGCCCAGGTACCGCAGCATGAAGGCTTCCGGCCCCAGCACGGCGCCATGCAGGCGGCTCGCGTCCTGCGCCGCGAACACCGCGTCGTCCCGCCGCAGCCGCAGCAGGTCGCGGTGCAGCGCGACCACCTGCGAATTCGTTTCGCGCTCGCGGTGATCGAGCTTGCAGCGCGCGAAGGTCGCCGGGTCCGCCGGGTCGGCCAGCAGGGTCCGGCCGGCGCGGCTGCCGATGTCGGGAAACTGCGCCAGGAAGTCGCTGCGTCCTTGCCACACCTGCCCGATCAGTTCGTCCTCGTGCCGCGCGAAGTAAAGGAACGGCGCCGACGCGGCGAACTCCTGTCCCTGGAACAGCATCGGCGTCGCCGGCGCCAGCAGCAGCAGCGCGGTCAGCGCGCGCAGCCGGCCGGGCGAGGTGCGCTGGTGCAGCCGCTTGCCGGTGGCGCTGTTGGCCACCTGGTCGTGGTTCTGCAGGAAGTTGACGAAGGCCAGCGCCGGCAGGTCCAGCGCCGGCGTGCCGCGCCGCTGCTGCTGCCAGCCGTAGTACTGGCCCTGGTACAGGTAGCCCCACTTGATGCCGGAGATCAGCTCCTGCGGCGTGCCGCGCGTCTCCGAGTAGTAGGCGTCGCTCAACCCGGTGGCAGCGGCGACCATGCTGTGGTGCAGGTCGTCGTTCCACAGCGCGTCCAGTCCGCAGCCGCCCTGCGCCGGCGGGCGCACCAGGCGCGCGTGCTGCGGCTCGTTCTCCGCCGCCAGATACACCGAGCGCGCGCCGGCGGCGCTCCTGGCGCGCTGCGCGATCTCGGTGAGCACGTGGGTCGGGCTGGCGTCGTGGATCGACTGCGTCGCGTCCAGCCGCAGCCCGTCGAAGTGGTACTCGTCGATCCAGTAGCCGGCGTTGGCGATGAAGAATTCGCGCACCGCGGCGCTGTGCTCGCCGTCGAAGTTGATCGGGTCGCCCCATTCCTTCTTGTGGCGGTCGGTGACGTAGTCGCCCGAGAACCTGCCCAGGTAGTTGCCGCTGGGGCCGAAATGGTTGTAGACCACGTCCAGGATCACGCCCAGCCCGAGCGCGTGGGCCCGGTCGATGAAGGCGCGCAGCTCGTCCGGCCGGCCGTACAGGCGGGTCGGGGCGAACAGGTTGACGCCGTCGTAGCCCCAGCCGAAGGGGCCGTTGAACTCGTTCAGCGGCATCAGTTCGATCGCCGTGACGCCCAGCTCCTTCAGGAACGGCAGGTGCCGTTGCGCCGCCGCGTAGCTGCCTTCGGGCGTGAAGGTGCCCACGTGCAGTTCGTACAGCACCTGGCCGTGGCGCTGCAGGCCGCGCCACTCGCCGTCGGTCCATGCGAAGGCGCAGGGATCGACGATTTCCGACGGGCCGTGCGGCCCTTGCGGCTGGAAGCGCGACGCCGGGTCGGGCCAGGCGTCGCCGCCGTCCAGGCGCAAGCGGTAACGTGCACCGGCGCGCGCGTCGGGCACGACGCCGGAAAAATAGCCGCCGGGTTGCGGCTCCAGCGGCCAGGCAGCGCCCGGGCCGTCGAACACCACCTCCAGCTGCCGGGCCGCCGGCGCCCAGACCCGGAAATGCGCCCCGGCGCCGGCGAGGAGCTCGGCACCGACCGGAAGGCGGCGCAGGGGACACAACGGGGCGGAGCCTGATTCACGCGATGCGGATTGCACGCGTTAATTGTGCAGGAGCCCCCCGCTGCACGGGGCCGGCTGAGCTTGTAAAAAGCGCTGGAAAAGGCTCAACCCGCCTCGGCCGCATGCAGCGGCAGGCGAACCGTGAACGTGGTGCCGTCCACCTCGTCGGACCGCACGTCGATCGAGCCGCCATGGGCCAGCGCGATTTCGCGCGCGACGAACAGTCCGAGCCCGAGGCTGGTGCGCGGCCGCTCGTCGTCATCGCCCGCCGGCAACTGGATCAGCGGCTTGAAGATCGAGCGCCAGGCGCTTTCCGGTATCGGCGGCCCGTGGTTGGTGACGCCCACCACCAGGTCGTGCTCCACCTTGGCAGCACTGATCACCACCGGCAGCCCCTTGCTGCCGTATTGCGCGGCGTTCACCAGCAGGTTGGCAAACAGCTGGTGCAGGCGCACCGGGTCGAAGGAGCCGGCCAGGTCGCCGCTCGCGTGCACCTCGAAGGCCGTCGACGGGTGGGTTGCGGCCGCATCCTCCGCCGCTTCCTCGCACACTCTCTTCACGTCGGTCGGCGCGCGCAGCGTCGGCATCTTGCTTCCGAGCTGGGTGCGGGTGAAGCCCAGCAGGTCGGCGACCATGCTGGTCATCAGTTTCGCGCTGCGCTGCACCCGTGCGGCGATGACGGGCACCTGGTCGGCCTCCAGCCCGGGCCGCAGCAGCAAGGTCGCGGCCATCGACATCGTGGACAGCGGCGCCCGCAGGTCGTGCCCGAGCACGGCCAGGAACAGTTCGCGCGACTGGTCGCCGCGGGCCGAGTAGGTCACGATCGATTCGGCCAGCGCCTGGTCGATCGCCTCGTTGAAACGCACCATCTCCTGCACCGTCGCACCCGACATCAGCCTCACGTTGGGCAGCCACAGGCGCAGCACGGTGGCGCGCAAGGCACGGAACTCCGCGGCCAGCTGCACCAGCGAGAAATCGCTGACCTGGCGCTGCGTGCCGTGCACCGCGGCGGCGCTGCGCAGGTCCTCGGGCGCCTGCCCCTGGGACTTCTCTTCCTGCTGCTCGGCGCTCTGGCGCGTCTCGATGTCCAGCGCGATCTCCTCCAGGATCGGCCTGGCATGGTCCTGCAGCGCGAGCACCGACATGTCGTGCGTCGCCGGGCCCAGCGTCCGGGCGAAGGCCACCCATTCGAGCAGGATCTCGTCAACGTGCTCGGTGATGAAGACAGACAGTTTCACGGGGTTTCCTCGGCATGCGCAAGCGGCGCACCCCGAACGTTACTCCATGCCTTGCGGCCGCGCACCGGGGCACTAGCGCATCAGCGCAACGGCCCCCGAGAACGTGAGGAAGGCGGCAGCCGTGGTCAGCAGGATGATGCGCGCGATGCGCCCGGTGTCGGCGCCGAAGCGCTCCGCCAGCAGCGAGACGTTGCTGGCGCTCGGCAGCGCAGCCACCAGCACCATCACGGTGAGGGCGAACTTGGCCAGCGGCAGGCCGAGATAGATCGCGGCGGCGCCGACCATCAGCACCAGCAGCGGATGGACGACCAGCTTGATCAGCGCGACCGGCACGAAGTCGCGCAGCGGCATCGGCGCCTGCTCGCGCTGCGCCGCCATGGCCTGCGAGCGCGCCAGCACCGCGCCGATGGTGAACAGCGCCACCGGCGAGGCCGAGTCGGCCAGCAGCCCGATGGTCTGCATCACCGGCTTGAGCGGCTGCATCTGCAGCGCCGACGAGATGCCGCCCAGCACGATCGCCCACGGCATGGGGTTGAGCGCCACGCCCCGCAACGCATTGCTGGCGGCGCGCGACGCCCCGTGCTGGTCCGCGCCGTCGAGCCGCGACAGCGCCACGCACAGGGAGGTGGTGACCAGCAGGTCGACCAGGATGGTGAGGATCGCCGGCCCGGCCGCGCCGGCGCCCAGCAGCGCCACCAGCAGCGGCACCCCCATGAAGCCCGTGTTCGGAAAGGCGGCCACCAGCGCGCCGAAGGCGGCGTCGTTCCAGCCGATGCGCCGGTTCATGCTGACGGCGACGACGAAGGCCACCAGCACCAGCGCGCACACCAGGTACACGGCGATGGCCGAGCCATCGAGCAGCTGCGCGATCGGCGTGCTGGCGCCGAAGCGGTACAGCATGCAGGGCAGCGCGAAGTACAGCACGAAGCTGTTCAGGCCCGAGATCGCCTCGAACGGCAGCATCCGCCGGCGCGCGGCGACGTAGCCGCACAGCACCAGCGCGAAGAAGGGAAAGGTGATCAGCAGGACGTCGAGCACGCCGGATTGTCTCAGGCGCTGCGCGTTGGCAGAAAACCAACAGCCGTCGATCAGGAAGAGGCCGCGCCATGCCCCTTGGCGCAACGGCCTTGGCCAGCGCGCCAGCGTCTGGATGCCGGATCGGGGTCCGGCATGACAGTCCCCTGGATCGACGGCTGTTTCCGGAGTGGCCTGATCCGGCATTTGTACCGCGCCCGCCGCCGGGCGGCCGGTATGATCGCCGCTCGCTCTCTTTCGTCTGCAGTCCCCCCCCGATGTCCGCCGGTCTCAATCTCGCCCAGCAGGAAGCCGTCAACTTCATGCAGGGCCCCTGCCTGGTGCTGGCCGGCGCCGGTTCCGGCAAGACGCGCGTCATCACGCACAAGATCGGCCGCCTGATCCAGGCCGGGCTGGAGCCGCAGCGGATCGCGGCCATCACCTTCACCAACAAGGCCGCCGCCGAAATGCGCGAGCGGGCCAAGAGCCTGATCGGGCGGGAGGCCAGGGGAGTGCTGATCTGCACCTTCCACGCGCTGGGCGTGCGCATGCTGCGCCAGGACGGCGACGTGCTGGGGCTGAAGAAGCAGTTCTCGATCCTGGACAGCGACGACGTCACCAGCATCCTGAAGGACGCCGGCGGCAGCGTCGATTCGGCCACCGCCCGCCAGTGGCAGTGGACCATCAGCCTGTGGAAGAACATGGGGCTGACTTCGGTGCAGGCCGAGGCCCAGGCCAAGGACGACAACGAGAAGATCATCGCCCGCGTGATGGCGCGCTACGAGGAGCGTCTGACGGCCTACCAGAGCGTCGACTTCGACGACCTGATCAAGCTGCCGCTCAAGCTGCTGCAGGAGCACGCCGAGGTGCGGGACAAGTGGCAGCAGCAGATGGGCCATGTGCTGGTGGACGAATACCAGGACACCAACGCCACCCAGTACGAGGTGCTCAAGCTGCTGGTCGGCGAGCGCGCGCGCTTCACCGCGGTGGGCGACGACGACCAGTCGATCTACGGCTGGCGCGGCGCCACGCTGGACAACCTCAAGCGGCTGCCGCTGGACTTCCCGCAGTTGAAGGTGGTTAAGCTGGAGCAGAACTACCGCTCCACCAGCGCGATCCTGCGGGCCGCCAACAACGTGATCGGGCCGAACCCCAAGCTGTTTCCCAAGACGCTGTTCTCCGAACTGGGCGAGGGCGAGCCGGTGCGCGTGGTCGACGCCGACAACGAGGAGCACGAGGCCGAGCGGGTGGTCGCCCGCATCCAGTCGGCACGCGCCAACGGCGCCACCGAAGGCGGCGGCGGCCAGGTGCAGGAGTGGAAGAACTTCGCGGTGCTCTATCGCGCCAACCACCAGGCCCGCACCTTCGAGAAGGCGCTGCGCAAGGCGGCCATCCCGTACAAGGTGTCGGGCGGCCAGAGCTTCTTCGACCGCGCCGAGATCAAGGACCTGTGCGCCTGGCTGCGGCTGTGGGTGAACAACGACGACGACCCGGCCTTCCTGCGCTCGATCACCACGCCCAAGCGCGGCATCGGCCACACCACGCTGCAGAACCTGGGCGAGTTCGCCGGCAAGTACAGGCTGAGCCTGTTCGCGTCGCTGTTCTCGCCCTCGCTCGGCTCGGTGCTGCCGGCCAAGGCGGTGGGCAGCCTGCACGAATTCGGCCGCTACGTGAACGACCTGGAGTTCCGGGCCCGCCAGACCGAGGGCTACGAGGCGGCGCACGCCTTCCTGCTGGAATGGCTCAAGGACATCGATTACGAGAAGCACCTGTTCGACGGCGAGGACAGCGAGAAGCTGGCGGCGTCCCGCTGGACCAACGTGCTGGACTTTTGCGACTGGATGGCCAAGCGCTGCGGCGGCGAGATCGACGACACGGCCGGCGTCAGCATCGCCAGCGAGAAGAAGACCCTGCTGGAAGTGGCGCAGACCATCGCCTTGCTGTCCACCATCAGCGAACGCGAGACCGACCAGAACGTGGTGACGCTGTCGACGCTGCATGCGGCCAAGGGCCTGGAGTGGCCGCACGTGATGCTGGTGGGCGTGACCGAAGGCCTGCTGCCGTTCAAGCTTGGGGATGACGACAACCCCACCGGCCGCGCCGACGGCCCGATGTCCGAAGGCATCCTGCAGCGGCTGCAGGAAGAGCGGCGCCTGATGTACGTGGGCATCACGCGCGCGCAGCGGTCGCTCGCGGTGAGCTGGACCAAGAAGCGCAAGAAGGGCCGCGAGATGATCGCCGCCCAGCCCAGCCGCTTCATCGCGGAGATGGCGCTGGAAAAGGCGAGCACCCGCGAGGACCCGCGCGAGAAGCTCAAGGCGCTGCGGGCGGAGTTCGCCAAGAAGGCGCTGGAATCGGCGGCGGCCGCCGCTGCCTCGCAAGCCGCGCCATGAAGACGGCGCTGGTGCTGGCCGTTTGCCTGGCGGCAGCCCAGGCACGGGCCGGCACGGCCGGCGAGTTGCAGACGCCCTGCCCCAGCCCCGGCGAAATCACGCAGCGCCACCTGCTGGGCCTGTGGCGCGCCAGTTTCGACGGCCTGCAGCAGGGCGCGACCCTGCTGCTGGAGCGCCATCCGGAACTGGCCGAGAGCGTGCGCGGCGCCATCGACCGCGACGGCCGGCAGGCGCTGGTGGCCGGCGACGTCGACGACGGCGAGTTCACGCTGGAGGAATCGGTGGACGGCGTGCACATCGACGCCATCTGGAGCGGCACCGTGATCGACGGCTCCTGCGGGCTGGAGATTCGTGGCGACTGGCAGCGCGCCGCCGGACCGGCGCCGCGCCCCTTCGTGCTGCGCAAGCTCCCATAATCGCCCCCATGCTCCGCTCCTGCCTGCGCGCCGCCGTCTTGTGCATCGCCTTGCCGGCTGCCGCCACCGACAGCGCCGGCTGGCAGGCCTGCATGGCGCTGGCCGATGCCGGCGCCCGGCTCGCCTGCTTCGACCGCTGGGCGCAATCGGCGGCGCCGGCCCAGCCCGCAGCCGTGCCCGAGCCCGTCCCGCAGCAGCCGCAGCCGGTCGCGCAAGCGCCGGCGGCTGGCCCCCCGTCGGCGGGCGGCTGCCACGACCGCCGTTCCACCGAGCTGTCGCGCTTCTGGGAGCTGGAGGCGGCCAGCGACTGCGGCACCTTCGACATCCGCGGCTACCGCGCGATCAGCCTGTCGGTGGTCAAGGGCAACGTGGTCAACACCGAACCCAAGTCCGGCAACCCGGCCAACAGCGCGCCGACGGCGCAGGATTACGGCACCACCGAAACCCGGCTGCAGCTGTCGGTGCGCACCAAGCTGGCCGCCAACCTGCTCACCCGCGCCAATCCGGCGATCAGCGATTCGCTGTGGTTCGGGTACACGCAGCAGTCCTACTGGCAGGTGTTCAACGGCGGCATCTCGCGGCCGTTCCGCAGCACCGACCACGAGCCGGAACTGATCTACGTCTACCCGAGCGACTACACCATGCCGGCCGGCTGGCGCCTGCGCTACACCGGGCTGGGCGTGGTGCACCAGTCCAACGGCCAGACGCTGCCGCTGTCGCGCAGCTGGAACCGCGTGTACCTGATGGCCGGGGCCGAGCACGCCCGCGGGGTGCGGCTGCAGGGCCGGGTCTGGCGCCGCCTGCCCGAGAGCAGCGACGACAACCCCGGCATCAGCGATTACATCGGCCGCGCCGAACTGGTCGCCAGCTGGGACGTGAACCGGCAGAACGTGCTGGCCGCCACGCTGCGCCACTCGCTCAGCCACTCCAGCCGCGGCTCGCTGCGGCTCGAATGGCTGCGCGCCATCGGCACCGACAGCCGCGGCGCGCCGGCCGGCCTGCGGCTGCACACGCAGCTGTTCAGCGGCTACGGCGACAGCCTGCTCGATTACAACTTCCGCCGCACGGTGCTTAGCGTGGGGCTGAGCCTGGTGGACTGGTAGCGCGTTTCAATCCTCGCCGCGCATGCTGCGCGCGGCCGGCGTCGCGGAGAACAGGCCATTGGGCGACTGCTGCCACTGCCAGCCGCCGAACGCGAGGACCGCCAGCAACAGCACGATGGCGAGCCAGACGCGGTTGGCTTTCACCAGGTCCGGCCCGGGCGCGGCGGTGCGCCCCGTGACCATGGGCGCGGCCAGGTTCTGGCGCCGCAGCAGGCTCATGGCCACGACCAGCCCCACATGGGCCAGGGCCACCGCCAGGAAGGCGTTGCCGAAGAATTCATGCGCCTCCTCCAGCGCATGGCCGCCCCAGTCGTTGAACGTCGCATAGCCGCTCAGGGTCAGCGGCAGCACCAGCAGCAGCAGGGACGCCAGGGCCAGCGCCATCAGCAGGTGCTGCCCCTGGCGCCACTGGCCGGGCGCCCGCCAGCCGGACCGCAGCCACGCGGGCACGCCCGCGAGCCTGCGCCAGAGCGCGCCGAGCCGGAGCTGGCGCGGCCCGACCAGGCCATACAGCAGCCGGAACGCCAGCAAGCCGCCAAGGGTGTAGCCGAGCGTGACGTGCAGCAGGCGCAAGTGCTCGCTCTCAGCCGTCGCATAGGCGCCGGTGAAGCTCAGGGCGAACAGCCAGTGGAACATGCGCGTCGGCGCGTCGTTGACCCGGCGGCCGGGCGCCCGGGCCCGCGGCTCGGCCCGGGCGGACGGCGTGAGCTGGGACGATGTGGTCATGGTGGGTGGTCCTTCGTTGAAGCGGGTGATCAGTCGTTCCACGCGCGTTGCTGCCCGGGCGCCAGGCCCGCCGGCATGCGCAGGGCGTGCTCGTCGAAGCTGCCGCGTTCCGCGCCGGAGTGGCAAGCGGCGCAATTCGAGGCTGTCCTGACCGACGCCAGCTTCCAGGTCGCCGCGTCGACCTTGCGGTGCTTGCGTTCGAACCAGGGCGAGCGCGTGATGCGGTCCTGTGGCGGCTCGGCGCCGGCGCGCTGGCCGGTGCCGGCATTGGCCTGCAGCCAGCGCGAAAGGTGCTGCACCGTGGCGGCGTCCAGCGACGCATCGGTGCCGAAGTGCCGGTCGAGCCCCGCCATCAGCCGCTGCCACGAAGGCGCGGGCAGCAGGCCGGGCGGGTAGGCCATGTGGCAGGAGGCGCATTCGGCGCCGTAGGCAGGCGGTACGGCGCCGGGCATCGCGCGGCCGCCGTCGGCATGGGCGGTCAGGCCCGTCAGGACCAGGCAGGCCGCAGACGCAAGCCGCAGCATGATGGAGGAAGTTGGCATGGAGTGCTCCAGATGGGGATGGGACGGATCAGGGCCTGAGCGCCAGGAGATACGCCAGCACGTCGGCCTTCTCGCCGGCTGTGCATTCGCGGCCGGCGACGTCCTTGCAGTTGCGCCGGAACCACTTGTCGACCTTCGCCGACTCCGTGAAAGCGCGGGGGTTGAAGGCCGGCGCCAGCGGGTCGATCGGCTTGCCGGTGCTGGCGTGCTTGCCGGTGCTGGTGTGCGGAGCGCCATGGCAGGACGAGCAGGACCAATCGGCCCCGTGGCGTGCCGTGAAGAACGCCTTGCCTCGCTCGGCCTGGCCCGGGCTGGCCGCCTGCGCGCTCCAGTGGGCGAGCTGCTGCGCCGGCGACGTGTCCACCGCCTGCGCCGCGCCTGCCAGCAGCGCTGCGGCCAGTGCAAGCGCGCTCGGTTTGATCGAGATCATGGGTTGGCTCCTTCTGTGTGGCGGGTGCTTGTGTTGCATGGGAGGATTGTTGAAAACCGCGTTTGAACCGGAGCTGAAGCCGCTGTTCATCCCCGGTTCAGGAACGTTTGCGCACACTCGCCGAATGCCGTCCGTCACTGCCGCCGCCACCGCCGCGCTCGTCCTGTGCGCCGTGCTGGTGCTGCCCGCGCGAGCCGGCGAGAAAGACCACGAACGCGCCCTCCAGGCGCTGCAGGCCGGCCAGGTGTTGCCGTTGCCGACGGCGCTGGAGCGGCTGGCGCGCGAGCAGCCGGGGCAGGTGCTGGAGGTGGAGCTGGAGCAGGAAGGCGGCGTCTGGATTTACGAGATCAAGCTGCTGAGAGCGGACGGCCGCCTGCTGAAGGTCAAGCTGGACGCGCGCTCCGGGTCACTGCTGCGGTCCGGGCCGCGGGACGGCGGACGCTGAGGGCCGGCCCGCGATGCGCATCCTCCTGGTGGAAGACGACCCCGGCCTGCGCGAGGAGCTGCGCGGCGCCCTGCAGGAGGCCGGTTACGCCGTCGATGTCGCCACCGACGGCCGCACCGCCCTGCACCTGGGGTCGACCGAGCCTTTCGACGCCGTGGTGCTGGACCTGGGACTGCCGCAGCTCGACGGACTCACCGTGCTGGCGCGCTGGCGCGATGCGGGTCGCTCGATGCCGGTCCTGATCCTCACTGCGCGCGACAACTGGCACGAAAAGGTCTCCGGCATCGATGCCGGCGCCGACGACTACCTGACCAAGCCGTTCCACGCCGAGGAGCTGCTGGCGCGCCTGCGCGCCCTGATCCGCCGCGCCAGCGGCATGGCGTCGCCCGTGCTGCGCTGCGCCGACCTGATGCTGGACACGCGCAGGGGCCGGGTCACGGTCGGCGGCCATGCGGTCGCGCTCACCGGCCACGAGTACAGGCTGCTCGAATACCTGATGCACCGGCCGGACGTGCTGGTGTCGCGCACCGAGCTGACCGAACACCTGTACGCGCAGGACTTCGACCGCGACTCCAACACCATCGAGGTGTTCGTCGGCCGGCTGCGCAGGAAGCTGCCCTCGGTGCGGATCGAGACGGTGCGCGGCCTGGGCTACCGCCTGCTGGCGGCGTGATGGCGACGGCGCCGCAGCAACCGCGCTGGACCGGGTCGCTGCGCCTGCGCCTGCTGGTGGCCACCGTATGCGGTGTCGCGCTCGCGGTGCTGCTGGCCGGCATCGTCCTGGACAGCCTGTTTCGCGAGCACGTCTTGCGCCAGTTCTCCGCTTCGCTCTCCCAGCATCTGGACCAGCTGACCGCCCGCCTCGAGTTCGATGCGCAGGGCCGGCCGGTGATCGATCCGCAGTCGCTGTCGGATCCGCGCTGGCAGCGGCCGTACTCGGGGCTGTATTGGCAGGTCGACGAGGCCGGCGGCGCCGGTCCCGGCCAGGCGGCGGTACTGCGTTCGCGCTCGCTGTGGGACACGCGCCTGGTGCTGCCGGCCGACGCGTTGCCCGGAGGCGCCGTCCACGCGCACGAAGGCCGCGGCCCCGCCGATTCTTCGGTGCTGATGCTGGAGCGGACCGTGCAGTCGGACGCGCAGCCGGGCGCCCGCTGGCGCCTGGTTGTGGCGGCCGACCTGCACGAGGTGCGCGCCGCGACCAGCCGTTTCAGCGGCGTGCTGGCCCCGTCGCTCGCCGTGCTGCTGGTGCTGCTTGCGCTGGCCGCGTGGGCGCAGGTCGGCATCGGACTGAAGCCGCTGCGCGCGCTGCAGGACGCGGTGCAGGGAGTCCGCCAGGCCAGCGCGGGGCGCCTGCACGGGCGGTTTCCTTCCGAAGTCCAGCCCCTGGTGGACGACTTCAACGCCATCCTGGACGACCAGGCCGCCGGGCTGGCGCGGGCCCGCACCCACGCCGGCAACCTGGCGCACGCGCTGAAGACGCCGCTGTCGGTGATCGACCAGGCCGCCGCACGCGCGCTGCGCACGCATGACAGCGAGCTGGCGCGGGTGGTCCAGGAGCAACTGGGCCTGGCCATGCGCCAGATCGACTGGCACCTGGCGCGCTCGCGCGTCGCGGCGACGCGTCGCCTGCCGGGCCTGCGGACGCCGATCGGCCCGGCGATCGCGGGCCTGGTGCGGGTGATGGAACGCGTCCACGCGCAACGTGGCCTGCGCATCCGGGTCGCGCCCTGCGCGCAGCAGCTGTCCTTCGCCGGCGAGGCGCAGGACCTGCAGGAAATGCTGGGCAACCTGCTGGACAACGCCTGCAAGTGGGCCGCCGCCGAGGTGAAGGTGTGGGTGGAAGCGGCCGCGATCGACACGCGTGCCGCACTCGCCGTCCACATCGAGGACGACGGGCCAGGCATCGCCGCCGCGGACGTCGAAACGGTGCGCGCCAGGGGGGTCCGTGCCGACGAAACGGTGCCCGGCTCAGGGCTGGGCCTGGCGATCGTGCAGGACCTGGTGGGCCTGTACGGAGGACGGCTGGACCTGGAGCCGGCGGCGCCACGAGGCCTGCATGCGGTTCTGCTGCTGCCGGCGGCGGCGGTGCCCGGCAAGGCTCAGAGCGTGAACTCGTAGTCCACCGTGATCGGCGCGTGGTCGGAGAATTTCTCGGCCTTGTAGATCGACTCGCTGCGCGCCAGCGCCGCGATCGCGGGCGTCGCCAGGTGGTAGTCCAGCCGCCAGCCGACGTTCTTCGCATAGGCCTGGCCGCGGTTGCTCCACCACGTGTAGCAGTCCTCGGTGCTGTCCGGGCACAGCTTGCGGTAGACGTCGACCAGCCCGGTGTCCGCCAGGATCTTGGTCATCCAGGCCCGCTCTTGCGGCAGGAAGCCGCTGTTCTTGCGGTTGCTGCGCCAGTTCTTCAGGTCCTGCTCCCGGTGGGCGATGTTGACGTCGCCGCACAGGATGAACTCGCGCTGCGTCCTGAGCCGGGCCAGGTGCGGATCGAACTCGTCGAGGAACCTGAACTTGGCCTGCTGCCGCTCCTCGCCCGAGGACCCGCTGGGGAAATAGCAGCTGATCACCGAGAACTTGCGCTTGGGCGTGTCGAAGCGCAGCTCCACGTAGCGGCCCTCGGCGTCGAACTCCGGCGAGCCGTAGCCGACGATGACGTCGCTGGGCGCGTGTCTGGAGTAAACCGCGACGCCGGAGTAGCCCTTCTTCTGCGCGAAATGGAAGTGTCCCTTCAGGCCCGCCATCTCCTCGAAGCGGCCCTCCACGTCGGCTGCCTGCACCCTGACCTCCTGCACGCAAATACAATCGGGCCTGGCCTTGGCGATCCACGCTTCCACGCCCTTGCTGGCGGCCGAGCGCAGGCCGTTGAGGTTGAGGCTGGTGAGTTTGAACAAGGACATTCCCATGGTGGCAGGTGGCAGCCAGGATCCGCTGGCCCAGGAGTTCGTGCAGTTCGCCGTCGAATCGGGTGTCCTGCGCTTCGGCGAATTCAAGACGAAAGCCGGGCGGCTCTCCCCCTATTTTTTCAACGCCGGCCTGTTCGACGACGGCGCCAAGCTCGGTCGGCTGGCGCAATTCTATGCAAAGCGCATCCTGGCCTCGGGCATCGGCTTCGACATGCTGTTCGGGCCCGCGTACAAGGGAATCCCGCTGGCGGCGGCGGTCGCGATCGAACTGGCGCGGCTGGGACGCAACCTGCCCTATGCCTACAACCGCAAGGAAGCCAAGGACCACGGCGAAGGCGGTTCGCTGGTGGGCGCGCCGGTGCGCGGCCGGGTGCTGATCGTCGACGACGTGATGTCGGCCGGCACCGCGGTGCGCGAATCGATCGGCATCATCGAGGCGGCCGGCGCCCGCGCCCATGCGGTGGCGATCGCGCTGGACCGGCAGGAGATGGCCACCGACAACGGGGAGGATTCGCCCTACTCCGCCGTGCAATATGTCCGCGACCGGCTGGGGCTCGAGGTTTGCGCGATTGCACGGCTGTCGGATTTGCTCCAGTATCTGCAGCAGCACAGCGGCGACGCGATCGGCGCTCATTACCCGCAGGTGCTGGCTTATCGACAGCGCTACGGCGTGGAGTAAAGGGACCGACAAGTGGTGTTTGCGACCGTCCGGGTGGCCATCCTGGCTCCGCTGCTGGCTGCGCTCGCCGCACCGGTCCTGGCCGAAGGCGTCTACACCTGCACCGATGCCAAAGGGCGCCATCTCACCGCAGACCGTCCGATCCTCGAATGCATCGACCGCGAGCAGGTGGAACTGAGCTCCGGCGGCGTGCGCCGCAGGATCGGCCCGTCGCTGACTGCCGCCGAGCGCGCCGCGGAGGAAGAAAAGGTGCGCCGGCTGGAGGAAGACCGCAGCCGGCAGGCCGAGGAAAGGAAGCGCGAGAAGGCGCTGCTCACCCGCTACCCGAACCGCGCCGTGCACGACAAGGAGCGGGCGGAAGCGCTGACGATGGTGGACAGCGTCACGGCCGCCGCGCTCGTCCGCACCCGCGAATTGCAGGTGCAGCGCAAGTACCTGGACGGCGAGGTGGAGTTCTACAAGATCAATCCGTCGCGCACGCCGCCCAAGCTCAAGCGCCAGATCGAGGACGTGGACAAGCAGCTGGACGCGCAACGGCGCTTCGTGGCCAGCCAGGAGGTGGAGAAGGTGCGCGTGAACGCGCGCTTCGACGAGGAACTGTCGCGGCTGAAGCTGCTGTGGGCGCAGCAACAGGGCGCCGCTGCCGCATCCGCGGCGGCGCCGGTCCCGACCACCGTGGCCCGCGCCGCCTCCGCTAGCCGGCCAGCTTCTTCTTCAGCAACTCGTTGACCTGGGCCGGGTTGGCCTTGCCCTTGCTGGCCTTCATGGCCTGGCCGACCAGCGCGTTGAACGCCTTTTCCTTGCCGGCCTTGAACTGCGCCACGTTGTCGGCGTTGGCGGCCAGCACGTCGTCGATGATCTTTTCCAGCGCGCCGGTGTCGCTCATCTGCTTGAGGCCCTTGGCTTCGATGACGGCGTCCACGTCCTTGCCCTCGCCGCTCCACAGCGCATCGAACACCTGGCGGGCCGCGTTGTTCGAGATCGTGCCGTCCGCAATCCGGTTGATCAAGGCCGCCAGCGCCTTGGCATCGACCGGCGCCTGCTCGATCGTCGTGTCGCCGGCATTGAGCCGCCGCGACAGCTCGCCCATGATCCAGTTGCTGGCCAGCTTGGCTTGGCCGCTGGCCTTGGCCGCGGCCTCGAAATAGGCCGCCATGGCCTTGCTCTGCGTCAGCGTGGTGGCGTCGTATTCCGGCAGGCCGTAGTCGGCGACGAAGCGCGCCGCCATCACGCGCGGCAGCTCCGCCATCTCGGAGCGCACCCGCTCCACCCATTCGGGCGCCACCACCAGCGGCGGCAGGTCCGGGTCCGGGAAGTAGCGATAGTCCGCCGCGTCTTCCTTGGTCCGCATCGCGCGCGTCTCGCCGGTGTCGGGGTCGAACAGCACGGTGGCCTGCTGGATCGCGCGGCCGTCCTCGATCTCGGCGATCTGCCAGCGGATCTCGTAGTCGATCGCCTGCTGCATGAACTTGAAGCTGTTGAGGTTCTTGATCTCGCGCCGCGTGCCCAGCGGGGCGCCGGGCCTGCGCACCGAGACGTTGGCGTCGCAGCGGAACGACCCCTCCTGCATGTTGCCGTCGCAGATGCCGATCCAGGTCACGATCTTGTGCAGTTCCTTCGCATAGGCCACCGCCTCGTCGGAGGAGCGCATGTCGGGCTCGGTGACGATCTCCAGCAGCGGCGTGCCGGCGCGGTTCAGGTCGATGCCCGACATGCCCACGAAGTCCTCGTGCAGCGACTTGCCGGCGTCTTCCTCGAGGTGGGCGCGCACCAGCCGCACCGACTTCTTTTCCAGAACCGCCTGTCCTGAGCCTGTCGAAGGAAGGAAGAACTCCACGCTGCCGCCCTGCACCACCGGGATCTCGAACTGGCTGATCTGGTAGCCCTTGGGCAGGTCGGGATAGAAGTAGTTCTTGCGCGCGAACACGCTTTGCGGCGCGATCGTCGCGTTCACCGCCAGCCCGAACTCGATCGCGCGCTCCACCGCGCCCTTGTTCATCACCGGCAGCGTGCCAGGAAGGGCGAGGTCGACCGGTGCGGCCTGGGTATTGGGCTCGGCGCCGAAGGCGGTCGATGCGCGGCTGAAGATCTTCGACTGCGTGGACAGCTGGGTGTGGGTCTCGAAGCCGATCACGACCTCATACCCCTGGATTAGTCTTGAGCTCATGGTCAGAAACCTTCCGGCTTGCGAAGGTGGAAATCGGTCGCCTGCTGGAACTTGTGGGCCGCGTTCAGCAGCCTGGCCTCGCCGAAGTAATTGCCAAGCAGCTGCAACCCCACCGGCATGCCGCCGGCGCCGAAGCCGGCCGGCAGGCTCATGCCGGGCAGGCCGGCCAGCGAGCCGGGCAGCGTGAAGATGTCGGCCAGGTAGTTGGCCACCGGGTCGCTCTTCTCGCCCAGCTTCCAGGCGACGGTGGGCGCCACCGGGCCGGCGATGACGTCGCACTGCTTGAATGCCTGCTGGAAATCGTCGGCGATCATGCGGCGGATCTTCTGCGCCTGCAGGTAGTAGGCGTCGTAGTAGCCGTGCGACAGCACATAGGTGCCGATCATGATGCGGCGCTTGACCTCGTCGCCGAAGCCTTCGGCGCGGGTCTTCTTGTACATCTCCAGCAGGTCGCCGTAGTCCCTGGCGCGGTGGCCGAACTTGACGCCGTCGAACCGCGACAGGTTGGAGGACGCCTCGGCCGGGGCGATGATGTAGTAGACGGGGATCGACAGCTCGGTGCGCGGCAGCGAGATGTCCACCAGCGTCGCGCCCAGCTTCACGTACTGCTGCAGCGCGGCCTCGATGGCGGCGCGCACGTCCGGCGCCAGCCCTTCGCCGAAGAATTCCTTCGGCACGCCGATGCGCAGACCGTCGATGGAGCCGTCGAGGGAACGGGAAAAGTCTTCCGCCGGCAGGTCCAGCGAGGTGGAATCGCGGTCTGGGTCCGGGCCGACGATCGCCGACAGCAGCAGCGCACAGTCCTGGGCGGTGCGCGCCATCGCGCCGGCCTGGTCCAGGCTGGAGGCGAAGGCGATCATCCCGTAGCGCGACGCCCGGCCATAGGTGGGCTTGATGCCGGTGATGCCGGTGAAGGACGCGGGCTGGCGGATCGAGCCGCCGGTGTCGGTGCCGGTGGCGGCCGGCGCCAGCCGGGCGGCCACCGCCACAGCGCTGCCGCCGGAGGAGCCGCCGGGAATGCGCGACGGGTCCCAGGGGTTGAGCACCGGCTTGAACGCCGAATTCTCGTTGGACGATCCCATCGCGAATTCGTCGCAATTGAGCTTGCCCAGGGTCACCATGCCGGCGTCGGCGAGCTGGCGCACCACGGTGGCGTCGAAAGGCGACAGATAGCCCTCGAGCATCTTCGAGCCGGCCGTGGTCGGGAAATCGCGGGTGACGAAGATGTCCTTGTGGGCGATCGGCACCCCCAGCAGCGGCGAGCGCTCGCCGGCCGCGAGGCGCCGGTCGGCCGCCGCGGCCTGGGCAAGCGTCACATCCTCGTTGGTCGAAAGATACGCCCCGAGCTTCTCGTTCGCCTTGCCGCGGGCCAGGAAATGGCGCGCCGCCTCCATCGCGGAGACGTCCTTGCTGCGCAGCCTGGCGGCCAGTTCGGCCACCGTCAGGTCGTGCAGGGCGCTCATTCGATCACCTTGGGCACCAGGAACAGGCCGGCCTCCCGGGCCGGGGCGTTGCGCATGTTGGCCTCGCGGTCGATCACCTCGGTGGCGCGGTCTTCCCGCAGCCGCAAGGAGATCGCCTGCACCGTTGCGACCGGATGGGCCAGCGGCTCGATGCCCGTGGTGTCCACGGCCCGCATCTGTTCGACGATGTCGAAGAAGCCGTTGATCTGCGTCAGCATGCGCTCGCTTTCTTCAGGGCGCAGTTGCAGCCGCGCGAGGTTGGCGATGCGGTCGATGTCTTGGGAACTGAGGGACATGGTGAAGAACGTTGGCGCGCCGACACATGTAAGCGCATATTTCGGGCGGCGACGGCCCGGGGATTCACAGGGGATCGGGTATTATCCCGCCTTTAGTGCAGCACCTGCGAACGGCGTTGTACGACGGACAAAATCGGCCCGGAGGGGCCGAAAAAACTGGGGTCTTCGGGCCAATCCATTGATCGATAAAAAGGCAGCGGCTGGCACTGCCGCCCATGCCCGCGAGAGGACTTCCTGATGTTCGGAGCGTTTCGTCGGTATTTTTCCACCGACCTGGCCATTGACCTGGGCACCGCCAATACCCTCATCTTCGTTCGCGACAAGGGCATCGTGCTGGACGAACCATCGGTGGTCGCGATCCGCCACGAAGGCGGCCCCCAGGGCAAGAAGACCATCCAGGCAGTCGGCCGCGAAGCCAAGGCAATGCTCGGCAAGGTTCCCGGCAACATCGAGGCGATCCGCCCGATGAAGGACGGCGTGATCGCCGACTTCACCGTCACCGAGCAGATGCTCAAGCAGTTCATCAAGATGGTCCATCCCCGGTCCGTCCTCAAGCCCAGCCCCCGCATCATCATCTGCGTGCCCTGCGGCTCCACCCAGGTGGAGCGCCGGGCCATCCGCGAATCGGCGCTGGGCGCCGGCGCCTCCGAGGTGTACCTGATCGAGGAGCCGATGGCGGCGGCGATCGGCGCCGGCCTGCCGGTCTCCGAAGCCTCCGGCTCGATGGTGGTCGACATCGGCGGCGGCACCACCGAGGTCGGCGTGATCTCGCTGGGCGGCATGGTCTACAAGGGCAGCGTGCGGGTGGGCGGCGACAAGTTCGACGAAGCCATCATCAGCTACATCCGCCGCAACTACGGCATGCTGATCGGCGAGCCGACGGCCGAAGCGATCAAGAAGAACATCGGCTCGGCCTTCCCCGGCAGCGAAGTCAAGGAAATGGAAGTCAAGGGCCGCAACCTCTCCGAAGGCGTGCCGCGCTCGTTCACGATCTCCTCCAACGAAATCCTGGAAGCGCTCACCGACCCGCTGAACAACATCGTCTCGGCGGTGAAGAACGCGCTGGAGCAGACGCCGCCCGAACTGGGCGCGGACATCGCCGAGCGCGGCATGATGCTGACCGGCGGCGGCGCCCTGCTGCGCGACCTGGACCGGCTGCTGGCGGAGGAAACCGGGCTGCCGGTGCTGGTGGCCGAGGATCCGTTGACCTGCGTGGTGCGGGGCTGCGGCATCGCGCTGGAGCGCATGGACCGGCTCGGCTCGATCTTCACCAGCGAATAACCCGCCCCCGGAGCAGCGATGCCACTCGGTACGCTGGACAGAACCCCACCGCCGTTTTTCCGGCAGGGCGCCTCGGCCCTGTCCAAGCTCATGGTCTGCAGCGCGCTGGCGCTGTTCCTGATGGTGGCCGACGCCCGCTTCAAGGTCACCCAGCCGGTGCGCGCAGCGATCGCGACGGTCCTGTATCCGGTGCAGCTGGTCGCGATGGGCCCGGTCAAGCTGCTCAAGAATGCGGAAAGCTACTTCGAATCGCTCAAGTCGGCGCAGGCCAGCGAGGAGGCGGCCCGCGTGAAGCTGGCCCTGCAATCGCAGCGCGCCAGCCAGGTGGAGCAGCTGGCGCAGGAGAACGCCCGCCTGCGCAACCTGCTGGGGCTGCGCGAACGCATCACGACGCCGGCCGAGGCCGCCGAGGTTCTTTATGACGCCGCCGATCCCTACACCCGCAAGGTGATCATCGACAAGGGGATGACGCAGGGCATCGAGGCCGGCTCGCCGGTGATCGACGAATCCGGCGTGCTGGGCCAGGTGACGCGGGTCCACCCGCTGATCAGCGAAGTGACGCTGGTGACGGACCGCGACCACGCCATCCCGGTGCTCAATGCCCGCACCGGCGCCCGCAGCGTGGCCTTCGGCGACCCGATCACCCGCGGCGGCTCGCTGGAACTGCGCTTCATGGCCGGCAATGCCGACGTCCAGGCCGGCGACATCCTCACCACCAGCGGGGTGGACGGCGTCTATCCGCCGGGCCTGCCGGTGGCCAAGGTGGTCAGCGTGGAGCGGCGCGCCGACTCGGCCTTCGCCCGCATCTCCTGCGCGCCGCAGGCGCTGGTCGACGGTGCCCGCCACGTGATGGTGCTCAAGCCGGTGGCGGTGCAGATCCCGGCGCGGCCGGCGCCCGACGAGGTGCCGCCGGCCAAGCGGGGAGGACGCAAATGATCATGCGTCCCGGCCAGCAGCTGCTGCTGCCGGCCAATCCCTTCTTCATCTGGGGCAGCCTGCTGCTGGCGCTGATCGTCAACATGCTGCCGCTGGGCCGCACGCCGTGGATTCCCGACATCGTGGCGGTGGCGCTGGTGTTCTGGAGCGTGCACCAGCCGCAGCGGGTCGGCATCGGCGTGGCCTTCTTCTTCGGCTTGTGCATGGACGTGCACCAGGCTTCGCTGCTGGGCCAGCACGCGCTGTCGTACACCGCGCTGAGCTTCTTCGCGATCACGATCCACCGGCGCCTGCTGTGGTTCTCGGTGCCGTCGCAGGCGGTGCAGGTGCTGCCGCTGTTCGCCGCCGCCCACGCGATCGAGCTGGCGCTGCGGATGCTGTCCGGGAGCGCCTTCCCGGGCCTGAACATCCTGCTGGCGCCGCTGCTGGAAGCGGTGCTCTGGCCGGTGATCAGTGTCATTTTGTTGGCGCCCCAGCGCCGCGCGCCCGACCCGGACGAAAATAGGCCTCTATGAGACCTTGTGGGACAGACCTGGGGCGCGCGCGTCAGCGCAGAGCACTGCTCTGTCCCCAACCGATCAGGGTCGTCGCATGACGGAGATGCGCAACGTCGAAGCGGACCTGTCCCGCTTCCGGCTGCGGGTCCTGGTGGTCAGCATCGGCGTGCTGGTGGCCTTCATGCTCCTGTGCGCCCGGCTGGTCTACCTGCAGGTGGTGCGCCACGAGGACCTGAGCGAACAGGCGGAAAACAACCGCACGGCGATCGTGCCGGTGGTGCCCAACCGCGGACTGATCCTGGACCGCAACGGCATCGTGCTGGCCAGCAACTATTCGGCCTACACGCTGGAGATCACGCCCTCGCGGATCGAGCAGACGCTGGACAAGACCATCGAGGCGCTGGGCCAGGTGATCGAGATCCAGCCGCGCGACAAGCGCCGCTTCAAGAAGCTGCTGGACGAATCCAAGAGCTTCGAGTCGCTGCCGATCCGCACCCGCCTGACCGACGAGGAAGTGGCGCGCTTCGCCGCCCAGCGCTACCGCTTCCCGGGCGTGGACATCAAGGCCCGGCTGTTCCGCAACTATCCCTGGGGCGAGCTGGCCAGCCACGTGATCGGCTACATCGGCCGCATCAACCAGGCCGAGAAGGAACGGATCGACGAGGGCGACGACGAGGCCAACTACCGCGGCACCGAATACATCGGCAAGCTGGGCGTCGAGCAGAGCTACGAGCAGCAGCTGCACGGCATCACCGGCGTCGAGCAGATGGAGACCTCGGCCGGCGGCCGCGCGGTGCGCAAGCTGGCCAGCAACCCGGCGACGCCGGGCAACACGGTGGTGATGTCGATCGACATCAAGCTGCAGAAGCTGATCGAGGACCTGTACGGCGACCGGCGCGGCGCGCTGGTGGCGATGGATCCCCACACCGGCGAGATCCTGGCCTTCGTCAGCAAGCCGACCTTCGACCCCAACCTGTTCGTCGAGGGCATCGACAGCGAGAACTGGCAGGCGCTGAACGAATCGATCGACAAGCCGCTGCTGAACCGGGCGCTGCGCGGCACCTACCCGCCCGGCTCCACCTACAAGCCGTTCATGGCGCTGGCGGCCCTGGAGACCGGCAAGCGCACGCCGCACCAGATCACCTTCGACCCGGGCTACTTCAACTTCGGCGGCCACCGCTTCCGCGACGACAAGGAAGGCGGCCACGGCTCGGTGGACATGTACAAGTCGATCGTGCAGTCCTGCGACACCTACTACTACGCGCTGGCCAACGACATGGGCGTGGACCTGATGCACGAGCAGATGCAGCACTTCGGCTTCGGCGAGCTGACCGGCATCGACATCCTGGGCGAGGCCAAGGGGCTGCTGCCGTCGACCCAGTGGAAGCGCACCGCCTACAAGCGGCCGGAACAGCAG
Organism: Caenimonas terrae; assembly: GCF_042655405.1. NCBI lineage: Bacteria > Pseudomonadati > Pseudomonadota > Betaproteobacteria > Burkholderiales > Comamonadaceae > Caenimonas > Caenimonas terrae. The sequence goes on along the minus strand of NZ_JBHSMF010000005.1, from coordinate 132,664 downwards.
AAGTGGTACGCCGGCGAGACGATCTCGCTTGGCATCGGCCAGGGCTACAACAACTTCACCATCCTGCAGCTGGCGCTGGCCACCAGCATCATCGCCAACAACGGCGTCAAGATGAAGCCGCACCTGGTGCACGAGGTGGTGGACATCGTCACCAAGACGCCCAAGACCACCGAATTCACCACCACCGGCACGCTCACCGCCAAGCCGGAGAACATCGCGATCGTGCGCAACGCGCTGGTCGGCGTCAACCTGGAAGGCACCTCGGCGGCGGCGTTCCGCGGCGCGCCCTACACCAGCGGCGGCAAGACCGGCACGGCGCAGGTGGTCCAGATCAAGCAGGGCGAGAAGTACAACGCCTCGCAGACCGATGAGCGCCACCGCGACCACGCGCTGTTCACCGCCTACGCGCCGGCCGACAACCCGAAGATCGCGATCGCGATGATCGTGGAGAACGCCGGCTTCGGCGCGCAGAACGCGGCGCCGATCGCCCGCCGCGCCTTCGACTACTGGCTGACCGGGCTGTACCCCAGCGAGGAAGACATGGCGGCGGTGCGCAAGGGCCAGGCGACGGCGCCAATCGGCAAGCAGCGCAGCGCGGCCGAAGCGGCGTGGCCGCCCAGCGGCAGCGCCGCCTCGGTCGCGGCGACGGCAGCAGCCGTGGCGGCGGCAACCCCGACGCTGATCCCGCCGGCGGCCGCGCCGCCAGCCTCGCTGGAAGCCGTGGTGTCGGCATCGATGCCGGCCTCCGGCGCGGCGCCGGGCAGACCGGCGGCCGCAGCGGCGTCGGCAGCGTCGGCGATCCCGGTGGCGCTGCCTGCGGTCATCGCCAGGCCTGCTTCAGCGCCTGCGCCAGTGGCCTCGGCGCCAGCCGCGCGGCCGGCCGCATCCGCAGCAGTTGCAAAAGTGGCCGCCGCTGCCCGTCCGGCCGCCTCCCCGCCGAAGGCGCACGTGCCGGCCGCGCGGCCCCAGGCCGCTGCGCCGGCCGCGCCTGCCAGGCCTGCGACCGGTTCCGCCACCGGCGGCGCCAGCGTGCCGACACAGGACTGAGGCCCGAACGGGCGCTTCAGCCTAGTTGGGCCGCGCGCCGCAGCCAGCTGCCCACCTCGTCCGGCATGCGCCGCACGTGCCCCGGCAGGTGGCCGTCCGGAAAGCCGACGTGGCCGCCCTGCGCCGGCTGCCACAGGGTGACGTTCGGGCCCGCCTCCTGCTGCGACGGCAGGCTCCAGGCCGGCACGAACGGATCGTTGCGCGCGTTGAGCACCAGCGCCGGTATCCGGATCCGCGCCAGGTGCGGCTTGGCCGACGCCCGGGCGTAGTAGTCATCCGCATCCCGGAAGCCGTGCAGCGGGGCGGTGAAGAGGTTGTCGAAGTCGCGCAGGTCGCGCGCCGCCAGCATCCGCGCGCGGTCGAACAGTCCGGGGTGCTGGTCCAGCTTGGCGAGCGCCTTGGGCTTCATCGTGCGCATGAACATGGTGGTGTAGACCAGCCGGTTGAAGCCGCGGCCGATCGCCCAGCCGCCGGCGGCCAGGTCGATCGGCGAGCACACCGCGGCCACTGCCCGCACGGCCTGGCGCGCGCTGTCGCCCGTTTCTGCCGCCCAGCGCAGCAGGGCATTGCCGCCCAGCGAGACGCCGACCGCTACCAGCGGGCCGCTGTGGGCCGCGCGCAGCTGCTGCAGCATCCAGCCGATCTCCTCGTGGTCGCCGGAGTGGTAGGCGCGCGGCGCCCGATTGAGCTCGCCGCCGCAGCCGCGGAAATGCGGCACCGCGAAGGCCATGCCGCGCTCGCGGGCGAAGTCGGCGAAGGCTTCGGCGTAGTGGCTGCGCGAGGAGCCCTCCAGGCCATGGAACAGGACGAGGAGCGGCTGCGAGGGCCCTTCGCCAGGCTCAGGGCGAACGGTTGAGTCCAGCCAGTCGACGTCGACGAAATCCTGGTCCGGCGTGATCCAGCGCTCGCGCCGGTAAGCGGGCCGCGCACCACGGGCTGCATGCAGGGCCGGCCAGATGGTCTGCAGGTTGCCGCCGGGCAACCACCACGGCGCGACGTAATTCATCGCCGCCTCAGTGCAGGACCGGCGGCGAGAGCGAGACTTCCTGCACCTCGCTCTCGGTGCCGGGGCTCGCGTGGTGGGCCACCAGCCGCCAGCCCTGCGCGGTCTTGAGATAGACGTTGGTTGCAATCACCCACGCGTTCTTGCGTCCTTCGGGCGACGGCACCTCCACCCGCTCGAGCAGGTTGTGCACGGCGCTGGCCAGCGACTCGGTCTTGCGCACCCGTTCCGGCCAGGCGCGGATGCTGCCGTTGGCGAACATCGCTTCGAAGGTCGCCCGGATCGCGCCGGCGCCGATCACCCGCGGGCCGCCCGGATGGATGCAGACGATGTCGTCCTCGTCGGCCCAGCAGGCCATCAGCTTGTCGATGTCGGCCGTCTGCAGCGCCTCGTAGAAAGCCGCCTCGATCTCGTCGGGGCTGCCCTGGAGGCTGGCGGGGATTCGGCTCTTGCGCATGGGGTTGTCCGCGATTCTGCCTGCTTTCAGCGGGCCAGCCAGGCGGCCACCAGCTCGCGCAGGTTGCCCTGTGCGGCGCTCCAGACCAGCTCCGGGCCGGCGACGTGGATGCCCGGCGGCGCGATCTGCAGCGCTGCCGCCACCAGTTCGCTGACCTTGGTGGCGCGCACCGGCTGCTCGCTGCCCGGCACCATGTAGTGGAAGACCGACAGCATGAGGTTCGCGGCCTGCCGCAGCAGGTTGCCGGCCGGCCGCGGCACGGGCTTTTGCGCCGACCGCACGAACAGCACGCGCTCGAAGCCCAGCGCGGCCACGGCGTGCTCGTCCAGGCTGGCCAGCCCGCGCTTGAGCGCATCGGGCAGCCGGCCCTGCGCGTGCGGCAGCACCACCGCCAGCGTCGTCACGCCGCAGCGGCGCATCCACAGCGCCAGCGCCGGCAGCTGGTCCGGGCGCGGCGTCCACAGCGCGCGCTCGCGGTCGTAGAACAGGCGCGGCGGATCGAACAGGATCACGCCGACCTGGGCATCGACGGCCGGCCAGCCGCCATCCACCTCCGGCGGCACCACCAGGCAGGCGACGCCGCGCAGGCCCTCGGTCATCGGCTCGCGCGCCAGCACGTTGACGTGGCCGTGGCGGCCCGAGCCGGCCAGCCGGCGCAGCATCTCATTGCCCAGCGCGCCGGTGGCGCCGGCGATCAGCAGGGCCGGCTTGCCGGCCGCGGCGCCCGGCCGGCGCGCGGCGGCCTGCAAGGCTTGAAACGGGTCGGCTGGCATCCCATCTATGCTACCGTTGCCCCCTCCCGACCAAAGGACGAACCCATGAAACGGTGGTTACTGTGCATCGTCGCCGCGCTGGCCCTCACCGGCTGCGGCTACAACGACTTCCAGCGGCTGGACGAAGCGAGCAAGTCGGCCTGGAGCGAAGTGCTCAACCAATACCAGCGGCGCGCCGACCTGATCCCCAACATCGTGGCCACCGTCAAGGGCGAGGCCAACTTCGAGCAGGAGACGCTGACCAAGGTGATCGAGGCGCGCGCCAAGGCCACCTCGATCCAGGTGACGCCCGAGACGCTGAACGACCCGGCCGCCTTCCAGAAATTCCAGCAGGCCCAGGGCGAGCTGTCCAGCGCGCTCAGCCGGCTGATGGCGGTCAGCGAGCGCTACCCGGACCTGAAAGCCAACAAGGCCTTCGGCGACCTGCGGGTGTCGCTCGAAGGCACGGAGAACCGGATCACGGTGGCGCGCAACCGCTACATCGCCAGCGTGCAGGAGTACAACGTGCTGGCGCGCAGCTTCCCGACCAACCTGACGGCGATGGTGTTCAAGTACCAGCCCAAGCCGGTGTTCACGGTGCAGAACGAGGCGCAGATCTCCACCCCGCCGCAAGTGGACTTCGGGCCGAAGAAGTAGCACGCCTTGAAAGCACTGCGCGTCTTCCTGTGGGCCTTGTTCCTGTGGCTCTCTGCCGCGCAGGCCCAGGGCCTGCTGCCCGTGCCGTCGCTGACGGCGCGGGTGATCGACACCACCGGCACCCTGGACGCCATCCAGCTCAAGGGCCTGGACGACAAGCTGGCGGCATTCGAGAAGGAGAAGGGCACGCAGATCGCCTTCCTGCTGGTGCCCACCACGCAGCCGGAGGACATCGCCAGTTACGCCAACCGCGTGGCCAATGACTGGAAGATCGGCCGCAAGGGCGTGGGCGACGGCGTGCTGCTGGTGGTGGCCAAGAACGACCGCAAGGTGCGGATCGAGGTGGCCAAGACGCTGGAGGGCGCGCTGCCGGACCTGGCCGCCAGCCAGATCATCGACGACGCGATCAAACCCAGTTTCCGCAAGGACGATTACGCCGGCGGGCTGCAGGCCGCGGCCGACCAGCTGATCGCGCGCATCAAGGGCGAGGCGCTGCCGGCGCCCCCGGCCGCCGCGCCGCAGCCGGCCCAGGGCAGCGGCCATGGTTTCGACTGGATGGACCTGGCGATCTTCCTGTTCTTCGCCGTGCCGATCGCCGGCGCCGTCCTGCGCCGCATGTTGGGCAGCAAGCTCGGCGCGCTGGCCGTCGGCGGCGGGGTCGGGGCGATCGCGATGGCCATCACCTCCAGCATCGTGGTCGCGGCGGTTGCCGGCATCGCGGCGCTGCTCTATACGCTGCTGTCGTCGGGCCTGTCCGGCCTCGGCAGCGCCCTTGGCAGCGGTCGGCGCACCGGCTGGGGTGGCGGCGGCTTCGGCGGGGGCGGTGGTGGATTCTCCGGCGGCGGCGGCGGCGGCGGGGGCTTCAGCTCCGGCGGCGGCGGCGACTTCGGCGGCGGCGGCGCATCGGGGAGCTGGTAATGGCGGCCAAGCGCGCACTCACCTCCCGCATCGGGCGCCTGTTCAAGCACCGCCTGCTGGACGAATCCGACACCCGCAAGGCGATTCCGCCGGCGCTGCTGGCCCGCCTGCAGCAGCAGGTGGCGGCCAGCGAGCGCCGGCACAGCGGCGAAATCCGCATCTACGTGGAGGCCAGCCTGCCGTCCGGCTATGTGTGGCGCGATGCCACGCCGCGCGAGCGGGCGGTGGCGATGTTCGCCAAGCTGGGCGTCTGGGACACCGAGCACAACAACGGCGTGCTGATCTACCTGCTGCTGGCCGAGCGGGCCATCGAGATCGTCGCCGACCGCAGCCTGAGCCGGCGGGTGCCCGCAGCCGAATGGGCGGCAATGGTCCAGCGCATGGGCGCCGCGTTCCGCGAGGGCCGCTTCGAGGAAGGGCTGACCCAGGCGGTGGACGAGGTGTCCGCGGTGCTGGCGCGGCACTATCCGCTGGCGCCCGGCGCGAGCAACAGCAACGAGTTGCCGGACGAACCGGTGCTGGGCTGACGCAGCGGCTAGGCTTCGCCTGACCACTGCGGAGTCCCGCGACGGACGGGCTCGATCAGGGCTTGTAGATGCCGCCGCAGACGAGCATGTCGGCGGTGCGCTCGCAATACGTCTGCTTGGGCTCGATCTTCTTGCTCAGCGGATCGACGAACTTCAGGTCCTGCCAGAAACTGGTTTGGGTTTTGGCCAGCTCAATCCGTTCGCGATGAAACAGCTTTCCGTCCGAATCCTGCAGGTCGATCATGTTCTTGCCGATGAATTTCCTGTTGTACCCGTGCGCCAGGTTCATGCCATCGAGACGATAGACGACCAGGTACAGGTCGCGATCGACGAACTGCCCCTTGGGATCGCTGATGTCCGCAAAGGCCTTGTCGTGGGGATTGGCCTTGATGTAAGCCACGCCCTTCTTGACCATGGCCTCTGCCTCCTTGGCCGTGGCCCGTTCCGCGGTTGCGGCCACCGCCGCCCCCGACAGGGCGCCAAGAACCAGTCCCGCCACGATCGAAATATTGCGCATTGTCTCGTCCTCAGTTGAGCCGACGACGGTGGAGGGCTCCGAGGGGGCCCGTTGTGCGATCCACGGCAGTGGCAGGCGCCAGATTGCCACAATGTGATACATATTGCAACACGTTGTTTCACTAATGGCCGGCCAATAAAAAGGCCCCGGTCTTGCGAGCGGGGCCGAGGGCGCGGTTTTTAGCGCTTCTTATTTCGTCGAGATGTGGTCAAGCGCCAATGATCTCATCAGTTGGGGGGCAGAGCAGTAAATGTTCCGGTCTGCCCCCCAAAGCCGTACTTCGTGCTTATTTCTTCTGCCGGTACTTGCGCAGCGCCTGGATCTGCGCGGCCAGAACGGCCAGCTCCGACTGCGCCTTGGCGATGTCGATGTCGCCCTTGGCGTTGCGCAGCGCTTCCTCGGCCGAGGCGCGGGCGCTGTTGGCCTTCTCTTCGTCCAGGTCCTTGCCGCGGATCGCGGTGTCCGACAGCACGGTGACGGCGTTGGGCTGCACTTCCAGGATGCCGCCGGCGACGAAGACGAACTCCTCGGAGCCGTCGGCCATCTCGATGCGCACCGAGCCGGGCTTGATGCGCGTGATCAGCGGCGTGTGGCGCGGGAAGATCCCGAGCTCGCCGGCTTCGCCGGGCAGCGCCACGAAGCGGGCCTCGCCGGAGAAGATCGACTCCTCGGCGCTGACCACGTCGACGTGGATGGTGTGGGTGGAATCAACCATATGTTCCTAGTCAGTTGGGGACAGAGCTGAAGGTCTGCCCCGCAAGACAAATCAAACCTTCTTGGCCTTCTCGAAGGCCTCGTCGATCGAGCCGACCATGTAGAACGCCTGCTCGGGCAGGTGGTCGCACTCGCCGGCGGTGATCATCTTGAAGCCGCGGATCGTCTCCGACAGCGGCACGTACTTGCCGGGCGAGCCGGTGAACACTTCGGCCACGTGGAACGGCTGCGACAGGAAACGCTGGATCTTGCGGGCGCGGGCCACGGCCAGCTTGTCTTCCGGCGCCAGTTCGTCCATGCCCAGGATGGCGATGATGTCGCGCAGTTCCTTGTAGCGCTGCAGCGTGTTCTGCACGGCACGGGCGGTGTTGTAGTGGTCTTCGCCGACGACCAGCGGGTCCAGCTGGCGGCTGGTGGAATCCAGCGGGTCCACCGCGGGGTAGATGCCCAGCGATGCGATGTCGCGCGACAGCACCACGGTGGAGTCCAGGTGGGCGAAGGTGGTGGCGGGGGACGGGTCGGTCAAGTCGTCCGCCGGGACGTACACGGCCTGGATCGAGGTGATCGAGCCGACCTTGGTCGACGTGATCCGCTCCTGCAGGCGGCCCATTTCCTCGGCCAGCGTCGGCTGGTAGCCCACGGCCGACGGCATCCGTCCCAGCAGCGCGGACACTTCGGTGCCGGCCAGCGTGAAGCGGTAGATGTTGTCGACGAAGAACAGCACGTCGCGGCCTTCGTCACGGAACGATTCCGCGATGGTCAGGCCGGTCAGCGCCACGCGCAGGCGGTTGCCCGGCGGCTCGTTCATCTGGCCGTACACCATGGCCACCTTCGAGTTGGGCAGGTTCTCCAGGTCGACGACCTTGGATTCGGCCATCTCGTGATAGAAGTCGTTGCCTTCGCGGGTGCGCTCGCCGACGCCGGCGAACACCGACAGGCCGGAGTGGGCCTTGGCGATGTTGTTGATCAGCTCCATCATGTTCACGGTCTTGCCGACGCCGGCGCCGCCGAACAGGCCGACCTTGCCGCCCTTGGCGAACGGGCAGATCAGGTCGATCACCTTGATGCCGGTTTCCAGCAGTTCCTGCGACGGCGACAGTTCGTCGTACGCCGGCGCCTTGCGGTGGATCGAGGCCATCAGTTCCGAGCTCACGGGACCGCGCTCGTCGATCGGGTTGCCCAGCACGTCCATGATGCGGCCCAGCGTGGCCTTGCCCACCGGCACCGTGATCGGCTTGTCGGTGTTGTAGACCATGTTGCCGCGGCGCAGGCCGTCGGACGAGCCCAGCGCGATGGTGCGCACGATGCCGTCGCCCAGCTGCTGCTGCACTTCCAGCGTCAGCGCCGTGCCTTCCATCTTCAGCGCGTCATAGACGCGCGGCATCTTGTCGCGCGGGAACTCGACGTCCACCACGGCGCCGATGCATTGAACGATCTTGCCCTGAACGCCTGTGTTCGTCGGTGCGTTTGCTTGTGCTTGAGCCATTTGACCTTGCTCCAATAAATTAATCTGTAAAACTCAAACGGCCGCAGCCCCGGCCACGATCTCCGAAAGCTCTTTCGTGATCGCCGCCTGGCGCGTCTTGTTGTAGACCAGCTTGAGCTCGCCGATCACGCTGCCGGCGTTGTCGGTGGCGGCCTTCATGGCCACCATCCGCGCCGACTGCTCGGACGCCATGTTCTCCGCCACCGCCTGGTACACCAGCGCCTCGACGTAGCGCGTGAGCAGCTCGTCGATCACGGACTGCGCGTCCGGCTCGTAGATGTAGTCCCAGCCCGGCTGGCCTTCGTCGGCCTTGAGGTTGTCGGCGGTCAGGGGCAGCAGCTGCTCCACCACCGGCTCCTGCTTCATCGTGTTGATGAAGCGCGTGTAGCCCAGGTACACGGCGCTGATCTTGCCTTCGGCATACGCATCCAGCAGCACCTTGACCGGGCCGATCAGCTTGTCCAGGTGCGGCGTGTCGCCCAGCTGGGTGACATGCGAAACCACCTGCGCGCCGACGCGGTTCAGGAAGCCCAGGCCCTTGTTGCCGATGGCCACCGCCTGCGACTTGACGCCTTCGGCCTGCAGCTCGCGCAGCTTGTTGGTCACCATCCGCAGCACGTTGGTGTTCATGCCGCCGCACAGCCCCTTGTCGGTCGTCACGACGATGAAGCCCACGGCCTTCGAGTCGTTGATCTTCATGAAGGCGTGCGTGTATTCCGGATTGGCCTTGCCCAGGTTGGCGGCGATGTTGCGCACCTTGTCGCTGTAGGGCCGGGCGTGGCGCATCCGCTCCTGCGCCTTGCGCATCTTGGAGGCGGCCACCATTTCCATGGCCTTGGTGATCTTCTTGGTGTTCTCCACCGATTTGATCTTGCCCCGAATCTCTTTACCTGCAGCCACTGGCGGCTCCTATTCGTTCAGTCCGCTTTTCAGGCGAACGACTTCTTGAACTTCTCGATGGCTTCGCCCAGCTCGGACTCGGCGGTCTTGTCCATCGCCTTGTCGGCTTCCAGCTTGGCCAGCAGCGCGGAATGCTTGTCCTTGAGCCAGCCGTGCAGGCCGTGCTCGAATGCCAGCACCTTCTTGACGTCGATGTCGTCCAGGAAGCCCTTGTTGACGGCGAACAGCGTGGCGGCCATCAGGCTGATCGGCTGCGGGCTGTACTGGGCCTGCTTGAGCAGTTCCGTCACGCGGGCGCCGCGATCGAGCTGCTTGCGGGTGGCTTCGTCCAGGTCGGAGGCGAACTGCGCGAACGCGGCCAGCTCGCGGTACTGGGCCAGGTCGGTCCGGATGCCGCCCGACAGGTTCTTGATCAGCTTGGTCTGGGCAGCGCCACCGACCCGCGACACCGAGATGCCGGCGTTGATGGCGGGACGGACGCCGGCGTTGAACAGGCTGGTCTCCAGGAAGATCTGGCCGTCGGTGATCGAGATCACGTTGGTCGGGACGAAGGCGGACACGTCGCCGGCCTGGGTCTCGATGATCGGCAGCGCGGTCAGCGAGCCGGTCTTGCCCTTCACGGCACCCTTGGTGAAGTCTTCCACGTACTTTTCGTTGACCCGGGCGGCGCGCTCCAGCAGGCGGGAGTGGAGATAGAACACGTCGCCGGGATAGGCTTCGCGGCCCGGCGGGCGGCGCAGCAGCAGCGAGACCTGGCGGTAGGCGACGGCCTGTTTGGACAGGTCGTCATAGACGATCAGCGCGTCCTGGCCGCGGTCGCGGAAGTACTCGCCCATCGTGCAGCCGGAGTACGCCGAGACGTACTGCATGGCGGCCGATTCCGAAGCGGAAGCGGCGACCACGATGGTGTAATCCATCGCGCCGGCCTGCTCCAGCGAACGCACGATGTTCTTGATCGTGGACGCCTTCTGCCCGATGGCGACGTACACGCAGGTCATGTTCTGACCCTTCTGGTTGATGATCGCGTCCACCGCCACGGCGGACTTGCCGGTCTGGCGGTCGCCGATGATCAGCTCGCGCTGGCCGCGGCCGATCGGCACCATCGAGTCGATCGACTTCAGCCCGGTCTGCATCGGCTGGCTGACCGACTGGCGCGCGATCACGCCGGGGGCGACCTTTTCGATCACGTCGGTCATCTTGGCGTTGATCGGGCCCTTGCCGTCGATCGGCGCGCCCAGCGCATTGACCACGCGGCCGATCAGCTCGGGGCCGACCGGCACTTCCAGGATGCGGCCCGTGCACTTGACGGTGTCGCCTTCGGAGATGTGCTCGTACTCGCCCAGGATCACCGAGCCGACCGAGTCGCGCTCCAGGTTCAGGGCCAGGCCGTAGGTGGGCGTGCCGTCCGCCGTCGGCGGGAATTCCAGCATCTCGCCCTGCATCGCGTCGGACAGGCCGTGGATGCGGCAGATGCCGTCGGCCACGGACACCACGGTGCCCTGGTTGCGGATGTCGGCGCTGGCGGCGAGGCCCTCGATGCGGCTCTTGATCAGTTCGGAAATTTCTGCGGGATTGAGTTGCATGACTCTTCCTTGGGTTAGCTGGCAGCCATCAGGCTGTCAGCGCGACTTTCATTTGTTCGAGGCGAGCCTTGACCGAGGTGTCCAGCACCTCGTCTCCGACGACCACGCGGATGCCGCCCAGCAGCGAGCGGTCTTCCTGCACCGTGAGGTTCAGCTTGCGACCGAACCGCTTTTCCAGCGACGGCGCCACCGCGGCCAGCGCGCCGGCGTCCATCGGGAAGGCGCTGTAGACGACGGCATCGGACGAGCCGGTGCGGGCGTTCTTGAGCGCGCGGAACTGGGTGGCGATTTCCGGCAGCGCGGCGATGCGATCGTTCTCGATCACCGCCCGCAGGAAGTTCATGGCCGGCCCGGGCAGCGGCTGCCCGACCACGCCGGCGATCAGGTCGATCACCTGCTGGGCGCGCACGTTGGGGTTGGCAGCCAGCTGCAGCAGCTGCGGGTCGCCGGCGACGGCCGCCAGCGGCTCCAGCCAGCCGGCCGTGGCCTCCAGGTCGGCCTGCGACGCCTTGAACAGCGCCTCGGCGTACGGTCTTGCGATGGTGGCGAGTTCAGCCATGGGCCTGGATCCTCAAAGCTCGGTCTTCAGGCGGTTGAGCAACTCGGCGTGAACGCCGGGATTGATCTCCTTGCGCAGGATCTGCTCGGCGCCGCGCACGGCCAGCGCCGCGACCTGCTCGCGCAGTGCCTCGCGGGCCTGGACGGTGGCCTGTTCGGCCTCCGCACGGGCTGCCGCCAGCACCTTGTTGCCTTCTTCGGTGGCGCGCGACTTGGCTTCTTCCACGATCTGCTGGGCCCGGCGCTCGGCGTCCGCCAGCAGCGCGGCGGTCTCGGCGCGCGACTTCGCCAACTCCGCTTCCACCCGCTGGTTGGCGGCGGACAGCTCGGACCTGGCCTTGTCGGCGGCGGCCAGGCCGTCGGCGATCTTGGTGGCGCGCTCGTCGAGCGCCGCGGCGATCGGCGGCCACACGAACTTCATCGTGAACCCGACCAGGATCAGGAACACGATCATCTGAATGATCAGGGTACCGGTGATGCTCACTTTTTCATCCTTCGTCCCGCTGCGCCGTGGCGCCGCCGGGACATGACATGGACCGAGGGATGCTTAGCGCGGCAGGTTGGCGATCTGCGCCAGGAACGGGTTGGCGGTGGCGAACCACAGCGCGATACCGGTGCCGATAATGAAGGCCGCGTCGATCAGGCCGGCCAGCAGGAACATCTTGGTCTGCAGCTCGTTCATCAGCTCGGGCTGGCGGGCGGCCGACTCGAGGTACTTGCTGCCCATGATGCCGATACCGATACAGGCGCCGATGGCACCGAGACCGATGATCAGGCCGGCGGCCAGTGCGGTGAAACTGATAACTTCCATGATTGCTCCTAAGGGACTTTGGTTAACGAGAAAAGGGAAAAGGCAGGGGGAAAACGAAAACGGATCAGTGCGCGTCGTGCGCCTGGCCCAGGTACACCAGGGCCAGCATCATGAACACGAAGGCCTGCAGCGTGATGATGATCAGGTGGAACAGCGCCCAGACCGTGCCGGCGACGATGTGGCCGATGGCCAGGCCGATGCCGGTGGCCGACAGCGACCAGGCGCCACCCATCATGGCGATCAGCAGGAAGATCAGTTCGCCGGCGTACATGTTGCCGAACAGTCGCATGCCGTGCGAAACGGTCCTGGCGACGAACTCGATCATTTGCATGCCGAAGTTGACGAAGCCCAGCAGCAAGGCGAAGACCGGATTCTTGCTGGTGCCGAACGGCGCCGTCACCAGTTCGTGCGCCCAGCCGCCAACGCCCTTGATCTTGATGTTGTAGAACAAGACCAGCACCAGCACGCCAACCGACAGGCCCATCGTCATCGACAGGTCGGCGGTGGGCACGACACGCAGGTATGCATGCTCGGGGTCGTGGCCGGCCGCGCCGTAGATGCCGCGCCAGATCAACGGCAGCAGGTCGACCGGCAGCAGGTCCATCGCATTCAACAAGAGGATCCAGACGAACACCACCAGCGCAAGCGGGGCCACGAGCTTGCGACTGTGCGCGTTGTGGATGATGCCCTTGGCCTGCGAGTCGACCATTTCCACCAGAATCTCCACCGCGGCCTGGAACCGGCCGGGCACGCCCGAGGTGGCCTTGCGCGCCCCCAGCCACAGCAGCCAGCAGCCCAGCACGCCGACTGCAATCGAGAAGAAGATCGAATCGAAATGGAAGACCGAGAAATCGACAACGTTGCTGGCCGGGTGGTTTCGCAGGTGCGTCAGGTGGTGAATGATGTATTCACCGGAGGTTTGTCCTTGTTCAGCAGCCATGTTTCTTCAGTTCTTCAGTTTTCGCCTGGGCGCATACGCCAGGGCCAGCCAGTACACCTTCATCGTCAACACCAGGCCGACCAGCAGCGCCGGCCAGCTCAGCGCTGACACCAGCCTTGGCGCGGCCACCAGCATGGCCACCGTCAAGGCGATCTTGACCATCTCCCACAGCATGAATCCGACGGCGGCCGACCCGGCGTTCAGGGAGGCGAACCGCCCCGTGAGCCCGCGCGCGAAGACGGCCGAGGGAATCACCACAGCCAACGCGCCGTATCCGGCCGACCATCCGACGTTCTGCCTCCCGGTCAGGGCCCAAGCGGCCAGGGCCACCACGAGTCCGACCACCACCTGTCCTGCGATCACCCACCAGGGGGACACCGGCGGGTTGCGCTCCCGCAGCTGTCGCGCCTGTTCGGCGGTCAGCGGCTGGAACGGGACTTCTTCCTCCGCTTCAGGCAGGCGGGCGATTGTTTTCATGATCTGGCGCCACTCTTGTCCGGCCTGAAATTACACAAAGCCACTGATTATAAGTAAAAACCCCGGGTCCACTCCACAACTCTGAGTACATCAGTCAGCTAAATGCGCGGTCAAAACAGTTTTGCCCGCGCCGCACAATGCACGCTTCATCCCGACAGGCCCGCCATGCAGCCACTGATCCTCTTCTTCCATCTCGCCGCCGCCATCTTCTGGATCGGGGGCATGGCCTTCATGGTGCTGGCGCTGCGCCCGGCGCTGGCGCAGCAGCTCGGGCCGTCGCAGCGGCTGCCGCTGATGGTGGCGGTGCTCAAGCGCTTCTTCCTGGTGGTGATCGCGAGCATCGGCGTGCTGCTTGTCACCGGCACCGCGCTGCTGGCGCAGGCCGGCATGGCCAAGGCGCCGCCCGGCTGGCACGCGATGCTCGGGATCGGCCTGCTGATGATGCTGTTGTTCGGCCACATCTATTTCTCGCCCTATCGCAAGCTGATCTCGGCGGTCGCTGCCGCCGACTGGGCCGAGGGCGGCCGCCGCGCCGGCCAGATCGCGCTGCTGGTCAAGATCAACCTCGGCCTGGGCTGGCTGGCGATCGCCGCCGTGATGCTCTGGCGCTGAACGACTTCTTCCACAATCGGTTCATGACAGACACCACCCTGCCCCTGCTGCCCTGCTACCTGAACGGCGAGTTCTCCACCCTGCGCGACGCCAAGGTGAGCGTGCTGGACCGCGGCTTCATCTTCGGCGACGGCGTCTATGAGGTGGCGCCAGCCTACGCCGGCCGGCCGTTCCGCTTCGACGAGCACATGGCGCGGCTGGACCGCAGCCTGGCGGAAATGCGCATCGCCAACCCGATGAGCCACGCGCAGTGGCGCGAGCTGGTGCTGCAGCTGATCGCCGCCTACGCCAAGGCGATGGACAAGCGCCCGGAGCAGACCGACCAGATGGTCTACATCCAGATCACGCGCGGCGTCGCCATGCGCGACCACGTCATGCCGCCGGGCCTGACGCCCACGGTGTTCGTCACCAGCAACCGGATGTACATCTATCCAGAGAAGGACCGCATCGAGGGCGTGGCCTGCGTCACGGCCGACGACTTCCGCTGGAAGAAGGCGCACGTCAAGAGCATCAGCCTGGCCGGCGCGGTGCTGGCGCGCCAGATCAGCGCCGACGTCGGCGCAACCGAGACGGTGATGTTCCGCGACGGCTTCCTGAGCGAGGCGGCGGCGTCCAACATGTGGGTCGTGCAGGATGGCAAGCTGCTGGGCACGCCCAAGGACAACCTGGTGCTGGAGGGCGTGCGCTACGGGCTGTTCGAAACGCTGTGCCGCGAGGCCGGCATCCCGTTCGAGCTGCGCCGGATCTCGCGCGCCGAGGTGTTCGCGGCCGACGAGCTGCTGGTGTCGTCCGCCACCAAGGAGGTGCTGCCCGTGACCCTGCTGGACGGCCAGCCCATTGGAACCGGCCGCCCCGGCCCCATCTACCAGGCTCTGTACGCCGGCTACCAGCGTGCCAAGCTTGCCTGAAACCACCCGATGACCACTCCCACCCCCGCGCTCCCGCCCGTCCTGGCGACCGACCCGACCAGCGAATCGCTGATCGAGTACCCCTCCAAGTTCCCGATCAAGGTGATGGGCGAGAACGTGGACGGCTATGTCCACGCCATCACCGCCATCGCCGTCCAGTTCGATCCGGCCTTCGATGCATCCACCATCGAATTGCGCGACAGCAAGGGCGGCAAGTACCTGGGCGTGACGATCACCGTCACGGCCACCAGCCGCGCGCAGCTCGACGAGCTGTACCGCACGCTCTCGACCCATCCGATGGTCAAGGTCGTCCTCTAGGCATGGACATGCGCGACCTCGGCCGGGTCGCGTACCTGCCGACCTGGCAGGCGATGCGGGAATTCACCGCCGCCCGCGACGCCTCGACCGCCGATGAACTCTGGCTGTGCGAGCACGATGCGGTCTTCACGCAGGGCGTCGCCGGCAAGCCGGACCACGTGCTGGACGCCGGCGCCATCCCGGTGGTGCAGACCGACCGCGGCGGCCAGGTCACCTACCACGGCCCCGGCCAGGTGGTCGGCTACCCGCTGCTGGACCTGCGGCGCACCGGCATCTACGTCAAGGAATACGTGTTCCGGGTGGAGGAAGCGGTGATCCGCACCCTGGCCCATTTCGGCGTGACCGGCCACCGCGTCGGCGGCGCGCCCGGCATCTACGTGCGGCTGGACGACCCGTTCGGGCATGCGCGGCTTCCCGAAGCCCCCGGCGGCGCGCCCTTCGACAAGCTCAGGGAGAACGGCATCCCGCTGGGCAAGATCGCGGCGCTGGGCATCAAGGTCAGCCGGCATTGCACCTACCACGGCGTGGCGCTGAACGTGGCGATGGACCTGGAACCCTTCCGGCGCATCAACCCATGCGGCTACGCCGGGCTGGAAACGGTGGACCTTTCTACAATCGGGGTCTCAACCACCTGGAACGAAGCGGCATCGGTGCTGGGCCAAAAGCTCAATGCCTACCTCGCCCCCTGACCCACCATGAGCACCGACAACGTCGTCCGCGAAGCGCAAAGCGCCGAGAACTACAACCCGCTGGCCAAGCAGAAGGCCGCCGCCAAGCTGTCGCGGATTCCGGTGAAGGTGGAGCAGGGCGAGGTGCTGAAGAAGCCGGACTGGATCCGGGTGCGCGCCGGCTCGCCGAGCACGCGCTTCTACGAGATCAAGCAGATCCTGCGCGAGAGCAACCTGCACACGGTCTGCGAAGAGGCCTCCTGCCCGAACATCGGCGAATGCTTCGGCAAGGGCACGGCCACCTTCATGATCATGGGCGACAAGTGCACCCGGCGTTGCCCGTTCTGCGACGTCGGCCACGGCCGGCCCGATCCGCTGGACGCCAACGAGCCGGAGAACCTGGCCCGCACGATCGCCCGCCTCAAGCTCAAGTACGTGGTGATCACCAGCGTGGACCGCGACGACCTGCGCGACGGCGGCTCCCAGCATTTCGTCGACTGCATCAAGCGCACGCGCGAGCTGTCGCCCGGCACGACGATCGAGATCCTGGTGCCGGACTTCCGCGGCCGCGACGACCGCGCGCTGGAGATCCTCAAGGCCGCGCCGCCGGACGTGATGAACCACAACCTGGAAACCATCCCGCGCCTGTACAAGGAAGCGCGGCCCGGCTCCGACTACGCCTTCAGCCTGAACCTGCTCAAGAAGTTCAAGTCCCTGCACCCTGGCGTGCCGACCAAGAGCGGCATCATGGTCGGCCTGGGCGAGACCGACGACGAGATCCTGCAGACCATGCGCGACATGCGCGCGCACGACATCGACATGCTGACCATCGGCCAGTACCTCTCGCCCAGCAGCAGCCACCTGCCGGTGCGCCGCTACGTGCATCCGGACACCTTCAGGATGTTCGAGGAACAGGCGCGCGAGATGGGCTTCAGCCACGCCGCCGTCGGCGCGATGGTGCGCAGCTCCTACCACGCCGACGAACAGGCCCACGCGGCAGGCGTCGCCAACACCTGACGGTGCCGCGCTGCGCGCCAATCTGCACGCGCTCGGCGCGATCGTCCTGTGGGCCACGCTGGCGTCGCTCGGCGTCTCGCTCAAGCACGTCCCGCCGTTCCTGCTGACCGGCCTGGCGCTGGTGATCGGCAGCATCCCGTCCTGGCCGCTGGCGCGGCAATGGCGGGTGCCGGCTGCCACGCTGGCGCTGGGCATCTACGGCCTGTTCGGCTTCCACTTCCTGCTGTTCGTCGCGCTGCGGCTGGCGCCGCCGGTGGAGGCCAACCTGGTCAATTACCTGTGGCCGCTGCTGCTGGTGGTGCTGGCGCCGTTGTTCCTGCGCGAAGTGAAACTGCGCGCCGTTCACGTCGTGGCGGCGCTGCTCGGTTTCGCTGGTGCCGCGGTCGCGATCCTGGGTGCTGCTGGCGGCACCTCCGCGGCGTGGTCCTGGGGCTACCTGCCGGCGCTGGGCTCGGCCTTCATCTGGGCCAGCTATTCGCTGGGCACCCGCCGGGTCCGGGCCTTTCCCACCGCCGCCATCGGCCTGTTCGGGCTGGGGTCCGGCCTGCTGTCGCTGCTATGCCACGCGCTGCTGGAACCGCCGGTGACGCTCCAGGTGCGGGACTGGCTGCTGGTCGCCGCCATGGGGCTGGGGCCGCTGGGCGCGGCCTTCTTCCTGTGGGACCGCGCGCTCAAGCTCGGCGACCCGCGCCAGATCGGCATCCTGAGCTACCTCACGCCGCTGCTGTCCACCGCCTTGCTGATGGTGGTGAGCGGCCGGCCCTTCAGTGCGTCGATCGGGCTGGCGGCGGCGATGATCATCGGCGCCGCGGTGCTGGGCACCCGCGCGCGCTGAGGCGGCGGCTATTTGGCCAGCATGCTGGCCGGGTCTTCGGCCTCGATGACCCGCTGCGCCCACGGCGCCAGCCGGGCGGCGTCGGCGCGCAGCACTTCCTGCTTGACGGCCAGGATCTGCGCCGGATGCATCGAGAAGCTGCGCAGCCCCATGCCCAGCAGCAGCCGCGTCAGCGTGATGTCGCCCGCCATCTCGCCGCAGACGCTCACGCCCTTGCCCTGGGCGTCGCATTCGGCGATGGTCTCGGCCACCAGCCGCAGCACTGCCGGATGCAGCGGGTCGTATAGGTGCGCCACCGATTCGTCGGCGCGGTCGATGGCCAGCGTGTACTGGATCAGGTCGTTGGTGCCGATCGACAGGAAGTCGAAGTACTTCAGGAAGATCTTCAGCGTCAGCGCCGCGGCGGGGATCTCGATCATCGCGCCCAGCTTCACCGGGCCGTAGGGCAGGCCCCGGTTGTCCAGTTCGGCCCGGGCGAAGTCCACCAGCGACAGGGTCTGGCGGATCTCGCTGGCGTGGGCCAGCATCGGGATCAGCAGGTTCACCTGGCCATGGGCCGCGGCACGCAGGATCGCGCGCAATTGGGTCAGGAACATCGCCGGATCGGCCAGGCTCCAGCGGATCGCCCGCAGCCCGAGCGCCGGGTTCAGGTGGGCGGCGTCGCTGATCGAGTCGTCCAGCTGCTTGTCGGCGCCGACGTCGATGGTGCGGATGGTCACCGGCAGGCCCTGCATGCCCTCCACGGCTTTCTTGTAGGCCTGGTACTGCTCCTCTTCGCCGGGCAGGTCGCCCTTGCGGCCCATGAACAGGAACTCGCTGCGGAACAGGCCGACGCCGACGGCGCCCGCCAGCACGGCGCCCGGCGCGTCTTCCGGCATCTCGATGTTGGCCAGCAGCTCCACTTTCTGGCCGTCCAGCGTCACCGCGGGCGTGTGGCGCAGCCGCGAGAGGCGGCCGCGCTCCAGTTCCGCCTGCCGCTGCTTGAAGCCGTACTCGGCCAGGATGATCGGCGACGGGTCCACGATCATCACGCCGGCGTCGCCGTCGATGATCACCCAGTCGTCCTGCCGAACCAGGTGGCTGGAGCCCCGGGCGCCGACCACCGCGGGGATGTCCATGCTGCGGGCGACGATGGCGGTGTGCGAGGTCTTGCCGCCGACGTCGGTGGCGAAGCCGGCGAACACGCTCTGCTTGAACTGGAGCATGTCGGCCGGCGACAGGTCGTGCGCGATCAGCACCAGCGGCACGTCGATGCTGTCGTCCAGCAGCAGGTCCTGCTGGGTCTTGCGCCGGGCCGCCGGCGGCGCCACCGGCGAGCCCACGCCCTTCATGTAGCGCAGGATGCGCTCGGCCACCTGTTCGAGGTCGGCCTTGCGCTCGCGCAGGTACTCGTCCTCCATGTCGTCGAACTGGCGCGCCAGCACTTCCAGCTGCGTGGTGAGCGCCCACTCGGCGTTGTACAGGCGCTCGCTGATCCAGTGCTTGACGCCGCTGATCAACTCTTCGTCCTGCAGCAGCATCAGGTGCACGTCCAGCAGCGCGGCCAGTTCGTGCGGCGCTTCCTTCGGGCCCATCGCGGCGATGGTCTGCTGCAGCCGGTGGATCTCGTCGACCACCGCGTTGCGCCCGACCCGGACCCGGGTGATCTCCGACTCCACCTGGCCCGGCTCGATGAAATAGTGCGCGACGTCCACCCGGCTGGACGCCATCAGCACCGCCCTTCCGATGGCGATGCCGCGCGCGACCGGCAGGCCGTGGATGCTGAAAGTCATAGGGCCCTCACGCCGGCGGTGCTCATTCGCCTTCGCCGAACTTGTCGGCGATCAGCGCCAGGATCGCGTCCATCGCCTCCTGCTCGCGCTCGCCGCTGGTCTCCACGACCACCTCGCTGCCGATGCCGGCGGCCAGCATCATCACGCCCATGATGCTCTTGGCATTGACGCGCCGGTCGCCGCGGCTCATCCAGACCTCGCAGGGAAAGCTGCCGGCCAGCTTGGTGAGCTTGGCCGAGGCGCGCGCGTGCAGGCCGAGCTTATTGCTGATGGTCGTGCTGGTCTTGATCATTGGTGGTGCGCCTGGGCTGGTTCTGGGGAGCGGTGACGGCCACCTGCATCACGCCCTGGGTGCCGCCGATCACCGCCCGCGACACCAGGGCCTCGAGCGGTTCGTGGCGGTAGCTGACGCTGCGCAGCAGCATCGGGAGGTTGACGCCGGTGATCAGGCGGCTGCGCACGCCATCGACTAGCTTCTGGGCCACGTTGCTCGGCGTCGCGCCGAAGATGTCGGCAAGAACCAACACCCCCTTGACCTGCGGCAGTCCGCCGAGCTGTTCGAGCGCGATGCGGGCGGTCGCCAGGGTCTCGTCGGGCGACAGATTGGGCTGGACGTCGATCGCCGCCACCATGGCCTCGCAATCCGGAAACACGTGCAGCGCGCACTGGCGCAGGGCATTGGCCAGCGGTGCGTGGGCGATCAGGAGGATGGCGTTCATGGATGGACGGTGACGGTCCGGTCATTATCCCGATTCGCGAGCATGAAGTATCCGTAGGAGCCCGCGCTGCATGCCAGGAACACCGCCATCGCGGCCCGGAATGCGTCGACCGTCCCCAGGCCGGCCGCGCCGAAACCGTCCACCAGCAGCCCGATGCCCCACTGGACCACGAACACGCCGCTGAAGATCACCAGGTTGAAGGCCGACAGGGCGCGGCCGGCCAGCGCCGGGGCAAACGCCATGCCGACCGCCGGCTGCGCCAGCGAAACGAAGGTGCTGCAGACGCAGAACGCGGCCCAGGCCCAGGCGCCGGCCGCCGGGCCGGCCAGGACGATGGCCGCCAGCACCGCCAGGCTCAGCGGCAGGCCGGCCGCGATCAAGCGGTCGGTGGTGATGCCGCGCCGCGCCAGCTGCGGATTGAGCGCGCCCCAGCTCAGGAAGGCACCGAGCATGCAGATGTTGATCGTGAACAGGCCCGCGGCCGCCTGCAGCGGGGGATCGGCCGCCACCCGCACCAGCCACGGACCGGCCCAGAGGGTCTGGATCGCGATCATCCCGCCGTAGCTGAAGAACCCGAGCGGCGCCAGCCGGCGGAAGTACGGATCGCGCCACACCTGCGCGTAGCTGCCCGGACGCTCGCCGGCCGGTGCCGATGGGCGCTGCCAGGCCGGCACCGCCAGCGCGATCACGAGCATCGACAGCGCGATCGCGGCGGCGAGCACCAGGAACAGCGGCCGCCAGCCAAACACCGGCACCAGCCATTGCACCGGCAGCGTCGACGCCATCATCCCAAAGGATCCGGTCATCAGCATCCAGCTGTTGGCGCGCAACTGCGCCGCCGGCTCCAGCCAGCGCCGGAAGCCGGTCAGCGGCGCCATCAGGCAGGCGCCCAGGCCGACGCCGCACAGGATGCGCGCCGCCAGCAGCGTGGAAAAGGTCCGGGCCAGGGAGAACGCGATGCAGGCGGCGACCGCGATCCCCAGGAAGGCCAGGATCATCCGCTTGGGGCCGTGCCGGTCCAGCCAGGCGCCCAGCGGCAGCTGGATCGCGGCGAAGCCCAGGAAATAGCCGCCGGCCAGCAGGCCGAGGTCGCGCGAATGCAGCGCGAACTCCTGCGTCAGCACCGGCGACAGCGTGGCCGTGATGGCGCGCAGCAAGGCGGCGAAGAAATACGCGAATGCAAACGCCAGGAACACCGCGACGGCGGTGCGGGGCCGCAGCAGGCTCATTCGAAGGCCAGCCCGGCGAAGAAGGTCTCAGCCGCCTCGGGCGGCACCTTGTCGGCATAGATGACGGCCTGCACCACCTGGCTGCCGCGCGCGAAATAGGCGGCCTGGCTTTCCACCTTGCTGCCGTCGGCACGCTGGCCGGACGCCGTCACCCGCAGCGATTGCGGCAGCGCCATCGCGCCGGCCGGCAGGAAGGGCCGGTCCTGCGCGCTGCCGGCTGCGCTGTGCAGGTTGGCCAGGGTCGCCGCCCGCCATTGCGCCATCACTTCGCCGGCACGCAACGGGTCGCCGATGTCGCCGGCCAGCAGCGCGAAGGTGGCGCCGCCGGTCTCGCAACCGAGCACCTTCAGTTCCACCTGCCGCCGGGCCATCGGTACCGTGCGGGCGGCCTTGTCCGGCTTGCACGGCATCATCGCCTTGAGCGGGACAGATTCGGCGCGGACCTCGCGCCAGTTGAAGGTCGGACTGCAGGCGGCCAGGGCGAGCGTGGCGGCCGCGAAGGCGGGACGGAGCATCCCGCCATTATCGGTTTGCGCCGAGAATGCCCGGATGAACTCACTCGACGGCATCCGTGTTCTCGACCTCTCGCGCGTGCTGGCCGGACCCTGGTGCACCCAGACCCTGGCCGACCTGGGCGCCGACGTGATCAAGATCGAGCGGCCCGGCAGCGGCGACGACACCCGGGGCTGGGGCCCGCCCTTCCTCAAGGACAGCGAGGGCCGGGAAACGGCCGAAGCGGCCTACTACCTGGGCGCCAATCGCAACAAGCGCTCGGTCACCTGCGACATCTCGCAGCCGGAAGGCCAGGCGCTGGTGCGGGAGCTGGTGCCGCTGTGCGACGTGTTCGTCGAGAACTTCAAGGTCGGCGACATGGCGCGCTACGGGCTTGACTACGAAGCGCTCAAGGCGCTGAACCCGCGGCTGGTCTATTGCAGCGTCACCGGCTTCGGCCAGACCGGGCCGTACCGCGAACGCGCGGGCTACGACTACGCCATCCAGGGCATGGGCGGCCTGATGAGCATCACCGGCGAGCGCGACGACATCGGCGGCGGTCCGCAGAAGGTCGGCGTCGCGGTGGCCGACCTGTTCACCGGCATGTATGCGACGGTCGCCATCCTGGCGGCCCTGCGCCATGCGGAACGCACCGGCGAGGGCCAGGCGGTCGACATGGCGCTGCTCGATACCCAGGTTGCGATGCTGGCCAACCTCGGGGCCAACTACCTGGTCAGCGGCAAGGTGCCGGGGCGCTCGGGCAACGCCCACCAGAACATCGTGCCCTACCAGGTGTTCGAAACCGCGCCGGCCGCCGACGGCAGCAAGGACCACATCATCCTGGCGGTCGGCAACGACGGTCAGTTCGCCAAATTCTGCGAGGTGGCCGGACGGCCGGAGCTGGCGCAGGACCCGCGCTTCGCCAAGAACCA
Source organism: Caenimonas terrae (assembly GCF_042655405.1). Lineage (NCBI taxonomy): Bacteria > Pseudomonadati > Pseudomonadota > Betaproteobacteria > Burkholderiales > Comamonadaceae > Caenimonas > Caenimonas terrae. The sequence goes on along the minus strand of NZ_JBHSMF010000005.1, from coordinate 109,815 downwards.
GGACCGGGTGCGCAACCGCGCGCAGCTGGTGCCGATGCTGGAAGCGGTCATGAAGCAGCGCGGCAAGCCGCAATGGCTGGCGGCGCTGGAAGGCGCGAAGGTGCCGTGCGGCGCGATCAACAACCTGGCAGAGGTGTTCGCCGATCCGCAGGTGCAGGAGCGCGCGATGGTCGACCGGTGGCAGCATCCGCTGCACAGCGACCTGCGGCTGGTGGCCAGCCCGATGAAGCTGGGCAAGACGCCGGTGCGGACCGACCTGCCGCCGCCGCTGCTGGGGCAGCACACCGACGAAGTGCTTGGCGAGCTGCTGCGGCGCACGCCGGCGGAACTGGCGCAGCTCAAGGACAGGAAGGTGGTCTGAGATGGCGAATTTCGTGCTCGTTCATGGCGCCTGGCACGGCGGCTGGTGCTGGCGCCGGGTGGTGCAGGCGCTGGCTTCGCAGGGTCATCGCGCGCATGCGCTCACGCTCACCGGCGTCGGCGAGCGGGCCCACCTGATGTCGTCGGCCATCACGCTGGAAACTCACATCGCGGACGTGCTGGCGGCGATCGACGCGGAAGAGATGGACGACGTGGTGCTGGCCGTCCATTCCTACGCCGGCATGCTCGGCACCGCCGTCGCCGACCGCGAGCCGCAGCGGCTCAGGCAACTGGTGTATGTCGATGCGGTGGTCCCCCGGCCGGGCGAGAGCTGGGGCGGGACGCATTCCAGCGCGGTGCGGGAGGCGCGCCTGGCCGCCGCCGCTGCTTCGCCCGACTACAGCTTCCCGCCGCCCGACCCGGCGGTGTTCGGCCTGGCCGGTGCCGACCTGGAATGGGTGCGGCGGCGCCAGACCCCGCATCCCGGCCACACCTACCAGGCGGCGCTGCAGTTCGACCCGGTGCGGGTTGCGACGGTGCCGCGCACCTTCGTCAGTTGCGTGAATCCGACGCTCGGCACCATCGACGCGATCCGGCCGCGGGTGCGGGACCCGCGCTTCTGGGACGGCGCCTGGCAGGGCGGCGGCGGCGCCCGGGTGATCGACCTGCAGACCGGCCACGATCCGATGATCACGGCGCCGGCCGACCTGACCCGGATCCTGCTGGAGGGCGCCGCCTGACCTTGCGCAAGTCGGGGCGGACCGTCCGGCCGTAAAATGCAGCCATGAAACGAGTGTTCATTGGATTGGCAGTCGCTGCAGCCGTCGCCGGCGGTGCGGCGCTGTACATGGGGACGGCCAGCCCCGCCGCGCCGCAATCGACCTTCGTGCTGCTGGACGGAACGCGCAAGACCACGGCCGACCTGAAGGGCCGGGTGACGCTGGTGAATTTCTGGGCCACCAGCTGCGTGACCTGCGTGGCGGAGATGCCCAAGGTCATTTCGACCTACGAGAAATACAAGGGCCGTGGCTACGACACGCTGGCGGTGGCCATGAGCTACGACCCGCCCAGCTACGTCGTCAATTACGCAGAGACGCGCAAGCTGCCGTTCCAGGTGGCGATCGACAACACCGGCGCGGTGGCCAAGTCCTGGGGCGATGTCCAGCTGACGCCGACCACCTTCGTGGTCAACAAGCGCGGCGAGATCGTCAAGCGCTACGTCGGCGAGCCAGATTTCGCCGAACTGCACAAGCTGATCGAGAAGCTGCTGGCCGAAGCCTGACCGGCACGCAGCAAGAAGAAAGCCCGCTCCGGCGGGCTTTTTCGTTGGCGCAGGGATGCGCTCAGTCCTTGCGGTAGACGTCGTGGCAACCCTTGCAGGTGTTGGCGGTGGAACCGAAGGCCACCTTCAGGTTGTCCAGGCTGTTGGTCTTGGCGGCGGCCAGCAGCTTGGCGGTTTCGCCCACCAGCTTCTCGTTGTGCTCCTTGAACTTGGCCTGCTCGGTCCACACCTCCGGCTTGGCACGGGTCGGCGTCACCTTGTCGGTGCCGGGGCCGAAACCGGCCCACGGCAGCTTGGACATCTCGGCCACGATCTCGGCGTTCTGCACCGCGGCGGCTGCATCGTACGGAACGCGCCCGTTGACCATTGCGCCGATGCGGCCGAAGTGCTGCGACATGATGAACAGGGCGCTCTGGCGGTACTTGACGGCGTCCTCGGGCTTGGCGAACTGCGCGGCCGCCGGAAGGCTCGCAGCCGCAGTGGCCACGGCCAGGACGAACGGGATGGCGAATTTCATGGGCTTCTTCTCCTTGGTGGTGTCGACGAATTTGCTCTTGAGCCAGCGGCTGACTATCGCCTGAACCTAAAAGTTCTGCTCCGCGCCCTGTTCTCAGGGAATCTACTGAGCCGGCCGGCCGCCCGGGGCGCAAGCACAATCGGGGCCACCGCAGCCACACAAGGGGTCTTCGATGGCGAACAAAGTCCGGGTCTGGGACCTGCCCACTCGCCTGTTCCACTGGAGCCTGGTCGCCTGCATCGTCGGGCTGGTCGTGACCGGGTACACCGGCGGCTCGGCGATGAACTGGCATGCCCGCATCGGCTACGCCGTGCTGGCGTTGCTGCTGTTCCGGCTGGTCTGGGGCGTGGTCGGCGGCCGCTGGTCGCGCTTTTCCAGCTTCCTTTATTCGCCGGCCAGTGTCCTGAACTACCTGCGCGGCCGTGCCCACCCGGACCACCTGATCGGGCACAACCCGCTGGGAGCCGGATCGGTGTTTGCCATGCTGGCAGTGCTGCTGGCCCAGGTGGCGACCGGGCTGGTGGGCGACGACGAATCGGCCTTTACCGGGCCGCTGAACCGCTTCATTGCCACCAGCAAGGGGCTGGCGGCGACCTGGTACCACAAGCGGATCGGGCAGTGGCTGCTGCTTGCCCTGGTGGTGCTGCACATCGGCGCGGTGCTGTATTACCTGCTGAAGAAGAGAGACAACCTGATCAAGGCGATGGTCGGCGGCGACAAGCTGCTGGAGCGCCAAGTGGCGCCGTCGCTAGACACCGCCGGTACCCGGCTGCTGGCGCTGGCGGTGCTGGTGGCCTGCTCGGCTGCGGTCGCCTGGCTGGTCAGCCTGGGCGGTTAGGGTTACAGCGCTGGCCTTGCCGGCGCCCGAAACCGCTAAACTGGAATGCTCTCCACAGCCATGGCACGAGCTTGCAAGCCTCCCTGATCCCGAAGATCGAGCTGTACACGCCCACATCGGCGTCCGAGATGGAAGCGGTGCGCGAGATCTTTCGCGAGTACGCGCAGGGCCTGGGCGTGGACCTGTGCTTCCAGGACTTCGAAACCGAGCTGGCCACCCTGCCGGGCGAATATGCCCCGCCGCGCGGAACCCTGCTGCTGGCCACCGTGGATGGCCGCCTCGCGGGCTGTTGCGCGCTGCGCCCGATGGACGCCGCCGACTATCCGAACGCGGCCGAGATGAAGCGCCTTTACGTGCGCCGCGCCTTTCGCGGGCTGGGGCTGGGCCGGCAGCTGGCCGAAGCGGTGCTCGACGCCGCGCGCCAGGCCGGCTATTCGTCGGTGCTGCTGGACACGCTCGACGACATGGAAGCGGCACGGGGCCTGTACGAGGACCTGGGATTCGAGGAAATCCCGCCCTACTATCACAACCCGATTGCTGGCGCGCACTACCTGAAGGCCGACGTCGAACGCACGACCGGGTGGTAGCGCTGCGCGCCCGCGTCAGCCCTTGGCTTGCGCCAGCAAAGTGGCGGCGTCGCTGACCTCGAACTTGCCCGGGCCCTCGATGTTGAGTGCCTTGACCTTGCCGTCCTTGACCAGCATGGAATAGCGGTTGCTGCGCACGCCCATGCCCTTGCCGGTCAGGTCCAGCGTCAGGCCGGTGGCCTTGGCGAAGTCGGCGCTGCCGTCGGCCAGCATCCGGACCTTGCCGCCGGTCTTCTGGTCGCGCGCCCAGGCGCCCATCACGAATGCGTCGTTGACGCTGACGCACCAGATCTCGTCGACGCCGGCGGCCTTGAGGTCGCCCGCCTTTTCCACATAGCCGGGCACGTGCTTGGCCGAGCAGGTGGGCGTGAAGGCGCCCGGCAGGCCGAAGATCGCGATGGTCTTGCCGGCCGCGGCCTTGCTCACGTCGACCGGATTCGGGCCGATGCTGCAGCCGTTGCCTTCGACTTCGGAATACTCCATCAGCGTTGCGGAAGGAAGGGTGTCGCCGACTTTGATCATGGTGTGCTCCTGAAAATGTTCAATCGATGTGTCGATTGCAAGTTGGCCGGCAGCCGCGCGAAGCGCTGGTCCGCCAAAGCAAAACGACCCACATTGTGGGCCGTTTTCGGGGAGAGCGCAGGGCGGGGATTAAACCGCGGCTGCCTTCTCGACCAGGCGGGTGGCAACCCAGTTCTTGGTCTTGGAGATGGGACGGCTCTCGGTGATCTCGATCACGTCGCCGGTGTGGAACTCGCCCTTTTCGTCGTGCGCGTGGTACTTGCTCGACTTGGCGACGATCTTTCCGTACAGCTCATGCTTCACGCGGCGTTCGACCAGGACCGTCACGGTCTTGGAGCGCTTGTCGCTGACGACCTTGCCGATCAGGGTGCGCTTGAGGGATTTTTTGGCTTCCGTCATGGTGCGGTCCTTACTTGGTGGTCTTCGCCGAAGACTTTGAGTCGCCCTGAGGGGCTTCAGCCTGCTTTTGGGCAAGGATGGTCTTGGCGCGGGCGATGTCGCGGCGCGTGATGCGCAGCGTGCCGGTGTTGGTGAGTTGTTGCGTGGCCTTCTGCATGCGCAGGCCGAAGTGAGCCTTCTGCAGCTCCTTGACTTCGGTCACGATGCCGGCGATGTCCTTCTTGCGCAGTTCAGCAGCTTTCATTTCTTCATTCTCCTGAATTACGCGCCGATCATGCGGCTGACGAACGTGGTGCGCAGGGGCAGCTTGGCTGCCGCCAGGCGGAACGCTTCGCGGGCGAGTTCTTCGGGCACGCCGACGATCTCGAACACGACCTTGCCCGGCTGGATTTCGGCCACGTAGTACTCGGGGTTGCCCTTGCCGTTACCCATCCGCACTTCGGCGGGCTTGTGGGAGATCGGCTTGTCGGGGAACACGCGGATCCAGATCCGGCCGCCACGCTTGACGTGGCGGGAAATCGCGCGGCGCGCGGCTTCGATCTGGCGGGCCGTCAGGCGGCCGCGGTCCGTGCACTTCAGGCCGAAGTCACCGAAGGCCACCGAGTTGCCCCGGGTGGCGATGCCGGTGTTACGGCCCTTCTGCTCTTTGCGGTATTTGCGGCGTGCTGGTTGCAGCATGTTTATTCTCCTTTACCGTCAGCCGCGGGAGCGGCTGGCGTGGCTGCCTTGCGGACACGCTTAACGGTAGATTTCGGTGCTTCTGCACCTGGGGTTGCTTCGGCGGGCTTGTCGCTGCCGTCGGCCGGCGCAACATTGCCCGCGCCAGCTGCGGGGCGGCGGGGAGCGGGACCACGGCGGTCACCCGTCGGGCGGTCGCCCGGGCGGGCGTCGCGGCGCGGGCCACGCGGGCGGCGTTCTTCGTCGGGACGCGGGGTTTCCACGGCCGGCGCGTCGTTGCGCCCGAGCGTGTCGCCCTTGTAGACCCAGACCTTCACGCCGATCACGCCGTAGGTCGTCTTGGCTTCGGAGAAGCCGTAGTCGATGTCGGCACGCAGGGTGTGGAGCGGCACGCGGCCTTCGCGGTACCACTCGGTACGCGCGATTTCGATGCCGTTGAGGCGGCCGGCGGACATGATCTTGATGCCCTGGGCGCCCAGGCGCATCGCGTTCTGCATGGCGCGCTTCATGGCGCGGCGGAACATGATGCGCTTTTCGAGCTGCTGGGTGATGCTGTCGGCGATCAGCTTGGCATCGATTTCGGGCTTGCGCACTTCCTCGATGTTCACTGCGACCGGCACGCCCAGGCGCTTGCCCAGTTCCTTCTTCAGCGCCTCGATGTCTTCGCCCTTCTTGCCGATCACCACGCCCGGACGCGCCGAGAAGATGGTGATGCGCGCGTTCTTGGCGGGACGCTCGATCAGGATCCGCGACACGGCCGCGTTCTTGAGCTTGGTCTTGAGGTACTCGCGCACCTTGATGTCTTCGGCCAGCATGCCGGCGAAGTCACGGTTGTTGGCGTACCAGCGGCTGGCCCAGTTGCGGCTCACCGACAGGCGGAAGCCGGTAGGATGGATTTTTTGTCCCATAACTTTCCTGAGCCTGTTTAGTTGCCGACGGTCAAGTACACGTGGCACGTGGGCTTGACGATCCGGTTGCCGCGGCCTTTGGCGCGCGCGGTGAAACGCTTGAGCGAAGCGCCCTGTTCGACGTAGATGGTCTTGACCTTCAGTTCGTCGATGTCGGCGCCGTCGTTGTGTTCGGCGTTGGCGATCGCGGACTCAAGAACCTTCTTGATGATCACGGCGGCTTTTTTCTGGGTGAATTCCAGGACGTTGAGCGCCTGGTCCACCTTCTTGCCGCGGATCAGGTCTGCGACCAGACGGCCCTTGTCGACCGACAGACGGACACCCCTGAGGACTGCACGTGTTTCCATGGTCTTTCCTTATTTCTTCTGGACTTTTTTGTCCGCCGGGTGACCCTTGAAGGTGCGCGTCAGGGCGAATTCGCCGAGCTTGTGGCCCACCATCTGGTCGGTGATGTAGACCGGCACGTGCTGCTTGCCGTTGTGGACGGCGATCGTCAGCCCGATGAATTCGGGCAGGATCATGGAGCGGCGCGACCAGGTCTTGATCGGTTTCTTGTCCTTCGTGGTCACGGCCTTGTCGGCCTTGGCCACCAGATGGTGGTCGACGAAGGGACCCTTTTTGAGTGAGCGAGTCATTGGCTACCCCTTACTTCTTGCGACGCGACACGATCATGACCTGCGTGCGCTTGTTGTTGCGGGTCCGGTAACCCTTGGTCAGGTTGCCCCACGGGTCGACAGGGTGACGGCCTTCGCCGGTCTTGCCCTCGCCGCCGCCGTGCGGGTGGTCCACCGGGTTCATCACCACGCCGCGCACGGTCGGGCGGATGCCCATCCAGCGCTTGACACCGGCCTTGCCCAACTGGCGCAGGCTGTGTTCTTCGTTGGCGACTTCGCCGATGGTGGCGCGGCACTCGATGTGGATGCGGCGCACTTCGCCGGACCGCATGCGGACCTGGGCGTAGGTGCCTTCGCGCGCCAGCAGCGTCGCGGAGGTGCCGGCCGAGCGGGCGATCTGCGCGCCCTTGCCCGGCTTGAGCTCGATGCAGTGGATCGTCGAGCCGACCGGGATGTTGCGAACCGGCAGGGTGTTGCCTGCACGGATCGGAGCTTCCGCGCCGGACAGCAGCGATGCGCCCACTTCAAGACCGCGCGGGGCGATGATGTAGCGGCGCTCGCCGTCGGCGTAGCAGACCAGCGCGATGTGCGCCGTGCGGTTCGGGTCGTATTCGATGCGCTCCACCTTGGCCGGGATGCCGTCCTTGGCGCGGACGAAGTCCACGACACGGTAGTGGTGCTTGTGACCGCCGCCCTTGTGACGGGTGGTGATGTGACCGTTGTTGTTGCGGCCCGACTTCTGGAATTGCGGCTCCAGCAGCGGCGCGTACGGCTCACCCTTGTGCAGGTGGTCACGGGAGATCTTCACCATGCCGCGCTGGCCTGGTGAAGTGGGTTTCATCTTGATGACTGCCATGGTGTGTTCCGCTTAAGCGGCCTCCCCTGCGAGGTTCAGCTCTTGCCCCGGCTTGAGCATCACGTAGGCCTTGCGAATGTTGTCGCGGCGGCCGGTGGACTTGCCAAAGCGCTTGGTCTTGCCCTTGATGTTCACCACGGAGACGCCCTTCACTTCCACCTTGAACATCAGTTCGACGGCGGCCTTGATTTCGGGCTTGGTGGCGTTCTGCAGGACCTTGAACGTGACGGCATTGCTCTTGTCGGCAACCATGGTGGCCTTCTCGGACACGATGGGAGCGACCAGGACCTGCATCAGGCGTCCTTCGTCGTATTTCTTCGGGGTGCTCATGCGAACATCTCCTTGAGCTTGTCGACGGCGCCCTTGGTGACGAGCACCTTCTTGTAGTGCACCAGCGACAGCGGGTCGGCGTAACGCGGCTCGACGATCAGGATGTTCGTCAGGTTGCGCGATGCGAGGTACAGGTTTTCGTCGACTTCCTCGGCGATCACCAGAACCGATTCGAGGTTCATGGCCTTGAACCTGGCGGCCAGCTGCTTGGTCTTGGGCGAATCCACCTTCATGGAGTCGACCACGGCCAGGCGGCCTTCGCGGGCCAGCTGCGAGAAGATGGACGCCATGCCGGCGCGGTACATCTTCTTGTTGATCTTCTGGGTGAAGTTCTCGTCCGGCATGTTCGGGAAGATCCGGCCGCCGCCGCGCCACAGCGGCGAGGACGTCATACCGGCGCGGGCGCGGCCCGTGCCCTTTTGCTTGAACGGCTTCTTGGTCGAGTGCTTGACCTGCTCGCGGTCCTTCTGGGCGCGCGTGCCCTGGCGGGCATTGGCCTGGAAGGCGACGACGATCTGGTGCACCAGGTCTTCGTTGTATTCACGGCCGAACACGGTTTCCGGCGCTTCGTACTTGGACGAGGCCTGGCCCTGTTCGTTCAGGAGTTCGAGTTGCATTACTTGGCTCCCTTCGCGGTCGTTGCGGCGCCTGCAGGCTTTGCCTTGATGGCAGGACGCACGGTGACGAAGCCGCCCTTAGAGCCGGGAACGGCACCGCGGATCAGCAGCAGCTGGCGGGCTTCGTCGATGCGGAAAACGTCCAGGTTCTGGGTGGTGACGGTGTCGTCGCCCAGGTGGCCCGTCATCCGCTTGCCGGGGAACACGCGACCGGGATCCTGCGCCATGCCGATGGAGCCGGGCACGTTGTGCGAACGGCTGTTGCCGTGCGACGCGCGCTGGGACTTCATGTGGTGGCGCTTGATGGTGCCGGCGAAGCCCTTGCCGATCGTCGTGCCCTGCACGTCGACCTTCTGGCCCACGGCGAACACGTCGGCGGCGGGCACCGTCGCTCCGGCGGCGTACTTGCCGGCGGTTTCGGCGGAAACGCGGAATTCCTGGATGACTTCACCGGCTTCCACGCCTGCCTTGGCAAGGTGGCCGGCTTGCGGCTTGGTCACGCGCGACGCTTTGCGCGAGCCGAACGTGACCTGCAGGGCCACGTAGCCGTCGTTCTCTTCGGTTTTGACCTGGGTCACGCGGTTGTTGGACACGTCCACCACCGTGACAGGCACTGCATCGCCTTCATCGGTGAAGAGGCGCATCATGCCCACCTTGCGGCCCAGCAACCCCATTGAGGTGCTCAGACTCATATTGTTGCTCCGTTGCTCCCGCCGCAGCCGCTGCAATTGGCTTCTGCGTTTGACGTCCCCCGGAGGGAACGGCGAAAGAAGGTTGATAAATCGGCCCCTGCGGCCCCTGCTCCGCCCGATCTGAGCGAAGCCGCAAATTATAGCCCAAGGCGGGGCCCTTTGCATAGTCCTCGCGTTTGCCCGCTCCGCGGGCGGCGCCGCGCTCTGCAACAATCAGCCCCGCCCGAGATCCCAAGGAGTCTTTTGTGAAGTTTTTGCTCGTTCCCGCCGCCGCCAGCCTCGCCTGCCTGATGGCCGCAGCCGCCCCGATGGCACCAGGTGCGTCGGCCGCGCTGACCGTCAGCCCCGGGGAATTCCTGGAGGCTTGCCATTCGGACATGGCCAAGGCGCGCGCCGGCATGGAACGGTTCAAGGCGGCGCAGGGCGCGCCGGCGGCGCAAACGCTCGATTTCTACGACAACGCGCAGTGGACGCTGGGCGCCGTCGACGCCCGGGCCGGACTGGCCCATGAGACGCACCCGGACCCGGCTGTGCGGGCGGCCGCCGAGACCTGCGACCAGGAGGCGTCGGCGCTGGCGACCGATTTTTCCCTGGACCGCGGGATCTACGACGCGCTCGCGAAAATCGACCGCAACGCCCTGGACCCGGCCGGGCGCTACTACGTGGAGCGCACCCTGCTTCACTTCCGGCTGGCCGGCGTCGACAAGGACGAGCCCACCCGCACCCGCCTGAAACAGATCGACGCCGATCTGGTCAAGCTCAGCCAGGAGTTCGGCAAGAACATCCGCGAGGGCGTGCTGTCGATGGAAGTCGCACCGGCGGACCTGCAAGGGTTGCCCGAGGATTTCATCAAGGGCCACCCGCCGAACGCCGCCGGCAAGATTGTCCTCAAGACCGACAACACGGACTATGTCCCGTTCATGGCGTATGCCAAGAGCGCCGCGGTGCGTGAGCAGTTCTGGAAGCTGTACCGGCTGCGCGCCCACCCGAAGAACCTCGCCGTTCTGGACCAGATGCTGGCCCGGCGCAACGAGAACGCTCTGCTGCTGGGCTTCGCGAACTGGGCGGACTACGTCACCGCAGACAAGATGATCGGCGACGGCAAGAAGGCCGCGGACTTCATCGAGGGGATCGCAGCCGCCGCGGCCGCGCGCGCCGGGCACGATTACGCCGATCTGCTGGCGCGCAAGAAGCAGGACGACCCGGCGGCGACCGAGGTCAAGCCGTGGGACGCCAGTTACCTGAACGACCGCATCAAGGCGGAGCAGTACGGCGTGAACGCGAGCGAGGTCCGTCCCTATTTTCAGTACGAGAACGTGAAGAACGCGGTGCTCGCAACCACCGGCAAGCTGTTCGGGCTGCGCTACCAGCGCGTGCCCGACGCGAAAGTCTGGCACCCGGACGTGGAAACCTACGACGTGTACGACGGCCCGCGCCTGCTGGGGCGCATCTACCTGGACATGCACCCGCGCGACGACAAGTACAAGCATTACGCCAATTTCGGGGTGCTGCGCGGCAAGGAAGGCGTCGCGCTGCCCGAGGGCGCCCTCATCTGCAATTTCGCCAAGCCCACCGCCAGCGACCCCGGGCTACTCGAATACTCGGACGTCATCACCTTCTTCCACGAATTCGGCCACTTGCTGCATGGCGTGCTGGGTGGGCACCAGCGCTGGGCCGGGATCAGCGGCATCACGACGGAGCGGGATTTCGTGGAGGCGCCCTCGCAGATGCTCGAGGAGTGGGCCCGCGACCCGAAGACCCTCCAGTCGTTCGCGATCCACTACCAGACGAAACAGCCCATTTCTCTGGCGCTGGCCGGCAAGCTGCGGGCCGCCGACGACTACGGCAGGGGCCTGTTCACGCGGCAGCAGATGTACTACGCCGCGACCAGCCTCGATTTCCACAACCGCGACCCGAAGGGCCTGGACACCACCGCGCTCAGCGCGCAGCTGCAGGAAAGATATACGCCGTTCAAGTACGTGCCCGGCACCTATTTCCAGGAGTCATTCGGGCACCTCGACGGCTATTCCGCCGTGTACTACACGTACATGTGGTCGCTCGTCATCGCAAAAGACATGTTCAGCGCCTTCGCTGCCCAGGGCGACATCATGAAACCGGAAGTCGCCGCCCGCTACCGGCGGCTCGTGCTGGAGCCGGGCGGCTCCAAGCCCGCGGCCCAGCTGGTGCAGGACTTTCTCGGCCGGCCCTACAGCTTCAAACCCTTCGAGGCCTGGTTGAACGGCGACTGACGTTCCGCTCACCAACGAAAAAGCCGCCCGAGGGCGGCTTTTTCAATTGCGCAGAAGCGCTTACTGCAGCTTGATTTCGACGTCCACGCCGGCCGGCAGGTCCAGCTTCATCAGGGCGTCGACGGTCTTGTCGGTCGGGTCGACGATGTCCATCAGGCGCTGGTGGGTGCGGATCTCGAACTGGTCGCGGCTGGTCTTGTTGACGTGCGGCGAACGCAGGATGTCGAAACGCTTCATGCGGGTCGGCAGGGGCACGGGGCCCTTGACGATCGCGCCGGTGCGCTTGGCGGTGTCGACGATCTCGGCTGCGGACTGGTCGATCAGCTTGTAATCGAAGGCCTTCAGGCGGATGCGGATTTTCTGTTGGGTAGCCATGTCAGTTCCTTATTCCAAGATCTTGGCAACGACGCCGGAGCCGACGGTCTTGCCGCCTTCGCGGATGGCAAAGCGCAGGCCTTCCTGCATGGCGATCGGGTTGATCAGCTTGACGGTGATCGACACGTTGTCGCCGGGCATGACCATTTCCTTGTCCTTGGGCAACTCGATGGCGCCGGTCACGTCCGTGGTGCGGAAGTAGAACTGGGGCCGGTAGTTGTTGAAGAACGGCGTGTGGCGGCCGCCCTCGTCCTTGGACAGCACATAGACTTCGGCGGTGAAGTGCGTGTGCGGCTTGATCGAACCGGGCTTGCACAGCACCTGGCCGCGCTCGACTTCTTCGCGCTTGGTGCCGCGCAGCAGCACCCCGACGTTGTCGCCGGCCTGGCCCTGGTCCAGCAGCTTGCGGAACATTTCCACGCCGGTGCAGGTGGTCTTGATGGTCGGCTTGATGCCCACGATCTCGATTTCCTCGCCGACCTTGACGATGCCGCGCTCGACCCGGCCCGTCACCACGGTGCCGCGGCCGGAGATGGAGAACACGTCTTCCACCGGCATCAGGAACGCGCCGTCGATGGCTCGCTCGGGCTGGGGGATGTAGCTGTCCATGGCGTCGGCCAGCTTCATGATGGCTTCTTCGCCCAGGGGACCCTTGTCGCCTTCCAGCGCCAGCTTGGCCGAGCCGTGGATGATCGGGGTGCTATCACCCGGGAAGTCGTATTTGTCCAGCAGCTCGCGCAGCTCCATCTCGACCAGCTCGAGCAGCTCGGCGTCGTCGACCATGTCGCACTTGTTCAGGAACACGATGATGTAAGGCACGCCCACCTGGCGCGCCAGCAGGATGTGCTCGCGGGTCTGGGGCATCGGGCCGTCGGCGGCGGAACAAACCAGGATCGCACCGTCCATCTGGGCGGCGCCGGTGATCATGTTCTTCACGTAGTCGGCGTGGCCGGGGCAGTCCACGTGCGCGTAGTGACGGTTCTTGGTCTCGTACTCCACGTGGGCGGTGTTGATCGTGATGCCGCGCGCTTTTTCTTCCGGAGCCGCGTCGATCTGGTCATAGGCCTTGGCTTCGCCGCCGAACTTGGCCGCCAGCACCGAGGTGATCGCCGCCGTCAGCGTCGTCTTGCCGTGGTCCACGTGGCCGATGGTGCCCACGTTGACGTGCGGCTTGGTCCGCTCGAATTTTCCTTTTGCCATTTCTAATCTCCAAAGAGCAATGCCCGTGTGAGGTTTAACGTCTGCATCACATCACCGATCCCACCGCACGGGCACAGCGGGGTGTGTGATCGCAGACAAAAACTAGCAGTGAAGACAAGGCAGCTGCGCCGCCTGTCCCCCGTTCTTACTTGCTGCGGGCCGCGACGATCGCCTCGGCCACGTTGCGCGGAGCCTCGCTGTAGTGCTTGAACTCCATCGTGTAGGTTGCACGGCCTTGCGACATCGAGCGCAGCGTCGTGGAATAGCCGAACATTTCCGACAGCGGCACTTCGGCCTTGATGGCCTTGCCGCCACCGACCATGTCTTCCATGCCCTGCACCATGCCGCGGCGGGACGACAGGTCGCCCATCACGTTGCCGGCGTAGTCTTCCGGCGTCTCGACTTCCACCGACATCATCGGCTCCAGGATCACCGGGCTGGCCTTGCGGCAGCCTTCCTTGAAGCCGAAGATGGCGGCCATCTTGAACGCCAGTTCGTTCGAGTCCACGTCGTGGTACGAGCCGAAGTGCAGCGTCACCTTGACGTCCACCACCGGGTAGCCGGCCAGCACGCCCTGGGTGACGGCTTCGTTGATGCCCTTTTCCACCGCGGGGATGTACTCGCGCGGCACCACGCCGCCCTTGATGGCGTCGATGAACTCGATGCCCTTGCCCGGCTCGTTCGGCTCGATCTTGAGCACGACGTGGCCGTACTGGCCCTTGCCGCCCGACTGGCGGACGAACTTGCCTTCGGCGTCTTCGATCGTCTTGCGGATGGTTTCGCGGTAGGCCACCTGCGGCTTGCCGACGTTGGCTTCCACGCCGAATTCGCGCTTCATCCGGTCGACGATGATTTCCAGGTGCAGCTCGCCCATGCCGGCGATGATGGTCTGGCCCGATTCCTCGTCGGTGCGGACGCGGAACGACGGATCTTCCTGCGCCAGCCGATTGAGCGCGATGCCCATCTTTTCCTGGTCGACCTTGGTCTTGGGCTCGACGGCCTGGGCGATCACCGGCTCCGGGAACACCATGCGCTCGAGCATCACGATGGCGCTCGGGTCGCACAGGGTTTCGCCGGTGGTCACGTCCTTGAGGCCGACGCAGGCGGCGATGTCGCCGGCGCGGATCTCGTCGACTTCCAGTCGGTTGTTGGCGTGCATCTGCACGATCCGGCCGATCCGCTCTTTCTTGCCGCGGATCGGGTTGTACACGCTGTCACCCTTGGTCAGCACGCCGGAATAGACGCGCACGAAGGTGAGCTGGCCGACGAACGGGTCGGTCATCAGCTTGAACGCCAGGGCCGAGAACTTCTCGCTGTCGTCCGCCTTGCGGGTGACCGGCTTCTCGTCGTCGTCCATGCCCTTGACCGGGGGAATGTCCACCGGGGAGGGCATCAGTTCGATCACGGCGTCCAGCATGCGCTGCACGCCCTTGTTCTTGAAGGCGGTGCCGCACAGCATCGGCTGGATTTCGCTGGCGATGGTGCGCGTGCGCAGGCCGAGCGTGATCTCGTCCTCGGACAGGTCGCCCTCTTCCAGGTACTTGTTCATCAGTTCTTCGTTGGCTTCGGCCGCGGCCTCCACCATCTTCTCGCGCCATTCCTTGGCCTGCTCGAGCAGCTCCGCCGGGATCTCGTCGTAGTTGAACTTCATGCCCTGGGACGCTTCGTCCCAGTAGATGGCCTTCATCTTGCGCAGGTCCACCACGCCCTTGAAGTTTTCCTCGGCGCCGATCGGAATCACGATCGGCACCGGGTTGGCCTTCAGGCGCAGCTTCATCTGCTCGTAGACCTTGAAGAAGTTGGCGCCGGTGCGGTCCATCTTGTTGACGAACGCGAGCCGCGGCACGCGGTACTTGTTGGCCTGGCGCCAGACCGTTTCCGACTGCGGCTGCACGCCGCCCACGGCGCAGTACACCATGCAGGCGCCGTCCAGCACGCGCATGGAACGCTCCACCTCGATGGTGAAGTCCACGTGGCCGGGGGTGTCGATGATGTTGATGCGGTGCTCGGGGAACGACAGGTCCATGCCCTTCCAGAAGCAGGTGGTCGCAGCTGACGTGATCGTGATGCCACGCTCCTGCTCCTGCTCCATCCAGTCCATCGTGGCGGCGCCGTCGTGCACTTCGCCGATCTTGTGGTTCACACCGGTATAAAAGAGGATGCGCTCCGTGGTCGTGGTCTTGCCGGCGTCGATGTGAGCCGAAATACCAATGTTGCGATAGCGCTCGATAGGCGTCTTGCGGGCCATGATGATCTTTCGTTAAAAAGGGAACAGGCCCGCTCATGGCGGGCCCGCACTCCCATATGGGGGCTCTGGTTAGAAGCGGAAGTGGCTGAAGGCCTTGTTCGCCTCTGCCATGCGGTGAACCTCGTCACGCTTCTTCATGGCGCCGCCGCGGCCTTCGGTGGCTTCCATCAATTCGTTGGCCAGCCGCAGGGCCATCGACTTCTCGCCGCGCTTCTTGGCGGCTTCCTTGAGCCAGCGCATCGCCAGCGCCAGGCGGCGGACGGGACGAACCTCGACCGGGACCTGGTAGTTGGCGCCGCCGACGCGGCGGGACTTCACTTCGACCATGGGCTTGACGTTGTTGATCGCCATGGTGAAGGCTTCCACCGGGTCCTTGCCCGGGTTCTTCTTCTCGATCTGCTCGAGCGCGCCATAGATGATGCGCTCGGCGATCGCCTTCTTGCCGCCTTGCATGATGACGTTCATGAACTTGGCAAGCTCGACATTGCCGTACTTGGGATCCGGCAGGATTTCACGCTTAGGGACTTCGCGACGACGTGGCATGGTTTCACCTCTTTGCTTCAGTTGGCGCCCTTTCGGACGCCGCGAGAGCCATACAGGCCCTCACTTACTCGACCCAACAGCGGGTCACTTCGTTGAATCAGGCCGCCACAGCCCGGTCAACACCTTGAAATACGTTTAGGCCGGTTCGGGCCAAAGCCTTTTAGGCCTTCTTCGGGCGCTTGGCGCCGTACTTGGAACGCGACTGCTTGCGGTCTTTCACGCCCTGCAGGTCGAGCGAACCGCGCACGATGTGGTAACGCACACCGGGCAAGTCCTTGACCCGGCCGCCGCGCACGAGCACCACCGAGTGCTCCTGCAGGTTGTGGCCTTCGCCGCCGATGTAGGAAATGATTTCGAAGCCGTTGGTCAGGCGGACCTTGGCGACCTTGCGAAGGGCCGAATTGGGCTTCTTCGGCGTGGTGGTGTACACGCGAGTGCACACGCCCCGGCGCTGGGGGCTGTTCTCGAGCGCAGGGCTCTTGGACTTGGTCTTCTCGACCTCGCGTCCCTGGCGCACCAGTTGATTGATGGTTGGCATGAAAAAACGTCCCTAAACGTCTATGGAAACTGATCACCGCGAATGCGGCCGATAACCGCGAAAGCGGACACGCTTTCCTCCGCACCCAATTGCGGGAAAGCCCATGAGTATATCCCGAGGCGGGTTTTCCCGCAATCGCGGGGCCTGCCCGCCGGTCAGTCGGCGCCTGGCGCGCTCACTTGATCCACAGGCGCACGGCGTCCCAGGCCCGGCCCAGGACCCCGGCCTGGTCCACCGCCTCGAGCGCGACCAGCGGCACGTCCACCAGGGGCTGGTCGCCGGCCATCACCTTGAGGGTGCCGACCTGCTGGCCCTTGGCGAAGGGGGCGACCAGCGGGTCCGGACGGGACACCTGCGTCTTGAGCTTGCCCGCGGTCCCCGCCGGCACCGCCACCACCACGGCCTGGGGGCGGCCCAGCTTGACCGTTCCCTGAGTGCCCTTCCAGACCATCGGCTCCACCACCGGCTGGCCGGCGGCGAACAGCTTGACCCCCTCGTAGGCGGTGTAGCCCCAGTTCAGCAGCTTCTGGGATTCGTTCGCGCGGGCATTTTCGCTGGTTGCCCCCAGCACGATGGACAGCAGCCGGCGGCTGCCGGCCGCTTCCGGTGTTCCGGCGGTGGCCCCGGGGTTTGCAAGATTCGGGAAATCGCGCCTGGCGGTGGCGATCAGGCAGTAGCCGGCCGCCGCGGAATGGCCGGTCTTCAGGCCGTCCACCGTCGGATCGCGAAACAGCAGCAGGTTGCGGTTGGTGTCGTTCGCCGTCGGCGTGCCTTCGTAGCGGTACTTCCTGATCGAGTAGTAATGCAGGTATTGCGGAAAGTCCTGCACCAGCCGGGAGGCCAGGACGCCCAGGTCGCGGGCGGTGGTGGTGTGGCCGGGTTCGGCCAGGCCTTCCGGGTTCTTGTAGCTGGTGGACTTCATGCCCAGGACCTTGGCCTGGTTGTTCATCATCTCCACGAAGTGCTCCACCGTCCCGCCGACGCCCTCGGCCAGCACCACGGCGGCGTCGTTCCCGGACTGCACGATCATTCCCTTGATCAGGTCGTCCACCGGCACCGTCATCTTCGGGTCGATGAACATGGCGGAACCGCCCACCTTCGACGCCCGCACGCTCACCGGCAGGCGCTGCTGCAGGTCCAGCTTCTTGGCGCGCAACGCGTCGAACACCAGGTACTGCGTCATCAGCTTGGTCAGCGAGGCCGGCTCCACCGGCGAATCGATGTCGTGCGATGCCAGCATCTGGTTGGCCGTGACGTCCAGCAGCAAGTAGCTGCGGGCGGCGATCTCGGGCGGCTGCGGCGCCTGGGCGGCGGCCGCGAAACACAGCAACGCCAGAAGCGGCGCGGCCAGCGCCTGCAGGAATCTTCTATTCATCAGGTCAGCTGCGAAGGTGCCGCAGCACCAGGCTTTTCAGGAGCGGCAGTTGTCCGTGAAAGAAGTGCTCGCCCCCGGGAATGACCGTGACGGGGAGCGACTGCGGCCGGGCCCAGTCGAGTACCGCCTGCAGCGGCACGGTGTCGTCCCGCTCGCCATGGATCACGATCGTGCGGTCGTGCGACTCGGGCGGCAGCGTCGCCACGTCGAAGCGCGCGGCAGCCGTCCCCACCAGGACGATCTTCTCGACGCTGCGCGTTGCCCACAGGCTCTGCAGTGCGCGGCTGGCGACGAAGGAGCCGAAGGAAAAACCGCCCAGCGCCAGCGGACCCTCGCCAGCCTGGGAAGCGACCAATGCCAGCAAGTCCTCGGTTTCGCCGCGCCCTTCGTCATGCACGCCGGCGCTGGCGCCGACGCCACGGAAATTGAAGCGCAGCGCGGTCCAGCCGGCCTGCACGAAGGCGCGGGCCATGGTCTGCACCACCTTGTTGTCCATGGTGCCGCCGAACAGCGGATGCGGATGCGCGATGACGGCGACGCCGCGCGACGCGCCCTCGGGCGTGTCGCGCAGCGCCTCGATGGCACCGGACGCGCCCTGCAGCTGGAACCGCTCTGTCCTTGAATTCATCGGCAGGCGGTCCTAGCGGCCGACGCCGGGCGGCGTGAGCAGCCGCTCGACCACCTTGCCGCTCTTCAGGTGGGACTCGACGATCTCGTCGATGTCCTGTTCGTCCACATAGGTGTACCAGACCTCCTCGGGATAGACCACGGCGATCGGGCCGCCGGCGCAGCGGTCCAGGCATCCGGCCTTGTTGACACGCACCTTCCCTGGTCCGGCCAGGCCGGCCGCCTTGACCAGCTGCTTGCAGCGGTCGAAAGCGCCCTGCGCATTGTGCTGGGAGCAGCTCGCCTCCCCGTTGGTGCGCTCGTTCAGGCAGAAGAAGATGTGGTGCTTGTAGTAGGAAGGAGTGCCGTCGGTCATCGCCACGATTCTAGGCTTGGCGTTCCCGCGCCGAGACCCGCACCAGCACATAGACCAGCGCCGCATAAGGCCACAGCCACCCGAGCCACTGCACCAGCCCGTTGAAGCGGATGAAGCGGCCCTGCTCCCAGGTCTGCAGGGTCTGGGCGAAATAGGCGCTGGCCGGCGCCTGGTTCAACATGCTCAGGTGGACGACGAGCGCCAGCAGCAGCACCGCGGCACAGCCACGCCGGGGCAGGGGCAGCGAGGCCAGCGCCAGCCCGAGGCCGACCGCCAGGCCGAGCTGCACCGGTTGGCTCAGCCAGGCCCAGGCATGGCCCGGCCCCCAGCTCAACGCCGCCGACAGCGCCGTGGCCGAAATGCCGACTGCGACCGCAATCACCGCAAACACGGCCCGCCGTCCGAGCGAGCGGATCACCGAGAACCCCAGCAGGCAGGGAATCAGCGCCCCGAAAGCGACGCACAGCATCTCGGTGCCCGGCATCAGCGGCTGCAATTCGATGTCGCGCACCGGCAGCCACTCGAGGAAAGGCGTGTCCAGCAGCCAGTCGGCCAGCGCCGACTCCAGCCGCTCGAACACCTGGCCCAGGCCCAGCGGCACCGACGCCGGAAACAGCAGCGCGAACGGCCACAACGCCAGCAGCACCAGCGCACCGCGCGCTTCGGCGACGAACCAGCGCAGCCGAAACCGGCTCCAGCGGTCGATCGCGCCGGCCAGTTCCAGCCCACCTGCGCTGACGGCACCGGCCAGGGCCCCGAGGGTGTTGAGGGCGAAGTCGACGTTCGACGGCACCCGCGCCGGCAGATAGCTCTGCAGCGACTCCATGCTGAACGACAGCAGCCCGGCCGCCGCCGTGGCGATCGTGATCGCCGACCAGTTGCTCGGCATCGCCGGCTTGCCGCCCTTGCGCAGGAAACTCAGCGCCAGCAGGAAGCCCAGGGGTGCGTACCCGAGCAGGTTGGCGACCACGTCGAAGGCGGTCCAATACTTGGGCCAGGGACTGCTGACGAACGCCCACGGCGCAATGCCCTGGTCGCGCCAGCCGGTGAACGGATACAGGCTCGCGTACACGATCAGCATGGCATAGGCCTGCGCCAGCGGCCAGGCCGAAGTCTTGTGGGTTGTCACGACGTCAGAACGGCTTGAGCACGACCAGCAGCACCGCTGCGGTCAGCAGCAGCACCGGCAGTTCGTTGAACCACCGATACCAGCGGTGGCTGCGCCGGTTGCGGCCGTCGACGAAGCGCCGCAGCAGCACGGCGCAGGCATGGTGGTAGCCGATCGCCAGCACCACGACCCCCAGCTTGGCGTGCATCCAGCCCGCGCCCCGGCCGATGCCAAAGCCCAGCCACAGCCACAGCCCGAGCGCGACGGCCACCACGGCGATCAGGGTGCTGAAACGCAGCAGCTTGCGCGCCATCAGCAGCAACCGCTCGCGCTCGGCGATCGACTGCGGCTCGACCATCGCCAGGTTGACGAAGATGCGAGGCAGATAGAACAGGCCCGCGAACCAGCTGGCCACGAACACGATATGGAAGCCCTTGACCCAAAGCATTTGCCGCAAGTGTATGGGCCGGCGGACCGGTCGGAGCGCGCAAAAAAAACCCCGGCCTCGCGGGCCGGGGTTGGAAGCCTTTTTGCTGTCACACATTAAGGCGCCCGCTCAGGGAGGAAAAGCGGGGAGCGGCAAACCGCCCACGGCTAATTTAACAAAGCGGGTGCGCAGTTTCAAGGTGGCAACTGCGGTCCAGGCCCGGTATTTCGTGACGGAAAGCGCCGGGGTGCGGCACAAATGCCGGCAAATGAGCCGGACGCGACGCCCGGCCTTCGGGCACAATTTTCGCCATGACCGTTCACGCCCCCTATCCCCACGGCCGCCCCAGGCGGCTGCGACGGGATGAATTCACCCGCAACCTGGTGCGCGAAAACGCGCTGACGGCGCACGACCTGATCTATCCGGTGTTCGTCCAGGAAGGGAAGCAGCGGCGCGACGCGGTCGCTTCCATGCCCGGCGTCGCGCGCCTCAGCCTGGACCTGCTGCTGCCGGTCGCCGCGCAGTGCGTGGAGCTGGGCATTCCGGCCCTGGCGCTGTTCCCGGTGATCGACGCCTCGCTGAAGACCCCCGATGGCAGGGAAGCCTGGAATCCCGCCGGCCTGGTGCCACGGGTGGTGCGCGAGCTCAAGAAGCAGTTCCCGCAGCTGGGCGTGATGACCGACGTCGCGCTCGATCCCTTCACCAGCCACGGCCAGGACGGCCTGCTGGATGAAACCGGCTACATCCTCAACGACCAGACGGTGGAAGTGCTGGTGCGCCAGGCGCTGGCCCAGGCCGAGGCCGGCGTCGACATCGTGGCGCCCAGCGACATGATGGACGGCCGGATCGGCGCGATCCGGGCGGCACTCGAGTCGGCCGGCGCGATTCACACCCGGATCATGGCCTACAGCGCCAAGTACGCCAGCGCCTTCTACGGGCCGTTTCGCGACGCCGTCGGCTCGGCCGGCAACCTGGGCAAGAGCAACAAGAAGGTCTACCAGATGGACCCGGGCAACAGCGACGAAGCGCTGCGCGAAGTGGCGATGGACATCGCCGAGGGCGCCGACATGGTGATGGTCAAGCCCGGCATGCCCTACCTGGACATCGTGCGCCGGGTGAAGGACGAATTTCGCGTACCCACCTTCGCCTACCAGGTCAGCGGCGAATACGCGATGCTCAAGGCCGCGGCGCAGAACGGCTGGCTGGACCACGACGCGGTGATGATGGAGAGCCTGCTGGCGTTCAAGCGCGCCGGCGCTGACGGCGTGCTGACCTACTTTGCGCTGGATGCCGCGCGCCAACTGAAGAACTGAGCGCGCGCAGTCCATGCAAATCGTCGAATTCGGCGGCGGCACGCTGCGGTTCCTGGAGGCGATTCCGGAACGACCTCCCGCCGATGGCTTCATCTGGGTCTATCTGGAGCGCGAATCGCTACGCAGCCACCTGGCGTCGCTGCAGCATGCGGCCCAGCGGCTGGGCGGCTCCGCGCTGCTGGACCTGCACCTGCAGGACCTGGAGAACCGGGCCCATCCGTCCTACTACGACTACACGTCGATCTACGACGTGGTGATCTTCCGGCGGCTGGCGACCGCGCAGGAAGTGGACCTCGAACTGCAGGGTGACGGCACCAAGCTCGACCCGGACGCGGCGCTGCCTTCGTTCCAGCGCATCCGCACCCGGGCCGTCGGCTTCGTGGCGTTCGACCGGCTGCTGATCACCGTGCATCCGGGCGGCTGCTACACGGCCCGCTCCTTCGTGGAGCGCTATCTCTCCGACGCAGTGCAGAACGACGGCGCCGCGGGCGGGCGCAACCGGCTGCCGTCCAGCCCGTCGGACCTGATGCTGCGGATGGTCAACGTGATGGTGGACAGCTACCTGGAATTGCGCAAGAAGCTGAGCGCGGAAATGGACAGCTGGCAACGCGAGCTGCTGCGGCCCGATTCGCGCCAGGCCAACTGGAACGCGCTGCTGCTGGCGCGCTCCGAGCTGCACCAGCTCGAGGACCTGTGCGAGGAACAGAACGACGCGATGCAGGAATGGCTGGACACCGCGCGCGAACAGCCCTCGGCAACGCTGGCGCCGGCCGAGCGCGACGGCCTGCTGGCGCGGGCGCGCGATGTGATCGAACACGTCCAGCGGGTGGTCCACCATGTGCGGCGGATGGAGCAGGGCGCGGAAAGCGCGGTGCAGATCCACTTCGCGGCGCAGAGCCACCGCACCAACGAGATCATGCGCACGCTCACGGCGCTGACCGCCGTGTTCCTGCCGCTGAACCTGATCACCGGCTTTTTCGGCATGAACTTCGAGTACCTGCCCCTGATCCATTCCGAGCACGCGATGTGGGTGATCCTGGGCATGATGCTGTGGGTGGCGATGTTCGTGCTGCTGGTGTTCTGGCGCAAACGCTATCTCGCGCGCGCGGGACGCTAGGCCCGGATGCAGGGCCCGGGCATCTTCATCGGCTGCGCCGGCTGGAGCCTGCCGCGCGACGTGCAGTCCGCCTTCGCCCCCGACAGCAGCCATCTGCAGCGCTACGCCAGCCGGTTCAACGGCGTCGAAATCAATTCCTCCTTCCACCGGCCGCACAGCCGCGCCACCTATGAACGCTGGGCCGAGGCGGTGCCGCCAGCCTTTCGCTTCAGCGTGAAGCTGCCGCGCACGATCACGCACGACCTGCGGCTGCTGGCCGCGGACGCCTTGCTGGACGATTTCTTCGGGCAGATCGACGGCCTGGGCCAGCGGCTCGGCTGCCTGCTGGTGCAGCTGCCACCCAGCCTGGAATTCCAGCCGGCGCCGGCCGGCGGCTTCTTCGCGGCGCTGCGCCAGCGCCACGCCGGGCCGGTGGCGCTGGAACCGCGCCACGCCAGCTGGTTCACGCCGGCGGTGGACGCCTGGCTGGCGCAGCATCGCGTCGCACGCGTGCTGGCGGACCCGGTGCGGCACGAGGGCGGCCGGCTGCCGGGCGGCTGGCCCGATCGCATTTACCTGCGCCTGCACGGATCGCCGCGGATGTATTACTCGTCGTACGAACCGCAGACGCTGCAGGCGCTGGCGAAGCGGATCGCATTGGCGGCGGCCGAAGGACGCGAGGTCTGGTGCATCTTCGACAACACTGCCGGCAACGCCGCGGCCCAGAACGGGCTCGACCTGAGGCTGGCGCTGGACCAGCAACTCGGGTGAGCGAGGGGCGCGGCCCACGGCCACGCCAGCCCGTTCAGACGAAGGGCGGGACCAGCTTCTCGGCGGCCATCACGCGCTGCACCGCCGGCCGCGCCAGCACCCGCTGCAGGTAAGGACCGAGCAGCATCCGCTCGCGCGCCGGCCGCGACTTGAAATTGCGGGTCCAGCGGCACAGCGTGAACACATAGGGATCGAGCGCGCTGTAGCGCTCGCCGCCGAACCACGGCCCGCCGTGGCGCGCCAGCTCCGCTTCCAGCATGTCCAGCAGCACGCCGATCCGGCGCTCCGCATTGGCCTTGAGTTCGGCGGCGCCGGCGGCATTGCCTTCGTCCATCCAGCGCTCGGGATAGAAGTACACCAGCAGCGCGGCCTGCAGCGTGTTGGTCAGCCATGCCAGCCACTGGTAGAAGAGGGCCCGCTGCATCGAGCCGGTGGGCGGCGCCAGCGCTGCCTGCGGATGCGTGTCGCACAGGTGCAGCGCGATGGCGGCCGTTTCGTAGATCGCCTGTCCGCCATCCACCAGCACCGGGAGCAGGCCGTTCGGATTGAGCTGCAGATACTCCGGCCGCTTGTGGGCGCCGGCCGCGCGGTCGACCAGCACCCGCCGGTAGGCCACGCCGATTTCCTCCAGCAGGATGTGCGGCACCATCGCCGCGGTGCTGGGGTAGTAATGCAGCTCGATCATCGGCGTTCCATCCCGCAGCAGCGCGGCCTTCGTTCCAGGCGATGCCCGGCGTCAGCCGACGTGGCGGCGGAAGTGGTCCAGCGTGCGCTCGCGCGCCGTGGCGGCCGCGCCCGCGTTGTACGAGCCGCGCTGGTCGCAGTTGAATCCGTGGTTGGCGGCGTAGACGTGCACCTCGACCCCGGGCTGTGCCTTCTCGAACGCACGCACGCTCTCCATCGAGATGTGGGCGTCCTGGTCGCCGAAGTGGGCCATCACCGGCACCTTGGGCACGCGCGAGATCTCCGGTGCCACAGTCATGCCGCCGCCGTAGTAGGGCGCCGCCGCGGCCAGGCCGTTGAGCATGCAGGCCGCGCGCCAGGTCAGCAGCCCGCCCCAGCAGTAGCCCACGATCCCGACCTTGCCGGCCTGCGATGCATGGTTGATCGCCGCCTGGATGTCCTGCAGCACGCCGGGAGCCGGCAGCGCTTCCACCTGGGCCTTCAGCGCTGCGCCGGCGCTGATGTCATCGGACGTGTAGCCCAGTTCCACGCCCTGCTTGACGCGGTGGAAGGTGGCCGGCGCAACTGCCAGGTAGCCGGCGGCGGCGTAGCCGTCGGTCACCTGCCGGATGTGCGAATTGACGCCGAAGATCTCCTGCAGCACCACGATGGCGCCGCGCGCCTTGCCTTGAGGCTGCGCCACGTAGGCGGGAAAGCTGAAGCCGTCGGCGGCCTTGAGGTCGATGAAATTGCCCATGCGGATGCTCCTGTTGTTGGTGGATGTCAGGGACGCAGCGCCTGCTCGACGAACTCGAGCCGGTCCTGTCCCCAGAAGATTTCGCCATCGATCACGTAGCTGGGCGCGCCGAAGACGCCGGCCTCGATCGCCTTGGCGGTGTTCGCCTCGTACTGCTGCTGGACCTGCGGTTCCCGCGACTGGGCCAGCCGCTCGGCGGGCAGGCCGGTCTCGGCCAGCAGCTGCGCCAGCGTCGCGGCATCGGCGATGTTGCGCTCCTGCACCCAGACCGCCGCGAACACCGCGCCGCAGAATTTCATCGCGGCGTGGGCGCCGTCCTGCCGGTTCACGGCGATGATCAGCCGCGCTGCGTCGTCGCCGGCCACCGGGAAGAACTTCGGCTTGAGGTTCAACGGCAGCTTCAGCTGGGCGGAAAAGCGCGCCAGGTCGACCAGGCGGTAGGCCTGCCGCTGCGGCGCCCGCTGCCCGAGCGGCAGGCCGCCGGAGATGGGAAACACCTTGGCGTAGTCGGTCGGCAGCACGTTCACCGTGGCGCCGGCGTCGCTGGCGATGCGGGTGAGGCGTTCGTGGCCCAGGTAGGTCCAGGGGCTCTGCGGGGTGAAGTAGTAGTCGATGCTGCGGGCCATGGGGGTCTCCTGATTGTCGTTCTCGGGGCGGCGCGATGTGCGCTGTAATGGCGGTTTGTAGCCTACCCGACGACTTTCTGCAGGAGACAGGTCTTGGAACAAGTACTACTGGTCACCGGAGGCAGCCGCGGGATCGGCGCCGCCACCGCGCTGCTGGCGGCCCGCGCGGGATGGGCCGTGGCCGTCAACTACGCGGCCCACGCCGGCGCGGCGGACAGTGTGGCGCGGCAGATCAAGGAGGCAGGCGGCAAGGCGATCGCCCTGCAGGCCGACGTCGCCGACGAGCAGCAGGTGCTGGCGATGTTCGCGCGCATCGATGCCGAGCTGGGACGGCTGACCGGCCTGGTCAACAACGCCGGCATCGTCGACGTGACGGCGCGGGTGGAAGACATGAGCGTGGCCCGGCTCAAGCGCATGTTCGAGGTCAACGTGATCGGCTCCATGGTCTGCGCCCGCGAGGCGGTGCGCCGCATGAGCACGCGGCGCGGCGGCAGCGGCGGCGCCATCGTCAATCTCTCCAGCGCCGCCGCCCGGCTGGGCGCGCCGGGCCAGTACGTGGACTACGCCGCCGCCAAGGGGGCGATCGACGCCTTCACCATCGGGCTGGCCAAGGAGGTGGCGGCGGAAGGCATCCGCGTCAACGCCGTGCGGCCCGGGCTGATCGAGACCGAGATCCACGCTTCCGGAGGTATCCCGGACCGGGTCGCGCAGCTGGCCCACCTGGTGCCGATGCAGCGCGGCGGCACGGCCGACGAGGTGGCGCAGGCGATCGTCTGGCTGCTGTCGCCGGCCGCCAGCTACACCACGATGTCGCTGCTGGACGTCTCGGGCGGACGCTGATGGACTTCAAGCCGCTGGTGACGCTGCTGGCGATCGTCAACCCGCTGGCGATCGTGCCCTTCTTCATCCATTACACCGAGGGCTTCAGCCGCCAGCAGCGGCGCAGCACGATCGTCACCGCCTCCTTCGCGGCGTTCGTGGTGATCGCCAGCAGCGCGCTGCTGGGAACCCGGATACTGGAGTTCTTCAGCATCTCGCTGGCCAGCTTCCAGGTCGGCGGCGGCATGCTGCTGCTGACCAGCGCGCTGAACATGCTCAACGCCCATCCGGCCGAGGCCAAGTCCAGCAGCAACGAGCTGCAGGACGGCGTGGAAAAGGCGGCGATGGGCGCCAGCATCGCGGTGGTGCCGCTGACCATTCCGCTGCTCACCGGGCCGGCGACCATTTCAACGGTGGTGATCTACGCTGAACGGGCCCGCCACTTCCTGGACCTGGCGCTGCTGGTGGGTTATGGCGTGGTGATCGGCCTGGCCACCGCCCTCTGCTTTGCGCTGGCCAACCCGATCGCCCGGGTGCTGGGCAAGACCGGCATCAACGTGATGACCCGCCTGATGGGCCTGATCCTGGCGGCGCTGGCGGTCGAAGTGATGGCCGACGGCCTGCACAAGCTGTTCCCGATCCTGGGACGCTGAGGCCTATTGTTCCTTGAGCAGCCGGATCACCTGGTTGCTGGTGTTGCGCAGGCGCTGGGCCAGCAGCTGGGTGATCTTCACCAGCAGCTTGGCGCCGACGGTGGGGTGGGACACGATCAGGCGGGCGACGCCGGAGCGCACCAGCACCGCGGCTTCGACCTCGGTCAGGGCGATGCAGCTGGCATAGCGCGGCTCGCCGTCGAGCATCGACATCTCGCCGAGCGAGGCGCCGTCCTTGAGCACCGCCAGCCGCGTGGTGCCGCCCGGCTCCTCCGCGTCGACGTCGGCGCCGACCTTGCGCTTGACCACGTCCACCGTGCCCGAGAGCAGCAGCATCATGAAGTCGCTGGCGTCGTCCTCGGAGATCAGCACTTGGCCGGGCTGGGCCCGCACGCGCAGCATCACCGAGCCGAGGATGTCCGCCTCGGCCGGCGTGAAGTCCTGCATCAGCGGCGACTCCTGCATCAGCCGCGGCCAATGCGACAAATGCTCCACCGGGCCGAGGTTCTCGAGCCCGGCGGCAAGCAGTTGTTCCTCGATGTCTTTCACGGCACCTGCGCCAGCCACTGCACCAGTTCGTCGGCCGCGGCGTCGACCGCCGCCGACAGCGCCCGCACGCCGCCGGCCGCGTCGGCGCTGGGTGCGGGGCGCTGGACCACCACGTCGCGCTGCGCCAGCAGCTTCTCGCCGCCGGCCGTGTTCTCCAGCAGCGTGGCGCGCAGCCGCACCAGGCCGACGCTCTCGGTCGGACTGCTGAAGAACTGCGAGAACTCTTCCAGCTCGATGCGCAGGGCACGCGGCAGCAGCCCGCCGCTGCGCGCCAGCGCCGCGCCTTCGCCCGGGTTGAGCACGATGCGGTCGCGGCCGATCTGCTCGCGCAGGCGCTGGCGCACCAGCTGCGGCGGCGACGCGCTCCAGCGGGCCTGCGCGTAAGGGCGCAGCTGGTGGTCGTCGGCATACCCCAGCCGGTACAGCACGGCCGAGCCGTCGAGGGCGCCGGCCGCATCCACATCGGCCAGCACCAGCGCCGGCCGGGTGGCCTGCGGCGCCGGCGCCGCCGCTGGCGTGACCCGGCCCGGGCCGAAGTCGTAGAGCGTGGCGCGCACCGGCTTGTCCACCAGCCCGGCGCAGCCCGCCAGCGCAGCGACCAGCAGCGAGGCTGCAATTCTGAACACGGTTTTCATCGGCTGGCTCCTGGAGGCGTGAAGCCCGCTTCGCCCGGCCCCGGCTGGGCCGGGCCCGCTCCGAAGATCAGCGACTGCGGGTTGTCGTTGATGCCGTTCACGGCGCGACCGAGCTGGCGCACGGCCCGCGAGGTGTCCTCCGTCACCCGGTTGATCCGCGGCAGGGTGGCGGCGTTGAACGAGTCGGCGGCGTGGGCCAGGCCTTCCGCGCCCTCGGCCAGCCGGTCCACCGGGCCATCCTTGGCGTTCAGGCGGCGGGCGGTGTCGCCGATCTCGGCGATCGCCTTCTTCGCCTCGTCGGAGGTGCCGCGCACCGAGGTCAGCGTCGCATCGGCATTCTTGACGAAGGCCGGGATGTTGACCCGCTCCGGGCCCAGCTGCGCATTGAGGATGGCCGCCATGGTGGTGGACAGCTTGCTGACGCTGGCGGCGGCCTCGCCCACGTTGTCCAGCGCCGCGGCCAGCCGCTTCTGGTTCGGGTCGGACAGCACCTGGTTGAGCTTGACCGACACCTGCTCCACCTGGTCCAGGATCTTCTCGCCCTTGTCCTGCAGCTTGGCCAGCAGGCCGGGACGCAGCGGGATGCGGGGCGGGTCGTCCTTGTTCGGCACCAGCCGCGGCGAGGGCTTGCCGCTGTCGTCGAGCTGCACGAACGACAGGCCGGTGACGCCCTGGAATCCGAGGGTGGCGAAGGTGTCGGCGGTGATCGGCGCCGCGCTGTCCACTTCCAGCCGCAGCAGCACGTTGCCCGGCGTCTTGGTGTCGAAGCCGATGGTCTCGACCTTGCCGACGTCGACGCCGCGGTAGCGCACCGGCGCCTGCGGCTGCAGCCCGGTGACCGTCTCGCGGGTGGAGATCTCGTAGATGTCGCGCTTGCCGGTGTCGCGCGTCAGCCAGGACGCCAGGCCCAGCAGCAGCAGGCTGAGCAGCGCCACGAAGACTCCGGCGGCGAGGGCATGGGCCTTGTTTTCCATAGCGTTGCCTTTCTAGATCGCGAACGGGTATTCGCGCAGCAGCTCCATCGCGCGCTGGCCACGGGGGCCGAGGAAGAAGTCGCGGATGAAGGGATGGGTAAAAGCAATCACGTCCTTGGGTGCGGCGGCGATGATCACTTTCTTGTCGGCCAGCACGGCGATCCGGGTCGACAGCTCGAACAGGGTGTCCAGGTCGTGCGTGACCATCACCACCGTCAGCGCCAGGTCGCGGTGCAGCGAGCGCAGCAGGGTGACGAAGCCGTCGGAGCTGTCCGGGTCCAGGCCCGCGGTCGGCTCGTCCAGCAGCAGCAGCGGCGGGTCCATGATCAGCGCCCGGGCCAGCGCCACCCGCTTGATCATGCCGCCGGACAGGTCGGCCGGCATGCTGTCGGCGACCTCGGGCTTGAGGCCCACCATCTGCAGCTTGACCATCGCCGCCTCGCGGATCAGGGTCGGGGTCAGCGTCTTGAGCTCGCGCAGCGGGAAGGCGATGTTCTCCAGCACGCTGAAGGCGGAGAACAACGCGCCATGCTGGAACAGCATGCCGATCCGGCTGGCCGCGCCCTTGCGCCCCAGCTCGGACACAGACTGGCCCAGCACGTGGATTTCCCCCATCGAGGGCTTCTCCAGCCCGAGGATCTGGCGCAGCAGCACGGTCTTGCCGGTGCCGGAGCCGCCCACCAGCGACAGCACCTCGCCGCGCCGCACCGTGAGGTCCAGGTCGTCGTGGACGACGAGGCGCCGCTCGGGGCTGGTGAACACCGTCTGCAGCTTGCGGATTTCCACCATCGGCCCGGCCGCCGCCGGGCCGGGCGCCGCCGCGGCGGCCGGTGCGAGCGCCGTGGCCATCAAAGACCCACTTCCTTGAACAGCACCGCGAACAGCGCGTCCACCAGGATCACTACCGTGATGGAGGTGACCACCGACGCCGTCGTGCCCTCGCCCAGGCTCTGGGTGTTGGGCTTGACCCTCAGCCCGAAGTGGCAGCCGATCAGCGCGATCAGGATGCCGAACACCACCGACTTGCTGCTGGCCAGGCCCAGGTTGCCGGGGCTCACGGCCTGCGGCAGCGCATTGAGGAAATAGGTGGGCGTGATGCCCAGCGACACGTCGGCCGCCAGCATGCCGCCGGCCAGGGCGCAGATCGTCGTCCACACGCTGATCAGCGGCATCACCACCGCCAGCGCCATGGCGCGCGGCATCACCAGCCGGAAGCCCTGCGAGATGCCCATCACCCGCATCGCATCCAGTTCCTCGGTCACCCGCATCACGCCGATCTGCGCCGTGATGGAGGAGCCGGACCGGCCCGCGATCAGGATGGCCGCCAGCATCGGCCCGAGCTCGCGGATCAGCGCGATGCCCAGGATGTTGACGATGTACGCATCGGCGCCGAACTGGCGCAGCTGCTGCGAGGTGAGGTAGGCCAGCACCACGCCGATCAGGAAGCCGACCAGCGCCGTGATCGGCATCGCGGTGGCACCGATCCGGTACAGGTGGCCGGAAAAATCGCGCCAGGGGCCCCATTGCGGCGCCTTGGCCAGCTTGAAGAGGTTCAGCGTCAGTTCGCCGATCAGGCGCAGGAACGACTGCAAGTGCTCCAGCACCCGCAGCACCGCGCCGCCGATGGCCAGGTAGCGGGCGCGCAGCGTCGTCTTCTTGCGCGCCGGCGGCGCCGCCGTGAATTGCGCCACCCGCTCCAGTACGGCGCGCTGCGGCGGCAGCAGCTCGATCGGCTCCGGCCAGCGCCGGCCCCAGTGGTCCCACAGCAGCTGGCCGCCGACGTGGTCGATCTGCTCGGCGCGGGTCAGGTCCCAGCCGCCGGCAGCGGCCACCTTGGTCAATCCGGCTTCCAGCGTCTCCAGCAGCTTGGGCTGCGCAAACTGGGCAGCGGTCCATTGACCCAGCACCAGGGTGCTTTGGCCTTGGGGGGTGGACTGCTGCTCGATGCGTGGCGTGGGTTGGTCCATGAGGGCCGAAAGGGTAAGCCTGCCATCCTAACTGCTGGGCCACGGGAATGGGTGTAGGAGGACGGGCCGTCGCCGGGCGGCGGTATAAAGGAGAAAAGGCAAGGAGACGGCATGAGCGAGAGCGACGATCTGCTGGTGCAGCGGCGGGGCCCCGTGCTCTGGCTGACCATCAACCGCGAACAGCGGCGCAACGCGATGAGCCACGCCGTGCTGGCCGGCATGGGCCTGGCGATCGCTGCCGCCCAGTCCGAGCGCGAGCTGAGAGCCATCGTCGTGACCGGCGCCGGCAGCAAGGCGTTCTGCGCCGGCGCCGACCTGCAGGCCGCGCAGGCCTTCACCACCGACTATTCCGAGCCGCGGGGCCAGCTGGCGCAGCTGCTGCGGCAGGCCCGGGCCAGCAACCTGCCGCTGATCGCGCGCGTCAACGGCGCCTGCATGGCCGGCGGCATGGGCCTGCTGTCGATGTGCGACCTGGCGGTGGCCGCCGGCAGCGCGGTGTTCGGCCTGCCGGAAGTGAAGGTCGGCGTGTTCCCGGCCCAGGTGCTCACGGTGCTGCAGCACCTGATCCCGCGCCGCAAGCTGGCCGAGATGTGCCTGACCGGCGAGCCGCTCACGGCTGCCGAGGCGCTGGCGTGCGGGCTGGTGAACTACGTGTCGGACGACCTCGACGCCCGGCTGGACTGGCTGCTGGCGCGCATCCTGGACAAGTCGCCGGCCGCGATCCGGCGCGGCGTCTACACCATGAAGAGCATCGAGACCATGGCCTTCGAGGAATCGATGGCTTTCACCGAAAGCCAGATCGCGCTGTTCACGCTGACCGAGGATGCGAAGGAGGGCCAGCAGGCGTTCCAGCAGAAGCGGCCGCCGGCCTGGAAGGGAAGCTGATGCGGCCGGTCGTGCGCATCGGCGGTGCCAGCGGGTTCTGGGGCGACAGCAGCGTCGGCGCGCCGCAGCTGGTGGCGCGCGGCGAGGTCGACTACCTGGTGTTCGACTACCTGGCCGAACTCACCATGTCGATCCTGGCGGCGGCCCGCGGCAAGAACCCGGACCTGGGCTACGCCACCGACTTCGTCACCGTGACGATGCAGGCCATCCTGAAGGAGGTGGTGGCCAGCAACATCCGCGTCATCAGCAACGCCGGCGGCGTCAACCCGCAGGCCTGCGCGGATGCCATCACCGCACTGGCCGCGCAGCAGGGCGTGCAGGTGAAGGTTGCCGTGGTCCTGGGTGACGACGCCACGGCGCTGTTGCCGCAGCTGCGCAGCGAGGGCGTGCGCGAGATGCAGTCCGGCGCCGCCTTGCCCGACAAAGTCCTGACCGCCAACGCCTACCTCGGCGCGCTGCCGATCCGCCGCGCCCTGGACGAAGGCGCGCAGATCGTGGTGACCGGCCGCTGCGTGGACAGCGCCGTCACCCTCGGTGCGCTGATGCACGAGTTCGGCTGGCGCCCGGACGACTACGACCGGCTGGCGCAGGGCAGCCTGGCCGGCCACATCCTGGAGTGCGGCTGCCAGGCCACCGGCGGGCTGCACACCGACTGGGAGAGCGTGCCCGACTGGGCCCACATCGGCTACCCGGTGCTGGAATGCCGCGCCGACGGCAGCTTCGTCGCGACCAAGCCGGCCGGGACCGGCGGACTGGTCAACACCGCCGTGATCGCCGAACAGATGCTCTACGAGATCGGCGATCCGCGCCGCTACCTGCTGCCGGACGTGAGCTGCGACTTCACCGGCGTGACGCTGGCGCAGGCCGGGCCGGACCGGGTGGAGGTGCGCGGCGCCCGCGGGCTGGCGCCCGGTCCCGAGTACAAGGTCAGCGCCACCTACATGGACGGCTTTCGCTGCACCGGCCAGCTCACCATCATCGGCATCGACGCCGCAAGGAAGGCCCGCCGCACCGGCGAAGCGATCCTGGAGCGCACGCGCGAGCTGTTCGCCCAGCAGGGCCTGGCCGACTACAGCCGCACCAATCTCGAGGTGCTCGGCTCGGAGGCGGCCTACTTCGGGCCGCGGGCCCGCACCGGCGCGGTCCGCGAAGCCGTGCTGCGGCTGGCGGTGATGCATCCGCAGAAGGCGGCGCTGGAGCTGTTCGCGCGCGAGATCGCGCCGGCCGGCACCTCATGGTCGCCGGGAACCACCGGCGCCGACGGCCGGCCCAGCCCCGCGCCGGCGATCCGGCAGTTCGCCTTCCTGCTGGACAAGCGCAGGCTGCAACCGGTCGTGCTGCTGGATGGAAAGGAACTGGAAATCGCCATCCCTTGCGGACAGCCCCCCGTTCCCGCGCCCACCAATCCCGTTCGTCCTGAGCCTGTCGAAGGACACGCTGGGGCTTCGACAAGCTCAGCCCGAACGGGCCTTGTGGAAGTGCCGCTGATCCGCCTTGCCTATGCCCGCAGCGGCGACAAGGGCGACAGCTCGAATATCGGCGTGATCGCCCGCCGGCCCGAATGGCTGCCACTGCTGCGCGAGCAGCTGACCGAAGGGCGCGTGGCCGACTGGCTGGGCCATCTGGTCCATGGCCAGGTAACGCGCTTCGACGTTCCCGGCATCCACGCGATGAACTTCCTGTGCACCCGGGCGCTGGACGGCGGCGGCATGGCCTCGCTGCGCAACGATCCGCTGGGCAAGGGCATGGCGCAGATCCTGCTGACCCTGCCGATCCGCGTTCCCGCTGCCTGGGAAGGGCCGGCGGGAGACGCTATTCTTGATACTCCTGACGAAAGCATCCAATGAACGCACCTGACAAGTCCTCCAAGTCCGCCGCCATCGCCTCGATCGAACACTGGATCGGCGGGCGCATCGTGCCGGGCAACAGCGGCCGCCGCGCCGACGTCTTCAATCCGGCCACCGGCAGCGTCAGCGGCCAGGTGGCGCTGGCCAGCAGCGCGGAGGTCGATGTCGCCGTCGCCTCGGCGCAGGCCGCCTTCCCCAAGTGGGCCGACACGCCGCCGATCCGCCGGGCGCGGGTGATGTTCAAGTTCCTGGAGCTGCTGAACCAGAAGAAGGACGAACTGGCGTGCGCGATCACGGCCGAACACGGCAAGGTGTTCACCGACGCGGTCGGCGAGGTGTCGCGCGGCATCGACATCGTGGAGTTTGCGTGCGGGATCCCGCAGCTGCTCAAGGGCGACTACACCGACCAGGTCTCCACCGGCATCGACAACTGGACGATGCGCCAGCCGCTGGGCGTGGTGGCCGGCATCACGCCGTTCAACTTCCCGGTGATGGTGCCGATGTGGATGTACCCGGTGGCGATCGCGGCCGGCAACTGCTTCGTGCTCAAGCCCAGCCCGCTGGACCCGACTGCCTCCCTGATGATGGCCGAACTGCTGAAGGAGGCGGGGCTGCCGGACGGCGTGTTCAACGTGGTGCAGGGCGACAAGGACGCGGTCGACGCGCTGCTGGTGCACCCGGACGTGAAGGCCCTGTCCTTCGTCGGCTCCACCGCCATCGCCCAGAAGATCTACGAGACCGGCGCCCGCCACGGCAAGCGGGTGCAGGCGCTGGGCGGCGCCAAGAACCACATGGTGGTGATGCCCGATGCCGACCTGGAGCAGACGGTGGACGCGCTGATCGGCTCGGCCTACGGCTCGGCCGGCGAGCGCTGCATGGCGATCTCGCTGGCGGTGCTGGTGGGCAACGCGGCCGACAAGATCATGCCGCTGCTGGCCGAGCGCACGCGCCACCTGAAGATCAAGAACGGCCTGGAGCTGGACGCCGAGATGGGCCCGATCGTCTCCAGCGCCGCCCACGGGCGCATCACCGGCTACATCGACACCGGCGAGAAGGAAGGCGCCAAGCTGCTGGTGGACGGACGCAAGTTCCATGCGGCCAAGGCCGGCGCCGGCTGCGACAACGGCTTCTGGATCGGCGGCTCGCTGTTCGACAACGTCACGCCCGAGATGAAGATCTACAAGGAAGAAATCTTCGGCCCGGTGCTGGGCTGCATCCGGGTGCCCGACATGGCTGCGGCGCTGGCGCTGGTCAACTCGCACGAATACGGCAACGGCGTGTCGCTGTTCACCCGCGACGGCAACGCGGCGCGCGAGTTCTCGCGCCGGGTGCAGGTGGGCATGGTCGGCATCAACGTGCCGATCCCGGTGCCGATGGCCTGGCACGGCTTCGGCGGCTGGAAGAAGAGCCTGTTCGGCGACATGCATGCCTACGGCGAGGAAGGCGTGCGCTTCTACACCAAGCAGAAGTCGATCATGCAGCGCTGGCCGGAGAGCATCGGCAAGGGCGCCGAGTTCACCATGCCGACGGCGCAATGAACTTCCGGCTGCAGGCGGGGCTTGCCCTGTCGGCGGCCGCACTGGTCGCGTCGGTTGCGGCGGCGCCTGCGCTGCCCCAGGCGCGCAGGCCGCTGGTCATCGCGCCGGTCATCGAGGGCCTGCTGATCTGCGATGCCAGGCCGGACAACGAATACCGCAACCTGATCGACGCCCGCTCGCAATGCGCGGCGCACAACAACAATGCCGTCGAAGCCGCGGCCAGCCTGCTGGACGCACTGGAACCGGGCGGCCCCAGGGGCGCCGTGCAGGTCGGCTACACGGTCACCGTGCAGTTGCTCAGCCTGTACCGCAAGCGGGAAGGGCGCTGGGCGATCGACGAGGCCCGGATCAAGCGGGTGATGGACGTGCTGAACGCGCTGAAGCGGCCGGCGGTTCTCTACCTGGCCGCCAACCACTTCGACACCAGCGGCGAGATCACGTCGTTCCTGGAGTCCGATCCCGCCAACCTGATGCACCTGGCCGACGGCAGCGTGCCGGGCTCGGCCTACTTCGGCTACAAGATCGTGCCGTACACCTTGCAGACCGACGAGTCGATCCCGGTCAACCGCCTGCGCTTCGATGCGCTGCGCCGCGTGGCGGCCAGCGTGGTGGCCCTGCCCAAGGCCACGCGCGATCGGCTGGTGGCGATCACCCTGGCCGGCGAGGTCCACCACATGTTCCCCAACTTCGAAGGCGGCATGGGCAACTTCGAGCAGCTCAGCGTGACGGACTACAGCCCGGCCTCGGTTGCCGGATTCCGCCGCTGGCTGCGCAACGCATACCGATCCGTCGACGCGTTGAATCAGGCGACCGGCGCGCGCTACGGTTCGTTCGAGGAGGTGCAGCCGCCCGCCCGCAGCATGCTGGCGGCGCACGCAAATGCGCTCCAGCACTTCGACGGCGCTGCCGACGGCTGGCTGGCCGTCAGCGGCTGGCTGTGGGACCCGAAGCACCGCATCGCCGGCCTCGAGCTGTACGTCGACGGCCAATCGGTGGCGCAGGTGCCGGGCGACTTCAACCGGCTGGACGTCTACCGCACCCTGGACGCGGTCGACGACCCGAGCGTGGGCTTTCGCCACGACCTCGATTTTTCCAGCTGGGCGCCCGGAGAATATGCGCTGCAGGTCGTTGCCCGCACGGCGGCGGGCAACCAAGAACTCGGGCACGCCACGCTGCAGGTGGAAGCCGGCGCACCGCCTCGCCCCGGCGGCGAACAACGGCACGCGGGCCGGCTCGTGCGGCTGCCCGCGCTGGCAACGCTGTCCGACGTGCGGGCGTCACTGGACCTGCCCAAGCCGGTCCAGAAGGTGATGTTCAACCGGCTGGCGCGCGACTGGAACGGCTACCGGGCCTGGCAGGTGAAAGAGTTCATCGCCAGCATGTACCGGGTGGCGCGTTCGGCCGGACTGCCTGCCGACAAGCTGTACTCCCACCAGATCCTGCCGCGGGCCAACTCGAGCTGGAACGCGCAGTTCTTTGCTACCGACGACAGCGTCGGCGCGGCCCTGCCGTGGAAACAGGGAATCAACACCTACGGCGGCGCGGCGGGAAGCACGTGGACGCAGCGGTACATTCAGGAAATGCACCTCACGGACTACGGCGTTCCGGAGTTCCACCAGCAGCAGTGGAAGCGGCCGGATGCGGCGGCCCGGGCGCTGGCATTGCACCAGCGGCTGGGGGCGCGTTTCGTCAGCCCGTATTACATGTCGGTCATCGGCGACCGCAACCAGAAGGCCGGCGCCACCCTGAACCGGATGGAGATCCGCCCGAACAACTCGCTGGATGGCTCCGACCAGCTCTATCGTGCCATCCAGGCGATGGCGGCGCAGTGAATCCCATTGCGGCGGCGGCCGTGCACGAGCAACGCAACGAAGAGATCGAAGTCCTTCGCGCGGTGGCCGTCATCTTCGTCCTGTTCCACCACTACCAGGGCCTGGTGCTGGGCTACCCGCAGTTCTACGGGTATGTCGAAGGCATGTGGTCGGGGGTGGACCTGTTCTTCTGCATCTCCGGCTATGTGATCGCGCGCAGCCTGTTGCCGGCGCTGCAAGGCAAGCGCGGCCGGCCCTTCTGGCGGGAGGTCGCGAAGTTCTGGATCAAGCGCTGGTACCGCATCATCCCCGCGGCCTGGCTGTGGATCGTCGCGCTGATGATCGTGATCGGCCTGAAGGGCATCAAGGGCAATTCGATCTTCTGGTACGACACCTTCGCTGCCATGTTCCAGTACGCGAACCTTCATTTCTACCGCTGCACCGTCGACGCCCGGCTCCACTGCGGCTCGTTCCAGCCTTACTGGAGCCTGTCGCTGGAGGAGCAGTTCTACCTGGTCATCCCGTTTGCCGCCTTCCTGTTCCGCAACCGCCTGTGGTGGTTCGTCGCGGCGCTCGCGCTGGCGCAGCTGGGGTTGGCGCGCCATCACTGGACCGGACTGTCCGGCTTCCTGCGCACTGACGCCATCGCGCTGGGCGTGCTGCTCGCGGTGGCCTCCAGGCGCCAGGGCTACCGCGCGCTGGAGCCGAAACTGCTGGCCGGCTGGGCGGGACCCGTGGTGTCTGTGCTGCTGCTGGTCGGCTTCGGCGTGATCGCCCACAAGCGGCCGTTTCCGCCCTACATGGGGGCGGTGGCAATCCTGAGCGCGGTCCTGGTGTGGATCGCCTCGTACGCAAAGGGCTACCTGATGCCCGCCGGCTGGCTGCGCACCGTGGCCGTGACGATCGGGGCCCGCTCCTTTTCCATCTATCTCGCGCAGATCGTCTGCTTCCTGATCGCCCGCAAGCTGGTCGAACGGATCCTGCCGGCCGACACGCCGGACGGTCCGCTCAAGCTGGGCCTCACGCTGACGACGGGACTGGTGGTGCTGGCGCTGCTGGTGGAGGCGAGCTATCGGCTGGTCGAAGTGCCCTGGCGCCGGCGCGGCCGCCTGCTGGTCGAGCGGATGTCGCCCGATCTCGTGAACAATGGCAGACTCGACGCCACTTCCCCCCAGCCATGAGCGACACCAGCTTCGACTACGTGATCATCGGCGCCGGCACCGCCGGCTGCCTGCTGGCCAACCGCCTGTCGAAGGACCCTGCGAAGAGGGTGCTGCTGATCGAGGCCGGACGGCGCGACGACTACCACTGGATCCACATCCCGGTCGGCTACCTGTATTGCATCGGCAATCCGCGCACCGACTGGCTGTACAACACCGAGCCCGACCCGGGGCTGAACGGCCGCCGGCTGCGCTATCCACGCGGCAAGACGCTGGGGGGCTGCTCCAGCATCAATGGGATGATCTACATGCGCGGCCAGGCACGCGACTACGACCAGTGGGCGCGCCTGACCGGTGACGCCGGCTGGACCTGGGACAGCTGCCTGCCGTACTTCAAGAAGCACGAGGATTACTACAAGGGCGCCGACGCGATGCACGGTGCCGGCGGCGAGTGGCGGGTGGAGCGGCAGCGCCTGCGCTGGGACGTGCTGGACGCGTTCGCGCAGGCGGCGCAGCAGGCCGGCATTCCGCACAGCGAAGACTTCAACCGCGGCGACAACGAGGGCGTCGGCTACTTCCAGGTCAACCAGAAGCAGGGCTGGCGCTGGAACACCGCCAAGGCCTTCCTGCGGCCGGTCTGCTACGGCCGGCCCAACTTCGAGATGTGGACCAATGCGCAGGTCGCACGGCTGGTGGTGCGGCCACAGGCCGACGGCACCATGCGCTGCACCGGCGCCGAGGTCTGGACCGGCACGGAAAAGGTGGCGGTGACGGCAACGCGCGAGGTGATCCTGTGCGCCGGCAGCATCGGCTCGCCGCAGATCCTGCAGCTGTCCGGGATCGGCCCCGCGCCGCTGTTGCACGGCCTGGGAGTTCCGCTGGTGCATGACCTGCCGGGCGTCGGCGCCAACCTGCAGGATCACCTGCAGATCCGCGCGGTCTTCAAGGTCAGCGGCGTCGAGACGCTCAACACGCTGGCCGGCAGCTGGTGGGGCAAGGCCAGGATCGGGCTCGAATACGCGTTCAAGCGCAGCGGCCCGATGAGCATGGCGCCGTCGCAGCTGGGGGC
Organism: Caenimonas terrae; assembly: GCF_042655405.1. NCBI lineage: Bacteria > Pseudomonadati > Pseudomonadota > Betaproteobacteria > Burkholderiales > Comamonadaceae > Caenimonas > Caenimonas terrae. The sequence goes on along the minus strand of NZ_JBHSMF010000005.1, from coordinate 70,437 downwards.
ATTCACCCGCAGCTCCCCCGACCATCCGTACCCGAACATCGAGTACCACGTGCAGCCGCTCAGCCTGGACGCCTTCGGCGAACCGCTGCATGGCTTTGACGCGTTCACGGCGAGCGTGTGCAACCTCAACCCGACCAGCCGCGGCAGCGTGCGCATCCGCAGCGGGAAATTCGAGGACGCGCCGCTGATCGCGCCCAACTACCTGAGCACGCCGGAAGACCGCAAGGTGGCGGCGGATTCGCTGCGCGTGACGCGGCGCATCGTCGGCCAGCCGGCGCTGGCGAAGTACCAGCCGCAGGAATGGAAGCCCGGCATCGAGTTCGAGAGCGACGAAGACCTGGCGCGGCTGGCCGGCGACATCGCCACCACCATCTTCCATCCGGTGGGCACCACCCGGATGGGACGCGACGACGATCCGATGGCGGTCGTGGACTCGCAGCTGCGGGTGCGCGGGATCGCCGGCTTGCGCGTGGTCGATGCCGGCGTGATGCCCACCATCACGAGCGGCAATACCAATTCGCCCACGCTGATGCTGGCCGAAAAGGCGGCGGACTGGATCATCCGCGCTGCCGAGGCCGACGCTTAGCAAAGCGGCTGGCGTCGCATCGGGAAATCACCGATGCACTATGCCGGTGCGCCGGGTAGAGTCCACCGACTCGCAACCGGCCTGCCAAGGCTAGCAAGGGCGAGGGTCCGAGGAGACTCCCCAGAACAACACAAGGGCCGGGACAGGTCACGCATCCTCAGGATGCCATTTGAAAGACGCCGTTACCCCGGCGTCTTTTGTTTTTGTGGACGGCGAACTCCATAATCGTCGGCATGGACGACATCGTGCGCCAGGCCATCGCGAAATGGCCCAACGTTCCCCACTGCTACGGCTGGCTCGGGCTGGATGCCCGCGGCAACTGGTACATGCGCGACGACCGCATCCAGGCCGCCGGACCGTTCGCGCAGAACAAGGGCTCGCTGCTCAAGCACGAGAAGCTGGTGGACTTCATCCAACGCAACTACGAAGCCGACGACCGCGGCTGCTGGTTCTTCCAGAACGGACCGCAGCGCGTGTACGTGGAACTGGAAGCGGCGCCCTGGGTGTGGCGGCTGGCCGCGGACGGCAGCGTTACATCGCACAGCGGCCGCGCCGCCGTCGCGAGCGCCTGCGTCCTGGACGAACAGGGCCGCCTTTACCTGGAAACGGATCTCGGCTTCGGCCTGATCCACACCATGGACATGGAGCAGGCAGCCGATGCCGTGGAGCGCCGGGCCTGGACGCCGCTGGAGCTGCTTGCCGATACGCTGCCGCGGCGTTTCGGCTTCGTGCGAAGTCCGCAGGCGCTGCAGGCGCAGCAATAGAAAAAGGCCGGAAGACCGGCCTTTTTTTTGCGGGTTGCGAAGGATTACTTCGCCGCGTTCACCATGTATTCCACGGTGGCGCGGATCTCGGGCTCGGACGCGTTGGTGCCGCCCTTGGGCGGCATCGCGCCCTTGCCAGCGATGGCGTGCTGGACCAGCGTGGGGATGCCTTGCGCGATGCGTGGCGCCCAGGCGGCCTTGTCGCCGAATTTCGGCGCATTCGCCGCACCGGTGGCATGGCAGGCGAAGCAGGCTTGCTTGTACAGCGCCTCGCCGCCGCCGCTGGCTGCTGCAACCTGGGTGGCGGGCGCGGCCGCCGGGGCCGGCGCTGCGGCGGGAGCGGCTGCCATCGCACCGGCAGTTGCGACCACGGGCACCGCCGCTGCCACTGGGGCAGCAGGCGCTGCGGCCGTGGTGGCAGCGCGCTGGGGTTCGGGGAAATTGGCGCCGGCCGCGTTGGCCATGTAAGCCGCCGCGCGGGCGACCTCCACATCGTCGAAATCGCCGCCGCCCTGGGCCGGCATCGCGCCCTTGCCGTGCAGTGCGGAATTCACCAGCGCCTCGAAGCCGGTGCGGATGCGCGGGCCCCAGGCTGCCGCATCGCCGAACTTCGGCGAGCCGGCCGCGCCGGTGGAGTGGCAGGTCGTGCACTGGGCCTTGAACACTTCCTCGCCGGTCTTGAGCGGGCGGTTGGGGTCGCGGATTTCCACCGAGCCGACCTTCTGGATGCGCGCCATCACGCCCTTCTGCAGGTCGTCGGCACCGACGCCCGCCAGAGAGTAACTCTCCACGTGCGCGTCACCCGATGGCTTGATTTCCGAGACGACGTAATAGACGAGGCCGATGACCCCGAAAATCGGAATCACGAAAGAGAAAAACACCGCCAGCAGCAGCTGCCCGGGTGTCCTGATGGGGCCTGTGTGGGCCTCTTCCTGCGTCGTATCGCTCATGGCGTCCTCAAAAATTCGGGCGTGAAATCAACCTTCGATTATAGCCAGCCCCTCCAGCGCGAATTGAGATGCATGAACGTGCGCGAGAACGCGGCGCGCTTGAGGGATAATGCAGCCTGCTGTTTTCAGTGCGGCTGTAGCTCAGTGGATAGAGTATTGGCCTCCGAAGCCAAGGGTCGTGGGTTCGATCCCCGCCAGCCGCACCAGCAATTCATCTCCTTCCGGATGCCTCGCAGCATGACCGCGCCTTCCGCCCCAGCATACGCATCCGCAGCGGAGCTGCTTCGCCAGCATGCGGCCCGCGAAACCTTCCGCGCGCTGGCCGGCGCGCTCGCCCCAGCGGACACCCCGGCGGCTTACCGCATCCAGGACAGTTACGTCGCCCAGCTGCGCGAGCAGCGCCAGGCCACGCTAGCCGGCTACAAGATCGCGATCACGACGCCAGCGATGCGCGACATGGTGGGCTTCCAGGATTCGGTCTCCGGCCGCCTGCTCGCCGACCAGCTGTATCGCTCGGGGCACTCGCTGAATTCGCGCGATTACGTGCGGCTGATCGTCGAATTCGAGATTGCATTCGAACTGGCCCGCGATCTGCCCGTGCGTGCAAACGCCTGGACCGGCGCCACCATCCTGGAACATGTGAAGTTCGCCTACCCGGCGCTGGAGATCGCCGACGACCGCCAGGCCGATTACGCCAGCCTGAACCGGTCGGTGCTGACGCTGATCGCCGACAACGCATGGAATCAGGGCCTGGTGCTTGGCGATCCGGTGGCGGGGATGGATGCGGACGGCATCCAGGCGCTGCAGGGAGTGGCCATGATCGACGGGCGCGAAGTGGGCCGCGGCAGCGGCCGCGATGTGCTGGGCCATCCGCTCGATGCGCTGGCGTGGCTGGCCAACCATCTGGCAGCACGCGGGCTGCCGCTGCACGGCGGCGACATCGTCACCACGGGAAGCCTGGTCAAGTCGCAGTTCCCGGTGGCCGGCAACCGCGTCGCCTTCAGCCTGCCGGGCCTTGGCGAAGTGCATCTGGCGGTCGACTGACGCAGCAAGACGCGGAAACAAAAAAGCCCACCTGAAAGTGGGCTTTTTTTGCAGAGTTTTTTAGGCTCTTTGTTGGTTGCGCGAGCAAGATTTGAACTTGCGACCTTTGGGTTATGAGCCCAACGAGCTACCAGGCTGCTCCATCGCGCGGCAAGATTGAATTATATACCTTCCCCGTCTGCTTATTCAGCAGTAGGGACATCCGCTTCGGCGATCTCGGGACGGTCCACCAGTTCGACCAGCGCCATCGGCGCGTTGTCGCCGACGCGGTAACCCATCTTCAGGATGCGGGTGTAGCCGCCGGGACGGGCGTTGTAGCGCGGGCCCAGTTCGTTGAACAGCTTGGTGACGATGTCACGATCGCGCAGGCGGTCGAAGGCGAGCCGGCGGTTGGCCAGCGTCGGCACCTTGGCCAGCGTGATCATGGGTTCGACGACGCGGCGCAGTTCCTTGGCCTTGGGGACCGTGGTCTTGATGACTTCGTGCTCCAGCAGCGAATTCATCATGTTGCGCAGCATCGCGAGGCGGTGCTCGCTCGTGCGATTGAGTTTACGTAGGCCGTGTCCGTGACGCATGGTGTGTTCCTTTGCTTGTCTTAAAAGGCAGCCGTGTCAGGTACTGCCAGTTCACCAGGTTGTGTTTAACGTTTATCGAGGCCAGCCGGAGGCCAGCTCTCGAGCTTCATGCCGAGCGTGAGCCCACGCGAGGCAAGAACTTCCTTGATTTCGTTGAGCGACTTGCGACCCAGGTTGGGGGTCTTGAGCAGCTCGTTCTCGGTGCGCTGGATCAGGTCGCCGATGTAATAGATGTTCTCGGCCTTCAGGCAGTTGGCCGAACGCACCGTCAGTTCCAGCTCGTCCACCGGGCGCAGTAGGATCGGGTCGAACTGCTGCGAGCTGCGCTGCACCGGCTGGTCGAAGGCGGCCAGTTCGCTGCCCTCGAGCTGCGCGAACACCGCCAGCTGCTCCACCAGGATCTTGGCCGAGGCGCGCACTGCGTCTTCGGCGGTGATGGCACCGTTGGTCTCGATTTCCACGACCAGCTTGTCCAGGTCGGTGCGCTGTTCGACGCGGGCGCTTTCGACCGTGTAGCTCACGCGCTTGACCGGCGAGAAGGACGCATCCAGCACGATCCGGCCGATCGACTTGGTCGGCTCGTCGGCGTAGCGGCGCATCGTGCCCGGCACATAGCCACGGCCCTTTTCGACCTTGATCTGCATGTCGATCTTGCCGCCCTGCGACAGGTTGGCGATGACGTGGTCGGGGTTGATGATCTCGACGTCGTGCGGCGTCTGGATGTCGGCGGCGGTGACGATGCCTTCGCCGTCCTTGCGCAGGCTCAGGGTGACTTCATCGCGGTTGTGCAGCTTGAAGACCACGCCCTTGAGGTTCAGCAGGATGGAAACGACGTCTTCCTGGACGCCGTCGATCGACGAGTACTCGTGCAGGACGCCGGCGATGGTGACTTCGGTTGCCGAATAGCCGACCATCGATGAGAGCAGCACGCGACGCAGGGCGTTGCCCAGCGTGTGGCCATAGCCACGCTCGAACGGCTCGAGCGTCACCTTGGCCTTGTTGGGCGCCAGTTGCTCGACGTTGATGGCTTTGGGTTTCAGCAAATTGGTTTGCATGCAGGACTTCCTCTCAATACCCCCGGCTCGTTACACCGGTAAGGCTGGTGAAGTGCCCCGCCGCGGTGCCCCACGGCAAGGAACTAAAAAACATCCAAGGACGAGCGCTGCGAAGCAGCCTCGTTTTCTCCTTGTTTACCTCGAGTACAACTCCACGATCAGCGCTTCCTTGACGTCGGCGGCGAATTCGTCACGGTCCGGCACCTTCTTGAAGACGCCTTCGGCCTTGTCGGCATTCACCTCGACCCAGGCCGGCATGCCGACCTGCTGCGCCAGCTGCAGCGCCTCGACGATGCGGTTCTGCTTCTTGGACTTGTCGCGCACGGCGATCACGTCGCCGGTCTTGACCATGTACGACGGGATGTTGACCGGCTGGCCGTTGACGGTGATCGCCTTGTGCGACACCAGCTGGCGCGCCTCGGCGCGGGTCGAGCCGAAGCCCATGCGGTACACCACGTTGTCCAGGCGGGACTCGAGGATGAACAGCAGGTTGGCGCCGGTGTTGCCGCGGCGGCGGTCGGCTTCGGTGAAGTACTTGCGGAACTGGCGCTCCAGGATGCCGTACATCCGCTTGACCTTCTGCTTCTCGCGCAGCTGCAGGCCGTAATCGGACGTGCGCTGGCCGGAAGTGCGGCCGTGCTGGCCGGGCTTGGAGTCGAACTTGGCCTTGTCCGCGATCGAGCGGCGGGCGCTCTTGAGGAACAGGTCAGTGCCTTCACGGCGGGAGAGTTTGGCCTTGGGGCCGAGGTAACGTGCCACTTTGCTTCCTTTACATCATCTGCCGCAGCCTATTGCTGCGGGAGCCGGTGGCCTGTGGCCGCCGGCGGTGGGCTTCACAACGGAGGTAAACACGGTTTGCTTGCGCAAACCGTGTCCTCGAACTTAAATCCTACGGCGCTTCTGCGGGCGGCAGCCGTTGTGCGGGACCGGCGTCACGTCGGCGATCGACGTGATGCGGATGCCCAGCGCAGCGAGTGCGCGAACCGACGACTCGCGACCCGGGCCGGGGCCCTTGATCTCGACGTCCAGGTTCTTGATGCCCTGCTCGATGGCGGCACGGCCGGCCACTTCGGAAGCCACCTGGGCTGCGAAGGGGGTCGACTTGCGCGATCCCTTGAAGCCCTGGCCGCCCGAAGACGCCCAGCTCAAGGCGTTGCCCTGGCGGTCGGTGATCGTGATGATCGTGTTGTTGAAGGACGCGTGCACGTGGCAGACGCCATCGGACACGTTCTTGCGAACCTTCTTGCGCACGCGTTGTGCGGCGTTATTGGCGGGAGCTTTTGCCATGACTGTTCTCTTTCCCGATTATTTCTTCAGTGCCTGGGCGGCCTTGCGCGGTCCCTTGCGGGTGCGGGCGTTGGTGCGCGTGCGCTGGCCGCGCATCGGCAGGCCGCGCCGATGGCGGAAGCCCCGGTAGCAGCCGATGTCCATCAAGCGCTTGATGTTCATCGTCGTCTCGCGGCGCAGGTCGCCTTCGATCGTGAACTGCGCGATCTGGTCGCGGATCTTTTCCAGATCCCCGTCCGTCAGGTCCTTGACCTTCTTGGAGTACGGGATGCCGGTGGCTTCGCAGATCATGCGAGCGCGGGTGCGACCAATGCCGAAGATAGCCGTCAGGCCAATCTCGGCGTGCTGATGCGGCGGAATGTTGATGCCAGCGATACGTGCCATTTTCGTCCTCTATTACTCTTGCGATCAGCCCTGGCGCTGCTTGTGCCGCGGATCGGTGCAGATCACGCGGACAACGCCCTTGCGGCGGATGATTTTGCAGTTGCGGCAAATTTTCTTGACCGAAGCCGAAACTCTCATGTCGTTCTCCTAAAACCTAAACTCGTCCAATCAGAGGTGCCCGAGCAACCGCTTACGCTTGTTGGTCCGGCACCAGGCAATTACTTAGCCCGGAACACAATCCGTGCCCTCGACAAGTCGTAGGGCGTCAACTCCACGGTGACCTTGTCACCCGGAAGGATCCGGATGTAGTGCATCCGCATCTTTCCTGAAATATGTCCGAGCACCACGTGCCCGTTTTCCAGCTTCACGCGGAAGGTCGCGTTCGGCAGGTTCTCCACAACCTCACCCTGCATCTGGATGACATCGTCCTTCGACATCTTCTTGTTCTCTAGCCGCCCAGGGAGGTCTTGAAATTGGCTTTCTTCAGCAGCGATTCATATTGCTGCGACATCAGATAGTTCTGCACCTGGGCCATGAAGTCCATGGTGACCACCACGATGATCAGCAGCGAGGTGCCGCCGAAATAGAACGGCACGTTGTATTTGAGGATCAGGAACTCGGGCAGCAGGCAGACGAAGGTGATGTAAATCGCTCCGGCCAGCGTCAGCCGCACCAGGATCTTGTCGATGTAGCGCGCCGTCTGCTCGCCCGGACGGATGCCCGGGATGAAGGCGCCGCTCTTCTTCAGGTTGTCCGCGGTCTCCCGGCTGTTGAACACCAGGGCCGTGTAGAAGAAGCAGAAGAACACGATGGCGCTGGCGTACAGCATCACGTAGATCGGCTGGCCCGGGGTCAGCGTGCCGGCGATGTCCTTGAGCCAGCGCATCCGGTCGCCGGTGGCGAACCAGCCGACCACCGTCGCCGGCAGCAGGATGATCGACGAGGCGAAGATCGGGGGGATCACGCCGGCCATGTTCAGCTTCAGCGGCAGGTGCGACGACTGGCCGCCATACACCTTGTTGCCGACCTGGCGCCGCGCGTAGTTGACCAGGATCTTGCGCTGGCCGCGTTCCACGAACACCACGAAGTAGGTCACCAGGGCGATCAGCGTCACCACCAGCAGCGCCACCAGGATGCTCATCGCGCCGGTGCGCACCAGCTCCAGCAGTCCGCCGATCGCGTTGGGCAGGCCCGCGGCGATGCCGGCGAAGATCAGGATCGAGATGCCGTTGCCCAGTCCGCGCTCGGTGATCTGCTCGCCCAGCCACATCAGGAACATGGTGCCGGCCGTCAGGCTGACGACCGCCGTCATGCGGAAGCCGAAGCCCGGGTTCAGCACCAGGCCGGCCGAGCCTTCCAGCGCCAGGGCGATGCCCATCGACTGGAACAGGGCCAGGCCCAGCGTGCCGTAGCGGGTGTATTGCGTGACCTTGCGGCGGCCGCTTTCGCCCTCTTTCTTGAGCTGCTCGAACGTCGGCACGACGTAGGTGAGCAGCTGCATGATGATCGAGGCCGAGATGTACGGCATGATGCCCAGCGCGAACACGGTGAAGCGCGACAGCGCCCCGCCCGAGAACATGTTGAACAGGCTCAGGATCCCGCCCTGCTGGCCCTTGAACAGCTGCGCGAGCTGGTCCGGGTTGATGCCGGGGACGGGAATGTGGGCGCCCACGCGGTAAACGACCAGCGCGAGCAGCAGGAAGACCAGCCGGCGACGCAGGTCGCCGAACTTGCCGGTCTTTGCAATTTGGGCTGCGCTAGTTGCCACTCGATGGTTCCTTCATTCGTCCAGAAAAGATCAGGCCTGCTTGCCGACGGCTGCTTCGACGCTGCCACCGGCAGCTTCGATTGCAGCCTTGGCACCAGCGGTCGCATAGATGCCCGTCAGCTTGACGGCCAGCTTCAGTTCGCCGGTCTTGATGACCTTGACGACCTTGGCGATCTCGGGGATCAGGCCGGCCTGCTTCAGGGACATCATGTCCACTTCGGCGGCGCCGAGCTTCTCCAGCGCTTCCAGCGTGACCTGGGCGTTGTACTTCAGCAGGTGCGACTTGAAGCCACGCTTGGGCAGGCGCCGCTGCAGCGGCATCTGGCCGCCTTCGAAGCCGACCTTGTGGTAGCCGCCTGCACGCGACTTCTGGCCCTTGTGGCCACGGCCTGCCGTCTTGCCCAGGCCGGAACCGATGCCGCGGCCGACGCGGCGGCGGTTTTTCTTGGAGCCCGCTGCGGGCTTGATGCCATTGAGTTCCATCGTCTTGCTTTCAGCCGGGTTCAGAGAACGCGGACCAGGTAATCGATCTTGTTGATCATGCCGCGCACGGCGGGCGTGTCTTCCAGCTCGCTGACGCTATTGAGCTTGCGCAGGCCCAGGCCGCGCACGGTGGCGCGGTGGTCCACCTTCGTGCCGATCGGGCTGCGAACCAGCTGGACCTTCACGGTTTTCTGTTTGGTTGCCATGTCTGTGCTCCTTGCGGTCAGGCGAAGATGTCTTCGACCGACTTGCCGCGCTTGGCCGCCACTTCGGAAGGCGTGTGCGCATTCTTCAGTGCATCCAGCGTGGCGCGAACCATGTTGTACGGGTTGGTCGAGCCGTGGCTCTTGGCCACGATGTCGGTGATGCCCATCACTTCGAACACCGCGCGCATCGGGCCGCCGGCGATGATGCCGGTGCCGCGCGGGGCGGGCGACATGATCACGCGGGCTGCGCCGTGCTGGCCGGAGACGTTGTGGTGGATCGTGCCGTTCTTCAGCGTGACCTTCATCATGTTGCGGCGGGATTCTTCCATCGCCTTCTGCACGGCCGCCGGCACTTCCTTCGACTTGCCCTTGCCCATGCCCACCCGGCCGTCGCCGTCGCCGACCACCGTCAGAGCGGCGAAACCGAGGATCCGGCCGCCCTTCACGACTTTGGTCACGCGATTGACCGCGATCATCTTCTCGCGCATCCCGTCTTCGGGACCTTCACCTTGGGGCTTTGCCTGAATTCTTGCCATGATGTCTTTCCGTGTCCGTTAGAACTGCAGGCCGGCTTCGCGGGCCGCTTCGGCCAGCGCCTTGACGCGGCCGTGGTACGCAAAACCTGCGCGGTCGAATGCAACCTTCTCGACGCCGGCGGCCTTGGCCTTCTCGGCGATCAGCTTGCCCACTTGCGAGGCGGCGGCGGTGTTGCCGCCCTTGCCCGCGCCGCCGAGCGACTTGCGCAGGTCGGCCTGGGCCGTCGAGGCCGTGGCCAGCACCTTGCTGCCGTCTTCGGAGATCACGGTCGCGTAGATGTGCAGGTTGGTGCGGTTCACCGTCAGGCGCGCAACACCCTGAGTCGCAATCCGGATGCGGGTCTGGCGCGAACGACGCAGACGCTGCTCTTTTTTGGTCAACATGATTGCGTTCCTTACTTCTTCTTGGTCTCTTTGATCGTGATCTTCTCGTCCGAATATCGGATCCCCTTGCCCTTGTAGGGCTCGGGCGGACGGATTGCACGGATCTCAGCGGCCACCTGGCCAACGCGCTGGCGGTCGGCACCCTTGATCACGACTTCCGTCGGGGTCGGGGTTGCCACCGTGATGCCAGCGGGCATGTCCTTGTTGACGGGGTGCGAGTAGCCCACCGTCAGGTTCAGCTTGGCGCCCTGGGCCTGGGCCTTGTAACCCACGCCGACCAGCGACAGCTTCTTCTCGAAGCCCCTGGTCACGCCGACCACCATGTTGTTCACCAGCTGGCGCATGGTGCCGCTCATGGCGTTCGCTTCACGCGACTCGTTGGCCGGAGCGAAGGACAGCTTGCCGCCCTCGCTCGTCACCTTGACCAGGCTGTTCAGGTGCAGCGACAGCGTGCCGCCGGTGCCCTTCACGTTGATCTGGTCTTCCTTGATCGACACATCCACGCCTTGCGGGACGGCGACCGGCATTTTTCCGACTCGGGACATTTTTGGTTCCTTCCCTTAAGCCACGTAGCAGAGCACTTCGCCACCGACACCGGTAGCGCGCGCCTTGCGGTCGGTCATCACGCCCTTGGGGGTGGTGACGATCGCCACGCCCAGGCCGTTCATGACCTGGGGAATGGCATCGCGGCCCTTGTAAACGCGCAGGCCGGGACGGCTCACGCGCTCGATGCGCTCGATCACCGGGCGGCCGGCGTAGTACTTCAGCGCGATTTCAAGCTCGGACTTGCCGTCTTCGGTCTTCACCTGGAAGCCGTCGATGTAGCCTTCGTCTTTCAGCACCTGCGCGATGGCAATCTTCACCTTGGAAGAGGGCACCGACACCGTGGGCTTGGCCACCATCTGCGCATTGCGGATGCGCGTCAGCAGGTCGGCAATGGGATCACTCATGCTCATTTAATGTCTCCTGCCTTACCAGCTGGCCTTGACCATGCCGGGGATGTCCCCTGCAAAGGCAAGTTCGCGGATCTTGTGGCGCACCAGACCGAACTGGCGGAACGTGCCGCGGGCGCGACCGGTGATCGCGCAGCGGTTGCGCTGGCGGGTCGGGTTCGCGTTGCGGGGAATCTTCTGCAGGCCCAGGCGGGCGGCTGCGCGCTCTTCCTCGCTGCGCTTGAGGTCGCTGGCGATCGCCTTCAGCTCGGCGTGTTTGGTCGCGTACTTGGCGACCAGTTTGTCGCGCTTGAGTTCGCGCTGGATCAAAGCTACTTTAGCCACGGTGCACCCTCAGTTCTTGAACGGGAAACGGAAGCCAGCGAGAAGCGCCTTGGCCTCCTCGTCGTTCTTGGCCGTCGTGGTGATGCTGATATTGAGACCGCGCAGGGCATCGACCTTGTCGTATTCGATCTCGGGGAAAATGATCTGCTCTTTCACGCCGATGTTGTAGTTGCCGCGGCCGTCGAAGGCGCGGCCGGAAATGCCGCGGAAGTCGCGCACTCGCGGCAGGGCCACGGTGACGAAACGGTCCAGGAACTCGTACATCTTGACGCCGCGCAGCGTCACCATCGTGCCGATGGCCTGGCCTTCGCGGATCTTGAATCCCGCGATGGCCTTCTTGGCCTTGGTCACGACCGGCTTCTGGCCGGCGATCTTGGTCAGGTCGCCAACTGCGTTGTCCATGACCTTCTTGTCGGCGACCGCTTCCGAGACACCCATGTTCAGGGTGATCTTGGTCAGGCGCGGGACCTGCATCGGCGACTTGTAGCCGAACTGCTTGGTCAGCTCGGGAACGATCTTTTCGCGATAAACCTGTTGAAGACGTGCCATGGTCATGCCACCTTGATTTCTTCGCCGCTGGACTTGAAGACGCGAATGCTCTTCCCGCCGTCCTGCAGCTTGATGCCCACGCGGTCGGCCTTGCCGGTCGCGGCGTTGTAGATAGCGACATTGGACTGGTGGATCGGCATTGCCTTTTCCACGATGCCGCCGGTCGCGCCCTTGAGCGGGTTCGGCTTGGTGTGCTTCTTCACCATGTTGATGCCGTCGACGATCAGGTGCGAGTCGTCCTTGCGCAGCGAGACCTTGCCCCGCTTGCCCTTGTCACGGCCCGCGAGCACGATGACTTCGTCGCCTTTGCGAATCTTGTTCATGAACGCGTCCTTAGAGAACTTCGGGGGCCAGGGACACGATCTTCATGAACTTCTCGGTGCGCAGTTCGCGCGTGACCGGGCCGAAGATGCGGGTGCCGATGGGCTCCAGCTTGTTGTTGAGAAGAACGGCGGCATTGCCGTCGAACTTGACCAGGGAGCCGTCGCTGCGACGGATGCCCTTGGCGGTGCGGACGACCACTGCGCTATAGACTTCGCCTTTTTTGACGCGTCCGCGCGGAGCGGCTTCCTTGATGCTGACCTTGATGATGTCGCCCACGCTGGCGTAGCGACGCTTGGAACCGCCCAGCACCTTGATGCATAGGACGGACTTCGCGCCGGTGTTGTCGGCGACTTCGAGCCGGGATTCTGTCTGGATCATTTTTCAATATTCCCAACTTGTATCCGCAGCAGGCTGCGGATCAGTCTTGGGCCCGTCGTCGGCGCCGTGAACCACTCACGGCGTTTCCTTTGGGCAAGATACTGCGCTCGATAAAAAGCGCAGCCTGCGATTATGGCAAATGGTTATCGACCTGTCAACTGATCTGCTTGGGCCGGCAACGACAGGTAGAGCCCAGCCAGCTCCTGGAACTCGTCCACGCGGGGCTCCGAGCCCGTTTCCTCCTGCAGGATGGCGCCGACCTGGGGCGCCAGCGAGGCCGCCAGGCGGGCGTCCAGGAACAGCAGGCGCCAGCGCCGGGCCAGCACATCCTCCACCGTCCGGGCATATTCGCGCCGCGCCGCAAAGCGGACCATCGCCTCGGTCAGGCCCCCGCCCAGCAGGCGGGCGGCCCCGGGCAATTCCCGCAGGGCAGCCTGCTCGCTTCCATATGTATGAGAGCCTTGCGGCTCGCTGATCGGGCGCCGGCCTCCCGCCGGGCCATCGCCGCCGATCAAAGTCAAGTTTGCGGTCACTCCTGCCGCAACCCTTGACAGCAGGCCCTCGTCGAAACAGGTCTGGAGCACGTCCTCGGCCATCGCCCGGTAAGTGGTCCATTTGCCGCCGGTCACCGTGACCAGGCCGCTGGCGCTGGCCAGCACGGTGTGCTCGCGGCTGAGTTTCTTGGTGTTCTGGCCGTCTTCGTCCTGCGGCTTGACCAGCGGCCGCAGCCCCACCCACATGCTGCGGATGTCCGCCGCCTGTGGCGCGCGCGCCAGGTAGCGCGCCGACTCGCCCAGGATGAAGTCCAGCTCCTCCTGGAACGGGCGGGGTTCCAGCGGCAGGTCGCCGCGCGGCGTATCGGTCGTCCCCAGGATCAGCTTTCCCAGCCAGGGGACGCCGAACAGCACCCGGCCGTCGGCCGTCTTGGGCACCATCAGCGCGTGGGTGCCGGGCAGGAAGTCGCGGTCCACCACGATGTGCACGCCCTGGCTGGGCGCCACCATCGGCCGGACCGGGCGGCCGATGGCTTCGCCGTCGAGCTGGCGCAGCGCGTCCACCCACACCCCGGCTGCGTTGATGACGCAACGTGCCTGCAGCTCGAACGCCTGCCCGGTTTCGCTGTCGTGGCAGCGCAGTCCGCTGACCTTTCCGCCCGTATGCACCAGGCCGTCGACCGGACAGTAGTTGACGACCAGGGCGCCGCGGGCAGCAGCGGTGCGCGCCAGCGCCACGGCCAGCCGGGCGTCGTCGAACTGGCCGTCCCAGTACTTGACCCCGCCCTTGAGGCCCTCGCGGCGCAGGGTGGGCAGCAGCGCCAGCGTCTCGCTGCGCGAGAGGAATTCGGTCGACCCCAGGCCCGCCTTGCCGGCCAGCGCGTCATAGGCCTTCAGCCCGGCGCCATAGAACGGCGTTTCCCAGAACTTGTAGGAAGGCATGACGAAGGCCAGCGGCTGGGCCAGGTGCGGCGCATTGCGCAGCAGGTTCGAGCGCTCGTGCAGCGCCTCGCGCACCAGCGAAATGTTGCCCTGCGCGAGGTAGCGCACGCCGCCGTGGACCAGCTTGGTGGCCCGCGAGGAGGTGCCCTTGGCGAAATCGTGCGATTCCAGCAGCACCACCGAGAAGCCCCGGGCGGCTGCGTCCAGTGCCACCCCGAGCCCGGTGGCGCCGCCGCCGATGATCGCCACGTCCCATGTTGTCGTTTGTGAAAGCCGGGCGAGCAGGTCCTGTCGGGTCATGCGGCGATTTTCGCCGACTCCCGACGCTAGACTTCCGGGCATGAGCACCATCACCGCAATCGGGCAGCAGGCGATCGCCTTCATCGGCGGGGGCAACATGGCCAGCGCCATCATCGGCGGCCTGCTCCGCGAGGGCCTCGCGCCGGCCCAGATCGAGGTGGTCGAGCCGTTCGCCGAGGCGCGCCTGCGCCTGCAGTCGCAGTTCGGCGTGCAGGCGCAGGAGCACGCCGGTCCGGCGCTTGGCCGCGCCCAGCTGGTGGTGTGGGCGGTCAAGCCGCAGACCTTCAAGCAGGCGGCGCTGCAGGCCCGCAGCCATACGGGCAAAGCACTGCACCTGAGCGTCGCCGCCGGCATCCGTTCGGACAGCATCGCGGCGTGGCTCGGCACCGAGCGGATCGTGCGCTCCATGCCCAACACGCCGGCGCTGGTCGGCAAGGGCATGACGGCGCTGTTCGCGCGGCCGGCGGTGACGGCAGCCGATCGCGACCTGGTCGAACAGGTGATCGCCACCACCGGCGAATCGCTCTGGGTGCAGGACGAAAAACAGCTCGATGCGGTGACGGCGCTGTCCGGGTCCGGCCCGGCGTACGTCTTCTTCTTCCTGGAAGCGATGACCAAGGCCGGCGTCGAGATGGGCCTGTCGCCGCAGCAGGCGCACCAGCTGGCCGTCGGCACCTTCGTGGGCGCCTCCGAACTGGCCCGGGCATCCGACGAGGCGCCCGAGGTGCTGCGCCAGCGGGTGACCTCCAAGGGCGGCACCACCTACGCCGCCATCGCCTCGATGGAGCAAGACCAGGTCCAGGCGCTGTTCGCCAAGGCCTTGCACGCCGCGAACACCCGCGCCAGGGAACTGGGCGACGAATTCGGCGCCTGAATTCAGCGCAGCGCGTAGCCGGCGACGACGCCGGCGAACACGGTGAAGCCCAGCCAGTGGTTCAGGCGGAAGGCCTTGAAGCAGCCCTCGCGGCTGCGGTCGCGGATCAGCGCGAAGTGCCAGGCGGCCTGCGCCCCCGCCAGCGCGATCGCGCCCGCCACCACCGCCGGCGCCATCCGCTGCAGCAACACGCCGCTCCAGATCGCCAGGTAGGCGCCGTAGCAGCACATCACGACGGCGACGTCGGCCCTTCCCAGTGTGATGGCCGAGGTCTTCATGCCGATCCGCAGGTCGTCGTCGCGGTCGACCATCGCATATTCGGTGTCGTACGCCAGCACCCAGAACAGGTTGCCCAGCAAGAGCACCCATGCCAGCAAGGGAACCCGCGACTGCACGGCGGCGAACGCCATCGGGATGCCGAAGCTGAAGGCCACGCCCAGCACCGCCTGCGGCATGGACACGTAGCGCTTGGCATAGGGGTAGGCCAGTGAAATCGCCAGCGCCGCGAACGACCAGGCGATGGCGGCCGCATTGGTGGTCAGCACCAGCGCGAAGGCCAGCAGCGCCAGCACCGCGCCGAACAGCAGCGCCTGCCGGACCGACAGCGCGCCGCTGGTCACCGGCCGCTGCGCGGTGCGCTTCACGTGCTTGTCGAACTCGCGGTCGGCGACGTCGTTGACGCAGCAGCCGGCGCTGCGCATCAGGAAGGTGCCCAGCGTGAACACCACCAGCAGGTGCCAGCCCGGAAATCCGCTGGCGGCGATCCACAGCGCGGACAGCGTCGGCCACAGCAGCAACAGCCAGCCGGCCGGCCGGTCCCAGCGGATCAGGTCGAGGTAGAGCCGGACCCTGGAGGCGGACGCCATCACAGCCCGAGTTGCCGCAGGTCGAGCCGGCCCTGCGCCAGCGGCGGGCACCACAGATAGGCGCCGCTGACCGGTCGGGAGATCCGGAACATCGCATCCACCACGTCGTCTTCCTCGCCGGCCATGCGGCGCATCTGCACCTCGAACGCGCGATGCGAGTTGCCGAAGGCCACGAACATCAGGCCGCTCTGCATGCCCATGGTCCAGGGCATGGAGCGGCGCAGCATGAACGCGGGCGGCTCGAAGCTTTCCTGCGCCGTGCGCTTCACGTGGGCCGAGGTCGGCGAATCCTCCAGCTCGAAGTTGTCGGACAGCCGGCGGCCGACATGGTGGTCGCGGTCTGCCTCGCCCAGCCGGTCGAATGCGTCGAAGTCGTGCACCCACTGCTGGACCGCCACGTAGCTCGAACCGTCCAGCCCCGGCCCGGCGCCATGGACCAGCGCCGCCTGCTGCGCCAGCTCGCCCTCGGGATTCTCGGTGCCGTCCTCGTAGCCGGTCAGGTCGCGGCCGGTGCCGTGCCGGAACGCATCGACCACCTGGCCCAGCTTGAACGCCGGATGCAGCAGCGCCACCAGCCGGCGCGACAGGTGCAGCAGGTCGCCGCGATCCTCTCCGCGCAGCCAGCACCACAGAGCCATGGGCGTGGACGGCACTTGCACGCCGCGGCCGCCGATCGGCGGCAATTCGCCCAAGCCCGGCACCGTCGCCCCGAGCGCGGCCGCCAGCCCCGGGCCGATGCCCACCACCAGGCCCTTGCCATCGGCCGCGGTGGCCAGCCGCCCGAGCGCTTCCGGCAGCGCCGACATGGCGCCGGCCTCGGTGCCGATGCTGAAGGAGACATAGCGCGCCGCCGGGGGCACGCGTTCGAGGATGCCGGGTTGTGCAGGGCTCATGCGCCAATATTAGTCGCCGCCGGCCGGCCACTGGAGCCGCGCCACGCCCCGCGGGGGGCTCAGGAGAGGCGCTTCACCCCGGGCAGCTCGCACGCGTAGACCGCGTTGCGCAGCGCGGCGATGGCTTCGTAGCGGGTGAAGCTGCGGCGCCACGCCAGCACCACGCGCCGGGTCGGCGGGTCGCCGTCGAACGGGATGTATTTGACGAAGGCCTGGTCGTCGCGCCGCCTTTTCCCCTTCGGCTCGAGCGCGTCCTTGGGCACCGACAGCCGCGGCACCAGCGTCACGCCCATGCCGGCGGCCACCATGTGCTTGATGGTCTCCAGCGACGAGCCCTCGAAGCTCTTGCGGATGCCTTCGGCGTCGCTGGAGAAGCGGGCGAACTCCGGGCAGACCTCCAGCACGTGGTCGCGGAAGCAATGCCCGGTGCCGAGCAGCAGCATCGTCTCGCTCTTGAGCTCCTGGGCCGTAATCGTCTTGCGGCTGGCCAGGGGATGGGTAACCGGAACGGCCGCCAGGAAGGGCTCGTCGTACAGGTGCGCGATCGCCAGGCCGGTATCGGGGAAAGGCTCGGCCATGATGGCGCAGTCGATCTCGCCGGTGCGCAGCATCTCCAGCAGCTTGATGGTGAAGTTCTCCTGCAGCATCAGCGGCATCTGGGGCGAGCGGTCGATCGCCTGGCGCACCAGGTCCGGCAGCAGGTAGGGGCCGATGGTGTAGATCACGCCAAGCTTGAGCGGGCCGGCCAGCGGGTCCTTGCCGCGCTTGGCGATCTCCTTGATGTTGGCAGCCTGCTCCAGCACGCTCTGCGCCTGCCGGACGATCTCCTCGCCCAGCGGCGTCACCGTCACTTCGTTGGCGCTGCGCTCGAACAGCTTGACCTCGAGCTCCTCTTCGAGCTTCTTGATCGCCACGGACAGCGTCGGCTGCGAGACGAAGCAGGCCTCGGCCGCCTTGCCGAAGTGCTTTTCCCGCGACACCGCAACGATGTACTTGAGTTCCGTAAGCGTCATGAGCCGTCGATTGTCGCGCATCCCGCACCGGCCTGATCAGCTTGCGCTTCAGGCCTTGAGGTAGTCCTGGCGCCCGCCCAGCCAGCGGGCGACGTGTCTTTCCGCCAGCTCGCGATGCCGGTCCAGCAGCACCGGCGCCAGCCGGCGCGCCGCCTCCAGCAAGTCGGTGTCGGTCGCCAGGTCGGCGAAGCGCAGCAGCGCAGCGCCCGACTGGCGCGCGCCGAGGAATTCGCCCGGGCCGCGGATCTCCAGGTCGCGCCGGGCGATCTCGAAGCCGTCGCTGGTCTCCACCATGGCGCGCAGCCGCGAGCGCGCCGTCTCCCCCAGCCGGCCGCCCTCGCCGGAGAAATAGAGCAGCACGCAAGCCGAGGCAGCGGCGCCGCGCCCCACCCGGCCGCGCAGCTGGTGCAGCTGCGACAGGCCGAAGCGCTCGGCGTGCTCGATCACCATCAGCGAGGCGTTGGGCACGTCGACCCCGACCTCGATCACGGTCGTCGACACCAGCACGCCCATCCGGCCGCTGGTGAACAGGGCCATCACGGCCCTCTTCTCCGCCGGCGGCATGCGGGAATGCAGCAGGCCGATCATCACGCCCGGCAGCGCCGCGCCCAGCGCTTCATGCGTCGCAGTGGCATTGGTCAGGTCCAGTGCCTCGCTTTCCTCGATCAGCGGACAGACCCAGTAAACCTGCCGGCCCTGCGCCAGCTGGCCGCGGATGCGCTGGATCACCTCGTCGCGACGGCTGTCGGCGACCAGCTTGGTGACGACCGGCGTGCGGCCGGGCGGCAGCTCGTCGATCGTCGACACGTCCAGGTCGGCGTAGTAGCTCATGGCCAGCGTGCGCGGGATCGGCGTGGCCGTCATCATCAACAGGTGCGGCTCCCGCAGCGCGTCGACCAGCTTGCTGCGCAAGGCCAGCCGCTGGGCCACGCCGAAGCGGTGCTGCTCGTCGATGATGGCCAGCGCCAGGTTGCGGAACTGCACCTGCTCCTGGATCACGGCGTGGGTGCCGATCACCAGCGCCGCCTCGCCGCTGGCCACCAGCTGCAGCATCTCGGCGCGCTCCTTCTTCTTCTGGCTGCCGGTCAGCCAGGCCACCCGCTGGCCGCGCGGCGCGAGCAGGGGTTCGAGCCAGCCGATCAACTTGCCGAAGTGCTGCTGCGCCAGGATCTCGGTGGGCGCCATCAGCGCGCACTGCCAGCCGGCCTCGATCGCGATGGCTGCCGCCAGCGCGGCGACGATCGTCTTGCCCGAGCCGACGTCGCCCTGCAGCAGCCGGTGCATCGGCAGCTCGCGGCCGAGGTCGCGGGCGATCTCCTCGCTGACCCGGTGCTGGGCGCGCGTGAGCTGGAACGGCAGCGCCGCCAGCAGCTGCTCCGGCAGCGAACCGGCAGCGGCTGCACGCAGCGCCGGCGCGCTCAGCGCGGCGCGCTCCCGCTTGCTTTGCAGCTGCGACAGTTGCTGCGCCAGCAGCTCCTCGGCCTTGAGCCGCTGCCAGGCCGGATGGCTGCGGTCTTCCAGCGCGGCCAGCGACACCTCCGGCGTCGGCTGGTGCAGGAAGCCCAGCGAGCGACGCAGGTCCCATCCCGGCTGCAGCCCCATTTCCTGGTCCACCGCCGCCGGCAGCGTCGGCGACAGGTCGGCGCGCTTGAGCGCGCCCAGCACCGCCTTGCGCAGGTAGTTCTGCGGCAGGCTGGCCGAGGTCGGATAGACCGGCGTCAGCGCCTGCGGCAGCTCGCCTTCGGCCGGGCGGCAAACGGGATGCACCATCTGCCAGCCGAGGAAGCCGCCCTTGAGCTCGCCGCGGGCGCGGATCCGGGTGCCCACCGCCAGCGCCTTTTGCTGCGAGGGATAGAAACTGAAGAAGCGCAGCACGCAGCTGTCGCCTTGGTCGTCTTGCAGCGTCACCACCAGCTGGCGGCGCGGCCGGAAAGCGACCTCGCACACGGTGACGGTGCCCTCGATCTGCACCGTGTCGCCCTCGCGGGCGCCGCGCAGCGGGACGATCCGGGTTTCATCCTCGTAGCGCAGCGGCAGGTGCAGCGCCAGGTCGATGTCGCGGCCCAGCCCCAGCTTGAGCAATGCTTTCTGCGGGGCCGAAAGAGCCGGGGACAAGGGCATGGGACAATTCTGCCTTCTCTCGTCCTTCTTCTTGGAACGGGGCCGTCCGCCCCTCAAGCATGCGCAATTTCACTCTCGGCGACTTCGATTTCGCCCTGCCTCCCGACCTGATCGCCCAGCACCCGGCCGCCGAACGCGCCGGCTCCCGGCTGCTCGATGGCACCGGCGCGGGCCCCGTGGACCGCCAGTTCCGCGACCTGCCGGCGCTGCTGCGCGCGGGCGACCTGATGGTGTTCAACGACACGCAGGTGGTGAAGGCGCGCCTGTTCGGCGAGAAGCCCACCGGCGGCAAGCTGGAACTGCTGATCGAGCGCGTGCTGCAGGACCGCGACGTGGTCGCCCACATGAAGGTGAGCAAGAAGCCGCCCGTGGGCACCACATTGCAGATGGTCGGCGGCTTCAGCGCCACGCTCACCGGCCGCTGGCCGCAGGAGGACGGCCCGCTGTTCCGCTTTACCCTCAGCGACGATCCCTACGCATTGATGGAGCGGCACGGCCACGTGCCGCTGCCGCCGTACATCACCCACGCCGATTCGGCCGAGGACGAGCGCCGCTACCAGACCGTGTTCGCGAAGAACCCGGGCGCGGTCGCCGCCCCGACGGCGGCATTGCATTTCGACCAGCCGATGCTGCAGGCGCTGGACGCCATGGGCGTGCAGCGCGCGACGGTGACGCTGCACGTGGGCGCCGGCACCTTCCAGCCGGTGAAGACCGAGAACCTGGCCGAGCACCGGATGCACAGCGAGCGCTACGCCGTTCCGCAGGCGACGCAACGGGCGCTGGCCGAGGTCCGCGAGCGGGATGGCCGCATCGTCGCGGTCGGCACCACCACCGTGCGGACGCTCGAGTCCTACGCCCTGAGCGGCGAGGCCGAAGGCGACACCAGCATCTTCATCACGCCCGGCTTCCGGTTCCGCTCGACCGACCTGCTGCTCACCAACTTCCACCTGCCCAAGTCCACGCTCATGATGATGGTCAGCGCCCTGGCTGGCTACGATCGCGTCATGGCTCTCTACCGGCACGCGATCGCGCAGCGCTATCGTTTCTTCAGCTATGGCGACGCAATGCTGCTCGCCCGCACACCCGATGCTTGAATTCGAACTCCTCAAGACCGAAGGCCTGGCCCGGCGCGGCCGCCTGACCCTGAACCATGGCGTAGTGCAGACGCCGATCTTCATGCCGGTGGGAACCTACGGCACGGTCAAGGGCGTCACGCCGCGCTCGCTCCAGGAGATGGACGCACAGATCATCCTGGGCAACACCTTCCACCTGTGGATGAGGCCGGGCCTGGACGTGATCGAGCAGTTCGGCGGGCTGCACCGCTTCGAGCGCTGGGACAGGCCGATCCTCACGGACAGCGGCGGCTTCCAGGTGTGGAGCCTGGGCGAGATGCGCAAGATCGCCGAAGAGGGCGTGAAGTTCGCTTCGCCGGTCAACGGCGACAAGCTGTTCCTCACGCCCGAGATCTCGATGCAGATCCAGACCCTGCTGAACTCCGACATCGTGATGCAGTTCGACGAGTGCACGCCCTACGACACCAAGGGCCACATCACGACCGAGGCGGAGGCCAGGATCTCGATGGAGCTGAGCCGGCGCTGGGCGTTGCGCTGCAAGGACGAATTCGCGCGACTGCGCAACCCGAACGCGCTGTTCGGCATCGTCCAGGGCGGCATGTTCGAGTCCCTGCGCGAGGAATCGCTGGCGGCGCTGGTGGAGATGGATTTCCCCGGCTACGCGGTGGGCGGCGTCAGCGTCGGCGAGCCGAAGGAAGAGATGCTGCGCATCGTGGCGCACACGCCGCACCTGTTGCCGCCGGACAAGCCGCGCTACCTGATGGGCGTCGGCACGCCGGAAGACCTGGTCGAAGGCGTAGCGCAGGGCGTGGACATGTTCGACTGCGTCATGCCGACCCGCAACGCGCGCAACGGCCATCTCTTCACCCGCTTCGGCGACCTGAAAATCCGCAACGCGCGCCATCGCACCGACGAGCGGCCGCTGGACGAGACCTGCACCTGCTACGCCTGCAAGGGGACGACGGCAGCGGGCGGCGCCGTCGAAGGCGGCTTTTCGCGCGCCTACCTGCACCACCTGGAGCGCTGCGGCGAGATGCTCGGCCCGATGCTGGCCAGCATCCACAACCTGCACTATTACCTGAACCTGATGCGCGAGGTCCGGGAGGCGCTCGATGACAGGCGCTTCGGAGCGTTCGTGCAGCAGTTCAAGGCCGACCGCGCGCGCGGCGTCTAGCTACAGCAGCTGCGCCACCCGCGCCTGCAGCAGCGCCGGGCTCACCTGCCCGGGCGCCACCGGCGCTCCCACGTTCAGCCCCACCCGGCTGAACATGCCGCGCCGGAACGGCCGCACCATCGCGCCGCCCTGCTCGATGCGGCTGAAGAAGGAGCCCCACAGGTTGGTCAGCGCCATCGGGATCACCGGCACCGGCTGCTGCTCCAGGATCTTCATGATGCCGCCCCTGAATTCCTGCAGATGGCCATCGCGCGTGATGCCGCCCTCCGGGAAGATGCCCAGCAGGTCGCCCTCGCGCAGCACCTGCGCTGCGGCAGCGAACGCCGCCTCGTAGGCCGCGGGGTCCTCCGAGCGCGGCGCGATCGGGATCGCCTTGGCCAGCCGGAACAGCGCGCCCAGCACCGGCACCTTGAAGATCCGTTGGTCCATGACGAAGCGGATCGGCCGCGGGCTGGCCGCCATCAGCAGCACCGCGTCGATGTAGCTCACATGGTTGCAGACCAGGATCGCGGCGCCGGCCACCGGGATGCTCTCTTCCCCCCGGATGCGGAACCGGTAGGCGAAATGCGACAGCACCCACGCGATGAAGCGCAGCAGGTATTCCGGCACCAGCAGGAAAATGTAGGCCGCGACGACCGCGTTGGCCAGCCCCACCAGCAAGAAGATCTGCGGCACCGTCGCCCCTATCGACAGCAGCAGGCCGGCGATGACCGAGCTGGCGATCATGAACAGGGCGTTGAGGATGTTGTTGGCCGCGATGATCCGGGCCCGGTGCGTGCGCTGCGAGCGCAGCTGGATCAGCGCATACATCGGCACGCTGTACAGGCCGGCGAACAGGCTGAGCAGGGCCAGGTCCGCCATCACGCGCCAGTGCGCATGCACGGACAGGAACTGCGCCAGGGTGAGGGCGTCCGCCGGCGGCAGTGCGCGCGAGGCGAAATACAGGTCCACCGCGAACAAGCTCATGCCGATCGCGCCCAGCGGCACCAGGCCGATCTCCACGTGCCGGCGCGACAAGACCTCGCACAGCAGCGAGCCGGTGCCGATGCCGACCGAGAACACCACCAGCAGCAGCGAGGCCACCTGCTCGTCGCCGTGCAGCACCTCCTTGGCGAAGCTGGGGAACTGGCTGAGGAACACGGCGCCGAAGAACCACATCCAGCTGATTCCCAGCAGCGAGCGGAACACCACGATGTTGCCGTGCGCCAGCTTGAGGTTGCGCCAGGTTTCACTGACCGGATTCCAGTTGATCTTCAAGCCGGGGTCGGTCGCGGGCGCCGGCGGAATGAACTGCGCCACCGCCCGCCCGACCAGCGCCAGCGCAACGCAGGCGATCGCCACGTCGTGCCGCCCGACATCCGGGATGGCGACGATCACGCCGCCGGCCACGTTGCCCAGCAGGATGGCGACGAAAGTCCCCATCTCCACCATGCCGTTGCCGCCGGTGAGCTCGCGCTCCCCCAGGACCTGCGGCAGGTAGGCGAACTTCACCGGACCGAACAGCGTCGAGTGCAGGCCCATCAGGAAGGTGCAGGCCAGCAGCACCGCGACGTTGCCGTTCCAGAAGCCCCAGGCCGCCAGCAGCATGATGCCGATCTCCAGGTTCTTCACGAACCGGATCACCGTGGTCTTGTCGTACTTGTCGGTCAGCTGGCCGCTGGTGGCGGAGAACAGCAGGAACGGCAGGATGAACAGCGCGCCGATCACCAGGCCCGCCATCGCCGGCGGCATCCAGCCCACCTGCAGCTGGTAGGTGACCATCACCGTGAAGGCGAACTTGAACAGGTTGTCGTTGCCGGCCCCCGAGAACTGGGTCCAGAAGAAGGGCGCGAAGCGGCGCTGGCGCAGCAGCGCGAACTGGTTGGGATGGGCCTGCGCCGAAGGCTCGGCCGCGGCCTGTGCCGTCACTGTCGTCATTGAATTCCTCCTCTGGGGCTCACGCATGGCCGGCATCGCGGCGGGCTGCGGGCCTGTTGGTCGTGGCGCCTGGCGCATTCTGCCGTGGTTCGGCCGCCGCGCGCAGCGCAGCAACCACCGGGAAGGCGGCCAGCGCCGCGACCACATGCTTGAGCGTGTGCCCCGAGACCCAGTGTCCGGTCAGCGCGTAGATGCCCTGGTCGTTGATCTCAAGCAGCTTGGCGGCCGCGTAGCAGGCGATGACCGCCGCCAGCGGCAGCGGCAGCGTCCCCGCGCGGGCCGGTCGCAGTGCCAGGGCCAGCACCGCAGCCATGCCGCCGAACTGCAGCACGGCCCAGGGCAGGACGTTGCCCGAAGCGGACGCCAGATGCGCGGCCAGCGGCCCCAGCAGCAACACCGACAGCCCCAGCCAGGCGCCGGCGCGCTCGCTCACGCGGCCGGCGGCCGCCAGGCCCAGCAAGCCGGCGAAGGCAACGGCCATGGCCGAACGGTCGACCGCCAGCCCCGCATCGTCGGGCGCGATGTGATACCAGCCGGAGCCGGCGGCGGCGAGCAACAGGCCGCCGAAGAAGAGGGCTGCCATCGCACGCTGCACATTGCTCAGCGCCATGCGCGCCTGCCACAGCGCCGCCCCGCCCAGCAGCGCGGTCAAAACGAACGGGAGGTTGGACAGCACGTCCATCGCATGGGGAAGCTGCCACAGGGCGCGCTGGTCGGCGAAGCGGTGGTAGTCACCCGGCTGGCTGAGGGCCGGACCGAACACGGCGACGAGGAACAGTGCCACGGCCGCTGACAGCAGCACGGTTTCGGCACGGGACAAGGGCAGGCGCATCGGATCTCCTGGTTGGTCGAGGTGCCGCAGTGTCGACGGCGCGGCAGCGGCGGTGGCTAAAACACTCTACATTCGAGGCCCGATCCACCAACAGTATCGCTTTTCGATACTTTTCCAATGAGCACGACGGCCGACCTGGTGAGCACGCTGAAGCTCGAGCTGAAGGCTGCAGGGATGACCTACGCCGACCTGGCGAAGGCGCTGAAGATGGCCGAATCCAGCGTCAAGCGGATGATGGCCCGGGGCGACATGCCGCTGTCGCGGATCGACGCGATCTGCCGCGCACTGCGGCTGGACTTCGCCGAACTGGCGCGCCGGGTGGCCGACGCGCAGCCGCTGCTGCAGCAGCTGGCGCCCGAGCAGGAGCGCGCCGTGGTCGCCGACAAGAAGCTGCTGCTGTGCGCCATCTGCGTCCTGAGCCAGTGGACGCTGGAACAGGTGACGGCCGCCTACCGGCTGGACGAGGCGCAAGCGATCCGGTATTTCGCGCAGCTGGACCGGATCGGCATCATCGAGCTGCGGCCGCTGAACCGCTACCGGCTCAAGCTGGCCAAGACCTTCCGCTGGCGCCCGCACGGCCCGGTGATGAACTACTTCCGCGACAACGCGCTGCTCGATTATTTTTCCGGCGGCTTCGACGCGCCGGGCGAAGGGCTGCTGCTGGTGCACGGCTCGATCGGCCGCAGCCTGGCGCCGGCATTCCTGGAGCGCCTGCAGCGGGTGGCGCAGGATTTCGCGCAGCAGCACCAGTCCGACCAGAAGCTGGCGCAGAGCGAGCGCGAGGGCTACACGCTGCTGCTGGCGATGCGCAGCTGGGAGTTCGCCGCGTTCACCCGGCTGCGTCGTTGAAGCGCCTCAGAGCAGGCTGCTCGGACCGGTGTCCAGCGCCCGCGACGGCGCGATCTCGTCGCTGTCCTCGAACGCGCCGGCACCAGCCAGCTGCAGCGTGTCCGGACCGTGCGCCACGGTGGCGCCGTCCAGCGCCAGCTCGGCGCCCAGCCGGTTGAGCTGCTCGGCGAACTCGGTGCGCAGCAGGTTGCGGGTGCGGATCCAGTAATCGGCGCGGCGGCTCTGGCGGGCCCGCTTTTCCGGCGACAGCGCGGTCGCCGCCAGCTTCTCGTCGGAGTCCAGCGGCAGCACCATCCAGCCGTGATCGCCCCGGACCGCCTCGAAATGGTTCCAGATCGCGCCGTAGCTCTTGTCGATCTGGCGCGCGACCTCGCGGTAGCGGCGGCTCCAGCGGTACGGCCGCCCGTGCATGGGATGGCGCGCCGGGTCCAGCCCCACCAGCTTCAGGCCCCAGAAGCGGGCCAGTTCCTGCGCCACCCGCACCATCAGCACCGCCGGCTTCCAGCCGCTGAGCGCCTGGTTCAGTTCCACCGGCGACAGCCGCAGCACCGGATGGCGCTGCCCGCGCACGCCGCCGATCACGAAGCAGCCCTGGCCCTCGATGCGGAAGCGGCTGAAGGCCAGCGTCGCGGCCTCCATCGGCGCGGCGCGCTGCTGCACTTCCTGGGCCCGCTGCAGCACCAGCGTCAGCATCAGCTCGCCTTCCGGGCTTTGCGCCGGGGCGCGCTGCAGCTGAAGGCGCATGTATTCGTAGCCGCGCGGTGCCGCCAGGGTGGCGAGGATCAGCGGCTTGCCGGAGGTCAGGCGCTCGTAGGCGGCGGGCTTGAGGGCGGTTTCCAGCCAGTCGGCGTGGTCGATCAGCTGGACCACGCGGCCCGGCATGCTGGTGCCGCTGTTCACATAGGGCTGGACCGCGCGCAGGTATTCGTTGGGCAGGTCGGAGATGATTCCGCGCGAGCGCAGCTCGTACACCATCGCCATCCAGCGGCGCATCGCCTTGCCGTGCCATAGTGCGCCGCGCAGCGCGCGGGTTGCCAGCTGCAGGCGGGACGCCAGGTCGCCGGAAGCGGGCGCCAGGGCCCAGGGAATGCCGCTCCAGACGCTGGGCATCCGGTTCGAAGATGCCTTTGCCATGCAATCAGTCCGACGCAGATCGGAACACTGTCAAAACGCCAGTGTAGCCATACAGGTTGTGGCGGGCGATTTCGCCCCCGGCGAAAAAGCCCACCAGCGGCACGTCGCCCAGCGCATGGCGCACGATCTGCAGCTCGGCGCTGGGGCCGCCGAAGTGCGGCCCGCCGCGGCCCGCGCAGCTGATGTAGACGGCGCCGGCGATGCGGCTGGCCGGCCTGGAAGCGCGCAGCGCCGGCGGCGATTCCAGCGAAGCCGCGACCGGCTGCGGCATCTCCTCGGGCTCCAGCTCTTCGCGGATCTCGGCGCAGACGCGCATCAGGTCGGCGCGCGCCGCCTGCACGTCGCGCTGGCAGAACGCCATCCGCATGCCCGGCGTCACCTGCTGCGCGATGGCGACGCCGCGCCGGACCGGGTCCAGCCCGATGATGTGGCGCACCGTCACGTCGGCGCCGAAGTTGCCGGTGCGCCCGACCGCGTCGCTGCCGGCTTCGGTCAGGCCGACCAGCGTGGCCCGCAGCCGCGTCATCGCGGCCTGCGGCTGCTCCAGCGAGATGCCCAGGTCGCCCAGCAGCACATCCAGTGCCGGCTCGCCGTCCAGCTCGGTGAGAACATGGCCGTCGCAGCCGGTGATGATGCGCTGCGGCGCGACCGGCTGGCAGCCCTGGGTGACGCGCGAGACCAGCGACACCTCCTCGCCGAACGCCACGCCCGACAGTCCGCCGCGGAACACGCCGCCGGCGGCGCCGTGGCCCTTGATGTTGCCGTTGCCGCCGACTGCGAACTGCACCGGCTCGCCGCGGCCGGACACCAGCCCGCCGAACAGGTAGCCGGTGGCGGTGCGTGCCGCCATTTCGGCGATCAGTTCGGCCAGGTCGGGTGTGGAGGCATCGGCGTGGACCAGCGCGGTGTGCGGCTCGAAGCCCATGCCCTCGCCCACGCCCAGCGGTGCGACACCGGAGAACACGCGGTAGTGGTGCGACGGAATCTCGCACAGCATCACGGCCATGCCCGGCTCGTCGAAGTACTCGACGTTGTTGGACGCGATGCCGACACCGACGCCGCCGGACCAGTCCGTGACCTCGCGCAGTTCGGCGCTCAGGTGGTCCAGGATCTCCTGGGCCGCGCCGGCGTAATGGTCGGTGATATACAGCAGCCCCAGCGTCGGTGCGCTGGCGTGGCCGCGCAGGGCCATCTGCGCGCGCAGCTGCGCCAGCACCAGCGCAGCCGCCATCGGCCACTGCGGGTGGGTGGCGTGGCCGTAGGGGAACGGCTTCACGGGGACACCACCACTCAGCGGCCCGCCGCGCCGGCCTTGCGGGCTCCGACCTTGGCGCGGCTCGACTTGGCGCCGGCGCCGGCGCCCTTGCGGGCGGCGCCGGCCGTTTTGGCGGCCGTTTTGGCGGCAGCCTTGCCGGCGACCGCCAGGTCGCCGGCGGCGGGCGCCTGGGCCGCATCGCGCAATGCGCCGGCCGCGATCTCCTGGAACTGCGTGGTGAGCGCGCTCCACCACTGCAGCGGATCGACGACGCCGCCGCCG
This sequence comes from Caenimonas terrae, assembly GCF_042655405.1. Classification (NCBI taxonomy): domain Bacteria; kingdom Pseudomonadati; phylum Pseudomonadota; class Betaproteobacteria; order Burkholderiales; family Comamonadaceae; genus Caenimonas; species Caenimonas terrae. The sequence continues at coordinate 41,868 of NZ_JBHSMF010000005.1, read as the reverse complement.
GCAGGCTTGCCGGCCTGGCCGTTGGCGCCGGCCGCCGGAGCGTTCTTCTTGCTGGCCCGGGCCCTGGCGACCGCATCGTTGGCGGCGCCCGCGACGCTGCCCGCGGCCGGGGCCGCCTTGTCCGCGCCCGTCGTGGCGGCAGCGGCGGCGGAGCGGCCATCGGGCTGGAGCTTGAGCGCGCTCGCGATCTCGCCCATGTTGAAGTTCATGCCCCGCAGCGTGGCCAGCGTCATCTTCTGCAGCTCCAGCGCCTGGATGGTGGCAGCCAGTGCCTTGGCGTTCTGGTCGAGCCAGAAGCTCACGGCCTTGAGTTCGCCGATGCGCTTGTCGAGCTCCTCGACGTTCAGCGTCGGCGCCACCCAGCTGGACAGGCTGGGCGTGGCCGGCTGCTGCGGCGTGCCCTTGCTCAGGTTCTGCAGGAAGTCGAAGCCGGGGACGAATTTGCCGAAGCCGAAGTTCTGTTGCTCGCTCATGTCCGCGCTCCTGGGGTCCGGGGGGTGCTGACAGCTTACCCCAAGGACGGTCCGCCGTTCAGTGCTTGTGAACGTCGGCGGCAGGGGCCGCACCGGGCGCGGCCTGGCCCACCACCAGCTGCGTCTCCACCCGGCTTTCGACGCCGTGGCCGTCCTTGAGCACCAGCGTCACGGGCACGCTGCTGCCCGCCGCCAGCGGCTGCTTCAGGTCCATCAGCATCAGGTGCAGGCCGCCGGGCTTGAGTTCCACGGTCTTGCCGGCCGGCAGCTCGACCGGGCCGGCCGGGCGCATCTTCATCACCTCGCCTTCCATCTTCATCTCGTGGATTTCGGCGACGCCGGCCACGGGCGAGGACACGCCGACCAGCCGCTGGCCTTCGCGCGCGGTCAGCAGCATGTAGCCGCCGGTTCCCTGCTGGCCGGGCACGCTGGGGCGCACCCAGCCCTGTTCCACCTTCACCGCCGCAGGCGCCTGCACCAGCAGCAGCACCGCCGGGGTCTTCATGCCTTCGGTGGAGGTGCCGCGCGCCGGCACGTCGCCCCAATCGATCCGGCCCTGTTCGCAGGTCTGCCTCACCTTCAGCCACAGCGGACCGGGCGTGGCCGGCAGCTTGCCGGCGATGGTGAATTCGGTCCTGGCGTGGGCCGGCAGCGCCGATTGCTTGTCCGCCGCGGTCCAGGTGACCTCGTTGCCGCGGCGCTCCAGCGTCCAGCCGGCCTTGGGCTGCGGCTGCGGATCGGCAAAGCCGGCCGGCAACTGCACCGACACCGCGGTGGTGGGCGAACCGTCGCAGCCGTGGCCGACGCGCAGCACGGCCTGGTAGCTGCTGCCGGCATCGGCACTGGCGTGTTGCAGGGAGACGTGGGCGAACGCCGGCGCGGCGAAACACAAGGCGAGCGAGCAGAGGGTCTTGAATGAAGTGTTCATGGTCGATGCGCAGCCGGCCAGGGCCGATCCGCTTGAAAGGATTGAAACACCGGAAGCGCGCGGCCCCGGGTCGAGGGAATTCAAGCCTGCGCGGGCGGGCCCCGGGCCGGGGGCGGCGCGGTGGTGCGCACCGCGATGCGCGCCGGTCGCACGGCGACGACCGGGCCGGACGTGCCCTGCGCACGAAACTCGCGCGCAGACGCGAGCACGGGTGGCGCATCCATGTGCACGCACAGGGGACAGTCCAGCGTGTGGCCGGCCGGCGCCGTTCCGCCGCCGGCGCCCTTGGCGACCAGCTTCAGCCCGGTGCCGGAGCACACCAGCTCCAGCGCGCTGGCGCCCACCAGCGGCGCCGCCGTGGCGACGCCGATGGCCAGCGCCAGCCAGGCCAGCATCAGGCGGGCGACAAAGGTGGCGTGGCGCAGGCGCTGCATGGCGCCGATTATCTCAGGGGAAGCGCGGGGCGCGCCGCTCGCGCAGCGATGCCACGCCTTCCCTCACGTCCGGTCCGGCGAAGCCCATGAATTCGAGCGCCAGCGAGGCGTCGAACGCCGGGCCGGCTTGGCGCAGCCAGTTGTTCAGGGCGTACTTGGTCCAGCGGATCGCGCTCTGCGAGCCCAGGGCCAGCCGGTCGGCCACCTCGTAGGCCTTGTCCAGCAGCACGTCGTCGTCCACCGCCAGCGACACCAGGCCGATGCGCTCGGCTTCCTCGCCGGTGATCGGCTCGCACAGCAGCAGGTAGTACTTGGCCTTGGCCATCCCGCACAGCAGCGGCCAGACGATGGCCGCGTGGTCGCCGGCGGCGACGCCCAGGCGGGTGTGGCCGTCGACGATCTTGGCGCCCTTGGCGGCGATCGAGATGTCGGCCAGCATGCCGGCGACCAGCCCGGCGCCGACGGCCGGGCCGTGCATGGCGCTGACGATCGGCTTGTCGCAGTTGATGACGTTGTAGACCAGGTCGCGCGCCTCTTTCCAGACCCGGGCCCGCACCTCGAAGTCGTCCGCCATCTCCTGCACCAGCGCCAGGTCGCCGCCGCCGGAAAAGCCCAGGCCCTCGCCGCGCAGCACGGCGCAGCGCACGGTGCTGTCGGCGCCGACGTCGCGCCAGATCTCGGCCAGCTCGGCGTGGCCGGCGTGGCCGGCGGTGGGCAGCTTGCCGTTGAGCGCCTTCATCTGGATGTCCAGGAGCTGTGGTTGGGCCCGCGGCGGCTGATGGCAAGGGTGGTGTAGCGCGAATAATCCATGGTGGCTTTCGATGGGGCTGCGACGCCGGCAAGCTTATTGCACCGGCCGGCGAAACTGTAGGCACGGTCCTACGCCTGTCATCGTCGCGCTTGTCTGGCGGGACTGGAAAGCCTCTGCTACGGTGGGCATCCATGGATTTTTCCGACCTTCTGTACAGCTCGACAGCGCTGTTTCTCGATTTCGACGGCACGCTGGTCGATATCGCCGAGCAACCCGACGAGGTCGCCGTGCCGCCAGGCCTGGTCCAGACGCTGGGCCTTCTGAACGACTACCTGGGCGGCGCGCTGGCGGTGATCTCGGGCCGCCCGATCGACCAGATCGACGACTTCCTGCGGCCGCTGCGGCTGCCGGCGGCCGGCGTGCACGGCGCCGAGCGCCGCAGCGCGGGCGGCCAGATGTCGCTGATCTCGGCGCCGGTGCTGGACCTGGTGGAACAGGCTGCGCGCAAACTCGCCGCGCAGCACGCCGGCCTGCTGGTGGAGACCAAGCGCGGCTCGGTGGCCCTGCATTACCGGCAGGCGCCCGAGCTGGACCAGGCCTGCCTGGCAGCGATGCGCGCGGCGGTGGAAGAATCGCCCGGCGTGACCCTGCTGCAGGGAAAGATGGTGGTGGAAGCCAAGCCCAGCGGCGCGACCAAGGGCAACGCGATCGAAGCCTTCCTGCGCGAGCCGCCGTTTGCCGGCCGCACCCCGCTGTTCGTCGGCGACGACATCACCGACGAAGTCGGCTTCGCCTGCGTGCAGCGCCTGGGCGGGCTGGGCGTCAAGGTCGGCGAGGGCGCCACCGTCGCCTGGCAGCGGATCGCCACGCCGCAGCAGTTGCGCGACCAGTTGCAGGAAGCCGCCACCGCAAGAACAGGAAAGGCCGTGACCCCATGAACGCACCGCAGCAAGTCCAGCAGTCCCTCAACCTCGGCGTGATCGGCAACTGCGCCTACAGCGCCCTGATCGACGAGCGCGCCGGCATCGTGTGGTCCTGCCTGCCGCGCTTCGACGGCGACCCGGTGTTCAACGCACTGCTCGACGACACCGACAAGGGCGGCACGTGGGCGGTGGAGCTGGAAGACTTCGCGCGCAGCGAGCAGCACTACGAACCCAACACCGCGATCCTGCGCACCCGCCTGTACGACAGCCAGGGCCAGGGCATCGAGGTGACGGATTTCGCGCCGCGCTTCTTCAGCCGCGGCCGCACCTTCCGGCCGCTGACGCTGGTGCGCCGGGTCAAGGTGATCGAAGGCTCGCCGCGGATGCGCATGATGATCCGGCCGCGCTTCAACTGGGGCCGCGAGCAGCCGCTGGTGACGCAGGGCAGCACCCACATCCGTTACGTCGGCACCAGCCAGACGCTGCGCCTGAACAGCGACGCGCCCTTGAGCTACCTGCTGTCGGAGACCTTTTTCGTGGTCGACCGGCCGATGAACTTCATCATGGGGCCGGACGAAACCCTGGTGTCCGGCATCGAGGACACGGCGCGCGGCTTCGAGCAGGAGACCGCTGCCTACTGGCGCAACTGGACCCGCGCGCTGTCGCTGCCGCTGGAATGGCAGGACGCCACGATCCGCGCCGCCATCACGCTCAAGCTCTCGCTGTTCGAGGACACCGGCGCCATCGTCGCCGCCATGACCACCAGCATCCCCGAAGCGCCGGGCAGCGGCCGCAACTGGGACTACCGCTACTGCTGGTTGCGCGACGCCTTCTTCGTGGTGCGTGCGCTCAACAGCATTTCCGAAGTGGCCACCATGGAGGAATACCTGCGCTGGCTGAACAACGTGGTGGTGCGCTCCGGCGGCGGCCACATCCAGCCGCTGTACGGCATCGGCCAGGAGGAACAGCTGCCCGAGGCGATCCTGGAGCACCTGCCCGGCTACCGGGGCAACGGCCCGGTGCGGGTGGGCAACCAGGCGCAGGAGCACTTCCAGCACGACGTCTACGGCAACATCGTGCTGGGCGCCGCCCAGGCCTTCCACGACCACCGGCTGCTGCGGCGCGCCGGCCGCGCCGAGTTCGGCTACCTGGAAGCGGTGGGCGAGCAGGCCTTCCGCGTCTATGACCAGCCCGACGCGGGCATGTGGGAGCTGCGCACCCGCGCCCGGGTCCATACTTCCTCCGCGCTCATGAGCTGGGCGGCGTGCGACCGGCTGGCCAAAGTGGCAGCGTCGCTGAGCCTGCCGCAGCGCATCCGTTACTGGCGCGAGCGCGCCGACATCATCCGCGAGCGGATCCTGCGCGAATCGTGGAGCGAGCAGCGCCAGGCCTTCGCCGAGAGCTTCGGCGGCAAGGACCTGGACGCCAGCGCGCTGCTGATGGCGGAAGTGGGCTTCATCGACCCGAACGACAGCCGCTTCGTCGCCACCGTCGACGCGCTGGAGAAGTCCCTGTGCGACGGGCCCTACATGCGCCGCTACGAGGCGCCGGACGACTTCGGCAAGCCGGAGACCGCCTTCAACATCTGCACCTTCTGGCGCATCGACGCGCTGGCGCGCATCGGCCGCAAGGCGCAGGCGCGCGAGATCTTCGAGGTGATGCTCAAGAGCCGCAACCCGCTGGGCCTGCTGTCGGAGGACACGCACCCGGTCACCGGCGAGATGTGGGGCAACTTTCCGCAGACCTATTCGATGGTGGGAATCATCAATGCCGCGGTGCGCCTGTCGGCACCGTGGGATTCGGTGATCTAGGATGTCGTCGAGACTGGTCGTCGTTTCCAACCGGGTTGCCGATCCGCGCAAGACCGCCGCCGGCGGCCTGGCGGTCGCCCTGGGCGACGTGCTGAACAAGACCGGCGGCCTGTGGTTCGGCTGGAGCGGCAAGGTGATCGAGGCCGAGCAGGGCGGCGTCGCCGGCGAAGGCGAGGTGCACACGCACCAGGCCGGCGCGGTGAAGCTGGTCACCGTCGACCTCTCGCGCGAGGACCACGACGCCTACTACGCCGGCTATTCCAACGGCGTGCTGTGGCCGGTGTTCCACTACCGGCTCGACCTGGCCGATTTCGACACCGGCTACATCGCCGGCTACCGGCGCGTGAACCAGCTGTTCGCGCGCAAGCTGCTGCCGCTGCTGCAGCCGGACGACATCATCTGGGTGCACGACTACCACCTGATCCCGCTGGCCGCGGAGCTGCGCGCGCTCGGCTGCGCCAACCGGATCGGTTTCTTCCTGCACATCCCGCTGCCGCCGCCGCTGATCCTGGCGGCGATCCCCGGCCACGACTGGCTGATCCGCGCGCTGTTCTCGTTCGACCTGCTCGGTTTCCAGAGCAAGGCGGACCTGGGCCACTTCACCGCCTATGCGCAGGCCGAGGCCCATGCGCAGAACGTCGGCGAGGGCCGCTGGCGCGCCTTCAACCGCACGGTGCATGCCGGCGCCTTCCCGATCGGCATCGACGTCGACGAATTCCAGGGCCTGGCGCAGGCCAAGGAAGGCCTGGACATGTACGTGCGGATGAAGGAGGAGTATTCACGCCGCAAGCTGCTGGTGGGCGTCGACCGGCTCGACTACTCCAAGGGCCTGCCGCAGCGCATGCGGGCGTTCCGCGAGCTGCTGGCCAGCTACCCGGACACGCGTGACAGCGCGACGCTGATCCAGATCGCCTCGCCCAGCCGCGAGGACGTCAGCGCCTACAGCGACATCCTGCACGAGCTGGAGAGCCTGTGCGGCTCGATCAACGGCAACTTCGGCGAGCTGGACTGGATGCCGGTGCGCTACATGCACCGCACGGTGGCCCGGGCGCGGCTGCCGGGGCTGTACCGCGCCAGCCGCGTGGCCCTGGTGACGCCGCTGCGCGACGGCATGAACCTGGTGGCCAAGGAGTTCATCGCCGCGCAGGATCCCGAGGACCCGGGCGTGCTGGTGCTGTCGCGGTTCGCCGGCGCCGCGGAGCAGCTGCGCGACGCGTTGCTGGTCAATCCGTACGACACGGCCGGCACCGCTGCCGCCATCCACATGGCGCTGATGATGCCGCTGGAGGAGCGGCGCGAGCGCCACCAGGGCCTGATGAACAGCATCCGGCGCTACGACGTGCACTGGTGGTGCGATTCCTTCCTGGAGGTGCTGGGCGAAGCCAGCGCCGAGGAAAGCGGCACGCCGTGGCTGCGCCTGTAGCAAGCGAGCAATAAGTCCGCATCCAGCGGCCGGGGGAGCGCGTATTCGATGGCAGCAGGGGACTTCCTCTCCTGCATCCAACCGGAGCGATCCCCATGAAGAAGCTGCTGCTTGCCGCCTGTGTTTCCACGTCCCTGCTCGGCGCCTGCGCCACCTCGATGGACGGCCCGATGGCCGCCTCGCCCGCGTCCTCGATGTCCATGGGCGCGCCGATGGTCGGCGGCGCCGCGATGTACCCGAGCAAGGACATCGTCGACAACGCCGTGAATTCGAAGGACCACACGACGCTGGTCGCCGCCGTCAAGGCCGCCGGCCTGGTCGACACGCTCAAGAGCCCCGGTCCGTTCACCGTGTTCGCGCCGACCAACGCGGCGTTCGCGCAACTGCCGGCCGGCACCGTCGACACGCTGCTCAAGCCCGAGAACAAGAAGATGCTCACGCACGTGCTGACCGATCACGTGGTCGCAGGCCGCGTGGACTCGGCCGCGCTGGCGCAGATGATCCGCGCCGGCAACGGCCGCGCGCTGCTCAAGACCGTCGGCGGCGACACCCTGGTGGCCACCATGAGCGGCAACAAGGTGCTGATCACCGACGCCAAGGGCGGCTCCGCCACCGTGACCATCGCCGATGTCTACCAGTCCAACGGCGTGATCCACGTGGTCGACAAGGTGCTGCTGCCGGGGTGATGCACGGTTGTCGTCCCCGGACCCGATCCGGGACCCGGAGCTCTCGGCGCCAACGAAACAGCCGTCATCAAGGAAGGGCGGTTGGTGCGCTTCTCATTGATCGACGGCTGTTGGGATTTCCAGCGTCGGGGTCCCGGTTCGATCCCGGGACGACAGGGCCCGGTCAATCCAGCTTGACGCCCGCCGCCTTGATGATCGGCCCCCAGCGCATGGCCTCGGCGCGGGCCATGGCCTTGAACTGCGCGGGCGTGCCGGGCAGCAATTCCATGCCGTAGTCGGCGGCGCGCTTCTGCACCGGCGCGCTCAGCAGCGCCTTGTTCAACTCGCTGTTCAACCGCGCCACGATCGCCTCGGGCAGGGCCGCCGGGCCGAGCAGGCCCTGGAACGCATACACCTCGGCGTTCGACACGCCGGCTTCGGCCAGCGTCGGCACATTGGGCAGCGACGGCGCGCGCCTGGCCGAACCGATCGCCAGCACGCGCACCTTGCCGGCCTGCATCACCGCCAGGCCGCCGGCCAGGTCCAGGAACATGCACGGCACCTGGCCGCCCATCACGTCCTGCACCGCCGGCGCGGCGCCGCGGTACGGGATGTGGGTGATGTAGGTGCCGGTGCGGTTCTTGAACAGCTCCATCGCCAGGTGATGCGGCGAGCCGTTGCCCGGCGAGGCGTAATTGAGCTTGCCGGGGTTGGCCTTGGCATAGGCGATGAATTCCTTGAGCGTCTTCACCGGGAAGTTCGGGTTCACCACCAGCGCCAGCGGGAAGCGCGCCATGGCCCCGATGTAGCTGAAGTCCTTTTCCGGATTGAAGGGCAGCTTGCCGAACAGGTGCTCGTTGTAGGCCAGGATGGCGTTGTCGGCCGACATCACGGTGTAGCCGTCGGGCTTGGCCCGCGCCACCAGTTCGCCGCCGATGTTGGTCGACGCGCCGGGACGGTTGTCCACCAGGATCTGCTGGCCCAGCGCCGGGCGCATCGCCTCCGCCACCGTGCGCGCGAGCACGTCGGTGCCGCCGCCGGCCGGATAGGGCACGATCCAGCGGATCGGCTGCTCCGGATAGCTCTGGGCATGCGCACCGGCGGCGGCCAGCGCCGCGCCGGCCAGGAGGAAATGTCTGCGTTGCATGGTGGTGGTCTCGTCGGTCTCGTTGTTGGGATTCTTGTCGCTCATTTCGCCGCGGGGACGATCTTCTGCTCGATGGCGCCGAACAGGCTCTGGCCGTCCTTGCCCTTCATCTCGATCCGGATGGTGTCGCCGAACTTCATGAATTCGGTCGAGGGCTTGCCGTCCTGGATGGTCTCGATGGCGCGCTTCTCGGCGATGCAGCTGTAGCCCTTGGGCCACTCGGTTTTGCCGTTGGCGCCGGCGACGCCCTTGTTGCTGACCGTGCCGGAGCCGACGATGCTGCCGGCGCGCACGTTGCGGGTCTTGCAGATGTGGGCGATCAGCTGGCCGAAGTGGAAGGTCATCTCGGGCCCGGCGTCGCACATGCCGACCTTGCGGCCGTTCCAGGCGCTTTGCAGCGTCAGGTTCAGGCGGCCCTTGTCCCAGGCGTCGCCCACTTCGTCCAGCGTGATGGCGACCGGCCCGAATGCGGTGGCCGGCTTGCTCTGGAAGAAGCCGAAGCCCTTGGCCAGTTCGGCCGGGATCAGGTTGCGCAGCGACACGTCGTTGGCGATCATTAGCAGCCGGATGCCGTCCAGCGCCTGCTCCGGCGTGGCCATCATCGGCACGTCGCCGGTGACCACCGCCACCTCGGCCTCGAAGTCGATGCCGTAGTCCTCCGACGGCACCACCACGTCGTCGCGCGGGCCCAGGAAATCGTCGCTGCCGCCCTGGTACATCAGCGGGTCCTCGTAGAAGGTCTTGGGCACCTCGCTGTTGCGGGCCGCCCGCACCAGTTCCACGTGGTTGATGAAGGCCGAGCCGTCGGCCCACTGGTAGGCGCGCGGCAGCGGCGCCATGCACTGCGCCGGATCGAAGGGAAAGGCGTTGCGCGCCTTGCCGCTGTTGAGCGCCTCGTACAGGTCCTGCAGCTGCGGCGAGATGAAGCTCCAGTCGTCCAGCGCCTGCTGCAGCCTGGCCGCGATGCCGGTCGCATAATGCGCCGTCCCCAGATCCCGGGACACCACCACCAGCTGGCCGTCGCGCGAGCCGTCCTTGTACGTTGCAAGCTTCATCGGATTTGCCCCGGGACCGCGAACGCGCTAGAGTCCCAGCACATTACGCATTGTGAAATGAATTTACCTAAACGTAATTCTAACGGAACGGACCGGCGATGAAGGAGCGCGCTGGGATCCAGTCGGTGGAGGTGGGTTTCGGCTTGCTGCAGGTGTTGGGACAGGCCGCCGGGCCGCTGATGCTGCGCGACCTCGCGGCCGCCGCCAGCATGAGCGCCGCCAAGGCGCACCGCTATCTGGTGAGCTTCCAGCGGCTGGAGCTGGTGGCGCAGGACCCGATCAGCACCCGCTACGACCTCGGGCCCGCGGCCCTGAAGCTGGGGCTGGCCTCGCTGTCGCGGATCGACGCCGTCAAGCTGGCGCGCGAGCGCGTATCCAAGATCGTGGAGCAGATCGGCGGCCACACGCTGGCGCTCGCCGTCTGGGGCAACCACGGCCCGACCATCATCCACTGGGAGGAGTCGCCGCACACCGTCACCGTCAACCTGCGCCTGGGCGACGTGATGCCGCTGCTGACGTCCGCCACCGGGCGCTGCTTCGCCGCCTACATGTCGCGCGAGGCGATCGCGCCGATGCTCAAGGAGGAGATCGCGCGGGCGCAGAAGTCCGGCCGCACCGACCTGCCCAGCACGCTGACCGAGGCCCGGCAGCTGCTGGACGACGTGCGCCGGCGCGGCGCGGCGCGGGTGGTGGACACGCTGCTGCCCGGCATCGTCGGCTTCTGCGTGCCGGTGTTCGATTCGGACGGCCACATCGCGCTGGGCATCATCGCCGTCGGCTCGATGGCCACCTTCGACCCGGAATGGGACGGCGCCGTCGACGGGCCGCTGCGCGCGGCCGCCCTGCAGCTGTCCAGCGACCTGGGGTGGCGGGGATGATCGCCCGGCAGCCGGTGGCCTGGCGGCCATTGGTGCTGCTGGCGCTGGCGGTGGTGGCGGCGCATGCGCTGCTGCTGTCGTGGTCGACGTCCTTCGAGGCGCCCCGGCCGCCCGGGATGAAGGCACTGGTGACGCGGGTCGTGAATTTCATCCCCGAGGTGCAACCGCCCGCGCCGGTCCAACGGCAGGTCGATCCGGACAGGCCGGTCGCTCCGCGCGTCCGCCCACCTCCGCGCGCCTCGCGTCCGCGGCCAGCCCCGGCGCCCATGGTCACGCCAGTGCCCCTGCCCGAGCCCGTTGCAGCGGTGGCAGCCGCGAGTGCGGAGCCGGCCGTCGCCGCAGCCTCGGCGCCGCCGCCCCTGATCGACAGTCCCCCGCCTGCGGCGCCGACAACTGCGCCGGCCGCCGCGATCGCGCTGGCCATCCCCGGCTCGGTGCGCCTGAAATACGCCGTCAACGGCGTCGTCAAGGGCCAGCGCTGGTCGCTCAACGGCCAGCTGCTCTGGCGCCACGACGGCAGCCGGTACGAGGCGCGACTGGAATACTCGGCGCCGCTGCTGCCTTCGCGCGCCCAGCAAAGCACCGGGAGCATCACGCCCGAAGGCCTGGCCCCGCAGCGCTTTTCCGACAAGAGCCGCACCGAACAGGCCACCCATTTCGTGCGCGACAAAGGCACCCTGGTCTTCAGCAACAACGCGCCCGAGCTGCCGCTGCCGCCCGGCGCGCAGGACCGCCTGAGCGTGTTCCTGCAACTGGCCTCGATGCTGGCGGCCGCGCCGGCCAAGTTCCCCCCCGGCACCGAGATCACCATGCAGACGGTCGGCACCCGCGACGCGCAGGCCTGGGTCTTCACGGTGGAGGGGGAGGAATCGCTCGACCTTCCCGGCGGCAGGGTCGCCACCCGCAAGCTGGTGCGCCAGCCGCGCGGCGAGTACGACATCCGTGTCGAACTCTGGCTGGGCACCGGCATGGACTACGTGCCCGTGCGCATTCGTCTGACACAGTCGAATGGGGATTATGTCGACCAGCAGTGGACCTCAACCGACAGGTCCTGAGCCCGCTCTTGCTTAGTCTGGGAACCAGAGGAAGGGCCTACCAGCGTTATCCCGGTCCACCTTGAAATGGGTTCAAACGTTGCCAGATAACGCGGTAAAGGAAATCCACCATGCAAATGCTCTATGACTCAGACGCCTTCGTGGTCGTGCACATGCAGGCCAACGAGCCGCTGGAGGGCGAGCCGGCGCCGGGCATCGCGCGGCACGGCTTCGAGATCGTCGACAAGCGCTCCAACAAGGAGGTGTATCTGGACGGCTCGTGGGCCGAGGCCTTCCAGCGCCAGATCAACGCCTGGCAGGTGAACACGCCCACCCAGGAAGAAGTCGAAACCACGCTGGACGGCTACGCCGAACTGGCGCAGAACCCGCTCGTCATGCATTGAATCCCTCCTGTTTCGCCTGGCCGTAGCGCCAGCGGAACAGCGGCCCGACCAGCACCAGCACCGCCACCAGGCGGCAGACCTGCAGGGCGGTGACCATCGGGACGCCCAGCTGCAGCACCTTCGCGGTGATCGCCATCTCGGTGATGCCGCCCGGCGAAGTTCCCAGGATCATCGTCGCCGGATGCACCCCGGTCCCCCACGCGAGCAGCGCGGCAAAGCCCGCGCTCAGCGCGATCATTCCCAGCGTCCCCAGCAGCACCGACAGCAGCCAGCGCGGCGCGGTATGGACGAAGCGCCCCTCGAAGCGCACGCCCAGGCTGACGCCGATCACCAGCTGCGCCGCCTTGGTCATCCAGTCCGGCAGCGCCGACAGCTCGACGCCGAAGGTGGTCAGCCCCATCGACACCAGCAGCGCCCCCAGGAACCACGGGTTCGGCCGGCCGCTGCGCGCGGCCAGCCAGGAGCCGGCGCCGGTGGCCAGCGCCAGCAGCCCCAGCCCGCCCCACTGCACCAGCCGCGGCCCGGGTGGCGTCGGATCCAGGCCGTGCATTCCGCTGAAGGTGAAGGCGAACGGAATCAGGATCGTCACCGACAACAGGCGCAGGCTGTGGCTGGCGGCGACCAGGTCGGTGCGCGCGCCTTCGCGCTCGGACAGCAGCGTCATCTCGGACGCCCCGCCGATCGAGCCGGCGAAATAGCAGGTGGCGCGCTTCTGGTGCTCGGTGCCGGCGAGCCGCCCGGCCTCGCAGCGGTACATCCAGGCGCCGAACATCCAGCCCAGGGCCAGCGCCCACAACACCGCCAGCCCGATCACCCACCACAGGCTGGCCAGCAGGCCGGCCACCTGCGGCGTGAAGTACAGGCCCAGCGCCGTCCCGATGGTCCATTGCGCCAGGTTGCGCAGCGGACTCCAGCTCTGGGTCGGCGCGCCGCGCATCGAGGCCGCCGCGGTCGCCACCAGCGGGCCGATCATCCAGGGCAGCGGGGTTCGCAGCCACGCACAGGCCAGGGCGGCGGCCAGCGCGAGCAGCAGGGACAAGGCGATGCGGGCGGCGGCGCGCGAAGGCATGTGCCCTAAGCCGCCGGCGCCGCCCGGCGGGCGCTGCCGCCGCGCCGGCGATCGGCCCGCGGCAGCGACAGCGCGCTGCCGGCCATTTCGCCAGCGCGCTGGCCGACCCGCTCCAGCAGGCGGTCCAGCACGGCGATCTCGGCATCGGTCAGGCCGGACATCAGGTCGCGATTGACCTCCTGCACCACCGGCAGGATCTGCCGGTAAAGGTCGTTGCCGCCGGCAGTCAGCGCCAGTTCGATGTAGCGCCGGTCGCCCGGCCGCGGCAAGCGCGTCACCAGGCCCTTCTTCACCAGGCTGACGATCGCCTTGGAGGTGGCGGACTTGTCCAGTTCGGCCCGCGCCGCCAGCTCCGACGAGGTGGTCGCGCCGCCGGCCGCCAGCAACGCAATCACCACCCACTCACGCCGGGTGACGCCGAACTGGCCTTCGCAATAGCGCAGCACCATCCCTCCGCCGACCGCCCGGATCCGGTTCAGGCGGTACAGCAGCATGTCGGGCAAGCCCTGGGGATGGCGCAGGCGGACGGCCGCCTCGGTGATGCTCATTGGCTAGGGGAAACACGCAGGACAGTGTCTTTCAACCATTATTGCAGTTCACCCAGAATGGGAGGCTCGATGACCGACGCCCTCCTGCCCGACGAAGCCAGCGCGCGCCGCGAGCTCGCCGCCTGCTACCGGCTGTTCGATTTCCTCGGCTGGACCGAGATGATCTTCAACCACATCACGCTGCGGGTCGATTCCGGTCCGGGCGGCCGGCCCCACTACCTGATCAACCCGTTCGGGCTGCATTACAGCGAAGTGACGGCCGACAACCTGGTCAAGATCGACGTCGACGGCAACGACATCGACCGCTGCGGCCGCCCGGTCAACCAGGCCGGCTTCGTGATCCATGGCGCCATCCACCAGGCGCGCGACGACGCCCACTGCATCATGCATGTGCACACGACGGCCGGCTGCGCGGTGGCGTGCAAGGAGAGCGGGCTGCGCCACGACAACTTCTACAGCGCCGCGTTCTATGGCGACGTCGCGTACCACGACTACGAGGGCGTGACCACGGGGCTGGAGGAACGGCCGCGGCTGGTGCAGGCGCTCGGCTCCAGGCGCTGCCTGATCCTGCGCAACCACGGGCTGCTGGTGACCGGGCAGGACATCCCGCAGGCGTTCCAGCGGCTGTGGATGCTGCAGCGGGCCTGCGAGATCCAGCTGGCCAGCGACGCCGGGCTGGGCCCCAACCGCGCCATCCCGGTTGACATCCTGGAGCGGGTGCCCGCCACCCGCGCCAAGATGAACGTCGACCAGGAAGGCAACGCCCGCAAGATGTTCGACGCCATGTTGCGCAAGGCCGGAATCCGGCCCGAGGCGCTCTGACCCCGGTGCCCCACGCCACCCCATTTCCTGGAGATCCCATGCCCACACCCACACCAACCGCCGCCGGCTTCGAGGTCATCCGCCTCGGCGGCAACATCGGCGCCGAGATCCGCGGCCTGGACCTGACGCAGCCGCTGGCGCCGCGGCAGTTCGAGGCGCTGCACGCCGCCTTCGTGCGGCACGAGGTGCTGGTCTTGCGCGACCAGGACATCACGCTGGAGCAGCAGATGGCGTTCGGCCGCCTGTTCGGCGAGCTGTCGATCCACCCGTTCAGCCCCAACCTGGACGACAAGCGCGAGGTGATCGTGCTCGATTACTCGGCCGACAACCCGCCGGCGCTGACGGACCAGTGGCACGCCGACGAGACCTTCCGCGCCGCCCCGCCGTCGATCACCATCCTGCGGGCCAAGGTGGTGCCGCAGTACGGCGGCGACACGCTGTTCGCCAGCATGACGGCGGCCTACACCGGGCTGTCGGAGCGGATGAAGCAGTACATCCACGGGCTGGAAGCGATCCACGACTTCAAGCCCTGGCGCCCGCTGTTCACCAGCTCGGAGGCGCACCAGGCCAAGCTGCGCGAGCTGGAGCGGCAGTTCCCCAATCCGTCGCATCCGGTGGTGCGGCTGCACCCGGTCAGCGGCCGCCGCTCGATCAACGTCAACGCGCAGTTCACCACGAAGATCAAGGGGCTGAAGGAGGACGAGAGCAACATGATCCTGCAGTACCTGTACAGCCGGGCGCAGATCCCGGAGTTCCAGCTGCGCGTGAAGTGGCAGCCGCACACCGTGGTGATGTGGGACAACCGCTCCACCCACCACTACGCGCCGCACGACTATTACCCGCAGCGCCGCACCATGAACCGCGTCACCATCAGCGGCGAACCGGTGCAGGGCGTGAGCGGCAGCTACACGCCGGAAGAGGGCGTGGAGCCCTTGCCGGACGGCCACAACGTCAAGCCGGCGGCGGGTGCGAAGCGCCCGATCCGCGAGTTCGAGCGCGGCCTGGCCAGCAAGGAATCGGCATGAAGGCGGTTTCCCGCCGCCGGCTGTTGCAGGGGACCGCGCTCGCGCTGGGCGCTTGCACGCTCCCGGCGTTCGCCCAGGCCGGCTACCCGGACCGGCCGATCAAGCTGGTGGTGCCGTTCCCGGCCGGGGCGCTGACCGATACGCTGGGCCGCATGGTGGCCGAGAAGCTGCGCCCGGTGCTGGGCCAGCCGATCGTGGTGGAGAACCGGCCGGGCGCCGGCACCCTGCTGGGCGCCAGCCAGGTGGCCAAGTCGGCGCCCGACGGCTACACCCTGATCGTGGCCACCAGCACCACGCTGGCGATCGCGCCGGCGATGTTCACCACGCCGCCCGCGGTGGCGGCGGACTTCATCGGCGTGGCGATGATCGGCAACGTCACGCTGCTGCTGGTCACCCGCCCCGACCTCAAGGCCAGGACCCTGGCCGAGCTAGTGGCGCTGCTGCGCGCGCAGCCGTCCCGCTACAACTTCGGCTCGCCGGGCAACGGCACGATGCACCAGCTGCTGGTGGAGATGATCAAGACCCAGGAGAAGGTGCACGCCACCCACGTGCCGTACCAGGGCAGCATGGGCGCGCTGAGCGACCTGATGACGGGGCGGATCGACTTCATGTTCATCGACGCCGTCGCCGGGCTGCCGCAGATCCAGGCCGGCAAGGTCAACGTGATCGCGGTGGCGGGCGCCAGGCGCCATCCGACGCTGCCGCAGGTCGCCACCGTGGCCGAAACCTATCCGCGCATCGACATGTTCGCCTGGCAGACCATCGCGGCGCCCAAGGCGACGCCGCTGGCGCTGGTGAACCGGCTGAACGCGGAGATCAACAAGCTGCTCGACACGCCCGAGATGCACGCGGCGCTGCAACGGGTCGGCGTCGAGGCCAGCCCGATGTCGGTGGCCGCGCTCAACGAGCTGATCGCCAGCGACGAGAAGCGCTTCGGCGACCTCGTCCGCGCGGTCGGCGTCAAGGCCAACTGAGCCGCCGTGCGCGCATCCGGATGCCTGCCGGCGCAGCCTGTAGGATGAAGCCATGAAGCGCCGACTCGCCATGCTGCTGACCGGATTGCTGGCCGCTGCCTGTGCCGCGCCGCCGCAGGCGCCGGACCCCATCCAGTCCGACACCCCCATCCTGCTGCTGGGCGAACAGCACGACGAGCCCGGGCACCACACGCTGGAACGCGAGATGGTGTCGGCGCTGGCCGGCCGCGGCGTGCTGGCGGCGCTGGCGCTGGAGATGGCGGACCGCGGCGCCAGCACCGCCGGCCTGGCGCCCACGGCGAGCGAAGACGAGGTGCGGCGGGCGCTGCGCTGGGAGCACGAAGGATGGCCCTGGGCCGACTACGCGCCGGCCGTGATGGCCGCCGTGGCGGCCGGCGTGCCGGTGGTCGGCGCCAACCTGCCACGCCAGCAACTTCACACCGCGATGGCCGATGCGACGCTGGACGCACTGCTGCGCGGGCCGGCGGTCAAGGCCCAGCAACAGGCGATCCGCGAAGGCCATTGCGGGCTGCTGCCGGAAAGCCAGATCGGTCCGATGACGCGGGTGCAGATCGCGCGCGACCGGTCGATGGCGGCGACGCTGGCGGCGCTGGCGGTGCCGGGCAAGACGGTGCTGCTGATCGCCGGCGGCGGCCATGCCGATCCGGACGTCGGCGTGCCGCAGCACCTGCCGGCGGGGCTGGTGAGCAAGTCGGTGCTGCTGCCGACGCCGCTGACGCCCAGGCGCGACTACTGCGAGGACATGCGCAAGCGCCTGCCGCCCGCGGCCGCGTCCTGACGCGCGGCGCTTGATCTGGCGCAAACGCGGGCGGCGGCCGGGCGGCGAGGATGGCGCATGGCCGAATCCACCGTCTTCGAGCAGCTGCTGCAGGCCGCCGCCGCCCAGCCCGATCCGCAGCGCCTGCTGTTCGTCTTTGCCGCCGCCGAACTCCCTGCCGACGCCACGCCGGTGCAACGCGAGCGCTTCGCGCAGGGCCGGGGCGGCGCGCTCGAGCCGTTGGCCTGCGTCGACCGCAGGCCCGACGAACTGAGCACCTTCGAGGCGCTGGTGGCGGAATCGCGGACGGCCAGTCCGCCCTGGCAGGTGGTCTTCGTCGCCGGCCTGTCCGGTCGCGACGGCCGACCGCCCTCGGACCAGGAAGTGGATGCCTCGCTCACCGCGATGGTGAACGGCGTGCGGCGCGGCGAGTTCTGCGGCTGCCTGACGCTCGACGCGCAGGGCCAGCCGCTGGAGTTTTGCTAACGAATTCTGGGTTCGGCCAGCAGCTGCTCCGGCGTCGTGTAATACGCCGCCGTCGCGCCCAGCCGGGCCCGGGCCTGCGCCAGTTCGTGGCGCGCCACCGTGCGCAGGTGCACTTCGTCCGGGCCGTCCATCAGCTGCAGCGCGCGGCCCCAGGTCCAGAAGCCGGCCAGCGGCGTGTCGGGCGACAGGCCCATGGCGCCGAACACCTGCATCGCGCGGTCGACCACCCGGGTCTGCAGGCGCGCAGCCACCACCTTGATCGCGGCCACCCGGGCCCGCAGCAACGCCGGCTCCGCATCCTGCCGGTCCAGCAGCCAGGCGGTCTGCAGCACCAGCAGCCGGGCCTGGTCGATCTCGATGCGCGACTCTGCGATCCATTCCTGCACGTTGGCGAAATCGGACAGGTGCCGGCCGAAGGCCTCGCGCTCCAGCGCGCGCTCGCTGGTCAACGCCAGCGCCAGCTCGCATTGGCCGATGGTGCGCATGCAGTGGTGCACCCGGCCCGGCCCGAGCCGGGCCTGCGCCATGGCGAAGCCCTCGCCCCAGGCGCCCAGCAGGTTGGCGGCCGGCACCCGCACGTCGCGCAGCAGGATCTCGCAGTGCCCTTCAGGCGCCAGGTGATGCACCACGCTGATGTTGCGCAGCACCGTGACGCCGGCGGTGGCCAGCGGCACCAGCACCATGCTGTGGCGGTGGTGGCCGTCCGCCTGCGCCTCGCCGTCGTTGCGGCACATGACGATCAGCAGCCGGCAGTGGGGGTGGGCGGCGCCGGTGATGAACCACTTGCGGCCGTTGAGCACCAGCTGGCCGCCCTCGCGCCGCACCGTGGTCTGCAGGTTGGTCGGGTCGGACGACGCGACGTCCGGCTCCGACATCGCGAACGCCGAGCGGATCCGGCCCTCCAGCAGCGGCGCCAGCCATTGGGCGCCCTGGTCCGGCGTGGCGAACAGGTGCAGCAGCTCCATGTTGCCGGTGTCCGGCGCGCTGCAGTTGAAGACCTCCGCCGCCCACGGCAGCCGGCCCATGGCCTCGGCCAGCGGCGCGTAATCGAGATGGCCCAGCGCGGTGCCGGGCTCGTCCGCGTGCAGGGAGGGCAGGAACAGGTTCCACAGGCCCTCCTCGCGGGCCAGCACCTTCAGGTCGTCGAGGAAGGGCGGCGGGTAGATCCCCTGCTGCACCGAGCGGTGCCAGGCCGCGTTGTACGGCAGCAGGTAGCGCTGCATGAACGCATCGAGCTGCTGGAGCAGGCCCTCGGCCCGCGCGGAGGGAGAGAAGTTCACGCCGCGTCTCGCCGCTGCGCCATTTCCTTGCCCATCGCCTGCACTGCGCCGGCATCGAGCAGCGCCACCGCGGCCGGATAGACGACCTGTTCCTCGGCGGCGATGTGGCCCGCGTACAGGCCGGAGAAGGCGTCCAGCGCCGCCTCGTCGGCGGCGGCCAGCGCATGCAGACGGCCGGCGGCGACGGCGTCCAGCACCCGGCGCGCGACCACCCAGTGCTCCTCCATCTGCAGGTGCTCCTGCTGCAGCCGCCCGACCAGCTCCCGGGTGGCCGGATCGCCCTTGGCCAGCAGCGGCGGGAACACGTGCAGCTCCTCGTCCTGGTGGTGCTGCGGCGCCGCCCGCTCGAAGTAGCGCAGCACGTCGCGGGCGGCGTCGCGCGCCTGCTCGTCGGCGCCGTGGGTGCGCATGTGCTCGCGCAGCCGCTGCAGCAGCGCCACCATGCGCTGCATCCGCTCGTGGCAGGCATGCAGCATGTCGAACGGCTGCTCGAAGCTGGCCGCCGGGGAAGAGATCAGGGAGTCGACGCGCACGGTCTGGTTCATGAGGGCACCTCCAGTTCGCTCACATACTGCTCCATTCCGGGCCGGGCGCGGCGCGGCCGGCTCGATGCCACCGTGCCCAGGCTGAGGAAGCACAGCGCCTGCTCGTCGCGACGCAGGGCGAACAGGCGGCGCAGGCCGTCCGACTGCAGCGCCTTGCCGCTGGTGAGCGCGGAGCCGAATCCCAGCGCGGTCGCCATCAGCAGCATGTTCTGCAGCGCGCAGCCGGCCGACACCAGCCGCTCGGCCGCGGGGATCTCCGGCGCGCCGCCCAGGGCGGCGATCGCCAGCAGCAGCACCGGCGCCCGGAATGCCTTCTCGCGGGCCTGGGCACACTGCGCGGGGCTGGCGGCCGGATCGCGTTCCAGCAGCGACTGCTCGAACACATCGGCCAGCGCGGGACGCGCGCGCTCGGGCACCAGCACGAAGCGCCAGGGCAGCAGCTCGCCGTGGTCCGGCGCGGCCGCGGCCGCGCCCAGGATCGCCGCGAGCTGGGCCCGGTCCGGACCCGGCGCCGCCAGCCGCTTGGGCAGCACGGTGCAGCGCGACTGGATCAGGGCAGCGGCCCATTCGCCGGCGCTGGCGGCATCGACCGCGCCGGCCGCCGTGGCCGGCGCCCTTGCTGCTTGCATCACGGCGTGCATTACGGTCCTTCGCCTCAGCCGCAGGCGCCGACGTGGCCGCAGGAGGTGCAGAAATCGCAGCCGTCCTTGCGGATCATCGCGTTGGCCCCGCATTCGGAGCATTTGGCGCCGGCCATCGCGCCCGGCTCGGCGGCGCCGTGCGCCGGCGTGGCCAGCGCCGGCACCTCGCCGCCGCCGCGGCGGGCGATGATGTTCTGGATCGCATAGGCGATGGCCGCCACTTCCGAGTCATGCCACAGCGGCACCTCGCTGCCGTCGGCGCGCACATAGGTTCCCAGCCGCACCGGCCCGCGGTCCCAGGCCACCTTGCGCATGTCGGCCAGCGCACGCTCCAGGAAGCCGCCGCGCGCCGCCAGCGACAGCAGCCGCATGCTGGCCGTGATCCACTGCTGCGACTGCGCGCTCTGGCCGACCGGCATGAAAAATTCGATGGCGCGCTCGCGGCCGCCGGCCACCGGCAGGAACGACACCACCAGGTACAGGTTCTGCCGGCCCTGCTGGGTCCAGTATTCGAGCTTCTCCGCCACCGAGGGCAGCGCGCCGCGCGGCCGGCTCTCGATCACCGAGCGCATCGGGTCGGCGCCGGACTGCGACGGCGCCGCGTCGAGTGCCGGTGCCGCGGTGCTGAGCACCGAGCCCAGGATGCTGTTGGGCCGGTAGGTGGCCAGCCCCTTCAGGCCGGCCTGCCAGGCCTCGAGGTAAAGCCCCTTGAAATCCTCGTAAGGATAGTCGGCCGGGATGTTGACCGTCTTGGAGATGGCGGTGTCGACGAAGGGCTGCACCGCCTCCATCATCGCCAGGTGGCCGGCCGCCGGCATCTCCAGTGCCGAGACGAAATAGCGGGGCAACTGCGTCGTGTCGCCGCCCAGCGAACGGTACAGCCGCCACGCATGGTCTTCCACCATGTACTCGGTGGTGGTGCCGTCGGCCTCGCGCTTCTTGCGCCGGTAGGTCCAGGCGAACGAGGGCTCGATGCCGTTGGACGCGTTGTCGGCGAAGGCCAGGCTCACCGTGCCGGTCGGCGCGATCGACAGCAGGTGGCTGTTGCGCAGCCCGTGGGCGCGGATCTGCTCCTGCAGCGCCGGATCGAGCCGGCTGACGAAGGTGCCGCCCTCCAGGTAACGGCCGGCGTCGAACAGCGGGAAGGCGCCCTTTTCGCGCGCCAGCGCCACCGAGGCGGCGTAGGCCGAGTCGCGCATGCAGCGGGCGATGCGCACCGCCAGCTCGCGGCCATCCGCTTGGTCGTAGCGCAGGCACAGCATCGCCAGCGCGTTGCCCAGGCCGGTGAAGCCGACCCCGATGCGGCGCTTGGCCATCGCCTCCACCCGCTGCTGCGGCAGCGGCCAGAAGGTGAGGTCCAGCACGTTGTCCAGCGCCCGCACCTGCAGCGCAACCGCCTGCGCGAAGGCCTCGAAGTCGAACTGCGGCGTGCCGCCGAAACCGAAGGGATGGCGCACGAAACGCGGCAGCACCACCGGCCCGAGGTCGCAGCAGCCGTAGGGCGGCAGGGGCTGCTCGCCGCACGGATTGGTCGCGCTGATCTCTTCGCAGTAACCCAGGTTGTTGTCGCGGTTGATGGTGTCGGGAAACAGGATGCCCGGCTCGGCGAAGTCGTAGGCCGAGCGCATCACGGTCTCCCACAGCTCCCGCGCCGGCACGCTGCGGTAGACCCAGAAGCAGTCCTCGCGCCGGTGCGCGCCCTGCGCGACCAGCGGGGCGCCGGGCTGGGCCCGGTGCAGCAGCGGCCAGTCCTCGCCGGCCTGCAGCGCGCGCATGAATTCGTCGGTGACGGCGACCGAGACGTTGAAGTTGGACCAGCGCCCCGGCGTGCGCTTGGCGGTGATGAATTCCAGCACGTCGGGATGGTCGATCCGCAGCACGCCCATCTGGGCGCCGCGGCGCGAGCCGGCGCTTTCCACCGTGGCGCAGGAATGGTCGAACACGTCGATGTAGCTGCAGGGGCCCGATGCGAAGGAGCCGGTGCTGCTGACCATGGCGCCGCGTGGCCGGATGCGCGAGAAGTCGTAGCCGACGCCGCCGCCACGGCGCATCGTTTCGGCCGCCTCGCGCAGGGCCTCGTAGATGCCGGGATAGCCGCCGTCGTCCTGGCCCTGGATGCAGTCGCCGACCGGCTGCACGAAGCAGTTGATCAGCGTCGACTGCAGCCCGGTGCCGGCCGCGCTCATGATGCGGCCGGCACCGATGGCGCCGGCCCGCAGGTTGGCGTGGAACAGCTCGCGGTACTGCGCGCGCTGGCCTTCGGGCTCCACCGAGGCCAGCGCGTCCGCCACGCGCGCGTACACGTCCTCGACGTCCGCTTCGCCGGGCCGGAGGTACTTCTCCTGCAGCACGTCGCGGCTGATCGGCTGCATCGGCAGCGTGCCGGCCGGGCTGGGGTCGCGCTTCATGCCGCCGCGCCCTGCCCGAGGTCCGGCGGGCGGACGCCGCCCAGCAGCCACTGCATCAACTCGTGGACGGACCGGATTGCGCTGCCGAACGGCAACGCGCCGGCGCCGCGGAAGAACAGCCCCCGGTCGATGTGGCCCGCCGCCGCATGCCCCAGCACCTTGTCGATGCAGAACTGGCCCCACGCCGCATTGCCGTCGCGCAGCCCGCAATGGGCCAGGCAGTCGAACCACATGGTGCAGTGGGGTTTGACGTGGGCATGGGCCTGCAGCCGCGGTTGCAGCCGCAGGTACTTTTCCAGCCACGGGGTGCGGACGGCGCGCGCCGGCAAGCCGGCGACGCTGGTGAACTCCACCAGGTCCTCTGGCCTGGCCTCGGCCAGGACGCGCTTGAACTCGGGCGCAGCGTCGCCCTCGGTGGTGACGGCGAAGGCAGTACCGACCTGGACCGCGGCAGCCCCCAGGTCCTGCAACCGTCTGATGTCGTCCAGGCTGGTGACGCCGCCGGCCGCGATCAGCGCAATCCTGCCTTCCAGCCCCACCGACCGGAGGAAGGCCAGCGTCTCAGGCAGCACCACGTCGAAGTCGAAGCGTTTGTCATGCACGTCGGCGACCTTGGCGGCGCCGAGGTGGCCGCCGGCTAGTCCGGGATGCTCGATCACGACCGCGTCCGGCAGGCGTCCCTTCTTTTCCCACTTGCGCACCACCAGTTGCACGCCGCGCGCATCCGACAGGATCGGAATCAACGCCGCTTTCGGGTAATCGCGCGCCAGTTCGGGCAGGTCCAGCGGAAGGCCGGCACCGACCACCACCGCGTCGATGCCGCAGTCCAGCGCATGGCGCACATAGTGTTCGTATTCGCTCACCGCCCGCATCACGTTGACGGCCAGCAGGCCCCGCCCTGCCGACAGCTGGCGCGCCTTGGCGATCTCGCGGCCCAGGGCCACCAGGTTTGCCGCGTCGATCAGGGGCTTGGCGGACTCGCCTTCGAGGGCCTGGGTCTGTTCCATCAGGTCCGGGTGCAGCCGGCGCAGGTCGACGCAACTGATCGTCCCGACGGCGCCCTCCGCGGCGACCGTGCCGGCCAGCCCGCCGGCCGACACGCCGATGCCCATGCCGCCCTGCACCACCGGCACCAGTTCCCGTTCCCCCAGCGTCCAAGGCCTCAGGCCCGCTGCGCGCGCCAGCGCCTTGAGCGCTGCTGCGCCCTCTTCAATCCGAGATGAGGTGTCCATCGTGTTCCACAAGGTTGGTACGGGCCGGTTCCACCGTTGGAGGCTACCGAAACCGGGACGAAGCCACCTTGTCATGCATCAAAGACACGCACTTTTGCGAGCCTGAGCACGCCATGCCGACCCTGCAGCTTCAGATGGCCGCTGCGTGCGCCTGCGGCCCATGTGGTCATTGCACCAGGGGTGTCTGCGCCGCATCGAGCTCGACGCCCTCCACCCGGGCGGCGCCGGCCAGCAGCTGCAGGCGCTGGCGCAGCGCCGTGGCATACGCCTGCTGGCGCAGGGCCATGCGCACCGCGCCCTGCACCGAGGCGAACGGCTGCGCCGCGCCGGGTTCGCGCTCCAGTACTTCCACCACGTGCAGGCCGAAGCGGCTGTGCACCAGCCGCGGCAGCACGCCGACCTCGACGTGGCCGAACAGCTCGCGGGCGAACTCGGGCGCGCAGTCCGCCGCCGCCAGCCAGCCCAGATCGCCGCCCTGCTGGCCGCTGGGGCAGTTGGACAGCTCGCGGGCGGCGCGGGGGAAGCCGTCGCCGGCGCTGCCGTCGTGGCAGCGCACGTCCAGCAGGCAGGCCTCGGCGCGGTTGCGCAATGCGACCACGTCCATCCCGGGCGTGACGGCGAACAGCACGTGCCGCACCCGCACCCGCTCGCCGCTGCGGTAGCGCGCCGGCTGGGCGTCGAAATGGCGGCGGCAGGCTTCGTCGGAGGGCTCGGGAACCTGCAGCTCGCGATCCAGCCAGCTGTCGATCGCGTCGCAGGCCGGCTCGCTGATCGCGCCATCGACCGGAACCGGATCGTCGCCGGCGAGCAGGCCGTCCTGCATCGCCGCCTGGCGCAGCAGCTCGGTGCAGGCGCGCTGGCGCAGCTCCCCGGCGGACAGCGTTTCCTGCGGCGAGTGCAGCGGCACGCCGTTGACGCTGGCGATCGCGGTGGCGGTGGCGGTGGCGCCGCTCATGGCAGCCGCCTGGTCGGAACGGCGTGGCCGGGCGGCAGGTTCAGCCGCCGGCTGCGCACCACCTGGTGCGGCCGGAACAGGAAGCCGACGGTGGCAAAGCCGCTCCAGACGTGCACCAGGCGGCTGAACGGAAACAGCAGGAAGATGGTCATGCCGAACACCACGTGGAACAGGTAGGGCCAGGCCAGTTCGGACATGGCCGTGGCATCGACCGGGCGCAGGGTGACGATGCGCTGGGCCCAGTCGGCCAGGATCAGCATCACGCTGCCGTCGGAATGCTGGAAGGACAGGGGGATGGTGATCAGGCCGACCACCAGCTGCACCCACAGCACCAGCAGGATCGCGATGTCGGTCGGGTGGCTGGTGTGGCGGATGCGGTCGTCGAACACCCGCCGGTACAGCAGCAGGCTCAGCCCCACGAAGCACAGCAGGCCGGCGATGCCGCCGGCCGTGATGGCCAGCATCTGCTTGGACGCCGCGCTCATGAAGACGCCGTACACGGAGTGCGGCGTGAACAGCCCCACCATGTGGCCGAAGAACAGGAACAGCACCCCGACGTGGAACAGGTTGCTGCCCCAGCGCAGCGTGCCGGCGCGCAGCATCTGCGAGGAGTCGCTCTTCCAGCTGTACTGGTTCTGGTCGAAGCGGATCAGGCTGCCGACCACGAACACCGTGAAGCAGACATAGGGATAGACCTGGAACAGGAAACCGTAGACGCCGCTCATGACGCTGCTCCTTGCGCGTAACTTGTCTTGCGAACGATGTGGACCGGCTGCGGCTGGCCCGGACGGGCCTGGCCCTGGGTGGAGCAGCCGTCGAACACCACCGGCTCGGCCCAGCTCTCGTCCAGCGGCGGCTCGGGCGCCGGCTCGATGGCCTCGGCCCTCTGGCCCGCCAGCTCCAGCAACGCGCCCAGCACGCTGGCGTACGCGCTGTCACGCTGGCGCAGCGCGCCGAAGATGCCCTGCAGCAGGTGCGCGATCTCGCCCAGGAAAGCCTTTGCCTCGGCCTGCGGCTGGGTGGAGACGAACTCCAGCACCGCGGGCAGGTAGTCGGGCAGCTCGCCCTCGGCCAGGACCAGGCCGGCCGTCTCGTAGGTCTGGCCCAGGTCGATCATCGCCGGGCCGCGCTCGCGCGAATCGCCATGCACATGCTCGAACAGGTGCAGCGAGGTGGCGCGGCCGCGGTCGAACAGTTCGACATAGGCGGCCTCGGTTTCAAGCGGGTCGCCGCATTCCAGGGCGTCCATCAGCGCGAGCAGCTCGCCGCGGCGCGTGGGCTTGAGCGCACTCTCTTCCTTCAGCAGCGCCGCCATCTCGGGAAGATAAGAACGCAGTTGCGCGTCGGGGTAACCGAGCAGGCCCGCCAGGATGCGCAGCGCGACGGCACCGGGGGTGCGCTTCGGTGCGGAGCTGTTGTTCTGTTTCATCTCAGATCTCCGCCTTGATGGGAATGGTGCGTTTCTTCTCGGCGCCGAACAGGCTGGCCTCGGTGCTGCCGTCGGAGCAGCCGTTGCCGAAGCTGAAGCCGCAGCCGCCGCGCACGTTGAAGGTGTTCTCGGCGTACTCGCGGTGGGTGCTGGGGATGACGAAGCGATCCTCGTAGTTGGCGATCGCCATCACGTGGTACATCTCCTCGACCTCGGCTTTCGTGATGCCGACCTGGTCCAGCACCGCCTGGTTGATGCGCTGGTCCACATGCTTTTCGCGCTGGTAGGCGCGCATCGCCAGCATCCGCTCCAGCGCCCGCACCACCGGCTTGGTGTCGCCAGCCGTCAGCAGGTTGGCCAGGTACCGGACCGGAATGCGCAACTGGTTGACGTCGGGGATCTCGCCATTGTTGCCAAGGTGGCCGGCATTGGCGGCGGCGCTGATCGGCGACAGCGGCGGCACGTACCAGACCATCGGCAGCGTCCGGTATTCGGGATGCAGCGGCAGGGCCACCTTCCATTGCACCGCCATCTTGTAGACCGGGCTGTTGCGGGCGGCCTCCATCCACTTGTCGGGAATGCCGTCGACGCGGGCCTGCTCGATCACCTTGGGATCGAACGGATCCAGAAAGATGTCCAGCTGCGCCTGGTACAGGTCGCGGTCGTGTTCGACGCTGGCTGCTTCCTGGATGCGGTCCGCGTCGTACAGCAGCACGCCCAGGTACCGAATTCTTCCGACGCAGGTTTCCGAGCAGACCGTCGGCTGCCCGGCCTCGATGCGCGGGTAGCAGAAGATGCACTTCTCGGCCTTGCCGCTCTTCCAGTTGTAGTAGATCTTCTTGTAGGGACAGCCCGAGACGCACATGCGCCAGCCGCGGCACTTGTCCTGGTCGATCAGCACGATGCCGTCTTCCTCGCGCTTGTAGATCGAGCCCGAGGGGCAGGAGGCGACGCAGGCCGGGTTCAGGCAGTGCTCGCACAGCCGCGGCAAATACATCATGAAGGTGTTCTCGAACTGGCCGTACATCTCCTTCTGGATGTCGTCGAAGTTGCGGTCCTTGCTGCGGCCGGCGAATTCGCCGCCCAGGATCTCCTCCCAGTTTGGGCCCCAGACGATCTTGTCCATCTGCTTGCCGGTGATCAGGCTGCGCGGCCGCGCGGTCGGCGTGGCCTTCATTTCCGGCGCCGACTGCAGGTGGGCGTAGTCGTAGGTGAAGGGCTCGTAGTAGTCGTCGATCTCGGGCAGGTTGGGATTGGTGAAGATGCGCATCAGCAGCTTCCACTTGGCGCCCTGGCGCGGCTCGATCGCGCCGCTGGCCTTGCGCACCCAGCCGCCGTTCCACTTGTCCTGGTTTTCCCATTCCTTGGGGTAGCCGATGCCGGGCTTGGTCTCGACGTTGTTGAACCAGGCGTATTCCATGCCCGGCCGGCTGGTCCAGACGTTCTTGCAGGTGACCGAACAGGTGTGGCAGCCGATGCACTTGTCCAGATTCAGCACCATGCCGATTTGCGCGCGGATCTTCATGCTGACTCTCCTTGTTCCAGCGTCGCCTTGACCAGTTGTTCTGCGACAGGAGTGTCGAGCCAGTCGATCTTGTTCATCTTGCGCACCACCACGAATTCGTCGCGGTTGGTGCCGATGGTTCCGTAGTAGTTGAAGCCGTAGCTGAACTGCGCGTAGCCGCCGATCATGTGGGTGGGCTTGAGCACGATCCGCGTCACCGAGTTGTGGATGCCGCCGCGCGCGCCGGTGATCTCAGAGCCGGGCGTGTTCACGATCTTTTCCTGCGCGTGGTACATCATCACCATGCCCGGCTTGACCCGCTGGCTCACCACCGCCCGCGCCGCGATGGCGCCGTTGATGTTGAACAGCTCGATCCAGTCGTTGTCGACGATGCCGGCGCGCTTGGCGTCGTCTTCGCTGATCCAGACGCACGGGCCGCCGCGGCTGAGCGTGAGCATCATCAGGTTGTCGGTGTAGGTGCTGTGGATGCCCCACTTCTGGTGCGGCGTGATGAAGTTGAGCGCGATCTCGGTGTTGCCGTTGGGCTTGATGCCGTGGATGCCGGCCGTGGTCTTGAGGTCCACCGGCGGCCGGTAGCTGGAGAACCCCTCGCCGAACGCGATCATCCAGGGATGGTCCATGTAGAACTGCTGGCGCCCGGTCAGCGTGCGCCAGGGGATCATCTCGTGCACGTTGGTGTAGCCGGCGTTGTAAGAGACCGTCTCGCTCTCGATGCCGCTCCAGGTCGGCGAGCTGATGATCTTGCGCGGCTGGGCCTGGATGTCGCGGAAGCGGATCTTCTCGTCTTCGCGGTGGATCGCCAGGTGCGTGTGGTCGCGCCCGGTCTGCTTGCCCAGCGCGGCCCAGGCCTTGACCGCGACATGGCCGTTGGTCTCGGGCGCGAGCTGCAGCACCACCTCGCAGGCGTCGATGTCGGTCTCGATCTTGGGCATGCCTTGCGTCACGCCTTCGGCCGTGACGAAGCCGTTGAGCTCGCCGAGCTGCTGCACTTCCGCCTGGGTGTTCCAGGCGATGCCCTTGCCGCCGTTGCCCACCTTGTTCATCAGCGGGCCCAGCGCGGTGAAGCGCTTGAAGACATTGGGGTAGTCGCGCTCCACCACCAGCATGTTTGGCGCGGTCTTGCCCGGGACCAGCTCGCACTCGCCGCGCTTCCAGTCTTTCACCTCGAAGGGCTGGGCCAGCTCGGCGGGGCTGTCGTGCATCAGCGGCGCCAGCACCAGTTCCTTTTCCACGCCCAGGTGGCCGACGCAGACCTCGCTGAACTTCTTCGCGAAGCCCTTGTAGATGTCCCAGTCGCTGCGCGATTGCCAGGCCGGGTCCACCGCCGTGGACAGCGGATGGATGAAGGGATGCATGTCGCTGGTGTTGAGGTCGTTCTTCTCGTACCAGGTGGCCGTCGGCAGCACGATGTCGGAGTACAGGCAGGTGGTGCTCATGCGGAAGTCCAGCGTCACCAGCAGGTCCAGCTTGCCTTCGGGCGCCTTGTCGTGCCAGACAACTTCCGTGGGTTTCGCCTCCTCGGCGCCCAGGTCCTTGCCCTGCACGCCGTTGCTGGTGCCCAGCAGGTGCTTGAGGAAGTACTCGTGGCCCTTGCCCGAGGATCCCAGGATGTTGGAGCGCCAGACGAACATGTTGCGCGGCCAGTTGTCCGGATGGTCGGGGTCGGTGCAACTCATCTTGAGCGAGCCGTCCTTCAGCGCCTTGACGGCGTACTCCTTCGGCT
Source organism: Caenimonas terrae (assembly GCF_042655405.1). NCBI lineage: Bacteria > Pseudomonadati > Pseudomonadota > Betaproteobacteria > Burkholderiales > Comamonadaceae > Caenimonas > Caenimonas terrae. The sequence goes on along the minus strand of NZ_JBHSMF010000005.1, from coordinate 12,502 downwards.
CGACGCCGGCGGCGGCCGCATCGCGCACCACCTGCAGCGGATTGGTCTGCAGTTGCGGCGCGCTGGGCAGCCAGCCCATGCGCTCGGCGCGCACGTTGTAGTCGATCATGCTGCCCGCATAGAGCTTCTTGTCGGCCAGCGGCGACAGCACTTCGTCCATGCCCAGCTTCTCGTAGCGCCACTGGTCGGTGTGGGCGTAGAAGAAGCTGGTGCTGTTCATCTGCCGGGGCGGGCGGATCCAGTCCAGCGCGAAGGCCAGCGCGGTCCAGCCGGTCTGCGGCCGCAGCTTTTCCTGCCCGACGTAATGCGCCCAGCCGCCGCCGCTCTTGCCGATGCAGCCGCACAGCATCAGCATGTTGATGACGCCGCGGTAGTTCATGTCGCTGTGGTACCAGTGGTTCATCGCCGCGCCGATGATCACCATCGAGCGGCCCTGGGTCTTGTGGGCGTTCTCGGCGAACTGGCGCGCCACCGTGATCAGCTGGGCCCGCGGCGTGCCGGTGATGCGCTCCTGCCAGGCCGGCGTGTAGGGCGTGTCGTCGTCGAAGCTCTTGGCCGCGAACTCGCCCGGCAGGCCGCGGGCCACGCCGTAGTTGGCGACCTGGAGGTCGAACACCGTGGCGACCAGCACCGAGCGCTCCGCGCCGGCCTGGCCCAGCGACAGGCGCTGCACCGGCACGGTCCGGACCAGGACGTCGGTCTGGACGTTGTTCGGGAAGTTCTCGCTGACGATGCCGCCGAAGTAGGGAAAGCCCACCCGCACGGTCTCGGTCGAGGCCTGCCCGCCCTCCAGCACCGAGAGTTTCAGCCTGACCTCGCCGCCGTGCTGCGCTTCCTTGGCTTCCAGGTTCCACTGGCCGACGTCGGCGCGGCCGTCCGCGCCCCAGCGGAAGCCGATGGCGCCGTTGGGCAGCACCACCTTGCCCGAGGCATCGAGGGCGACCGTCTTCCACTCCGGGTTGTTGGCCTGGCCGAGGTTGGCGTCGAAATCGGAGGCGCGGACGTAGCGGTCCGGCACCGTGATGACTTCTCCGCCGGGCAGCGTGTGTTCCTTGAGCAGCACCAGCATCGGCATGTCGGTGTAGCGGCGCACGTAGTCGTCGAAATACGCGCTGCGCTGGCCGCCCTCGGGAAAGTAGAACTCCTTGAGGATGACGTGGCCCATCGCCATGGCCACCGCCGCGTCGGTGCCCTGCTTGGGGTTCATCCAGATGTCGGCCAGCTTGGCCACCTCGGAATAGTCGGGCGTGATCGCCACCGTCTTGGTGCCCTTGTAGCGGACCTCGGTGAAAAAGTGGGCGTCCGGCGTCCGGGTCTGCGGCACGTTGGAGCCCCAGGCGATGATGAAGCTGGAGTTGAACCAGTCGGCCGATTCGGGCACGTCGGTCTGCTCGCCCCAGACCTGCGGACTGGCCGGCGGCAGGTCGCAGTACCAGTCGTAGAAGCTCATGCAGACGCCGCCGATCAGGCTGAGATAGCGGCTGCCGGCCGCATAGCTCACCATCGACATCGCGGGGATGGGCGAGAAGCCGATCACGCGGTCCGGCCCGTGCTTCTTGATGGTGTAGACGTTGGCCGCGGCGACCATCTCGTTGACCTCGTCCCAGGCCGAGCGCACGAAGCCGCCGAGGCCACGCACCTGCTGGTAGCTGCGCCGCTTGGCCTCGTTCTCCACGATCGAGGCCCAGGCCTCCACCGGCCCCAGGGTGATGCGCGCGTCGCGCCAGAGCCGCAGCAACCGGCCGCGCACCATCGGGTACTTGACCCGGTTGGCGCTGTACAGGTACCAGCTGTAGCTGGCGCCGCGGGCGCAGCCGCGCGGCTCGTGGTTGGGCATGTCCCAGCGGGTGCGCGGGTAGTCGGTCTGCTGGGTTTCCCAGGTGACGATGCCGCCCTTGACGTAGATCTTCCAGGAGCAGGAGCCGGTGCAGTTGACGCCGTGGGTGCTGCGCACGATCTTGTCGTGGGCCCAGCGGTTGCGGTAGGCGTCTTCCCAGGTGCGGTCCTCGCCGGTGGTGCGGCCGTGCCCGTCGGCAAAGCTTTCGCGCGGCTGCGAGAAGTAGGTCAGGCGATCCAGGAAGTGGCTCATTCTTGTTCTCCGGGCGGGTAATATCAGCAGGGCATCGGCGCGTTCTTGCGGGCGTAGTACCACCACGTCACCGCGATGCACACCAGGTAGAAGGCGACGAAGACGTACAGCGCCGCCTCCGGACCGCCGGTCAGCGTGATCGAGCTGCCGTAGCTCTTGGGAATGAAGAAGCCGCCGTAGGCCGCCATGGCGGCGGTGAAGCCTAGCGTGGCGGCGCCTTCGGTGTTGCCTTCCTTGGTGGCCAGCGCCACCTGCTGCGGGTCGGACTGGTTCACCCGCGCCAGCGCCTCGTTCAGGAAGATCACCGGGATCATGCGGAAGGTGGAGCCGTTGCCGATGCCGGTGGTCAGGAACAGCACCAGGAACATCAGGAAGAAGCCGGCGAAGCTGCCGCCCGACGGGCCCGAGGGCAGGAAGTAAAGAACGCCGACCACCGCGGACGCCATCACGATGAAGTTCCAGAAGGTCACCTTGGCGCCGCCCACCTTGTCGGCCAGCCAGCCGCCGAAGGGCCGCACCACGGCGCCGACCAGCGGACCGAGCCAGGCGTACGCCAGCGGGTTGACGCCGGGGAACTGGCTCTTGATCAACAGCGGGAAGCCCGCCGCATAACCGATGAAGGAGCCGAAGGTTCCGAGATACAGCAGGCACATCAGCCAGTTATGCTTGCGCCGGAAGATGGTGGCCTGGGTGGCGAACGAGGCCTTGGCGGCTGCGATGTCGTTCATGCCGAACCACGCCGCCAGCGAGGCCAGCAGGATCCACGGCACCCAGATGAAGGCGGCGTTCTGGGTCCAGACCTGCACCGCCTGGCCGTTCCTGGTGATGGTCTGCGGGTCGCCGCCGAAGATGCCGAAGATGCCCATGGTCACCACCAGCGGGCTGAGGAACTGCACCACCGACACGCCCAGGTTGCCCAGGCCGGCGTTGACGCCCAGCGCCGAGCCCTTGCGCTCCTTCGGGAAGAAGAAGCTGATGTTGGCCATGCTGGAGCTGAAGTTGCCGCCGCCGAAGCCGCACAGCAGCGCCAGCAGCATCATGGTCGGATAGCTGGTGGTGTTGTCCTGCACCGCGAAGCCGATGCCGATCGCCGGGATCAGCAGCGAGGCGGTGGAGATCGCGGTCCAGCGCCGGCCGCCCACCAGCGGCACGATGAACGAATAGAAGATCCGCAGCGTCGCGCCCGACAGCGCCGGCGCCGCCGCCAGCCAGAACAGTTGGTTGGTCGAATACTTGAAGCCCAGCGCCGGCAGGCCGACCGCCACCACGCTCCAGACCTGCCAGACGGCGAAGGCCAGGAACAGCGCCGGCACGCTGATCCACAGGTTGATCTTGGCGATGGCCTCGCCCTCGCGTTCCCAGAATGATTTGTCCTCGGGCGTCCAGATCGACAGGACGCGGCCGTGCGGAGCCGGTGCGGTGGTGGTGCTCATGATGACGCTTTCTGAAAGGCCTGGCCCAGGGGCGGTGGCGACGATGGCTGGAGCAGATGCGGGAACGACGGGCCCTCGGCCGCGTGGCTGCCCATGACTTCGGTACGGCGAACTTCGGTGAAGTACATCCAGATCAGCGACACCCAGACCACGCAGTACATCAGCATGAAGGCGCTGGAGCGGATGCCGGTCAGGTCCATCAGGGCGCCGAACATGATCGGCAGCACGAAGCCGCCGAGGCCGCCGGCCAGGCCGACGATGCCCGAGACGGTGCCGATGTTCTCCGGATACTGGTCGCTGATGTACTTGAAGGTGCTGGCCTTGCCGAAGGCCCAGGCGATGCCCAGCACGAACATCAGCACGGTGAAGGCGTAGACGTTCAGGCCGAGGTGGAAGCTGCGCGGACCGTTGACGGTGAGGATGGTGAAATCGGTCTGCGGATAGGACAGCAGGAACAGGCAGATCCAGCTCACCCACATCACCCACCAGGTCATCGTGTGGGCACCGAACTTGTCCGACAGCCAGCCGCCGACGGCGCGCAGCACGCCGCCGGGCAGCGAGAAGCAGGCCGCCAGCAGGGCGGCAATGCGGATGTCCAGGCCGAACTCGCCGACGTAGTACTGCACCATCCACAGCGACAGCGCGACATAGCCGCCGAACACGATGCTGTAGTACTGGCAGTAGCGCAGCACGTGCGGATCCTTGAGCATCTTGAGCTGGTCGCTGAAGCGGACGCTGCTGGGCACCAGGTGCGACGGGTCGCTGTAGCTGAAGAACCAGAACAGGATCACCGTGCCGAGCATCACCGCCGCGTAGACCTGCGGCACCATGGTCCAGCCGAAGCTGACCAGCAGCACCGGCGCGACGAACTTGTTGACCGCCGCCCCCGAGTTGCCGGCGCCGTACACGCCCATCGCGAAGCCCTGCCGCTTCTTGGGGAACCAGCGGGCGACATAGGGCGTGCCGACCGAGAACGAGCCCCCTGCCAGGCCGACGAACAGGCCGATCGCCAGGAAGTGCCAGTAGGCGGTGGCGTAGGACATCAGCCAGATTGCCGGCACCGTCGCCGCCATCAGCAGCGCCATCACGATGCGGCCGCCGTAGCGGTCGGTCCAGATGCCCAGCGGCACCCGCACCAGCGAGCCGGTCAGCACCGGCATGGCCGTCAGCAGGCCGAACTCGGTGGCGTTCAGGTTCAGGGTCTTGCGGATCGGGATGCCGATCACGCCGAACATCATCCAGACCATGAAGCAGACGGTGAAGGACAGCGTGCTCACCGCCAGCACCGACCAGGCCTGGCGGGTGACGGTGGGCGGGCCGGTGGCGGCCGTGGCCGCGCCTGGGTTGCCGGGCTCTTTCCCGGCGCAGGCAGGGGGCGGCTCAGGCCGGTCCCCACCGGCCTGGCCGTGTGGGACGGGCCAGCGCGCTTGCATCGGGCCAGCTTAGGGCAGCCGGCCCGGTGCGCATTTAACCTACATCAAGTGCGGCGCAGAAGCCGGCGGTCAGGCGTGCTTGCGGATCGAGTCGGCCAGCGTGTTGACCAGCTTGTCGATGTGCGACTTTTCCACGATGTAGGGCGGCGCGATCACCAGCACGTCGCCGGCCGGCCGCACCAGCGCGCCGTTGTTGAAGCAGTCGATGAAGATGTCGTAGGCGCGCTTGCCCGGCGAGCCGGCGATCGGCGCCAGCTCCACCGCTGCGGCCAGGCCCAGGCTGCGGATGCCGATCACGTTGGGCATGCCCTTGAAGGTGCTGTGGAACGCGTTGCCGAGAACCTTGCCCATTTCCCCCGCGCGCGCGAACAGCTTGTCCTGCTGGAACAGCTCCAGTGTGGCGATGGCGGCGGCGCAGGCCACCGGATGGCCGGAATAGGTGTAGCCGTGGAAGAACTCGATCACGTGGGGCGGCGCGTCGGTCTTCATCATCGTGTCGTACAGCTTGTCGCGGCAGATCACGCCGCCCATCGGGATCACGCCGTTGGTCACGCACTTGGCGAAGTTGAGCATGTCCGGCACCACGCCGTAGAAATCGGCGCCGAAGTTGGTGCCCATGCGCCCGAAGCCGGTGATCACCTCGTCGAAGATCAGCAGGATGCCGTGCTTGTCGCAGATCTCGCGCAGCCGCTTGAGGTAGCCCTGCGGCGGCAGGTACCAGCCGGCGGAACCGGCCACCGGCTCGACGATGATCGCCGCCACGTTGGACGGGTCGTGCAGCGGCAGGATGCGGTTTTCCAGCTCCAGCAGCATGTCTTCCTGCGACACCGGCTCGACGCCGTTGATGTAGGCGTTGTTGACCGGGTCGTGGATGAAGCGCATGTGGTCCACCCGCGGCAGCAAGGCCGAACTAAATGCCTTGCGGTTGGCCGGGATGCCGCCCACGCTCATGCCGCCGAAGCCGACGCCGTGGTAGCCCTTCTCGCGGCCGATGAAGACGGTGCGATGGCCTTCGCCGCGGGCCCGGTGGTAAGCCAGCGCCAGCTTCAGCGACGTGTCCGCCGCCTCCGAGCCGGAGTTGCAGAACAGCACCTTGTTGAGGTCGCCCGGCGCCATGGCCGCGATCATCTCGGCGGCCTGGAAGGCGCGGTCGTTGGAGGCCTGGAAGGCGGTGGAGTAATCCAGGGTGTCCAGCTGCTTCTTGATCGCCTCGTTGATCGGCTTCCTGTTGTGGCCGGCGCCGACGCACCACAGGCTGGAGATGCCGTCGATCACCTTGCTGCCGTCGTGCGTGGTGAATTCCATGCCGTCGGCGGCCACGAACACCCGCGGGTTCTTCATGAAGCTGCGGTTGGGGGTGAAGGGCAGCCACTGGCTGTCCATGTTGAAGTCGTTGTACGCCATGGAAATCTCCAAATCGAACGGTCCAAAAGGGCATTTTCGCACCTGCGACAATTGAAGGCGTATGAACCACGCCTACGTCCTCACCCTTTCCTGCCCGGACCGCCCGGGCATCGTGCACGCGGTTTCCGGCTTCCTGCTGGAGCACGGCGGCAACATCGAAGAAGCGGCCCAGTACAACGACCACGACACCGGCCTGTTCTTCATGCGCGTGCAGTTCGCCTGCGACCAGCACACGCACGACGACCTCAAGACCCAGCTGCGGTTCTTCGCCGAGCCGTTCAAGATGCAGTGGAAGCTGCACGCGACCACCCAGCCGATGCGCACCGTGATCCTGGTCAGCAAGGAAGGCCACTGCCTGAACGACCTGCTGTTCCGCTGGCGCTCCGGCCTGCTGCACCTGGACATCGCCGCCATCATCTCGAACCACCGCGAGTTCTACCAGCTGGCGGCCAGCTACAACGTGCCGTTCCACCACCTGCCGATGACTGCCGCAACCAAGGCGCAGGTGGAAGCCAGGCAGTTCGAGATCATCGAGGCCGAGGGCGCGGAGCTGGTGGTGCTGGCCCGCTACATGCAGATCCTGTCGGACGACATGTGCCGCAAGCTGGCCGGCCGGGCGATCAACATCCACCACAGCTTCCTGCCCAGCTTCAAGGGCGCCAAGCCGTATTACCAGGCCCATGACCGCGGCGTGAAGTTGATCGGCGCCACCGCGCACTACGTGACGGCGGATCTGGACGAAGGCCCGATCATCGAGCAGGACGTGGCGCGCGCCGACCACAGCAAGACGGTGGAAGACCTCACCGCGATGGGCCGCGACACCGAGAGCCAGGTGCTGGCCCGCGCCGTCAAGTGGCACAGCGAACACCGCGTGCTGCTCAACGGCCACAAGACGGTGATCTTCAAGTAGGGCCATGAGCACTCGCGCGACACCAGCCTGGGCCAGCCTGCTGGTCGCGCTGCTGCTGCTCGCGGGTGCCGTCCGCGCCGACACCCTGGACGACAGCCTGCGCACGGTCTGGGAAAGCCTGTGGGACCAGGGCGGCACCGCGCGCCAGACCATGCGCTGGAAGTCCCCCGTCGCTTACCGCATCCACGGCCCGGACTCGGCGCGCCACGTCCAGCATCTGCGCAATGCGCTGGCCGCCGCCGGCGACGCCGCCGGCATCGCCCTGGTCGACGTCTCGCAGCAGGCGGACGCGGCCTCCACCGCCGGCCTGGACATCGAGGTGGTGAGCGACGACGACCTGGGCAGCGACGCCTGCGTGACGGAATATCTCCAGGTCCGCAACTGGTTGCTCGAGCGGGTCCATGTCCGCATGCGGTCCGGCGAAGTGTGGCGCTGCGCCTACCACGAGGCGGTGCACGCCATGGGCATCGCCGGCCATCCCTCGGGCCGGACGGTGCTGAGCTACTTCCCCTACCGGCGCGACCGGCTGATGGAACTGGACCAGTTGATGCTGGCCGCCTGGTATTCGGCGCGCCTGCCGCCGGGCAGCACGCCGCTGGCCGCGCTCGTCGTGCTGAGCGACGCCGTGCTGGCGCAGCAGGACCTGGGGCTGTCGCCGCAGGAGGCGCGCGAACGCACCGCCGCCTTCCGGCAGGCTCGCCTGCGGGACATGGAAGCGCTGGCGGAAGGGCGCGGCGAGATCCCGGCCATCCTGCTGCGCTCCGGGCGGGCGCACGTGGCCTACGACGCGCCGACCCAGGGCCGCTATGCCTGGCATGTCGGCGTCGCCTACCTGCTGGGCGCGGGCGTGGAGCCGGATCCGGCGGCGGCGGCCAGGTGGTTCGAACAAGGCGCCCGCAAGGGCTTCGCGCCGGCGCAGGTCATGTGGGCGCGGGCGCTGCGCGACGGCACCGGCGTGGCGCCGGACCCGGTGGCCGCGTATGCATGGTTCGCCCTGGCGGCCAACGGGGGCAACGGCGCCGCGCCGGCCGAACTCGCGCAGCTGGAACAATCGCTGGACGCCGGCCAGCTGGAACAGGCCCGCAACCGGATCGCCACCGGAACCACGCCATGACCGCCCGCATTCCGCCGATCCAGTGCCTGCTGACGTTCGAGGCGCTGGCCCGCCTGCGCTCGGTGACGCAGGCGGCCGAGGAGCTGTGCGTGACGCCGAGCGCCGTCAGCCACCGCGTGCGCCAGCTGGAGCAGATCATCGGCGCCAAGCTGTTCGGCCGCGCCGACTTCTCGCTCACGACCGAAGGCAGCGAGTACCTGGCCCATGTGCGCGAAGGCATCGCCATCCTGGAGCGCTTTCCCGGCCGCGAGTCGGCCCAGGGCAAGCGCAAGCTGAAGGTGGCGGTGACGCCGACCTTCTCGCGCTCGATCCTGATGCCGCGGCTGCGCGGCTTCATCGAGGCCTATCCGGAGATCGACCTGATGCTGCAGGTCTCGATCCCGCTGCTGGACGTGGTGGCCGAGGACGCCGACCTGATGATCCGCTTCGGCACCGGCCGCTACGCCGACGTCGAGCATGTCTGCCTGATGACCGACGAGGTGACGCCGCTCGCGTCGCCGGCCTACCTGCGCGAGAACGGGCCCTTCGATTCGATCGAGGAGCTGCTCGCCGCCAAGCTGATCAAGAGCCCGCTGGAGCCCTGGCGCACCTGGTTCCTGGCCCATGGCGTGGATGCCGGCGAGCCGGGCGAGGGCTCCTCCTTCAACGACATCGGCCTGATGTGCGACGCCGCCGCCCAGGGCCTGGGCATCGCGCTGGTGCGGCTCAAGCTCGGCCAGCCCTGGCTGGAGAACGGCACGCTGGAACGCATCTCGGAGCGCAACGTACCCAGCCCGCACGCACACTACCTGTGCTGGCGGGCCGGCACGATGGACCGCTGGGAATGCGCCGCCTTCGCCGAGTGGCTGAAGAAAAGCCTGGGCTGATATTTCAGCCCAGGCCGCAAAAAACTTCAGCCGGGCGGGCCCGCAACTGGCCTACAGTGGCGGCATGAATGCACCGATCGACACCGCTGTCCTGAATCGCGCCGAACGCCAGGCGCAGGTGGTGCGCGCGTTGCAGGCGGTGCTGCCCGCCCATGCGCTGCTCTGGAACGCCGAGGACACCACCCCGTACGAATGCGACGGCCTCACCGCCTACCGCCAGCGTCCGCTGGTGGTGGCGCTGCCGGAAACGCACGACCAGGTGCAGGCGGTGCTGAAGGCCTGCCACGCGCTGGAGGTGCCGGTGGTGGCGCGCGGCGCCGGCACCGGGCTGTCCGGCGGCGCGATGCCGCATGCCCTGGGCGTGACGCTGTCGCTGGCCAAGTTCAACCGCATCGTCAAGGTCGACCCGTTCAGCCGCACGGCGCTGGTGCAATGCGGCGTGCGCAACCTCGCGATCAGCGAGGCCGCGGCGCCGCACGCCCTGTATTACGCGCCCGACCCGTCCAGCCAGATCGCCTGCACCATCGGCGGCAACGTGGCCGAGAACTCCGGCGGCGTGCATTGCCTGAAGTACGGCCTGACGCTGCACAACGTGATCAAGGTCAAGGGCTTCACGGTGGAAGGCGAACCGGTGGAGTTCGGCGGCGACGCGCTCGATTGCGCCGGACTGGACCTGCTGAGCGTGATCGTCGGCAGCGAGGGCATGCTGGCCGTCACCACCGAGGTGACGGTCAAGCTGGTGCCCAAGCCGCTGCTGGCGCGCTGCATCATGGCCAGCTTCGACGACGTGCGCAAGGCCGGCGATGCGGTGGCGGCGGTGATCGCCGCCGGCATCATCCCGGCCGGCCTGGAGATGATGGACAAGCCGATGACGGCGGCGGTGGAGGACTTCGTCCACGCCGGCTACGACCTGACGGCCGAGGCCATCCTGCTGTGCGAGAGCGACGGCACGCCGGAGGAAGTGGAAGAAGAGATCGGCCGCATGAGCGACGTGCTGCGCTCCTGCGGCTGCACCGCGCTGGCGGTCAGCCGCGACGAAGCCGAGCGGCTGCGCTTCTGGAGCGGCCGCAAGAACGCTTTCCCGGCGTCGGGCCGCATCAGCCCGGACTACATGTGCATGGACTCCACCATCCCGCGCAAGCGGCTGGCCGACATCCTGCTGGCGATCCAGCAGATGGAGATCAGGTACGGATTGCGCTGCGCCAACGTGTTCCATGCCGGCGACGGCAACCTGCATCCGCTGATCCTGTTCGACGCCAACGACGCCGACCAGCTGCACCGCGCCGAGCTGTTCGGCGCCGACATCCTGGAGACCAGCGTGGCGATGGGCGGGACCATCACCGGCGAGCATGGCGTCGGCTACGAGAAGCTCAACTCGATGTGCGTGCAGTTCAGCGCCGCCGAGAACGAGCAGATGTTCGGCGTCAAGCGCGCCTTCGACCCCAGGCAGCTGCTCAATCCCGGCAAGGTCATCCCGACGCTGAACCGCTGCGCCGAGTACGGGAAGATGCTGGTGCGCGGCGGCCAGCTCGCGCACCCCGAGCTGCCGCGCTTCTAGCCGGCGCCGGAGCCCGGCTCAAGGCTCACGGCTTGCATTGCGTGGCGGTGACATTGGAGGTGACGGCGCTTTCCTTCTTGTCGTCGCGCCCGGGGGGCGTTTCCTCCTTTTGCGCCAGCGCCACGAACACGGTCACCACGTTCTGCTGCTCCGTCACCGCCAGCTGCACCACGTCCCGGGCGGCGGTCGGCAGCAGTTCGATGATCTGCTGGACGGTCGGCGACGCGGGTGCGGGTGCGGGTGCGGGGCTCGGGGCAGGCGTAGGCGCCGGCGCCGGCGAGGGCGCGGGCGCGGGTGTCGGTGCAGGGCTCGGCGCGGGCGTGGGTGCCGGGGACGGCGCTGGCGACGGCGCGGGTGTGGGTGCCGGCGACGGGGCTGGCGACGGCGCGGGCGTGGGTGCCGGCGACGGCGCTGGCGTAGGCGCCGGGGAAGGCGCAGGCGTCGGCGCTGGAGATGGCGCAGGCGTCGGTGCGGGTGACGGCGCGGGTGTGGGTGCCGGCGACGGCGCAGGCGTAGGCGCCGGGGAAGGCGCGGGTGTGGGTGCCGGCGACGGCGCTGGCGTAGGCGCCGGGGAAGGCGCAGGCGTCGGCGCTGGAGATGGCGCGGGCGTCGGTGCGGGTGACGGCGCGGGTGTGGGTGCCGGCGACGGCGCAGGCGTCGGCGCCGGGGTCGGTGCAGGCGCTGAAGTGGGTGCTGGCGCCTGGGCCGTCAGTCGCAGCGACACCGGCGCGGGCGCAGGCGTGACCGATACGTTGAAGCCGGGGACCGTCGGCAGCCCGCCGCTGACAGTCCCGGCGGCGCTGCGGATCACGTCGAAAGTATCGTTCGCCACATAGCTCGCACCCGCCATGTCGGTGCGGTTGATGACCGTGCCCGAACTGACGGCGACGGCGCCCGACACCGACACGGCGTCGTACGCAGTTGTCGACGCAGTCTTCAGCACCACGGTGCCGGCGCTGGTATCGAGGTTGCCCGCGATGGACAGCGTGCCGGTCGCCGTGGCGCTGCCGGGCGCCAGCGTCCCCAGGTTCACCAGCGTGCCGGTTCCGAGATTGAGCGAGCCGCTGCCCGAGATCACGCCGCTGGCGGGGTTGGTCATGCCGACACCGCGGTAGACCGTCGCTGCGCTCGCGATGTTCAAGGTTCCGTTGTTGGTGAACGTATCGGGCTGGATGTACAGCGTCTGGCCGGTGTCGCTCGCATCGATGGTGCCGTTGTTGATGAGTGTGCCGCCGGTGTAGTTATAGAAGCCGCCATGGCCGCGGTACGTGATGCCGGAACCGAGCGTCAGCGTCTCCCCGGTGCCGCCGGCATTGATGTAGATGTATCCGCCCGGGCTCAGGAAGGTCGCCGCGCCGCCGGAGCCGCCAACCGAGATCGACTGGCTGCCGTACATCGACAGGGTCGAGCTGCCGGCGTTGAAGGTGACGCCGTTGGCCAGCGCCAGCCCGTTCTTGACGTTCAGGTAGCCGCCGCCGACCAGCGACAGGTTGCTGCCGATGCCGATCGCGTCCAGCCATCCGCCATAGCCATACAGGGGGGTGCCGTCGCCGCTCACCAGCGTGCCGTTCCTGAGCGTGCCGTACATCTGGCTGAGCCCGCCGGTGCCGAAGGTGGCCGAGCCGATGTCCAGGGTGCCGCCTCCCAGGTCCAGGACGCCGGTCAGGTTGAAGCTGCCGCCGGTGCGGGCGATCT